>NZ_JAFKOK010000009.1 GCF_017303295.1 Rhodobacter sp. NTK016B | reverse complement strand
TGCCTTACGGCAAATTCACCCCCCGAGGATATTTCCGGATTAAAGATGCGCCAGAAGTGAACAAAGCCTTACCGGGATGGGTAAGGCTTTGTGTCGAAAGCAGCGGTGTTTTTGGCTGCCTCAGGCGGTCAGTTCGCGCGGGACGATGAAGTCGCGCGCAGATCCCTGATGCCAGTCGATCTGTTTCCAGTCATCGGTCTCGAAGCTGACAACCAGTGTGGAGCCGGTCGGATAGCGGTGGAACTCGGCATTCGCGGGCGGCTGCGCGACGATGCGTTCGGCGAATTCCGAGATGCCGGGATTGTGTCCGATCATCATCACCGTCGAGCCCGTCGCGTGGCGCAGCACCGCCAGCATCACGTCGGCGCTGGCCTGATACAGCGCGGGTTTCAGCACCAGCCGGGGCTCGGTTTCGAGCGCGGCGGCGATGCCGTCCCATGTTTCGCGGGTGCGCGCGGCATCCGAGCAGAGAACCTCGTCGGGGATATCGCCGCGCGAGGCCAGCCACTGGCCCAGATCCGCCGCGGCGGCCTGTCCGCGCGCATTGAGCGGGCGATCCTTGTCGGCCATGGTCGGGTCGTCCCAGCTGGACTTTGCGTGGCGGGTCAGGATCAGACGCTTCATCATCGGTGGAACCTGCTCATGTGATAGGCGGATTGAGCGTCCAGTCTTGCATGGCTTTCGGAGGCGGGGCAAGCGCGGCGCGCGGCGCAACCGCGCGACAGGCAGTCGTGACCCTCGGGCCGGTCGAGAAAAGCGTGACAGCGCGGCACGTCATAGGCCGTGGGCGAGAGGGCCTCGACCGGGCAGGCGGTGATGCAGGGCCGCGTCACGCAGCTGTCGCAGGGATTGGCAGCCGGGGGCAGGGGGATGTCTAAGGGCAGAGCCAAGGCGCCACGAAACGACACCCAGAGGCCCTGATCGGCATGGACCAGCATCCCCACCGGGCTTTGCCACAGCGCGCCCGAGGCCAGCGCCCAGCCGAAAAACGGGGGCCAGGGCGGGCCATCCGAGGGAAACAACGCCGTGCCGCCGAAGCGTGCCGCCAGCCCGCCGAGGATGCGCGCGGACCAGCGGTCGATCGGATCGGGGGCGCCGTCGTGCCATTCGGCGGAAGCGGTGACGCGTGCCCAGAACGCATCGCCGCCCTGCGGGCCGATCAGCACCAGCGCGCAGCTATCGGGCGGGCAGAAGGCGGGATCGGGCGCGGTGGCGGCGAGCGCCACCAGCCCGTTTGCGCCGAGCGCGGAAAGCAGCGCCGGCGCGCGATCAGGCGTCGGCATCGCCGTCGCTGGTGCGCGGCGTCACCCGCGGCGGGGTGGCGCGGATCATCGAGCCCGCGCCGTGCTCGGTGAAAAGCTCGAGCAGGCAGGCATTGCGCACCCGTCCGTCAAGGATCACCACCGCGCGCACACCATCCTCGATCGCCTTGAGGGCGGTTTCGGTCTTGGGGATCATACCGCCGGCGATCGAGCCGTCGGCGATCATGCTGCGCACCTGATCGGGATGCATCTCGGTCACGACATTGCCGTCCTTGTCCTTCACGCCCGACACGTCGGTCAGCAGAAGCAGGCGGTCGGCTTTCAGCGCCCCGGCGATGGCACCGGCGGCGGTGTCGCCGTTGACGTTGAAGGTTTCGAGCGCGCTCATCCCGGTGGCGACCGGGGCCACGACGGGGATGATGCCCGCTTTGAACAGGTCGCGCAGCACCTGCACGTTCATTTCGACCGGGCGGCCCACGAAGCCCAGTTCGGGATCGTCGGCCTCGCAGACCATGAGGTCGTCATCTTTGCCCGACAGACCGACAGCGCGGCCGCCTTCATCCATGATCGCCTGCACGATGCGCTTGTTCACAAGGCCCGTGAGCACCATCTCGACCACCTCGACGGTGGCCTGATCGGTGACGCGCTTGCCGCGCACGAATTCCGACTTGATGCCCAGTTTCGAGAGCATGTCGTTGATCATCGGCCCGCCGCCATGCACGACGATCGGGTTCAGCCCGACCTGCCGCATCAGCACGACGTCGCGGGCGAATTCGGCCATGTCCTCGGCATCGCCCATGGCGTTGCCGCCGAACTTCACGACGACGACAGCGCCCGAGAATCGCTGCAGATAGGGCAGGGCTTCCGAAAGGGTGCGGGCGATGGCGGTCCAGTCACGATTCATGTTCTGGTTTCTCATGGCGTTACTGCATAGTGGCGATGATGGCGCGAAGCGTCGCGATACCCTCGCCCTTTTCCGACGAGGTGACAAGCAGCTCGGGATAGGCGGCGGGGTGCTTGGACAAAGCCTTGCGGACCTGTTCAAGCGTCTTTTCCCGCTGGGCGACGCTGATCTTGTCGGCCTTGGTCAGCACGACCTGAAAGGTCACGGCAGCCTTGTTGAGAAGGTCGAGGATCTCTTCGTCCACCTTCTTGATGCCGTGGCGCATGTCGATCAGAACGAAGGCGCGGCGCAGGGTGGCGCGGCCCGACAGGTAGCTTTTCAGCAGCGCCTGCCATTGACGCACGACGGCGACCGGCGCCTCGGCGAAGCCATAGCCGGGCAGGTCGACGAGATAGAGTTTCTCGCCCACGTCGAAATAGTTGATTTCCTGCGTGCGGCCCGGCGTGTTCGAGGTCCGCGCCAGCGCCTTGCGGCCGGTCAGCGCGTTGATAAGGCTCGACTTGCCGACATTCGAACGCCCGGCAAAGCAGATCTCCAGCCGGTCGGCGGGCGGCAGGCCCGACATCGCGACCACGCCTTTGACGAAATCGACCGGCCCGGCAAACAGCTTGCGCCCGTCTTCGGTGTCTTCGGGCGTGGGATGCGGGGCTTCGGGGAAGGGCAGCATGGTCATGTCAGGATCTCCACCGGGTCTCCGATTGCGATCTCGCCGCCGTCGATCACGCGGGCCAGCGCGCCGAGGTCGCGGTGATTCCATCCGAATTCCAGCGCGGCCAGCGTGTCGCCGTCCTGTGCGCCGGTCAGCGGGTCAAAGGTCGTGGCGACGCAGCGGGTGATCGGGGCATCGACACGCAGGCGGGTCTGACCGATACGCAACTCGTGGCCCACAAGGTCGAATTCCTGCCACGGCGCGAGCCCTTCGAGCCACAGATTGCCCCGGAAGCGGTGGATCGACAGGTCCATGCCCATCCGGTCCCCCAGCGCTTTGAGCGAGGCAAGGTTCATCAGCGACACGCGTCCGCCGGGGCGGTCGGTCAGATCGCCCCCGTCCTGACGCGCGACCAGACCGCGCGGGGCGGGGCGGTTTGCGGGCCATAAGGGGCTCAGCCACGCGATCAGCGCCGCGCCGTCATCGGGCAGCGTGCCTTCGAAAGCGGGCAGATCGGGATGGGTCAGGACCAGGTGCGACCGGGTCTCGTCAAACTCGGCGCGGATCGCCATCAGGCTGCCCTCGGCCGCGCCGCGCATGAAATTCAGCTTGGACTGCCAGCCCTCGGGCGCGCCGTCGAACTTGGCGGCCTCGGTCGCGACGGCAAAAATCCGGTCAAACGGGAGCGGGCGGCCCTGAGACAGGACCGCCCTTTCCAGCGTCTGCCAGCCCAGCGATTTCACCGGGTGGCGGACGATATGCGCGAGACGAGGCGTGCTCACTTCGCCTTGCCGCTTGGTTTCGCGTCCTTGTTCGCCGCCTTGTTGCGTTTGAACGAGGATCGGATGTTGCCGAACAGGTCGGGCCGCGATCCATGCGCCGTCATGATCGAGTATTGCTGGATGAACGTGATGATGTTGTTGCCGATCCAGTAGATCAGCAGGCCCGAAGCGAAGCCGCCCATCACGAACATGAAGATCCACGGCATCCAGTTGAAGATCGTCGCCTGCATCGCGTCCGCCGGCGCCGGGTTCAGGCGCATCTGGAACCACATCGAGGTGCCGAACATCAGCGGCAGCGCGCCAAGGAAGATCGTCGCCATCATCGTGCCGGGATCGGGCGCCGCCCAGGGCAGCAGGCCGAACAGGTTGTAAAGCGACGTGGGATCGGGCGCCGACAGATCGTTGAACACCCCGATCCACGGTGCATGTCGCAATTCGATGGTGACGAAGATCACCTTGTAGAGCGAGAAGAAGATCGGGATCTGCAACAGCAGCGGCAAACAGCCCGCGGCCGGATTGACCTTTCGTTCGCGGTAGAGCTGCATCATCTCTTGTTGCAGCTTCTGGCGGTCGTCGCCCGCGCGCTCCTTGATCTTCTGCATCTCGGGCTGAAGTTCCTTCATCCGCGCCATCGAGACGTAGGATTTCCACGCCAGCGGCAGCAGGATGGCCTTAAGCGTCAGCGTCAGGGCCAGAATTGCCCACCCCATATTGCCGATGATGCCGTGATAGAAGTTCAGCACGCGGAAGATCGGGCGGGTCAGGAAAAAGAACCAGCCCCAGTCGATCGCATCGGTGAAACGCTCGATATGCGTGTTGTTCTCATAGGCGTTGAGAACGTCGAATTCCTTCGCGCCGGTGAACAGCATCGAGCTGGACGAGGCCGTCTGACCGGGTTCGACGGTAATCGCGGGCTGGCGCAGGCTGGCCTGATAGATACCGGCGCCGGGCACGAATTGCGCGACCGAGGTCATGCCCTGACCGGGCGTGCCGACCAGCGTGGCCATGAAGTATTTCGAGGTAAACCCGATCCAGGCGTTGTTCTCGGCGCTCGTGCTCAGCGTGGGGATCCGCTCGCGGTCGCTGACCTGGTAATCCTCCATATCGCTGTAATCGGCTTCGAGCAGAGCGCCATCGGTCATCTGCACAAGGCCCTCATGCGAGATGAAGAAGCGCTGCATATCCTCGGGGACGCCGTGCTGGGCGAGTATCGAATACGGGTCCAGCGAGATCGCCGTGTCGGTGGTGTTCTCAACCGATTGCTCGACGGTGAACATGAATTGGTTATCGACGCTGATCGTGCGGGTGAAAATCAGGCCTTCGCCATTGTCCCATTCCAGCGTGATCGGGTTTTCCTCGGTCAGCGCGTTGTCGCCGATCTGACGCCATTCAGTCGCGGGGCCGGGTACCTGTTCGTAGGACAGGCCGCCGCGCGGCGTCCAGCCATAAAGCGCGTAGAACGGGTGGCGCGTGCCGCCATTGGGATTGAGCAGGTGCACCGGCTCGCTGTTGGGATCCAGCGTTTCGGTATAGTCGCGCAGCTGCATGTCGTCGAAACGGCCGCCGATCAGCGCGATCGAGCCGGTCAGATGCGGCGTGTCGATGACGATGCGCGGCGTCTGCTCCAGCGGTTCGGCCAGTGTCGCGTCGCTGTCGGCGGGCACGTTCTGCGCGGGTGGGGGGACCAGTTCGCTTTCGGCAACGGTTTCACCGGGCTGTGGCTCGGGCGGCGGGAAAAGGGCGAACCATCCCATGATGACCGCGAGGCTCAGGGCGAAGGCGAGGATCAGGTTCTTGGTTTGATCTTCCATCAGGGGATTCCGCTAGACCTTTCGGGACGCGTGTTTGTGCAGCGCCGGTTCAACAGACCTTGCTCCCAAAGGTCAAGCGGATTCCCCTGTCCGCGCCCGTCGCACACCGGGATTTGCAGGGGGATTCAGGGCCGCGCACGGGGTCTTTGCGGCGCTGTGTCAGGCATTTGGCTGTCGCGGGCGGGGGCGTTTCCGGCCCCGGGATGCCTTGGCGAAAGGCCGCGCGATGTGGGGTCGCTGGGCTGGTGTTTCGCGTAACATCACGCGGTGGGGCGCCACCGAGGGACGAAATCGGGCGATGATGGACGGGTGCGTCTTGCCGTTCGCAGGCGTGGGACGGCCACATTTGGGGCTGCGAGGCGATGGCCTGGGTCATCGGGTCTTTTGGTAGAGTAGAAGACCGGGTTTCCTGTCCGACGGACGATCGCCTTCGCGACGGATGGTCGCATCGGGCGCCGCGCGAGCCGCGTTTTCTGGCCTTACTGCGCAGCGTGGCCCGGCGGGGCGGCGGTGTGCGGGGCGTCTTCGACCCAGGGTTCGCCCCGTTCCAGCGCTGTGTGGTGGGCTTTCAGCCACGAGGGCAGGTCCGAGGCGGGCATCGGGCGGGCGATGGCGAAGCCTTGCAGGTACTCGCAGCCCATCTGCGCCAGCTTCACCTGTTCACCCGGATGCTCGACCCCTTCGGCAAGCGTCCCATGCCCGAGCTGCCGGGCCATCGACAGGATCGCTGCGACCATGCGGCACTGATCTTCGTCCACATGAAGGTTGGTGACGAAACTGCGATCGATCTTGATGCGGCTCACGGCGAAGCGGCGGATATTGGCGATCGACGCGTGGCCGGTGCCGAAATCGTCCAGATCGATGCCGCATCCCATCGTCGCCAGCCGGGCAATCGTGTGCACGGCAGCGTCGTCATCGCCATTCGTCACGACGTTTTCCAGAATCTCGATGCTCAGGCGTTCGGGGGACAGGTCGAAGCGGTCGAGTTCCCACGCGATTTCATCCGCCAGCCGGGGATTGCGCAGATCCTCGGCCGAGTAATTGATCGACACCTGTGGCACGTCATGACCCGCGGCCTGCAAACTTGTCAGGGTGACGAGGGCCTCGCGCAGCATCAGCTCGGCCAGTTTGCCCGACAGGCCGGCGGCTTCGATCTGTGGCAGGAATTCCCCCGGGGGCAGCACCCCGGAGGTGGGGTGATGCCAGCGCGCAAGCGCCTCAAGCCCGCTGACCGCCCCGGTGTCGGTGCGGATCTGAGGCTGGAAATGCGCGCGGATCTCGCCCGTCTCCATCGCGCGGCGCAATTCGTCAACGCGTTTGCCGTTGAGCGATGCGGGAAAGTCCACGACCGAGTAGCTGACAACGGCGCCGGGGCCGGCATTCAGGGCCTTGCGTGCGGCGGTTTCGGAGGCCTGCAGCATATCGAGACCGTTGAGCATCGCCGCGCGGGGGGAAACGCAGTAGCCGATCGACACGCTGGGCCAGAGCGCGACCCCGCCGATTGTCAGCGGTTCGCCCAGCTGCGTGCGGATCCGCTGGCAGACCGACAGCACGTTGCCGGTATCGAGCCCGCGCGTCACATCACCCAAGGCGATCCCGAACCCGTCATCGACCAGCGGGCAGAACTGATCCTGCGCGCGCAGGACCGCGCCGAGACGGACGGTGAGCATGTCGAGCAGCGCGGCATAGCGGGTCTGCCCCAGCTGGCGGCTGAGGCGTTCGGCTTCGTCGAGCCGGACCGCCAGCGCGGCCGCGCAGGTGGGGCCGGTCTGCTGGTTTTGCAGGGTCGCGACCACAGTCGCGCGGTCACGCAGATTGATGTGGGCGCCGCCGCTTGCCGTGTCCGTCACGTCAGGCCGCTGCAACAGGCGGAACGCCGCCCAGAGCAGCGCGGCCTGCAAGCCCAGGATCACCCACCAGGCCCAGCCCGGCATCCCGCCCAGCACGGTGGTGAGCGTCAGCACAGGAACCAGCACCAACATCCACAGGCCCGGAAGGCTTGCGTGTCGATAGAGCCAGCGATGTTCCATCGTCTTCATCCGCGCGTCGATCCGCTTGTCCGTGCCGATCCGATGTCGGCGCTCACAAACTGGTTGCGCGAGGTAACGGAAAGTTTAACGCAGACGGGGAATTTCGCCCGAATTCGCGCTATTTTCCAGGCTCGGGGCTGCCGTATCGGCCGAAGGCGTCTGTGCGTCGTCACTCGGCCAAAGCCCTGCGAAATCAAATAGTTTCGGGTCGACCAGATGCGAGGGCCGTGCGTTCATCAGCGCCTTGAACATCACGTTGCGACGGCCCGGCGTACGGCGCTCCCATTCATCCAGGATGCCTTTGACCTGCTGGCGTTGCAGCCCGTCCTGCGAGCCGCACAGATCGCAGGGAATCACCGGGTAGTTCATGTCACGGGCGAATTTCTCGCAATCGGCCTCGGCGACGAAGGCCAGCGGCCGCAGCACCGTCAGATCGCCGTCCTCGTTCAGCAGCTTGGGGGGCATCGTCGCCAGCCGCCCGCCGTGGAACAGGTTCATGAAGAAGGTTTCCAGCATGTCGTCGCGGTGATGGCCCAGCACGACCGAGGTGCAGCCTTCCTCGCGCGCGATCCGGTAAAGATTGCCGCGCCGCAGCCGCGAGCAGAGCGCGCAATAGGTGCGCCCCTTGGGGACCTTGTCGACGACGATGGAATAGGTGTCCTGATACTCGATCCGGTGCGGCACGCCCATTTTCGTCAGGAACTCGGGCAGAACGGTCGCGGGAAAGCCGGGCTGCCCCTGATCGAGATTGCAGGCCAGCAATTCGACCGGCAGCAGGCCGCGCCATTGCAATTCGTGCAGGATGGCGAGCAGCGTGTAGCTGTCCTTGCCGCCCGACAGGCAGACAAGCCACTTGTCGCCGGGGCGGATCATGCCAAAGGTTTCGGTCGCCTCGCGCACCTGCTGGACCAGCCGTTTGCGCAGTTTGCGGAACTCGGTCGATTTCGGCGCGCCGTGAAACAGCGCGTGGATATCGTCACCGGGTTCGGGTCGGTCTTGGTCGAGCATGGGATCGTCGCGCATGGGCTGGGCCCTCCTGACCGCGTGCCATAGTGGCTTTGGCCCCGACAGGTCAAGAAGCGCGGGTCTGGTGCGGGTCTGGCGCGAGTCTGGCGGGGGGCTCAGTGGTGATCGTGGCCGCAGCGATGCCGGGCGTCCCAGTCGGGATCGGCCCCCGGCACCGGGTCATAGCCCTGACGGCCCCATGGATGGCACGCGGCGAGGCGCCTCAGCGTCAGCCACCCGCCCTTGACGGCGCCATGCATCGACAGCGCCTCCATCGCATAGGCCGAGCAGGTCGGCTGAAAGCGGCAGCCATGCCCCACCCACGGGCTGAGCAGCAGCCGGTAGGCGCGCACCGGCAGCGAGACCAGCCACGCGGCGGGTGCGTGGCGCGGATCGGGGCGGGGGGGCTGGTTGGGCGATGACACGGCGGAGCCTTTCGATACCCGGCACAGATGGGCGCAGCGGGCGCGATGCGCAAGATCGGTCAGGCCAGCGCGCTGGCCAATGCGGCGATATCGCGCGGGCTGAAGACGCGGATGCCGTTGCGTTCGAGCAATTCGCTGACCACGCCGCGCCCGGTCTGCCGGCTGCCGTCATGATGGCCCGAATAGACCCAGCGGCTGCCGCAGGACGGGCTGGCATCGGTCAGCAGCGCGACATGGCAATCGCGCGCCTTCGCGGTGTCGAGCGCGATCTGAGCGCCGCGCACGAAATAGGCCGTGACGTCCTCGCCGGTATCGGTCAGCACGCGGGCGGTGCCGTCGAGAACCTCGGCGGCGGAGGCGCCCGGCTCGATCTCGGCGGGGCGGCGCGGCGTGGCAAGCCCGGCGGAAACCTCGGGGCAGAGCGACACGAGGCGATCCGTGGCGCGCCAGTTTTCGATGAGCGATCCGCTCAGGGTTTTGGCGCGTCCGTCATAGCGGACCGGCGCGCCCAGCAGACAGGCGCTGACAAGGATGCGAGACATGCGCAACAGGGTAAGCCCCGCCACGCGGTTGGTAAAGATGGACCCTGCATCGGCGCGGCGATAGCCTTCGCAAAAGCGGAGGGAGCGATGCGCAAACGGATGCTGATTACCGGCGGCACGCGCGGGATCGGCCGGGCAACGGCGCTGATGGCGGCGGCGCGCGGCTGGGATCTTGCGCTGGGCTATCGCGGGGATGACGCGGCGGCAGAAGCGCTGCTGGCCGAAATCAGATCTACCGGCGCCCGCGCCGTGGCGCAGCCGGGCGATGTGAGCGATCCGGACGCGGTCGCGGCCCTGTTCGAGCGGGCCGAACAGGCGCTGGGCGGTCTTGAGGCGGTGGTGGTCAATGCGGGAATCGTCGCGCCCGCGTCGCCGCTGGCCGGGGCCGATACCGGCCGGTTGAAGCGGGTGATCGAGGTGAACCTGCTTGGCGCGCTGTTCACGGCACGCGAGGCGGCGCGGCGGCTTGCCGGGCGTGAGGGGGCAGCGATGGTGCTGGTCTCGTCGACCGCGGCGCGGCTGGGCGCGGGCGGGGAATACGTGGATTACGCCGCGGCGAAGGCCGGGGTCGAGACGCTCGCGCTGGGGCTGGCCAAGGAACTGGCGGGGCAGGGGGTGCGTGTGAACGCGGTGCGTCCCGGCCTGATCGACACCGATATCCATGCCAGCGGCGGGCGCCCCGACCGCGCGCAGGCGCTGGGGCATCTGGCCGCGTTGGGGCGTCCCGGGCGTCCCGACGAGGTAGCCGAGATGATCCTGTGGCTGTGCAGCTCGGCTGCGTCTTATGTCACCGGCGCGGTGATGGAAGTGAGCGGTGGGCGGTAATCACTCGATGAGCGCCACGCCCGCCGCGCGCATCTGCTCAAGCGCCGAGGCCAGCGAGCCGTCGAGGTCGATGGCGCGGCAGGCATCGAGCCGCACGCTGACGTCATAGCCCAGCTTCGCCGCGTCGAGCGCCGAGAAGGCAACGCAATAATCGGTGGCGAGGCCCGCGAGCGTCAGCGCCTCGATCCCGCGCGTGCGCAGGTAGCCGTCCAGCCCGGTCGGCGTGGTCTTGTCGTTCTCGAAAAAGGCCGAATAGCTGTCGATCGCCGGTCGAAACCCCTTGCGGATGATCAGGTCGGCGGGATCGGTGCGCAGTGCTGCGTGGAAAGCCGCGCCAGCGCTGCCCTGGACGCAATGGGTGGGCCACAGCACTTGCGGGCCATAGGGCATCTCGGTCAGCGAAAAGGGCTCGGCGCCCGGATGATTGGCGGCGAAAGACGCGTGATCGGCGGGGTGCCAGTCCTGCGTCAGCACGGTCACGGCGAAATCGTCCATCATTGCGTTGATCGGTGCGATGACCGCGTCACCGTCGCTGACAGCAAGCGCGCCATCGGGGCAGAAATCGTTCTGGACGTCGATGACGATCAGGGCGTGCGTGTCGTTATGCATGGGGCCTCCGTCGGTTCATGCCGGTCGAATGGCTGCGATAAGAGGCGCTCTGCGCTGCGGCGTCAAGGCGATGGCGCCATGAGGATCCTAGCGCGGCGCGCGCGGCGCCGGTCTTCGGTAAATCCGGTTGCACCCCCTGTCATCCGCGCCCAAGATGCCCGCGACTTCGCAAGAGACTGGCCCGATGAGCATCGAATCCTGGGATGAAATCCGTACCGCGTGGCAGGTTGCCCGCGCGGGCACCGTCAGCGGCGCGGCGGAGGTTCTGGGCGTTCACCATGCGACCGTCATCCGCCATATCGACGCGCTTGAGGCGCGGCTGGGCGTCAAACTGTTCCAGCGTCACGCGCGGGGTTACACGCCGACCGAAGCGGGGAACGCGCTGGCTCAGGTCGGGCGCGTCACCGACGAGCAATTCGCCCAGCTTGGCACGCGGCTGACGGGCGTCGGCTCGGGGATCGAGGGGGATCTGGTCATCACCACGCTGCCGGGCCTTGTGCCGCTGCTGCGCCCGGCGCTGACCACGCTCAACCGGACCTATCCGGATCTGGTGCTGCGGGTGAAGACCGAGCGGCGCGTGCTGCGGCTGGAATACGGCGAAGCCCATGTGGCGTTGCGCGCGGGCAACCGTCCGACCGAGCCCGACAATGTTGTGCAGCCGTTGATGCACTGCCCGGTCTCGCTGTTTGCCAGCCCCGACTATCTGGAACGCTACGGGCGGCCCGGCGATATCTCGGATCTGAAAGATCACCGCTTCGTGGCCGAAGAGCTCGACGACAGCCGCGCGCCTTTCGCGCAATGGTTCTCGCATCTCGACCCCGCGCCGCATGTCGTGTTTCGCTCGAACGAGGCCGAGGCCCGCCGCGCGGCGATTGTCGACGGGCTGGGCATGGGTTTTCTCTATGGCGAGGACGGCGCCGATGACCTTGTGCAGGTCATGCCGACGCGCCCGGAATGGGAATTCACCCTCTGGCTGGTCACGCATGTCGATCTGCACCGCACGTCCAAGGTGCAGGCTGCGGTTTCGGTCATCAAGCAGGCGTTCAAGGAATGACCGCGACCACCGAAGCCGATCCCAAGCCCGGCTATGCCGCGATGCGCGGCCGCCAGCAGGCGCTGCGCGGACATGCCGCCATGCTGGGCTTTTCCGCTGCCGTCTCGGGGTCGTTCAGTCTGGGTGCGCTGGTGGCCAATGACATTGCCCCGGTTGCGCTGACCTCGGTGCGGTTTCTGCTGGCCTCGATGGTGCTGGCGGTGATGGTGGTGCTTTTGCCCGCCGCCGGGCGCAATGGCGCGCGCGGCTTCACCCGCGAGGACCTGCGCGCACCTTGGCGCTACGCGGTTCTGGCGATGTTCTATGGCGGCTATTTCGTCCTGATGTTCGAGGCGCTGAAGACTGCCGATCCGGTACAGGCGGGGGCGATCTTTACCCTGACGCCACTGATGACCGCGCTGATCGCCGTGCCGCTTCTGGGCCAGAGGCTGTTGCCGCGCGTGGCAGGCGCGCTGGCCATCGGAGCGGCGGGCGCAGCCTGGGTGATCTTTCGCGGCGACTGGACGGCGATGGCCCGGTTCGAGGTCGGACCGGGTGAGCAGCTTTATTTCCTGGGCTGCGTGCTGCACGCCTTTTATGCGCCGGCGCTGAAACGGCTGAATCGCGGGGAAAGCGCCTTCGTCACCGCCTCGCTGATGACGCTGGCCGGGTTCATCCTGTTCGCGGCCTATGGCTGGCGCGAGATCGCCGCGACCGACTGGCTGGCGCTGCCCGGGCGGGTCTGGCTGGTGCTGGCCTATCTGGTTGTTTTCGCGACCGCGCTGGCGGGCTCGGCGATGCAGTTCGCCGCGCAGCGCCTGCCCGCGTCGCGGGTGATGGCCTATACCTATGGCACGCCCGTCTGGGTGATCCTGTGGGAGCTGGGGCTGGGCCACCGCATTCCCGGCGCGATCGTGCTGCCGGGGATCGGGCTGATCGCGGTGGCACTTCTGGTTCTGCTGCGCGCGGATTGAGACGCGCACAGCGTCGCCGCCCGTGACTGTCTTCACGGCTTTATTTCTTGCTTTTGATCCCCGTCCGGCGCAGCATCCCTGCGTTTGATAAAGAATATTTTCCGCGCCCCGGGCGTTTCCGGCTTCGGGTGCGGGCAAGTCACAGAGGGAGGATCGCATGTTTCTGCGTCCCGTAACCCGGCCTTGTCGCCGTATTCTGCGCGTCGTTTTGCTGGCGCTCTTGCCGCTTGTGGCGATGGTTCTGCCTGCCTCTGCACAGCTTTGCCCTGATCCCGGCGGCACCGGCACGCGCGAGGTGTCTTTTTCAGGCCAGCAATTGTGGACGCCCCAGCGGTTCAACATCATCGCCGGAGGGCAGGGGAACCTGTCGGCTTGTTCGGGTATCCCCGGCCATGGCAGCATCCGCCGCCGGCCGCATTTCACGCTGGAATTCACGCATAACGTGCCGAATTACGATCTGGAATTCCGGGTCGAGGCGCAATGCGACACCGTGCTCCTGGTGCGCGGGCCCAACGGGCAATGGTATTTCAACGACGATTCCAACGGCACCGATCCGCGCCTGCGTCTGAGCGGCGCGGCGACCGGGAATTACAATGTCTGGGTCGGCACCTTCGGCAATTCCAATTGTCAGGGCACGATGATCTTCGAGACCTTCGGCGGTCAGGTCGCGCCCCAGCCTCCGCAACCGCCCCAGCCTCCGCAGATCGCTTCCTGCCCCAATCCCAACGCGAACGGACAGGTGATCCGCTATAACGGGCAGCAATTGTGGACCCCGCGCAGCCATCCGGTCAGCGCGGGCGGCAATGCCAGCCTGTCGGATTGCCCGGGCGTTCCGGGGGTGGGGCATGTGCGCCAGCAACCCAATTTTACGCTGGATTTCACCCGCAACCTGCCGGGCTACGACCTTGAATTCCGCGTCGACGGGCAATGCGATACCGTGCTGCTGCTGCGCGGTCCCGACGGGCGCTGGCATTTCAACGATGATTCCAACGGCACCGACCCGCGTCTGCGGCTGAGCGGCGCCGCAGTGGGCGAATACGATGTCTGGATCGGCACCTATGGCAGTAGCAGCTGTCAGGCCACGCTGATTGCCGAAACCTTCGGCGGGCAGGTCTCGCCGCCGCAGCCGCAACCCCCGCAGCCGCAACCCCCGCAGCCGCCTCAGGTCGCGGTCTGCCCCAACCCCAATGCCAACGGCGTGATGCTGACCTATGCGACCGCGCAGCTTTTGCAGGGGCGCAGCCACCCCACCACCGCAGGCGGAGGCGTGCAGCTGACCAATTGCGCGGCGGTTCCGGGGCATGGACGGGTGTCGCGTGATCCCGATTACACGCTGAACCTGACATTCAACGCCCCGGGCGCCGCTTTGCGGCTGCAGGCGGACGGGCAATGCGACACCGTGCTTCTGGTGCGCGGCCCGGACGGGCAGTGGCGGTTCAACGACGATACCAACGGGCTGGACCCCGAGGTGACGATCGCCGGGGCGCCGACCGGCGAGTATGACATCTGGGTCGGGACCTTCGGCAGCAATACCTGCGCGGCGCAGTTGGTGACGCAGACCCTGTTGCCCGCGTCCCCCCCGTCGCCGCAGCCTCCGCAACCGCCCCAGCCCCCGCAACCGCCGCAACCCGCGCTGTGTCCGGATCCGGCGCAGAACGGCCAGCCGCTGATTTTCGCGGCAACCCAGTTGCGCGCCGGGCAGACTGCCGGAGTAACGGCGGGCGGCGGCATCGATCTGGGCGCCTGTACCCGCGTCCCGGGGCATGGCTATGTCGTGCAGCGGCCCGATTTCACGCTGAACCTGACCGGCAACGCGCCGGGCGACGAGCTGGAGATCAGCGTCGACGGCACCTGCGACCCGGTGCTGCTCGTCAGCGGGCCGGATGGGCGCTGGTCCTATAACGACGACGGCGACGGGCTGAACTCGGTCCTGACTTTCGCGGGCGCCGCGCCGGGGCTTTATGACATCTGGGTGGGCACCTATAGCAGCGGCACCTGTCCGGCGACGTTGCAGGTTCAGACCTTCGCGCAGGGCGGCTCGGCGCCGGTTCCGCCGCAACCGACACCGCCGCCGCCGCCCGCCCCGTTCAAAGCGGGCACCTGTCCCGCGCCGGGGCAACCGGCGGCTACGCTGTCCTATGACGGTCAGGCGCTCTGGGCTGCGCAGAGCCATGCGGTCGTGGCGGGCGGAAATCTCGGGCTTGAGGCCTGCACCGAGGTTTCGGGCTACGGGTATCTGGTGCAGGCGCCCGATTACGCCTTGTCGCTGACCGCCAATCCCGAGGATTACGCGCTGGAAATCCGGCTTGATGGGACTTGCGACCCGGTGCTTCTGGTGCAGGGGCCGGATGGCCACTGGGTCTTCAACGATGACGATGCCGGTCTGAATTCGCGCATTCGTATCGAGAACGCGGCTGTCGGCGCCTATTCGGTCTGGGCCGGGACCTATGGGACCGAGACCTGCGACGCGACGCTGCGCTTCGAGACCTTCCAGTCCGTCAATCCCCGGCCACAGCCGCAGGGCACGCGCTTTGCCGCGCCGATGATCAATGGTCAGCGGATCGACTGGTGCGCGACCTTCGGCGCCGATTGCGGCCAGCCGGGTGCCGATCAGTTCTGTCAGGCGCAGGGCTATGCCACGGCCTCGGTCTGGGGCTACGAGCTGACCGACCGGACCTTCGTTCTGGGCGATCAGCGCAGCTGTACCGCTCCGGGCGGTTGCGGGGCCCTGCGCGACGTGGTCTGCACGGGCGTGACGGGCATTCCCGACGGGGCCGAGATCATCGCCGATCCCGGCAACATGACCGCTTACCGGGGGCAGAACGGCACCACCTTCTATGTCGAGGTGACGGGTGCCGGTTCGGGCTCGGTCTGGGGCACGGATATCTATACCGACGATTCGCGCGTGGCGCGGGCAGCGGTTCATGCCGGTCTGGTCGAGGAAGGCGAGACGCGGGTGGTCGCGGTGACCATTGTCGAGGGTCAGCAATCCTATCCCGCCAGCGCGCGCAATGGCGTCCAGAGCTCGTCCTACGGGCGCTGGAGCGGCAGCTATCGTTTCGAACCGATCACCCCGCCTTCGGCACCGGGTCAGGGAGGGAAATGACCCCGTCGAATTGACGGGGGTCCGGGTGTTCCGTGCTGTGGTCGCGGGGCCGGACCTTCGTCGGTCTGCCCGGCGACGCACCGAGTCCGGTCTCGCCATCTACCCCGGCGGCCGGTTCCCCGGCTGGCCGCGATTCATCAGGAGGACACGATGATCCGAGTTTCTGCACCGACCCGACCCCATGCCGTGGCCGCGCTGGCCTTCCTCGGCAGCATGGCCGCCACCAGCGCCTTTGCCTGCCCGGACTGGAGCCTGCAGGGCACGCCCATCTCTTACGGGTCCGAACAATTATGGGCGCCGCAAGCGGTCGATGTCGTGGCCGGCGGGAACGTCAATCTCGCGAATTGCTCCATGGAGGGCTATGGCTGGGTGATCACGCAGCCCGATTTCGACTTCAACTTCTCCGAAAACGATGCCGGGCGCGAGCTGGAGCTTCGGGTCGAGGGAAGCTGCGATACCGTGCTTCTGGTCAACGACGCCTCGGGGACGTGGCATTTCAACGATGACGACCGCGAGCTCAATCCCGGCATCCGTATCCCCAACGCACCCGCCGGGGCCTATGACATCTGGGTCGGCACCTATGACCAGCAGACCTGTCAGGCGCGGCTGATCCTTGAGACCTTCGGCACGCCGCCGGGGGGCGCGTCGCAAGGAGGCAGCGCGGGCGGCGACATGCAGGCGATGGCCGATCCCGGCAACCTGACCAGCTACCGCGACCGCGTGGGCCAGAGCTTTACCTTCACCGTGACCGGCTCGAACCGGGGTTCGGTCTGGGGCTCGGATATCTATACCGACGATTCCTCGCTGGCGGCGGCGGCGGTTCACGCCGGGGCCATCGGCATGGGCGAGACCGGGCCGGTGACGGTGACGATTTTGCCGGGCCAGCAGAGCTATCAGGGCACGCCCGCGAATGGCATCAGCTCGTCGAATTACGGCTCGTGGAGCGGCAGCTACCAGTTCGTCATGCCCGAAGCCGCCGTCGAACCGGCGCCGGGCAACCTGACCGGATATCGCGACCGCGTGGGTCAGACCTTCCGCTTCAGCGTGACGGGGTCGGATCGCGGCTCGGTCTGGGGATCGGGGCTCTATACCGACGATTCCGCGGTTGCCGTGGCGGCGGTCCATGCGGGCGCCGTGGCCGTGGGCGAGACCGGTGTGGTCGAGGTGCGTATCGTGCCCGGACAGCAGAGCTATCAGGGATCGACCGCACATGGCGTGACCTCGTCGAATTACGGCTCGTGGCAGGGCAGCTACGAATTCGTGGGTCACGAGGCCGCACCCGCCGCGCAGGCTCCGGCTGCGCCCTCAGCGGGCAAGTAAAAGCGCACGAAAACGACAGGGAAAGGCCCGGCATGTGCCGGGCCTTTCGCGTCAGAGCGGGCGGTCCTGCCGGGCCATCGCCTGTGCGAAGGGCGCAAGCCCGTCGGCGTAGCGGGTCCAGTCGTCGCTGGCGCCAAGCGGTCCCAGCGCGTCAAGCATCGCCGGGTCGAAGGTCAGTCCCAGCGCCTCGGCCAGCGCGCGGGCCTGCGGTTCGGGGTCGGCGCAGAGATCCTCGTAGCGACAGGTGACGAAAGCGTCGGGGAATTGCGCCTGCCAATGCTCGATCAGCGCGTCGAGCTGGGCGTGATAGCTGGCGAGATCTTCCAGATCCTGCGCCCAGGGATAGGGCGCCGTGGACAGATCCTGCGCGTAGAGATCGAGCGCGGTGGCGCGGGGGTCGCGCATGACATGCACGATGCGCGCCTTGGGAAACAGCGTCAGGATCAGCCCGACCCAATCGGCATTGGCGGGCGTAGCGTCGAACAGGCGCCGGGACGCGTCAGCCCCTGACAGAACCGCCCCGGCCTGCGCGCGGATCCAGCCCGGCTCCATCAACCGCGGCGCGGCCAGCACGGCGCGGCCAAGCGCGGGGATCGTCGCGGGCGTGTCGGTGGCGTGGATCTGCGGATGAGCGGCGATCAGGCGCGCCACGGTCTCGGCGGCGGTGCCGGGCATGCCGATCAGGAACAGAGGCTGGGCGCTGTCGTCGCCCTGCACGGCCAGCGCCGCGACCTGCGCCGGGGCAAAGAGCGACCGGATGCGGCCGATCTCCTTGCGGCGCTGGGCGTGGGAATAGGCCGGGACCTGCTGACGGCGCGCGGCATTCGCGGCGTCGAGCAGCGGGAAGACCTGCGTATCGGCACCGCTATCGGCCAGCGCCTTGGCCAGGACGAAATGCAGCCGCGTGCGGGCGTCGTCGGTTGCCTCGTCGAGCGCCGCGCGCAGCCGGTCTAGTTGGGGATCGTCCGGGGTGAAGGTGGTGACGGCGGCGATGCCCTCCCACGCGGCGACCTCGGCTTCGTCGAGCGCCAGCGCGGCTTCGAACGCGGCGCGCGCGGCGTCGGGCTGGCCCTGTGCCGCAAGGATCTCGCCCCGGACAAGCTGTGCCTCGGCCACATCCGCGAGCGGGGCGAGGGTTTCGAGCGCCTCGTTCATCTGCCCCAGCTCGCGCTGGATCGACGCCAGCATGACGCGCGCGCCGGGATGGGCGGGTTCGGCGGTCATCGCATGCCGCGCGATCTCCTGCGCAGCGGGCCAGTCGGCCTTGAGCACCAGCGCGCTGGCGAGGTTGCGCAGCAGCGAAGGGTCGCCGGGCCTGTCCCTGAGCGCGGCGCGGATCGGCTCTTCGGCCTCGGCCACGCGACCGGTTCCGATCAGAGCCGCGACAAGGTTATGCGTCACCTCGGTGTAATCGGGCGCCATGGCGTGCGCGCGCTGGAAGGCGCGGGTGGCGTCGTCGGGCCGCCCGGTCTGCATCATCGCCACGCCCATCACGTTATAGAGCAGCGGCACATCGGCATTGCGCCGCAACATCCCGCGCGCGGCGACGATCGCATCGTCGAAACGCTCGTCCTGCATCAGGCTTTGAAGTTCGTTCAGTTCGCTCTCGGTCAGGGCCATGACGCTCTCGTCTCGGGGATCGGGTTGCCTCACAGGTGCCCGCTGCGGGGCGCGGGGTCAAGCGGGGGCAGGTTCGGGCGGGTGCACGTTCGGGCGGAGGCTGGCTCAATGGAAGTCCCGGCTGGGAAACAGCAGCCGCGCCTGATCGCGCGGATGCACCCGCCCGCCGCCGCCCGTCTTCGAGCGCAGCGGATGCTTGCCCGGCAATTCGCGCAAGGGCACCGGGCGGCGGGTTTCGTCGCCGCGCCCCTCGGTCGGGTCGATCGCCTCGGTGCCCAGCTCGCCCAGATAATTCAGCGCCATCGAGTAATCCTCGACCGTCTCGGCGATCAGGTGGATGATGCCTTCCTGCCGCTGCAGTCGCCCGGTGATCTTCAACAGCCGCCCGCCGATGACGATGCGGCGGAAGCGCTCATAGACCTTGGGCCAGACGACGACGTTGCACACGCCGGTCTCGTCCTCGAGCGTGATGAAGATCACCCCCGAGGCCGTGCCGGGTCGCTGCCGGGTTATCACCAGCCCGCAGACGCTGACCTTGGGCGGAGATTGCCCCAGATCGGCGGCGGCGGTGAGGCCGGGCAGATTGGGGCGCACGATCTCCATCGGATGCGCGCGCAGGCTCAGGCGCAGCGACAGGTAATCGTCGATCACCTGCTCGCCCAGCGTCATCTGCGGCAGGTCGGCCTCGGGTTCGGTGACGCCTTCGCCGGTATTGCCGAACAGCGGCAGGGGCTTGGGCGCGCGGATCGCCTTGACCGCCCAGAGCGCGTCGCGGCGGTTCAGTCGCATCGGCGCGAAAGCATCGGCCACGGCCAGCTTTTCCAGCGCGGGCGGCGCCACGCCCGCGCGCCGCCACAGGCTTTCCACATCCGGATAACCGTTGCCCCGGCAGGCGACGATCCATTGCGCATCCTCTTCGCGCAGGCCCTTGATCTGCCGGAAGCCCAGCCTGAGCGCCAGCTTGCCGTCGGGCCGCTTTTCCAGCGTGTTGTCCCAGTCCGAATGGTTGACGCTGATCGGCCGGACCTCGTGGCCGTGTTCCTGCAGATCGCGCACCAGCTGGGCGGGGGCGTAGAAGCCCATCGGCTGCGAATTCAGCAGCGCGCAGGTAAAGGCCGCCGGATGGTGCCGCTTCAGCCAGGCCGAGGCATAGACCAGAAGCGCGAAGCTGGCGGCGTGGCTTTCGGGGAACCCGTATTCGCCGAAGCCCTCGATCTGCGCGAAGCATTGCTCGGCGAAGGGCAGGTCATAGCCGCGCTCCAGCATTCCGCCGATGAACCGGTCCTTGAAGGCGCCGATCGTGCCCATCCGCTTGAAGGTCGCCAGCGAGCGGCGCAGGCGGTCGGCTTCTTCGGGGGTAAAACCGGCCGCGACCACGGCGATCTGCATCGCCTGTTCCTGAAACAACGGCACGCCCATCGTGCGCTCCAGCACCGCGCGCAATTCGGTCGAGGGCAGGACGACATCCTCCTTGCCCTGACGGCGGTTGATATAGGGATGCACCATCCCGCCCTGAATGGGGCCGGGGCGGATGATCGCCACCTCGATCACCAGATCGTAGAATTCGCGCGGCTTCATGCGCGGCAGAAAGGCCATCTGTGCGCGGCTTTCGACCTGAAACACGCCGATCGCATCGGCCTTGCACAGCATGTCATAGGTGTCGGGATCCTCGCGCGGCAGGTTCTCCAGACCCCAGTGCTGGCCCCGGTGCTGCGCGATCAGGTCGAAGGCCTTGCGGATGCAGGTCAGCATCCCGAGGCTGAGCACATCGACCTTCAAGATCCCCAGCGCGTCGATATCGTCCTTGTCCCATTCGATGACGGTGCGCCCGTCCATCGCCGCGTTCTCGATCGGGCAGAGCTCATCCAGCCGTCCCTTGGTGATGACGAAACCGCCGACATGCTGCGACAGGTGGCGCGGAAAGCCGATGATCTCGGCGATCAGATCCAGCGTCTGCGCCAGCCTGCGATCGTCGGGGTTGAGGCCCAGCTCCTGCACAGCCTCGCGCGAGGGGGCGTGCGACGACCAGCCCCACGACCCTGAGGCGATGGCGGCCAGCAGATCTTCGGACAGGCCCATGACCTTGCCTACCTCGCGGATCGCCGCGCGCGAGCGGAAATGGATCACTGTCGCGGTCAGCCCGGCGCGGTGGCGGCCATAGGTTTCGTAGATATGCTGGATCACTTCTTCGCGGCGCTCATGCTCGAAATCCACGTCGATATCGGGCGGCTCGCCGCGCGCTTCGGACATGAAACGCTCGAAGACCATGCTGATCGTGTCGGGCGCCACCTCGGTGATCCCCAGCGCGTAGCAGATCACCGAATTGGCAGCCGAGCCGCGCCC
Organism: Rhodobacter sp. NTK016B; assembly: GCF_017303295.1. Taxonomy (GTDB): domain Bacteria; phylum Pseudomonadota; class Alphaproteobacteria; order Rhodobacterales; family Rhodobacteraceae; genus Pararhodobacter. The sequence goes on along the minus strand of NZ_JAFKOK010000009.1, from coordinate 204,029 downwards.
CTGACACAGGATGCCCTTCGAGCGCGCGAAAGAGACGATGTCGTTGACCGTCAGGAAATAGGCGGCAAAGCCCAGCTTGCCGATGATCCTCAGCTCTTTCTCGATCTTCTGCAGCGTGTCCTGCGGCACCCCGCGCGGGAAGCGGCGCCGGAGCCCTTCGGTGGTCAGCCGCTCCAGCCGTTTCTGCGGCGGTTCGCCATTGCTGATCTCGTCGGGATATTCGTAGCTCAGCTCATCGAGCGAGAAGGCACAGCGCCGGGCGATGTCCAGCGTGCGCCGGATCGCCGCCGGATGCGCGCGGAACATCCGCGCCATGTCGGCGGCGGGCTTGAGCCGCCGTTCGGCATTGGGCAAAGCGCGCCGTCCGATCCGGTCGATCGTGCAGCCCTCGCGCAGACAGGTCAGCACATCGGCCAGCCGCCGCCGCCGCGCGTGATGCATCAGCACGTCGCCCACGGCCACCATCGGCACCCCCGTCCGCTGTGCCAGCCGCGCGCGCTCGGCCAGCCGCGCCTGATCGCGCCCGTCATAGCGCGGCGCGGCGCCCAGAAAGACATGGCCGGGAAAGCGCCGCATCATGTCGCGCAGCTGGGCCTCGGGCGCGCCGTCCTCGGGGGGCAGCCCGATCAGGATCAGCCCCTCGCCCTCGGCCTGCAGGTCGGCCAGATGCAGATCGCAGCGCCCCTTCTCGGCCCGCCGCTTGCCCGTGGACAGCATCCGCGACAGCCGCGCATAAGCCGCGCGGTCGGTCGGCAGGGCCAGCCACTCGACCGGGGTATCGCTGAAGACGAGCCGCGCGCCGATGATCAGCTGCGGCAGGCGCGGCGGGGCGGGGATGCCCGCGCCCCGGTCGTCCTGCCGGCTGGACGGGTCGTGTACGACCTGCCCGCGAATCGTCACCGTGCCGCCCTCGGCCATTCCGCGCCGGATCTCGCGCAGCGCGGAATGAGCGCGGACCACGCCCGCAAGGCTGTTGCGGTCGGTGATCGCCACCGCCTCGAGCCCCAGTTCGGCCGCGCGCGCGACCATTTCCTCGGGATGCGAGGCGCCGGTCAGGAAGGTGAAATTCGTCGTCACGCAAAGCTCGGCATAGCGCGTGCCGGGCGTCAGATCGCCCCGCCTTTCGCCCTGTCTGTCTTCGTGCCTGTCTTCGTGCCTGTCTTCGTGCCTGCCGTCTGGCCTTTCCCCTCGTTCCAAATACTCCGGAGACCCGCCACCGGCAGCGCCACCGGACGGGGCCGCGGTCTCTTCTGCCCTTTCTTCCGTCCTGCCCTCGGGGCTCATTCGAATTCCCCCTGTACCGCCCAGCCCGGTTCCTGCGGTGTGAAGAAGATCCACAGCCGCGGGCCCTCGACCGTCTCCAGCCGCCAGTAATCCCGCACGCCACTGCGCCAGAGCGGATCGTCCAGCCACCATTCCGGCGTCAGCCGTTCGGGCCCGAAAGCCCGCAGCCGCGTCAGCGCCTGCCGTCGCCAGCGCAGGTGCCGGGGCGGGTCGGGCAAGGCCGGGGCCTCGAGCGGCTCGGGCGGGAACAGAACCAGCGGCCGCTCGGCATTGTACGGCCAGGCGCCGGGCGCTTCGGTGAACACGGCCGAGGCCCTGAGAAAGGCGCGCTCAGGAATATGGCTGTCGGCGGGCAGCGGGCGGATCAGCGATTCCAGCCCCACCCGGTTGCCCAGCCGCGTCATCAGATCGGCCAGTTCTTCCGAACGGCCGCTGCTACCGCCCACTTGTATCGCCCCGTCAGGCTTTCCGCCGCGATACCCGTCACCACCGAGCTGCGCGGGCGGCAACGCCTCGACCCCCGGCGCCGAGAGCCGCAGCGCGTCGAAGCCGAAGCCCGCCTCCAGCGCCTCGATCGCGCGCTCGAACAGCGCGGCCATCGCCGCCGGGTCACGCATCGGCCGGGCGAGCGCGATCTCGGCCTCGGCTCGGCCACCATCGGCCCGCGCCAGTTCCAGCCTGAGCCGTCGCGCCCCGGCCTCTTCGCGCGCCAGCCTGCGGCACAACCGCTCCAGCAGCCGCGTAAGCCCCGCCATCACGTCCGCAGTCGTGCCGATCGGCTCGGGCAGCGACAGGCGCACGGCATGGGGGGCGGTATCGGGGGGCGCGGCAACCGGCTCGCGCAGCGCGCCCTGCGCCTGATCGAGCCGCAGCATCACGTCGGGGCCGAAGCGACGGGTCAGCGGCGCGCGTGGCGTGCGGCTGAGATCGCCGATTCGCGCCAGCCCCAGCCGCGCCAGCCCGGCCACGGTGTCGGCATCGAGCCGCAGGGCGGCCATCGGCAGCGGGGCAATCGCCGCGCGCGCCTCGTCGGCCAGCGTGACAGGGCCGGGCGCGAACCGCGCCAGCGCCCAGGCCGCGCCGCGCGTCGGCGCCACCGCGAGTCGCGCCTCGATCCCCATTGCCGCCAGCCGCTGCGCCATATCGGCGCACAACGCCGCCTCGCCCCCCATCAGATGCGCCGATCCCGTCAGGTCCAGAACCAGCCCGTCCTCGCCATCGACCGCCACCCAGGGGGCATAGCGCAGCGCCCAGCGGCGCAACGCCTGCAGCGCGCGGCGGGGCAGGGCGGGATCGTGCGGACGGGTGGTCAGGCCGGGCAGCAACGTGCGCGCTTCCGACAGCGACTGCCCCTTGCGCAACCCCTGCGCCGAGGCCTCGGGGGTGAGACAGGCCAAGACCTCTCCCCGCCCCTGGCGCGCCACCAGCACCAGAAGCTCGCCAACCTCGCGCGCCCGCCGCCGCACGAGATCGCTGGCGAGGCGGGGGAGGAAAAGGGACAGGATACGCGCAGACATGGATCGCTTGTTCTTGATATGTTCTCATTTAGCGCGGGCGGGAGAACGAGTCGAGTCGATCCGGCGCCGGGCAGGCCGACAGCCCCGGGGGCCAGCCCCCGGACCCCCGGGATATTTAGAGATCAAAGATGGGCGTTAACGTTTCGCTAACCGGCATCTTTGATCCACAAATATCCTCGGGGGGTGAGGCCGCAGGCCGAGGGGGGCAGACAGCCCCCCTTGCTTCGGGCGCGCCGCGTCCAGGGCCGCCACGCGCGACATGATGCGCAGCGCGGGCCTTCGGCATTGCTCCCGGCGGGTCCCGGGCATAGACAGTGCCTGACAACAGGCCACAAAAAGACCGGAGGCCCGGCATGACCGGCAAGAAACCCGTCGTTCTGTGCATTCTCGATGGATGGGGCATCAATCCGAAATCCGAAGGCAATGCCGTAGCCCTTGGCAATACGCCGAATTTCGACCGCGTGATGGCGACCTGTCCCCATGCGACGCTGGTGACTTTCGGCAACGATGTGGGTCTGCCCGAGGGGCAGATGGGCAATTCCGAGGTCGGCCACACCAATATCGGCGCGGGCCGGGTCGTGGCGATGGATCTGGGGCAGATCGATCTGGCGGTCGAGGATGGCTCTTTCGCGCAGAACCGGGCGCTTCAGGATTTCATCCGGCGGCTGCAGGGCACGGGCGGGACCGCGCATCTGATGGCTTTGGTCTCGGATGGCGGTGTGCATGGGCATATCACCCATCTCAAGGCCGCCGTGGCGGCAATCGCCGGGGCCGGCGTGCCGGTGGTGATCCATGCGATCACCGACGGGCGCGACGTGGCGCCGAAATCGGCCGACGGGTTCATTGCCGATCTGGCTGCCAGCCTGCCCGACGGCGCGACGATCGGCACTGTGATCGGGCGTTACTACGCGATGGACCGCGATTCGCGTTGGGAGCGGGTCGAGAAGGCCTATGACGCGATGATCCGTGCGACGGGTCGCGAGGCCCCCGTTGCGCAGGCCGCCGTCGCGCAGGCCTACGCGGCGGGCGAGACGGACGAATTCATCACCCCCACCGTGATCGGCCGCTACAAGGGCGCGCGGGGCGGCGACGGTTTGTTCTGTCTGAATTTCCGCGCTGACCGGGCGCGCGAGATCCTGGCCGCCGTGGGCGCGCCCGCCTTCAACGGGTTCGAGGCGCGTCAGCGGCCCGATTGGGCGATGATGCTGGGCATGGTCGAATATTCCGACGCCCATAACGCCTTCATGAAGACCGCCTTTCCCAAGCGGGTGATCCGCAACACCTTGGGCGAATGGGTGGCCAAGCAGGGTTTGCGCCAGTTCCGGCTGGCCGAGACCGAGAAATATCCGCATGTGACCTTCTTCCTCAACGGTGGCAAGGAAGTGCCCGAAGAGGGCGAGGACCGCTTCATGCCGCAAAGCCCCAAGGTCGCGACCTATGATCTGCAGCCCGAAATGTCGGCCGCGCAGGTCACGGAGAAATTCGTCGAGGTGATCGAGGCCGGCTACGATCTGATCGTCACCAATTTCGCCAATCCTGACATGGTCGGCCATACCGGCGTGGTCGAGGCCGGGATCAAGGCGGTCGAAGCCGTGGATCAGGGGCTTGGTAAGGTTCTGGCCGCGCTCGAGGCTGCGGGCGGCGCCATGGTGCTGACCGCCGATCACGGCAATTGCGAGCAGATGATCGATTATGCCACCGGCGGGCCGCATACCGCGCATACGACGAATCTCGTTCCGGTTGCATTGATCGGCGGGCCCGAAGGGGCGACGCTGGCCGATGGCCGGCTGGCCGATGTGGCGCCTACGCTTCTGGAACTCATGGGCGTGCCGCAGCCCGACGAGATGACCGGCAAAAGCCTGATCCGGAAGGCCTGAGCGATGGCGCGCGCGGGGTCTCTGGCTCGGGTGCTCGGGGTTGTGCTGGGGCTCGGATGCGCCCTGAGCGCCGCGCCGGTTGCCGCCAATACCGCCGAGAACGCGCAGGCCGCCGCGATCGATCTGCTGACGGCGATCGACAGTCTGGGCGAGGCGCGTCAGGCGCCGGACCAGATCGACGCGCTGACGCGGGCGATCCGGGCGCATGAGGCGGGGTTGTCGGCCTTGCGCGAAGGGATGCGCGAGGCATCCCTGCGCGAGGCGGCGGTCGAGCGGGTGCTCGAACAGCAACAGGCGCAGGTCAGCCGCGTTCTGGGCGCGATGATGGCGGTCGAGCGGGTCGAGGGACCGGTGATGATGGTCCATCCGCAGGGCCCGCTGGCGACCGCGCGGGCGGGGATGATGATCGCCGATGTCGCGGCGGGCATGCAGGCCGAGGCCGACCGCATCGGCGCGCTGGCGCGCGAGCTGCGCGACCTGCGTGCGGTGCGTGAGAGCGCGGTCGACACGCTGGCCTCAGGGCTGGCCAGCCTGCAGGACGCGCGGGCGGAACTGAGTCAGGCGATGGCCGACCGGCGCGAATTGCCGCCCCGGGTGGGCGATGACGAGACGCGGATGCTGGCGCTGCTGGAATCGGTGCGTACGCTGCAGGGATTGGCGAGCGGTCTGGCCGAGCGCCCCTCGGGCGCGTCGTCCGAGCTGCCGCTTTTCGAAACCGCGCGCGGGCGGCTGGAACTGCCCGCCATCGCCACGGTCCTGCGTGGCGCGGGCGAGGCCGACGCCGCCGGGATCGAGCGGCCGGGGCTGGTTCTGGCGACCGAGCCGGGCGCGCTGGTCGTGGCGCCGTGGTACGGCACGGTACGCTATCGCGGGCCGCTTCTGGATTACGGCAACGTCGTGTTGCTGGAACCGGGCGAGGGCTGGCTGATCGTGATCGCCGGGCTCGACGTGGTCTATCCGCGGGTGGGCGAGGTCGTGGCTCAGGGCGACGCGCTGGGCCTGATGCCCGGGGGCGATCCGGCGGCTGACGAATTCGTGCGCGTTGACGAGGTGGCGAGCCGGGGCGAAACGCTGTATCTGGAATTGCGGCGGAACGGGCAGGCCATTGACCCTGCCGACTGGTTCGATTTGAGTGGACAGCAGCCGTGACACGGCTGGACACGCGCGCGGCAGGGCGCGCAGGACCGACAGACGGGATGGAAGCATGAACAAGTATCTGGTGGCAGCGGCGGCGGGCATTCTCGGCGGAGCCGTGTTGTCGACACAGGTCGCCGCGCCGCTTCTGGCGCAGGAACAGGACGCCAACCAGTCGGTCTATGAACAGCTCGACCTGTTCGGCGACGTGTTCGAGAGGATCCGCGCGCAATATGTCAACGAGGCCGATACCGGCCAGCTGATCGAAGCGGCGATCAACGGCATGCTGAATTCGCTCGACCCGCATTCGAGCTACCTGCCGCCCGACGATTACGAAGACATGCGCGTGCAGACGCGCGGCGCCTTTGGCGGGCTGGGGATCGAGATCACCCAGCAGGACGGCTATGTCCGCGTCATCACCCCGATCGACGACACGCCCGCCGCCGATGCCGGCGTGCAGCCCGGCGATGTGCTGACCCATGTCGACGGCGTCTCGCTTCTGGGCCTGACGCTGCCCGAGGCGGTGGATCTGATGCGCGGCCCGGTCGGCAGCGAGATCGTCGTGACGATCATGCGCGAGGGCGCCAGCGAGCCGTTCGATCTGTCGATCATCCGCGACACGATCCGCATTCAGGCCGTCCGTTCGCGCGTCGAGGGAGATATCGTCGTGCTGCGCGTGACGACTTTCAACGAACAGACCTATGACAATCTCGAAACCGAGCTTGAGCAGGGCATCGAGGAACTGGGCGGCATCGACCAGCTTCAGGGCATCGTTCTGGATCTGCGCAACAATCCCGGCGGTCTGCTGATGCAGGCGATCCGCGTGTCGGATGCCTTCCTTGAGCAGGGCGAGATCGTCTCGACCCGCGGCCGCGACGAAGCCGAAGGCGAGCGCTACAACGCCACGACCGGCGATCTGATCGACGGGCGGCCGATGGTGGTGCTGATCAATGGCGGCTCGGCCTCGGCCAGCGAGATCGTCGCGGGTGCGCTGCAAGATCACCGCCGCGCGGTCGTGGTGGGCGAGCGCAGCTTCGGCAAGGGCTCGGTCCAGTCGCTGATCCCGCTGCGCGGCGACGGGGCCATGCGCCTGACGACGGCGCTGTATTACACCCCCTCGGGCCGGTCGATTCAGGCTCTGGGCGTGGCGCCCGACATCGTTGTGCATCAGCCGCCGCGCCACGATGCCGCCATCGCGCCCGAGGAAGACGGCGTCACGCCGCGTCCGCTTCGCTCGGAATCCACGCTGCGGGGCGCGCTGTCCAACACCAACATCACCGATGACGAACGTCGGCAGATGGAAGAGGAAGAGCGCGCCGCCGAAGAGGTCGCTCAGCTGCGCGACGAGGATTACCAGCTGGCCTATGCGCTGGACATCCTGCGCGGTCTCTCGGCGATGAACGGCAACTGATGACGCCCGACGAGCTTCAGGCGCTGCCCTACCGGCCCAATGTCGGCGTGATGATGATCGACGGGCGCGGCATGATCTTTGCCGCCCGTCGGCTCGACAGCCCTGTTCCGGCTTGGCAAATGCCGCAGGGCGGGATCGACGCGGGCGAAGACCCCCGCGCCGCCGCCCTGCGCGAGCTTGAAGAAGAGACCGGCGTGGCCCCCGCGCTGGTTCAGGTTCTGGATGAAACGCCCGACTGGCTGTCCTACGACCTTCCGCCCGAGCTTCTGGGCAAGATGTGGAAGGGGCGCTATCGCGGCCAGACGCAGAAATGGTACCTGCTGCGCTATCTCGGTCGTGACGAGCAGATCGACCTTGAGCAGGAGCATCCCGAATTCAGCGAATGGCGCTGGGTGACGGCGGATGAGATGATCGAAGCGATCGTCCCCTTCAAGCGCGAGATCTACCGGCAGGTGGTCGCGGCCTTCCGCTCGCATCTGGCCTGACGCGCGCGGCGCGGCAGGGAGGGGCGTAATTCCGCCGCCGCCCCTCTGGACCTTGCCTGTTCAATCCGCATAACTGCACGTTGTTTAACCAATTCGGGAAAAGCGGCGTGAAAATCGGCATTTCTTTTCTGGTCATCGCCTATGTGCTGAGCCAGTTCTACCGCGCCTTTCTGGCCGTTCTCTCGCCGCTTCTGGAGCGCGATCTCGGCGCGCTGCCCGAGGATCTGGCGCTGTCCTCGGGCCTTTGGTTCCTGACCTTCGCGCTGATGCAGATCCCGGTAGGCGCCGCCCTCGACGGGATCGGCCCGCGCCGCGTCGCGGCGTGGCTGCTGGGCGTCGCGGGCGCCGGTGGCGCGCTGGTCTTCGGGCTGGCGCAGGCGCCGTGGCATATCCATGTGGCGATGATCCTGATCGGCATCGGCTGTTCGCCCGTGCTGATGGCCAGCTATTACATCTTCGGCCGCATCTATCCCGCCCGCGTCTTCGCCACCCTTGCCGGGGCGATCATCGGTTTCGGCACGCTGGGCAATCTGGCCGGGGCCTGGCCGCTGGCCTGGGCGGCCGAGACCTTCGGCTGGCGGGCCGCCGTGCTGACGCTCGCCGCCGCGACGCTGATCGTGGCGCTGGCCGTGGGGCGGCTGGTGCAGGATCCGCCGCCGCTTGAACAGGGCGCCGCCGGGCGCGGCTCGGTCTTCGATCTTCTCAAGATCCGCGCGCTTTGGCTGATCCTGCCGCTGATGGCGGTGAACTACCTGCCCGCCGCCGCCATTCGCGGGCTCTGGGCGGGGCCGTTCTTTGCCGATGTCTATGGCGCCAGTGCGATCGATATCGGCTGGATCACGCTGGCCATGGCGTTGGCGATGGTGGCAGGCTCTTTCGCCTATGGCCCGCTGGACCGTGTGTTCGGCACGCGCAAATGGGTGGTGCTGGTGGGCAACCTGATGGCCGCGGCCTGTATCCTGACGCTCTGGGCGGTGCCGGCCATCGGCTTGCTGCCGGCCACGGCGCTGGTGGCGGGGGTGGGGCTGTTCGGCTCGTCCTTCCCGCTGATGGTTGCGCATGGCCGCAGCTTTTTCCCGCCGCATCTGCTGGGCCGGGGTGTCACGCTGATGAACCTGTTCGGCATCGGCGGGGTGGGGGTGCTGCAGACGCTGTCGGGCCGCCTGTACCGCGCGACCGAGCCGGTCGCGCCCGAGGCGCCTTATCAGGCGATCTTCCTGCTGTTCGGTCTGCTGCTGCTGGCGGGCTGCGCGGTCTACCTGTTCTCGCAAGACCGCACGGACTGAGAATTTCGCGGCAGAAACGGCAGTTATACCGGGGCGTGCCCCCCATTGGGCTTTAATCCCGGACCGAAACCGCGTATTCGCGCTGCTGTCCATGACGCTGCCGTCCTGCCGGGCGGGGGCGGTCATGCCTGTCCGTACGTCCAAGGAGGATCTGATGGGTTACAAGGTTGTTGTTGTCGGTGCCACGGGGAACGTGGGCCGCGAAATGCTGAACATCCTCGCCGAGCGCGAGTTCCCGGTCGATGAAATCGCCGTGCTGGCTTCGCGCCGCTCGCTGGGGACCGAATGCAGCTTTGGCGACAAAACGCTGAAATGCCAGGATCTCGAGCATTTCGATTTCACCGGCTGGGATATCGCGCTGTTCGCCATCGGCTCGGACGCGACCAAGGTCTACGCGCCCAAGGCCGCCGCCGCCGGCTGCGTGGTGATCGACAATTCGTCGCTCTACCGCTACGACCCCGATGTGCCGCTGGTGGTACCGGAAGTGAACGCCGCCGCTGTCGACGGCTATACCAAGAAGAACATCATCGCGAATCCCAACTGCTCGACCGCGCAGATGGTTGTCGCGCTGAAGCCGCTGCATGACCGCGCGAAGATCAAGCGCGTCGTGGTCTCGACCTATCAATCCGTGTCGGGCACCGGCAAAGAGGCGATGGACGAGCTGTGGAACCAGACCAAGGGCGTCTTCGTCCCCGGTCAGGAAGTCGCGCCGTCGGTCTATCCCAAGCAGATCGCCTTCAACGTGATCCCGCATATCGATGTCTTCCTCGATAGCGGCGACACGAAAGAAGAATGGAAGATGGTCACCGAGACCAAGAAAATCGTCGATCCCAAAATCAAGGTCACCGCGACCTGCGTCCGGGTGCCGGTCTTCGTCGGCCATGCGGAATCGATCAACGTGGAATTCGAAGATTTCCTCGACTGGGAAGAAGCGACCGAGATCCTGCGCGAGGCGCCCGGCATTCTGGTCGTCGACAAGCGCGAGGCCGGTGGCTACATCACGCCCGTCGATTGCGTGGGCGAATACGCCACCTATATCAGCCGCATCCGTCAGGACGCGACGATCGACAACGGCATCAACTTCTGGTGCGTGTCCGACAACCTGCGCAAGGGCGCCGCGCTGAACGCGGTGCAGATCGCCGAGGTTCTGGGTCAGCGCTGCCTGAAGAAGGGCTGAGCCGCCCCGGCTGCTGGCCTTTCACTCAATGCAAAAGGCGCGCCCGGGGGGCGCGCCTTTTTTCATGACCATCCTGCTGATCTCAGGCATTTTTCCACAGCTTTGCGATACGCTCTTCGCCGAAGCGCTCGCGGCAATAGGCATAGACCGGCTCGTAAAAGGCCCGGACGTCCGCAATGGCCTCGGCGTCGGGCTCGGCGTCACGCGGCGACGCATTGGCGCGATGGTCGAGATTCGGAGCGGTGTAACTGATGCCGAGGAACTCCGTCAGCGCCTGAACGCCTTCCTTGCTGATGAAATCTTCGTACAGATCGAAATGCAGCTCTTCAGAACGGAAAACCTGTTCGAGATTCGAGATCGTCCGGTCGTAGCGAGTGTGCCGTTCGCACCACGGCTGCTTGGCGTCTTTGGCGAACCGTTTGTGCGCTGTCGTATTGGCGCCCTTGCCTGCATTCCGGTCGCCCATGCGCAGCATCGAAAAACACCGTTCGACCGGATCGCGCATCAGGTAGACAACGCGCACGTCGAAACCGCCCTCGATCAGCATCGTACGGATTGTCGTCAGGTGTTCGGGCGTAAGCGCGCAATATTCGGGTGTGATATCCGCAACCAGATGCGTACCCGGGTTCTTGTCCATAAGGGAGCGGAAATGCGGGACGTAGCGGTCCAGATCCAGCTCGAGCGCGATATTGTCCATTAGGCTGAGGATCGCGTCGGTCTGGGTGGGTTCTTTGCCATCGACCAATTGATTCCGGCGGCCAGTCAGCAGTTTGGCGAGTTGTTCAAGGCGGGCCCGGCGGCGAACCGGGAAGGCGTCCCCCAGAAACGCCGCTTGAAACACGGCGTATTCCTTGATGGTGCCCATGGCGCACTGGGGATGCCGCTTGAGATAGGACCACATCCAGGTCGTTCCGGATTTCTGAGCGCCGACGCCGAGCAGGAAGACGGGTTTCCGAATAGATTGTTCCATTATGACGATCTCGTATCAGTGGGCTGGAAAAGGCGGGCCTGAAATCTGGCAAGACCCTAATGACGCGTTCGCGTTTGCGATGCAATGGCACCGCTAGCCGTCCAGCATACGCCTGTTTCCGTTGCCATGAGCACGCTGATTTCCAAGCGGGTATCGAAAGCACAATCGATGCACCCGCGCCGCCCCTATTCCGCAGTCTTCTTCAGGTGCATCAGCTTTCGCGACATGACGTTCGACACAAGGTCGGGGTCGTATTCCTCGCCCAGAAAGTCAAACAGCGGCTCCAGCTTGCTGTGGTCGCTCGTATAGTCGTTGTAGTGGATGTGATGGCAGCGGTCTGGATTGTTGCGCATGTAGCGGTGAAACAGCGCTTCGGTCGCAGACAGCCGCCTCTTGACCTCGTTGGCGTCTTGCTGCGCCCACCAGCCGGAACGCACGACCTCATCCAGATCCCGGGTGTTGAAAATAAACTTCGCCGGGCTCATGAAACGATGCAGGAAATTCAGCGTATTGCTGAGATCCACGAAGCTGTTGCCCCAGCGGATTTCCTTGAACCCCGTGACACGGGTGCCGGCGGGCGGCATAAGGATCTGACTACGGAAAGCGTGAGCCAGCGCCTTTCCGTATCGACGGTGATTGCAGTTCTCGGCCCCGTACCAAGGGTTGTTGGGCTGTGTCGTCTCGCCAGTGCGGGCGTGGCTGCGGATGACGTCATTGTCCCGGACATTGACCCAAGCCTGTGCCAGCGGTCCCACCGCGTTCGCGTTCTCACCCCGGATGCAATACCCGTCGATCGCGTTGAGGAGATTTTGCACCAGCGTCGAGCCGGAGCGCCCATAGGTCACCACGAACACGAAGCCTTTGATATCGGTGCTTTTGGCAGCGTTTTGCGGCATCCGCAGGTCCTCTAACCGTCTCCGTGCCTTGAATATCGTTGCGAATTGTGGAGAACAAGCGGAAACCAGACGCGCGATCCGGCTGCCGGCGCGGCCGGAAACGGGGCGATCCAGACGCGACGGAGCGGGAAAAACGGCATGTCACAGACCGAGGCCCCGCTGATCTCTGTCATCGTCGCGGTGTATAACGTGGTCGATCACGTCCGCGACGCCGTGGCCAGTATCAAGGCCCAGACTCTCACCGATTTCGAGGCGCTAATCGTCGATGACGGCTCGACCGACGGGTCGGGCGCGCTGGCGTCCGAAATTTGCGCGGGCGATCCGCGGTTCCGGGTGATCCGTCAGGCCAATCGCGGTCTGTCGGGCGCGCGCAATGCCGGGCTCGATCAGGCGCGGGGACGATTCATCGCCTTTCTCGACGGCGACGATGCCTTTGCACCCGACTTCCTGTCCACCTTGCACGACACGCTGACACGGCAGAACACCGACTGGGCGGCCTGTGCGATCGAGCTTGCCTATCCCGATGGCACGCGGATCAGCCATCCTGCGCTGCATGCTTCGGAACCGCTCGACGCGCCGCAAATCCTGGCACTGGCGGATGCGCGCGAGGCGGTGCGGGTCTTTCCGTCGGCATGGAACAAGCTCTACCGGCGGGCCTTGTTCGACAATCTGCGCTATCCCGAGGGAAGCTGGTTCGAAGATCACGAGGTGTTCTGGGCCATCGCCGCCCGCGCGCCCGCGCTCGCCTATACCCCCGTGCCGCTTTACCTGCATCGCCGCGAACGCGCGGGCCAGATCACCGGCAGCGACGACGACCGGGTCTTTGATCAGCTACGCGTGCTCGATCGGCTGTATCCCCGGCTCATGACGATGGCGCATGGCAAGGAAGGGTACGACCGTCTGGCAACGCGGCTTGTCTATGAGCGGGCCAGCGTTCTGGCCGACCGTGACCGTCGCGCCCGGTTTCTGACCGCGACCTTTGCGCTGTTTGACCGGCTGGGCACGCATTGGTCGCCCGACTGGGACCCCGAAATCAGCCGCCATCTGGGCATGGTGCTGGCCGGCAAGACGCCGCTGACAGTCGTGGTGCTGGATCCCCACCCTGCCGCCGTGCTGGCGAGGCTCGACCGGGGGGTGCAGGACAGTTTCGAGCTTCTGGTCGCTGCCCCCGACGCGCCCGCAACGCTGCCCTCGGGGCAAAAGGTGACACGGATCGAAGCCGAGGGGCTAACGCCCCGGCGGCTGGCGGAACTGGTGCAAGGGGAATGGGTGATCGTTCTGGCCCCGGGCGAGGCGCCCGAAGCCGACGGGCTGAAATGGTTGTTCAATCTGGCGGTGGAAACCGGCTGCGATCTTGGGATCGGCGCCCTGACCCGCGACGGGCTGGGCTATCACGACGGCTGGACCAATAACGAGGCGCTGGGGTTCGATCTTGCGGCGCTGCCCGCGCGCGGTGGCGCAATCGGTATGGGCGAGGGGGCTCTTACCCGGCAATATCCCGCGCTGGGCAACCGGATCCTGCGGCGCGACCTGCTGGCCGGGATGCCCGAGCGTGACGTGCTTCGGGGCGATCCGTTGTCGGTTCAGATGCTGGTCTTCGAACTGGCGCAAGCGGCACGGAGCGTGGCCTATACCCGCTATTCAGTGGCGCGCATTCCCGATGTCATGGCGGGGGGTGGTGGGCTGCTTCGGCTGCGGCGCGCGGTGGCCCGGGCAACATCGCCGGGGCTGGGGCCGCGACGGCGCGGGCAGGTCTTTCTGCGGCTGCTGCGCCTGACCGGGCTGCGCGGGACCCTGCGCTGGGCTCTGGCGGCGGTGCTGGTTCTGCTCTCGGGCTGGGCGCCGGGGCATCCTCGGGTGCATCCGCATAGTCAGCCGGACCCGGAAACACCCCGTCTGGCACGCCGGATGCTGACTCGGGGACGCCGCTGAGGCAGAGTTGCATCGCGCAGAGACACTTGTCATAAGGTCCGGATTTATGCTGCGCTGCAGTGTCGATTGAAGCACAGAGGTTACATGGAGTCCTTTCGTACCGCCCAAGGGGCACGTTTCTGGACCCTGGCCGACTTTTCCGCCGGCTATGTCCTGAACCTTGATTTTTATAACGAAGCCGAAACCGAAATTCCTTTTCACCTGTCGGTCCGGCGCGACGAAAAATTGGTCGTCGTGAACCGCAAGGCGCCCGAAGGCTGGCGGCGAGAGATCCGCTATCCGATGGCGTTCGAGAACCGCCCGACGCCGGTGCAGATCGTCTTCCGCAATGGCACCGCCGACGTGCATGTAGACGAACGCCATATCGGCACGTTTGACGCGATGCCCCGGCTGGATCTGTCGGGCCGGATGTTCATGCGGCGGGGCTTTCCCCGGCTGGATGAAATCGCCAGCGTCGATGTCAGGGGGTGGTCGGTCTATGACCGCATGGTCCTCGATATGTCGAAAGATCGCTGGCAGAACGAGACCGGGCTGCATCTGAACGACACGTTAGAGGTGGTCTTGCGGCAGCTGCGTTCGGATCATGAGCGCGACGGCGTGCTGCATGTGGCCGGGATGGAAGAGACCTTCCGTGCCTCGCTGCGCAAGATACCGGCCCCGGGTAAGGCCGAGAGCACGGAATACGGTCTGGTCGCGGTGCCGCCGGGTCGGATCTGGACCGACGCGGGCGATGCACTCGACCTGACGCTGACGACGCGGGACGGTGCGGTGCTGGGCCGGATGACGTTGACGCGCGCCGCGCTGGCCGCTCGGGTGTCCGAGCTGGCCAAGTCGCGCGCACTTGCTCAGAACGACCGCGCGGCGCTGCAGGCGCTGGAGCATGTGAAATTCGCAGGCATCGCCGATGAGCTGACGCCCGAGGTCTGGTCCGTTCTGTCCAAGGCGGCCGAGCGTTTCAAGCTGTCTGCCTATCTGCCCCAGCGGGCGCTTCTGGCGCCCTCGATCGACGCTGCGGACAGCGCTGTCGTCCGAGCCGACCCCGAGCAACCGGCGATCGAGGCGGCCGAGCGTTTCACCCTTGCCATGCGCGCCGATCCGTCGCGCGACCCGATTGCCGTTCTCGATGCCGAGATGAAGGCGTTGAGCGCGCAGGCGGCAACGCTGCCGAAGTCCAGCCTGCCGGTTGTCGAACGGGGCGCCGACGGTGATGACGTGCGCGTCGATCCGGTGGACATGCTCAAGCTGATGTTCCTCTACCGGCTGATGATCTGGTTCGCGCAGAACGACCGGATGGAAGAACTGCTGCGCTACCGGCGCGATACCGGGCTGCCCTACAAGCCGCTCGACTGGAAGATCAGCTCGGCCCGCTCGCTGATGATCGGGCTCTACTATGGCGAGGGCCGGTTTCAGGCCGCGATGGAGGCCATGCACCAGATCGCCGCGCCCGGCGGCGACTGGCTGAACACGCCGGTGATCGCCTGGGTGATGGAGCAGGCGGCGCACACGGCCCCGGCGCTGGACGGCACGCTGCCGCTCGACTGGGTGGCGCGCGAGATCCTTGGCGGCGCGCTGAACCTGATCGAATGGCATGCGGACGATTACTGGGGGCCGATGAACTGCCTGCGCCTGATGCGCGCGACGGTGACGATCCTGTCGCGCGACACGGCGCTGGCGCCCGAAGTGCGCGAACGCGCGGTCTGGGTGGTGGGCAAGGTCTATGCCCTGAACCCAAGCTTCTGGGCCATGGTGCGCGAGGCACAGGCGCAGACCGGCTGGGTGTTGCCCGAGAGCCTGCGGGCGATGCGCGACGCGTTCGAGCAGATCGAGGGGGCGATCCTGAACGGACCGGTTCTTTCCGACGCCGATACCGAGCGGGTTGATGATGCGCTCAACCTTCACCGGCAGATCGGCACGGTCGACATGATCCGCTTCCGGCGCGAGCTGTTCGGGCCGCTGGGCGTGGCCGAGACCGCGCTGGGTGGTGCGCTGGCGCCCCTGATCGCGGGGATGGACCCGGCAGAGGGCGCGTTGCGGCTTCTGGCCTTCCCGCGCGCCGAGATCGCCCTGTCCGAGGAACAGCGCAAAGGGGCCTGTCGCGGGCTCGAGCGCTACAACGAACAGCTCGTGGCCCTGCCCTTCGCGGATCTGAACCGAAACCTGCGCGCTCGGGCTGAGGCGCTTCTTGCCGGCACCGCCGGGGCGCAGGCCCTGCCGGAATGGCTTGAAGCGCTGCCGGTCGTTTCCGGGACGCAGGGCCAGTTCGTCGGCATCATGCTGGCGCTGGGTACCGCGCGTGGTCTGCTGGATCAGGGCCGCGCAGACGAGGCCGAACAGGTTCTGGCGCAGGCGCAGCGCCTTGTGGTGACGCAATTCGCCGACGAGGTCGCAGCCGGATTGCTGATGCGGTCCTCGGTGGTGCTGATGTCTTTCGAGGCGCTGCGCAGGGCGCATGGCGACAATGCCGATGTCCGCAAGCTTGCCACGCTGTTCGACCGGCCCCTGCCCGCGCCGCCGCCCGCCGCGACCGACGACCGTGCCGCCGATCTGATCGCCGCCGCCAGCCCGCTGCAGGATACGCTGCTATGCGTCTATACCTGCCAGCCCAATCTCGACACGCGCGTCAAGGTGATGCGCGAGACATGGCTGGCCCGGCTCAAGGCGATGGGCGTGCCGTTCCTTGTCTTCGCAGGCAACGGGGACGGGCGGCGCGACGGGGATGTGGTCTATCTGGATGCGCCCGACGATTACGAAGGTCTGCCGCAAAAGAGCATCGCGCTGACGAAATGGGTGCTCGAACACACCAATTTCGCGCATCTGGTGAAGGTGGACGACGATTGCTTCATCGACCCCGAAGCCTGGTTCGGGGATCTCGCGCATCGGCCCGCCGATTACCACGGACGGCGGCTGCATCGCTCGCGCGGGCAGGTCGACCGGGCATGGCATCAGGGCAAGTCCCGCTCGCAGCGCGGCAGGTTCGAGCTGGACAAGTCGCCCGAGCCGTCCACCTATGCCGATGGCGGCACGGGGTATTCGCTGTCGCGCGTGGCGATGGCCGCGCTCGTTGAGGCCGCGCAGACAGCCGAGGGGCGCGAGCTTGAGCAGTTGTCCTTCATGGAAGACAAGCTGGTCGGCGACCTGCTCAGTATGCGCGACATCTGGCTTGATAATACCGGCTACCATGTCAGCGTACTGCGCCGCACGGCACCCGGCGGCCCGATCGTGCCGCAATGGGTGAACGGTTTTCTGCCGTTCAAGGGCGCGCAGGTGAAGCTGGCGCATCTCGACGGTGTCGACCGGATGGCGGAAGTGCTCGATGGCCTTGAGCAAACCCGCCCGCTGGATCGCAAGATCTGGCCGAGCTACCAGTGGGTGAAGCTGGGGTTCAACTCGAACGCGCTGGACCTTGTATCGTCTCAGGCGAAGCTTGATGCGGTCAACGAGGCCGAGGTCGCGGCGGTGATCTGCCTGCGCAACGAGATGTTCATCCTGCCCGCCTTCCTCGATCATTACCGGAAGCTGGGCGTCAAGGGATTCCTGATCGCCGATAACGGCTCGGATGACGGCAGTTTCGAATATCTCGCCGAGCAGCCTGACGTCGCGCTGTTCTCGGTCGATACCGAATACGGCAAGTCGGGCTACGGTGTCGCTTGGCAGCAGGCGCTGATGTCGAATTTCCGCGTCGGGCGCTGGTCACTGGCCGTCGATGCCGACGAGTTCCTGTTCTGGAATCTCGACCGGTCGGGGGATGTGCTGTCGCTGGTGCGGTCGCCCGAATTCGACGGCGCCGATGCCGCGCGGATCTTCATGCTCGACATGTATCCCGAGGGCTCGCTTTCGACGGTCGATTTCAAGGGGGCCGATCCCTTCGCGCAGGCGGGCTTCGTCGAGCGCGAGCCGTTCCTCACCGCGTCGATGGCGCTGGGGCCTTATTCCAACTCGCCGACATGGACCAGCGCGCTGCGTCACCGGCTTATTCCGGGATCGCGCAGCGATCTGTTCGTTGCGCAGAAATACGCGCTGTTGCGCTATCGGCCATGGATGCGGCTGTCGGCGGGGCTGCATTACGTCTCGGATACGCGGCTGGCCAAGCGCGAGCTGTTCTTCGCGCATTTCAAGTACAACGCGCATTTCCGCGCCAAGGCGCAGGCCGAGGTCGCGCGGAGCCAGCATTTCAACAATGCCGAGGAATACCGCAAGTATCTGGCTCTGGTGGGTGAGGGGCGCGACGTGATCCACGCTCCGGAAATCTCGGTGCCGTGGGATCAGGCCGATTTCGTGCGGCGGGTCTGCGGCGGCTGATCGCCGCCGGGCCCGGGCCGGGGCAGAACGCCGGGGCTCAGAACTTGGTGAAAAGCCGCTCGCTATCCGGGAAGAACTGCGCGCGCAGGCGTTCGTTGCTTTCCGCGTGGGCGGCTCGGATGCGGTCGCGCTGTTCGTCGCTGAGAACCAGTTTCGACCCCGGCTGCTTGAGCCCGCGCCGCTTCAGCACCATCGCGGCGTGAAACAGCGGGTTGGGCCCGCCGCTTTTCAGCCGTGAGGGCGTCCATTTCCCGATCTGCATCGCCAGATCGACCTCTTCGGCGCTGAGCGACTGGTTCAGATAGGGCGGATCTTCCAGCGGGCCGCGGTCGATCCCTGCCACTGCGCAGAAATCGTCCAGCAGATCGCCGTTCTTCATCACGCCCCGGTCGAACAGCCGGACGGTCAGGTTTTCCTGTCCCACGACCGAGGCCCACATCTTGGCGCGGCGGAAGAAATTCATCTTCGGCAGCATCGTGTCGATATGCTGATCGAGTGTCTGGAACTCGCCGCGCTTGATCGCTTCGGAATAGGTCGAGAGCATGAACTCGTCCTGCGGGCGATAGTAAACGATGTAGCGTACGCTTTCGAAATGGCGGTTCAGCGTGTCGTGCAGCGCCTGCATCCGGTCGAGCGTGTGGCACCAGGCATGGATCTGCTCGCTCGAGGCCAGATATGTATGCTCGGGCCACGTTTTCACGCCCTCGCGCAACATCGCCTCGAACCGGTCGACATAGGCCTCCTGACTGGCGCGGCCCTTGACGCCCATGGCGTAGAGCTTGTTTGCCGCTTCCAGCTCGCCGCCCGAGCGGACGATGGCGGTCAGGCCCAGCTCCATCTGGGCGGGGTTGCGCGGCGTGAAGGGCTCGAAGCGCAGACCCTGAGACGACAGGGCCGGACGGTTCAGCGCCAGAAACGACTGGATCGTCGTCGTGCCGGTCTTCTGCGTTCCGATGTGAATGACGGCTTTCATGGCGTTTCCCGGTAAATCTGCAGAAGCTCTTCGATATGGCTCTGGACGCTGACAGGGGCGATGGCATTCGCCCAGTAATTGGCCGGCGTCACACTGCCGTCCAGAAGGCGCGACAGGACGCGATGGAACGCATCGATACTGTCGGCGCGGAACACCAGATCGTTGCAGCGCCCCAGTTCCTGCGCGCCGCCCCGGTCCGAGGTGATGAGCGGAATGTGCCGCGAATGCATCTCGATGGCGACCTGCGGAAGGTTGTCCTCCCACACCACCGGTACCACGCCCAGATCGACATCGGCCAGCATCGTCTTCAGGTCGTCATGCGAATAGCCGGGGATATGCGTGACCTCGGCCAGATGCCCGCGCACGCCGGACAGAAGATTCATCGCCTCACTGTCGCCGGGCAGCGCGGCCAGCTTCAGCCGCACGCGCCGGGCCTGTTCGGCGGGCAGCGCGGCCAGCGCGCGCATCAGGAAGTGATAGCCCTTGTCGCGGCGCATATAGCCCAGATAGGCGATCCGCAGCGTGCCGTCTTCATGCAGGAAGGTGGTGCGCGGACGGGTATAGTGCCATTCGCCCGCCTCGGCCGAGCCGATATAGCTGGTCTGCAGCTTCGAGGCATGGATACCGTGATGCAGGGCGATCTGGCGCACGCGGTCCGATACGCACAGCACGCTGTCGCAATGCGCGTTGATCAGGCTGACGAAGCGCGCGCGGCGGC
This sequence comes from Rhodobacter sp. NTK016B, assembly GCF_017303295.1. Classification (GTDB taxonomy): domain Bacteria; phylum Pseudomonadota; class Alphaproteobacteria; order Rhodobacterales; family Rhodobacteraceae; genus Pararhodobacter. The sequence goes on along the minus strand of NZ_JAFKOK010000009.1, from coordinate 184,070 downwards.
GGGCAAAGGCCTCGGCCGGGGTCGCGCTGCTGGGGGTGGGGTGAATGCGGGCCTGCTCGTCGCTCGCGGCGGGGATCACGGTGGGCACGTTGCCGCCCTGCAGGGGCTGGGCGCTGGCCCCCGCGCCGGCCCCGGCTGCGACAAGACGCACGGGCTCGGCCATGCGCCGCCGCCGGCGGACGTTCATGAGGCTGCGCAGGCTGCGCCACGCCATCCGCATCGACGGGCGGAACACCCGGTCGTAGAACCATGTCCCGGGGCCAAGCCCGGTGCGCGCGAAGGTCCAGGCGATGGCATAGGCCGTGCGGATCGAGCGCGGCTCGGGCTGTGCGGCAAGACAGCGCGTGCAGCTCGTTCCGCCATGGAAATCGTCGCAATGCTCGCGCTCGGCGTACCACAGGTTCACCTGCGGACAGAACGGGTAGTAATTGTGTAGCGACAGCACGAATTTCGTCTCGGGCCAGCGCCGCTTGAGGTTCAGCACATTGGCGGGCAGGCCTTCGAGATTGTTGAAATGGATGACGTCCCACGGGCCGGTCCGCTCGACGAAGTCGGCAAAAGCGGCCTCGGTCGCGGGATCGTCCAGCTGCGCATGGCCGCCGAAATCGGCATGCGAGGGCGCCAGCAGGCCCGAATTGACCAGCGTGTAGCGCGGGCTTGCGCCGCCGTCTTCGGTGATCACATGCGGCTTGCGGCGCAGGAATTCATGCGACAGGCCCGACGACAGGAACGCCGTTTCAATATCGTCCTGCGCCGCCATGCCGTTGATGACATTGCGCTGATAGACGCTGACGCCGCCGCCGCGCCGCTCGCGGTCCATGTAATCCGCCCAGTTGTAATACAGGATTCTCATTGGGACCTGTCCTTGCGCGGGGCTGATGGCTGCGACTCGCCCAGCTGCGCTTCCAGCGTCTTGATGCGCTGCCCCTGCATCGCCAGCCGCTCGCGCAGGCGCGCGATTTCGGCAGAGAGGACCGCGAACATCTCGGCCGTCTCGCGCCGCGCCGGGTCCTGCGGGCGGGGCAGGTCGGCGCGCATGGCGTCAAGGTCGAGCGCCGCGCCGGGCAGGGCTGCAAGCGTGTCGAGCCCGCTCAGCGCCCGCGTCCGCACGTCGTCGAACGACAGCGCCTCGCGCGGTTCGGCCCAAGATGGCGCCTGCGTTTCGGCGTCGAGCGCGGTGTTCACCTCTTGCATCATCGTCGTCTTGACCCAGCGCCGCGCGGCGACATGCTGCATGCCGCGCTTGATCGGCAGAAGCTTGTCGGCAAGCCGTGGGTTCGGGTCGGCATCCGGCGTCTTGGCGCGGGCGGGAAAACTCTGCCCGATCGCGCCAAGGAAATCGCGGTACATCGCATCGTCGCGCCGCAGCGCCGAGGTGAAACCGCGCACGATGACCGCATCGGCGCCGAACAGGTCGATCCACGGGCGCAGGGCCTGCGCGTAATCCCAGTGGATCGGCTCCATGACCTGCTCGACCGCGGCATCGAAGCCGGGCACGTCGAAGCCGATCTTGATGAGCTGATTGTACCAGCTTTCCAGATGGCTTTGAGGCGCGCGCAGATAACACACGACGCGAAAGCGCAGCCGGTCGCGGACCGTGTCGATCAGCGCGCGCAGCGCCGCTTCGGCGCCGGGATGCGCGCCCAGCCGCATGAATTCCTCGCTGCTGACCAGAAGCGACTGCCCGCCTTTGAGCGCCAGCGCCTCGTCGAACAGCGCTTGCCACATCTCGCGCGCCGGGGCGGGGGCGCGGAAATTGTAGAGCAGCGTTTCCACGCCAGCCTCTTGGTAGAGGACATGCGCCAGCGGCGAGTGCTTGGCGAGCTTTTCATGCGTTCGCGCATAGACCAGCCCTTGCCGGGCCAGCCGGTCGCGATTGGCCTGAAAAAAAACTTGAAGCGCCGTTGTCCCGGTCTTGAAGTGACCGATGTGGAAAATGATTTCCGGTGGCTTCTTATCGAAGAATCGTACCAACAATGGCTCCAGAAACTCAGGCGAGCAGACGCTCGTGGTGTTTGACGGCTTCGGCGAGATCCTCGAAATACCGCAAACGGCCTTCGTGCAACACCAGCGCGGCGTCGCAAAAGTCGCGAAGTTCGTTGAGGTTGTGATTGACGAGGATCGCACTGGAACGCTGCATCCGGTCCCGGAACAGCCGCTGGCTCTTGCGTTTGAAACGCTGGTCGCCGACCGCGGTCACTTCATCCACCAGATAGGTGTCGAAATGGATGCCCATTGAGATGCCGAATGTCAGCCTCGAGCGCATGCCTGAGGAATAGGTGCGGACCGGCATGTAGAAGTGTTTGCCGATCTCTGAGAAATCCTGAACGAAATCAGCCAGTTCCTCGGTGTCGACGCCATAGACACGGGCCAGGAACCGGGTGTTCTGTGCGCCGGTCAGATCGCGGTGAAAGCTGCCGCCGAATCCGACCGGCCACGAGATCGTGCCGTCGCTGATGATGCGTCCGCGATCCGGGGCCATGGTTCCTGCGATCATCTCCAGCAGGGTCGATTTTCCCGCACCGTTACCGCCCAGCAGGGCCAGCGACTTGCCGCTGGGCAGGGTCAGGTTCAGGTTGCGGATCACCGGGTGATATTGCCGGCGAATCCAGAAACCCTTGGTCAGATTCTCGAACTGGATCATCGTGCGTCTCGCGTCAGCCGCGGTCCCGAAGGCTGTAGAAGACCAGCGCAAAAGCCCCCCAGGCCAGCAGCAGGAAGAACCCGTAAAGCGGAATAAGGGTGCGGCGCTGCGGGTATTCCGCGCGCTGCGCCAGCGTCGGGCGGACATAGGTGGCCAGATACAAGCTCTGACGATCGGCATTCGAGCGCGCGACATCCAACGCTTCCAGCGCGGCGGTATAGGTGCGCTCGGCGAATTCCTGATTGACCATCAGCGCTTCGAACTGCGCGATCAGGCGCGGATAATCGGTATCGAAGACCGTTACATCCTGCGTGGCGAAGTTGCGGCGCTCTTCCGATATCCGCTCGCGTATCACTTCGATCCGGCGCTCGGCCTGACGGACGCGGGGATCGTTCTCGGCGGTGGTCTGCAAAAGCAGGTCGTATTCGACCAGCGCCTCGGCCAGCGTGGATTGCAGACCGTTGATTACCCCCATTCTGCCGGCAATATCCGCCTGCGGATCGACGATCTGCGTGCGCGCCCGGAAGGTCGCCAGTTCTTCGCGCGCGCTGCGCAGCCGCTCAAGCGCCCCTTCGAGATCCTGCTGGGCGTTGGCGATGCTGTCGCGGCGCGACTGGGCGTTGAGCGCGTTGATCATCGCCTCGCTCTCGGCGACGATTTCCTCGGCCACCTGCTGGGCGAACTCGGCGGTATGCGCGCGCACCTGCACGTCCATCAGGCCCGAGCTTTGATCATAGGACACAATGACAACGCGTTGCCAGAACCACAGCAGATCCTCGATCGTGGCGTCGGGCCAGATCGAGTAGACCGGATCGGTGCTCCAGTGCTGCGAATAATGCGTGCGGATATCGAGCGCTTCCTGCGCGCGCTCGACCATCTGCTGGCTGTGGATGAAAGCATAGAGCACATCGGTGTCGGATGACGAGCTGCCGCCGACCATCGAACTGAGGCCGCCCACCAGTTCCGAAGCCGAGCTCGTCTCGTCGCTGCGTACGGTGAAGCCGGTATTCGACGCGTATTGGTCCTGCGCGAAGACATACAGATAGACGGTGATGATCAGAAGCGGCGCGAAAACGATCAGCACCAATGACAAGAACAGGGCGCTGTGGCGCCTCTGGATCTTGGCGCGACCGACAACCGGCCGCACCGACGTATCGTCCGCGCCCCCGCCGCCTTGCTGAGCGCGGCGCGCGGCGCGCCTGCGGCCCCTCTGTTCGGCGTCAGAGCTCCCGTTTGGCCCTTGCTGGCCGGGATTGTTACTGCCCACGGAACGCTCCAAGTGTTGTTTGCCTTGTCAGCCGGTTTTCTACATAGTCCGGCGGGCAAACACCAGTGAAAGGACCGCTCGATGAGCGCTGGGTCGTACCCGGATTTGCCCGCCGCACCACCGGCACCGCTGAAGCAACACCGCCAATCCTACCATGATTCGCGCGTTATCCTTGCCTTGGTCATGCGGGAGGTCTCGACTCGCTTCGGGCGGACGCCGGGTGGCTTCATCTGGGCCATCGTGCAGCCGCTCGGGCAGATTATCGTCCTTGGGTTCGCGTTTTCACTGCTTGCGCGGAATCCCGCGCTGGGAACCAGCTTTCTGTTGTTCAAAGGGACCGGGATTCTGGTCTTCCAGGCGTTCAAGGGTACCTCGAACATGGTCGGCAAATCGCTGAGCTATTCCAACAAACTTCTCAGCTATCCGGGGGTCGAGTGGCCGCATGCTTTGCTGGCGCGGTTCCTGCTGAACATTTTCGTGAATGCCGTGGTCAGCATCCTGATCCTGAGCGGAATCGTTGTGGCCGAGGGGCTGACGCTGATCATGGATTGGAAGCCTATCTTCCTGGCCTACATCCTGGCCTGGACACTGGCCTTCGGCATCGGCGCCCTGAATTGCTACCTGTTCGAGCGCGTTGATATCTGGTCGAACATATGGGGCATCATGACCGGGCCGCTGATGATCGTATCCGGGGTCATATTGCTGTACGAGGACTTGCCGTCGGTCGCGCAAGAAATCCTGTGGTACAATCCGCTTCTGCACATTACCGGCCTGATGCGCGAAGGGTTCTATTCAACCTATACGCCCGGTTACATCTCGGTCCCGTTCGTGCTGGCCTGCTCGCTGATCCCGATGGTGTTGGGGCTGATGCTGGTGCGCAAGCACTACCTGTATCTGCTGAACCGCTGATCCGTCAGCGGTCAGCGGCCCGGTCCTCAGCGTTTCTCTGAGCCCCGCCCCTGAGCCCTGCGCAGGATCTCGGCATGCGAGCGCTCGGTCCGGCGCCGTAGCCCGTCCGCGATCGCGAGGCCGAACAGCCGCAAGAACGTGCCGCGCTCGCCCTTGTGGTGACGCAGCCGGAGCAGCCAGCGCGGCAGGTAGAGCATCAGCACGGGCACGAAGAAGACGCCCGTGGCGATCCGGTACAGGATCAGCAGGTTGCGGTGATAGTAATAGACCTTCCACAAGGGCCGGATGCGTGGGTCGGCATTGGAATAGGTGCTGCTGTCATGTTCGAACCGGACCGAGGGTTCGAAGCCGATTGCGTGTCCGGCCTTGGTCAGCTCCATCGTGTAGATCGCGTCGTCACCGTAAAGAAACAGCGCCGGATCCGGATAGCCGCGCAACCGAACCGTCCCGGCGCGCACGAAGAAGCCGACAAAGGACGCGCCGTCTACCCGGCGCAGGCCCGGCCTTTCGAAATCCTCGGGGCCAAGATGGAAGGCGCCGCGCCCGCCGCCCAAGAGCGTCCGGGCAAGGATTTTCTTGTGCCAGAACGGGTTGAAGGTCGGGCGGTTCATTTCGCACAGGGTGCCATCGGGATGGCGCACGGCGGCAGCGAAGCCGTCGAAACCGCCCAGATCGAGCGCCTGAAACGCCGCGAAAGCACCCGGCTCGGGCCTTGCGTCGTCGTCCATCACGACGATCCAGTCGGGCGCAAGATGTTCGACAGCGTGGCGCATCCCGGCTTCGAACCCGCCGGCGCCGCCCCGGTTCTCGGGCAGGGCAAGCGTGACCAGACGCGGATCGCCCTGCGCGGCAAGCCACTCGGCTGTTCCGTCATTCGAGGCATTGTCGACGATCAGCACGGCCGAGAGATCGCGCGCGGGCTGCGCGAGAAGCGCGCCCAGCGTGATCTTGAGCTGATCGAGCCGCCGGAAGGTCACGACCACGGCGACGAGCCGGCCATTCGGCCCGGCGGCGACTTGTTCCGCGGAAAGGCTGTCGGGGGCGGTCGAGCCCGCAGGGTCTGAAATCGTCACGCGTCGCTGTCCCGCCATGCTGGCGCCCGGGCGCCGATCTCCGCGCAGAGCTAGGCGCAGGCGGGGGGTATTGTCAAACGGCAAGGGGAAGACGCCGACGACGGCTCTTCTCGTAAAATCCAACATGTTTGCCCTTCTTTTGCCGCATTCGGGCGCCCGCCGTCGCCATGCGACTCGCTCAGGCTACCCGCTGACGTTGTAAAGGGTTCGGCCATGCGGCTGCATTTGGAAGGCATCATCGAGACGGGAACCGCCCTGCTTGATCAGGGGATTACGGATTTCGAGATCGCCGTCATCGACGGGGTGACGCATCTCTATGCCACGACCGGGCGTAATGGCGGGCTTTCGGATTACGTGATCGGCGGCAACGGCGATCTCTCGCTGAGCACCACGGTCATCTACCCCGCCAATATCCGCGGCGTGGTCGGGGACCGGATCTTTCTCGATGACGGCGCCGACGGTCCCGAAATGCTGATCGGTGGACGTGGCAGCGGGTTGATGGCCTATGGGCTGCGCAACGACGGCGATATTGGCTATCTCTACAACGTCTCTTGGACGGATGCGCGCGAGGCTTTCGACGCGGGAAGCGAGGCATTTCTGCAAGCCATCGTGATGATGGATGGCGGTACATGGTGCATTTTCCCCAACGGGTTCGATGGCGATCAGGTGGTCGATCTGGATTGCGTGACCATCGGTGTGCGCGATTTCGTCGTCGTGGCGAATGCGCAATCGAACAATGTCGTGGTCTATCAGGTCGATCCGGCAACCGGCGATCTGGTGCAGGTGGGCTCGATGGGCGCCGAGCTGGGGCTCGGTATCGACGCGCCGACAGCGATGGAGACGATCACTTTGGGCGGGCGGACCTTCGTCGTACTGGCCTCGGCCAATACGTCCTCGATCTCGGTGATGGAGCTTTCCGCAACCGGGCAGCTTGAGCCCGTCGATCACGTCGTCGATACCGGCGCGCTCCGGATCGAGGGCGTGCAGGCGATGGACGTGATCGAGGTCGGCGGTCAGGTATTCGTCGTCGCGGGCGGGGCCGATAACGGAATCACCGTGTTCAGCCTTCTGCCCGATGGTTCACTGGTCGAGGTGATGACGCTGGGCGACGATGCCGATACCGCGATGCACAATGTCACCTCGATTGAAATGACGGTCGATGGCGGCATGCTTTACATCTTCGTGGCCTCGCAGAACGAAGCCGGGATCACCACATTCACGCTGGATCTGGCCAGTCTGGGACGCACGCTGGAAAGCGGATGGGCGGCCGAGACCCTTACCGGCACGCAGCGCGACGACATCCTGCTGGCCATGGGCCAGACCGATACGCTGCTGGGCGGCGGCGGGGACGATATCCTCGTCTCCGGCGGGACGGGCACCCGGATGAGTGGCGGGGCAGGGGCGGATGTCTTCGTGATCCGTGACGGCAGCGGAACCACCACGATCGAAGATTTTCAGGCCGGAAGCGACGGGCTGAACCTGTCGGACCTGCCGATGCTGCGCGACATGTCGCAGCTTGAATTCACCGCGACCGCAACGGGTGCGATCATTTCCTATCGCGGCGTGGTGATCGTCATCAACTCCGCCGATGGTCAGACGCTGCGTCTTGAAGACATCTTTCCCGAGGGGTTCGAATGGGGCGACCATTTTCCCTTCACGCCGCCGGAAACCAACACGCCTTCGAATCCCGGATTCTGGCGGCAGGGCGGCGGCGGGGCCGACCGGATCTGGGGCGGCGCGCGTGACGACACGCTTCTGGGCGGCGGTGGAAACGACCAGATCAACGGCGGTAGCGGACACGACTATATCGACGGGGGGGCCGGCAACGACACCCTGCGTGGCATCGAGGGGAATAACACCCTGCTGGGCGGTTCGGGCAACGATGTCATCGCCGGGGCCGCCGGCGACGATTCGATCTCGGGGGGCGATGGCGGCGACAAGGTTTATGCCAATGACGGCGACGATACGATCTATGGCGGGGCCGGGAATGACCAGCTCTTTGGCGGGGCGGGGGACGATTTCATCAACGTGACCTCGGGGCGCAATATGATCGGCCTTTCTGCTGGCAACGATACCGCGCAGGGCGGGGTTGGGTATGACACGATCTGGTGCGGCACCGGCGATGACGTGGCACGGGGCGGTGACGGCAACGACATGATCGGCGCCGGTCTGGGCAACGACATGATCTACGGCGATGCCGGTAACGACACGATCTATGGCGCGGCGGGCGACGATCTGCTGGTGGGGGGCGACGGGAATGACCTGATCTTTGCGTCAGTCGGTAACGACACGGTGCTCGGCGGGTCGGGGAATGACAATCTGTGGCTCGGCGACGGCGATGACCGCGCCGATGGCGGGGCCGGGGCCGACCAGCTGCGCGGCGGGAAAGGTCATGACCGCCTGCATGCCGGCGGCGACAACGATGTCGTCTGGGGGCACGATGGCAATGACACGATGGAGGGCGCAGGCGGCGATGACTGGATCTCGGGCGGCGCCGGAAACGACATTCTGAACGGCGGTTCAGGCAACGACACGCTGCGCGGCGGATCGGGATACGATGTCTATTGGGGCGGCGCGGGGGCCGATGTGTTCGAGTTCTTCCGCGATCACGATACCGGCCGGGTGATGGATTTCGATCCGACCGAGGGCGATGTCATCCGGCTGGATGACTGGATCTGGTTCAGTCTTGGCGACCTGACCGCGGCGCAGGTGGTCGAGCGTTTCGGGACGCTCGATGACAGCGGCAACGTGGTGCTGGATTTCACCGATGTGGGCGGCAATGTCGTGGTGTTGTCGGGCTATGACGATCTGGCGGGCCTGTCCGATCATATCGAGATCTTCTGACCCGCCCGCAAAGCCCTTGTTCGCGCCCGTTCAGCGCTGGGCGAGGCTTTCGGCCAGCCGCAGATTGTTGTCGAGATCGCGCTTGAGCCAGTGCATCATCTCGCCCACTGCCGCATCGGCCTCGCCCACTTCGACCGCGCCGCGCAGGGCCTGCAGCGCGCGGATGATCTCGAACTCGGTCAGCAATTCCTCGCGCGCGCAGCTCAGCTTGGGATGCGCGGTCTGCGACAGGCGGGGGCTGACGGTCAGTTCCTCATGCAGCTTCTCGCCTTCGCGCAGGCCGGTGGTGATGACCTCGATATCGCCGTCGGGATTGTCCTTGTCCTGAACCGAGTAACCCGCCGCTTCGATGACCTGCCGCGCCAGATCGACGATCTTCACGGGCTTGCCCATATCCAGAACGAAAATCTCGCCGCCTTCGGACAGCGTGCCGGCCCACAAGACCAGACGGCAGGCTTCCTGAATCGTCATGAAATAGCGCGTGACCTCGGGATCAGTGACGGTCACGGGGCCGCCGCGGCTGACCTGATCGTAGAAGATCGGCACGACCGAGCCCGAAGAGCCCAGCACATTGCCGAAGCGCACCATCGCGAACACGGTGTCTTTCGAGCGCCGCGCGCAATCGCCGACGATCAGCTCGGCCATCCGCTTGGTTGCGCCCATTACGCCCAGAGGGCGCACCGCCTTGTCGGTCGAGACCAGCACGAAACGCTCGATCTTGTTTTCGAGCGCGGCCATCGCCACGATCTGCGTGCCGAACACGTTGTTCGAAATCCCGGCCAGCGGGTTCTTTTCGACCATCGGGACATGCTTGTAGGCGGCGGCATGCAGGATTACCTGAACGCCCTGCGCGCGGATCGTCGCGTCGACAAGGCGGGCATCGGTGACCGAGCCCAGGATCGGCACAATCTCGGTGCCCGTATCTTCGGCCAGCGCGCGCAATTCGCGGTCAATCGAGAACAGCGCGAATTCCGTCAGTTCCAGCAGCACCAGCCGCTCGGGCTTGCAACTGAGGATCTGACGACAAATCTCTGAGCCGATCGAGCCGCCCGCGCCGGTAATCATCACGCTGCGTCCGCGATAGGCGGTACAGCCGCCATCCAGCGCATCCTTCAGATGCTTGCGGCCCAGAACCTGATTGGGCAGCACCGGCGCCAGCTTGTCGACGATCTCTTCCTGTCCGATGAGTTGCGCGAAAGAGGGAAGCGTCTGAACCTCGACCTTCATCTTCGCGACGCGCCGGGCGATCTGCGCCTGCCGGGGCTGGCTGAGCGACGGCATGGCCAGAAGAACCTTGTCGACATTCTGCGACTGGATCAGCGCCTCGATCCGCTGGGCCGGGTAGACGGTCTGACCGGCCACCGTCATGCCATGCAGCACGCTGTTATCGTCGAGAAAACCCAGAAGCCGCACATCTTCGGTCGATTTCAGCGCCATGGCCAGCTGAATGCCGGTCTTGCCCGCGCCGTAGATCAGCACGCGCGTTTCATCGACATTCTTGCGGTAAAGGGCCAGCAGGATCTGCAGCAGCACCAGTCGCGACGTGGCCGAGAAGACGGAATAGATCAGCGCAAGGATGACGGGCGTCCCGGCTTCGACATTGGATTGACCCAGCAGCACCATCATCGCCAGCATCCCGGCCAGCATGCCCCCCAGCGCAGCCGAACGGCCAAGCGCCGAAAGCTCGTAGGATTTCAGCTGAACACGGGGCAGACCCAGCGAGACCGAGATGAAGCCCGCCGCGATCGACAGCAGGATCATCGCCGGAAGCTCGGCGCGGATTTCCTGAAGGAAGGGGATCGTGCTGGACGAGACCGCCATCGACACCAGAAGCGATGCGGGAACCAACAGGATGTCCAGCCAGAGCAGGATCAATTGCTTGGTCCGCCGGGACAGTGTGGTCAATCGGGTCAGCATAAATACCTTCAATGCAGCTGCGGCAAAACGGGATTGCTCATGCGACTCGAACCGATGCGCGCCAGATGCCGTAACCCGCCTATTTGAGCATGAAAGGGCCGATATTGCATCATATTTTGGACTACATGGTCAGGGTTGAGCCGACTTTTGCCCAATACCGTGGCATTTTCGCATATCTCTTGTCGCTGCGGTGCAGCAAGAGTGCGGTCGGGATGCTGCGTTACAGCGGGGCCTGGACGAAGGCGGGCATGGCTGCGCCCTCGGCCCGAGCCTGTTTGAAACGCTGCGCGGTGTTGAGCGCCTCGCGGATCGTGACATCCATGTCCAGATAGCGATAGGTTCCCAGACGCCCGACGAAGGTCACGCCCAACATCGCCTCGGCCCGCGCCACGTAGTCGCGCAGCAGGGTTTTCTCTTCGACCTGCCGGATCGGGTAATAGGGGATATCGTCAGGCCCGCAGGCGCGCGAGAATTCGCGGTACAGGACCGATCCGTCATGCGTTTCCCAAGGTGCGAAATGCTTGTGCTCGGTGATCCGGGTGAAGGGCACTTCGGCGTCGCAATAGTTCATTACCGCGCAGCCCTGATAATCGCCTTGTTCGGTGAAACGCTCGAAATCCAGCGTGCGATAGCCAAGCCGCCCCATCTCGTGCCCGAAATACGCGTCCAGAGGCCCCGACCAGAAGACATGCTCGGCATCATCGGCCATCGACGGGCTGTAGGGCGTGTTCAACGCGACCTCGATGCCCGGATGGTCGAGTATGCTTGCCACCATTTCGGTATAGCCGCCCTCGGGCATGCCCTGATGGCGATGGGCGAAGTAATCGTCGTCGTAATTGAAGCGCACGGGCAGGCGCTTGAGGATCGCCGCCGGCAATTCGCGCGGATGGCAGCCCCATTGCTTTTGCGTGTAGCCCTTGAAGAACGCTTCATAAAGCGCGGGACCGACAAAGCGCAGCGCCTGCTCTTCGAAGGTCTGCGGGTCTTCGATCGTGGTATCGGCCTGCGCTTCGATAAAGGCGCGCGCTTCGGCCGGGCGCAGCGTCTGGCCAAAAAACTGGTTGATCGTCAACAGGTTGATTGGCAGCGAAAAGACCCGCCCGCCGCTCTGCGCCTTGACCCGGTTCTTGTAGGGCAGGAAGCGCATATGCGCGTTCACGTAATCCCAGACCTCGGTATCGTCGGTATGGAAGATATGCGGGCCATAGACATGCACCATGACGCCCGTTTCGGCGCAGCGCTCGGTATGGCAATTCCCGGCGATATGGTCGCGCGCCTCGACGATGCGCACGGAATGTCCCGCCTCGGCCAGTTCGCGGCCGATCACCGCGCCCGACAATCCCGCGCCGACGATCAGAATCTGCTTGCCCAAACCGTGCTCTCTTACCTTGTTTGAAAAACTGGGTGTGACTTGGCCGACAGGCCGGACGAAGAACGCCTGTTACCGGGCCGGTCCGCAAAGGACGATGGCGCCGAGGGGTGCGCAACGGGGCATGTCATCTCCTGAGCCAAAGGGGCGCCGGGTCGGTCAGACCGGCCCGGCGCGGTTGGGCGCAGGCATAGGGCGGGGTCGTGCGCAGGTCAACGCCAGCGTCAATGCGCGCCCAGTGCTGTGGCGGGCATCGGCGCATTCCCGTCCTCGCGCGCCAGTTCCGCACGGGCCAGCGCAATCCCTGCTTCGATATCGGGCGCGCGGGGGACGGTCGATGCGTCGAGCGCGTGCGCTTCAAGCCCGGCCTGCAACTCGGCATCCCCGCCCGTCAGCACGACCAGCACGCCGCGCCTCCGGGCGATGGTGACAAGCCCGGCAATGGTGTGAATCGCGGTGGAATCCACCATCGCGGCTTCGGCGAAATCGACGATCATCGCGCGATGGGTGTCGCCGATCCGTTCCAGCACCGCCCCGACCGAGGCCGCCGCGCCGAAGAAAAACGCCCCCCGGATCCGGTAGACGAGGATCTCGTCGTCGCGGCGCAGTCCGGCGGTGACGGCTTCGTCCTCGTCTTCCTCCAGCGCGGCGACGTCGGCGGCTTTGCTCATGCGGTGGATGAACAGCACCGATCCCAGCGCGAAGCCGACGACGATTGCTTCGGTCAGGTCGCGGAACACGGTCAGCAACAGCGTCACCGCCAGCACCGCCGCATCGCCTTTCGAGCTGCGCATCAGCGTGGCGATGGCATGGCGTTCGATCATGTTCCACGCCACCGTCGCCAGCACCCCCGCCAACGCTGCCAGCGGGATCATCCCCACCAAAGGTGCCGCCAGCATCATGAAGGCCAGCACGAACACTGCATGCAGCATCCCGGCGACCGGTGAATGCGCGTTGGCGCGGACATTGGTGGCGGTGCGGGCGATGGTGCCGGTGGCGACCATGCCGCCCATCATCCCCGAGGCGACATTCGCCGCGCCCTGCGCGATCAGCTCCATGTTCGAGGAATGCCGGCGCCCGCTCATTCCGTCCGCGACCACCGCCGACAGCAGCGACTCGATCGAGCCCAGCAGCGCGAAACCCACCGCATTGGGCAGGACAGCAACGACCAGTTCCCACGAAATCGGCGGCAGAGAGGGCGCGGGCAGCATCGCCGGAACCGCGCCGAAGGTCGACACGATTGTGGGTGTATCCAGATCGAGCAAAGCCGCCGCCAAGGTCGTCGCCGCCACCGCGATCAGCAGTTCTGGCAGGCGCGGCGCGAACCGCTTGAGCCCGAGGATCAGCGCCACGGTCGCGGCGGCCAGCGTGATGGTGACGGGATTGGCGGTCGGCAGCGCCTGCCAGATGGCGGGCAGTTTCTCAAGGATCGGGCCGGGTTCCGGGCCGTCCAGCGTCAGCCCCAGCAAGTCTTTGAGCTGGCTTGCGAAAATGATCGTGCCGATGCCGGTCGTGAAGCCCACGGTGACGGGATAGGGAATGAAACGGATATACGAGCCCAGCCGGAACAGGCCCAGAGCCGCCATGATGATCCCGGCCAGAATCGTTGCCAGAAACATCCCGCCGATCCCGTGCTGCGCCACCGTCGCCGCGACCAGCACGATGAACGCGCCCGCCGGTCCGCCGATCTGATAGCGTGACCCCCCAAGCGCCGAGATCACGAAGCCGCCGACGATCGCGGTGTAAAGCCCCATGGCCGGCGTCCCGCCCGCGGCGATGGCGATCGCCATCGACAGCGGCAGCGCGACGATGGCCACGGTAAGCCCGGCCAGAGCGTCGCGCTTGAGATGCGTCAGCGAGTACCCCTCACGAAGGACGGGATACAGGGCCGGTACGAGCCTGTCTGAATAGGGCATGAGACCGCCAAATATTAAGGAACGGCGCGAATTTAGCGCGCCGTTCCGGGAAACTGCAAGGGCAGCGGTCGCGTGGCCGCGCAGACAGGGCGCGGCCCTGTGTCGCGCGACTCAGCCGACCGGTGCGAAGGCGTCTGTTTCCGGATCGTAGGCGTCGAGGCCGCCTTCGCCAATATTGTGCCACAATCCGTGCAAGGTCAGCGCCTCGGACTCGACCGCTTCGCGTACGAAGGGAAAGGTCATCAGGTTGGCCAGCGAGATCTTCACGGCCTCTTTTTCCATCGCCGCGATGCGCTCGGCTTCGTCCTTGATCCCGTCGGTGGCCTCGTATCCCGGGCGCAGGATTTCCATCCATGTGCCCACGAAACTCGACTCTGCCGACAGCTCGGGCGCGTTGCCCGCGCACATGTCATGGCACCCGCGCACGCCGCCGCAATTCGAGTGGCCGACAACGATCAGATGGGCAACTTTCAGTGCACTTACAGCATATTCCACGGCCGCCGAGGTGCCGTGCTGCTGCCCGTCGGGCGTGTAGGGCGGCACCAGATTGGCGATGTTTCGGTGGATGAAGAACTCGCCTGGATCGGCCCCGAAGATCGAGGTCACGTGCACGCGCGAGTCGCAGCAGGCGATCAGCATGGAACGCGGGTGCTGTCCTTCCTGAGCCAGATGGCGAAACCAGCTCTTGTTCTCGGCGAAATGCGTAGCGCGCCAGCCACGATACCGGTTGGTCAGGTATCCGGGCAATTTGCGGGCGTTCGACATCGGCGTTTCCTCTTAATTCCACCACAATCCGGTGCTAAGCTCAATTTGCAGGAAAATCGAGCAGCTTTCCCGCACTCGGGGCAACGAATTGTTAGCTCGGATCAAAGATCCTTTCTGCGGGTGCAAGGGAAATAGACTGGGGCAGAAAGGGTGCGATTGTGACTATAGTTGTCGAATTGCGTCCAAGCGAGCGTGTCGTCATCGACACGGTCACCTTGGATGCCGTCTTTAAAAATCTGGGCCACCGTGGGGCCGAGAACCGTGTCATGGAAACCGTCGAGGCGATCTCGGACCTGCTGGTCCAGGTCGATACGATGGTCCGGTCGGATAATCTTGCCGGTATTCCCGACCTGGCGCAGCGCGTGTCACGGCTGAGCATGGAAATCGGGCTGACCTCGCTCGCGCGGGTTTCGCGCGATATGGGGATTTCGGCCCGCCATGGCGACCTCGTCGCGTATCGCGCGATCTGGGAGCGGCTCGTGCGCATCGGTGATCGATCGCTGGCGATGGTCTGGGAAGTGCCCGGCCTGTCGATGTGACCGATCTCTGTCGTCGGGCAGGGTGAGCGGCCTTCAGAACGACGTCACAGGCGACATGTCCATGGGGCCTGTCGCCGGGCGGCCTGTTTCCGCCGCGCGCGGTCAATCGGACTTTCCCTTTCCGAGACCTACGTCATAGGGTGTGGCGAGTATCGAAACCGGGAATATCCATGCGCAGACACCACTCCGCCTTCGCGTCGAACGACCAGCAATCCGTTCCGCTGCATGTCGTGACGAAAGACACCCTGTCCGATTGGCTGGACGGGCAGCCCGAACGCGTGCGCGCCTGGCTGTCCTCGGTGGGCTTTCAGGGCAATTCCGGTGAAACGATCTGCGTGCCCGACGCGTCGGGCGGGCTGGATCTTGCGGTGTTCGGAATGGGCCGCGCCGCGGCACGCGCGCGCGGTCGCTTCGCGCTGGGCACCGCGCGCCAGAAACTGCCCGCCGGGACCTATCACCTTGCCGGGGGCATCCCCGATGCCGATCTGCCCGAGCAGGCGCTGGCATGGCTGCTCGCGGGCTACAGTTTCGACCGTTTCCGCCACCGCCCGGCCGAGGAATTGTCCCTGCCTGCGCTCAAGGCCCCGGCCGGTATCGACGCGCATCGGATTGAGACGCTCGCTTCCGCCGAATGGCTGACCCGCGACCTGATCAACACCCCCGCCTCGCAGCTGGGCCCCGAAGAGCTGGAAACCACCGTCCTCACGCTTGCCGATGATTTCAACGCGCAGGTCTCGGTCACTTATGGCGACGATCTGCTGGTCGAGAATTTTCCGCTGATCCACGCCGTGGGCCGGGCCTCGGATCGGATGCCACGGCTGCTCGATCTGCGCTGGGGCGATGAGGGGCCGAGCTTGACGCTGGTCGGTAAGGGCGTGTGTTTCGATACCGGCGGGCTGAACATCAAGCCGGGCGCCTCGATGGGGCTTATGAAAAAGGATATGGGCGGCGCCGCCACGGTTCTGGGGCTGGCGATGATGATCATGGCGCTGGGCTGGAAGGTCCGGCTGCGCGTGCTGATCCCGGCGGTCGAGAATTCCATTTCGGGCAGCGCGATGCGGCCCGGCGACGTGCTGACCGCGCGCAATGGCCGGACGGTCGAGGTCAACAATACCGATGCCGAAGGCCGTCTTGTCCTTGCCGATGCTCTGGCGCTCGCCTGCGAAGAGGCGCCCGACGCGCTGATCTGCATGGCAACGCTGACCGGCGCCGCGCGCGTCGCGCTGGGGCCTGACCTGCCGCCCTTCTATACCGATGACGAACCGCTCGCCGATGCCCTTGCCCGTGCCGCGCGGAGTGAGGCCGATCCGCTCTGGCGCATGCCGTTCCACGCGCCCTATGAAAGCCTGATCGAGCCCGGCATTGCCGATCTCGACAACGCACCGTCCGGCGGCATGGCCGGGTCGATCACCGCCGCGCTGTTCCTGCGCCGCTTTGCCGAAGGCGCGCAACGCTTCGCGCATTTCGACATCTATGGCTGGCAGCCCGTCGCGGCACCCGCGCGCCCGAAAGGCGGTGTGGGGCAGGGCGCGCGCGCGCTTCTGCGTGCCTTGCCCGAGGTGCTGGGCCCGGGTATCGACCCGACCGCCCGCAACGCGGACGCGCCATGACCGACCGCCGCTACCTGCGCGCCGCGGGCGGCGTGGCGCATGAAAGCCTGCGCGGCGCGCTCGACGGCGTGCTGTTCGTCCCGGGCCGCTGGCAGCGCGTGATCGCGCCGCTCTCGGATCTGCGCGACACGCCCGGCGGCGCGCGCGACCGTCAGCTTTTGCGTGGGACCCGCTTTTGCACGATCACCGAATGCGACGGCCACGCTTTCGGCTTCGATGAGGACGAAGGCTATTGCGGCTGGCTGCTCGAAAGCGATCTGGGCGAAGACCAGCCCGTCACCCATTGGGTCGCAGCCCCCGCGACGCATCTCTACGCGGCCCCCGATATCAAGCGGGGCGAACGCATGAGCCTGAGCATGGGCGCGCGGCTGCGCGTGACGGGCGATGTCGGGCGCTTCGCGTCGACACCCGATGGCTACGTCCCGGCGCGCCACCTGCGCGCGATCGGCGACTGGCGCGACGACCTTGTGGCGGTCGCGCGCGATTTTCTCGGCACGCCCTATCTCTGGGGGGGCAATTCGCGCAGCGGCATCGATTGCTCGGGCCTCGTGCAGGCCGCGTTCCGCGCGGCTGGCCGCGATTGCGCGGGCGACAGCGATCTTCAAAGCCAGATGGCGGGCGCTGATGTCGTCCCGGGCTCCGAGGAGGCGGGAGATCTGATCTTCTGGGCCGGCCATGTGGCCCTTGTCAGCGCCCCGGGCCGCACCATCCACGCCAATGCCCACCACATGGCGGTGACCGAGGAAGACCTCGACGCGGTAATCGCCCGCGCCGAAGAGCCGGTGCTGCGCTGCCTGCGCCCGGCTGGGTGAGCGCGTCGCGGGCGGGAGCGCCGCGCCGTGAGTATTTAAGGCAAAGTGAAAGGGCTTAACGAAGTCTTAAGCCCCATCTTTGATCTTCAAATATCCTGGGGGGTGAGCCGCAGGCGAGGGGGGCAATGCCCCCCTTTTCCCGGGCTGTTACGCGTTCCAGGCCCGGTCGCCCGACGCGTCCTTGACCCGCGTGGGCAGGCCGATCCGGTCGAGGATCTCGAAGAAGGGCTTCGGGTCCAGCTCTTCCACGTTCACCATTTTCGCCACGTCCCATGTGCCGTCTGCGATCAGCATCGCCGCGGCCACGGGCGGCACGCCGGCGGTGTAGCTGATGCCCTGACTGCCGACTTCGTTATAGGCATCCTTGTGATCGGCCACGTTGTAGACGAAGACCTCGGTCTCCTTGCCGTTCTTGGTGCCCTTCACCACCGTGCCGATGCAGGTCTTGCCGACGTAATCGGGCGCCAGTGAAGAGGGGTCGGGCAGCACGGCTTTCACCACTTTGAGCGGGATCACTTCGAGCCCCTCGGCGGTGGTCACGGGTTTTTCCGACAAGAGGCCCAGATTCTTCAGCACCGTGAAGACGTTGATGTAATGGTCGCCGAAGCCCATCCAGAAGCGCACATCCGCCTGCGGGTAATTGGTGGCCAGCGAATGCACCTCGTCATGGCCGGTCATGTAGGCTTTCTGCAGGCCCACGACCGGCAGGTCCCATTCCTTGCCCACTTCGAACATCGTGTTCGACTGCCACGCACCGTTCTGCCAGCTATAGACGGTGCCGGTGAATTCGCGGAAATTGATCTCGGGGTCGAAATTGGTCGAGAACCAGCGCCCGTGCGAGCCCGCGTTGATGTCGACGATGTCGATCGAGGCGACCTCGTCGAGATAGGTGTCGATGCCGTAGCGGGCATAGGCGTTGACCACGCCCGGATCGAAGCCCACGCCGAGGATCGCGGTCACGCCTTTCTGCGCGGCTTTTTCCTTCCGCTTCCATTCGTAATTGCCGTACCACGGCGGCGTTTCGCAGATCAGGTTCGGCTCTTCATGGATCGCGGTGTCCATATAGGCCACGCCGGTTTCGAGGCAGGCATCGAGCACCGGCATGTTCACGAAGGCCTGCGCCACGTTGATGACGATATCGACGCCGGTTTCGCGGATCAGCGCCGCGACCTCGTCCGAGTTGCGGGCGTTGACGGCATGGGCTTTCAGAACGCCCTCGACCTTCATCGCGCCTTTCTCATGGACCGAGGCGATGATGGCCTCGCATTTCGAAAGGGTCCGGCTGGCGATATGGATGTCGCCCAGAATGTCGTTGTTCTGTGCGCATTTATGCGCCACGACCTGGGCTACGCCCCCGGCTCCGATGATCAGGACATTGCGTTTCATTCGCCCCTGCACCTCCGTGTTGGTTGGCTTCATTGTTTGGGTTTCGACCCGTTCAGCTCAGCGCGGCGGCGAAATCGTCATAGCCGAAATCGCGCACCTCGCGGATGGTTCCGTCCATCTCGCGGATGGCGATGGCGGGCATCTTCACGCCGTTGAACCAGTTTTTCTTGACCATCGTGTAACCGGCCGCGTCCTGCACCGACAGCCGGTCGCCCGCTTTCAGTGGCTGCGGAAAGCGGAATTCGCCGAAAATGTCGCCCGCGAGGCAGGATTTCCCGCAGACCATCCATTCGTGGTCGCCCGCATTGGGCTCCATCTTGGCGGATTCGCGGTAGATCAGCAGATCGAGCATATGCGCCTCGATCGAACTGTCGACGATGGCGAGGTTCTTGCCGTTATAGAGCGTGTCGAGCACCGTCACTTCAAGCGTGGTCGACTTGGTGATCGAGGCTTCGCCCGGTTCCAGATAGACCTGCACGCCATTGGTATCGGCGAACCGTTTGAGCCGGTCGGCCAGACGTTCGAGCGGATAGCCCTCGCCGGTGAAATGGATCCCGCCGCCGAGGCTGATCCAGTCCATGTCGCGGATCAGATGTCCGAAGCGCTGTTCGATCAGCGAGAGCATATTGTCGAAGCGGTCGAAATCCGCGTTCTCGCAATTGTTGTGGAACATGAAGCCCGAGATCTTTTCGGCCACCTTGGCGATCTCTTCGGGGTCATGTTCGCCCAGCCGCGAGAAGGGGCGTGCCGGATCGGCGAGGTCGAAGCCCGAAGTCGATACGCCGGGATTGACCCGCAGGCCGCGCACATGGTTCGCGCTCTGGGTTTCGAAGCGTTCGAGCTGACCGATCGTGTTGAAGATGATCTTGTCGGAATGCGCGAGCACTTCGCCGATCTCATGGTCGGCATAGGCCACCGAATAGGCGTGCGTTTCCTTGCCGAATTTTTCGCGTCCCAGCCGGACCTCGTAGAGCGAGGACGACGTCGTGCCGTCCATGTACTCGCTCATGAAATCGAAAACCGACCATGTCGCGAAGCATTTCAGTGCCAGCAGCGATTTCGCGCCCGACGCTTCGCGCAGCCAGGCGATCTTTTCCATGTTCGGCAGGAGCCGCGATTTATCGATCAGGTAATAGGGAGTTTGCAGCATCTCGGGCCCTTCTGTCGGCACGGGGTGTGGCGTGTCAGTCGCAACGCTACCTTGCTCGGCCCGACAGGTCGAGGCGCAGGCGCGCGTGTTCGACGCTGCTGATAGCGCCAGTCTCGTGCAGAAACAAATGGCTTTTATGGGCGGGAATACAAGGTTCGGGTAACCGCCCTTGCATGACCGGTCAGCCGTCGAGCGCCTTTTTCAGCTTGCGGAAGCTTTCAGCATTCGAGGCCGTGCCCTGTCCGCCAAGGAAGGCGTCGAGCTTGGGCCACAGCTTGATCGCCCGGTCGGTCAACGGGTCCGAGCCCTGCGCATAAAGCCCCGCCTGCACCATCATCTCGGCTCTTTCCCATGCGCCGATCAGGCGCCGGGCTTCGGTGATCTGGGCATTTTCGCTGGGCGAGGCGGCGGCGGGCAGCGAGCGCGAGACGCTGCGCATCAGGTCAATGGCGGGAAAGCGGCCCCGTTCGGCAATCGCGCGGTCGAGGATCACATGCCCGTCGAGCACCCCGCGCAGGATGTCGGCGACGGGTTCGTCCATGTCCGATCCGGCGACCAGCACGGTAAAGATCGCGGTGATGTCGCCCGTTTCGGGCGCACCCGGTCCGGCGCGTTCGGCCAGTGCCATGATCTGATGCGCGGTCGAGGGCGGAAACCCCCTGAGCGAGGGCTTTTCGCCTGCGGCGAGGGCGATCTCGCGATGCGCCTCGGCAAAGCGGGTGACGGAATCGAACAGCAACAGCACATGCTGGCCCGCATCGCGGAAATGTTCGGCCACGCTCATCGCGGTCAGCGCGGCGCGGCGACGGGCAAGCGGCGATTCGTCCGAGGTGGCGCTGACCACGACCGACCGCGCAAGCCCGTCTGTCCCCAGCACATCCTCGACGAAGTCGCGCAATTCGCGGCCCCGCTCGCCCACAAGTGCCAGAACCACCACGTCGCATTCGATCCCGCGCGCAAGCTGGCCCAGAAGCATCGTCTTGCCCACGCCCGATCCCGCGAACAGGCCGACCCGCTGGCCGCGTACCAGAGGCAGCATCGTGTTGAACGCGTCGAGCCCGGTCGACAGCCGCCCGCCCAGCCGCTTGCGCCGCGCAGGAGAGGGCGGTGCGCTGCGCAGGCTGCGCGGGGTCGGGCCGCGCACAAGCGGTCTGCCATCGAGCGGTTCACCGTAAGGGTCGATGACGCGGCCGATCCAACGATCGTCGGGGGCGATCATGTTGCGGCCGATATGCTCGACGCGATCACCGATCGCCAGACCCTCGGTCGCGTCTTCGGGCAGGATCTCGGCCCCGCTGGCGGTGAGGCCGATGATCTCGCCACCGACGGGGGTGCCTTGCGTATCGAGCACGCGCACGCGGTCGCCCAGCCGCGCGCGCTGCGACAGGCCCGAGACCAGCAGCGTCGTCGCGTGCATGGCTTCGACTCGACCGAAATGGCGGATGGGACGGATCGCGGCCAGCTCGGCCAGAAGGGGATCGAATACCGACATCGGCGGCTCCTTTGCGCAACGGGCGCCGGTGTGACGCTCGATTACGGTTTCTAAAGGAATCACCCTTAATCCTTCGTGTAAGCCAGCAACGGGAGAATCCCATGTTCGAAAGTCTGGACGTCCTGCGCATGGCGCAGGCTTACGCCACTCACGCCGCGAGCCGCCAGCAGGCCATCTCGCAGAACGTCGCCAATGCCGACACGCCCGGCTATCGCTCTCGCGACGCAATTCCATTTGCCGATTACTGGGATGCCAGCCTTGATGGCTCGCTTGCCGATCGCGGTCGGCTGCGGCTCGACGAAAACCCCGCCACGGTGTCCCCGGACGGCAACACGGTCTCGGTCGAATATGAGATGATGCGCGCGGTCGAGGCCCGTCAGCAGCACGAAATGGCCCTTGGTATCTACTCGATGTCGCGCGATCTGATGCGCGCCTCGCTGGGCAAGTGACATGAGCGCGCTGTTCGATACCCTCGCTCTGTCCGCGTCCGGCATGCAAGCTCAGGCCCAGCGGCTGCGGCATGTTTCCGAAAACATCGCCAATGCCGACACGCCGGGCTACCACCGCAAATTCGTCGATTTCCGCCCGACCGCCATGCCCGGCGACGGCTTTGGCGAGGAAAGCGGCGTGCGGCCCGGCCCCGTTCAGCTTGATCGCGGGGAACTCACCCGCATCTACGACCCCGGCCATATCCTGGCCGATGAGTCCGGCCATTACGATGGATCGAATGTCGATCTGATGGTCGAAATCGCAGACGCGCGCGAAGCGCAGCGTTCCTACGAGGCGAACCTCAGGATGTTCGATCAGGCGCGGCAAATGTCGCAAAGCCTGATCGGGCTTCTGCGCAGATAAGGAGAAATCAGATGGATATTTCAGCCGCCATCGCCGCGCGCTCTTACGGTGCGGCGCGGCCCGCCACCCAGCCCGACGAAGCCTCGGGACCCGGCGCCAGCGCCCGGCGCGCGGCCGAGGATTTCTCGCAGGTTCTGCAACGCGCCGAATCCACCGCGCAGCAGGCGATGACCGGGGACGCCGATCCGCACTCGCTGGTCTCGGCGCTGAGCGAGGCGCAGCTTGCGGTCGAAACCGCCGTGGCCGTGCGCGACAAGGTCGTCGAGGCGTATCTCGAGATCCTGCGCATGCCGGTCTGACGGGGGCAGAGATGAGCGAAGTCGGTTTCTACGACATACTCAGGCAGGGCCTTTGGGTCGCCGTGGCGATGTCCGCCCCGCTTCTGGGCGTGGCGCTGGTCGCCGGGCTGGCCGTCGGATTGTTCCAGGCCCTGACCTCGGTTCAGGAAATGACCCTCACCTTCGTGCCCAAGATTCTGGCCATGCTGGTCGTCTTCTGGGTCTCGATGAGCGCGATGACCGCGCTTCTGGTGGATTTCTTTCAACGCCAGATCCTGCCCATCGTGGCAGGCGGCTGACCGGGAGGTCACGCATGGACAATGCCGGATATACCCAGCTTACGCGCCAGTCGGGCCTTCTGCGCGAGATACAGGTGATCGCTCATAACATTGCCAATCTCTCGACCACCGGCTTCCGGCGCGAGGGGCTGTTGTTCTCGGAATATGTGAGCGCGCTCGACCATGACGAAGAATCGCTGTCGATGGCCGCCGCGCGGGCGCATCAGACCTATCTGACGCAGGGCGCGATGACGATGACGGGCGGGACGCTCGATCTGGGGATCGAGGGCGAGGGCTTCTTCACCATTCAGACCCCGGATGGCGAGCGGTATACCCGCGCGGGCCATTTCACGCCCAATCAGGCGGGCGATCTGGTGACGCCCGACGGTCATCCGGTTCTGGATATCGGCGGCGCACCCATCTTCATCCCGCCCGAGGCTGGTCAGATCGCCATCGCCCGCGACGGGACGATCTCGGCTGACGGGCAGCCTCTGGCGCAGATCAGCCTCGTGGTGCCCGGCGACGTCTCGGATCTCCGGCGCGAGACCGGCGTGCTGCACAGCATCGATGGCGACGTCCTGCCGGTCGAGACCCCGGTGATCCTGCAGGGTTTCCTTGAGGAATCGAACGTCAACGCGATTTCGGAAATGGCCCGCATGATTCAGGTCCAGCGCGCCTATGAGACCGGACAGAAATTCCTCGACCGCGAGGATGAGCGCATCCGCAACGTGGTCCAGACCCTTGGCCGATAGGAGATATCCATGAGAGCCCTGCAAATCGCCGCCACCGGCATGAGCGCCCAGCAGATGCGGGTCGATACCGTGGCCAACAACCTCGCCAATATGTCGACCATCGGCTACAACGCCCGCCGCGCCGAATTCGCCGACCTGCATTATGAGCAGCATACCCGCGCCGGAACGATCAGCGCGTCGGACGGCACGATCGTGCCCACCGGCGTGCAGCTTGGCTTGGGCGCGCGTCCGGCGGCGGTGTCGATGATGGTGCAGCAGGGCGTGCTCAGCGCGACGGGGGGCGATCTGGATATCGCGATCGAGGGGCGCGGCTGGCTTGAAGTCACGCTGCCCGACGGGCGCGCGGCCTATACGCGCGACGGCTCGCTCAAGCGCACGGGCGAGGGGCTGATCGTCACCTCGGACGGCTACGAGGTCGCGCCGGGCATCACCATTCCCGCCGATGCGCGCCAGATCTCGGTCAACGCGCAGGGCGAGGTCTATGCCTATTTCCTCGATCAGGTGCAGCCGCAGCTATTGGGGCAACTCACGCTGACCGGTTTCACCAACGAGCGCGGGCTCGAAGCGCTGGGCTCGAACCTGTTTGTCGAAACCGAAGCCTCGGGGCCGCCGGTGCAATCGGCGCCGGGCGAGGACGGGCTGGGCCTGTTGCGGCAGGGCTATCTCGAGGAAAGCTCGGTCGATCCGGTGCGCGAGCTGACCGAGATGATCAAGGCGCAGCGCGGATACGAGCTTAACGCCAAGGTCATCACCGCCGCCGACCAGATGCTCGCCGCGACGACGCAGGTGCGCTGATGCGGCGCCCCGCCCTGATCGTCCCGCTGTTTCTCGTCGCGCTGGGCGCGGTTGTCCCGGCGCGCGCCGATGTGCTGCTGGCCGCGCGCACCCTGCGCGCGGGCACCCAGATCGCGCCGGGCGACGTCGTGCAGGCGCGCGACACCGCGCCGCTGGGGGCCGCGCAAAGCCCCGACGAGGTCGTAGGGCTTGAGGCGCGCGTCACGCTATATGCAGGGCGACCGATCCCGGTGGCCAGCCTCGGCCCCGCCGCGCTGATCGAGCGCAACGAACTGGTCACGCTGGTCTTCCGGCAAGGCGGGCTCGATATCCGCGCCGAGGGGCGGGCGCTGGGACGCGGCGCCGGGGGCGAGACGATCCGCATCATGAACCTCGCCTCGCGCGCGACGGTAACCGGCACGATCGTCGAGCCGGGACTGGTCAGTGTACCGTGAAAGGACCCACAATGCGCCTTGCTTCTCCGCTTTCCGGGCCCTTGCTGGGTCTCGTGCTGACCCTCGCGGCCTGTACCGATCTGGCCGAAGTGGGGCGCGCGCCGCAATTCTCGCCGCTGGTGCCCACGCTGGAACATCACGCGCTCTATAACGTCCCGCTTCCCGAAACGGCCGAACGGCGCAGCGTCACCGATGGCGCATCGCTGTGGACGGCCAGCCAGCGCTCGCTGTTCGGCGATCGCCGCGCGGCGCAGCCCGGCGACATTCTGACCGTCGTGATCGAGATCGACGATTCTGCGCAGATGACCAACTCGACCGGGCGCGGGCGGACAGGCTCGCAAAGCATGGGCGTGCCCCAGCTCATGGGCCTGCCGCAAATCATCGACCGCAGCCTTCCCGAAGGCGCCACCATGGCCGATGCCGTGGGCTTCAACGGCACGACCAGTTTTCAGGGGCAGGGCAGCGTCAGCCGCAACGAGCAGCTTACCCTGCGTGTCGCGACCACGATCATCGAGCGTCTGCCCAACGGCGTGCTGCGGATCGAGGGCAGTCAGGAAGTCCGCGTGAACCACGAACTGCGCGAACTGATCGTCACCGGCTATATCCGGCCCGAAGACATCTCGCGGCGCAACGAGATTGCCTATGACCGCATCGCGGGCGCGCGCATCAGCTATGGCGGGCGCGGCACGATCAGCCAGATGCAGCAGCCAAGCTACGGCCAGCAGATCACCGATATCGTCCTGCCGTTCTGAGAGGTTCCGGGCCCATGATACGCAAGCTTCTTCCCGTTCTCTTGCTGGTCCTCGGCCTCGGGCTGGGCGCGGGCGTCGGGATTTTCCTCAAACCCGCCCCGTCGGCAGAGGCCGCTCATGCCGTGGCCGATACCGGCCACGGCGCGCCCGAGGCGGAGGGCGGACATGGCGCGGAAGGCTCGGACGGTCATGGCGACGCTGCGAGCGGCGGGCATTATTCACCGGAAACGGGGCCCACCGACACGGTGCGGCTGCCCAACCAGTTCGTGGTGCCGGTGCTGCATGACGGGCGGGTCGAGGCGATGGTGGTGATCGGGCTGGCGCTGGAACTGAATGCGGGGCACGGGTTCGACCTTGCCACCGACGAGCCCCGGCTGCGCGCGGCCTTGCTGCAATTGCTGTTCGACCACGCGAATATCGGCGGTTTCGACGGGCTGTTTACCTCGGGTGAGGTGTTGCTGTCGCTGCGCCGCGCGCTGGTCTCGGCCGCGCGGGGCGAGATCGGTCCCGATGTTCAGGACGTGCTGATTACCGAGCTGTTGCGGCAGGAAAGCTGAGCCTCTGGCCCGCTTCGCACGCGGGCCGGCATCGGCATGCTGAAACGAAACGCGCCCGGTGCAGCCTGTGCACCGGGCGCGTTTGGATTTCTGAACTGCGCGGATCAGCCCTGAAGCGTGCGGACCCCGTAGCCTTCGCGACGGGCCATCATCGCCTGCGTGGCGGCGATAGCGCCCGCGGCGGTGGTGAAATAGGGGATCTTGTCCATCAGCGAAACGCGGCGGATATCGCGGCTGTCGGCAACCGCCTGCGTCCCCTCGGTGGTGTTGAACACCAGCGAGATGTCGCTGTTTTTCAGCCGGTCGACGATGTTCGGGCGGCCTTCGTAGACCTTGTTCACGCGCGTGGCCTCGACCCCCTCGGCCTTGAGCCAGCGCGCGGTGCCGCCGGTGGCGACGATCTCGAAACCCATGCCCGCAAGGTCGCGCATCGCGCCGGCCAGCGCCGCCGTCTTGTCGTCGTCGCGCACCGAGACGAAAACCCGGCCCTCTTCGGGCAGGTGGGTGCCCGCACCCATCTGTGCCTTGAGGAAGGCGAGCGCGAAGTTGCGGTCCCAGCCCATCACCTCGCCGGTCGAGCGCATTTCCGGGCCCAGAAGCGTATCGACGCCGGGGAAGCGCGCGAAGGGCAGCACGGCTTCCTTGACCGAGAACCACGGCGTGATCGGATCGGCCAGCGTGTCGGGATTGGCCAGCGGCAGCGGCGTGTCGGGGCCGACGCCTGCGGGATAGGGTGCGCGCAGCGGGAAATTCGCCATCGGCTCGCCCGCCATCAGGCGCGCGGCGATGGACGCGATGGCCGAGTCGGTGGCCTTGGCCACGAAGGGCACCGTGCGCGAGGCGCGCGGGTTGACCTCCAGCACGTAGATCACGCCGTCCTTGATCGCGAACTGCACGTTCATCAGGCCCACGACGCCGAGCTTG
Organism: Rhodobacter sp. NTK016B; assembly: GCF_017303295.1. Taxonomy (GTDB): domain Bacteria; phylum Pseudomonadota; class Alphaproteobacteria; order Rhodobacterales; family Rhodobacteraceae; genus Pararhodobacter. The sequence goes on along the minus strand of NZ_JAFKOK010000009.1, from coordinate 156,755 downwards.
AGCGCCATTTTCGTGGCCTGATCCTTCATCTCTTCGACCAGAGCGGGCGACAGCGAATGCGGCGGCAGGCAGCAGGCGGAATCGCCCGAATGGACGCCCGCTTCCTCGATATGTTCCATGATGCCCGCGACATGGACGCTTTTGCCGTCCGACAGCGCATCCACATCGACCTCGATGGCGCCGGCAAGATAGCTGTCCAGCAGCACCGGGTTCTTGCCCGAAACCGTCACCGCATTGGTGATGTAGCGCTTGAGGTGATCCATATCGCGCACGATTTCCATCGCGCGCCCGCCCAACACATAAGAGGGACGGATCACCAGCGGGAAGCCGATCTTTTCGGCGATAGCGATGGCCTGCTCGTCCGACGACGCGATGCCGTTGATCGGCTGCTTCAGACCCAGCTCGTTGAGCATCTGCTGGAAGCGCTCGCGGTCTTCGGCCAAATCGATCGCGTCGGGCGAGGTGCCGAGGATCGGGATCCCCTCAGCGGCCAGTTCGTTGGCCAGCTTCAGCGGGGTCTGCCCGCCGAACTGCACGATCACGCCGTGCAACGTGCCGTTGGTCTGCTCGACGCGCAGGATTTCCAGAACGTGCTCGATGGTGAGCGGCTCGAAATACAGCCGGTCCGAGGTGTCGTAGTCGGTCGACACGGTCTCGGGGTTGCAGTTGACCATGATGGTCTCATAGCCCGCATCGGTCAGCGCGTAGCAGGCGTGACAGCAGCAATAATCGAACTCGATCCCCTGACCGATCCGGTTCGGGCCGCCGCCCAGAATGACGACCTTCTTGCGGTCCGAGGGGCGCGCCTCGCATTCCACGTCGCCCATCGCCGGTGCTTCGTAGGTCGAATACATATAGGGCGTCTGCGCTTCGAATTCGGCGGCGCAGGTATCGATGCGCTTGAAGACCGCGTTCACCCCGGCGGCGTTGCGGGCCGAGCGGATCTCGGCCTCGACCTTGCCGGTCAGCGCGGCGAGGCGGGCATCGGTGAAGCCCATCATCTTGAGCTGCCGCAGTCCGGCGGCGTCGCTGGGCAGACCGTTGGTGCGGACCGTTTCCTCGGCGTCCACGATCTCGCGGATGCGGGCCAGGAACCACGGATCGAAGGCGGTGACGTGCTGGATGTCGTCATCCGACATGCCATGCCGCATCGCCTGCGCGATCACCCGCAGCCGGTCGGGGGTCTTTTCGCTCAGGGCTTTGGACAGGACGGCCTTATCGGGCGCACCGGGGATCGAAACTTCGTCAAAACCCGAAAGACCGGTTTCCAGCGAGGCCAGCGCCTTTTGCAGCGATTCATGGATTGTGCGGCCAATCGCCATCGCCTCGCCCACCGATTTCATCGCGGTGGTCAGCTCGGGCGTCGAACCGGGGAATTTCTCGAACGCGAAACGCGGGATCTTGGTGACGACATAGTCGATGGTCGGCTCGAACGAGGCGGGCGTGACCTTGGTGATATCGTTGTCGAGCTCATCAAGCGTATAGCCCACGGCCAGCTTCGCCGCGACCTTGGCGATGGGGAAGCCGGTGGCTTTCGAGGCCAGCGCCGAGGACCGCGACACGCGCGGGTTCATCTCGATGACGACCATCCGGCCGTCTTCCGGGTTGATCGCCCATTGCACGTTCGACCCGCCGGTTTCCACGCCGATTTCGCGCAGAACGGCAATCGAGCCGTTGCGCATGATCTGGTATTCCTTGTCGGTCAGCGTCAGCGCCGGGGCCACGGTGATCGAATCGCCGGTATGCACGCCCATCGGATCGACATTCTCGATCGAGCAGACGATGATCGCGTTGTCCGCCTTGTCGCGGACGACCTCCATCTCGTATTCCTTCCAGCCCAGAAGGCTTTCATCCACCAGCACCTGCGCGACGGGCGAGGCTTCCAGACCCGAGCGCACGATCTCTTCGTAATCGTCCCGGTTATAGGCAACGCCGCCGCCGGTCCCGCCCAGCGTATAGGCGGGGCGGATGATTGCGGGCAGGCCGATATGTTCGAGATCCAGCATCGCCTGGCTCACGCCCGCGTTGATGTCGTATTTTCCATTGGCCAGCTTGGGCGCCGCGACGATGGTCGCCTTGGGGTTTTCCAGCCCGATCCGGTCCATCGCCTCGCGGAACAGCTTGCGGTCCTCGGCCATCTCGATGGCCTCGCGGTTGGCGCCGATCAGCTGCACGCCGAGCTTCTCCAGCACCCCCATATCGGCCAGCGCCAGCGCGGTGTTCAGGCCGGTCTGCCCGCCCATCGTCGGCAGCAGCGCATCGGGCCGCTCGGCTTCGATGATCTTGGCGACGACTTCGGGGGTGATCGGCTCGATATAGGTGGCATCGGCGAGCTGCGGATCGGTCATGATCGTCGCCGGGTTCGAGTTGACCAGAATGACCCGGTACCCTTCTTCGCGCAGGGCCTTGCAGGCCTGTGCGCCGGAATAATCGAACTCGCAGGCTTGCCCGATCACGATAGGCCCCGCGCCGATGATCATGATGGACTTGATATCGGTTCTTTTCGGCATGGCGGACCCTTTCCAGCGCGGCGCACGGGACGTCTGGCCCGGTGCTGCGGATTCGTGCTTCAAGCAAATTGTGCGGGGTTTAGGCGAGCGCGCGCCGCCGCGCAACCCCGGTTCGGCATGGCTGCTGGCGCTGCCGGTTCGGGCGGTGCAACACGCGCGCGAGACGGGGTCTGTAACCCGCCGCGCAACCATGCTACGCCGCTCCGCAGCATTGCCCAGGCGCGCAGACAGTTGCGGAATTCGCATGATCCTCATCGAACATGGCCCGGGAGGAAAACCCGTTCTATTCGAGCAGGCGTCGCGCCTTCTGGTGGCGCACGACGCGGCCCAACTTGCGCCCGTGCTTGAACAGGCCGAAGCCGCGCGCCGGGCCGGGGCCTGGGTCGCGGGATGGCTGGCCTACGAGGCGGGCTATGCGCTTGAGCCCAGACTGACGCCGCTGATGCCGGAAGATGCGGGGCCACTGGCGGTGCTGGGCATCTTCGACGCGCCGCGCGACGCCAACCCGCTTCTGCGCCGCGCCGAGACCGAAGCCCGCGAAGCACGGCTCGGCCCGTTATCGCCGCTGGTCGATGAGGCGGGCCATGCCCGTGCCATCGCTGCGGTGCGCGACTATATCGCGGCGGGCGATTGCTATCAGATCAACCTGACCTTCCCGCTGGCCACGCGGCTTAAAGCCGGCAGCGCGCTGGGGCTCTACGGGGCGCTCCGGCAGCGTCAGGCGGTGGGGTTCGGGGCACTGGTTGATCTGGGCTGCGGCCCGGTGCTGATCTCGCGCTCGCCCGAGCTGTTCTTCCGCACCGATGGCGCGCGGATCGAAAGCCGCCCGATGAAAGGCACCCGTCCGCGCGCCGCCGATGCGGCCGAGGACCGGCGGCTGGCCGAGGATCTGCGCGGCTCGCTCAAGGACCGGGCCGAGAACCTGATGATCGTCGATCTTCTGCGCAACGACATCGCGCGGATCTCGCAGGTCGGTTCGGTCCGCGTGCCCGAGCTTTTCGGCATCGACAGTTTCGCGACCGTGCACCAGATGTCCTCGACCATCGAAGGGCGATTGCTGCCCGGTTCCGGCCTGCCCGAGCTGATGGCGGCGCTGTTTCCCTGCGGGTCGATCACCGGCGCGCCGAAAATCCGCGCGATGGAGATTATTCGCGCGCTGGAACCGCATCCGCGCGGCGCCTATTGCGGAGCGGTGGGCTGGGCTGGCCCCGACGGCGCGCAGGCATGGTCGGTGGCGATCCGCACGCTGTCGCTTCAGCCGGATGGCGCGGTAACCTTGAATGTCGGCGGCGGGGTCGTGCACGATTCCACCGCCCGGGGCGAATGGGAGGAAGCGCTTTGGAAAGCCGCCTTCGCGGGGCCGGTTATCCCGGCCTGACACTGATCGAAACGATGTACTGGGACGGCCGGAGCGTGCCGCGCTGGCCGCTGCACATTGCCCGCCTGACACGGGGCGCGGCGGCGCTGGGCTGGGCTGTCCCGGCCATCGCGCTGTCGGGCCCGCCCGAACCCGCGCGCCTGCGCCTGACGCTGCAGGCAAACGGGCAGGTTGCGCTGGAAACCGCCGCGCTTCCGGCTGCGCGCGAAATCTGGCGGCTGGGGCTGTCGGAGGAGCGGTTGCAATCCGACGATCCGTGGCTGAGCATAAAATCATCACACCGCGCCGCCTATGACCGCGCCCGCGCGGCGATGCCGGACGGCGTGGATGAGGTCTTGCTGCTCAATGAACGCGGTGAGGTCTGCGACGGCTCAATCACCACGCTGTTTTTCGACCGGGGCGAGGGGATGCGCACGCCGCCGCTGTCGAGCGGGCTGCTCCCGGGCGTTCTGCGCGCCGAACTCGGCGTGCCCGAAGCGGTGCTGATGCCCAAGGATCTGCCAAAGGCCCGGCTGTGGATCGGCAACGCGCTGCGCGGCCTGATGCCGGCGCTCTGGGTCGGGTGACCGGGGAGGGGGGCTTTGCCCTCCGCTGCGCTCCCCCCAGGATATTTGACGATCAAAGATGCGCGCTTAAGCGGTGATTAACGTTAACGCGCTATTCCGGACGACGAGCCGTGCGATGTCACCGCATCGTCGCGCATCGCTTCTGTCATCTTTGTTCCATAAATATCCCGGGGGGGTGAGGCGAAGCCGAGGGGGGCAGAGCCCCCCTTTTGCCCTGCGCCATCACAGGCAGGCTTCGAACAGCGCACGCGCGTTATGGGCATCCAGCGCGACCGGATTCCCCCCGCAGGACGGGTCTTCGAGCGCCATCGCCGTCAGCGTGTCCAGATCGGGATCGCGCACTCCCAGCGCCGTCAGGTTCTCGGGGATCCCGAGCGTCGCGCGCAGGTCCATCACCGCGGCGCGAAAGCCATCGAACCCATCCGCGATTCCCAGATAGGCGGCCGCGCGGGTCAGGCGGTCCTCGATTGCCGCGCGGTTGAAGTCCAGCACCATCGGCATCACCACCGCGTTGGTCGTGCCGTGGTGGGTGTTGTAGACGGCACCGAGGGGATGGCTCAGCGCATGGATTGCGCCCAGCCCCTTCTGGAAGGCGACGGCCCCCATCGCGGCGGCCGACATCATGTGTGCGCGTGCGGTCAGGTCGTCGGGCGTGGCGTAAGCGCGGGCGAGGTTCTCGAACACCAGCCGCATGCCTTCCAGTGCAATCCCCTGGCTCATCGGGTGGTAATGCGGCGAGCAATAAGCCTCGAGGCAATGGGCGAGAGCGTCCATGCCGGTCCCGGCGGTGATCGCGGGCGGCATGCCAATGGTCAGGGCGGGGTCGCAGATCGTCACGGCGGGCATCAGCTTGGGGTGGAAGATGATCTTCTTGCGATGCGTCGCGGCATCGGTCAGCACGCCCGCGCGCCCCACTTCCGAGCCGGTGCCCGCCGTGGTCGGCACGGCGATGATCGGGGCGATCGCCTGGGCATCGGCGCGGGTCCACCAATCGCCGATATCCTCCAGATCCCAGACCGACAGCGATGCGGGCTGCCCGGCCATCAGCGCAATCATCTTGCCCAGATCCAGCGCCGAGCCGCCTCCGAAGCCGATCACCCCGTCATGCTTCCCGGCGCGGTAGGCCGCGATCCCGGCTTTCATATTCGTCTCGGTCGGGTTGGCGTCGACCTCTGCGAAGACGGCGCGTCCCAGTCCGCCCGTGTCGAGCACGGCGAGGGCGTCGGCGGTTATCGGCAGCGCTGCCAGCGCGCGGTCGGTGATCAGAAGCGGGTTCCGCATACCGACGGATTTGGCGTGGTCGGCCAGTTCAGCGATCCGGCCGGGGCCGAACTTCACCGCTGTCGGGTAAGACCAGTTCATCGGGCCCAGCATCTTTGGACCGGGCGTTTTCGGGCCGAGCGTTTTCGGGTCAAGTGTCATCGCGCATCCCCTGTCAGATCCCGGAATTGGGGCCACAGATTCACGCGATAGTCCAGAGCGCCCCCGTCAGACATGGTCCCGGCGCGGTGCCGGCGCGCCGGTTGCGGTCACTTGCCGTGTTTCATGCCCGTTCCAGCCCGCGCTGCAGCTCGAAATCGGTGACGACGCGGTCGGTTTCCGACAGTTCCCAGCGGGCGGCGTGAACGTAATGCTCGACGACATCGTCGCCGAAAGCCGCGCGCGCCCAGTCCGAGCTTTCGGTCATCGCCGCCGCTTCGCGCAGGGTGGTGGGGACTTCGCGGATGCCGTCTGTGGCGTACATGTCGCCCTTTTGTTCGGGCTCCAGCGTGAGTTTGCGGTCGATCCCGTCAAGCCCCGCCGCCAGCAGCGCTGCACAGGCGATATAGGGGTTCAGATCCGCGCCGCCGATCCGGCATTCGACGCGCACGCCCTTGGTCCCTGCGCCGCAGACGCGGAAGCCCGCGGTGCGGTTGTCGGCGGACCACACGGCCTTGGTGGGGGCGAAGAGGCCCACGCAGAAGCGCTTGTAGCTGTTGACATAGGGGGCGAGGAACAGTGTCAGGTCGCGTGCATGGGCCAGCTGCCCGGCAAGGTAGTGCTGCATCAGCGCGGACATGCCGTGCGGGCCGTCCGGATCGGCAAAGGCGGGCTTGCCGTCGAGCGTCCAGAGCGACTGGTGCACATGGCTGGACGAGCCCGCGCGGTCGGTCTGGTATTTGGCCATGAAGGTCACGGATTTGCCCTGCGCATGGGCGATTTCCTTGGTCGCATTCTTGATGATCGCGTGGTTGTCGGCGGTGGCAAGCGCCTCGCCGTAGCGCACGTTGATCTCGGCCTGTCCGATCTCGGCCTCGCCCTTGGTGCATTCGACCGGGATGCCCGCGCCGTAAAGCCCGTTGCGCAGGGCGCGCATCAGCGGTTCTTCCTTGGTGGTCTGGAAGATGTTGTAGTCTTCGTTGTAGCCGGCGACGGGCTGCAGGTCGCGCGGGCCGTGTGCGCGGAACGAGTCGTAGCTGTTCTCGAACACAAAGAATTCCAGCTCGCTCGCCATCTTCGCCTCGAACCCCATGGCTTTCGCGCGGGCGATCTGGCGTTTGAGGATCGCGCGGGGCGATTGTGGGACCTCCTGATGGGTGGCGTGGTCAAGGAGGTCGCACAGAACCAGCGCCGTGCCGTCGAGCCACGGCACCCGGCGCAAGGTGGCCAGATCGGGTTTCAGCACGTAATCGCCATAGCCCTGATCCCAGCCCGCCGTCTTGTAGCCGGGGACCGTCCACATCTCGATATCGGTGGTCAGCAGGTAGTTGCAGCAATGGGTTTCTTCATGCGCCGCCTCAAGGAAGTGAGCGGCGTGAAAGCGCTTGCCCATCAGCCGCCCCTGCATGTCGACGGCGGCGACGATAACGGTGTCGATGGCGCCCGCGTCAAAGGCTTCGGCCAGTTGCTCAAGCGTCAGATTACCGCTCATGTCGTCCTCTCATGTCAGCGCTTTCGCCGCGCGCAGGGCGTTTGCCAGAACCGGCGCAAGGCGCTCGGCCATGACCTCCTGCGCCGGTGCGTCGGCGATCAGGTCGTTGCGGATTTCCAGCATCGTGTTGGGCAGCCGCAGGGGGACGGCGTGCGAGCGGATCGTATGCGTCACGTCGCCCGCTGCCGAATAGGGTTCGTTGAGCCGGGTTTCCAGCCCGCTTCCCTGCGCCGCTTCGAGCACTGCAAGGCTCAGCGCCGGGTCTTCGTCATGGATCACGCCGAATTCCACCGTGCGGATCTCGCCGTGATAGACCGGGGTGAACGAATGCACGGCGATCAGCGCGGGGCGACGGCCAAGCGCCACGAGCCGGGCGATTTCCGCCGCAAGCGAGGCATGGAACGGCAGGCAGATCGCCTCGGTCCGGGCCAGCCGGTCGGTGGGCGTCAGGTCGCGATTGCCGGGGATGTCGTGGATTTCCGACCGCGGCGGCATCGCGCCGGGATGGTCGGGCGCGCGGTTCAGGTCATAGGCCAGCCGCGACAGTGGCGCGGTGACCAGCAGCGCGCCGCCCGTTTCGGGCGCCAGCCGCGCGGCGAGCCCGCGCGCCAGCCCTGCCGCGCCGATGTCATAGGCTGCGTGCGACAGGCGGGCCGTATTGCTCAGACCCAGATCGCCGCCCAGTTGCGGATAGCCCTCGGGCAGCGCGTTCGAGGCATGCTCGCAGATCACCACCAGCCCGGCGGGCGTCGCATCCAGACCCGCCGTGCCATCGGCGCGCCAATGCTCGACGATGGCGTCAAAACGCGGATGCGAGGTCGTGGACGAAGTATCAGGGGGCATGGCTATGGCCTTGGTCGCGATATCGGGGCAGCGTCCGTGCCAGTCGCGGCAGTGTCAAGCATTTGCCGGGCGACAGGCCGTTGCCGTTGACACGATGCCCAAGTCTCAGGCCATGGCGGGCAGGATCGCGACCAGCACGCCGGACAGCGCCAGCGCCGCGCCGAACGGAACGCGCCCGAGCCGCCGCATCGCGCGCCCTTTCCGCTGCGCGCGCATCAGCGCCAGAACCAGAGTCGTGGCTGCGGCGAACAGCACCACCATCGGCAGCCGCGCGGGGCCCAGAGCCAGCCCCAGCGTCGCCAGCATGAAGACATCACCCAGCGCCATGCCTTCGCGCCCGGTGAGGCGGAAGTAACCTTCGCGGACCGCCCAGAACACGCCCCCGCCCACCGCCGCGCCAAGGATCGCGGTGCTAGCGCGCATGCTCAGGCCGGGCCAGCCCGAGCCGTCACCCGCCAGAGCAAGCGCAAGCCCGAGTATCGCGGCGCAGGCCATCAGCGGCTCGGGCAGGCGAAACCAGCGCAGGTCAGCAATCGCCAGCGCCAGCAGCGACCACATCCAGAGCGCCAGCAACAGTGCGCGGGCGGGGTCGGGCGCGGCACAGGCCGCCGCCATGCCCATCGCTGCGCCCAGAATTTCGGCCTGCCACAGCACCGGGGGGATCGCCGCGCCGCAATGACGGCAGCGCCCGCGCAACAGCGGCCATGACAGCAGCGGCACCAGATCACGCGCGCCGAGGGGCGTGTCGCAGCTCAGACAACGCGAGCGGGCGGCGACGAACGGCTCGCCGCGCACAAGGCGCTCGGCCACCAGCGCCGCGAACGAGCCCATCGCCGCCCCCAGCAGCCCGAGTATCACCATCAACCCCATGCGAGGGCCCCCCGTCGCGGTTGCCGAGGCCCCGGCGCAGGGATAGGGTCGGTCAAGAGCATTGGCACTCGCAGGTTTCCCGAATGGCGTTTCACGTTCCCTTTAAACCCAAACGCACTTTCTTCACCAAGAAAAGGCGCCGCGCCGGGCAGTTGCGCCGCGATGCAGGGCTGACGCTGATCGAGCTGATGGTCGTCGTCGTCATCTTGGCGCTGCTGGCCGTGGTCATCGTACCGCGCGTCATCGACCGGCCCGATCAGGCCCGCGCGGCGCGGGCGCAATCCGACATCGCGGCGATCGGTTCGGCGCTCAATCTCTACCGGCTCGATACCGGCAGCTATCCGTCCACCGATCAGGGCCTTGCCGCTCTGGTCAGCCGTCCGACCATCGCGCCGGTGCCGCAGAACTGGGCCGATGGCGGCTATCTCGAGCGCGTTCCCGAAGATCCGTGGGGCCGCGCGTATCTCTATCTGGCGCCGGGCGTGCACGGTCCCTACGACCTCGTGAGCTATGGCGCGGACGGGCGCAGCGGGGGAACCGGGGCCGATGCCGACATCACCAGCTGGCAGGGCGAATAGTCCCTTCGGCATCGGCGGCGGCGTGACGCTGATCGAGCTTCTTGTCGTCGTGACGATCATGGCGGTGCTGGCGCTGGGCGTCGGTCTGTCCGCCGGGGGATTGTTCGCGCCGCGCGGCGGGGTGTCCATCGCCGATCAACTGACACAGGCAGACCTGCGCGCGCGCGACGCGGCGGTGCTGGGGCGCGCGCGGATCGGGCTTTATCCGCGTCGCGACGGATGGGTCATGGCGCGCCGCGATGACGAAGGGCGCTGGCAGGCCGAGGGCGCGCCGCTTCGCCTCGCCGATGCGCGGCTGACATGGCAGGTCGAGGGACGGCGCTATCTGCCGGGCCTGTCCGAGCCCGGCGCGCGCGAGGCACCGCCCGTGCAATTCGCAGCCGATGGCGGCAGCACGGCCTTTTCGCTGCGCGTCGAACAGGGACGCGCCCGTCTCGATTGCGGGGCCGAAGCGGGACGGGGGCTGCAATGCGACCTGCGATGACGCCCCGGCGGCGCCCGGCCAGAGGGTTCACGCTGATCGAGCTTGCCGTCGCGGTGGCAATCCTCGCCATCGGCACGGTCGCGGCTTACCGGACCTTCGATCAGGCGCAGCGCGGGATCGGCGGGCAACTGGACCGGACGCTGGCCACCGAAGTCGCGCTCAATCGCGCCGCGGAACTGCGGCTTGAGGGGATGCGCGCGGGCCGGTCCCTGCCGGGCACCGAGCCGATGGGCGGCATCGGCTGGGAGGTCGATGTGACCGAAGCCGCCACGGCGGGCGGGCTGATCGAGGCCACGATCCTTGTCACCGCAGAGGACCGGCCCGGCGCTCGCTTCGTGGTCGTTGTGCCCGAGGGGCGGCCATGAGCGGGCGGCGCAAGACCCGGGGCTTCACGCTGATCGAATTGTTGGCGGCGATGGCAATTCTGGCCGTTGTCTCGGTCATGGCGGTTCAGGCGCTGAGCGGCGTGTTCTTCCAGCGCTCGGTTCTGACGCGGGTCGATGACAGCGCGGCGGAGCTGACCCGGGCGCTGTCGCTTCTGCGGCAGGATCTCGAGGCGATCGTTCTTGCGTCAAATGATGATGCGCGCGCGCAGGGCCTGCGGGAATCGCGCGGGGCAATCGGCTGGGCGCGCGGCGGGCTGGCGGCGATCCCCGGCAGCGATGACACAGGCGCGTTCGGCGCGGTGGAATGGGCGCTTGACGATGCGGTACTGACACGCCGCATCAACCGCGCGGGGACCGACGCCCCCGATGATGCGCAACCGGTGCCGATCCTGACCGAGGTGACGGCGTTCGAGGTCACGGCGCTGGGCACGGCGGAGGCTTCGGTCCCCGTCATCGCCCAAGGCTACGAGGCCCGGCTGGAAACCCGGCGCTGGGGCACGCAGCGGGTGGTGGTGGCGCCATGAGCCGACGCCTTGCCCCTCGCCGGATGCGCGGCGTCGCGCTGATTCAGGCGCTTCTGATCGTGGCGGCGATCTCGGCGGTTGCGGTGGCGCTGCTGGTGCGTGTGGACCGGGCGCAGGAACGGCTGCAATGGCGCGCGACCTCGGAACAGGCGGCGCTCTATCTGGCCAGCGGTGTCGAGTTCCTGCGCAGTTCTCTCCCGCGCGAGACGGTGCATGAGGGGCAGGATTGGGCGCGGGCGCGCCCGCCGCTCGACATCGACCGGGGCACGCTGGGCTGGCAGGTCCGCGATCTTCAGGGCCGCTTCAATCTCTCGCTGCTGCAAGAGGATGAGGGCGATGTCTACGCCGCCGCCTTCACCCGGCTGGCCGAAGAGGCGGGGCTGTCGGGCGAGGCGACGACAGCGATCATCGGCCGCGTCGCGGGGATCGACGGGCCGCTGCCCCTGATCCTGCCCGACCTTCTGCCCGACCTTATGGCCGCCGATCTTGACGACGCAGACCTTGAGGCCTGGGAAACCCTGCGCCCGCAGATCGCGGCATGGGCGGGCCTGCCGATGAACGTCAACACCATGCCGCGCGCGGTGCTCGACGCCTTGCTGCCCGAGATCCCGGCCGACCAGCGGCGCATGATTCATCAGCGCGTGCGCGACGAGCCGGTCGAGGAACTCGACGATCTGGTCAACTGGGCGGTGGCGCAACTGGGCGAAGCCGCCGCGCAGCAACTGATGCTCTTGCCGCTGGCCGGGCAATCGCGCCTGTTTGCCGCCGATCTGGAAGCGCGCCTTGACAGCGTGACTCTGCGTCGGTCAGTTGTGATCGATACCGGCGCGCCCGAAGGTGACAGCGCCGTCCGATTGTCCTTGCCTGGGCCCTGACGCATGACCGAACCCGCCACAACACGGCGTCGCCGCGCCTCTGTGCCCGCGCTCTGGCGGCTGGATTCGGATACTGCGCCACCCTTGGGCGCGTTCATCGCGCTTGCGCCGGGGGCCGATATGCCGCTGATCGCGCTGAACCTTCCCGCCACGCTCAAAGGCGCCGCGCGGGAAGATGTCGCGCGCCGGCAGGCACAGGACCGGCTGGGCGGCGGGCTGGACGTGCGTCCTGCCCGTCTGGGCCGCATCGAGGACTGGAGCCGCGTCGCCGTGGCCGAGCGTCCGGCGGTGTTGCGCTGGCGTGCGGCCATCGGGGCGGCAATGCCGCGCTGCCGGGCGATCCTGCCCGATTACCTCGCGCTGCCCACCGCCCCCAATCTGTGGACCATCGATGCCGACCGCGACGGCGTGCGCGCGCGTCTGGGCCCGGGGGACGGGTTCAGCGCCGAACACGCGCTGGCGCGCAAGATGCTGACGCTGGCCCTGTCCGAGGCCCGCGCGACGGGCGGCGCCCCGCGCGCCGTGCTGCTCACGGGCGAGACAGCGAGCGCGTTTTCCGACCTTTTCGACGGTGTCGAGCTCTTGCGCGCGCCTTCCGAGCTGCCCTCGGCACTGGTGCCTGCGGTTCTGGGCCATGACGAGCTTGCGGTCGACTTCCTGCGCGATCCTCAGGCCGATGCCGATGAAATCGAGACCCGCCTGCGGCGCGTGATCTGGCCTGCGGCTTTGGTGGTGATCGGTGCGCTGGCCTGGGCCGGGGCGCAGGCGCTGGCGATGCGCAATGACCGGGTCGAGGCGCTGGCGTTTCAGGACCGCACGCTTGAAGCGGTGCGGCGCGATCTCCTGCCTTCGGGCCCGATTCTGGATCTGGAATTGCAGGTGATGCAGGCGATCGAGCGGCGGCGCAACGCAGAGGGCGACAGCGCCGCGCCGGAAACCCCGCTCGACACGTTGCGCCGCGCCGCGCCGGTGCTGGCAGGGGTCGAGCTGATCACGGTTTCGCTTGCGGCGGATGGGCTGACGGTCGATGTGCGCGTGCCCGATTTCCAGTCGCTCGACGCCCTGTCCGAGGCCCTGTCCGACGCCGGGATTACCGCGCGCATCGCGCAATCGGCCACCGATGCCGAAGAGGGCGGCGTTGGCGCGACGCTCGATCTGGAGGCCGGCACATGATTGCCGCGCTCGCCCGTATCCTTGCCCGCCGTTCGAAACGCGAGCGCACGCTTCTGACCCTGCTGGCGCTGGGTGCGGTGCCGGTGGCGTTCGTAGGGCTGATCGCGCTGCCGCTGATCGACGCGCGGGACGCGGCCCGGGCCGAACTGGACGCCGCCCGCGCGACCCGAGACTGGTACGCGGCCCGGCAGGTCGAGATTGCGGTTTTACCGGCTCTCGACACCGCCGAACCCGAGGCCGAGCCCCCCGCGCCGGTCGGGCTGGGCGGGATCGAGGCCGGGCTGATCGCCGCCGATCTGCGCAATGTCGTCAGCCAGCTCGCCAATGCGCCCGATCGCGGCGTGCGGCTGTCTTTTGCCGCCGCGCCCTTCGCGGGGGTCATGGACTGGGTCGACGGGCTGGCCGAAGGATCGGGTTACTCGGTGGCGGCGCTGGTTCTGGAACGGGTGTCGCCCGGTCTCGTCGATGCCGATATCCGGTTGGAGCCGCTCAGATGATCCGCGCTTTCGCCCTTGTCGCAGGCCTGCTGATCGGGCTGCTCCTCGCCGTGCTTTATGCCGGGACGCTTGGCCATGCCCGGCAGGCGGGGCTGCCCTTGCCCGTCTGGACCGAAACGCTCGACGCGGGATCGCGGCTGATCGAAGGGCGCGGCACGCTGGCGGGCGCATCGCTGAGCTGGCGGGCGACCGGGCTCGATGGCGTGCGCCTGTCGCTCATCGGCCCCGACTGGCAGGTGCAGGGGCAGGGAATGCCGGGTGCGGGCGGGCTTTCCGTCACCGACCTGTCGGGCATTGTGCCGCTGGGCGTGCTGGATGCCGGCGAGGGGGCGCTGGTGATCGACGCGGGGGCGCTGTCACTGGCCTTTGACGGGACGCTGCGCGAAGGCCGGATCGACGGCACCGCGCGCGGCTCGGACCCGGACGGTGCGGTGACGTTGGTCTGGCAAGACGGCGGCTGGGTGCTGTCGGCGCGCTGAGCGGGCTCAGCCGTTGACCAGCGCCTGCATGTCGAAGATGGGCAGCAGGATCGCCAGCACGATGGTCAGCACCATCCCGCCGACGATCACCATCGAGGCGGGTTCGATGATGACCGAGACGCGCTTGCGCTCGGTTCTGAGCCAGCTTTCCGCCAGCACCGCCGCGCGTTCTGTCATCGGCCCCAGCCGGGCCGAGGCCTCGCCCGCCTGAACCAGTTGCCGCGCCACCGGGTGCAAAAAGGGCAGGCGGGCCAGCGCCTGGCTGATGCTTTCGCCGCGGCGCAGGGCCTCGCCCGCTTCCTCGGCGCTGGCGCGGTAGCTGGCAATGTCGAGCACCCCCGCCGAGAAACGCAGCGCTTCGGTCAGCGGCAGGCGGGAATTGATCACCACCGCCAGCGTGCGCAGATATTGCGCGGCGGACGCCATGCGCAGGAACCGTCCGATCAGCGGCAGACGCAGCAGGAACGCGTCGCGCCGGTTGCGCAGGGACGGGGTGCGGTTGATCGTCATCACCGCAAAGACCAGAAGCACGGCGATGACCAGTTCCAGCACCCAATTGTCGCGGATCCAGTCGACGATACCCATCACCGTGACCGTCAGCGGCGGCAGGGGGCGGCCCGAGCCTTCGAACATCGACACGATCTCGGGCGCGACGGTGGTCATCAGGATCGCGCAGACGACGATGGCCACGACGGTCACGAAAGCCGGGTAGATCAGCGCCGAGGTGATCGCCGCGCGGTCGCCGGCGCTGGTTTCCAGATGCTCGGCGAGCGTCTCGAACACGGCGGTCAGGTCGCCCGATTGCTCGCCCGCGCGTACCGCCGCCGCGTACCATGCGGGCAGCGCGCCGCCCGCACGGTCCAGCGCGTCGGCCATGCTTTCGCCCTGCATCAGGCCCGCCCGGGCCTCGGCGGCGAGCTTTTCGATCCGCGCGGCCCCTGCAGCGCCCTGCACGGCTTCGAGTGCGGTGTCGGCGGTCAGTCCCGCGCCCAGAAGCACCGACATTTGCCGGGTGAAGACGGCCAGCAGGTCGCGGTCCACCTTGCGCTCGCGGCGGCGGGTCTTCGCTGCCGTCGCCGTCTGCGCTTCCAGCGTCGAAGGCATGAGCCCCAGCTCGCTCACCCGCTGGGACGCGGTGGCCTCGTCCTCGGCCACCACCATGCCGCGACGGCGTTTGCCCTCGGGCGTATAGGCGGTGTACGCGTAGGTGCGCATGTCAGGCGGACTCGCCCAGCACGCGGCGCACCTCGGCCAGCGAGGTCTGACCTTCGGCCACCAGCGCCAGCGCCGATTGCATCAGCGAAGGCCGCTCACCCGCCGCTTCGCGCAGGCGGACTTCCGAGGCATCGGCATCGATGGCGGCGCGCATCTTCTCGTCGATTTCCAGAATGTCATAGACGCCGACCCGGCCGGAAAAACCGGTGCTGTCGCAGGCCTCGCAGCCCTGCGCGTGGTGGATCTGCGCGGGGACGGGGGTGTTTTGCAGCCGGAACAGCGCGGCTTCCTCGGGCGTCGGCGCTTCTGCACGGGCGCATTTCGGGCAGAGCCGCCGCACCAGCCGCTGGGCCAGAACGCCACGCAGCGTGGCCGAGATCAGATAGCCTTCGACGCCCAGTTCACGCAGGCGCACCACCGCCGACAGCGCGGTATTGGCGTGCAGCGACGAGAAGACGAGGTGCCCGGTCAGTGCCGCTTCGCTGGCGGTCTGCGCGGTTTCGCTGTCGCGGATCTCGCCCACAAGGATCACGTCGGGGTCCTGACGCAGGATCGAGCGCAGGCCGCGCGCGAAGGTCAGGCCGATATCGGGATTGACCGGGGTCTGGCTGATGCCGGGCAGATCGTATTCGACCGGGTCTTCGACCGTCAGGATCGTCCGTTCGCGGCGGTCGGCCAGCCTGAGCAGGGAATAGAGCGTCGTGGTTTTCCCCGAGCCGGTCGGCCCGGTGGCCAGGATGATCCCGTTGGGCAGGGCCGCGAGCCGGTTCAGGCGCGCCGCGTTCTCGGCCGACAGGCCCAGCCGGTCGAGTTCCATCAACCCGCCTGAACGGTCCAGAAGACGCATCACCACCCGTTCGCCGTGATGGCCGGGCAGGGTCGACAGACGCACGTCGATCGCCCGCCCGCCCAGCCTGAGCGCGATGCGCCCGTCCTGCGGCAGGCGCGTCTCGGCGATATCGAGACCGGACATGACCTTGAGCCGCGACACGACGCGCTTGGCGGGCACGTCGCGGCGGTCAAAGACGGTCTGCATCGTGCCGTCGATCCGTATCCGCGCCCGCAGGCCGGATTCGTGCGGCTCGAGGTGAAGGTCCGAGGCCGCGCCGCGAACCGCTTGCCGCAACAGCTGATTGACCAGCCGGATCACCGGCGCGTCGTCAGGGTCTTCGAGAATATCGCGCGCGGTCTGCTTGGTGTTGTCTTCCAGGTCGAAGGCGACTTCCTCGCCCTCCTCGGTGCCGGAGTCGTAGAGCCGCGACAGGCGGTGCTGAAACGTATCCTGATCCAGCATGTCGGGGGCCAGCGGCGCGCCCGCCGCCCGGCGCGCCGCGCGCAGCCCGTTCATCGTGGCTTCAGGCCCGGCAAGCAGCATCGCGTCGTCCAGCGCGACCTGATTGTCGCGGGCAAAGGCAAGGGGAAGCCGCGCCCCGCTCATTGCCCGACATCGACGTTCAGCCGCGGCGGCAGCGGCGGGAACAGACGGTCGCGAACGGCCCGATCGACATAGGTCTGGTCGAAGGGCTGGTTCAGATCGACGCCGTCAAAGGGAAATCCGGTGCGGCGTACCTCGGGATACAGCCCGGCATTCGAGCGTGGCATGATCTGGCGGCTTAGGGCTTCGCCTTCGCGCGCGATCTCGCGGGTGATGCGCTCGGCTTCGGTTTCGTTATGGACGACACGCGGGCGCAGCATGATCAGCAGCACGCGCTGGCCTTCCTGCACCGAGCGGCCACGGAACAGCTGGCCGACCACGGGAATGGCGCTGAGCCCCGGCACGCGCTGGTTCTGCGAGGTCGAATTGTCCTCGATCAGGCCGCCGAGGATGATGACTTCTCCATCCCCCACTAGCGCATTGGTCGACAACCGGCGCCGTGCCGTGATCTCGCCCCCGGCGGCCGAGGTCGAGCCGGTCAGGTTCGACACTTCCTGCGCAATCGCCATACGCACGGTCGCGTCATCGGTGATCTGCGGCGTGACCGTCAGCGTCAGACCCACATCCTGCCGTTCGATGGTCTGGAACGGGTTTTCGGCCGAGCCGCCTTCGGTGGTAGAGTACTGCCCGGTCACGAAGGGCACGTTTTGTGCCACGACGATTTCGGCTTCCTGATTGTTCAGCGTCAGCACGGCGGGGGTCGAAAGCAGCCGCGTCGTGCGTTCGCGGGCGATGGCGGTGATGAGGGCGGCGAAATTGCCGTCATTATAGCCGATGAACCCGCCATTGCCCGGACTGGGCGTGCCGCCCCCCATGGCCGAAGCGATCAGCGTGATCAGCGACGAGCGTCCGTCCATCGAAAACGACGTGCCGCCGCCGATGGCCTGATTGAGAAGCCCGCCGAACTGCACCGACAGGTCGCTGAAATTCTCGGCCGAGATTTCGAAGATCACGGCTTCGATCAGCACCTGAGAGGGGCGCACGTCGAGGGACTGGACGGCACGGGCGATTGACTCGATCCGTTCGCGCGGGGCGGTGATCAGCAGGGAATTCGATTGCGGTTCGGCCACCACGGTGACGCCATTGGTCGAGCCTTCGCCCTCACCGCCGCCGCCCATGGATTCGCGCACCACGTCGGCCAGTTCGCTGGCCTGCGCATAGTTCAGCCGCACCACGCGCGAGGTCGGGCCGACCTGCGGGCGGTCGAGCTGCAACACAACGCTGCGGACCCGGTCGCGGAATTCCGCCGGGCCCGAGACGACGATGGCATTACCGCCCGCATCGGCGGCGATGCTGCCTGCGCCGGTGGTCGAGGGCAGGGCGGTCTGCAGCACGCCGATCATCTCGGACGCGACGGCATGGTTCAGGCGGATCGTTTCGACCGAGCGGTTGCTGGCCTGCCCCAGCCGGGCGATCAGTTGCTCGATCCGGCCAATATTCTCGCGCCGGTCGGACAGGATCAGCAGCCCGGCCGACGGGACGGGCGTCAGGATCGCTTCGGGCGGGACGAGGGGCTGGACGACCTCGAACACCTCGGCGAGGTCTTCGGTCGCGACGGGGATCACCCGCGTCACATAGGCGCCGCCCGCGCGACCGCCTGCCGTGCCGGGCGCAAGACCGGGCGCCGCGCGCATCGGCACGATACGGTCGATGCCTTCGCCCTCGACAATCGTCAGGCCGTTGAGTTCCAGCACGTTGAGAAAGATCTCGTAGCTTGCCGCAGGGGTCACCGGCACCGGGGCAAAGACCGAGACCGTGCCCTGAACCTGCGGATCGACCAGAAAATTGCGGTTGGTCTGTTCGCTGACCAGCTGGATATAGCTGCGCAGGTCCACGTCGCGCAGGTCCAGCCGGATCTGCGCGCGGACCGCCCCCGTGACCGAGGTCATCACGAGGACAGCGACAAGGAGAAGGGCGGCAAGTCGTTTCATGGCGCGATTGTTTCCGTATCCTCGGCAGCGTCAACGTGAATGGGCAGGTTTCCGCAAAAAATCAACGACCGATGCCGAAACGCCGACTATCCGGAGGCAGCGACGGCCCGGCATCGGGATACCCGCCATACTCGCCCTCGTTTGGGCCGCTGGGGCCATCATAGGGGGGCGCGCTCTGCGCATAGGGATCTTGGGCATAGGGGTCTTGCGCATAAGGATCCTGAGCATAGGGATCCTGGGCGTAAGGGTCCTGTGCGTACGGGTCTTGCGCATAAGGGTCCTGACCCGACGGGTCGCGGCCATAGTTTTCGCCCCGCCCGAACGGATCGCGCCGGTCGCGCCCGAACGGGTCGCCGCCTGAGCCGCCCGGGCCGTCATAGGGTTCGGACAGGTCGATCGAGCGCGAGGCGCCGGGCGGGCGGCGATCCAGCCGGGGGCGCGGTTCTTCGAAGCGCGATACGTCGACCGTGGCGGAATTCTCGGCGAAATCGATGATCTCTTGTTCTCCGTACACGTCGATCACCAGCCCGTCGCGGGTCACGGCAAGGATCTCGAACCCGTCGGGCAGGATGTCGCCCTGGCGATAGATTTCCATCCCGTTGCGGCCCTCGACCAGCGCGAAGGCGTCGCCCTCGGCATCGTCGACGATCAGGCCGCGCAGGCGGATGGTCGACAGATCGACATTGTCGCGCGGATCGGGGGGCGGCGGCGCTTCGGGCTGGGGGAGCGCGGCGACGGGGGGGGCGACAGGGGCTTCGGGCAGCGTGCCGAAAAGCGGCGACCACCCGGTTTCGGCGATGGGCGCCTGTTCAGGATCGGCCACGCGCGCAGCGGGGGCGGCAGCGACATCGGCGATGGCTGGCAGGGGTTGCACATCCGGGGCCGGCGCGAAAAGCGCCAGCGCGGCAAGGCCAAGGCCGAACCCCGCCACCGCGCCCGCCGGAAGCAGCGCCAGCGCCGACGCCCGTCCACCAGCGGCGCGTGGCGACAAGGCAGCCCGTGCGGTCCCGGTGGCGATACTCATGCGCGATTAATCCCTTTTGTCCCCAACACCTTCTCCCCGAAGCCGGTTCTTTGCCGATGGCGCCGTGTCCGTTGCGACCGGGGGGGAGCCATTTGATAACCGGGGGGTGTTTTTCTGGACTTTATCAGGCGCGCTGCGTAGAATGAAATCACAAAAGCAGGTGAGAGTAGTGGCAATCAGCGTCCCCTCCAGAAGCGTTCGGCTGGCCTTGTGTTCGGTTCTCGCTCTCGCCAGTTGCGAGGCGGCGGGCACCATGGCCGGGGGCGGTCCGCAATCCGATTACCTCGTGGCGCGGCAGGCTCTCGAAACCGGCAATTACGACACCGCGATCCGGCATTACGCCCGGCTGATCGAAAGCGTCGATGCCAATTCGGCGGCGCGGCTGCAGCTGGAATATGCGCACGCGCTGCTGCGTGCCAATCAGTATTTTCAGGCGATCACCGTGGCCGATGTGCTGATCCAGCGGCATGAAGGGTCGATCCAGGCCTCGGCTCTGGCCGTTCGGGGCACCGCGCGCCACGAAGCCGCGCGCGAGCGTCTGGCGGCGGGGCTGCACGATGCCGATACGCGCGCGCTGCTCATCTCGGCCCAGACCGACATCAGCGCCTTTGTCGCGCGTGAGGGAACTCTGGACAGTACCGGCTCGATGCGGGCACGTGCGAACCTGATCGCGCAGGATCTGCAGTCGGTCTGAGCACACAGCCTGTGGTCGTGCGGACGGGCAATTGCGCCCTTCCAATCCCAAAGTATCCTTAAAATGATGTAATTCTTGCCGAACTTTAGCCGTGTTCCGGCACCAGCTTAGCGTCGCGATTAAGGCGTATCTGGTGACAAGGGTAACGGTATGACGGCAATTTTTGCGAACGCCATCCGGCGGGCCACCTTCGGTGGTATGGCATGTGTGGCTCTTGGCGCCGCGACGCCGGCGCTGGCGGGAACCGAGCTGCTGGGCGGCGGATATCTGGTCTCGCGCAACAGCGCCTGCGAGCAAAATGGCTGGGGCGGCGTTCATCAGGTTCTGGCCCGGTTCGAGCCGCAGGGCGCATGGGGCAACCAGCCTGACATCTCGCAGATGTCGCTGCTTTTCGGCACCGGGACGATCGCCTTCACCTTCAACAATAACGGGCGCTATCGTTCGACGCAGGTGATCGAAAGCGCCACCTATGTCTGGAACGGTCCTTACAGCCCCGAAGAGCCGACCATGTCGTTCAGCTGGTACTATTACGGTGATATTCCGGGCCGCTGGGACCGTGAGCTGGATCAGTTGATCCTCGAATTCTCGAATTTCAATGAGCACGAAGGTTGCGAGATGATCGCCTACCTGTCGCTGCATCGCAACTGACCCTCAGCAAGGAACCGAGACGATGATCCGACTGATCCGATTCACCCTGTTTCGTTTCGCCCCGGTGGCGTTCCTGCTGGCGGCTGTCATCGCCAGCCCCGCGCGGGCCGAATTTACCGGCGGCGGCTATATCACCGATGCCTGGGGATGCGAGGATTACGGCTTCCCGACCCAGACCGAGATGGTCCGTGCCCGATACTCCGCCCGTGAAATCGATGGCGGCGCCAGCGAACTGGTGCTGAACTTTGCGGTCGGCGGGGCGAATATCCTGCGCGTCTGGAACGAACTGGATCCCGGCAATGGCTGGATGCGGGCTTATGGCAACGTGGTCTGGGGGCGGATGTACAGCATGGGGCCGCAAACCTGGGTCCGCGTGCTGGCGCGCGAAGGGGTGCCTTTTGCAAGCACGACCTTCGACGAACACAGCGAGCATATCCGCCTGCGTCTGCGGATCACCAATTTCAACGGGATGCGCGGCTGCGGCGTGACCGTGACGCTGATGCTGAACAACTGGACCAACAATATCTGATCCGGGCGGAACACCGGCCTGAGGAACAAGAAAGGGCACCTTGCGGTGCCCTTTGTCACATCCGGTTCAGGCGGCGGCGGGCCTGCGGATCTGTCCGGCGGCTTCCAGAACCAGCGGGTCGAAGCCCTCGGCGCCCGCGTCTATCAGTTGGAAGAATTCGCGGCGCATCCGCGGCTCCCAGAAATCGTTGATATGCGCGGCAAGGCCCGAGACGCCTTCGTCATGCGGCTTCGAGGCCATGAAGGCGGCGATCTGGTTGGCCATGCGGACGATCTTGTCAGCGGACATGAGGTTCCCTCGTCTGAATACGGTCGGAATGCGTGAATAGCTCGAAACGGTCGGGCCGGGCCTGGGCGATCAGGGTGATCCCCGATTGCTCGGCAAGGTCCACGGCGGCGGCGGTCGGCGACGACACGGCAATGATCATCGGCGCACCGATCGCGGCCACTTTCTGCACGAGGTCGATGGAAACGCGCGAGGTCAAAACCACCGCGCCCGAGGCCGTGGGCTGCGTCCCGGTTCGCATCAACGCGCCCGCGAGTTTGTCGAGCGCGTTGTGCCGCCCGACATCTTCGCGCGCGGCAATCACCCGCTCGCCGTCCCAGAACGCCGCGCAATGGGCGCTGCGGGTGACGTCGTGCAGCGCCTGCTGGCGGGGCAGGGCGTCGATGGCGTCGTTTACCTGCGCGGGAGTAAGCCGGAAGCTGCCATGAGCCACCGGGGTCACGTCGCGCATCGCCTGTTCAAGACTGTCGATGCCGCACAGCCCGCAGCCCACCGGCCCCGCCATGACGCGGCGGCGCTCGGTCAGGCGGGCCTCGGCGTCGGCCGTGACCCACAGTTGAACGTCGAGGCCGCGCTCGGTCTCGACGACGTCGATGCTTTCGATCTCGTCGGGCCGCGCCAGCCCTTCGGTCAGCGCGAAACCATAGGCGAAATCGGCCAGATGGTCGGGCGTCGCCATCATCACCGCCTGTGTGGTGCCGTTGAAGGTCAGCGCGACGGCGACCTCATCGGGCAGCACCCGGTCGCCCGGCACGATATCCGTGCCGAACGCCAGACGGGGACGGGGGCGGGCGCCCTGCATGGCCTCACTCGGCCGCCGGCAGGATGCGACGCGCCTGCTCGGCCTGCGCGGCGTAATCTTCCTGCCATTGCGACGGACCGTTCGACGGGCTGACCTGCACCGCCGTCACCTTGTATTCCGGGCAGTTGGTGGCCCAGTCCGAGAAATCGGTGGTGACGACATTGGCCTGCGTGTCGGGGTGGTGGAAGGTCGTGTAGACCACCCCCGGCGACACCTTGTCGGTGATCGTCGCGCGCAGCGTGGTTTCCCCCGAACGCGACGCCAGCCGGACGTAATCGCCATCGCGGACGCCGCGATTTTCGGCGTCATGCGGATGGATCTCGAGCACGTCCTGATCGTGCCAGACGACGTTGTGGGTGCGCCGCGTCTGGGCGCCCACATTGTACTGGCTAAGGATCCGGCCGGTGGTCAGCAGCAGCGGGAAGCGGGGCCCGGTCTTTTCATCCGTCGCCACGTATTCGGTGCGGATGAACTTGCCCTTGCCGCGCACGAAGCCGTCGATATGCATCGTCGGCGTGCCCTCGGGCGCCTTCTCGTTACAGGGCCACTGGATCGAGTTCTTTTCCTCGAGCAGCTCGTAGCTCACCCCGGCAAAGGACGGGGTCAGCATCGCGATCTCGTCCATGATCTGGCTGGGATGGGCGTAGTTCCAGTTGGCCCCCATTGCCTGCGCGAACATCTGGGTGACTTCCCAGTCGGCATAGCCGTTCTTCGGCGCCATCACCTTGCGCACGCGGTTGATGCGGCGCTCGGCATTGGTGAACGTCCCGTCCTTTTCAAGGAAGGTCGAGCCGGGGAAGAACACGTGCGCGTAGTTCGCCGTCTCGTTCAGGAACAGGTCATGCACGATCACGCATTCCATCGCGGCCAGACCGGCGGCGACGTGTTTGGTGTCGGGATCGGATTGCAGGATGTCCTCGCCCTGGCAATAGAGCCCCTTGAAGGTGCCCTCGACCGCGGCGTCCAGCATGTTGGGAATGCGCAGACCCGGTTCGTTGTCGATCTGCACGCCCCAGGTGTCTTCGAAGAGGTTGCGCACCTCGTCGAGCTTCACGTGGCGATAGCCCGGCAATTCGTGCGGGAACGACCCCATATCGCACGAGCCCTGCACGTTGTTCTGACCGCGCAGCGGGTTCACGCCGACGCCCGGACGACCGATATTGCCGGTCAGCATGGCGAGGTTGGCGATGCCGATAACGGTGGTCGACCCCTGGCTGTGCTCGGTCACGCCGAGCCCGTAATAGATCGCCGCGTTACCGCCCTTGGCATAGAGCCGCGCGGCTTCGCGCAGGGTCTGGGCGGGGACATGGGTCAGCGCTTCGGTCGCTTCGGGCGAATGGCGCGGATCCGAGACGAAATCGGCGTAATCCTGGAACTCGTCCCAGTCGCAGCGTTCGCGGATGAAGGCCTCGTCCATCAGGCCCTCGGTCACGATCACATGCGCCAGCGCGGTCACGACGGCCACGTTGGTGCCCGGACGCAGCGGCAGGTGATGCGCCGCTTTGACATGCGGCGCTTCCACCGTCTCGGTGCGGCGCGGGTCGATCACGATCAGCTTCGCGCCGTTGCGCAGACGCTTCTTCATGCGGCTGGCAAAGACCGGGTGCGCGGCGCTCGGGTTGGCACCGATCACCATGATCACGTCCGAATCCTCGACCGAGTCGAAGTCCTGCGTGCCGGCCGAGGTGCCATAGGTCTGGCCCAGACCGTAACCGGTGGGCGAGTGGCAGACACGGGCGCAGGTATCGGTGTTGTTGTTCTGGAACACCGCGCGGGTCAGTTTCTGAACCAGATAGGTCTCTTCGTTCGTGCAGCGCGACGAGGTGATGACGCCGACCGACTGGCGGCCATGCTTGTCGATCAGGCCCTGCATCCGCTTGGCGGCGAAGGACATGGCCTCTTCCCACGACACTTCTTTCCACGGGTCGGTGACCTTGTCGCGGATCATCGGGTTCAGGATACGTTCCTTGTGCGTGGCATAGCCATAGGCGAAGCGGCCCTTGACGCAGCTATGACCACGGTTGGCCTTGCCGTCCTTGTGCGGCACCATGCGAACGAGTTCGTCGCCGCGCATTTCCGCTTTGAACGAGCAGCCGACGCCGCAATAGGCGCAAGTGGTGATGACCGAGCGCTCGGGCGTACCGATCTCGACGACCGATTTCTCGACCAGCGTGGCGGTCGGGCAGGCCTGCACACAGGCGCCGCAGCTCACGCAATCCGAGCTGAGGAAGCTGTCGGCCTTGGTCCCCGCCGAAACGCGGCTGTCCCAGCCCCGGCCCTGAATCGTCAGTGCGAAGGTGCCCTGCACCTCTTCACAGGCGCGCACGCAGCGCGAGCAGACGATGCATTTGGACGGATCGTAGTCGAAATACGGGTTCGACGTGTCCTTGGCCATGTATTGCGGGTTGGCGTGGCCGTTATTGCGCGGACGGAAATGGGTATCCATCGCCTCGTAGCGCACGTCGCGCAGACCCACGGCGCCTGCCATGTCCTGCAGCTCGCAATCGCCATTGGCCGCACAGGTCAGGCAGTCCAGCGGGTGATCCGAGATGTAAAGCTCCATCACCCCTTTGCGCAATTGCTTGACCGTTTCGGTCTGGGTGTGGACGTTCAGCCCCTCGGCAACCGGCGTGGTGCACGAGGCGGGCGTGCCGTTGCGCCCGTCGATCTGCACAAGGCACAGACGGCACGAGCCGAAGGCGTCGACGCTGTCGGTGGCGCAGAGTTTGGGGATCTGGATCCCGGCCATCGAGGCCGCGCGCATGATCGAGGTGCCCTCGGGCACGGTGACCTCGAAACCGTCGATGGTCAGCGTGACCTGCTTCTCGGATTTCGACGCGGGCGTGCCGTAGTCACGGTCGTCCCAGGGAATGATGAAGTCCTTCATTGGGCTTTCCTCCCGTTCGAGGTGGCTGCAGGCTTCGGTTGGCGGTTCAGGATCAGTTCGGATTTAAGCCATTCCACGAGGTCGTTCTGCCGGGTCATTCGGCGGCCTCCTTCGCGGTGGCGAAATCGTCGGGAAAATGGGTCAGCGCCGACATCACCGGATAGGGCGTGAAGCCCCCCAGAGCGCAGAGCGAGCCCGATTTCATCGTGTTGCAAAGGTCCGCGACCAGCGGGATCCCCGAGGGATCCCCCGCCGCCACACGGTCCAGCGTTTCGACGCCGCGCACCGCGCCGATCCGGCAGGGCGTGCATTTGCCGCAGCTTTCGATGGCGCAGAATTCCATCGCGAACCGGGCCATTTTCAGCATGTCGACGCTGTCATCGGCGATGGTCAGGCCGGCATGGCCGATCAGGCCGTCCTTGGCCGCGAAGTCTTCATAGGTGAAGGGCGTATCGAACAGCGCGGGCGGGAACCACGCACCCAGCGGGCCGCCGACCTGCACCGCCTTGACCGGACGGCCCGAGGCCGTGCCGCCGGCGATGTCCTCGACGATCTCGCCCAGCGACAGGCCGAACGCGGTTTCGAACAGACCGCCGTATTTCACGTTGCCTGCGATCTGCAGAGCCATCGTGCCGTGCGAACGGCCCATGCCGTAATTCTTGTAGAACGCCGCGCCGCGATCCATGATTACCGGCACCGAGGCCAGCGAGATCACGTTGTTGACGACCGTGGGCTTGCCCATGAAGCCTTCGAGCGCCGGAAGCGGCGGCTTCGCACGCACCACGGCGCGCTTGCCTTCCATCGAGTTCAGAAGGCTCGTTTCCTCGCCGCAGACGTAAGCGCCCGCGCCCACGCGGACTTCCATGTCGAAGCTGTAATCGGACCCCATCACGCGCGGGCCGAGAATGCCTTCGCGGCGCGCGATCTCGATCGCCTTCTGGAACTGGCTGATCGCGATCGGGTATTCCGAGCGGGTATAGATGTAGCCTTTGGTGGCCCCCACCGCGATGCCGGCGATGGCCATGCCTTCGATCAGGGTGAAGGGGTCGCCTTCCATCAGCATCCGGTCGGCGAAGGTGGCGCTGTCGCCCTCGTCGGCATTGCAGACGATGTATTTCTGCGGACCGGCGGCGTCATGCACCGTCTTCCACTTGATGCCGGTGGGGAAGCCCGCGCCGCCCCGGCCACGCAGGCCGGAATCGGTGACTTCCTGCACGATCTCGGCAGGCATCATCGACAGCGCGCGCTTGAGACCCTTCAGCCCGTGATGCAGTTCGTAATCATGCAGCGACAGCGGGTCGATGACACCGCAGCGCGCGAAGGTCAGGCGCGTCTGGCGCACCATCCACGGCAGTTCTTCGGTCAGGCCAAGGCATTTGGCGTGGCTTTCCAGCCCGTCGAACAGCGCGGGCACCTCGCCCGGCTCCATCGGACCAAAGGCCAGACGGCCGTCATCGGTGGCGACTTCGACCAGCGGCTCAAGCCAGATCATGCCGCGCGAGCCGTTGCGCACGATGGTGACATCGACGCCGCGCTTGGCGGCTTCGGCGCTGATCGCGTCGGCGACGTCATCGGCACCCAGGGCGACGGCGGCGGAATCGAGGGGGACCCAGATCTTCATCAGCGCGCTCCCTCAAGGATCTTGTCCAGTTTCGCCGCATCGGCGCGGCCCACCAGCTTGCCGTTGACCATCGCCGCCGGCCCACAGGCGCACAGGCCCAGACAGAACACCGGTTCCAGCGTGATCGCGCCGTCTTCGGTCGTATCATGCCAGTCGATGCCCAGCTTTTCGCGCGTCTGGTCGGCCAGCGCGTCGGCGCCCACCGATTTGCACGCCTCGGCGCGGCACAGCTTCAGCACCGTGCGGCCCGCCGGGTTCTCGCGGAAATCGTGGTAGAAGGACATCACGCCATGCGCTTCGGCACGGCTGATGTTCAGGTCCTGCGCGATGATCGGCAGCGCCTCTTGCGGGACATGGCCGAAGGCTTCCTGCACGGCATGCAGAATCGGCAGCAGCGGACCCTCGATGCCGCGATGGGCGTTCAGGATTTCGCTCAGGGTTTCTTCGCCTGCGGCGTCAAAGGCGGGTGTGGCTGGCATGTGGCTCCTCCGACCGGATTGCGGGTTTCCTACCGGGAAAGCGATTGCCAATCAAATTGTGAATTCCGTGGTTTGATAGATGGCGTCTATCGAAACCGTCAGGCGAGGCTCTCGACGAAGGCGTCGAGCAGCAAGGTGCGGCGACCGACCGGCGGCAGTATGAAAGCGACATCCGAAATCCCGCCCACCGCGCCGGTCAGCGGGATACAGGCCAGATCGCGCCCCTGCGCGTAGAATTGCGCGGTGCTGAGCGGCAGGACGGTCGCGGTGTGGCGGTCGGTAATGTGGCTGATCAGCGCCAGAATCGAGTTCGATTCGATGCGAGGCGCGGCGGAAATCTTGCTGCGCACAAGGTTGCGGTCGATGATTCGGCGGTTTTGCATGTCCGGCGTCAGCAGGCACAGCGAGAATCCGTCAAGCTCGGCCCAGTCGATGCTGGCGGGCTGGCCGGGATGGGCTTTCGTCACCAGCGCATAGCTTTCCGCGTAAAGCGGCAGCGTCTTGAAGCCGGGCAGCCGGTCTTGCGGCTGGTCGCCCCGGGCATAGGACAGGCCCGCGTCGATTTCGAACTCGGCCAGCCGCTCAAGGATCTCGTGGCTGTTGAGCGACAGGATCTGCAGCCGCACGCCGGGATGATCGGCGAGAAACGGCTGCGTCAGATCGTGGACCGAGGCCAGCGCCGTCGGGATCACGCCCAGCCGCAGCGTGCCCGCGAACCCTTCGCGCGCGACCGTGACGTCGGATTTCAGCGCGCGCGCCTCGGCGACGATGGTTTTCGCGCGCGCAAGCACGCGCTCGCCCTCGGGCGTGAGGCCGATGAACCGTGCGCCGCGCTGCACAAGCTGCGCGCCCAGTTGCTGCTCAAGCGACTTGATGGCCGAAGACAGCGTGGGCTGCGTGACGTGGCAGACTTCGGCCGCGCGTCCGAAGTGGCGTTCGCGCGCCAAAGCAATAAGCATTTCAAGCTTGTCGATCATGTGTTTAGCATGCTCCAAACTGAGAGCGGCGGAAAGTGCGCAGATACCCGCGCACCATGGTTTTCCCGCCCTGCCAATGGACTAGGTGGGGTATGGGAGAAAAAGGAGGGTTGCATGCACATCGAACCGTTCGGGGTCGAGATCTGGATGAACGAGTGGGAAACCAAGTGCGACTGGAACCTTGCCGAGACCTGCGTGCAAAGCCTGAGCCTTGGCGAATTGCTCGAACTCACCGGCACCAACGCGGATGCGCTGGCCGAGCTTCTGCCGATGCGCATGACCTATGGCGATATCGAGGGGTCTGAACGCCTACGCCACGCCATTGCCCGGCTCTATGCGCAGCAATCGCCAGACCGGATCATTGTGACCCACGGCACGATCGGGGCCAATATGCTGGTGCACAAGGCGCTGGTGGGGCGGGGTGACCGGGTGGTGTCGATCGTGCCGACCTATCAGCAGCATCATTCGATTCCCGAAAGCCTCGGCGCCGATGTGCACTTACTGTCCCTGCGGGCCGAGGATGGCTGGCTGCCCGATCTCGACCGTTTGCGTGATCTTGTCGTGCCGGGCACGAAGCTGATCGCGCTGACCAATCCCAACAACCCGACCGGCGCGCTGATCCCGCGTCCGATGCTTGACGAGATTGCTGCCATCGCCCGCGAGGCTGGCGCCTATGTGCTGTGCGACGAGGTCTATCGCGGCACCGATCAGGAAGGCGACGGGCGCAGCGCGTCGATGGCCGATCTCTATGAAAAGGGGATCTCGACCGCTGGCATGTCCAAAGCCTTTTCGCTGGCCGGGCTTCGGCTGGGCTGGATCGCCGCGCCGCGCGAGGTGATCGCGGCGGTGTCGATCCACCGCGATTACGACACGATCAGCGTGGGCCGGATTGACGACCATTTCGCCAGCGTCGCGCTGGAAAATGCCGAAAGGGTTCTTGCCCGCTCGCAACAGATCACGCGCATCAATCTGCAGATCCTGTCGGATTGGATCGACCGTGAGCCGCTGCTCGACTGGGTGCCGCCGCGCTCAGGCACAACCGCGTTCGTGCGCTACGATCTGCCGCTGACATCTCGCGAATTCTGCATCGACCTGCTTGAGGAAACGGGCGTGATGTTCACGCCCGGCTCGGCGCTGGGGGTCGAGGGGTATCTGCGCATCGGCTACGCCAATGCCACCGATATCCTGCGCGAAGGGCTGGCGCGGACCAGTGCGTTTCTGGCCCGCAGGCCGCGTCCGGGAACGATTTACGCCGCCTGATTTCTCAGGCGGCGCAAGAGATGTCAGTCAGCGTCAGGTTCAGGCCGCGACCCGCCGGGTCGTCAGCGCGGCGGCGGCGCTGAGGAAGGCCAGAATACCGCAGCCCGCGATGACGCTGAGCATGCTGACGGCCGAGTTCTCAAGGAACAGGCTGGTGACGGCGATCATCAGCCCGCCGGTCAGCATCTGCACCGTTCCCCCGATCGAAGCGGCCAGCCCCGCGATATCGGGATGCGGGTCCATCGCCATCGCCATCGTGGTCGGCAGCGCCAGACCAAGGCAGGCATTGGCCACGAACAGCCCGCCCACGACCATTGGCAGCGAGGCAAAGCCCGCCCAGCCGATCAGCGCCAGCAGCACCGTCGCCGCCGCGAAGCCGCTGATCGCGCCCGAGATCACGCGCTCAAGCCCGTACCGGCCCGACAGGCGGCCCGAAAGTTGCGAAGCGCCGAAGAAGCCCACCGCATTGATCGCGAAAGCCAGCGAGAAGCCGGTGGGCGACAGGCCGAATTCGCGGGTATAGACGAAGCTGCCCGAGGCGAGGAAGACAAAGAAGCTGGCCATGCCGAAGCCGCCGATCATCGTCAGGCCAAGGAAGGTCCGGTCCGTCAGTAGCCGCCGCGCGCCCGCCCAGATCGCCCGCATCCGCACCGGCTGGCGCCGCTCGGCGGGCAGGCTTTCGGGCAGCACGAAGAGGATCAGCAACAGGCTCAGCACCGAGGCCCCGGCGAGCACGCCGAAGATCTCGCGCCAGCCGCCGAAGGTCATGACGATCGAGCCGGTGAGCGGCGCCAGCATCGGCGAGACCGAGATCACGATCATGATCGCCGACATCATCCGCGCGGCATCGGCGCCCGAGGCCATGTCGCGGATGACCGCGCGGGGCACCGTCATCAGCGTCGCCGCCCCCAGCGCCTGCAGCGCGCGCGCGCCGATCAGCGTGCCGATATTGGGGGCCATCGCCGCAAGGACCGAGGCCACGAGGAAGATCGACACGCCGATCACCAGCGGGCGCTTGCGACCCAGCGCGTCGGACATCGGGCCATAGATCATCTGCGCGATCCCGAAGACCAGGAAGTACGCGGTCAGCGTCAGCGCGGCCCCGGCTTCGGTCGTGCCGAGATCGGTGGCGACCTGCGGCAGGGCAGGCAGGTACATGTCGATCGCAAAGGGACCGACAGCGGCGAGAAGGCCAAGCAAAAGGGCCATGCGGAAACGGGGATCGCGCATCGGGAAACCTGTGGATCTGTCAAAATAGGGAAACCCGCGCGCGAGGGCGCCCGGGCAAGGGTCCGGGGAATATCGTTTGCATGTGAAACAAGTCAAGGCAGCAGCAGCCGATTTCGCGACACCATAGCGCGAAGGCGACATCTGTGCCGGCCGGGCTCCGCGTTGCGGCCTTCGGATGCGTCGCGCGGGCGGCGTGATGTCAGGCGCTTACCCCGCCGTTTCGGCGCCGAAATAGGCCTGATCCAACAGCTTCGGATCCTCGACCAGCCGGGCCGAGGGACCCGAAAAGCGCGTTGTTCCGCTGCGCAGGATCACCGCATCCTCGCAGACTGACAGCGCCATGTCGGTGAATTGCTCGATCAGCAGGATGCCCACGCCGCGCGTTTTCAGATCCGCAACGAAGCCCATCAGCCGCTTGACCACCAGCGGCGCCAGTCCCAGCGACATCTCGTCGATCAGCAGATAGCGCGGGCGGCACATCATGGCGTGACCCAGCGCCAGCATCTGTTGCTGCCCGCCCGACATGGTTCCGGCAAGCTGGCCCTTGCGTTCGGCCAGTTCGGGAAACAGCGCATAGGTATCGGCCAGCGTCTGCGCCAGCCCGTCCGGCAGGATCGACCCGGCCGCGCGCAGATTGTCGTCGACGCTGAGCCTTGTGAGCACGCGATGCCCCTCGGGCACCGCCGCCACGCCCGCCCGGCGGATCACATCGGGCCCGGCGCCGGTCAGATCGGTGCCATCGGCGCTGAAGCGGCCCGCCGTCACCGGCATCATCCCCGCCAGTCCGAGAACCAGCTCGGACTTACCCGCGCCGTTGGCACCCAGCACCGCCACGGCCTTGCCCGGCTCGATGGTGAAAGACGCATCCCGCACCACTTTGCGACTGCCCGACGAGACATCGAGTGATCGGACCTCAAGTGCCATGCTCACACCTCCTCGGTTCCCAGATACGCGGCTTTGACCTTCGGGTCGGCCAGCACATCGGCCGTGGGGCCAAAGGCGATGCGGCGACCGAAATCCAGCACCAGCGTGTCCTCGCAGACCTCGCGGATCAGCTCGACATCGTGGTCGATGACCAGCGTCTGTGCGCCCGTCGCCGCGTGAATCCGCCGGATCAGCGCGCCCAGTTCACGCGATTCATCGACCGACATCCCGCCCGCCGGTTCGTCGAACATCACCACGCGCGGCTTGCCCACCATGCATTTCGCCACATCGGTCAGCCGCCGCTCGAAGCCCGACAGATCCGCGCCGATCTTGCCTGCGCGCCCTGCCATGCCGACCAGATCGAGCATCCGCTCGACCTCGGCGCGCTTTTCGGCCATGGGCGTGCGGGAATTGTCGATCTGCACCAGCACGTTTTCGAAGACGGTCAGGTCGTCGGCGATCTCTTCCTTCTGGAAACTGCGCCGCAGCCCCCAATGCGCGCGCCGGTGCGGGGCGAGCCGCAGCAGATCCTGCCCGTCGCGCGAGACACTGCCGCCCGAGGGCTGCACGAAGCCCGACAGCACGTTCATCAGCGTGGTCTTGCCTGCGCCGTTGGGGCCGATGATACCGTTGACCGGTTTGTCGAACCGGGCCGAGACATCGTTGAGCGCAACCACACCGCCGAAGCGCACGGTTATCGAGGATATCTCAAGCATCGGCCCGCTCCTTGCGCCGGGAAAGGCCCTTGACCGCGCCCATGATCTGACCGGCGATGCCGTCGGGTGCGGTGATGACCGCGTGCAGCAGGCCGGCGCCGAAGATGATATAGGCAAGATCGGCATCGACGCCCCAATTGTTCAGCAGGGGCGGCAGTACCTTGTAGAGAAGCGCCGCCACGACCGCCCCCTGCCAGTAGCGCGCGCCCCCCACTACGGCGAGCGCGAAGACCAGCACGCTTTCAGAGGCCCGGAACGTGCCGTCATCGAGCAGCCCGAGCGACCCCGCAAGCAGCGCGCCCGCGCCGCCGCCCAGCAGGCCCGCGATGCCGAAGGCCCATGTCTTGTAGAGCGTGACATTGACGCCCGCCGCCATTGCCGCTGCTTCCGAGCGCCGGATCAGCGCCCAGGCGCGGCCCGGTTGCAGGCGGCGGTGCAGTTCGATCAGCAGGAAGCCCAGCACCGCGCAGGCGATGACATAGCGCAGATAGGCCTCGGGCGATTGCGCGATCCACGGGCGGCGGAACGCCTCGCCCGATCCGGTCTGGACGCCCCAGAACCCGTCGCCGCCATTGGGGAACTGAAACGTGGCAAAGATGATCTCCAGCCCGCCCGCCGCCATCAGTGTCACAAGCGCCAGATAAAGCCCCCGCATCCGGAGCGCGGGCAGGGCGAGGATCCAACCGAAGACCATCGTCGTCAGCGCGGCCAGCGCCATGTTCACCTCAAACGGGAAATCGAACGCGTAGTTCAGGCGTAGCGCGACCCAGCCGCCCACGCCCATCAGCCCCACCTGCGTCAGCGATACCATGCCGAGGCGCGCATACATGAAGGCGACACCCGCGATGGCGATGGTAAAGCACCCGGCCGAGGTAAAGACCGACAGCCAGAAGCGCGACGAAATCGACGGCAGGATCACGATCGCGAAGGCCGCGAGCGCCAGCCCCGCCCAGCCAGACCGGGTGATGCGAAAAAGGCTTCTGTCCATGTCAGTCCCTCCCGCCGAAGGTCAGCCGCGACCCGCGCTGGTACCAGAGCAGGACCAGAGCGGCGATCACGAAGGGCGCGATGGGACGGACCCCGCGCAGCATCGGTGACATTGTCAGCATGTTCTCGATCACGCCCATCGACAGCCCGCCCAGCAGCACCACGGTCAGGTTCTCAAGCCGACCGCAGATCGCCGCGGCGATGGACGGGATGACCATGAAGGTGATGATTGTGGGCTCAAGCCGGATCAGGTCGGCAAACATCAGCCCGGTGAACCCTGCCAGAAGCCCCGAGATCCCCCAGGCGATGGTCTCGACCCGCAGGATCGGGATGCCCATCAGCGCGGCGAGGTCGCGGTCATTGGCCAGCGCGCGCATCTGCAGGCCGATCTGCGTGCGGGCAAGGAACAGCCAGATGCCGACGACGATGCCGATCGAGGCGAAGAAGACCAGCAGCCGCGTCGCGGTCACGCGCATGCCCAGAATGCGCACGCCGATGGCATCGGTCGGCAACGAGATCGAGCGCGGATCGTCCACCCACAGAAAGCTCACCGCCCCGAGGATGATCAGCGCGAAGCCCAGCGTGGCGACTGCCTTGACCACCGTTTCCCGCCACGCCAGACGCGGCGCGATCAGGCGGCCATAAAACAGCGTGATTGCCAGCGCGACGGCAAGGCAGGCGATCCAGCTGATCGGATCCCAGACGCCCCAATCGGTCAATTGCCACGCGGTCATCGCCCCGGCCGCGCCCGCCGCCCCGCCCGCGAAGTTCAAGACACCCGTGGCGCGGTAGAGCACGACGATGCCGATGCCGCCGAGGGCATAAAGCGAGCCCACCGCGAGGCCCGAGGCGATGAACAGCCCGATCATCTGCGGGCGTCCGCCCCAGCCGAACCAGCCGATGATCAGCGCCATCAGCACGGCCCAGAGAATCCAGTTGCCAAATCGTGCGATCGTCATAGAAATCCTGCCCGGTCAAAAGGATCCCCGCCGCGGGTCACGCGGCGGGGACAGGCACTCAGTTCAGGCCGAGCTCGGCTTCAAGCGCGCGGTGCGGTTCGAAATACGGGCTGTCGTATTCGTAGCATTCGCGCACGATCTCGAAGCTGCCGCCGGTGATCTGCACCATGTAGCCGGCATGGTTGGGCATGTGGAAATCGGCATCGCCGACATAATACGGCCCGCACATCAGGTCCGACGTATAGCCCGAAATGCCACGGATCGCGTCCGATACCGCCGCGCGGTCGTCAAGCTGCGCGGGATCCATCTCGAGCATGGCATCGACGAAAAAGCGCGCCGACAGATAGCCCGCCTGCCCGAACGTATCGCGCGGGTCGTCGTCATTGCCGTATTCGTCCAGCACCGCGACCCAGTTCTGCGCGTCGGGACCTTCAAGGTTCAGCGGCGCCAGCTCGGCATTGACGTAGACATGGCCGTCCCAGTAATCGCCCACCGCTTCGGGGACCGACAGGTCGTAAAGCGGCGTCGGGGCGATCCAGATGAACTGGTCGCGCAGATCCTGTTCCTCGGCTGCCGACAGGATCGCCAGCGCGATGCCCGCAGGCTGGTTGATGAGGATCGTGTCCGCGCCCGAGGCCATCGCTTCCAGCAGCGCCGAGTTCACGTCCGGCGCGCCCGGATTGATCAGGACCGAGGTTCCCTGCAGCCCGCGCGACTCCATGAAGTCGTTGACTGCGCCGCATGACCAGATCCCGTTATTGGGGATGTTGAGACCGATACAGGCGGTATGCGTCGCGCCCAGCTCTTCGACCGCGTATTGCGCGGCCCCCAGATTCGAGGGCAGCGGCCCCTGATTGGTCGAGACGATATTGGGCGTCTCGAAACACTCGGAAATGGCGCAGGCCGAGGCCATGACCATGATCCCGGCCTCTTCATAGGTATTGGCGTTGACGGCCATCTCGATGAAGCTGCCATTGCCGACCATCGCCACGGTAGGCGTGTCGTTGACCAGAAGGGCTGCGGCCTGCGCGGCGGATTCCGGGTTCCACTGATCGTTCTCGACGCGGTAATCGATAGGACGGCCATTGATGCCGCCATTGGCGTTGACGCAGGCGAAATAGGCGGCGGCGGAATCGGTGGACGACGACCAGTCGCCCGGCGCCGCGTCGCCGTAGATGCCGCCGACGATGATCGGATCGCCGGTCGCCGCTTCGCCGGTATTCATGCCGCAGCTTGCCTCGGCCATGGCCTGTCCGGCCATAGTCAGGGTCACGAGGGCTGTGGCCACCCCCAAGGTCTTTCCGTAGCGCATGTCTCTCCTCCTCCGTGGACGTGCAGCGGGATTTTGTCGGGTCTTCTTATACGGTCCCGGATGCTCCCATCATCCGGGGCCTTGGCTTCGTCCCGCGCGGCTTGCGAACGACGCGGAACAAAGGAGCGGGGCGAAGGATCGCCGTCATGGCATCACTCCGCAGCATGGGATTGCCGCGCCGACCGGTCGGCGCGGATCATGTCGGCGGCTTTCTCGGCGATCATGATCGCGGGCGCGTTGGTATTGCCCGACACGATGCGCGGCATGATCGACGCATCGACGACCCTCAGCCCCGAGATGCCGCGCACGCGCAGGGCCGGATCGACCACGGCGTCAGACCCGGTGCCCATCGCGCAGGTGCCGACCGGGTGGTAAACGGTGCGGGCATGCTGGCGCAGATAGGCGCGCAGGTCCGCGTCATCGGTGACCTGCGCACCGGGGATCACCTCGGTCAGGCCGTGGCGCGCCATCGGTTCCTGTTGCAGGATCTGGCGCGCAAGGGTGACGCCCTTTGCCAGCCGCGCGACATCGCTTTCCTCGCGCAGCAGGCCCAGATCGACATTCGGGCGCCCTTCGGTCCCTGAGCGCGTGACCGAGCCCCGGCTGTCGGGGCGCAGCACGCAGGTATGCAGCGACACGCCGTGACCCCATTCCATCATCCGGCCCCGGTGGCTTTTCAGGCCGGGGATGATGTGGAACTGGATGTCGGGGCGCGGCTCGGACGGCGAGCTGCGCACGAAGCCGCCCGCCTCGACCATGTTGGACGAAAACATGCCCCGCGACCGCGTCACCCAGTTGAGCAGGTCCATCGCCCGGCGCGGCAGGGCGGGCAGCGAAATGCCATAGGCCGCGCGGGTCCGGGTGCGGCAGATCACCATGCAATCCACATGGTCCTGCAGGTTGCGACCGACGCCCGGCAGATCGTGCAGCGGTGTCCCGCCCCAGCCCGCGATCTCGTCCGCAGGCCCGATGCCCGAGCGCAGCAGGATGTCGGGCGAGCCGATTGCCCCGGCTGACAGGATGATCTCGCCCGCCGCGTCGATCCGGACCGGCGTGCCATCGGCTCTGCGTCCGATGACACCCGTCGCGCGCTGCCCGACGAGGGCGATACGCTCGACTTCCAGCCCGGTCTCGATGTGCAGATTGGCGCGGTTGCGCACGGGATTGAGAAAGGCCGCGCCGGTCGAGTGCCGCTTGCCATCTTTCTGAGTTACCTGATACAGGCCCATGCCTTCGGGCTCGGGCGCGTTGAAATCGGCGCATCCGCGCAGCTGCATCTGCCCGGCGGCGGCAAGAAAATCATGGTCGATGGGCGAGGCATCGCGCAGGTTGGACACCGATAGCGGGCCGCCGCGCCCGTGATGGGCGTCATCCAGCGACGGGTCGGTATTGTCTTCGGACTTGCGGAAATAGGGCAGGACCGATGCGTAATCCCAGCCGGTGCAACCCATCGCCGCCCAGTTGTCGTAATCCGCCCGGTGGCCCCGGATATAGATCATCCCGTTGATCGCCGAGGAACCGCCCAGAACCCGACCGCGCGGGATCGAGACGCGGCGCCCGTCCAGCCCGTCCTGCGGGGTCGAGGCATAGAGCCAGTTGTGGCGCTTGTCCTTCGACAGGACCATTACCCCCAACGGCACGCGGATCAGCGGGCTGCGGTCTTTCGGTCCGGCCTCGATCAGGCA
Source organism: Rhodobacter sp. NTK016B (assembly GCF_017303295.1). GTDB lineage: Bacteria > Pseudomonadota > Alphaproteobacteria > Rhodobacterales > Rhodobacteraceae > Pararhodobacter. Next base: position 119,081 of record NZ_JAFKOK010000009.1, on the reverse strand, counting down.
GACGCGGATGGCGGGGTCCTCGCTGAGCCGGTGCGCCAGCACGGCGCCCGACGACCCCGCGCCCACGATCACATAATCGAACTGTGACTTTTCACCCGCCAATGGGTCGGCCTCCGTTCGGCACCGGCACGCGGTGCCTTGTTTCGCACATACGCTTCCGATCGACGCCCGAATGCGGGGTCGGCGGTGACGTGATTTGCGAATTCCTCCCTGCCGCGCAGTATGTCGGCAGGCAGAGGCTAGAGGCGGACGCTTTGGTTTCTCTTTGGCAAAAATTGCTTCGTGAAGTAAGATGCTGATACGCAAGACGTTTCAACGGTTCGGGGGGAGGGGCCATGAACACGACGCCTGATTCGACACATGTTCAGGAAATCAACGCCGCCCTGTTTTGTGGGTTCGCCGATCATGACTTCATGGCCGACGCGCTGGTAAGCTGGCCCGAGGGGCGGCTTCTGATCAGCGATGATCCCGCTTTGCTGCCCGAGATCCCGGCCTCGCATCGCACGGGCTATGCGAAGCCGGGGCTGCAGATCCTGCCCTTCGACCCCGAGGACACGATTCAGCGCCTGCGCGATCTGCTGGCCGGGCAGGACGGTTTGCAGGCGGTTCTGGTCGATATGACCTGGGCGTCGATGGCGATGATGGGCGTCGCGGCGATCGAGCAATGGGGCAATGTGGCCGAGCGTATCAGCGCCGAAACCGGGCTTTCGGTGATCTCGCTCTACAACCGGCAACGGCTGATCGAAGAGCAGCTTCTCTCTGCGTTCCGGGCGCATCAGCATTTCCTCGCGCCGAGCGGGCTCTACGAAAATCCGTACTGGATGCCCCGCGAATTGCTGCACGAATCGACGCTGGATGAGCAACTTGGCTTCATGCTGGGCCGGGTGGTGCCCGACTTTGCGGGGCAGAGCTTTTTTCGCACGTTTGACAAGGCCGCCGCGCGCGGCGCCTCGCCCGACTGGCTGGACGACGCGGCGCCGCCGCTGGTCACGCAAGGGAATAGCGAGCGCTGGCATATCCATTGCCTCGGGCAGCTGCGCGTCTTCGTCGCGGGTCAGCACGAGGTAGACTGGCGCATCGCCGGCGGCGCCCCCAAGAAGACCAAGACACTCTTTGCCTATCTGCTGAACGCGGGCGAGAAGGGCGCGCATGCCGACCAGATCGGGGAATTGCTCTGGCAGGGCGACGAGACGGAAAAGACCAAGCGCGCACGGCTGCACCACACGGTCGCAATGCTGCGCAAGGTGCTGGGAAGCCGAGAGTCGGTCATCCGCACCGGCGATTACTACCGGCTGAACGCGCCGCCCGGCAGCCTTGTCGATATCACCACGTTCGAACAGCTCTGCCGCCGCGCGCTGTCGCTGGCCCGCCACGGCAAGGAGGATGCCGCGCTGGTCGTGTATTTCGAGGCCGAGCGGCTCTATGCGGGCGATCTGTTCGAAGACCTTCCGCTCGAATACCTCGCCACCGAGACCGAAGACTGGATCATGCCCCGCCGCACATGGCTGCGCGAGATGGCGATGCGGGTGCATTACGACCTGTCGAAACTTCTGCGCCGCTATCGCCGCTATGCCGAGGCGCTGGAATGGTCGCAGCGCGCCATCGCTATCGACCCGACCAGCGAGGCCGCCAATGCCGAGGCCATGCGCGTCTTCCACGCGATGGGGCGCCCGGACGCGATGCATCGGCAGTACCGGCAATACCGCAAGGCGATGTCCAATTTCGGAGAAGAGCACGAAGGCATTGAAATCAGGGCAGTTTATGACGAGCTGTGCCGCTCTTTGGACCGTCTGACGCCGGGCCAAAGAAAAACCAAAGAATTGGTCCTACGCTGATTCTCATGCTCGCCCCATGCCGGGATCGGTGTCAGGTTTGGCGAGCTTGGGAGGATATCGACATGGAAACGATGGACGGCATTTTGCCGTCGGACGGCTTTGATCCGTTCGACCTGAACCGGCCTCACGCCCGGTGGGAACAGTTCCGCAAGGAAGAACCGATTTTTTATCACGAACCCAGCGGTTACTGGGTCGTGTCCCGCTTCGACGACATCAAGGCGATCTTTGACGACTGGAAAACCTTCAGCTCGGAAAACGCGCAAAAACCGATGCGGCCGATGTCCGAGGCCGGTCGCCAGATCCTGAAGGATGGCGGCTTCACGGCCTATTCGGGCCTGACTGCCCGCGTGCCCCCCGATCACACCCGCATCCGCAAGGTTGCGCAATCGTGCTTCGGTCCGCGCCGCTTCAAGTCGATCGAGCCGCAGATCGAAGAGATCGTGAAAACCCATCTCGACAAGCTGGAAGATGCCGGTCGCAGCGGCAAGCCCGTCGATTTCTGGGATATCGTCGCCTATCCGGTGCCCGCGCATGTGCTGTTCACGCTGATGGGCATCCCTGACAAGGACGTGCCGAAGATCAAGCAATACGGCGCCAGCCGGGGCAAGATGACGTGGTCGGACCTGTCGGACGAAGAGATGATCCCGGTCGCGCATGACATGGTCGCCTATTGGAAATACATCCACGATCTTCTGGACATGCGCCGCGAAGAACCGGGCGACGATTTCCCCTCGGACCTGCTGCGGCTGCAGGCCGAAGGCGCCGATATCACCAACGAGGAAATCGCGGGCGTCCTGTACTCGACTCTGTTCGCGGGCCACGAGACGACCTCGACTTTCATGGGCAACTACGTCATCGCGATGATGCAGAACCCCGATGCGTGGGATGCGATCAAGGCCGATTCCGCGCTGATCCCCAACGCGGTCGAGGAAATGCTGCGCTACATGCCCTCGGTCGTGGGCTGGCGGCGCAAGGCGCGGACCGAAGCGGTGGTCGGCGGCGTGACGCTGCCTGCGGGCGCCGAGGTGCTGATGATTACCGGCTCTGCCAACCGCGACGAGACGCAATTCCCCGAGGGCGAAAAGCTTGACATCACCCGCAAGAACGCGCGGACGCATCTGAGCTTCGGCTACGGCATTCATTATTGCCTCGGCTTCCAGCTTGCGAAGATGGAAGGCGCGGTACTGCTGCGCCAGCTGTCCGAGCGTTTCCCCGACCTGCGCCTCGCCCCCGGATTCGAGGCCGAATACCATCGCAACATCACCTTCCGCGTTCCGACGTCGGTCATGGTGGAACTGGGTGCTTCTGCATGAAAACCGACGGAACCTATACGCTGAGTTTCGATCAGATCGGCAAGCACGATCTGGCGCGGGTGGGCGGCAAATGCTCGTCGCTGGGCGAGATGACGCAGGCCGGGGTCGCGGTGCCGCCGGGCTTCGCGGTGACCACTGACGGCTATCTGGCGATGCTTCAGCAGACGGGCCTCAGGGCCGAGATCGAGCGCCATCTGCAGGGTGTCGATCCCGAGGATTTCGACGCGCTCGACCGCGCCGCGCAGGCGATCCGCATCCGTATGCGCGGCCACAAGATCCCGGTCGAGGTCGAAGCCGCGATCCGCGAAGCCTATGCCTCGATGGGCGACGACATGCCCGTCGCGGTGCGCTCGTCGGCCACAGCCGAAGACCTGCCCGATGCCAGCTTCGCGGGCCAGCAGGACACCTATCTGTGGGTGCGTGGCGCAGACGCTGTCGTCGAGAAGGTGCGCGATTGTTGGGCTTCGCTGTTTGCGACCCGCGCCGTGGCCTACCGCGAGAAGAACAAGATCCCCCATGCCGATGTGAATATGAGTGTGGGCGTGCAGAAGATGGTTAATGCCCGCGCCGCCGGGGTGGCGATGTCGCTTGACCCGCTCAATGGCGACCGTACGCGGATCGTCATCGACGCCAGCTGGGGGTTGGGCGAGATGGTCGTTTCGGGCGTGGTGACTCCCGACAATTACAGCGTCGAGAAGGTGCTGATGGAGATCATCGACCGCAAGATCAGCGACAAGCATGTCGAGTTGATCGGCGATGCCGAGCGGGGCGAGACCGTCGAACGGGAGGTCGACGACGCGCGCCGCAAGACACCCAGCCTGACCGATGCGCAGGTGATCGCCGTCGCGCAGCTCGCCAAGCGGCTTGAGAAACAGAATGGCTGTCCGCAGGACGTGGAATGGGCCATCGACGCCGATCTGCCCGATGGCGAGAACCTGCTGGCGCTGCAATCGCGTCCCGAAACCATCTGGTCGCAGAAGAAAAAGGACAAACCCAAGAACCCTTACGCGACCGGGATGATGAGTATCGTCGGAACCTTGAACAACCCCTACGGCTCGAAGCGCTAAGCACGAGCCGAAGGGGCAAGTATCTGTGCCATTCAGGGAGGATCAAGAATGGACGCTCAAACACCGCTGTTTCCCAGCGCCTATGACGTGAAGGCCCCCGCCGGGGCCGAAGGCTGGGAAAGCATTTATCCCTATTACGTGCTGTTCAGACCCGAGAAACGCGCCGAGGAGGACGGCAAGTTCTGGTTCTGCAACTCGCAGCACTGGCCGACGCCTTTCCGGCCCTTCGACACGATCATGGTCGATTTCGCCACCAAGGGGCTGGGCCAGTACAACACCCGTCACCTGCTGGTGCCGCCGGCCAATGGCGTCGATTACCGGATCCTGAACGGGTATGTCTATTTCTCGCCCATCGGCGTGGCACCCGAGGATATCGAGGCCCGGATCCCGCAATTCCTGGACCGCGCGGGCCATTACTACATGAACTGGGATTCGTTGCTGGCCAACTGGAAGACCAAGGTCATGGCCACGATCGGCGAGCTCGACGCGATCGAATTCGAGGAACTGCCCGAGGTCGTCGATGTCGACTGGGTGAAAGAGGGCAAGGGGCTCGACAACACCTATGACCTGTTCAACCGCTACGACGATGCGATCCGGCTCTGCTACAAGATCTGGCAGTACCATTTCGAGTTCCTGAATCTCGGCTATGCGGCCTATCTCGACTTCTTCGGCTTCATGAAAGGCGAGTTCCCGCAGATCCCCGATCAGGCCATCGCGAAGATGGTTCAGGGCGTCGACAGCGAATTGTTCCGCCCCGATGACGAGCTGAAGAAGCTGGCGAAGCTGGCGGTCGAAAAGGGCCTTTCGCCGGTCTTTGAAAGCGACCATGTCGATGTGATCCTTGCCGATCTGGCGACCAAGCCGGGCGGCAAGGAATGGCTGGCCGCATGGGATGAAGCCAAGGACCCGTGGTTCAACTTCACGTCCGGCAACGGGTTCTATTCGACCGACAAGTACTGGATCGACCATCTCGACATCCCGATGACCTATCTCAAGGATTACATCAAACGGGTCGAGGCGGGCGACGAGATCATGCGCCCCACCGAAAGGCTGCTGGCCGAGCGTGACCGCATCACCGCCGAATACCGCGAGATGATGGATGAGGAAGCGCAGGCGGTCTTCGATCAGAAGCTGGGCCTGTCGCGCACTGTCTTCCCCTATGTAGAGGACCACAACTTCTACATCGAACATTGGGCGCTTGGTGTGTTCTGGCGCAAGATGCGGCAATTGTCCAAGCTGCTCATGGATCAGGGCCTGTGGGAGACCGAGGACGGCATGTTCTTCCTGTCGCGCAACGAGGTCCGCGACGTGCTGTGGGACTATTCTGCTGCCTGGGCCATCGGCACGACGTTGCAGGGCACCACGCACTGGCCTGAAGAGATCCGGCGCCGCCGGGCCATTGTCGAGGCGCTCGCCTCGGAATCGCCGCAGCCCGCGCTCAACAACCCGCCCGAGGTCATTACCGAGCCCTTCACCATCATGCTGTGGGGCATCACCAGCGACTCGATCAAGCGATGGGCCGGCGAGGGCTCGACGGATGGCGCACTGCACGGCATGGCCGGGTCGCCCGGTGTGGTCGAGGGCGTCGCGCGCGTGCTGCGCTCGCCCGACCAGCTGGGCGAGCTGAAAAAGGGCGAGATCCTTGTCACGCCGGTCACCGCGCCGTCCTGGGCTCCGGTCTTTGGCAAGATCGGTGCGGCGGTCACGGATATCGGCGGGATGATGAGCCACGCGGCCATTGTCTGCCGGGAATACGGGCTGCCCGCCGTGACCGGCACCGGCAATGCCTCGTCGAAGATCAAGACGGGGATGCGGGTGCGGGTGGATGGCAATGCCGGCACCGTGACGATCCTCGAATGAACGCAAGGGGGGCCGCCCCGGCCCCCCGATTTCCTCTTCGCGGAGTTTGCGATGTCTGCCGACCTGTCGCGCTACGATCCTGTCTGGCGCGCCGCCGAACCCTACATGCGCGCGCGCAAGAACGACGTGCATATCCCGTTGTCTTTCGCGTGGTGCGTGAAATTGCTCGACCATTTCCCCGAGGCCGACCGCGATGTCTGCCTGCTGGCGATCCTGCTGCACGATATCGGCTGGTGGGCCATCGACATGGACGAGATCCTCGAACAGGGCTTTCGCTCGGAAAACATCCTGCAATCCGATGTCCGCTACCGGCACGAGGCCGAAGGCGTGCGACTGGGCGCGCAGGTTTTGCAACAGACCGGCTGGTCCGGGGATGTGATCGCGCAGGTCTGCGAGATCATCGACGGCCACGACACCCGCCCCGAGCCGCGCCATCTGAACGACCGGATCGTGCGCGACAGCGACAAGCTGTGGCGCTACGAGGTGACGGGCACCGCTGTGGGCTGCGACTGGTTCGGTGAAACGCCGGTTCAGAACTGCGACCGCAACGAAAAGATCCTGCCGAAATTCGAAACCGAACCGGGCCGCGCCATGGCCGAGGCGGAGCTGGCCAAGACCCGCGCGCTGTTGCTGGCGCATCTGCTTTAGGGGGCGGCGGATGGATATGTTTATCGACGGCCATTCCGTTCCCGCGCAGTCGGGCCAGCGTCTGAGCGTCACCGACCCCGCAACGGGGGAGGCCTTTGACAGCGTACCGCTGGGCGGGGCCGAGGATGCCGGGATCGCCATCGCCTCGGCCGCGCGGGCTTTCGAGAGTTGGAAGCGCATACCGATGAGCGAGCGCGTGCGCCTGCAGAAAGCCTGCGCGCAGGCGATGCGCGACAATGCCGAGCGGATCGGCACCGTGCTGCATCGCGAACTGGGCCGTCCGCTCGCCGGATGCGTGGGCGAAATCGCACGCTCGGCCGATCTGCTGGACATCTATGCCGAGGAAGGCTTGCGCCTGCAGGCCACGATGGCGCTGGGCGCGGCCCCCGGAGAGCGGACCGTGGTCACCCGCGACCCGGTGGGGGTGGTGGTGGCGATCACGCCCTTCAACTATCCGATCACGCTGTTGATGTTCAAACTCGGCGCGGCGCTGATCGCGGGCTGTCCTGTGGTGGTCAAACCCAGCGAGGACACGCCCCTGTCCACGATCTTGCTGGCCGAACTGTTCCACGCCACCGGCCTGCCCGCGGGCCTGTTCAACGTCGTCACCGGCGACCGCGCGCTGGGCGAGGCGCTGGTCGCGCATCCGGTGCCGCGCAAGGTGGCGTTCACCGGCTCGGTTCCGGCGGGCAAGGCCATCGCCGCCGCCTGCGCGGGCACGATGAAGCGCGTCACGCTGGAGCTGGGCGGGCATTCGGCGGCCATCGTCTGCGCCGATGCCGATCTGGACCGCGCCGCGGCCGCCATCACCCGGCACGGCTTCGCCAATTCCGGGCAGTTCTGCTACCGCGTCAACCGGGTCTATATCGAGCGCACGGTCTACGACGCGATGCTGGAACGGCTCGCCACTGGGGCCGAGGGGCTGACACTGGCCCCGGCTGGCGGGCAGGGGGATCTGGGCCCGCTCGTCAACGACCGCATCTTCGCCAACAGCGAAAGGCAGATCGCCGACGCCCGTGCCAAGGGCGCGCGGATTCTGACCGGCGGTACGCGCGCCTCGGGTCCCGGCTTTGCGCAGGGGCATTACCTGCCGCCCACGCTGATCGCCGACGCCACGCCCGAGATGCTGGTCATGCGCGAAGAGACCTTCGGCCCGGTCATCGGCCTGTCGCCGGTCGATAATCCAGCCGAGGCGCTGCGGCTCGCCAATGACTCGCGCTTCGGGCTCGCCGGGTTCGTCTTCACCCGCGATCTCGCGACGGGGCTGGCGCTGTGCGAGGGGATCGAGGCGGGCTCGGTCTGGCTCAACGATATCCAGCGCTCGAGCCATTACGTGCCCTTCGGTGGCATGAAGGAAAGCGGGCTGGGCCGGGAAAAGGGCCGCTACGGTGTCGAAAGCTACCTTGAATACAAGACGATGTATCTGAGCTGGGAGGAGGCGCTGTGACCCCCGACGAGACATTCCTGCCCCGCGATCTGCCGCTCTGGCACGACGCGCGGCCCTATCTCGACGTGCGCAACAATGACGAGCACACGATCGTCGCCTATGGCCTTGCGCGCGCGCTGCTGGCGCAGATCCCCGAGGCCGATGACAGCGTCGTCCTGCCCGCCATCGTGCTGCATGACGTGGGCTGGAAGCGCATCCCCGAGGATCTGCTGCTGCTGGCCATCGGGCGCAACCCCACACGCAAGGATCTGGTCCGCGAGCACGAGCTGCACTCGGTCGAAATCGCGCGCGAGATCCTTGAAAAGCACCGGCCCGACGGGGTGGATATCGACGCGGTTCTGGCGGTGATCGACGGCCACGACACGGTGAAAGAGGCCAAGAACATTAACGACGCGGTGATGAAGGATGCCGACAAGGGCTGGCGCACCACGCCGCACGGAATGCGCACCATCGCGGGCTGGTACGATGTGCCGGTGACCGAGATCCTGCACATGCTGCGCGAGCGCTCGAACCCGCTGATGCTGACCCCGCAGGGCCGCGCCATGGCCGAGGCGAACACCGCCGCCGTCTGGGCTGAGGAGTCGATCCACCGCTATCTGGGCCACGGCCCGACCTACACCACCCTGAAACCCAGCGAAGGAACCTGAACGTGAGCGAGATCGCACTGAACGGAAACCGCGTCATCGTCACCGGCGCGGGCGGTGGGCTGGGCCGGGCCTTTGCGCAGGCCTTTGCCGGGGCCGGTGCCCGGGTCGTGGCGGCCGACATCAACCGTGCCGGGGCCGAGGAAACCGCCGCCCTCATCGTCGGGCAGGGCGGCGAAGCCTTCGCTGCCGAGGTCGATGTGACCAAGACCGCCTCGTGCCGGGCGCTGGTGGACACGGCGCAGACCGCGCTGGGCGGGATAGACACGCTGGTCAACAACGCCGCGCTCTATGCCGGGCTGGAACGCCGTCCCTTCGAAGAGATCGAGGAAGAGGTCTGGGACAGCGTGATGGCGGTGAACATCAAGGGCGTCTGGCAGATGACACGCGCGGTCTCGGGCGCGATGCGCGGGGGCGGGGGCGGCTCGATCATCAACATCGCCTCGGCGACGGTTTTCTCGGGCTCGCCGATGTGGCTGCATTACGTCGCCTCGAAAGGCGCGGTCATCGCCATGACCCGCACCATGGCGCGCGAGATGGGGCAGGACGGGATCCGCGTCAATGTCATCGCGCCGGGCTTCACGCTGACCGAGGCAAGCCTTGCGCTGATCGAGAACGCGGCGGGCTACGGGGTGGATCGCGCCGCGCTGAAACGCAACGCGTCCACCGACGACATTACCGGCGGCGCGTTGTATCTTGCATCGACCCTGTCGTCTTTCGTGACCGGCCAGACGCTGGTGATCGACGGCGGAAAACAATTCATCTGAGAGGGCAGCATGGTCAAAGTCACCTTTATCGAAGAAAACGGCACCCGGCGCGAAATCGACGCCGTGCCCGGCGATCCGCTGATGTATTCGGCCCGCGACGCGGGGATCGAGGGGATTATCGCCGAATGCGGCGGCTCGGCGATGTGCGCGACCTGCCATTGCTATCTGGTCGAGGCGCCGAACGGTCCCTTGCCCGAACCCCAGCCCAGCGAGGCCGACACGCTGGAATTCATGGCCAACGAGCCGCGCGACGCGTCGCGGCTGACCTGTCAGATCACCGTGACCGAGGCGCTTGAAGGCGCGGTCTTCCACGTGGCAACGGGGCGCTGAGGCCGGGCACACTGGCCCAGTGTGTCTGGCCCAGTGTGCCCGGCCTCGTGTGTCTGGCGTCGTGGCCGGTGGGCGCGGTCGGAATTGAGTATTTGGAGCAAAGTGAAAGGGCGGAGGCCTGCGGCTGTCAGCGCGCGAGGACCCCGCCGTCGATCACGAGGCTTGTGCCGGTGACGAAATCGGACGCGGCAGAGGCGAGATACAGCAGCGTGCCCTTGATCTCGTCGGCCTCGGCCAGCCGTTTCATCGGCGTGTAATCGGCCATGAGACGCGCGGCGTCCTCGCTGCGCGGGCGGCCTTCGGTGCGAAAGAAACCCGGGCAGATCGCGTTCACCTGAATGCCGGAACCTGCGTATTCCAGCGCCAGTTCGCGCGTCAGGTTGACGACCGCGCCCTTTGACGCGGCATAGGCCGGGCGCGGAAACAGGCCGGCGGGGCCGACATGGCCCCACATCGACGCGACGTTGATGATCTTGCCGTGGCCCTGTCGCACCATGACCCGAAGCGCCGCGCGGTTGGTGTGGAAGACGCCGTTCAGATTGACGTCGATCGTGGCCCGCCAGCTTTCAGTGCTGCTTTCGTGCAGCCGCGCGCGGTCGGGATCCGAGATCCCGGCATTCGCCACGCAGATATCGAGCCCGCCAAAGGCCGCCTCGCTCTGCGCGACGGCGTCTTCGACCGACGGCAGGTCTGTCACGTCGGCCTCGACGCCCAGAACCTGCCTGCCCGCGCCGTTCATCCGCGCCACGATGTCGGCCAGAGCCGCGTTATCGCGGTCGACCAGCACCACGCGCGCACCGTTTTCGGCGAGTGCCTCGGCCATAGCACGGCCGAGGCCCGAGGCGGCGCCGGTGACCAGCGCCGCCTTGCCATCGACCGAGAAGAGCCGCGTCAGGCTCATCCGCGTTTCGCCGCGAAATCCGCGAACCAGTCCAGCGCGTCGGGGTTCTTCGTCGCGTCGCGGCTGGCGACCTTGCCGACCGGCTGGCCCAGCAGCAGCTTGCGCACCGGAACTTCCATCTTCTTGCCGGTCAGGGTGGTCGGGATCTCGGGCGTCTCGACGATCTCGTCGGGGACGTGGCGCGGGCTGCGTTCGGAGCGCAGGCGCTTTACGATCTCGGCGCGCTTGGCGTCGTCGAGCGCGACATCCGGCTGCATCTGCACGAAGAGTGGCATGTAATAGCCGCCCTTGCCGTCCTCGATGCAGATGATGAGGCTGTCAGCGATCCCGTCGATACCCTCCATCGTACGGTAGATCTCGGCCGAGCCGATGCGCACGCCGAAGCGGTTGAGCGTCGCGTCCGAGCGGCCCAGCACGTAGCTGCCGCCGCGCTCGTTGAATCGCACGCGGTCGCCGTGGCGCCAGATGCCGGGATAGGTGTCGAAATAGCTGTCCTCGTAGCGCGAGAAATCGTCGTCGCCCCACAGGAACAGCGGCATCGAGGGCATCGGCTTGCGGATCACCAGTTCGCCCACCTCGTTGATGACCTCGTTGCCGTCATCGTCGAAGGCGCAGGCATCGCAACCCAGCGCAGGCACCTGAATTTCGCCCGCGCGTACCGGCAGCAGGGCGGTGCCCACAAGGATGCCGGCGCAGATCTCGGTCCCGCCCGATTGGGTGGTCGCGAAGAGATCTTCCTTCACCCCTTCATGCACCCAGGCGAGGATCTCGGGCGTGGCGGGCGAGCCGGTCAGGAACATGCTTTTGAGCGGCGACAGGTCATAGTCGCGGCCCGGCACGATTCCCTGCTGGCGCACCATGGTCATGAAGGTGGGCGAGACGCCGAAATGGCTGACCTTGGTCGCTTCGATGATGCGCCACAGGGCACCGGCATCGGGATAGGTGGGGTGGCCGTCATAGAGCGTCGACGCACCGTTCAGCAGCGGGCCGTGCATCAGCGTGTTCCACACCATCCAGCCGGTGGTGGAATAGCAGAAATACGTATCGCCCGCGCCCAGATCGAGCGCGAAGGCCGCGTTTTTCAGATGCTCGAGCACGATGCCGTGGTGCGACTGCACGATCGGTTTGGGCAGGCCGGTCGTGCCCGAAGAGAACAGCGTCCAGAGCGGGTGATCCGAGGCGACGCGCTCGTAGTGGAAATCCTCGCGCGCGATATCCGGGCCGGTGAACAGGTCGTCCCAGCCGAGCACCTCACCGCCGAATTCGGGCGCTTTCGCCGCGCCGGGCAGGTAGTCGAGCATCACCAGCGTCGTTGCCGTCGGCAATTGCGCGAGGATCTTGGTCAGATCGCCGGTGCGGTCGAAATCTTTGCCGCCATAGCGATAGCCGTTGACGGCGAAAACCAGCTTGGGCTCGATCTGGCTGAACCGGTCGATCACCGTCTGCGGCCCGAATTCGGGGGCCGCCGTGGCCCATGTCGCGCCAAGGGCGGTCGCGGCCAGCATGGCGATCACGGTTTCGGGGATGTTGGGCATATAGGCGACAATGCGGTCGCCCTTGGTGACGCCCAACTCGCGCAGCCGGGTGGCAAGCTTGCGCACCTGTCCGCCGACCTCGGCCCAGGACAGCGCGGCGAGGGGGCGGGTTTCCGAGCAATGGTGCAGCATCGTGCGCGCGGGGTCGCCGGTTGCCTCGTGGCGCAGGACCTGCTCGGCGAAATTCATCCGCGTGCCGGTGAACCAGCGGGTACGGGGCATGGGATCGTCGGTGACGACCTGCTGCAGCTCGCCTTCCATCTCGATGCCGAAAAAGTCGCGCAGCGCCGACCAGAACCCGTCGAGATCGGTCACCGACCAGCGATGCAGCGCGAAGTAGTCGTCGAATACGTGGCCGCGCTCGGCAAGGAATGCGAGAAAATCGGTGACGACGGCTTTCGACAGCCGTTCTTCCGATGCCTGCCAGAGAATATCGCCTTCGGTGACCATTATGCCCTCTCCTCGGTATCTGTCTGCGTCGCGAACCAGGGCTGGTCTGCGAAGCCGTCGAGTGACGCGAGCACCACTTGCGCGCGTTCGGCAGAGGGGTACTCGTTGAACCCGGCAAGGTCCACCACCCCGGTGGTCACCCCCACGCAGAAGGCCCCGGCCTTGCGGCCCATACGGATTTCGAGCTTCGGGTCGTCGCCGACGATCACCATTTCCTCGGGGCGCGCCCCGGTAAGCGCGCTGACGATATCGAGCCCCGCCGCTTCGGGCTTGCCGAAGACGGTGACGGGCACGCCGGTGGCATTGGTCAGCGCGGCGGCGATGGCGCCCGAAATGCCCAGCAGCTTCTTTCCGCCCGCACCCGCGAAATAAGGCGCGACCGAACCCGCGAAGGGCTTGGCGCCGTTCCAAACGGCCTGCACCACGGCCTCAACCTGCTCGGCGTTGAAATCCTTGCTCCAGCCCAGCAGCACGGCATCGACGGCGGGCGCGTCCTTGGTGGGCGCGATCACCTCGATCCCGGCGTCTTGCACGGGAACCGTCGTGCCGTCGGCGCCCATGACCATGATGCGCGTATAGCCCATCGCCTTGAGCGCCCGGGCGGCCACGACAGCGGGGGTCAGGATGTGACCGGGCTCAAGCACCAGCCCGGCCTCGGCCAGCAGCGGGTAGTAATGCGCGGGCGGAAAGAACGTGCCGTTGGTATAGGCCACGACGGGCAGACCCATCGCTTTGCAATCGGCCAGCGCCTGCACGGCGCCGGGCAGGGCGGTATAGGTGCCCTTTTCCTTGTCCATCAGCGCCAGCGTGCCATCGATGTCGAAGACCACGGCCTTGATCGGATGGGTGTGCATTACGGGCTTCCTTTCAGTTCCAGTTTCAGCCCCGGCTTTTCGATCCGGATCGCGCCCAGACCCTTGCGCGCGGTCAGCTCTTTCATCAGATGCAAAACGGGCCGCGATTTGGGGTCATAGCCGCGACGCGCCGGTCCGGCGGCGACCATGGCGTCCACCTGATCGCCGGGCATGACCGCGCGCAAGAGGAATTCCTCGTCGCTATAGCCGGTCCCGATCTTCGCGCGCAATTCATCGAGCGAGCCCATATGCGGCTCTTCCTCCAATTCGCGCGCGCGCTTGGTGTCGCGGATCCGCGACTCGACATCCTTGTCCATCGACATCGCAGGCTGACCGAAACGGCCCAGAACGTAGCGCGTCACCTCGTCGGGGATGGTCTTGTAACGCTCGCCCTGCATGACATTCATCAGCGCCATGGTGCCCACGACCTGCGAAAACGGCGTGACCATGATCGGATAGCCCAGCTCGGCGCGCACCTGCTCGACCTCGTCCAGCACCTGGGGCAGCAGGTCCAGCCTGCGGATTTCCCCCAGCTGGCGCTTCATCGTGCCCATCATCCCGCCCGGCATCTGGTGGCGGAAATAGGCGCGGTCGAATTCGCCGGGTTGGCCGTGAACGAGCCCCTCGGCGGCGACCAGCGCGTCGAAATAGGCGTCCATCTGCGCGACGGCCTCGTCATCGACATCGACCGAATGCCCCAGATCGCGCAGGTTGCCGATGACCGAGGTCGCCCAAGGCTGCGCGGTGCCGTTGGCTGCGCCTTTGGCCGCCGTGTGCAGGGTTGTGGCGCCCAGCGGGGCCGCTTCGAGATAGCTGAAAGGCGCAAGCCCGATCGTGGTGTGGGAATGGAATTCCAGCGGCACCTCGCCCATCACCGCCTTCAGGGCCGGGATCAGGGTTTTCGCCCGCTCGGCCGTGACCAGCCCGCCGGGGTCTTTCAGATACAGCCGGTCGAATTGCCCGGTCGCGGTCAGCTTGCGCGCGGCCTCGGCAAAATGGGCGTCGTCATGCAGCGGCGACAGGGTGAAGGTCAGCGCGGCGACGATCTGGCTGCCGCCGGCGCGCCGGGTGATGCCCGCCATATTCAGCATCGCGGGGACGTTGTTCATCGGGTCCATGATGGCGAACCGGCGAATGCCGTTGTTAACCAGCAGCCGGAAGGCGAATTCCATCAACTCGTCCGACGCCACTTCCCACGAGATAAAGCGCATGCCGGTGGTCAGGAATTGCAGCGGCGTGGTCGGACAGGCCTCGGCCATCAGGCGCAGGCGTTCCCACGGGTTTTCCTTCTTGAAGCGCACCGCGACGCCCATATGGGTCGAGGCAAGGAAGTCGATGGCGTGAAAGCCCACGCGCTCCATTACCGGGGCGATCTGCAGCATCATGCCGGTATCGAGACCCGTGGCCCCCCAGTTCGACTGGTTGCCATCGCGCAGCGTCGTGTCGATCAGCTCGATACTCATGCGTTTTCTCCCAGTTTGGGCAACAGCCCGCCAAGATAGGTCGTATCGACGCCGCCCTTGCAAAAGGCCGGATCCGACAGGATCGCGCGGTGCAGGGGGGCGTTGGTGGTGATGCCTTCGAGCACGCAGACATCGAGCGCCGTGAGCATCCGCGCAATCGCTTCGTCGCGCGAAGGCCCCCATGTGATCAGCTTCGCCACCATCGAATCGTAATAGGGCGGGATCATCGCGCCGGGCTGCATATGGGTGTCGACCCGCAAACCCGGCAGAGCGGGGAACCATGCCTGTGTGACCCGACCGGGCGAGGGCATGAAGTCGCGGGCGATATCTTCGGCATTCAGGCGGCATTCCACGGCGTGGCCGCTCAGGTGGATGTCGTCTTGCGTCATGGGCAGGGGGTTGCCCTCAGCGATGGCGATCTGCAGGGCGATCAGGTCGAGGCCGGTGATCGCCTCGGTCACCGGATGCTCGACTTGCACCCGCGCGTTCATCTCGAGAAAGTAGAATTCCGAGCGTTCGACATCGACGAGGAATTCGACCGTGCCCAGCGAGCGATAGCCGATATGCGTGGCGTAGCGCACCGCGGCGTCGAGCAAACCCTGCCGCAGCGCGTCCGGCAGATTGGGCGCGGGTGCTTCCTCGACCACCTTCTGATAGCGGCGCTGGACCGAGCAATCGCGCTCGCCCGCATGCAGGACCGTGTCGCCATCCGACAGGATCTGCACCTCGACATGCCGGCCGACAGTGACGAAGCGTTCCAGATAGACGCGCGGATCGCCAAAGGCCGCTTCGGCCTCGGCCATCGCCATGTCGAGCTGGGCGGGCAGCGATTTCGCGTCATCGACGCGCTTCATCCCCTTCCCGCCGCCCCCCGACACGGCCTTGATGAGCAACGGAAAGCCCACCTCTTCGGCCAGCGCCGTCGCATCGTCGAGCGTCTCGACCGTGCCGCCCGGCACCACCGGCACCTGCGCTGCAACCGCGTGAGAGCGCGCGGTCAGCTTGTCGCCCACAGCGGTCAGATTGTCGGGCGAGGGGCCGATGAAGATCAGGCCCTCATCGGCGCAGGCCTGCGCTAATTCGCGATTTTCCGAAAGAAAGCCATAGCCCGGATGCACGGCGTCGCAGCCGGTGCCTTTGGCGGCTTCGATCACGGTTCCCACGCGCAGATAGCTGTCCTTCGACGGTGCCGGTCCCAGCACTACCGCGCGAGTGGCAAGTTTCGCGCCCAGACTGTCGGCATCGGCCGCCGAGACGCCCAGCACTGTCTCGATGCCCAGGGCCCGCGCGGTGCGGATGATGCGCACGGCGATCTCGCCGCGATTGGCGATAAAGATCCTGCGGATGCTGGCCATGGGTCAGGCCGGCTGGATGCGGATCAGGCACTGGCCATGCTCGACCAGCTCGCCATTGGGGGCGGTGATCTCGATCACCGTGCCGGCGATGCCCGCCTCGACCGAGTTCATCAGCTTCATCACCTCTATGATGCCGATCACCGTATCGGCCTGCACCACGTCGCCGGGCTTGACGAACGGGTCGGCGCCGGGGCGCGGGGCGTGCCAGAAGGTGCCCAGCAAAGGCGCCGGGATTTCCGAGCCACCGCCCGACGCCACGACCGGCGCGGCAACCGCCTCGGGCGCTTTCGCGGCCGGGGCACGGGCCGACGCAGGGGGCGCCACAGGGGCGGCGCCCCGGCGCCGAAGCTCCAGCTTCAGATCGCCCATTTCCAGCTTCAGTTCATCGAAATCCGAGCTGTCCACCAGTTTCAGAATCTCGTCGATATCGGCGCGTGTCAGGTCTGCCATAGAATCCTCCCGGTTCACGCCGAGACTAGGGCGCGGCCCGCGCGGGCGGCAATCTGGCCAGACCCAAGGTTTCACTAGGTGAAACATCAGCGCTGACGGCTCAGCCGATCCGCCACCGCCTCGGCCGCGTCGCGCACCGGGCCGGAAAACAGCGCGGCACCGCTTTCGCGGCCATGCACCCGGCGGCTCCATGTTATATTGAGCGTTCCGGGCACGTGTTCGCCCAGCCGGATCGGCACCGCCAGCGACTCCCGCCCGTCATCGACCAGCGCGCGCCCTTTGTCGAAATCCCCGCCGAAATCGGGATCGCGCAACCCGTAGCCCTGCGCCCGGGTCTCGCGCATCAGGTGGTCGATATAGTCGGGGTTGCGCGCCTTGGCGTCGCCCGGATGCTCCGAGCGCCGGAGCGTGTCGAGGATCGCTTCGCGCACCGGGGGTTCGCAGAAGGTGACAAAGGCCCGCCCCGAGGCCGAGCGCAGCATGTTCACCCGGAACCCGACCGGGCCCAGCGGGATCTGATCGAAATAAGCGCGCGAGGCGTTGGTCTCGATCACCTCCATATGCGTCAGGCGCGGCACGGCCAGAACCGAGGGCCATTTGATGCGGTCGGACAAATCCTCGAGCAGCGGCGAGGCGACCTCGACCAGCGCAAGCTCACGGTCCATGCGGCCTGCCTGTTCGACAAGCGAATACGAGGGCACATAGGCGTCGTCGGCCATCCGCTGCCAGACCATGCCGCGTTCGCGAAGGGTCTTGAGGATGCGCAACAGGGTGGCCTTGGGCAGCCCGGTTTGCTGGTGCAGCGCGTGCAGGGTCAGCGCGCCCGCGCTTTGCAGAAGCTGCAGCACCTCAAGCCCGCGTGCCAATGCCCGGATCGTCTTGACGCCGTCGGCCATACCCCATCCCTGCCGGTTGCGCGGGCAGGCTAGGGCGCGCCCCCGGCCATGACAAGCGCCTTGCCTGAACGCCCGATCACCGGCAGGTTGCGCGCAGAGGAGGACCGAGCATGAGCGAGTTTCACGAGGGCGGATGCGCCTGCGGCGCTGTGCGCTACCGCGTCAGCGGCGCGCCCGACAAGGCGGCGATCTGTCATTGCCGCTATTGCCAGCTGCGTACCGGCTCGGCTTTCGGAATCTCGGTCTATTTCCCGGACGAGGCCGTCGAATTGGTTTCCGGCGATCTGAAGGAATACAGTTTCCAGACGGAATCGGACCGTCGCTTCAGTCAGCGTTTTTGCACGCAATGCGGGACTACGGTTCTGTGGTCGCTCGAAGTCTTTCCCGGCCTGACCGGCATTGCCGGGGGAACCTTCGATCCGCCGACCTTCTGGTACGATATCCGCCGCGAAGTCTTTGCCCGCTCGCGTGCGCCTTTCCTTGCGCCGAATGCCGATATCGCCTCGTTCGATACGTCGAGCAGCCACAATCCGGTCATCGTCGAGCAACCCTCGCGGCTTGGCGGGCCGGGGCTTTAGGCTGTCTGTCGCTCGGGATCGACGGGTCTCTGAATGCCCCCGCAAGCGGCATTGTAGGCGCTGCCGTTGCAGCCGGGTTTTCCGCGTAAGTTCAATCCGTAAGCCAAGGACCGCCGGCGGTCTCGCATGGGGTATTGCACTGGGCGCAACCGCGTCATAATTCAAGAGCGCTGGCCGCGTGCCCTTGCGATCAGCTGCCGCGCGCAGGCCAGCCGGTGCTGCCAGCGCCTCCGGTCACGACGCAGATCTTTTGTTCGAGGCCCTCTATGCCGTCTGCCTTTCCGTGTCCTTTCCGACATCCCGATGTCCGCCACCCGCAGGCCATAAAGCTCCTGCGCAGCAACAAGGCGGAAACCACCGCAGCGCCTTAATTCGAAGCGGAATTGAATCGCGTGACGGGAAACGGAGCGTGAACCGGATTCCCGCTTGGCGGGATTTCGCCATGCGGTACTCGACAGCTCTTTTCTTTTGCATCTGCAAAACCATGATCAACTGCGGTCAGTGAATTTCTACGGAGTCCCGGATTGAAGTCCTTGTCTGACGCCGCTTTGGCGGTGCCCCTTCGCTTGAGCAGCAACCGCCGTCAAATGCTCGCCGGACTGGCGGGAACGGTTGCTTCGGTAGCTTTGCTGCGCGCGACACCCGCTTGGTCTCAGGAAGCCGCCGAGGCGGAAGCGCCGACACCCGAGCCCGTCGCGGACGCGCCGGTGCCCGAACCCGGCGAGCCGTTTTCCTTCGATTGGCTGACCGAGCGCGTGCGCGAAGCCAGCCTTGTGGATCCCGCGCCCGCCGAACAGGTCGAGGGCTTTCTTTCCGACCTGACCTATGACCGTTATCAGATGATCCAGTTCCGCACGGATCACACGCGCTGGTCCGACCCGGGGCAGCGGATGCGGCTGCAGGCCTTCCATCTGGGCTGGCTGTTCCGCGAGCCGGTGCATGTCTTCGAAGTCTCCGACGGACGCGCGCAGCCTCTGACCTTCTCGACCGCCGATTTCGAATACCGGGGCGAGCTGGAGGGCGAAGTGCCCGCCGATGCCGAGCTTCCGGGCGTGGCGGGGTTCCGCCTGCTGGCGGCGCTGAACCGGGCCGATCATTTCGACGAGGTGATCTCGTTCCTTGGCGCCAGCTATTTCCGGGCGCTGGGTCGCGGCAATGTCTATGGCCTGTCGGCGCGCGGACTTGCAGTGAATACCGGCCTGTCCGACAGCGAGGAATTCCCGCGTTTCAGCGATTTCTGGCTGGAGCGGCCACAGGCGGGCGACGGCCCGGTGACGGTCTATGCGCGGCTTGAAAGCCGCTCGGTCACCGGCGCCTACCGGTTCGTCATCGCCCCCGGCGACACGACCGAGATCGAGGTGACGGCACGGATCTTCCTGCGCCGCGACGTGCGCCAGTTGGGCGTGGCGCCGCTGACATCGATGTTCATGTTCGGTGGCGCCGATCCCGACGAATCGCAGGATTTCCGCCCTGCCGTGCATGACAGCGAGTATCTGGTGCTCAACATGCGCAGCGGCGAGAGCAATGTGCGCGCATTGAACAACCCGCCGCGTCTGGCGTCGTCCTATTTGGGCATGGAATCGCCGCTGTCCTTCGGGCTGGTCCAGCGCAGCCGCGCTTTCGAGGATTATCTCGATGCCGAGGCGCATTACGAGCGCCGCCCCTCGCTGATCGTCGAGCCTATCGGCGACTGGGGGCAGGGCACCGTGCGCCTGATCGAGATCCCCTCGGCGTTCGAGGGCAATGACAACATCGTGGCCTATTGGGTGCCCGATCGGCCGACCCGTCGCGGCGACGCGTTCGAGGTGGGGTATCGCCTGCTCTGGGGCGCGGCGCCGAGGGGGGCGGTCAATACCGAGCTTGCACAGGTCTTGCGCACGCGTGCCGGAATCGCAGGCGTCGCGGGCGCGGATGTCGATCCCGACATGCGGAAATTCGTCATCGATTTCAAAGGCGGCCTGTTGTCGGAACTTTCCGCCGAGTCCGAGGTTGAGCCGGATATCGGCACGGGACGCGGCGAATTGGTCGATGCGGTGCTGAGCAAAATCAGTGGGAGCGATACCTGGCGTCTGGTGCTTGAGGTCAGGGCAGAACCCGGCACCGTGGTGGAACTGCGCGCGGCCTTGAAGGGTTATGACAGGACGCTCTCGGAGACATGGTTGTATCAATGGGTTCGTGAATGAAACCGGAACTTGAACTGCCTTCGCAATCGGATCTCGATATCGTCGAGGCCGCACATTGGATGCCGCCGCATGCTCCGATGGAGATGCCCGAGCAGCAGCTCGAGCGTCCCCGTGCCCGGGCCGCCGCACGGTCTCGCGCCCGCGCGCGCGGATGGCGCTTCTGGCCCTCGCTTTCCTTCCGTCAGCGCGTCTGAGGTCGGGCCGCATGCGTAAACCGCTTGCCCCCGATACCCGCACTCTCGTGGTGCGCATCCTCGCCATCACGCTTTCCGTGGTCGCGGCGCTGGCGGCCACGGTTCTGCTTGCCGAAGCCGCAATTCAGGACGGGCTGGATGCTTGGGACGTGGTGCGTTCGGGCCTGATCTTCATCACCACCGCCTGGCTCGCCTGGGGCGCGTCGCTGGCCTTTTCGGGGCTTCCGGGGCGCGCCGCGCGGCTGCGGGACGAGGTCCCGGCCGCGCCGCAGCCGCCGACCGTGGTGCTGGTGCCGATCTGCAACGAAGAGCCGGTGGCGACCTTTGCGCGTATCGCCGCGATGGACGCGTCGGTTCAGGCCGCTGGTGTGCGCGCCGATTTCGCCATCCTGTCGGATACCCGCGACGAGGCTGCGGCGCTGAAAGAGCGTCATGCCTATGTGCGCCTGCTCGAAGAAACCGGCGGGCAGGGGCGGATCTTCTATCGCCGCCGCAATTCGAACCGGGGACGCAAGGCGGGCAATATCGAGGAATTCATCCGCACCTCGGGCGGGGCCTACGATTTCGCCGTGATCCTTGACGCCGACAGCCTGATGGACGGCGCCGCGATCCGCACGATGATCGCGCGGATGCAGGCCGATCCGCAGCTGGGCCTGTTGCAGACGCTGCCGCGCGTGATCGGCTCGCGCTCGCTCTTCGGGCGGGCCATGCAATTCGCCGCCGCGTTCCACGGCCCGGTCTTCACCCGTGGCCTTGCCCGGATGCAGGGGCATACCGGCCCGTTCTGGGGCCATAACGCCATCGTCCGCATCCGCGCCTTTGCCGAAAGCTGCGCGCTGCCGGAATTGACCGGGCGGCCCCCTTTTGGCGGCCATATCCTGAGCCACGATTATGTCGAAGCCGCGCTGTTGGCGCGGGCGGGCTGGTCGGTTCGTGTCGATGGCGCCATCGAAGGTTCGTACGAGGAAGGGCCCGACAACCTGCTTGCCTATGCCCGGCGCGACCGCCGCTGGTGTCAGGGCAACCTGCAGCACATGCGTCTTCTGACCGCGCCCGGCCTGTCGGCCTGGAGCCGGTTCGTCTTTGTGCAGGGGATCTTCGCCTATCTGGTGTCGCTGCTCTGGGCGGGGTTCATGCTGGCCTCGATCGCCGCGACGCTGACCGCGCCCGCGCCGGATTATTTTCCCGAACCCCATGCGCTGTTCCCGGTCTTTCCTTCGGACCGGTCGAAAGAGATCACCGCGCTGGTTTTCGGCATCGCGGGGCTTCTGGTCCTGCCCAAGGTGGCGATCTGGACAGGGGCAGCCCTGTCGCGCCGCGACCGGGGTTTCGGCGGCACGCTGAAAGCCGGGCTGTCGGTGCTGACCGAAATCGCCCTCAGCTCGGTCATCGCGCCGGTGATGCTGATGTATCAGAGCCGCTCGGTGCTGCAGGTGCTTTCCGGCCGCGACGGCGGCTGGCCCGCCAATCAGCGCGGCGAAGGTCGGCTGCGCTGGCGCGACGGGGTTCAGGCGGGGCTGTGGATCTCGGCGGTGGGCGCAGTCACGCTGCTTGTCGCGTCGAGCGTGGCGCCGGATCTGGCGCCGTGGCTGCTGCCCGTCTGCCTGCCGATGCTGGCCGCGCCCGCGCTGATCACGCTGACTTCGCGTCGTCTGGGCCGCAGCCTGTTCGACATCCCCGAAGAGCGCGACACGCCCGAAATCGTGCGGCTCTACACCGTTACCCATGCGTCGTGGCAAAGCGGCGCACAAGGCAAAGCCCCCCAAGCGACGCCGGAAACCGGGGTCGCCGATGCCGCACTCTGACGCCAAGCTGGTCCGGTTTCCGGGCGCCGCCCCGGCCCGTCGCCCGCGCGATCCGCGCATCGATGCGTTTCGCGGCGTGGCACTGGTGATGATCTTCGTCGATCACGTGCCGGGAAACCCCTACGAGACGCTGACGCTGCGCAATTGGGGCTTCTCGGATGCGGCGGAATCCTTCTTCGTGATGTCGGGTATCGCCGCCGGGCTGGCCTATAGCGGGCGCTTCACCGGCGAGAACCGCGCGCGCAATGGATGGTGGGCGGCGGTCAAGCCGATGTGGATGCGCGCATGGACGCTCTATCAGGCGCAGATCCTGCTGACCCTCTGGGCCATCGCGATCTTCGCGGCGGGGGCGATCCTGTTCAACCT
This sequence comes from Rhodobacter sp. NTK016B, assembly GCF_017303295.1. Taxonomy (GTDB): domain Bacteria; phylum Pseudomonadota; class Alphaproteobacteria; order Rhodobacterales; family Rhodobacteraceae; genus Pararhodobacter. Next base: position 96,140 of record NZ_JAFKOK010000009.1, on the reverse strand, counting down.
TCCCGAGCTGCTTGAGAAGATCAACCTGCGGCAGGTTTTCGGCAACACCGCCGAGGCGCTCATCGGCATCCCGCTGATGACGCATCAACTGGGCTATGTGAACATCCTGCCCGCCTATGCAGTGCTGCTGTTCTTCGCCCCCCTCGCAATGCTGCTGGGACATTGGCGGCCCTGGGCGCTGGCGGCGGCGTCGGTGGGGCTGTGGTTTGCGGCGGGCTGGTGGCGGCTCAACCTGCCCAATTTTCCCAATCCGGGCGGATGGTTCTTCAACCCGGTGGCATGGCAGCTGGTCTTCGTGGTGGGGCTGCTGATCGGCATGGCGCTGCGGCGCGAACAGCGCTTCGTCCCGAAAAGCCGCGTTCTTCTGGCTTTGGCGGCGGGGTATCTTCTGCTGGTCGTGGCGTGGAAATACATCCCCGCTCTGGGCGCGTTCATGAACCACCAGATGGCGCGGCTGGGCGGGCTTGGCGTGCCGTTCCATATCGTTTCGCATGACAAGACCTTCCTGTCGCTGCCCCGCCTGCTGCATGTTCTGTCGATGGTCTATGTGCTGTCCTATTTCGACTTTGTGCGTCGCCTGACCGCCCTGAACTGGGCCGCGCCGTTGCGGCTGATGGGGCGGCAGGGGTTGCTGGTCTTCTCGGCGGGCACCGCGATGTCGCTGGCGTTTCAGGTCGTGATGGACGGCTATGGCGACCCGGTATGGATGGCATGGGTGCTGCCGCCCCTCGGGATCGCGCTGAGCATCGCCATCGCCGCGCTGGCCGAGTGGCAGGCGCGCCTGCCCCACAAGCCCCAGCCGGTGCAGGCCGACGAGCCGGCGGTGAGCCGTGACTGGATGCGTGTGCAGCAGACGCCGGCCGAGTAAGGCTCAGACGGTCCCGAGATAGGCCTTGATCACCTCGGGATCGTTGAGCACCGCCCCGGGCGGACCATCGGCCAGCGAGCGACCGTAATCGAGCACATGGATACGGTCGGCAAGGTCGGCGACCATCTGCATGTCGTGCTCGATCCAGATCATCGCGATGCCCAGCTCGGCCTTGGTCTTCAGGATGTAATAGGCCAGATCCTCGCGCTCTTCGCGGGTCAGCCCGGCCGAGGGTTCGTCGAGCAGCAGCAGCGACGGCCCCAGCGCCAGCGCGCGTGCGAAACCCACCAGTTTTTGGGTGCCATAGGGCAGATCGGTCACGGGCGTGTCGGCCAGTCCCGTCAGATCGCACAGATCGAGGATCCGGGCGATCTGTGCGCGGTGCGCGCGTTCCTGCCGCCGCGCGCCGGGCAGGCCCAGCATCTCGGATAGCGGGTTCGAGCCGATCGCCAAATGCCGCGCGGCCATCAGGTTGTCGGCGACATTGAGCCGCGCGAAGACCTCGCCATGCTGGAACGTGCGCGCGATGCCAAGGGCGGCCACGTCATGCGGCTTTTTGCCGATGATGTCCTGCCCGCGAAAGCGCACCGCGCCCGTGGGCCGGTAAAGCCCGCTGATACAGTTGAACACCGTCGTCTTGCCCGCGCCATTGGGGCCGATCAGCGCCAGAAGCTCGCCCTCGGCCACCGAGAGCGACACCTCGTTGAGGACCTGCAAGCCGCCGAAGGACAGCGAGATCTTGTCGACCACCAGCTCGCTCATGCCTTCAGCTCCTTGTCGCGTGCCATTGCCAGATCGCGGTAGCTGCGCCGCCCCTCGCTGCCGGTGCCCAGATAGGCGTTGCGCACCGCGTCATTCGATTCCAGCTCGGCTGAACTGCCGCTGAGCACCACCTCGCCATGCTCCATCACGAAGGCATGCTCGGCCAGACGGAACGCCACGGCGGCGCTTTGCTCGACCAGCAGGATGGTCAGGCCCAGATCGGTGCGGATGGATTTCAGATGCTCGACGATCTCTTCCACGATCACCGGGGCCAGACCCAGCGACAGCTCGTCGATCAGCATCAGCCGGGGGGCGCAGACGATTGCGCTGCCAAGGGCCAGCATCTGCCGCTCGCCGCCCGATAACAGCCCCGCCTCGCGTTTCTTCAGCGCGGCCAGACGCGGGAAATGGGTATAGACCAGATCCTGCAGCCGCGCGCGTTCAGCCCCGGCGCTGCGCGACGAGACGACCTCGAGATTCTCGTGCACGCTGAGATTGGGGAAAACCTTGTCGCGTTCGGGCACAAGGGCGATGCCCTGTCGGGTGATCTGATAGGGCGGGCGGCGGGCCAGTTCGGTGCCGTCGAAGCGGATGCTGCCCTGCGTGACGCGCGCATTGTCCAGCCCGATGAAGCCCGAGATCGCGCGCAGGGTGGTCGTCTTGCCCGCGCCGTTCGCGCCGAGGATGGCGACGATCTGCCCCGCATCCACACTAAGCGACACGCCGGTCAGCGCCGTGATCGCGCGCTGATACGAGACATGCAGGTTCTTGACCGTCAGAAGCGTGCTCATCGCGTCCCCCTCTTGCCGCCGATGCGGCGCAGGATGCCGACCAGCCCGCCCGGCTCGAACACCAGAAAGGCGATCATGATCAGCCCAAAAGCTGCGTAGTTCATGGCGAAGATCGACCCGGCCAGACCGCCGCTCGACGGCAGAAGGGCGCTTGCCGCTTCGATCGCGTGGGGCAGGACGGTGACGAAGGCCGCGCCCAGCACCGCGCCCAGCAGGCTGCCCATGCCGCCGATGATGATCATCGCGACATACTGGATGGTGACGAAGAGCGAGAACGCCTCGATCGACACGAAGCCGCGGTAATAGGCGAACAGCGCGCCCGCCATCGCGGTGATGGCCGAGCTGATGACAAAGGCCCACAGCTTGGTGCGCGCAACGTTGATCCCCAGCGCCGCCGCGACCGGCTCGGTGTCGTGGATCGCGGCCCAGGCCCGCCCGGTGCGCGAGCGCAGCAGGTTGCGCGCCAGAAGCCAGACGATCACGGCGACGAACAACAGCACCGGATACCACGCGACCGGGTCCCAGAATTCGAAGCCGAAGACCACGGGCGGGTCGATCAGGATGCCAGTCGAGAAACCGCGCCGGGTCTCGTATTCGCCGCCGACATAGACCACGAGGAAATGCAGCGCCAAGGTGCTGACGGCCAGATAGATGCCCCGCAATCTGAGAGATGGCAGGCCGAAGATCACGCCCAGAAGCGCGCCGGTCAGCGCGGCGGCGGGGATGCCGATCCAGAAAGGCGCGGCGATTTCCTGCGCGAGGATCCCGGCGGTGAAGGCCCCAGCCGCCAGAAGCCCGGCATGTCCCAGCGAGATCTGCCCGGCAAAGCCCGTGAGCAGCATCAGTGCGATGGCGCCGATCGTGGCCAGCAGGATCTGGTTGGCGATGTCGAGCGTCGCGCCCGAGGCAAGGAAGGGCAGGGCGATCAGGGCCGCGATGGCGATCAGCGCCGTCACGACGCGCATAGGGGACAGGTCAGACACGGTCCAGCGCCTCCCGCGTGCCGAACAGGCCCCAGGGCCGCACGACCAGCATCACGATCAGGATCAGGAAGGGCACCACATCGGCCAGCAGCGGGTTGACGTACTGGATCAGCAGTACCTCGGCCGCGGCCACGATCAGCGAGCCGATCAGCGCGCCCAGCAGGCTGTCGAGCCCGCCCACCAGCGCCGCCGGAAAGGCCTTGAGCCCGATCATGATAAGCGTCTGGTCCAGCCCGGCATCCAGCGAGATCAGCATCCCCGCGACCGAGCCCGTGAACATCGAAATGGCCCAGACCATGGCATAGATGGCGTGCAGGTTGATGCCGCGCTGGGCGGCCAGCAGCGGGTTCTGGCCCGCGGCCTGCATCCGCAGCCCCCAGCGGCTGAGCCGCAGGAAGGCGAAGAGCGAGGCATAGACCAGCGCCGTCACCACGACGAGGATCAGCGACAGGCTGGAAATCCGCGCGCCGGGCAGTACCTGCACCGAGCTGGAATGAATGCCCAGCGGCACAGCCGGGTATTGATGCGCGGCCGAGAAAAAGATGACGATCAGCCCGCGCAACAGGATGCCAAGCGCGATCGTCGTCAGGATCGCCGCCAGCACCGATTCGCCGGTCATCCGCCGCATCAGCAGCAGATAGACCAGCGCTCCCATCGTCAGGCTGAGGACGGCCGCGACCGGGATCGCGACCATCGGGTTCGAGGTGAAGCTGGCCGTCATGAGAAGCAGATACGCCCCCACCATCATCAGCTCGCCATGGGCAAGGTTCAGAACGCGGCTGACGCGGTATATCAGCACATAGCCGCAGGAAATCAGCGCATAGATCGCGCTCAGGACGATGATATTGGCAACCAGCTGCATGGGACGTCCTTATTCGACGGTGTAGGCGGCCCAGTCCTGGACCACGTCGATATCGCCCTCATCGGCATTCCAGCGGTAGACGCGGTAGTATTGCGTCGCGCGGAAATGGTTCTCGGCGGTCCATTCGATCGGCCCGCCGCGCAGGCCCTGCGTATCGACGTTCAGATTTTCCATCGCCGCGTTGACCGCCTCGGCATCCGCGGGCCAGCCCGCCGATTGCAGCGCCGCCTCGATGGCCAGCCCGGCGATCCAGCCCTCGGCCATCTGGTCGGGGGCATAGGTCGCGCCCGCCGCTTCGGCGGCGTCGCGGATCTCCTGATGCACCGGCAGATCCTCGGCAAACAGCGAATTGGCGCCGATGGCGTAGAATTTCGGGTCCTGCAGGCGGGCGAGTTCACCCTCGGCTTCCAGATGGGCCCAGGCGATGTAATCGCCCTCCCAGCCCAAACGGCGCAGGGCCTCGAAGGTGCGCACTTCGGTGACCCACGGCGCCCAGGAATAGACCCAATCCGCCCCCGCCTGACTGATCGTGGTGGCGAAGGGGGTGTAATCGGCAGTCGGCGGCGGCACGATGGTCGGGGATTGCGGGCGCATCCCGCGTTCGGCGGCCAGTCCCTCGGCGGCCTCGATCTCGCCGCGCGACAGCGGGATCGCCATGGCCGACAAGCCCAGCGAGATATCGGTGCCCGCCTGCGCCTCGATGAAGTCAAGCGTGGCCTGACTGTCATAGCGCGCCGCGAAAGCGGTGGTGCAGAAAAGAAGCGGCTCGGCAGGCGGATAGACCTCGGCCGGGCAGGCCGACGAGGCGAAGAGCAGCGGCACGCCCGCGCGGCGGGCATCGGCCATCATCGGCGCATAGGTCGAGGACAGGCTGGCATTGATCATCAGGACAACGTCTTCCTGACCCAGCAGGCGGCGCGAATTGGTGGCGCCGCGCGACGGCTCGCCGCTGTCGTCGAGCACGATCAGCTCGACCGGGTGGCCGTTGATGCCGCCATTGTCGTTGAGCCGGTTGATGTAAAGCTGCAGCCCCTCGATGGCCGGTGCGTAGCTGCCGGCAACGGGGCCGGTCAGGGCGCCGCTCAACCCGATGCGATAGGCGTCTTGCGCGCCAGCTGCCGTGCCCAAAAGGCCGGCCGCCGCCGCTAGGGCGATGGTCCGCGAAATCATGGTGTCCTCCCCTGGACGGTTTCCTCCCCGGACTGCTTGCGCAGCCGGTCCATGCAAAGCCATGGACAGCGATACGTTGTCATAGCAATATTTGTCATGTCAACGCTTTTGATGCCACGTCATTCACGGCAGACGCTGCATTGCGGCAGTGGTCATCGTCGTTCTGCGTCAGTAGAAGGGGACATGAGTTGAGTGGAGAGACGCCATGACCCGCGACCAGAGCCGCGCGGCGCCGACTGGCCCGGATGACGGATCGAACCTGCCGACGCTGGACCGCGACGGGCATTCCGTGCTCGATCTCGACGGCTATATCCCTTTCCTGATCAGCGCCGTCGGCAACAAATGGTCGCGCAGTTCGTCGGGCCTGTACCTGAAGGAATTCGGCATCGGTGTGACCGAGTGGCGGATGCTGGCGATGCTGGCCATCGAGCCCCGGATCACGGCGTACCGCATGTGTCAGGTCATCGGTCTGGACAAGGCCGCGGCCAGTCGCGGGCTGAAGGCGATGGAGGCGCGCGGTCTTGTGCGCAGCTGGCAGGAAGACCCGCAGAACCACCGCAAGCTGATCGAGCTGACGGATGCGGGCTGGGTGCTGCATGACCGGATCATCGTCGTCGCCCGGCGACGCGAGGCGCTGATGCTGGCCGATCTCAGCCGCGACGAGGTCGCCACGCTGGCCTCGCTTCTGCGACGGATGCACAAGCGCATTCCCGACCTGCTGGCCATCGACAGTCAGGATTTCTGACCGTCTCCCCGCTAGCCTCCGGCGATCCGGGGCGCGTCCAGACAGAGCGGCGCAATGCGCGCGCCCTCGGGCGTTGACAGATCCCCGCCATAGACGCGGGCGCCTTCGGGCATCACCGTCCAGTCGGCGGCCTGATCGGCGAAGATGTAATGCGTACGCGCGGGGCTGCGGTCGAAGCCGTTGGGATCGTCCAGCGTTCCGGCATAGATCCCGACCAGTTCGGGCCAACGCTGGAATTCGAGCCACAGCTTCGTGCCGCAGCGCTGACAGAAGCGGATATGCACGATGTTGCCGCTGCCCTCGGACAGATGGTCATAGGTGGCGGGTTGCCCCTGAACCACCCTGAACCGCGACCGCTTGTAGAGCGCATCGACCAGATAGGCGCCGCCGGTCGCGCGCTGGCAAAAGCGGCAATGGCAGACCGTCACGGTCGACGGCTGCCCCTGTGCCTCGTACACCACGTCGCCGCACAGGCAGCGCCCCTGATGCGTCTCGCTCATCATCCCTCGCCCTTGAAGCGCGCGACCAGTTCAGCCGGGATCGGCGCCGACTTGATGCCGCGCTCGGGGTCCTTGACGGTCCAGACGCGGGTTTCGAACCCCTCGACACAGAGCTTGCCGTTCAGGGTCAGCGTGTGGCGGATGTCGAAGCTGCGGTCCTTCACCTCGGCGATCTCGGTGGTGATCTCGACATCGTCGCCATAGCGACAGGGCGCCTTGAACACCGCGCGGGTATCGACCAGCGGGCAGCCCGCCGCATCGAAGCGCTTCAGCATCTCTTGCTTGGGCCAGCCCGCCGCTTCGTACAGCATGGTCGTGCCGTGGTCGAACCAGCGGAAGAATTGCGGGTTGAAGACGATGCCGGCGGGGTCGCAATCGCCCCATTCGACACGGCGGTTCAGTGTTGATTTCAGCATCAGCCCTTGTTCCTCAGGTCGTTCACGCGTTTGGCTTTCATTTCGGATTTGGGCAGCGTGTCGGGGGCCAGAACCTCGACCGCGCAGCGGATTTCGCAGCGCGAGCGGATCTCTTTGGCGACGGCCTCGCCCGCTGCCGGGTCGGTATGTTCCACCAGCACCGTCATCACGTCGAGCCCGTCTTCCTGCGTCACCAGCTTGATCTGGAATTCGTCGCCGGTGCCGCGCACCGCGCGCACCGCTTCCTCGATCTGGACCGGGAAGAACTTGATGCCGCGCAGGTTGATCAGGTCGTCCGAGCGCCCGGTCATGCAGCCCATGGCGCGGACATGGTTGCGGCCACAGGCGCAGGGTTCGGTCGACAGGCGCGTGTAATCGCCCACCAGAAACCGTAGCTGCGCCGAGCTTTCGCTGTTGAGATTGGTGCAGACCGTCAGGCCCTTTTCGCCCTCTGCCACGGGTTGCAGCCTCTCGGGATCGACGGTTTCCCAGACCTGAATGTCTTCCATCAGGTGGATGAAATTCTCGTCCCCCTCCTGATATTCCGGGCAAGAATAGCCGCCGCAATGGGGCGAGACCTCGGTGCAGCCGTAGAATTCCAGCGACTTTGCGCCCCAGAGGTCCTGCAGCCGCTCCAGCGTACCCTCGACGCCCGAGAAGGGCTCGCCGCCGGTCACCAGCCACTTGACCGAAGACGCGGCCGGGTCGAGGCCCATATCCTGCATCACCCGGCCCAGATAGAGCGCGTAAGAGGGCGTGCAGACCAGAATCGTCGGTTTGAACCGGTCGATATGGTGAACCCGCGCCTTGCCGTCCATGCCGCCGCCCGGAATGACCGGCAGTTCCATCTTGGCCAGCGTGTATTGCACGCCCCATGCAAAGACATGCGGCCCGAACCCGACCATAGGAAAGGCGGTGTCGCCCTTGCGCAGCCCGCCGGAATAGAGTGCGCGGGCATTGGCCTGTTCCCAGAACCGGCGGTCGAAATGGGTGTAGCGAAAGACGCGCGGCACACCGGTCGAGCCCGAGGACGAGAAATGCATCCAGCCGCGATCGGCCCATTCCTCGGGCCCGCAGGTGGTGTAGGTGCCATAGGGCGGATGCGCGACGGCGTCCTCCATCATCTCTTGCTTGGTGACCACCGGCCAGTTCGCGACCATGCTGTCGACGTCGCGGATATCGGTCGGCGCCACGCCCAGCTTGTCGAAGCGGCGGCGGTAGAAATCGCTGTTCTCATAGAGAAACGGCGCGACAGCGGCGATTTTCTCGTCCTGCACGGCGCGGATCTTGTCGCGCGACCACGTATCCTTGTCGGACCAGTATAGCGCGTTGAGCGGCGTGCTGCGGTCCTCGTAGTACTTTTCGAGCACCGCTTTCCACGCCGTACGGGTTTCCTCGGCCCGCGTCGGTTCTTTTGTCATCGTTCCCTCCCTCAATTTGCCCGGCAGCGTCCGCCGGTCCTGTCTTCGCCGTCAAGGACCCCGGTCAGCGGACCTCGACGATCACCGCCATGCCGGTGTCGCCCGCGGCGCAGCCCTGAAACAGACCATAGCCGCCCCCGCGCATTTCCAACTCCTCGATCATCTCGATAATCGCCCGCACGCCGGTCGGACCCTGCGGGTGGCCCCAGATCAGCGACGAGCCGAAATTGTTCATTTTCTTCCAGTCGAGCTGAAAGGCGCGCGCGAAGGCGATGTCGTTGACCGCGAAGGGGTTGTGCGACTTGATGACGTCGATCTGCGCGATGTCCAGCCCCGCGCGGTCCAGCGCCTGCTTTGCGGCAAGGATCGGCGCGGCGGGCATGAAAGCCGGGTCTTCGCGCCCCGATCCGGTCGCCAGCACCTTGACCAGCGGGCCGTCTTTGACCGGCGACAGGTCGCGGGCGCGCTCGGCGCTCTTGGTCATCACCAGCGCGGCATTGCCGTCGGCGGGGTGGGTCTGTCCGGCATAGGTCACGGTGCCGCCGGGGCGCATGGGCTTCAGGCCCGCCATCTTCTCGGCACTGGTGGGATAGATCCCTTCGTCGCCCTCGAGCGACTTCAGCGTCTTGCGGAATTTGGCATCGGGCACGTCGAACCGCTCGGCCATATAGCGCTTCTGGAACGCCCGGTCGTCGGCCAGAGCGGCCTGATATTGTTCGTGGCGATACAGCGCGACATCATGCTGTTCCTCGGTGGTGATGCCGAATTTTCGCGCGACATTCTCGGCGGTATCGACCATCGCGCATTTCGCGAAGGGATCGTCCATGAAGTTGTCGAACATCACGTTCTCGGTGACACCGGCGCCGCCGGGCGCGTGCGGGGCGGGATAATAGACCTGCGCCGCGTTCGAGGTACGGTCGCCCGACATCAACAGCGCCACCTCGCTATTGCCCGCCGCCACCTCGCCCACGCCTGTAGCCACCAGCCGCGCGCCGGTGGCGCAGACCTGATTAATGGTCGGGCCGGGCAGATGTTCGATGCCCATCATCGCGGTGACCCAGGGCAGACCATAGAACGAGTGATGCTGGATCATCGTGATGCCAAGCGCGGCGAAGTCGAAGACGCCGGCGTCGATATTCCGCCGCGCCAGTTCGGATTTCGCCGTATGGGCGAGGAATTCCATCGAATGCAGATGCGACAGCGACCCCTGCCAGCGGGCAAAGGGTGTCGACCAATAGGCCCCGTAGGGAATGTAGGTGTGCATGGGTGTTCTCCTCTTCTGCAGAGCTCAGACCGAGGGTGCTCCAAGCGGATGCCCCGGCAGCACGGCGCCGGGGCATTCTGGATCACACGTCCTGCAGCGAGCCGCGTTTGACGCCGATATCCGAGCGGTAGCTCTGTGCCGCGCGGCTGATCGGGCTGGGCGCGACGGTGGCGCGGATTTTCACCTGCTTGTGCGGCTCGATATTGCCCGCGCTGCGGCTGCCGCCGCCATCTTCGCCCCAGTACAGCACAACCTCGGTGCCCGGCTCGGCGAATTCGGCATCGACCGAGGCCAGCGACATCATCGCGCGCTCGTTCTCGGTATAGCCGGGATAGGTGGCCAGACCGATCATCTTGCCGTCCTTGTCCGTCACCTTGTCGTAATGCATCCGCCCGATCGCGGCCAGCGGGAGGGTGATCGCCAGCGGCTTGTCCTTGGACTCGCCGCCCTCGAACTGGGCCTGCATCACCGACAGGACGTCATCGGCGTTCCACACGAGCGTCACCTTGCGGCGATGCGGCTTGTCGGCCATCGCTTCCAGCGCCTCGCGGCCGATGTAATCGTGGTCGAACTTGATGATGTGACCGTAATTCACGTCATAGGGCGTGACGTAGTAATCCTCGATATTCTCGCTATAGAGGCTGCCGCCCAGCGACATCCGCATCGCGGCGTTCTTGGCCGAGCACCAGTCGCGATAGGGTTTCGTGCCCTGACCGGTATAGACGCCCGAGACCGGAACGGCCCACCAACCGCTTTCGATGACGGTGGTGAAATAGGCAATCGAGCCGACCATGCGCAGGCCGTATTTCTTGCCCGCCTTTTGCAGCAGCCGTTTGACGTCCTTGTATTCGGCCCAGGGACCCGAGATTTCCAGCCCCGGCATGCCGCCCATCGAATGGCGCATCCCGCGTGCCTTGTGCGGGCCCATGTTGATCTCGGCCGATTTGAAGAACTTGATCTCGGGCAGCGGGCCGCCGTTCAGTTCTTCCAGCAATTCCCAAGCTTTGGGGCCTTCGACCTGAAAACGATAGAATTCGCGCTTCTTGGCCTTGTTGAGCGTCCACATCGGGTCAAGCTCGGTGGTGACGTCGTAATCCAGCGTCTGCGCGTTGAACTCGACCCATTCGGTGGTCGCCGGGTTGCCCACGACCATGTAGTCGTCCTCGTCCATGCGGTAGAGGATCGCGTCACCGATCAGGTAGCCTTCGGGCGAGCAGCAGACCAGCTGCTTGGCCGCGCCGATGCCGAAATTCTTGAACGTGTTGACCGACAGGTATTGCGTGAAGGCCAGCGCATCCTTGCCGCGCACATGCAGCGACTGCATGTGATAGCTCTGGTCATGCACCGCGATCGTGTTGCGCCATGCCCATTGTTCGTCGCGCCAGGTGGTGAATTCGGGGCGTACGCCGTCGCCGGGCATCATCTGGCTGTAGATCGTCAGCGCGGCTTTCGGGGCATTGCTGAACAGATGGTCGGTGATGTTGGGAACGGTTTCCATCAGGTCGCTGAGCGACATGGCTTTGTCTTGGGCCGTCATTGTTCTTTCTCCTCCTCGGGTCACAGGCGTATCCCGCGCCGCGAAATCGGAGGACGCCGGGAATGCGTTGCCATGACAACGGTTCAGGGATGGCGTATCGACGTTGTTATGTCAACGGTTATCTGAGGGGCTGTTCGCGCGCGCACAAGAAAGCCCCCGCCGGTGAGGGCGGGGGCTAAGGTCTTGCCTGCTTGTTATCGGACGGAAGCGGGATACCCGCAAGGCGGCCACATCGGCGCGGCTAGGCGCGGCGCGGCGCGGCCTCGACCCGGATGGCCTTGAGCAACATGTCCCGCAATCTGCGCACGGGCGTCAGATGCCGGTGCGAATCGCAGGTTTCTGCATCGCAGCCTTCCATCAGCGTATCGACATGCGAGGCATGGGCGCCGATCTCTCCCCAACCAAAGGACTCGGCTGTCCCCGCAAGTCGATGCGCAACGAAACGGATCTCTTCCAGCGCCGTGTCGTTGGGCCCGACATGGGCCTGTTCGTCCAGGGCCGCAGTCAGACGTTCGCTGTATTCCGTCATCGTCGAGACGTAGCGAGGCCTGAGGCGGTCAATGGCCGCGCTTAGCTGACGCTGCGAGTTGTCCATTGCGTCCGATCCATTCCCAACCACAATTCGTAGGTTCCTGCTCATGCGATGCTCCAACTGCGGGCATTCGCATTGGCGGGCCGCATGCTTTCTGTCCGGTGATGCACCGACGCGAACGCGATATCGAGCGAACGGTCCACCGCCCCATGCGAGAACAGGACACCGATCCGCTGCGGCGTGCCGCCATGGAACGCGACCGTGCTGCAATCGAAGCTGCCGGTGAAACCCGCTTTCCACAGCGCAAGGCTGGCATCGCGGGCAATGTCCGTGCCGTCGAGGCCGGTTGCACTTTCAAGCTCGGCGATGAAGCAGCCGTTGCCGGCATAGGCGATCAGCGCATCGGGATGGCGCATCGCGCCTTTCAGCTTGCGCGTGGCCAGCGCCAGCAGCGACAGGAACTGGCCCTGCGGCAGCCGCCCGTACGCATGGTTCAGCCCGTCGAGCCGGAACGCCACCAGCGCGGTCGAAAAGAGCCGCGAGCGCGAAAGCTGCTTGAGGTAGTTCTTCATCGCGACGAAGTCGATCACGCCGGGGATCCCCTCGATCGCGATGGCCTCGTCGAAATCCATGCGCAGAGCCGCGGCGCTTTGCCCCGTCCCGTCCAGCATGTCGCCGCTCGCCGCGTCGCGCTTGGCGATAATCAGCCGTTCGGCCATCCGCATCCGCGACTGCAGCTCGTTCATGTCGAACGGCTTGGTGACATAATCGATGGCGCCGGCAGCGAACGCGTTGCGGATAAAGCTGCGCTCGGACCGGGCCGTGACCATGATCGCCGGGGTTTCCCGGTACTGATCGTGGCTCTTGATCCAGCTGCACAACGCGATACCGTTGGTTCCGGGCATCTCGATATCGAGAAAGAAGCAATCATACGGATGCTCGCGCTGAGCAATCGCGTTCATCGCCTCTTCGGCGCTGTTGACCGTCTCGATATTATAAGTTCCAAACGCGTCCAGACCGGCTTTGAGCAACTCGCACGCGATTTCATCGTCATCTACCACGAGCATACTCAGCCCTGTGGCCCGCCAGTCCGGAGCGGAATCGTACCTGTGATATGGTTTCATCGCGCCGGTTTCTCCTTCGCTTACTCAACATTGGTTGGCGAATGTGGCGCAAGTTTGGCGTGTTTTAAGTAATGTTTAGAACAACTGCTGGGTTGTGTGCGCAACTCGCGACGCTTATCGCAGGCTGTAACCGTGGCGGTGCGAGGCACGCGTCGATAACATGTATTTTTTCCGTTCCATCCAGAGTTTAGCCACATTCTTGTCCGAGAATATGTGACGAATCGTGGTGAAGCGATGTTTGCGAACAGACAAGGCAAAGACGGATAAACGACGAATGATCACTGCCCAAGAAAAGCCGAACTGTCGAAACTGTGGCGTGCCGATGCTGATCGTCGGGGGGGATGGGCGAATCGTCGATTGCTGTCACCTGCTAGAGCCGCTGTTTGACGGAACGGCGGACGAGATCGTCGGTCATCCGATTACCGATTTCCTGCCCAGCCTCACGCTTGCCGGTCTGGTCGAACAGGTGAACCCCGCCGCCGAGGACGCGGTGATGCGGGGCGTGCACGGGCGCGATCTCAAGGGGCGGGATCTCGACCTGTCGATGTATATCTGTCCCTTCGTCGACCAGGATGGCTCAACCTGCTGCTCCGTCGTGATCCGCGACATCAAGAACGAGGTGAAGACCGAGCGGCTTCTGCGCGACGAATTGCTGCTGTCGGACAGCGCGGTCCGAAGCGCACAGATCGGAGTGTTCGAATACTATCCCGAAACCCGGTCGGTGAAAGTCTCGCGTGTCTGGCGGGAACTGATGAACATCTTCGGCGGCGACTCGGATGAGGTTCAGGCGGAATGGCGCCGAAAGGTCCATCCCGACGACCTGCACCGCGCGCTAGACCCGGTCGAAAAATGTCTGGACGGTCGCGCCAGTCATGCGCATTCTGATTATCGTGTGCGCAGGTCCGAAGACGAGGCTTGGCGCTGGGTACGGGCGGGCGTCTCGGTGGACGAACGCGATACCGACGGCACGCCGATCCGTCTGACCGGAGCCATGACCGACGTGACCAATATGAAGGAATCCGAGAACAAAATCCGGCGCAGTGAGGAAACGTTGCGGTTGGCATTTGACTCTGCGCCGATCGGCAAGGCGATCAATGGGCTCGACCTGCGGATATTGCGGGCGAACCAGGCGCTGGCCGATCTGCTGGGTTACACGCCCGAGGAATTGTCGCAACTCAGCTTCAAAGACATCATCCGTCCCGAGGATTTCGAAAAGGCCTCGGCCCGGATCAGGCGCATGATCGCCGGTGAAATCGGCACCTATCAGATCGAGAAAAAGTTCGTGCGCAAGGACGGGTCAGAGGTCTGGGGCCTGATGATCGCGGGCGTGGTGCGTGACAGCGAAGGGCAGCCCATCGAATGGGTTCTGCAGATCGTCGACGTGTCCGAGCATCATCGCCTGTCCGACATGAAAAGCGAGTTCATCGCGACCGTCAGCCATGAATTGCGCACGCCCCTGACGGGGATTCTGGGCGCGATGACGCTGCTCAATTCAATGACCGCCGGCACGTTGCCCGAACAGGCGGCGCGGCTGCTCTATATTGCCGAGGAAAACGGCCACAAACTGCACGCGTTGATTGACGACATCCTCGATTTCGAGCGTTTCTCGAATGGCCGTGCCGCGTTCTCGATCAGCAAATGCGAGATCGTGCCGCTGCTCGAGGAAGCGGTGTTCTCCAACGAGCCGACCGCCAAGAAATTCGAAGTGGATTGCAGTATCGTCGTCGAGGACCGCTCGTTGCAGGCGTATTGCGATCCCAAGAAATTCCAGCAGGTCATGGCCAATCTTCTGTCCAACGCCGCGAAATTCGCGACTCCGGGTTCGACCGTGCGGGTGAACGCCGTCTCGTCGGGGGACAGCGTGCGGGTGAGTGTCATCAACGAAGGCCCCGGTATTCCCGACGACTTCCACGAAAGCGTGTTCAAGCCGTTCGCTCAGGCCGAGATGTCATCGAAGCGCTGCCGCGGGGGAACCGGGCTGGGCCTGAGTATCTGCAAGGAAATTGTCGAGCAATCGGGCGGCGCCATCGGGTTCGAGAGCGAGCCGGAGGGGCAGACCGAATTCTGGTTTACCGTGCCGACGGATCTGGCGCAGGCGGCTGAGTAAACAGCGATGCGGGCCAATTAACCCTGCCGACGAAATGAAAAAGAGCCGCAGCGCTGCGGCTCTTAGCTTGCGGCTTTGGCATGGGCGCGTTCGATCGCCCGGTCGAGGATCTTGCGCACCCGGTTTGCATCCCCTGCAACCGAGTTGATCGGATTGCTGATGGTGATTGAAGCCGACGGCAATTTCTTTTCCTGGTTCTGCGCGACTGCCCGGTCCAGAACCTCTTGGACCTGTTTCTCGATCTCGGCGGATTCGCGAATGCTCTCATCGCGGAACATCACGACGAAGCTGCCGCCGCCGCAATAGGCCAGCACGCTGTCTAGCGGGTCGAAGACCTTGCTGACGCTCTGGGCGATCTCGGCCATCAGTTCGAGAAACACCTCGGAGTCGCAGTCGCGGGCGATCTGATCGGCGTCGCGCAGGGCCACCGCAGCGACCTGCACCTGACCCAGCTTGCCGCGCGACAGCTGCATCAGGTAATTGACCAGCGCGGCGTAATCCAGAAGACCGGAAATCCCCAGAACCGGCGCAGAGCGCGCAAAGGCGGTCGCGTCGTCCTTGGCGGCTTGCTCGCCATCCTGTGCATCGCGCAGAGCCGCGACGATCTGTTCGGCGCTTTTCAGCCGCGCCCGCAATTCGAGCATGTCGATGGGCTTGGTCAGATAGTCGGTGGCGCCCGCACGGAAGGCCCGGTCGACATAATCGCGTTCGGTCATCGCCGTCAGCATGATGATCGGCGCGCGGGCATATCCTTCGACTTTGCGGATTTCGCCGCACAGCTCAATTCCGTCCATGCGCGGCATGCTGATATCGAGCAGAAGGCAGTCGAATTTCTGAGTTCCGTCGCGCACGGCCTCTAGCGCTTTGAGCGGCGAGTCAAAGGCGAAGACATCGCAGGGGTTGATTTCGTTGATGAACAGCTCGACCAGTTCAAGAATGAAGGGGTCGTCATCGACAACCGCGATCCGCATGTAGGGCTGATCGTCGTTTTCCGTGTCGGCAGCGTGGTCTTGGCCCAGACCAATAGTTGCTCGCTTCATGCTGTGATCCTTCTGATCCACGCCGGGGCCGTCTTTCTTAATCTGCGCTGGGCGAACAAGGATAATGCTGCAACAGAATACCTACGACGCCTTTCCCAATCCCATTGCATCTAGGATGCTTTGGGACAAAGTCATCGCATCGAAAGGCTTTCTTAAAAAACCGATCACGCCGGGTTCGCTTCCAATGCTCGTACTGGCGGAATCTGTCCGCCCGGTTAAAAATAGAACCGGAGTATCGGAACATGACTCGATCTCGCGCAATCCCTGCAAGACATCACGCCCCCCAAATTGGGGCATCATGAGATCAAGCAAGATCACATCCGGTGACAACGCTGCCGCATTGTCGATCGCTTCACGGCCGTTCGAGAACTGAAAAACCTCATTCCCGCCAATGTCCTGCAGGGCAATCCGCGAGATTTCCAGGACGTGAGGATCGTCATCGACCTGTAGAATTCGAAGTTTCATAGCTCCTTCCGGAACACGCTTTGACCGATGTTCTGTTACTGGGAACGCAAGGACGGTGAATACACGAACAATAGGTCACACCACTCACTAAAACGCACTGTAAAGCCACAACTCGGTGTGTAAAGGCGATTTTTCGCCGATCACCGCCCGCGCGGTGCGTGAAACGCAAACAAAAAGTTTCGCGGGTATACAACGCCCGGCTTCGCGCGCGGGTTGCCGGTGCTCATAGGCGCAGTCAGCCGTAGCCCGTTGCGGCGGGCCCGGGATTGCGGTTCAGCGGTGGAAGGAAGTGGTGGAGCTGAGGGGGATCGAACCCCTGACCTCGTCATTGCGAACGACGCGCTCTCCCATCTGAGCTACAGCCCCCACGCGGCGCTATTTGCGGTATCGCCGCGCGCGTGTCAAGGCCCCCGGGCGGGTCTGATACAGGAATTCCCGACCCCGGTTTTCGCTGTTTGCAGGTGCGGCGAAAACATTGCCCTCGCGGGGTCATGAGCGTATGGTCGGCGACTGTTGACCCAAGCAGGACACAGACCTGATGACGCTTCGCGCCCGGATCTCAGAAGACCTCAAGCAAGCGATGAAGAACAAGGATCAGCTGCGGCTTTCCACGCTGCGCCTGATCAATGCCGCGATCAAGGATCGCGACATCGCGCTGCGAGGCGACGGCGAAGACCGTGAAATGTCGGATGACGAGATTACCGCCGTCCTGTCGCGGATGGTCAAGCAGCGTCAGGAAAGCGCGCGCGCCTATGAAGAGGGGGGGCGGCTGGAACTGGTGGAACGCGAAGAGGCCGAGATCAAGGTGATCGAGACCTATCTGCCGCGCCAATTGTCCGCAGACGAGGTGAGCGCCGCGATCGAAGAGGTAATCACCGAGCTTGAAGCGGGATCGATTCGCGACATGGGGCCGGTGATGAACGCGCTGAAGTCGCGCTATACCGGCCAGATGGATTTCGGCGCGGTGGGCCCGCAGGTGAAAGCGCGACTCAGCGGCGCGGTGTCCTGACCGCTCAGGCGTAGGATTTCAGCCGGATCAGCAGCGCGGCCAGCGCCTCATGCAGCGAGTCGCGCTCGTCGGGCGTCAGGAAGGCGCCCAACTCGACCTCTCGCCCGCCGCCGCCCAGAATCAGGTAGTTCTCGACCGGGCCGCCCTTGGGGATCATGCGGATCGTCGCCCAGTGCGGATCCGCCTGCCATTCCTGCTGCGGGCCGCGCGGGTTCTTGCGGACCAGCGACAACCCTTGGCGCGAGAGGGTCATTTCCTCAAGGATCTGCCGGTCGCGCCAGTTGCGGTCGAGCCCGAACCACAACCCCCACAGCGCCAGTCCGGCAAAGGGCAACAGCCCCCACATTACCGGAGAGCCCAGCACCGCGATCAGCGGCAGCGCCAGAGTCGCCGCCGTCATGCCGATGGTCATGGCAAAGCCGCGCGGGTTCAGCGCGTTATAGGGGCGGGCGCTGAGCGAGGCCTCGGTCGGGGTGTGATAAGTCAGGGTATAGGGCATCGGGGAGTCAGCGGGGGCGAAGGGCGTCGAAAGAGACCATGACATGCTCGGCATAGGCCGGGCGCGCGCTAAGACGGTCGTAATAGGCCGCCAGTGCGGGCAGGTCGGGGCGGTCGAGATCCATCGCGTAATAGCGATAGAGCAGATTGCCCATGTGGATATCGGCCAGCGTCAGGGCCGGGCCCATCATGTAATCGCGATCCCGCAGCCGTGCGTCCGCGATCTGCAGCTTCTGGCCGATGGCGGTCATGGCGCGGGCGATAGCGTCGCTGTCGCGCTTTTCGGGCGGCAGGAAGGTCAGCGGGTAGAAGATCGAAAGCCCGAAGGGCACGTTCACATTGACCTTCGCCCATTCCGCCCAGCGATCGACATCGGCGCGCGCCAGCGGGTCGGCGGGCCAGAATTCCTCGGGCGCGTAACGGTTGGCAAGGTAGCGCACGATCGCCGCCGATTCCCACAGCGCAGGCCCGTCGCCATCCTTCAGCACCGGCACGGTGCGGTTTGGGTTCATGGCGATGTATTCGGGCGTATCGGTGCCGCCGAATCGGTGGCCGACATCGTGGCGCTCATAGGTCAGGCCCAGCTCGGCCAACGTCCAGGCCACGGATTGCACGTTCGACGAATCCCGGCGTCCCCAGAGTGTCAGCATTCGGTTTCTCCCTTGGCCGCCTTCACGCGGATGTCCCCTTGCCGCCAGTCACGACAGGCAGCGGCCGGGGGTATGGCGGCCTGTCTGCTCTATCACCTTTGGTGACGAATGTGGGGGGCTCAACGGAAAAGGGCCCCGGAGATGTCTCCGGGGCCCTTTCATGTCTGGTGGGCCTTGCCTCAGTGGGCGTGGCTGCGGTCCCAGTCCTCACGCTTCGGCAGTTGCTCGAACGTGTGCTCGGGCGGCGGCGAAGGCAGGGTCCATTCCAGCGTATCGGCGTATTCGTTCCAGTAGTTGTTCTCGGTCACGCGCTTGCCGCGGGTCAGCGTGTAATAGACCACGCCGATGAAGAACAGGAACGAGGCGAACGACAGGAAGGCGCCGATCGAGCTGACATAGTTCCACAGCGCGAAGGCTTCCGGGTAGTCGATGTAACGACGCGGCATGCCCTGACGGCCGAGGAAGTGCTGCGGGAAGAAGGTCAGGTTGGCACCGATGAACATGGTCCAGAAGTGCAGCTTGCCGGCCCATTCCGGGTATTGGCGGCCCGACATCTTGCCGATCCAGTAATAGATGCCGGCGAACAGCGCAAAGACTGCGCCCAGCGACATCACGTAGTGGAAGTGCGCCACGACGAAATAGGTGTCGTGATAGATCCGGTCCAGCGGAGCTTGGCTCAGCACGATGCCGGTCACACCGCCCACCGTGAACAGGAACAGGAAGCCGAAGGCCCACAGCATCGGGGTTTCGAAGCTGATCGACCCGCGCCACATGGTGGCGATCCACGAGAAGATCTTCACGCCCGTGGGCACGGCGATCGTCATGGTGGCCAGCATGAAGTAGGTCTGCTGGGTCAGCGACATGCCGACAGTGTACATGTGGTGCGCCCAGACGACGAAGCCCAGAGCGGCAATCGCAACCATCGCGTAGACCATCGGCAGGTAGCCGAAGACGGGCTTGCGCGAGAAGGTGGCGATCACGTGGCTGATGATGCCGAAGCCCGGAACGATGATGATGTACACTTCCGGGTGGCCGAAGAACCACAGGATGTGCTGGTACAGGATCGGGTCGCCGCCACCGGCCGGGTCGAAGAAGGTCGTCCCGAAGTTGCGGTCGGTCAGCAGCATCGTGATGGCGCCGGCCAGAACGGGCAGGGCCAGCAGGATCATCCATGCGGTGATGAAGACCGACCAGGCGAACAGCGGCACCTTGTGCATGGTCATGCCGGGGGCACGCATGTTCAGGAAGGTGGTGATGATGTTGATCGCACCGAGGATCGACGAGGCACCCGACAGGTGGACCGCGAAGATCGCGAAGTCCATCGAGAAGCCCGATTCACGAGTCGAGAGCGGCGGATACAGAACCCAGCCCGTCCCTGCGCCCCGACCGCCTTCGCCGCCCGGAACGAACAGCGACACCACGGCCAGCGAGGCGCCGGCGACATAGAGCCAGTAGGACAGGTTGTTCAGACGCGGGAACGCCATGTCCGGCGCGCCAATCTGCAGCGGCATGAAGTAGTTGCCAAAGCCGCCGAACAGGCCCGGGATGACGACGAAGAACATCATCAGCACGCCGTGCGCGGTCACCAGCACGTTCCACAGATGGCCGTTCGGCGTGGCGCACGAGCCGTCATCGGCCCATTGCGAGCACATGTACTGAACGCCCGGCTCCATCAGCTCGAGACGCATGTAAACGGTGAAGGCCACCGCGACGAAACCGACGATCCCTGCCGTGAACAGGTAAAGGATGCCGATGTCCTTGTGGTTGGTGGACATGAACCAGCGGGTAAAGAACCCGCGCTGGTCTTCATGTCCGTGGGCGGCTGCGTTGGCCATTCGTTGCTCCCGTTCCCTTGCGAACATTTTTTCTCACGCAATCTTCGCCCGTGAATCGTAAGACCCCGGCAAAGACTTGGTCCCGTTCTAGAATGCTCGTGCTGCGGCGGCAATGTCCCTGATGTCGCAGAGTGGAAAAATTTGATGCAAGTCAAGGACCGCTCGCGCGGCTGTGACGGGGGCGAAGGGAGGATGGGCCGAATCACGCTCTGTCCCGGCGACACCCACGATTCGGCGGCAAGCGGGCGGAATTCCCTGCGAAACGGCGTTCGCGATCACAAATTGGGCGCTTCGCTGAAACATTAAGGTCAGCAAGATTGACATATATCCCGGCCCGGTGCCTTGTCCGCCAGACAACGCCGGAGAATGACGATGGATTGGCAAAACGTGCTCGCAGCTCGCAACGGACGCATGAAAGCATCCGAAATCCGCGAACTTTTGAAACTTCTGGATCAGCCCGACATCATCTCGTTCGCGGGCGGCATCCCCGATCCGGCGCTTTTTCCCACGGAAACCTTCCGCGACGCGATGTCTGCGGCCCTGACCGGCCCCGCGGCGGGTGCCGCGCTGCAATACTCGGTGTCCGAGGGGTATCTGCCCCTGCGCGAATGGATCGCCGGGCAGATGGGCCAGATCGGCATCCCCTGCAGCGCCGATGACGTTCTGATCACGTCGGGGTCGCAACAGGCGCTCGATTATCTCGGCAAGCTGATGCTCGATCCCGGCGACACCGCGCTGGTGACATGGCCCGCCTATATGGGCGCGCTGGGGGCCTTCAACGCTTATGAGCCGCGTTATGACCGGCTCGACCCCAAGGGCAACCGCCCCGGTTCGGACATCGCGCAGGCGGCGCGGGCCGGGGGAGGGCGGGTGAAATTTGCCTATCTGTCCGCCGATTTCGCCAATCCCACCGGCGAGACGCTGGACCGCTCGGGACGCGAGGCGCTGCTAGATCTGGCCGAAGAGCTGGATATCGCGGTGATCGAGGACGCGGCCTATCAGGCGCTGCGCTATGATGGCGCGGCGATCCCGCCGATTCTGGCGCTGGAACTCGCGCGCAAGGGCGATCTGCAGCAATGCCGGACGATCTATTCGGGCTCGTTCTCGAAAGTGCTGTCGCCGGGCTTGCGGGTGGGCTGGGTGGTGGCAGCGCGGCCGGTCATCCAGCAGCTGGTGCTGATGAAGCAGGCCGCTGATCTACATTCGCCGACGCTTAACCAGATCGCCACCAACCATGTCGCCCGCGCGATCTTCGACGATCACGTCGCGATGCTGCGCACGACCTATGCCGCGCGGCGCGATGCGATGCTCTCGGCGCTCAGGCGCTACATGTCCGAGGGCGTGCGCTTCACCAAACCCGAAGGCGGCATGTTCGTCTGGCTCACTTTGCCCACGGGCATGGACGGCGCCGATCTGCTGGCGCAGTCGCTGAAGACGGAAAAGGTCGCCTTCGTCCCGGGACGCGCCTTCTTTGCCGATGGCTCGAACGGCAACACGCTGCGGCTGAGCTTTTCCTGCGCGGGCGAGTCGATGATCGAAGAAGGGATGAAGCGGCTGGGCCGCCTCATCCGCGCCGATCAGTCGTACAGCACCTCGGTATCGGTCAGCGAAAGCGACGCGATGGTGCAGTAGGGCACGAGGACATCCTGCGTCTCTCCGCCCGCCCAGACGATGCGGGTCCGGTGGTCGCAGGCGCCGTCCAGAATCCCCTGCAGATCCATGGTTCGGCCGATGCCCGGTTGCATCGGCTGATCCAGCAGGTTCTCGGTGTAATTGCCGCTGTCGAGTTCGACCGCGAAGGCAATCATCACCCGGCTGGAATCGTTGAACAGGTTGAAGCCGGACGGGTCGCCGTGAAGATCCTGCGCCAGCGCCGGCAGCGCCGCAAAACAACAGGCGGCCGCAAGGCCGAGCAGATGCCGCGATGCGGCCTGAAACGATGTCATGAAAGGGCTTCCCGGCCGCGAAAGGCGGCAGCTCGTACAGTAGCGGTGTGTGCCCGGCGGCCCTAGCATAAACGGCGCCGCGGCGATCACTCGCGTCAGCCAGCCTTGCAGGCGATGTCTTCGGCAAAGACCTGATCGAATTGCCGTTTCAGCGCCACGTCCAGATCCGTCATCGTCACCGGCAGGCCCAGATCCACCAGACTGGTCACGCCATGCTCGCGGATGCCGCAGGGCACGATGCCGTCGAAATGCGACAGGTCCGGTTCGACATTGATCGAGATACCGTGGAAGCTGATCCAGCGGCGCAGCTTGATGCCGATCGCGGCGATCTTGTCTTCGCGCACCGAGCCGTCGGCATTGGGGGCCTTGTCGCGGCGCTCGACCCAGACGCCCACGCGCCCCTCGCGCCGTTCGCCGGTGACGTTGAACTCGCCCAGCGTGCCGATCACCCAGTCTTCCAGCCGGTGCACGAAGCAGCGCACGTCGCGCCCGCGCTTGTTGAGGTCCAGCATGACATAGGCCACGCGCTGACCGGGGCCGTGATAGGTGTATTGCCCGCCGCGCCCGGCGGTGAAGACCGGGAAACGGTCGGGTTGGGTCAGATCCTCGGCGCGGGCCGAGGTGCCGGCGGTATAGAGTGGCGGGTGTTCCAGTAGCCAGATGGCCTCGTCCGCGTCACCGCGCGCGATCGCCGCAACACGCTCTTCCATCGCCGCCAGCGTCTCGGCATAGGGCTGAAGCCCTTCGAGCACCGTCCATTCCATGCGCTGAACTTTCCCTGATCGCCGATTGAACCTTCGGGCGCAAAGTAGCGACAGACGGAAAAGGATCAAGCAAGCGCGCCGCGAAAAAGGCCGCCCGCATGACAAGGAGGGATCATGTTTCAACTCAGTCAGACGACTTTGGCCGCCGTTCTTCTGGTGGCCTCGCTCGCCGCGTTGCCGGTGATCGCCGCATGGCCGGTGTGAATACACCTTATTTTATTCACCGGCCCTGCAGACATTGCTTGGCGCAAGCCGCAAGCCGGTGCTAGCCTGCTCGCCATACAGTTGTTTCGTTCGGGATGCTTATCATGACCTCTAAGATTTTCACCACTACAGCGCTTGTCGCCGCGCTTGTCGCCACCAGCGTCGAACGCGCCGAAGCCCAACGCAGCCTTGCCGCCGGTGTGCTGGGCGGGATCATCGGCGGCGCCATCATCGCAGGCGCCGCACAGTCGCAACAGCGCACCCGTGTCGTGCGTCGCACGGTCGTCGTCGACAGCGCGGCCCGTCAACAGGCCCGCGAGATTCAGACCGCGCTGAACCATTTCGGCTGGAATGTCGGTGTCGTCGATGGCTCGCTGGGGCCCAATTCGCGCAACGGCATTCGCAATTACCAGACCTATCTGAATTTCCCCGTTACCGGCCAGTTGCTGGAATTCGAACGCCTCGTGCTGGTCACGGCTTACCAGCGGGCCATCGCCGGGGGGGCCGAAGTGTCGCGCATCTCGTCGCGCCATCGCGACGGCGTGCGCGGTCTTCTGGAAACCGTCCGCGACGAGATGCGCGGCGGCGGCTCGCGCAGCGCCGGGGCCTATGGCCTGCCGCCCGAAGTGGCCGATGCGGTCGATACCATCGCCGAAAGCTCGGACCCGTCGGCAGAACAGCTGGTCACGCGCTCGGGCTTCGTCCAGCTCAGCGATCTCAACGGCGACGGGCGCACCGACTATATCATCGACACCTCGGTCACCGGCTCGGCCTTCTGGTGCAACGCACAGGCCTGCACCGTGCAGGTCTTCGTCTCGACCCCCGACGGCTATGCGCGCAACGACTTCCAGTCGAACGACGCGACGCCCGCGGCCTTTGACTGTCTGCAATCCGCCTGCCGGCTGAGCGAGGGCGCGACAGTCGCCGTCTCGGCCCCGGCCATGCCGCAGGGAACCGCCCCGGCGGGCACGCTGGCCGCCCCGGTCGCCGCCGCGCAGCCGATGGTCCCCAATCCCGGCGCCAGCCCGGCGGCCGGTGCGACAGCCGCTGCGACGCCCACGCGTCCCAGCTTTCTGGGCGGCGGCGCGCGCGCGCAATCGGCGTCGCTTGCCTCGCATTGCAACCGTGTGGGGCTCGTGACATCGGCCAATGGCGGCTACAGCGATCTGGGCAACATGACCGACCCGGTCTTCACCCTGAACGAACAGTTCTGCGTCGCGCGCGGCTATGCCATCGCCGATGGCGAGGCGCTGATGACCCAGCTGGGTGTGACCCCGGCCAGCGTGACCGGCGATTGCGAAACGCTGGGACAAGAGCTTCAACCGCAGGTTTCCGCCCTGTCGCTGCAGGCGCGCGACGTCGTGCTGGGCGCGACGACGCAATGGATGCTCGGCTCGGGCATGAGCACCACGGATCTGGCGACCTATGCCCGGATCTGCCTGTCCTCGGGCTATTCGGCGGACAATCTGGATGTTGCCATCGCTTCGGCTCTGGTCCTGTCGGCGCTGGGCGAAACCGCCTATGGCGAGCTGCCCGCCCATCACCTGATGCAGGGGATCGGCGCGGTGCAGCGGCGTGATCTGGCGTCGGAATGGTTCAACGCGTCGGTGCCCGTTTCGCTGACGACCGAGGTCGCGTTCCAGCCCGGCCCGGCCTCGCGCAACCAGCTTGTGCTTCAGGCGCTCGCCGCCGCGTCGGGCGAGACCCCGGCACCGATGCGCGCCGCCGTGCCGCTGGCCCCGGCGGTGCCCGCGGCGCCGACGGCCCCCGCAGCGCCCAGCGGCAAGTAACGCCGAACGCTCAGAACACGGATCGAGGCCGGGCTCAGAAAAGCCCGGCCTCTTTCGCTTCGGGCAGATAGGTGCGGCTGACCGGGATCTCGCGCCCGTCCGACAGTGTCAGCACGCCCCGCGCGCCATCGCGGCGGCTTGCGCGTACCTGATCCAGCGCCACCCAATGCGAGCGGTGAACCTGCAATCCGGCGCAGCCCTCGGCCTCAGTGATGGCGTCGCCCAGCCGCATCAACAGCATCGCGCGGCCTTTCGCGGTGACGATCTCGACATAATGGTCCTGTACCGACAGCGAGATCAGCGCGCCACGCTTATCGAGGGGCAGCCGGGCCAGCAGCCTTGGGGCTTGCGGGCCGGTCTGGGCGGGGGCAGGGGGGCTGTCATCCGCTTGATCCGGGTCGATGTCGCGATAGCCCCAAGTGAAGGCTGCGGTGATCAAAACGGCAATCGGGACGGTCGACAGCAACAGGGCGGAGGTCTCGCCCGCCGCGAAGATCGATTGGTTGTAGACCAGCAGGTTGATGACCGCGACCTCGGCCGTGGCGAGAAGGGCCGCGACGACGCTGCCCGCGATCCAAAGCGCCATCCTGCCGAACCCGCGCGCGCGCAAGGCGAAGACGACGGTCAGGCAGGCCAGCCAGCAACTGGGCAGCGTGATCGCGACGATCGCCACCCAATAGCCCAGTCGCGGGACGAAGGTCAGCGAATCGATCGTGCCGAAAGGCCCCGAGATACCCAGTGCCGCGACAACCGCCGCGATGATCACCAGCGATGACGGGCGCGAGAGCACGCGGCGCAGGTCGTCATAGGCAAGGTGCAGCGGGTTTTCGGACACTTGGTTTTCTCCGGAGGGACGCGACTCGGCGAGCATTCACAGGCGGGGCGGATATCGTTTCGGACCGGACCCAGAGACACGACGCGGCCCCCTAATGGCAAGCCCGCGCTGCCGCCAACGACCCGTCCATGTGGCGCTTTGGCACGGCGCAGGTGGGCGTGCGACCTGCGCAAAAGGCTTGCGAAGGCCCCCGCGCCGCGTGTTGAGCAGAAATGCGCAAAAGGGGCCGATTTCCCTCTTCACATCCCGGAACGAACCGGCTAAACGCTGCGCACCAATCCAAGTGCGGTCGTGGCGGAATTGGTAGACGCGCAGCGTTGAGGTCGCTGTGGGCTAACCCCCGTGGAAGTTCGAGTCTTCTCGACCGCACCATTTTCCCCTTTGTGAATCAGGGTTTCCGAGCAGTTTGTCCTGCATGCCGGAAGTCGATTCGCCTGCATCCCGCCACAATTTCGGTCCATGTTCCTGCAAATGACGGGAATGATGCGCCTATTGTCGCCTTTGGGCGTCGATTGCGGGAATGGGCGGTTTAACGCTTGAATTCAAGTGGTCGGGCCGTTTTACTCAATCACAAGAACAAAAAAGCACTTCCACAGGGGGAAGCTAAGTGTCAGAAACACGCACCGACGGTTTCGTCGTATTCGATCGTGTGCAAAAAAGCTATGATGGTGAGACGCTTGTCGTCAAAGACCTGAACCTGAGCATGCCGAAGGGTGAATTCCTGACGATGCTCGGTCCGTCCGGGTCGGGGAAGACAACCTGTCTCATGATGCTGGCGGGCTTTGAAACCGCCACCCATGGCGAAATCCTTCTCGACAACAAGCCGATCAACAACATCCCGCCGCACAAACGCGGGATTGGCATGGTTTTCCAGAACTACGCGTTGTTCCCGCATATGACGATTGCCGAGAATCTCGGTTTTCCTCTTGAAGTGCGTGGGATGGGCAAGTCCGAGCGTGAGGGCAAGATCCGCCGCGCGCTGGACATGGTTCAGATGGGCGATTTCGCCAGCCGCCGTCCGGCACAGCTTTCGGGCGGTCAGCAGCAGCGTGTCGCTCTGGCCCGGGCGCTGGTTTTCGAACCTGAGTTGGTGCTGATGGACGAACCGCTTGGCGCGCTCGACAAGCAGTTGCGCGAGCACATGCAGTTCGAGATCACCAACCTTGCGCACACGCTGGGCATCACCACGGTCTATGTCACCCACGACCAGACCGAGGCGCTGACCATGTCGGACCGCGTGGCGGTGTTCAACGACGGGCGCATCCAGCAGCTTGCCCCGCCTGAGGATCTGTACGAACGCCCCGAAAACAGCTTCGTGGCGCAGTTCATCGGCGAGAACAACAAGCTCGAAGGCGTTATCGAAACGATCAACGGCAATCGTTGTACGGTGCGGCTTGACGATGGCAGCGTGATCGACGCGCAGCCGGTCAATGTGACCAAGTCTGGCGAGCGCACGCGGGTCTCGATCCGCCCCGAGCGGGTTGAATCGAATCCCGAGCGTCTGGCGTCCGACGCGCACCTGATCGACGCCGAAGTGCTGGAATTCATCTATATGGGCGATACATTCCGGGTTCGGCTGCGCGTTGCCGGGAATGACGACTTCATCATGAAGTATCGGAACGCTCAGGATCAGGGCCGCTATTCGCCGGGTCAAAAGATTCAAATCGGATGGCAGGCCGAGGATTGCCGTGCGCTCGACGCCTGACGGCGCGGCGCGTGGGAAACTCTTGCCGATTCCTTGCCCGCAGGACGGCTTGCGACAACAGCGGGCAACTCGACTAGGGAGTACTTCAATGAAACTCAAGACCACAATGATGGGGGCCGCCGGAGTCCTCGCGCTGACCGCTGGTGGCGCGTTCGCTCAGGACATGGCCAACGAAATGACCATCGTGTCCTGGGGCGGCGCTTACCAGCAGTCTCAGATCAACGCCTATCACGAGCCCTATCAGGAAATGCACCCCGAGGTGCAGATCATCACCGACGAAAGCTCGGCTGATGCCGTGGCCCGCATGCGCGCGATGTTCGAAGCCAACAACGTGACCTGGGATCTGGTCGACGTGGTTGCCTCGGACGCGATGCGCCTGTGCGACGAAGGTCTGGCGATGCCGATCGACGCCGACGAAGTTCTGGCCGAAGCGCCGGACGGCACCTCGGCGTCGGAAGACTTCGGCGACATGATCGTCTCGGAATGCTTCATTCCGCAGATCGTGTATTCGACCACCTTCGGCTACCGCACCGACATGGTGCCCGAGGGTGCCGAGGCGCCGACCGATGCCTGCGCCGTGTTCGATCTGGAAACCTATCCGGGCCGCCGCGCGCTTGAGCGTCGTCCGATCGGCAACATGGAATGGGCGCTGCTGTGCGACGGCGTGGCCATCGAAGACGTCTACGACATGCTTGAGACCGACGAGGGCGTCGAGCGCGCTTTCGCCATGCTCGACACGATCAAGGATGAGACCATCTGGTGGACCGCCGGCGCCGAAACGCCGCAGCTTCTGGCCGATGGCGAAGTCTTCATGGGGTCGACCTATAACGGTCGTCTGTTCTCGGCCATTGCCGAGCAGGACCAGCCGATCGGCATGGCCTGGGGCTACCAGATGTTCGACCTGGACGGTTGGGTGATCCCCGAGGGTCTGCCCGAAGATCACCTCGCTCGCGTGCTGGATTACCTCTATTTCGCGACCGACACCCAGCGTCTGGCCGATCAGGCCGCCTATATCTCGTATGGTCCGGCCCGCACGTCGTCGGCGCCGCTGGTTGGCGATCACGCCGAGCTGGGTATTCCGATGGGTCCGCACATGCCGACCGCGCCGGATAACCTCGAAGGGGCGTTCCTGTTCAACTACACCTGGTGGGCAGATTACCGCGACGAGATGGACGCGCGCTTCCAGGCCTGGCTGGCCCAATAATAAAGTGAACTGGTACCGGCCTCGGTCCGAGGCCGGTACCTGACCGATGCACCGGCGCCCGAGCGACTTCGCTTGTCCGGGCGCCGACCCTGACAGGGACCCGAGGATGAGCTCCAGCGATACCAAACCGGATATGCTGTCGACACACGACGGTGAGCCGCTCAAGAAAAGCCTCGGTCGCGCATTGCGCCGACAAAAGATCCGCGCCTTGCTGCTGATCGCGCCGCTTCTGGCGTTCGTTATTCTGGGCTTCCTGATGCCGATCGGCTCGATGCTCACGCGCTCCATCGACAACGAAGTGGTCGAAGAGATCATGCCGCAGACCGTCGCGGCGCTCGAGAGCTGGGACGTCGACAGTACCGAATTGCCGCCGGAAGAAACCTTCCGCGCCTTGGTGGCCGACCTGCAGGTCGCTGCCGAAAACCGCACAGCGCTGACCTTCGCGCGGCGGATGAATTACGAATTGGCGGGCTTCACCACGATGGTGCGCCGCGCCCAGCGGTTGGTCCGCCGGATCGATCTGGAAACCGACGGCCCGTTCCGCGACATGATGATCGAGTCGCATGAAGGCTGGGGCGAGCTGGAAACGTGGCGCGCGCTCAAGGCGTATTCCTCGTCTCCGACCATCGGGTATTACCTGTCCGCCGTGGACCGCACGATGGTCTCGGGCCATATCGAGCCGCTGCCGGATGATCGGTCTATCCACCTGATGCTGTTCTGGCGCACGGCGTGGATGTCGGGGCTGATCTGCTTCCTGGGGCTGGTTCTGGGCTATCCCATCGCCTTCCTTCTGGCGAATGTGAAAGAGCGCTACGCGAACCTGTTGCTGATCATGGTTCTGTTGCCCTTCTGGACATCCCTTCTGGTGCGGACATCGTCCTGGAAGGTGCTGTTGCAGGAACAGGGCGTGATCAACCAGACGCTGGTCTGGATCGGACTGGTGGCCGACGACAACCGGCTGACGATGATCAACAACAAGTTCGGCGTGATCGTGGCGATGACACAGATCCTGCTGCCCTTCATGATCCTGCCGCTGTACTCGGTGATGAAAACCATCCCGCCGAGCTATGTCCGCGCGGCCAAGAGCCTTGGCGCGAATGACTGGACGGCGTTCTGGCGGGTCTATTTCCCGCAATCGATCCCCGGTATCGGCGCGGGCGCAATCCTCGTCTTCATCATGGCGGTGGGCTACTACATCACGCCCGAACTGGTGGGCGGCCCGTCGGGCATGTTCATCTCGAACCGGATCGCGCACCAATGGTACGTCTCGGGCAACTGGGGGCTGGTCGGCGCTCTGGGCACGATCCTGCTGGTGGCCGTGCTGGTGCTCTACTGGGTCTACGACCGCGTGGTCGGCATCGATAACGTCAAGCTGGGGTAACGACACATGGCGCTTCCAAGCTACGCATCCCCGCTGCAACGGGTCTGGTACTACGCTTTCCGCGTGATCTGCGCGCTGGTGTTCTTCTACCTGATGTTCCCGATCCTCGTGATCCTGCCGCTGAGCTTCAACGCTGAGGACTTCTTCACCTTCACGCCGGAGATGCTGGCGCTGGATCCGGCAGGGTTCTCGCTCAAGCACTACGTGGACTTCTTCACCAATCCCGACTGGCAGTTGGCCATGAGGAACTCGCTGACCATCGCACCGATGGCGACGCTGATTTCGGTCAGCCTCGGTACGCTGGCGGCGATCGGCCTCAGCCAGACGCATGTGCCGTTCAAGCGCGCGATGATGGCGATCCTGATCTCGCCGATGATCGTGCCGCTGATCATCTCGGCGGCGGGGATGTATTTCTTCTTCTCGGCGATCGGCCTGCAGGGGACCTATTGGGGCGTTGTGCTGGCGCACGCGATCCTGGGTATTCCCTTCGTCATCATCACCGTGACCGCGACGCTGGTGGGCTTCGACCGCTCGCTGACCCGGGCGGCGGCATCGATGGGGGCGGGGCCGGTGAAAACCTTCTTCAAGGTTCAGCTTCCGCTGATCCTGCCGGGGGTGATCTCGGGCGCACTGTTTGCCTTCATCACCTCGTTCGACGAAGTCGTGGTGGTGATCTTCGTGGGGTCGGCCGGGCAGAAGACGCTGCCGTGGCAGATGTTCATCGGCCTGCGCGAGCAGATCTCGCCGACGATCCTTGCCGTGGCCTCGCTGATGGTGGCCTTGTCGATCCTGCTGCTCGCGACGCTGGAAATCCTGCGTCGGCGCAATGAGCGGCTGCGGGGGATGAGCCCGGGTTAAGGAAGCAGGGGGGCTGTCTGCCCCCCTCTTTGCCTGACGGCAAATTCACCCCCCGAGTATATTTCCGGATTAAAGATAAAGGGTGTCCCGCGACGGGGCACCCTTTTGCTGTCCGGATCCGCTTTGCGCGCCCTAGCGTGTGAGGGCGAGCTTTTCCTCGACGAAGCGCAGCAGATCGCGGGCCGGGCGGGCGCCGGCGAGGCGGGCCACTTCGCGGCCGCGATGGAACAGGATGAAGGCCGGGATGCCGCGAATGTTGAAGCGCACGGTGGCGTCGGGGTTCGACTGGGTGTCGATCTTGGCCAGTCGCACCTTGCCTTTCAGCTCGCGCGCGGCCTTTTCGAATTCGGGCGCCATCTGTCGGCAGGGTCCGCACCACGGCGCCCAGAAATCAACGAGCAGGGGCAGATCGTCGTTCTTTGCCATCTTCTCGAGCGTCTTGAGGTCGAGCTTGGCGACCTTGCCGTCATTGAGCGCATGACCGCAGATGCCGCATTTCGGCGAGGCCTCGGCCTTGTCGGCGGGGAACTGGTTCACCTGCGCGCATTCCGGGCAGGTCAGCTTGATCTTGGTGGCCATGGCGATGCCTCGTATTCACTATGTTGAATGCGAAATGGGGTCGGGCGCGCGCGGAATCAAGAGGGGTCAGATCCGGTTGCGCGGCGGGCGCGATTTATAGACCGGCAGTTTCCAGCCATAGATCATCGACCCCGCGCGCAAAAGGAAGGTCACGGCGGCGCAGCCCAGCAGCGCGAGCGGCGTGGGGCCGAAACCCCAGCGGATCAGCAGCGCGGCGGTGGCGCCCGCGAAGGCGGCGGAGAGATAAAGCTCGCCCTGACGCAACACCAGCGGCACCTCGTTGCAGACGACGTCGCGCATCAGCCCGCCGAACGCGCCGGTCATCATGCCCATCATCACCACCACCGCCGCGCCATGCCCCAGGTCTAGCGCCACCCCGACGCCCGCCGGGACGGCGACCGCCAGCGCGCCCGCATCGAACCAGTCGATGGCGCGGCGACGGTTCTCAAGCAGGTGGGCGGTGAAAAAGACCAGCAGGGCGGCAATCGAGGCCACGCCGATATAGCGAGGATTGGCGATCCAGAAGATCGTTTCGCGGTTCAGGACGAGGTCGCGCACGGTGCCGCCACCCACCGCCGTGAGCGAGGCGATGAACAGAAAGCCCAGCAGGTCGAGCTGCGCACGCGACGCGACCAAGGCGCCGGTCAGCGCGAAGACGAAGACCGAGAGGTATTCGAGAAAGGCGACGACGGTCATAGGACGCTCCGTTCAGGATCAGCCCTTATAGGGCGCCATGCCTTCGCGGGCCAGTTCGTCGGCGCGCTCGTTCTCGGCATGGCCGGCATGGCCCTTGATCCATTTCCACGTCACCGAATGGGTTTTCTGCGCCGCGTCCAGCCGCTGCCAGAGTTCGGCATTCTTGACGGGCTTTTTGTCGGCGGTTTTCCAGCCATTGCGTTTCCAGCCGTGGATCCACTGGGTGACGCCGTTCTTCACATAGGCCGAATCGGTGGTGATGGTGATGGTCGAGGGCCGGGTCAGGGTTTCCAGCGCCGAGATCGCCGCCATCAGTTCCATGCGGTTGTTGGTGGTGTCCGGCTCACCGCCGTTGAGCGTGCGCTCTTTGAGCACGCTCTCGCCCTCCATCGCGCGCATCAGCACGCCCCAGCCTCCGGGGCCGGGATTCCCGGAGCAGGCGCCATCGGTCCAGGCGAAGAGTTCAGGCATGGGGCATCGTCCTTGCGGCTGTTTCCGGGGCAGGGGGTGCCGTCAAACGGCGCCGGGGTCAACCGCCCGAGCGCGGGTCGCGCGCAGATGCAGGGCGATGTCGCGGCCCGCGACCCCGGCCGGGGCAGGGGCGCGGGTGGCGTTGATATCGCGAAAGCCCGCCTCGGACAGAAGCGCGGTGATGAAGGTTTCGGTGACGAAGGTGTAGGGCAGGCCACGCGGGTCGCGGATCTCGCCCTCGCCTTCGAGCATTGCCAGCGCGAGCGTGCCGTCGGGTGTCAGCGCCTGCGCCATCGCGGCCAGGTGGCGGGGCATCCGGGCGCGTGGCGCGTGGAGCAGGGCAAAATGGCACCAGATCGCGTCGTAAGGCCCCATGCCGGGCAGGTCGTCAAACCCGCCCACCCGGAAATGCGCGGTCGGCGCAAGCTTGCGCGCCACCGCCAGCAGCCCCCCGGACGGATCGAGCCCGGTCACGTCGAAGCCGGCTTTTGCAAGATGCGCCGCCGCGACGCCATGGCCGCAGCCCAGATCCAGGATCGTGGCTCCGGCGGGCAGGGCAGCGGCGAAAGCGGCAAGGCTGGGCGGGGCGTCGGGCAGTCTGTCGCCCAATCGTTTCGCCGCGGCATCGTAGAAGCGCAGAGCTTCGGAGTCGGTCACGCGCGCTCGAAGGCCAGTTTCGCGCCGAGACCCGCGAAGGAGGCGGCGAAGACACGGCGCAGCCAGGTCATTGCGCGGGGCGAGCCGAGCACGCGGCTGCGCAGCCAGCCCGCCGCCAGCGCGTAGAGCAGGAAGACGCCCGCCGTCATCGCCACGAAGCCGAAGCCCAGCTCGATCAGCAGGGCGGTCGCGTTCGGGGCGCCGGCGGGGATAAATTGCGGCAGGAAGGCCACGAAGAACATCGGCAGTTTCGGGTTGAGGAGGTTCAGCAGAACGCCGCGCCGCACCAGCGCTGCGGGGGCGTGGCGCGTGGTGTCGGGCGTGACCTGCAAGGCGCCGGTGCCCTGAAGCGTGCCCCAGGCCATCCACAGAAGATACGCGACGCCCGCGTATTTGATCGCTGTGAACAGAAGCGCCGAGGTCTGCAGCACGGCCGCAAGCCCGGCCATGGCAAAGCCCAGATGAACGAGAGTGGCCAGCGTGCAGCCCAATACCGCCCAGAGCCCGGCCCCCAGACCGCGACCCAGCACGGTCGAGAGCGTGTAGATCACGCCGACGCCGGGGGCGAGGCAGACGATGAAGGCGGTGAGAAGAAATTCGGGGCTCATGGCGGACTCCGGTCTGGGGCTGAACCGGGATCATAACGCGGTCCCGCCAAAGCGCCAGCCTTCGAAGCCGTGGTTAACCCGCCTGACGCAGAACGCGCGGGACCTTGAACTCGACCGATTCGACCGCCGTTTCAACGATCTCGCGGGTCAGGTCGAAGCGGTCCTCGAACGCGTCGATCACTTCCTGGATCAGCACTTCGGGGGCCGAGGCGCCCGCCGTCACACCGACCGAGGCCGCACCTTTGAGCGCGCGCCAGTCGATATCGGCGGCGCGCTGGATCAGTTGCGAATAGCGGCAGCCAGCAGCGCGGCCGACCTCGACCAGCCGTTTGGAATTGGACGAGTTGGGCGCACCGATCACCAGCAGCGCATCGATCTGCCCGGCGATCGCCTTGACCGCCGCCTGCCGATTGGTGGTGGCGTAGCAGATGTCTTCCTTGTGGGGGCCCACGATGGCCGGAAAGCGGGCCTGAAGAGCGGCGACGATGTCGGTGGTGTCATCGACCGACAGCGTGGTCTGCGTGATGAATGCCAGCTTCGACGGATCGCGCGGCGCGATATGGGCGACATCCTCGACGGTTTCGACCAGCAGTACCTCGCCATCGGGAAGCTGGCCCATTGTGCCCACCGTCTCGGGGTGACCGGCATGGCCGATCATCACCATCTGCAGACCGGCGGCGTGGTGGCGCTCGGCCTCGATATGAACCTTGGAGACCAGCGGGCAGGTGGCATCGACGAAGGTCATGTTGCGCGCCTGCGCGGCCGAGGGCACCGATTTCGGCACGCCATGGGCCGAAAAGATCACCGGACGGTCATCGGGGCATTCGTCCAGTTCCTCGACGAAGACCGCGCCCTGATCGCGCAGGCTGTCGACGACGAATTTGTTATGCACGATCTCGTGGCGGACATAGACCGGCGCGCCCCATTTCGCGATCGCCATTTCGACGATCTTGATGGCGCGGTCGACACCGGCGCAGAAGCCGCGCGGGGCGGCGAGATACAGGGTCAGGGGGGGC
Organism: Rhodobacter sp. NTK016B; assembly: GCF_017303295.1. GTDB lineage: Bacteria > Pseudomonadota > Alphaproteobacteria > Rhodobacterales > Rhodobacteraceae > Pararhodobacter. The sequence goes on along the minus strand of NZ_JAFKOK010000009.1, from coordinate 60,847 downwards.
TTGGTCATGGCTTACTCCGCTTGGCCCCACAGGTAAGCAATCGTATCCGCGACGTCCAGCCGTTAGCCCGGATCGGGGGCGATTACGATTGCGCCGGGGGCGGGGTCAGCCAAAAATTCCGGCGGTGATCAGGGCGAGGGCGATATAGCGGGTGGTCTTGGTGACACCCACAAGCAGGGTGAACAGCCAAAGCGGCGTGCGCATCGCACCCGCCAGAACGGTGGTCGCATCGCCGATGGGAAGCCACGATAGCAACAGCGTCCAGTAACCCCAGCGATCCCACCAGCGGCGCGCCTTGGCGAAGGTTTCATCGGGGATCTTCAGCCAGCGATGGCCGCCGCGCGTTTCAAGCTGCCAACCCAGCCAATAATTGACATAGGTGCCCAGCGTGTTGCCGAGCGAGGCCACGACGACAAGCGCCCAGACGGGCGCCATGTCGCCGACCTGAAGCGCGGCAAAGATGATTTCGGACTGGAAGGGCAGGATCGTCGCGGCCACGAAGGCCGCGGCGAACAGGCCGGCAAGCGACAGGAACAGCGGTCAGTCCTGCTGGTCGCTGCTGCTTTCGGCCTCGGCATCCTCGCGCGGGGCGCGCATGTCGCGCGGCTCACGCGGTTCGCGGGGCGGGCGGCCGATCACGTCGCGCAGCTCGTCGAGTTCGATGAAATTGTCGGCCTGACGGCGCAGTTCATCGGCGATCATAGGCGGCTGCGAGCGGATGGTCGAGACGACCGAGACCCGCACGCCCTGACGCTGCAGCGATTCCACCAGCGGCCGGAAATCGCCATCGCCCGAGAACAGTACGGCATGGTCGATGCGGTCGGCGATTTCCATCGCGTTGACCGTCAGCTCGATATCCATGTTGCCCTTTACCTTCCGGCGGCCCATGGAATCCGTGTATTCCTTGGCGGGCTTGGTCACCATCGCGTAGCCGTTGTAGTTCAGCCAGTCGATCAGCGGCCGGATCGGCGAATAATCGTCGTTCTCCAGCAGAGCCGTATAGTAGAAGGCGCGCAGCAACTTGCCGCGACGCATGAATTCCTGACGCAGGAGCTTGTAGTCGATGTCGAAACCAAGCGCCTTCCCCGCAGCGAAAAGGTTCGCGCCGTCGATGAAGAGGGCGAGACGCTCATCCTTGTAAAACATCGTCTTTCCTTTCAAAATCGCAGCGTCTTAAAACACTCTGGCCGCGACCGGCTATTAGCCTTAACACCGTGGTGACCTGGTCTGGCGGGTCGACGAAATAGCGACCGATACCAACTTGGACAAAATTCTGGCCTCCGTCCACCGCAACCTGCACCTTCTGGCGCTGGGGAGCAATGCATCGGACGAATCGTCCGCGAACACTGCGGTACTTAATCGTTCGGTTCACACATTCAATAGCTTGAAAGATGTAACGCTGCGTTGCAGCCATCTGTATGTCACGCCGGCCTTTCCCCCTGGTGCCGGGCCCGATTTCGTCAATGCCTGCATGGCCGTGGAAAGCCCTCATACAGCTGAGGAAATGCTGGCCCTGTGCCACCGGATCGAAGCCGAGATGGGACGGGTTCGCAAGAAGCGCTGGGGCCAGCGGGTGATCGATATCGACCTGTTGGCGACCGGCGATACCGTGCTGCCCGACCGTGAAACGCTGCGGCACTGGATGGAGCTTCCGCTGGCCCGGCAGATGGAAGAGGCGCCCGATCAACTGATCCTGCCGCATCCGCGTCTGCACGAGCGCGGTTTCGTTCTGGTGCCTCTGGCAGACGTGGCGCCCGACTGGGTTCATCCGGTGCTGGGCTTGAGCGTGACGCAGATGCGCGATAGGCTGGACCCCGAAGAAATTGCCGCGATCAGGCCGATTTGACCCGATTGCGGCCGATTGGGGTTGCGCTGCGCTTGTCAAGGCAGGCAAATGCGGTTACATGCCGGGGGCTGATCCTCCCCTTTGTCGTAGATGGAGTGCTCCATGGCCCGCGTGACGGTCGAAGATTGCGTTGACAAGGTACCGAACCGGTTCGAGCTGGTGATCCTGGCTGCCCATCGCGCCCGCGAAATCGGCGCCGGATCGGCGCTGACCGTCGATCGGGACAATGACAAGGACCCGGTTGTCGCCCTGCGCGAAGTCGCGGACGAGACTCAGGGCGCCGACGCGCTGCGTGAGCGTCTGATCGAAAGCATGCGCACCCAGAACGAGGTCGACATGCCGGAAGAAGACGACATGGCGATGCGCATGGGCTCGCAGCCGGACCGTCCGCAGCTGGACGATCTGACCGAAGAGCAGATGCTGCGCCAGCTCGTCGCTGCCCAGATCGATAACGACTGAACTGAAACGGGCGGGCCCGAGCTGTGATCACGCCCGATGATCTCGTTGCTCTGATCCGCAACTATAACCCGACTTGTGATGAAGCGCTGATTCGCCGTGCATGGGATTACGGCGAATCGATGCATGCCGGGCAGATGCGGCATTCCGGCGAGCGGTATTTCACACATCCGGTGGCGGTTGCGTCAATCCTGACCGAGATGCGGCTGGACGATGCGACCATCGTCACCGCCCTGCTTCACGACACGATCGAAGATACGCGCTCGACCTATAGCGAGGTCGAGCAGATGTTCGGCCACGAGGTGGCCGAGCTGGTCGATGGCGTCACCAAGCTGACCAATCTTCAGTTGAATGCCGTCGAGCCCGTGGGTGCGACCGGGCGTCCCTCGCCCGAGGCCAAGCAGGCCGAGAATTTTCGCAAACTGTTGATGGCGATGTCGCGCGACCTGCGCGTCATTCTGGTCAAGCTGGCCGACCGTTTGCACAACATGCGCACGATCCGCTCGATGCGGCCCGAGAAACAGGCCCAGAAGGCGCGCGAGACGATGGAGATCTACGCGCCGCTCGCGGGCCGGATGGGTATGCAGTGGATGCGCGAAGAGCTCGAGGATCTGGCGTTCCGCGTGCTCGACCCCGAGCGCCGCAACGCCATCCTGCGCCGCTTCATCACGCTGCAGCGCGAATCGGGCGACGTGATCGCGCGGATCACCGCCGATATCCGCTTCGAGCTGGAAAAAGCCGGGCTCGACGGCACCGTCTATGGCCGCGCGAAAAAGCCCTATTCGGTCTGGCGCAAGATGCAGGACAAAGAGCTGGAATTCAGCCGCCTGTCCGACATCTACGGGTTCCGCATCATCGTCGATCATGTGCAGGAATGCTACGAGGCGCTGGGCCTGATCCATCAGCGCTGGCGTGCGGTGCCGGGCCGGTTCAAGGATTACGTCAGCCAGCCGAAATCTAACGGCTACCGCTCGATCCACACGACGGTGTCGGGGCGTGACGGCAAGCGGGTCGAGGTGCAGATCCGCACCCGCGAGATGCACGAGGTCGCCGAGGCCGGGGTCGCCGCGCACTGGGCCTACAAGGACGGCGCGCGCTCGGTGAACCCGTTTGCCATCGACCCGGCGAAATGGATCGAAAGCCTGACCTCGCGGCTGGATCGCGACGAGGATCACGACGAGTTCCTCGAACATGTGAAGCTGGAAATGTACGCCGATCAGGTGTTCTGCTTCACGCCCAAGGGTGACGTGGTGCAGCTGCCGAAAGGGGCGACGCCGCTCGATTTCGCCTATGCGATCCATACGCGGATCGGCAATGCCACGGTCTCGGCCAAGGTCGACGGGATGCGGGTGCCGCTGTGGACGCGGCTCAGAAACGGCCAGCAGGTCGAGATCATCACCGCCGACGGTCAGCGCCCGCAGACCAGCTGGATCGAGCTGGTCCATACCGGGCGCGCTAAAGCCGCGATCCGCCGGAGCCTGCGCGAAGAGGATCGCGAGCGCTTCGTGCGGCTGGGACGCGAGCTGAGCCGCGTGGCCTTCGACCGGGTGGGGCGCAAGGTCACGGACAAGGCGCTCGATACCGCCGCGCGTTCGATGGCGATCAAGGGGCCGACCGAGCTGTTGGCGAAGATCGGCGCGGCCGAGATCAGCGCCCGCGCCGTGGTCGAGCAGCTTTATCCCGAGATCGCCTCGATGGGGCAGGCCGATGTCGATGCCAGCCGTCCGGTGGTGGGCCTTGATCCCGATATTCCGTTCCGCCGCGCCAATTGCTGCCAGCCGGTGCCGGGCGAGCGGATCGTCGGGATTACCTATCGCGGCAAGGGCATCGTTGCCCATGCCATCGATTGCGAAGTGCTTGCGACGCTTGAGGAACAGCCCGAGCGCTGGGTCGATCTGCACTGGCACGAGGGCAAGCACGCGGCGGTGCACAATGTCTCGCTGACGCTGACGATTACCAACAGCGCAGGCGTGCTGGGCCGGGTCTGCAGCCTTGTCGGCGAGCAGAAGGCGAATATCTCGGACCTGCATTTTCTCGACCGGAAGCCCGATTATTTCCGTATTTTCGTCGAGATCGAGGTATCGGATGCCGCGCATCTTCACCGTATCCTGACGATCCTGTCGGCAGAAACCGATATCGCGCAGGTGAACCGAGACCGCGACCCGACCCGAAAACCCTGACCATCCTTTCGAACTATCCTCAGCGGCGATCTTCGCCATCCGACACCGCCACCCCTGAACAGGACGGCCGCGCGTGATCTTCAAGCGTCGAAATCCCAGACCTTTGCTGACCGCGATTGGCGAGTTCTTCTGGCCGCGCGGCGGGTGGCGCCGGGCGGCAACCTATGTGCTGCATCGGATGCGCCGGCTGCCCGACTCGCCCGAACGGATCGCACTGGGGATCTCGGCGGGGCTGTTCGTGTCGTTCCTGCCGATCTTCGGGCTGCATTTCCTGTCCGCCGCTCTGGTCGCCTGGGCAATCCGGGGCAACGTGCTGGCCGCGTTGCTGGGCACGTTCTATGGCAATCCGATCACCTTTCCGCTGATGGCGGCGGGGGGAATGGAACTGGGCGGCTGGCTGCTGGGGCGCGACGTGCAGATGTCGGTGGGCGGCGTGATGGCCGCCGTGGGGCGCGCGGGCGGCGAGCTTACGCATAACCTGCTGACCGTGGTGACGGGGGAGCCCGCGCATTGGGGGCGTCTGGCGGGGTTCTATTCCAACGTCTATTTGCCCTATTTCATCGGTGGGCTGCTTCTGGGCTTGCCCTTTGCGGTGGCGGCGTATTTCGTGCATCTGCCGCTGGTGCAGGCCTATCAGCGCAGCCGCCAGAAGCGGCTGGAGGCGCGGTTCAAGGCCGCGCGCGAACGCCAGCGTCAGCGCACGCAAGAGACCGGAGAGACGTCATGACCGCCACGCAGTTCCCTCGTCAGCGCCTCGGGGTGAATATCGACCACGTCGCCACGCTGCGCAACGCGCGCGGCGGCGCCTATCCCGACCCGTTGCGCGCTGCCAGAATTGCGCAGGAAGCCGGCTGCGACGGCATCACCGCGCATCTGCGCGAGGACCGGCGTCATATCCGCGATGCCGATATCGAGGCGCTGATGGAAGCGCTTGAGGTGCCCCTGAATTTCGAGATGGCGGCGACCGCCGAAATGCAGGCCATCGCGCTGCGCCACAAGCCGCATGCCGTCTGTCTGGTGCCCGAAAAGCGCGAAGAGCGCACGACCGAGGGCGGGCTGGATGTCGCGTCCGACATGAACCGGCTGGCGGATTTCATCGCGGCCCTGTCCGAGGCCGGATGCCGCGTGTCGCTGTTCATCGGCCACGATGCGCGCCAGATCGAGGCGGCTCTCCGCGTGCGCGCCCCGGTGATCGAACTGCATACCGGGCGCTATTGCGATCTGGTGGCCGAAGGGGCGGCGGAAGAGGCGGCGCTGGAACTGGCGGAACTGCTGGCAGGCGCCCGTCGCGCGCATGAAGCGGGTCTTGAGGTTCATGCAGGCCACGGGCTGAGCTATGCCACCGTCTCGCCCTTCGCCGCGACGCCCGAGATCCGCGAGCTGAATATCGGCCATTTTCTGATCTCCGAAGCGGTGTTTCTGGGCCTTGATCCGGCGATCCGCGAAATGCGCCGCCTGATGGACGCCGCGCGGGGCTGAGCCCGCTTTTCCCCGAAAGGCCTGCCATGCCGATATCCGACCTGTTGCCGATCCTCGTGGCCTGGGTGATTGCTATTTCCTCGCCCGGGCCTGCGACGCTGGCGATCAGCGGCACGGCGATGGAGCGCGGGCGCGCGCACGGGTTGGCGCTGGCCTGGGGCGTGGCGTCGGGATCGGCGGTCTGGGGGCTGGTCGCCGGGGCCGGGCTGGGGGCTGCGATGCTCGCCCATGCGTGGCTGGTCGAGGTTCTGCGCTATGCGGGGGCCGGGTATCTGGCGTGGCTTGCGTGGAAATCGGCGCGTTCGGCATGGCAGGGCGGCGGTGCCGCGCAGGCGCGGGTGGTCGAAGGCTCGCTGCGCCGGTCATGGGTCAAGGGCGCGCTCATTCACCTGACCAACCCCAAGGCGGTGCTGTTCTGGGGCGCGGTCTTTGCCGTTGCCGTTCCGTCGGGCGCCTCTGCCGCAGTTCTGTGGGAGGTCGGGCTGTCCTGTCTGGCGGTTTCGGTTGTCAGCTTCACGCTGATGGCGCTGGCCTTTTCCGCCGGTCCCGTCTCGCGCGCGTATCTGCGGGCGAAACGGGGGTTCGACGCGGTTTTCGCGGCGCTGTTCGGTTTCGCGGCGCTGAAGATCCTGACCGCGCGGCTGACGTGATCACACTTGCGCAAGCGGGGCTTGGCGGAACCGCGCGGGTGGTCGAAACTGGGACCCGCGTCATCCGAGGGAGATTGCCATGAAATCCGTTCTTCTCGCCGCCGGGCTGGTGGCCCTGCCCCTGAGCGCCACCGCGCAGATCGTCGCCGAATGCGATTGGGCGGGCACTGCGGCGACGATCGTCGAACCGTGGGAGCAGACGTCGCGCACCTTCGCCAATGGCGCGATCCGCATCGCGTGGTCCGATACCAGCGAACCGGCCTGCTGCGCCGCGCATCTGATGATCCTGCATCCTTCGGGCGACGGCTCGCAAGAGCCGGTCTTCCGCATGTGCTCGTTGCTCTCGGCGGATCGCAACACCGGCTTTTACGATGTCGACGTGCCCGGCGTCACCGCCAGCTATGACCCGGCCAAGGGCCTGCTGCTGACGGTGCCGGTGCGCTACTGGCACGATGGCGTCGAACGCGGTGAGCCGGGACTTCCGGGGGCGGTGCGGGTACGCATCAACCAAGCGACCGGCACGGTTTCGGTCGAGTGATCCCGTGATTCTGGGCGTCGGCACCGATCTGGCCAATATCGACCGCATCGAGGGCACGCTCGCGCGGTTCGGCGACCGGTTCCGCAACCGGGTCTTCACCGAGACCGAGCTCGCCAAGGCCGCACGCCGCAAGGACGAGGCGGGCACGCTGGCCAAACGCTGGGCGGCGAAAGAGGCCTGTTCGAAGGCGCTGGGCACCGGGCTGGCGATGGGGATTTCGTGGAAGGACATGGCGGTCGTGAACCGGCGCGGCGGGCAGCCGACGATGGTGCTGACCGGCTGGGCCGCCGAGCGGCTGGCTGCCATGACGCCCGACGGGCATTACTCCGTGGTGCATGTGTCGCTGACCGACGATCACCCCTGGGCGCAGGCCTTCGTGGTGATCGAGGCCTTGCTACACCCGGACCAGACGGGGACCTGACCCGCCCGTAGCCTTCAAAACAAGGGCCTTTCGCCCTGTGGTGCCGGGATTTTGTTTGACACAATCGCCGGAAGAGCGGCTATGTGGTTTCACCTTGGTCCTGTTGTCTTCAGACATGTTAGGTGTGCAAATGAGCCTCAATTCATTATCCAAAACGTATTTGGCCCCCCGGGCGCTGGCCCTCGCGCTGGCGTGCGGCTTCGGCCTTTGGGGCGCCTCCGCGCAGGCTGACGCGCCCAAGCCCGAAGACCTGAACTATGCCGAACAGGTCGCGCAGGACCGGGAGCAGCCGTCGATGGCGCCCGATATCGTCGGCGGTTCGCCCGTCTGGGACTGGCGCTATCGCAACAATTTCCGCTGGATGGTCGCACTGACCTATGAGCCGACCGGGCAGCAATTCTGCGGCGGCAGCCTGATTGACCGGCGCTGGGTGTTGACCGCCGCGCATTGCCTTCCCGGGCTGGTCGCTTCGCAGATCGAGATCCTCGTGGGCACACCCACGCTGTCGAGCGGCGGTCGTCGCGTCGCGGTTGCGGGGATGGTCCCCCATCCGGACTATAACGACAACACCCACGAGAACGACATCGCGCTGCTGCGTCTGGCCGAACCCGTCTGGGGCCCGACCGTGACACCGGCCGACTGGGCGGCCAACCGCACTTATGCCGCGCCGGGCCGCAATGTCTGGGCGATCGGCTGGGGCGCGCTGTCTGAGGGCGGCGATAGCCCCGACCGTCTGCAGCAGGTGCAAGTGCCGGTCATCTGGCCGCGCCAGTGCCAGAACAATTATGCGGACGAGACGATCCCCTATTCGATGCTCTGTGCGGGCTACTGGAATGGCGGACGCGACAGCTGTCAGGGCGATTCCGGTGGTCCGCTGGTCTCCTGGACGCCCAATGGCTGGGTTCAGGTCGGCGTGACGAGCTGGGGCTATGGCTGCGCCCGCCCGCGCCTGCCCGGCGTCTATACCCGCGTGGCATCGTATCGCGCCTGGATCGATCAGGTAGTGGCCGACCGAGCCGCCTGCATCGACACGCACCTGCCGTGGACCTTCCGCCGGCCCTATGGCTTCGATTGTTTCGGCGTGCCGCATAATGATGATTCCGCCGCGGGTCCGGTGCCGATCGGCTTCCCCGTTCAGGTGGGCGACCGGACCTACTGGCAGCTTTTCGTCAACAATAACGGCAACCTGACCTTCGGCAGCAGCATGTCGACCTTCACGCCGAACACGCTGCTCGCCAACCTGTCGCTGCCGGTGATCGCGCCGTTCTTCGCCGATGTGGATACCCGCGATTCCGACAGCCGCATCGTCTATTACGGAAGCGGCTGGCACGGCGGAAGCCGGGTCTTCTCGGCGATCTGGCAAGATGTCGGGTATTATTCGCGCCATGCCGACCGAGTGAACACCTTTCAGGTGGTGCTGATCGAGAATGGCTGGAACAGCGGCGATTTCACCATTGAGTTCAACTACGACCATATCGAATGGGAGACCGGCGACGCGTCGGGCGGACAGGGCGGCCTTGGCGGCAGCAGCGCGCGCGCGGGCTTCAGCCTCGTGCCCGGCGTCAGTGGCTCGGCGTTCGAGCTGACCGGTTCGGCGGTGCCCGGCAGCTTCCTCGACGGTGGCCCGCGGGCTTTGGCCGAGAACTCGAATACCGGCGTTCGGGGCCGCTATTCCTGGCGGATTGTCGACGGCGCGCTGCGCTGACGACATCGGCTGAAAACCGATCACGAAGCGAGGCGCGAGCGCATGGGAATGCGCTCGCGTCTTGTCTTGCAGCGCCCGTCTATTCTAGGTTGGCGGCAGCTTTACCAAGATGCGGTCACGAGACGGCCAGGAGACCCATGATACGCCCGACCAGTTCCCTGTTGCTCGGATTGTCGCTGATCCTCGCCCAGTCATTCGCCCCCTCTATCCTTCCGTCTGTCACTGCGCCGTTCATCCCGGCGCTGATCGGCCCCGCCGCCGCGCAGGACGCGACGCCGGATCTGGGCGAGGTGATCACCCGTCAATATGCCGATGGCGGCATCTATGAGGGGACGTTCCTCGACGGGCTGCAGCACGGGCAGGGCACGTATCGGCTGCCCAACGGGTTCGAATATTCCGGCGAATGGGTGCAGGGCCAGATCACCGGCACCGGCACCGCGCGCTATCCAAATGGCTCGGTCTATACCGGTGCGTTCGAGGACGGGCGCCCGCACGGGCAGGGACGGATGGTCTTTGCCGATGGCTCTTCTTACGAGGGCAACTGGGATGCCGGGCGCATCATGGGGCAGGGCACGCGGCGCTACGTGACCGGCGTGGTCTATACCGGCAGCTTTGACGACAGCCAGCCGGACGGCACCGGCACGATGACCCGGCCCGGCGGCCTGACCTACGAGGGCGAGTGGCAGAACGGCCTGCGCGAAGGGCAGGGCACGATCACCTATCCCGATGGCTCGACCTATACCGGCGCCATGCATAACGACCAGCGCCACGGCGAAGGGACGCTGAGCCGGCCCGACGGCACCACCTATGCCGGCGAATGGTCCGAGGGGATGCTCCACGGCGCGGGCGTGCTGACCCTGCCCAATGGCGACCGCCGCGAAGGCACCTTCGCGCAGGGCATGTTGCAGGGCGTGGGGCGGCTGATCATGGCCGACGGCTCGGTCTATGAGGGCGATTTCGTCAACGACCAGCGCGAAGGGCGCGGGCGGCTGTCCACCGCATCGGGCTATGTCTATTCGGGCGAATGGCAGGGCGACCGGATCAACGGCGCGGGCGTGATGACCGCACCCGACGGCGCGCGCTACGATGGCGGCTTCTCGGACGGGGTGCCCGATGGCGAGGGGATCATCACCTATGCCGACGGCACCGGCTATAACGGCCAGTGGCGGCAGGGCCGCGTCGAGGGGCAGGGCCGCGCACGGTTGGCCGAGGGCCTGATCTATGAGGGCAATTTCCGCGCCGGCCAGCCGCATGGGCAGGGCCGGATGCAATACCCCGACGGCCGGATCTACGTGGGGGATTTCGTTAACGGCGTGCGCGAAGGGCAGGGGGTGATGACCTATCCCGACGCCACCCGCTACGAGGGCGGTTTCGTTGCCGGCGAGCGCGAGGGACAGGGCACGATCACCATGGCCGACGGCTTTACCTATACCGGCGAATGGCGCGCGGGCCGGATCGAGGGGCAGGGCATTGCCACCTATCCCTCCGGCGATGTCTATGAGGGCGCGTTCGTCGATGGCCAGCGCGTCGGGCAGGGCACACTGACTTACGCCACGGGTCAGGTTTCCAGCGGCCGCTGGGAGCAGGGCGTGCTGGTCGAACCCGACCTTTCCGCCCCCGCAGAAAACGACGGCTGACGTCGCGCCCCCCTCACGCCCTTTCGGTACCCGCCCCTTTCACTTTGTCGAAAATACTCCGGGGGTCCGGGGGCAGCGCCCCCGGCGGCAGGATGCGGGCACCGCGTCGGGGGCAATAAGAAGGGGGGCTGTCTGCCCCCCTCGGCCTTCGGCCTCACCCCCCGAGGATATTTTCGGATCAAAGATGCGGCCTCGCGCGGCGGTTTGTCAGCGCAGCGGCAACAGGGTGGTGGCGGCGCGGTTGCATTCGCGGCTTGTCAGCGCCGGGGCGCAATCGGTGGGTTCGAGCGCGCGGGTCAGGCACAGGCGCAGTTCGACGATCTCGCCGCGCGGGCAGGTGGTGATCATCTGGTCGCGGGTGAGGGTCGGGTTGGCCTCGATAAAGGCGGCTTCGACGATATCGGGATCGATGCGGAATTCGCGGTCTATACCGTCGAAGATTTCCGGCAGGGCGATCCGGTCGACGGCTTCCTGCACCAGCCGATAGTAATTCGTGGCCGACAGCCCGGTGCAGCGGCCGTGTTTGTTCCATTGATGCCATGCCGAGCCCGAAGTGCCGAACAAAGCCGCCTGCGCCTCGGTCTCGCGGCGCGAGGGGCGGCGTTCGGTGGTGTTGCAATATTCTGGCCAATCGCCGTCTTCGTATTGTGGCCAGAGCCCGTGCACGGCCCAGCCGATCGCGCTGCCATCATCGCAGCGCGGGTCGTCGCGGTCGTCGCCATCCATGGCGCAATAGGCGGGGATCCAGCTGAGTGCCAGCAGGTAGCTGTCGAACACGCCCGCGCGGTGCTGGGCGCTTGCGGTCTGGGCGGCGAAAATCGGCAGGAGGGCGGTCAGGGCAAGGGTCAGGCGCTGCATTTTCTCTTTCCTCGGGGCGGCAGCACGCTTATATACGGCCCATTCCCCGAAATCGAGGATGCACGGCCCGCGGCCGTGGCCGGGTCGCCCCGGCGAGCGCCGCGCCATGCGGTTCTCGCAGGTTGAAGGACGATTGACGATGGCAAAACCCCTGATGGCCAAGGCGACCGCCGTCTGGCTCGTTGACAATACCACGCTGACCTTCAAACAGGTGGCGGATTTCTGCGGTCTTCACGAGCTCGAGGTGCAGGGCATCGCCGATGGCGATGTGGCGACCGGCGTGAAGGGTTTCGACCCGATCGCGCATAACCAGCTCGAGGAAGTCGAGATAAAGAAGGGCGAGGCCGATCCGCTCTACAAGCTGAAGCTGAAATTCAACCCGGCCTCGGTCGGTGAGGAAAAGCGCCGGGGCCCGCGCTATACGCCGCTGTCCAAGCGTCAGGACCGTCCCGCCGCGATTCTTTGGCTGGTCAAGTTCCACCCCGAGCTGGCCGATGCGCAGATCCGCAAGCTGGTGGGCACGACCAACCCGTCGATTCAGGCGATCCGCGAGCGGACGCACTGGAACATCCAGAACATCCAGCCGATCGACCCGGTCGCGCTGGGCCTGTGCCGCCAGTCGGAGCTGGACAGCGAGGTCCAGAAGGCCGCCGCCAAGAAGGCTGCCGAGGGCTCGGTCATGACCGATGACGAGCGTCGCAAGCTGGTCTCGACCGAGCAGTCGCTGGAGATGGAGCCCGAGCCCCGTCTGCCGCGCAATATTGCCGGGCTGGAGACCTTCACGCTGGGCGGTAGCAAGGACGCGGAAGACGAGGAAGAAGCGGCCTCGGCGCGCGATTATTCGAACGCGGACAGCTTCTTCAACCTTCCCGATGCCGAGAAGGATGACGAGGACGAGGACAGCGACGATCCCCGTCGCTGATCGGTTTCCCCGAAATTAGAAAGGCGCGCCCTGCGGGGCGCGCCTTTTGCGTTGTGCCTAGCGCTCGCGCGGCCAGAAATGCTGGATCAGCGCCGCGCCCGCGACTTCGAGCAGGCTGAGCGGCACCGCGTAGAGCAAGAGCGCGAAGGGCAGGACGCCCAGATTGCCGGTCACCACCCACATCATCAGGAAACCCGCAAACCACGCGACGCCGATGCCTTCGATCAGCGCGAAGCGTTTGAGCAGCATCCACAAAAGCACCGACAGGCAGAGCGACCACAGCGCCCAGGTCGCGCCGTTCAGCGCCGCGTCGGGGAAGGCCAGCCCCATATCCGAATAATGCCGTTCCCAGTAGGATTTAAGCAGGAATTCGTTGCGGACGAATTCGCTGATGACGATCCACAGGGCGGCCACGATGATCGGGACGGCGGGGTGTTTCACGGCGGGCGGGCCTCCGGGTGCTGGCGGGGCAGGGCGCAGGAAACCAGACGCCGCATTAAGGTTAACACTGCTGCAAACGGGCGCGGCTGCCAAGCGGCAAATGCGGCTGGCAGGTTTGGGCGTGCGTGCAAGGCGGACCCGCGCACGCGAAGCCAAGGCGCCGGTGGTTCGGCTTTCCTTATCCCGTGGGATCGGCTAACAGGACGCGCGTATATCTGAACCCGAAGGTCTGGCGATGAAATTCACCCTGTCCTGGCTCAAGGAGCACCTGGAAACCGAGGCCACGCTCGACGAGATCGTCGAGGCGTTGACCGATCTGGGCCTCGAAGTCGAGGAGGTGGCCGATCCCGCCGCCACTCTGGGCGCGTTTCGCATCGCGCGCATCGCCGAAGCGGTGAAGCATCCCGATGCCGACAAGCTGAACCTGTGCCGGGTCGAGGTCATGGACGGCCCCGGCGGTGCCGTCGAAGAGGTGCAGGTCGTCTGCGGGGCGCCCAATGCCAAGACCGGCCTTGTCGGGGTGTTTGCGCCGGTGGGCACGCATATTCCGGGCACGGGCGTGGACCTGAAGCCGGGCGTGATCCGGGGGCAGGCGTCGAACGGCATGATGTGTTCCGAGCGCGAGCTGGAGCTGTCGGAAGATCACGACGGCATCATCGAGCTGCCGTCCGACGCGCCGCTGGGCATGCGCTATATCGATTACGCGGGTCTCAACGACCCGATGATCTATATCAAGATTACCCCCAACCGTCCCGATGCGCTGGGCGTGCGCGGCATCGCGCGCGATCTGGCAGCGCGCGGTCTGGGTGCCTTGAAGGCGCTCGACGTGGTGCCGGTCGCGGGTGGTTTCCCCAGCCCGGTGTCGGTCAGCATCGACCCGGCGCTGAAGGACAAGGGCTGTCCGGTCTTCGCCGGGCGGGTGATCCGGGGCGTGAAGAACGGCCCGTCGCCGAAATGGCTGCAGCAGCGGCTGGTGGCGGTGGGGCTGCGTCCGATCTCGGCGCTGGTCGATGTGACGAACTTCTTCACCATCGGGTTGAACCGTCCGCTGCACGTCTTCGATGTCGCCAAGGTCGCGGGCGGCACGCTGCGCATCCATCCGGCTGAGGGCGGGGAAGAGATCCTTGCGCTCGATGGCAAGGATTACCGCCTGCAGCCGGGGATGATGGCGATTTCCGATGCCACGGGCGTCGAAAGCATCGCCGGTATCATGGGCGGCGAGCATTCGGGCTGCACCGACGAGACCACCGACGTGTTCCTTGAAAGCGCCTATTGGGACCCGATCACCGTGGCCTCGGCCGGGCGGGCGCTGAAGATCAACTCGGATGCGCGCTATCGCTTCGAGCGGGGCGTGGACCCCGAATTCACCCTGCCGGGGCTGGAACTGGCCACGCGGATGATCCTTGATCTGTGCGGTGGCGAGGCGTCCGAGGTGGTGACGGACGGCGCGGTGCCCGACACGACGCGGCAATACCGTTTCGATGCGGCGCGGTGTTCCAGCCTTGTGGGGATGGATATCCCCGAGGCCGAGCAGAGGCGCATTCTGGACGCTCTCGGCTTCGTGCTGGACGGCGACAAGGCGACACCGCCCAGCTGGCGGCCCGACGTGCTGGGCGATGCCGATCTGGTCGAAGAGGTGGCGCGCGTCGCCTCGCTGACCAAGCTGGAAGGCAAGCCGATGGCGCGGCCGCAAACGGGCGTGCCCGAGCCGATCCTGACGCCGCTGCAAAAGCGCGAGCGGCTGATGCGGCGCACGCTGGCCTCGCTGGGCTACCATGAATGCGTGACCTATTCCTTCATCGACAGCGCCTCGGCCGCGCTGTTCGGCGGCGGCGATGACGCGGTGAAGCTGGAAAACCCGATTTCCAGCGAGATGACGCATATGCGCCCCGACCTGCTGCCGGGCCTGCTGCAGGCGGCCGCCCGCAATCAGGCGCGCGGCTTCATGGATCTGGCGCTGTTCGAACTGGGGCCGGTCTTCCATGGCGGCGAGCCGGGCGAGCAGCAGATCCAGGCCACCGGCCTTCTGGTCGGCGCCAATGTCCCGCGCGATCCGCACCATGCCCGCCGCGCGGTCGATCTGTTCGACGCCAAAGGCGATGCCGAGGCGGTGCTGGCGGCGATCGGAGCGCCCGCGAAGACCCAGAGCGACCGCAACGTGGCCGGGTGGTTCCATCCGGGCCGCGCCGGGCGTCTGACGCTGGGCAAGAACGCGCTGGCCACGTTCGGCGAGGTGCACCCCAAGGTGCTGAAAGCCTACGGGATCAAGGGCGCGGCGGTGGCCTTTACGCTGCCGCTGGCTGCAGCGCCGATGCCTAAGAAATCGGGCGCGACGCGCGCGGCTCTGGTGCTCAACGACCTGCAGGCGGTCGAGCGCGACTTCGCGTTCGTCGTCGACAAGGGCGTCGAGGCGCTGGCGGTGACCAACGCCGCACAGGGCGCCGACAAGGGCCTGATCGACTCGGTTCGCGTGTTCGACGAATTCTCGGGCGAGAAAGCCGAAAGCCAGATGGGCGCGGGCAAGAAATCGCTGGCCATCAGCGTGCGCCTGCAACCGCAGGGCAAGACGCTGACCGAGAAGGATATCGAGGCGGTTTCTGCCAAGATCGTCGACAAGGTGGGCAAGGCCACCGGCGGCGTTCTGCGCGGCTGAGCCGATTGCAGTGGCGCGTGGGGCGGGCCCTCGGGGGCATCGAGCCCCCTCGGCCCCGCGGGGGATTTTCCATCCCCCGGAACCCCCTGGAGGATATTTGTGGATTAAAGAGGGGCGCCCGCGAGGCGCCCTTTTCTTATGCGCCTCGCGGCTCTGTGGGGGGAATGAGGGGCGATCGGGGATACGGGGCTCCGACAGGCCGGCGCAAAGGTTGCCGCATTGCAGCATCGCCCTAGGCTTGATCGGAAGAGACAGCAACGGGACCCAGACATGACCCAGACCGAGACTTCTTTTTCCGCCCGCGCCGCCGGTCCTGTGGGACCGCTGATGGCGCTGCTGAGTTTCGCGCTCTATGCCACGCATGACGTGCTGATCCGGATTCTGGGCGAAAGCTATTCGGTCTTTCAGATCATGTTTTTCATGGGGTTGCTGAGCTTTCCCTTTCTGGTGCTGATGCTGATCCGTGATCCCGAACCGGGGACGCTGCGGGCGGTGCATCCCTATTGGTCGCTGACGCGGACATTCTGTGTCGTGGCCTCGGCCGGGGGCGCGTTCTATGCCTTCACCACGTTGCCGCTGGCTCAGGTTTACGCGATGCTTTTCGCCTCGCCGCTGCTGATCACGCTGCTGTCTATTCCGCTTCTGGGCGAAAAGGTGGGGCTGCATCGTGGTGCGGCGGTGATCGTCGGGCTTCTGGGCGTGATCGTCGTGCTCAGGCCCGGCGGAACCGAGCTGGGGCTGGGGCATCTGGCGGCTCTGGGCGCGGCAGCGCTGGCCGCGCTCAACAGTGTCATCGTGCGCAAGATCGGCGCGGATGAGCGGTCTGCGGTGCTGCTTTTGTATCCGATGCTGGCCAATGTCGGGGTCATGGCGTGCCTGTTGCCGGTGGTCTATGTGCCCATAGAATTGCCGCATCTGGCGATGGTGGTTGTGGTGGCCGCGCTCGCCTTCGCCGCGATGCTGCTGTCGATCGGCGCTTATCGTCGCTCGGAGGCGGCTCTGGTTGCGCCGATGCAATATTCGCAGATCATCTGGGCCACGTTGTTCGGCGCGGTGTTGTTCGGCGAATCGCCCGACTTATGGACGATTGTCGGCGCCGGGCTGATCGTCGCCTCGGGCCTCTACATCGTGTTCCGGGAATCGCGGCGCAACGTGTCCGAGAACCAGCCGGTTCTGCAGACCCGGCTGCGCGGGGAATCGGTCGCCGCGCCCGCGCCGATGCTGATGGAAGAGCTGCAGACCGAGCCGGAAGAGGGCGCCGCGCCGCCGCATGAGCAGGCGGCGGCATAAAGGCTGTTTTCGCCTCTTGCAAAGGCCGCGCGGGCAAGGTAATCCGCGCCCACGGTCGGAGTGTAGCTCAGCTTGGTAGAGCACTGTCTTCGGGAGGCAGGGGCCGGAGGTTCGAATCCTCTCACTCCGACCAAATATTGCTGCGCATTGCCAAGAAACCCGCAAGAAACCCCCATTTCAAGCCCTGTTCATCGCTTCTGCGGTGGCGGCTTGAAAGTCCGGGTGATGGTGGAAATAGACCCTCTCCAACACCTCGACCGTCACCCCGAAGAAGCCCGCCGCATCGGACAGCGGAACACCGCGCTGCATCGCCCATGTGATCGCCGTATGGCGCAGCGTGTGCGGCGTCACCCCTTCCAGCCCGGCGTCCTTGCAGGCACGGCGCCACGCGGTCTTGACGCTGGCGACACTGACGCCCTGGAATTGGACAGGCCAGCGCTGACCGGAATTCTCGAGCCTCCGCATGTGGCCGAGCAGCTTTCGCGGCATCCTGACTGGCGGCCGCCGCTTCTTGGTCTTCCGCATGTCTTCGGCGGCGCGGTACATCACCCCGCTTTCGCAGTCGATCCAGCCGCCCTTGGTGTTGGGCCGGAAGGCCATCGACAGAATCGCCTCCTTCCGTGTCCCGGTGTAGAGACCGATCAGGATGAAGTAGGCGAGGTGGCGGCTGCTGCGCGCGGCCCGCAGAAGCGCCGCCGCCTCTGCCCGTGTCAGCCAACGCTCTTTCGGTGCCGGTTTCTCTGGCATATGCACGAGCGGCGCGGTCAGAAGCCTCCCTTCACCCACGCAGTACCGGAGTGCGGCCCCCAGCGCGCCAAGCTCACGCCGAATCGTGCCGTCCCCGATCTGGTGGCGTTGCCCGTTCCGATCCTTGCGGAATCGGGTCGCGGCATACCGGCGGCATGTGTTCTTGGTGATGGCTGAGACATTCAGCTCACCCCAGAACGGCAGAAGCGCATCCACGGCATAGGCGATCCGCAAGGGGTCGGCGGTATGCGGGGCGTGTTCTTCGAGGTAGATTGCCAGCACGTCCGCGATCTTCAGCTTGTCTTGGTCAACGGGACCACTTGGGCGCCCCCGGTCGCGGATGTATTCTGCGAGCGCTGCTTCAGCTTCTTCGCGGCTTGCCGTGCCCGTTCGACGCTCGACCTTCCCGTCGAGGATGCTGAATTGTCCGGTGTCTTTTCGCCGGTATAGGCGCGCGCCTTTGGACGGTCTTGGCATCGCTTCCAAAGCTCCTTGAGGTCGTCGGGGTCGAATCGCGGGTAACGCCCCGCACGGATCAGAAGGCCCTTTTCCTCCGCTACCTTCTGGAAGGCAGCGGCGGGAAGACCTGTCTCGCGCTCGGCGTCCTTCATGGTCCAGAGCATTCTACCCATCGTCAAGGCCCTCCTTGGTGATGCTGGCGCGGGCGGCCCCGATCTTGCGCAGGGCGGCGCGGGCCATCTCCTCCGCTCTCATGCATCGAGCGCGCCATACGTCCATCTGCTTTGCGACCGGGTGATGTGGCCCGGCGTTCACGGCCTCCATCGTCGCAGAGACGTAGGCTTTGTGAGTGATCTCGGTGCATTCGGTCAGCGCCTCGATCAGCTCCTGCACCAGATCGGCGCGGATGTAGCGGACCTCGCGCGGCGAGCCCTTCGGCGCAGCTTCCCAGCCGCCAATCTCGACCGTGCACTTCCCGGGCATCGTCGTGCGGACCCCGTTGACGGTGGCCCAGATCTCGCGCGGTGCCTCAGTCATCCCCGGCCTCTTTCTTCATGTCCACACCCATTCCGAAAGCCGCCGAGTTCAGGATCGCTTTCGCGTGCGGGTCGTTCATTTCATCGGCGCGCTTGTGAAGCCATGCGATGCAGGCTTTCACCCCGTTGCGGCGCCCGTCGATGTATTGCTGGTCACGCATCCCCGGCCTCCTTCTCAGCTGCGTCGAGAATTTCGTGGCGCACTGTCGCGCAGGCCTGATACCATCCTGCATCCCATGTATCGCCGCTCTGGGTTCCGCGCCTGTCAAACGCGATGCCAGCAGCGATCCGCATCCCCTCGACCATCTTGGCCCTGTCACGGGCTGCGAGGGCGTCGGTCTGGGGCTGGGTGGCGAGGGCGCGGATGTAGTCAAGCGACTGCTCAAGGTGAGCGGAAATCATAGCCCACTCGCGCGAACCTGAACCCAGCAACCTAGCTTCGTTCATTTTGGCTTTTGAGGCGCGTACCTGATCCTCCATTACACCAATCGCCCTCTCCAACGTCGCCGCGATCAGGGCGTCACGCTCGGCCTGCGGCTGGTTAGGGAGAACCACCCTAAGCGCAGATTGCAGGCGCGCGCCGATCCCCAAGTAATTGCCGTGTCCGTCCTGATCGGGTGTCTTCTCTTCGATCTGGCCCAACACAGCGGACAAGGCATCGAAAGAGGGACGCCACGCGGTGAGCACCCCAGTCTCTGCCTCCTCCTCCATGTTGTCGGCAATGTCGAACGCGGCCCGGCCAAGATCCCCGATCAGGTCGATCAGCCATGCGGCATCGTTGGCCAGCGCGGCGGGGTTGGGTTCGAGGGCGGCGAGGATGCGGCGCTCGTAGTCGGCCTGCGCGGCGGCTTTGGCGGCTTCGATGGTCCCGAAACAAACCCATTTGCCTGACAGGAAAAGCATCCATGCGGTGTCGTCATTGGCGCGAGGGTCGAACCGAATGAAATACAGGCCGAGGACGCTATCAGCCACGTGCAGATCGTTGTCGTTTCCATCCTCACGCCACACCAACTCGCGCACCCTCACCGCCCCTTCCATAGCGGCGGCAAGCTGGGCCTCGGCGGCGGTGGCGCGGGCTTCAAGAGCCACAATCCAAGGATCGCCATTCCCGGCAAGGAATTCGCGCGCCCTTGCATCGCACTCGGCTTTCGCTGTGGAATGTGGCGCACGGAGATAGTCCGCGATCAGCGCAGATGACCGGCCATTCGCCACCGCGACTTCCTCCTGCGCCATCTTTTGGGCTTTGTTCGCCACACGGACGGCCCGTTCAAGCGCCCGGATATCATGGCGCAGATCGCGCAGAAGGCGTTCGTTCGAAGGCGCTGCCCCGATTTCCTCGTCCAGCTCGACCTTGCGCGCGGCAGGGATGAAGTCGAGCGGCGCATCGGTCAGGTCTTCGATGGCGTGCAGGGCCTCGGTGGCGAGCGGGTCGGTGCTGGCCCGGAGGCGGGTTTTGAGGTGGTCAAGCATGGGTGGCCTCCTGTTCTGCGGGGGTGTCTCCCAGCGCTTCCCGCGCTTCCTTCGCCATGCGCTTGCCGATATGCGCCATGCCGGGGGTGCCCATGGCGGCGATGCGAGTGAGGGCGGCCTTGTAGTGGTCGCGCCGGGATGCAACGATGTGGAGAAACCGGTCGGCGTCCTCCCGAGCGCGGCCTTCCTTCGTTGCCCGATCTTTGGCAACACGGGCTTGCACCTCGCTCGCCGATGCTTGGAGCATCATGGAGGTCAGTGCCCCGCCCGAGATCCAGTCGGCCAGTTTGTAACGAAAGGTCATGTTCAATCCTTCCAGCGCGGTTCGACACCGCCGCCTATCTTGCGTTTCAGGTGATGGTTGCGGCTGCCGGGGATGGGCCGCGTGGGCTTGGTCTTCGCGTTGATGTGCCCGCGCTGGACGCGCTTGGCCTTGGCGATGCGGGGCACGTCCTCTTTCGTGGTCTTCGCGCCATGACAGGAACGGCAAAGAACTGTGCAGTTATCGAGCGTCGGCTCTCCCCCGAGCGCGTCCGGGATGCGGTGATCGTATTCAGGGCCATTGCCGGGGCGGATGGAGACGCCGCACTCTTCGCAGCAGCCCTTGGCGCGCTCAAAAGCGGCAACGCGGATCTTGCCGGGGAACTCTGAACGGCGTCGGGTCATGACACCCCCGCGATATGGAACCGCTTGCACCGCTGGCAGCGATAGACGGTCATGGAGGCCATGTTCTCGCCCCGGAGGCGCTGAGCGGTGCGCTTGCGGGTGATGATCCGTTGCGCGGCGTCCCAGCTATCGAAGGACTCCTTGCCCCAGCATTGGGCGGCGGCGGGGTTGGGGCGCTCGACGTGGCGGGAGGGGTGGGTCATCCGTAGACCTCCGGGCAGTCCTCGGGGTCGGGTTCAATTCCGAGGCCACGGCAGTGATCGCGCCACCTGATGTGACCGCGCTGCTCACGGAGTTCGAGGCGGCAAACGACGTGAGGGAAGTGGCCACGGTACAGGTCCAGCTCGTGCTGAAGGTCGTCGCTTGAGGCGCCGTCACCGATGGCTTCCAGAAGGTCGATTGCCATTCCATCCCACGGGTCGCCGTGGTCGTGGAACGCAAGGTTCCACATCTCGATGCAGTCCAGGTGGCCACGGTGGCTGTAGAAATCCCCGTCCCAGATGCC
Organism: Rhodobacter sp. NTK016B; assembly: GCF_017303295.1. Lineage (GTDB taxonomy): Bacteria > Pseudomonadota > Alphaproteobacteria > Rhodobacterales > Rhodobacteraceae > Pararhodobacter. Next base: position 39,388 of record NZ_JAFKOK010000009.1, on the reverse strand, counting down.
AGACTCGATGCGGCTCGGCTCGCCTTTCGGGATCGTCCCGCCGCAGTAATCGCAGCGGTGGGCTTTGCGCCCGGCCTTGACGGCTGTGTAGGTCTGAAAGCTCATGCTTCCTCCGGCGCGATGCTGTCGATGATTGCCCGCACCTCGGCCCATTCCGGCGCGCTGGACACCCAAGGGGCCAGCTCGGCGCGGATCAGCTCGCAAGCGTCGGTGCAGAATGCGTGGAACTCGGCCTCGCCCATGGTGGCGAAGCTGGTGGAGCGGTAAGCAATGGCGTGGGTTTGGCCGTCCGGTGCCGGGTGCGGAAGCTCGACAACGTCGTACCAGCCCTTCTTGAGCTTCACCCACTGCTTGAGGGCGTCTATGCTGGTGCTGGCCGGGCCGCGATTGATGGCCGCGACCAGAAGCCCAAGGGCGACGTGGAACAGCGCCGAGAATTTGCCGTTGCGGTCGCGGTCGATCTTGACCTTGAGCCGAGCGCCCTCGGGGATTTCCTCGAAAGCCGCGCCGAACTTCTGGTATGGGACGAAGACACTGCCCCTACGCTGGCCCCAGATTGTCGGCATCACACGGCCCCCGCGACGTGGAAGTCCCGCGCCCAGACCTTCGCCACGGCCCGGCGAACGGCCCCCGGTTTCGCCGTGACCTTCGCCAGCATCCAGCCCTCGGCAAAAGCGCAGGCCCGGCCCTCGTCGTCATAGCCCCCGAGATCTCGGGCGGTGCGGAGAGCGGTCAGGGCACGGGCTTCCAGCGCTGCGCTCATGCGGCCTCCCTCCCAAGCTCGGCACGGCGGCTATCGGCGGCGGCGGCGACTTCCTCCCAGACCGGCGCAAACGCCTTCTGCATGGCGTCGATCTGGGCCACGTTCTGCGCGCCCTTCACGATGGCATCGAGCGTGTCGATGATGGCGGCGCGGATGGCGGGGTTGTCCGCGTGATCGCCCGGAATAGCGGCAAGCAATTCGCGGCCGGTTTTCGCTGCCTCGATGGCGGTGACGAACGGTGCGGGGTCGAAGTCATGCCCGACATTCGCGCGCGCCTTGTCGTAGAGCGCCAGCCCGAAGGGGTTGCCGAAGCTGCGCAGAGCGCGCTTGAGCGCGTCCGTGACGGCTTCCTTGACGGCGCTCTCATGGGCCAGCCCGCAATCCACGTCATAGCCATGGCCGGCGCCGAAGTCCTCGCGCACGACGCCATCGACAACGGCGCGGACCTTGGCCGTATAGGTCACGCCGAAGCCCGGCTTCTTCGCCTGGCCGATCTCGCGCGAGCCTTGGTGCACGCAGGTGCATTCCTCGACGGTGTACGACCAGCCGCCGAAACCGAAGATCCGGTTGGCCTCGGCCATGGCGTGCCAGCCCTCGATATAGTCGCCCTTGGGGCCGTATTGCTTGGCGGGCTTGATGTGCGCCGGGTCCAGCTTCTTGGACAGATCGGCGGCGGCAAGGTTCCAGTCCATCACTTCGTCCTCACGGAAAGGGTTTCTTCGCCCCGCACCAGTTCGGCGCCGGGCACGGCCTCGCCCGCTTCGATCTGCGCGCGAATGGCCTTCTTGTCGGGGGTGGTGATGGCCTTGACCGTGCAGAGCTGCGACGGAATGTCGGCCTCGTTGGTGATCTTCACCGAGATTGAGCCAGCCAGAAGGGACAGCGTGGCAAGCGGGCGCTCGACCTTCTTCTGGCCGATGGCCTCCATGACCAGTTTCTGTGCGGTCCGGTGCGCGGCGGCGCGCATCTTCACCCGGTCGGCGCGGGCCTTGAGCGTAGCGATCCGCGTCTCGATGGCCTCGGCCATGGTCAGATCCGCCTGCTCGGCCTCGATTTCCCGGTCAAGGATCGTCAGCGCGTCGGTTTCGCCGTCGAGCGTGTCCAGAAACACGTCCTCGTCGTCGCGGTAGGGCGCCAGTTCGGCGGCGATGCGTTCGATCAACGGCAGGTCAATGCGGTAGCTCATGCGGCGTTCCTTTCGGTCTCAGCCCAGAACCAGTCCGGGCATTCGGTCCATTCGTCAGCGGGGACGCCATCGGCCAACAGCGCGTATTTCCACGCGGCGCGGCGGCGCCATTCATGCTCGAAAGAACCGGGGGCGTGGTCAGCGGCTTCGCGGGCCATCTGGTCAATGAGGCGGTCGAAGTAGCCCATCAGTTCGCCCCTGTATCGACGTGGCGGAAGTTGGCGCGGTCATAGGCGGCTTCGGCCACACCGCGCTGGACCATGTTCGCGCCCAGCAGGGCCGCGACGATGGCCGCGAAAAGGGCGAAGTGGCGGGAGGCGGTCATTGCTCACACCCCTGCACGGCCATGTGTGTCGCAAGGTCGCCGTAATCGCGGACCTTCGCCGGGTCATTCCCGCCCATCATGCGGATCATCGCCGCGACACGGGGCAGGGAGACGGAAGGGCCATAGAGCGCGGGGCCGGTGCGGGTGCTGCGAAACACCGGCTCATCCGGGCGCAGATCAGCCCGACACAGACCGGGGTCGCCAAACATATCGGCTGTATCCATGCCGGTGCGGTCGGTGTCGGCAGATTGTCCAGAGACCATGCGGGCGACGATGGTTGCGCGGGTCTCAGGCGAGAGCATGGCGGCGATGCCGTGGCGAATAGCGCGGGTCATGCGGCGTCCTCCACGCTGATTTCGTCCAGAAGCTCCATCGCCCTGCTGAGACGCTGACGGGCCACAGTGACCTTGCTGGCGTCCCCGTATGTCGAGGCCCAGCGAAGGGCGGTCTGCGCCTCTTCCACGTAGCCAGCCGCATCGAAGGCGGTGGTGATGATGTCGCTGCGATTGATCATGCCGCCACCCCCGCCAGCTTCGAGCGCAGCGCGCTCAGGTCGCGCTGTTCTTCGACCGACATTCGATCCTTGGCCTCGAGCGAAAGGATGTCGCGGCGCAGGCCCTCAGGCGCGGCAACGGCAACGGGCGTCAGCATCTTCGCCTGACGCCACAGGCGGCGCAGGTGGGCAGCGAAGAAGGAAGCGTAGGTCTGGCCGGTATAGAAGGTGTTCCCGGCGTCACGAGCCTCAGCGCAGCTACGAGCCGCGGCGTGGGCTTTGCGCATGATGTCGGCGGTGTCGAAGGTCATCTGTTCTCTCCCATGTTCCGCGATCAGCCGGTGGCGTCTTCGGCGGGTGATGGGGAGATATTGCGATATTCGCAACATAGGTGCAAGCCCTAATATTGCGATAATCGCAGTTTGTTGTTCCACGCAAGTTAAGGGCCTGCTATCCTGCCCTCACCGGCGCCGTGGTGGCGCGAAGCAGGAGAGGCCCATGCCTGACGATTTTCTGAAGGTGGTTACGGAGCGTGGCGGCGCATGGCTGGCCGATGCAAGCGGCAAGGTTCTACCGGGCCAGAAGCGCTGTGTCGTTGACAGCGAGCGTGGCGGCAGCACGGTCACAGCGACCTTCCATGTGCCGCATGAAAAGGCCCCGCCGAAGAGCGAGGCCTTGTGGGTGGATGCGTTGGGAAACCTGCGCCGGGGCGCTAAGCCTTCGTAGCGGCGGCAAGCTCCGCTTCGGACAGACGGAATGGCTCCATGGCTTCAGCGCCGAGTTCGCACATTCTGAGAAACCAGAATCTTGCCAGCCTGATCGCGTCTGCCTCGTCATGCTTGGAGAGGATCACAGTGCGTGTTGTTTCAAGCATGATTTCTTCGCCGTCAATGCCGTTTGGTAGCGAAAATGCGAGATGCACCTTCAGGCATCGACCGAAGCTCCGAAGCGTGACCGCCTCCACAGAGACAACATGCACATTATCGACGGTGTACATCGCCATATCGAATCCCTCTCTCATTCTTGGTCTGGAAGCCGAATGATGGAGGGGCGCCGGGGCTCATGTCGAGTCCCGGCAATCTCTGCGACAGCGCCATGGTGGCGCGCATGGAAAAAGCCCCGCGCGGGGCGGGGCTTAACAAGCACTTAAGGAGCCTTGCTTAAGCTCTATTCCTGATGGCGCCACTTGAGGATGGACGCCGTTCAAAGGCCCACCGCGCTTGCACAACAGAGCGGGAGGATTTGGCAAGGCTCAGTTCGGTTTCCAAGCGCTCGACGACCGCCTTCAGATCCGCGATCTCGTCGTCACGGCGCTCGATCTGGCCCTCAAAATCCTCCATGCTCTCCGCCGCATACTTGAAGCTGGCGAATGGCTCGTCCACTTGTGCGCCGCGATCTTCCTGAGCTTCAAGCCAACACTCGAGCGCATCAGCGGCATTCACGACAGCTTCTTCGACCGAATCACCATCGGCCATGCATCCGGGCAGATCCGGGAAAGTGACGACGAAACCGCCTCCATCCTCAACTGATAGTGGCTCAACAAAAAACGGATACTTCATTCGCTCTGCTCCCCTGAGTTCTCGCGCGTACGATGGGCGCGCGCGTAACCGAGCACTTGTTTTATATATATCACCTTAATCGGCCGTTTGTATGGCACCGTACAGATGTCACGCAGATGTTCGCTGCAAAGCGTGTAGTGGCTGCCACGCTTCGGCCGTCGCAGCTCCATGCCTTCCTGCTTTGCCAGCGTTTCAACGTCGTCGATCGTCCAACCGCGGTTCGGGCCATCGGACATCTTGTCGTACATAGTCCGTTTCGCCATCACCCCTCACATATCCAGCATCGTCCGGTAGACGCGGCCCACCACACGCACCGCGCCAACGAAGACCGGGGCTGGGGTGTTCTCGATGTACGACCGCGGCTGAAACTGCGGCTCCGCGTTTGGGTCATACGCCTTGTAGGTCGCGGCCCCGGTTTCGTCGGCCACGACATAGCATCGTCCTGGCACCAGCCGCGTATCGTCCAGATTGACGATGACGATGCTTTCGGGCGGGCTGAGCTTGTTCATGGACGTGCCATCCACGCGCAGCGCAATCCAGCGCCCCGGCGGCAGGTCTGCGGCGTAGATGCTCGGGAAATCTTCGAAGCTGTCGATGGCCGGGTGATCGACCAGTTGGCCGGCGCTCACCCACGAGATCAGCTTGACCGGCTGCGCAGTTGTGGACCTCGGCGGCTCTTCGCCCTGCGCTGACGGGCGGACTTCATAGCCGAAGAACTCCAAGACCTTTGGGACCTCTTCGGGTTGCACCGCTCTCACCCCGGAGATGATCTTCGAGATGTTGTCCGGCTTCGTCCCGATCGCTCGGGCGAGCTGCGCCTTTTCCCCGCGCCGCCCGGTCAGGTGCCGGACGATCCATTTCCCATCGATGGCTTCCATGCCGCGATTATTGCGAAAACCACAGCAGCCGATATTGCCGAAATTCGCAATAAAGCCGCTTGACCAAACATTGCGATTATCGCAATATGTGGACATGCTTGAACCAGCCCACTCCATCATTCGCCTATGCGGCGGCTTCGAAGCGGTAGCCAAGATGACCGGGCGCAGCGAGATCCGCGTCCGCCGCTGGACCTACACCAAAGAGAAGGGCGGCACCGGCGGGCTGATCCCGACGGACTGCCAAGAGCCACTTTTGCTGGCTGCACAAGAGCGAGGGATTCCGCTGAAACCCGAGCATTTCTTTCCCGGCCTCAAAGCCGCCTCCTGAACTTCCTTCACACTGTAACAATGCAACGAGTTGACGGCGCAACCAATGAGTAAAGCCCCCATCATTTCCCATGATCATGCGGCCCGCATCATTGATGATGCGCTCCGCCTCCGGGTCGGTCGCGGCAAGCGGTACAGTGTCGCCGCGCTGGCAGATGCCACGGGCATCGCGCCCCGCACCATCGAGAGCTATATGCAGGGCGCCACGCCCGGCCTGAACGCGCTTCTCAGCCTCATGTCGGTGCTGGGCCCGAGCTTCACCAGCGACATTCTCGCCCCGGCTGGCATGACCGCTCAGTCTGCGGACCCGTGTGAGCCTGAGGACAGGAAGCTGCTCAGTGGCCTGTGCCAGTTCAACGCCTCACTCGCCTTGGCGCTCGAAGACGGGTTCGTGGATCACCGCGAGCGCGCCGCCCTCCGGGGTCTTGCGCAGGAGTCGCTTGGGCTATTGCAGGCCGCCGCCGCTTCGCCCGAGACCTTCGTTCCGGTGCGCGGGGTGGTCAAATGAACGCTCAAGCCTTCAACGCCTCCCGCGCGCCTATCGGCCTCACCGCCATTCCGCAGTGGGAGCCTGAGCGCATCCGCCGCCGGGTCGCAAACGTCGCCGTGCAGAACGGCTGGACCCTCACCACGTCGCTGGCGCTGGTCGAGGCCATCTGCGCCGGGCCGGGTGGTCTGGACCGTGCTGCCCGCGCCACGGGTCGCTCTGAAGCCGAATGCAGCGCGCAGTGGGAACTTCTGATGCCGGTGACCTATCGCGGCGGGATCGACAATCAGGCCGGGCTGCTGGCCGCGTTGCGGGAAGCTGTTGCCTCATGGGCCGACATGCCCACGCCAAAGGGAGACGCGGCATGACCAAGGCCCAGCAAGAGGCGCTGAAGTGGCTCACCGATCACGGCGGAGATGCCATCTTCGATCGTAACGGCGTCGCGCTTGCGATGGGTGAGAGCGCGCCGTTCACACGATCAACGTGGAACGCTCTGCGGGATCTCGGCCATGTCGAGTTCTACAACCCGGCTGGCAAGGGGCGCGGGCGGCTGCGCGTTTCTGGAGGTGCGGCATGAGCGATTGGAACGCCTCTGACGCAGACTGGCAGGACGCGACGATTTTGCGGCAAGCGGCCGTTAAGCACGACGAGAGCAAAGCGCAACACGACTTGATCCCTGTCGAGGCCGTCGAAGCCCTCGCAGCCGTGCTGACGTTCGGCGCGCGGAAGTACTCGCCCCGGAATTGGGAAAACGGGTTCCGCTGGGGCCGGGTTTTTTCGGCCCTTATGCGGCATCTGTGGGCGTGGTGGGCGCGCCGAGGCAACGACCCTGAGACCGGATATTCGCACCTGTGGCACGCGCTTTGCTGCCTTGCGTTTCTCGTTGCCTTTGAGGCGCGCGGGACTGGCGAGGATGACCGCCCATGACCTCCGCCCCCTCTCATGCCGCGCGCCCCTCCTCCCTCGCGCGGCTCGCCAGCCCGGCGTTTCCTCCCGTTGGCCGGGCTGGCACCTATTCGACGGCAGAGCGTTGTCCCTGCGACGGGCGCTCGTGGTGCGCTATCCGGGGCGGCGCTGCCGTCGAGGCCCCGGTTCCAAACCAAGGAGACGACAATGGACGACAGGTTCGATTTCTCGACCGCGCTGCGGGTCATCAAGCGGGGCGGCCGTGTCGCGCGCGCGGGATGGAACGGAAAGGGTATGTGGGTCGCCCTCACGCCGGGCAGCGAGTTCCCGGCGCAGCACGCCAAGGACGGCCATGCGTCGAAGCACCGCGCGCGCGAGATGGAGCCGCAAGTCGGGCACAACATCACGCTCCTGCCGCACATCGACATGCGCGCGGCGGATGGCTCGATGGTCATCGGCTGGCTGGCCTCGCAGACCGACTTGCTGGCCGAGGACTGGATGACCGTCTGACCCCGATTGCCTCGGGTTGGGGCATTGCCCGGCGCGAGGGCGGTTTCGCGCAATCCTCCCTGTTCAACTCTGGGGCGGCTCAGGTCGCCCCAGCTTTTCTGCCGCTTTCCGGACGCATGGGGAACGGGCTAGCCATCGCTGGCCGTCTCTCAAGGGCTGGGCAATCCCCCGCCGCCCCATGCGCCCCGAGCGCGGCACCCCATCAACCCCCAACCGCATCTGGACTGGTCGGCGCGGGCGGTTTGATTGGTCAGTGCGCGTCAAGCTGCGCCAATGCCCGCGCATGTGTCGCGCTCGAACTGTCTGCCCATGCTGCTCCCCGCTGCGGCATGGGTGCGGAGGCTCTGCCTGACCGCTTGGCGGGGTTCAAAGGGGCCGGGCCGCGCACCCGGCCCGCCACCGCCTCTTCGCTGGCAGGCTCGCAGCCTGTCGCCGTGGGTGCGGAAGCCTGTGATCCGGCAGGCACGAGACCCAGTCCCTACGCTGGAATACGCCGGGCGCGGCGGATGACCCTGCTAGCTGACTGGGAGTCTCGGTTCCTTGGTGCCCCAAGAGGTGGCGGAGTTAACGGCCCGCCCGCACCCAACCCATTCGGCGCTGTTGCCGGATCTGCGACCCATGACGGGCGCAGCTATCGAGTGAAAACAGGGGCTGCTTGGCCGCTCGCATCGCTCGGATTGTCCCCCCAACTTGCCGGGGCTTCGGTCCCGGCGCTTTTCCCAGCGAGGGCCGCATGACTGAGCTTCTGGGAGGATCGATCAAGCGCGAAGGCGATATGGCCGTGATCCGCATCCCGCTTTCACAGGTTCACAGCTTCCGCATCGCTTTGCAGCCGTGCCCCTGCAAGGGCTCGAAATCGCAGGCGACGGCGGACATTCGCCAGAGCATCGAGAAGGGCTTGGCTCGCCTGCAAGCCGGGCCGGTGCGCGCATGAACAAGTTCGGCGCCATAGCAACTGTCGTGGACGGGATCCGCTTCGACAGCATGAAGGAAGCCCGCCGTTGGGGCGAGCTCCGTTTGCTGGAGAGGGCGGGCGAGATCCGAGATCTCCACCGGCAGGTCGCCATCCAGCTCCAAGGCCGCGACGGGCCGCTCCTGACCCGCACCGGGAAGGTCATGAAGTTGACCGTGGATTTTGTCTACGAGGACCGCCGTCTGAATTGGGCGACCGTCTACGAGGACAGCAAGGGCGCGGTGACGCGCGACTATGAGGTTCGCCGCGCCGTGGCGCAGGCGATGGGCATCGAGGTTATCGAGACATGAGTTTGAGGATCGACCAGATCCGCCGCAATGGCGGCACGCAGTCGCGGGCCGGGCTGAACGAGGCGACGGTTGCCGAGTACGCCGAGGCGATGTCCGACCCTAACACCGTATTCCCGCCGGTGGTCGTCTATCAGGACGGGACCGATTACTGGCTCGCTGACGGCTTCCATCGTGTCGCGGCATGGGAGCGGATCGGGCGGACCGAGATTCCGACCGACATTCGCCAGGGCGACCGCCGCCGGGCGATCTTGCATTCTGTCTCCGCAAACAGCGCCCATGGTCTGCGCCGAACGAACGAAGACAAGCGCCGCGCGGTGCTGACCCTGCTGGAGGATGACGAGTGGTCGGCGTGGTCGAACCGCGAGATTGCCCGGCGCTGCGCGGTCTCTGATCACCTTGTTGCTGATGTTCGCGCGGGTTTCACTGCGTTTTCGCGCAGTGACGCCGAAAACGCTGCTCGCACATATACGACCAAGCACGGCACCACGGCTACCATGAACACCACCAACATCGGGGCCGGATCCAAGCCCGATCAACAGAAGGTCAGCACCCCTGAACGGGCCGAAGCTGCTGATTTCGCGAGCGATCGCACGCTCGACAGGGCCGATACGTCAGCACCCGAAGCCGCCGCGCCCGTGGTCGGTCAAGAACCCGCAGACCCCGCCGAGGCCAAGGCCCGGCGCGAGCTTGCCCGCCTGACGCCCGAGGCGCTGATCGATGAGGTGCTGGGCCTGCGGGCGGCGCTTGCCGATGAGCGCGGGAAGCGCCGGGAAGCTGAGCAGAGGGCTGCGGACCTGAAAGAGAAGATCGCGGTGTTCGAAGATGGCCATGACATGGGCGCCAAGCTGGGTCGTGCGCTGGCAGAGATCGACAAGACCAAAGGCCGGATGAAGGAAACTCAGACGCAGCTGGCGCGCGAGACCCGCCGCGCGAACGCGATGCAGAAGGCCCGTGACGAGCTGCAAGCGAAGCTCGAGGCCCAGATCATCCCGATGGACGGCGCGGCATGATCATCGACCGCATCCGCGCCCATGGTGCTGAGGTTATGCGCGACGGCTGGCGGTTTTCGCTGCGCCGTGGGCGGCTGACCGACGACGCGCTGGCGTGGCTGCGGGATAACTGGACAGCAGTCCGGGCCGAGGTCTGGCCCGAGTTCGACGCATGGGCAGAGCGCGCCGCAATCCGTGAGTTCGACGGCGGGCAAGCGCGAGTTGATGCAGAAGCAGAAGCGTATCGGGAGGTGATGGGCAATGTATGACCTGTTTCGGAGCGACAGCGCCAAAGAGATCACGCTTAGGCCCTATCAGGCCGATGCTATCGAGGCGCTGCGTTCAGCAATCCGGGAGGGCAAGCGCCGTCTCGTTCTCTGTGCCGGGACCGGGGCAGGCAAAACCCTGACCAGCGGCAAGCTGCTTCAGGAAGCGGATCGCAAGGGAAGCTATAGCCTGTTTGTCGTGGATCGTGTCGCCTTGGTCGATCAGACCAGCGCGGTTTTCGATGAATACGGCATCCAGCACGGCGTGGTGCAAGGTAGCCATCCCCGCTGGGCGCCGCGCGAGAATGTGCAGGTTTGCAGCGCCCAAACGCTCGCCCGCCGCCAGCTTCCGCGTAAGCCGAGCCTGATCGTGGTGGATGAGGCCCACTGCCGGCACAAGGGCACCATTGCGCTGATGGGCGAGAACCCGGACGCGGTCTGCATCGGCCTCACTGCCACCCCGTTTACCAAGGGAATGGGCAACGATTGGGACAGCATCGTCAACGTCCGGTCCACCCGGCTGCTGATCGAGGACGGGCACCTTGTCGAGCCGACGATCTACGTCGCGCGCAGCCCCGAGGATGTCGAGCTTGGCCTGAACAGCTATGGCGAGTTCTCGGATGACAGCGCGACCAGCGCTGGGATCAAGATCATCGGGGATGTGGTCTCGGAATGGGAGCGCAAGGTGCAAGAGCACTTCGGTGGTCCAGTGAAGACCATCGTGTTTTCGCCTACTGTCGAGCATGGGCGCGAGCTTTGCGCAGCTTTTGCAGCAGCCGGTCATAATTTCCAGCAGATCAGCTACATGGACCGCAGCGACGAGGAGCGGGCCGAGAGGATCGCCGAGTTCCGCCGCCCGGACAGCGTGATCACCGGACTGGTGTCGTGTGGCGTACTGACCAAGGGTTTCGACGTTCCGGATTGCCTCGTCGGGATCAGCTGCAAGCCGTACCGCAAGAGCCTGTCGAGCCATATGCAGGAGATCGGACGGGTGATGCGCTCGGCCCCCGGAAAGGACAAGGCGCTGTGGCTGTGCCATTCGGGCAATGTCGAGCGGTTCGCCGGTGATATGTTCGACGTGTGGGCGAACGGCGCCGGTGAATTGGACACCGCCGAGAAGCGGGACAGCAAGGCGCGTGAGCGCAACCAGCAGACCCGAGAGGCTGCAGTCTGCCCCGAATGCAGCGGTGCGATGCGCGGGCCTGTTTGTATCTGCTGCGGATGGGAGCGCCCGGCGCGCTCCGGGATCGTTTCGGTGGATGGGGAATTGCAGGCGTTTGATGCCAGCAAGTTCACCCTGACCGCGCGCGACGGATTGCGGGCCGAGTGCCTGGGCGATCCGCGCAAGGTCTGGGACGCGATCATTGCCTATTGCTTCGACAATGCTCGTGGCGACGAAAGCAAGACCCGGCGCTGGGGATATGGCATCTGGCGCGGGATCTATCCCGACGCGAAGCTGCCCCGCGGCTGGTTCGATGCGGCACGCCCGGCGCTGGTCGACATGAGCGCCTATTCCCTTGTGGACCGCGAGGTCAAACGCTTCCGCAAGCGCGGGAGGGCAGCATGAGCATCCACGACGCCATGACCGATGCCTGCCGCGCCGTTGGCATCGTGCCGCCCACGCGTGTGATGCCGGGCCGCTGGGTTCCGACCCCGGTCGAGGGAAAGGGCAGGGGCAATGGCTCGGGCCGCGTCAAGCTGAACCCTGACGGGGAAAGCGGAGTGTGCTGGAATTGGGTGACGGGCGAAAAGCTGCAGTTCACCACAGAAGGCGCCGGTGGCGCGAAGCGCGGAAAGCGGCCGGCACGGGATCATGCCGCAGAGCGCGCGCAAGCCGAGCGCCGGGCCGAGGTCGCGAAGACCTGCGAGCGCATCGTGAAAGCCTGCGCCATGGAGCCGCATCCGTATTTCGCGCGGAAGGGATTCCCCGACGAGCGCGGGCTGGTTATCGAGGATCCGCGCCATCTGTTCCCGCGCGATGATCTGGGCGAGGCCATGGCACGGGCGCTGCCCGAAACCAACGGCCCCCTGCTGGTGGTGCCGGGCCGAATCCGCGGCGCTGTGACGACCATCCAGTTCATTGCCGAAGACGGAACCAAGAAGAATATCCTCGGCGGCGCCATGATGGGCGCCGTCCACAGGATCGCCGTGGGGCCGCAGACATGGGTCTGCGAGGGCATCGCCACCGCGCTCAGCGTTAGGGCGGCCCTGCGCCTTCTGGGCGCTCGCGTGACCGTCCTTTCAGCGTTCTCCGCGAACAACGTCGCGAAGGTGGCAAAGGCTATTCCGGGCGCGATCATTGCAGCGGATCACGACAGGCCGCTTGAGCAGCTGGGCGGTCTCGGAACCGGCGAGTTCTACGCGCGCCAGACCGGGCACCGCTGGGCGATGCCGCCCGCGCTCGGGGATTTCAACGATTACCACCAGAGCGAGGGCCTGCGGGCCGTGGCGCTGCACCTTCGGGGGATCGGCATGGGGTGAGCATCGGGAGGCCCCGTGCGCCGGAACAGCGGGGTTGGCTGCGGAACAGGCATTCACGGGTTAGCCGGGGCCGCCGCCGAGAGGATCAACCGGGTAACGGGCCACGATCCAGAGGCAGCTATTCCCCGCAAGGGGTCTCCCCAAGCCTCAAGGCCCCGCTGTCACCACCGAGACGGCGAACATGGGGGAGCGGACCGAGCCGGTGGAAAGGCAAGGTCTGGCCTAAGCGGCGGGCGGCTCGGGTGGGCAGGTCAAGATCGCGGCGGTCAGGGCGGGAGGCGGGGTTTCATTCCCTGTCGCAGTAACCCGCTTTCTGACCGTCACAACGAGCTCTCAAGTGGGCAGAACAGAGAAACGGTAGGGTATAGAGATGAAGATGAACAACCTGAGCGCGCGATTAATCGCGAATGCTTGGCTGGTGAAACAAGGGCACGAAGCACTGCCCGATACGCTCACCTACGAGCAGTTCGCGACCGAGCTTCGCAAAGTGAGCGCGGCGGGTTCCGTGCAGCAAGCTTTCGCCAGCCGCGCTGACGCTTGTGCCTATGTCCGCAACTTTGCTTCGATGAAACGGCGTGAGGTGCAGTGATGGCAGGTTCGGTCAACAAGGTGATTCTGGTCGGCAACCTGGGCCGCGACCCCGAGGTCCGCAGTTTCCAGAACGGCGGCAAGGTGTGCAACCTGCGCATCGCCACTTCGGAGGCGTGGCGCGACAAGCAGTCAGGCGAACGGCGCGAGCGCACGGAATGGCATTCGGTCGCGATCTTCGCAGAAGGTCTGGTCAAGATTGCCGAGCAATATCTGCGCAAGGGCTCGAAGGTCTACATCGAAGGCCAGCTTGAAGCCCGCAAGTGGCAGGACCAGCAGGGCCAGGACCGCTACACGACCGAGATCGTGCTGCGCCCCTATCGCGGCGAGCTGACGCTGCTTGACGGCAAGCGGGATAGCGGCGGTGACGGCGATCGCGGCCAAGGCGGCTATGGCGACCAGCGCGGCGGCGAGCAATCGGGCGGGTTCGGCGGCGCGTCTGACATGGACGACGAGATCCCGTTCTAAAATTGACAGCAACACGCCATCACACCCGCACAAAGCGAGGGACACATGACCATGCACAGCAGCTATTTCATCGGGCAGGTGATCCAGCCGGAACCCACACGCCCGATCCAAGTCGGGGACATCGGCACGCCCACTTGGTACGCCTTCCTCACCACACCCCAGAAAGAAGGTTCGGCCAAAGCGTGGTTGGAAAAGAAGGGCGTCGAGGCGTGGTATCCGACCGAAACCCGCTGGCGCAAGATCGCCAAAGGCAAGATCAAGCGGAAGGAATACGAGGCGGTCCTCGTCCCTCGGTACATCTTCGCCCGGTTCACTGGCCGGCCTCAATGGGACCTGCTGAAAGCCAGCCGGTGGCTGACCGGCGTTGTCGGTATTGACGGCGTTCCCCTTCCGATCACCGACGAGACCCTGGCTGCAATGGAACAGGTGCCTGCTCGACTGGCAGAGATCCGCGCCCGAGAGGAAGAGCGGCGCACGATCCGCCCCGGCGATCGGGTGCGCATCCGGGACGGCGCGATGGAAGGGTGGGTGGTCGAGGTCCGCAGCATCCACGCTGGCATCGCCCGCTTCATCGTCCCACTGATGGGCGACCGCGAGACCGAGATGCAGGTCGGACGCCTTTCGAAGCAACAATGACTTGCGCGATGGTCAACCTATGGTATCTTGGGCGCACCCGGTGACGGTCGGTAGCCGGGGCGCCCTCGATATACGAGTCAGCGTTGCGGCACCGAGGGACAAAGCCGAGGCCCTGCATCATGCAGCGCCACAACGGAGAAATTGCGCCCAGCCGTTAGATTGACACGCTCCCCGCCCGGTACGCCGCGCGCGGTTTTCTCATCCACTGACAGTGGAGAACGACATGGCCAAGCTCAGGACCGTGCGTCCTGCCTTGGCAAGATCATCGCCCCCTCTGGCCAGAGCCGCCAAAGAGCGGAAGCGCCTCGCAACGCGGGACGATGATCGGGAATGGCGCAAGTGGTACAGCACGGCGCGCTGGAAGCGGCTCAGGGAGGAAGCTCTCGTAGCCGCATCATATACCTGCGCCAAGACCGGCCGAGTCCTCACAGGCAAGCACCCGTCGCCGGATAGCCCGGTGGTGGACCACATCAAGCCGCATCGTGGAGACCCAGACCTGTTCTGGGATCCCGACAACCTTCAAGTCGTGTCGAAGGAATGGCACGACAGCATCAAGCAGGCGCAGGAGCGCGCCGACCAGGTAGCCGCTATCCACCCCAAGTGGCTGCAGCCCTCGGTCATTCCGCTCACTATCGTCTGCGGCCCGCCATGCTCGGGCAAGACGACATGGGCCGACGCGCACGCTGCCCCGCGCGACTTGGTGATCGATCTCGATCGCATCGCCTCGGACATATCAGGAGAGCCGCTGCACGGCTGGTCGCGTGAACGCTGGCTTAACGCGGCGCTCTGGCGCCGCAACGACATGCTGGGCAGCCTGTCTCGCCCGGCGCACCACCCCGCCGCCTGGCTGGTGGTCAGCGAGCCCAAGGCACGGCACCGCGACTGGTGGGCCACGACCCTCAAGCCTCAGCGCATCGTCGTGCTGGAGGCGGACGAGGCCGAGTGCATGAGGCGGGCAGCAGCGGACGGTCGCGACATCGACGTGACCGAGGCAGGCATCATGCGGTGGTGGGCCGACTACGACCGGCGCATTGGGGATGAGAGGCTGGTCTGACCGAGGTTCCAGCGGGCGTTGCAAAAATGCAACACGCGGGGGGGGGTATGCTGCGCCGCAGCAGGCCGAATTTGCCTACCCGCGCGCCCCCAACATACAGAGATTTTTTCCCCGCCGGGGAGTTGGAGGGCGCGAACCATCGCGCGAACCGCCCATGACCGAGAAAAAAACACCCATCGACTGGAAGGCCATCCGGAACGACTGGGAGAAATCCGATTGGAGCATCAAGCGCATAGCGGAGTGGTACCAGGTTTCGGATACGGCAATCCGCAAGCGCGCCAAAGCTGAGAACTGGCCAAGCAGGCCCAAAAGCGCAACCGCGAAGGTTCGCGCAAACCGGGCGGCAGGCAGTGAGCCGGTCAAGATGGCGGGTGTGGACGCGACAGACCCGGACCAGATTGTCGGGCGCGGCCACAACCTGATCTTCCGGCTGCTCGACGAGCTGGACGCTGCGACGACGCATCAAGGCGAACTGGCTGATCTGATCGAGGCCAACGAGGAAGATCCGCGGCGCAAGGCAGCGATGCTGAAGGCGATCGATCTGCCCGGCCGGGCCAATGTGGTGAAGGCGCTGGCGACTGCGTTCAAGACCTGGAACGAAAACAAGGCGCCAGACGGCAAGAAGGCGAAACGTCAGGCGGCTGCTGAAGAAGTGGCCTCGGGCGGCAAATTCGCGCCCCGTAGCGGCCCGCGTCTCGCGGTGAACAACGACTGATGCTCGACTGGTCAACGGCGTGCCCAGACTGGGAGTCTCGGATTGTCAGGCGTCAGAGCCTGATTCCGTTCGCCCCGCTGTACCCGGATCAGGCCAACGACGCGCTCGGCGTGTTCAAGGCCCTTCGGGTCGCTGACCTTCCGGGGCAGCCGACATTTGGCGAGGTCAGCGAACAGTGGGTTTTGGATTTCGTCGCGGCGATTTTCGGGTCAAACGATCCGGACACGGGCAACCAGTTGATCAGCGAGTTCTTCCTCGCGATCTCGAAGAAGAACACGAAGTCCACCCTGGCCGCGGGGATCATGCTCACGGCATTGATCGTCAACTGGCGGCACGAGGAGGAGCTACTTATACTTGCCCCGACGATTGAGGTCGCGGGGAATAGCTTCAAGCCAGCCGCGGCAATGGTCCGGGCCGATCCGGAACTCGACGCCCTCCTGCATGTGCAGGATCACCTGCGCACGATCACGCATCGAACAACCAAGGCGGCTCTGAAGGTGGTCGCGGCAGACACGGACACCGTCTCTGGCAAGAAGTCAGGCCGGATCTTGATCGATGAGCTCTGGGTGTTCGGGAAGCGCCCCAACGCGGACGCAATGCTGCGCGAGGCGACAGGGGGGCTGGTTTCGCGGCCGGAGGGCTTCGTGATCTACCTGACGACGCAGTCGGACGCGCCGCCGGCGGGCGTGTTCAAGGACAAGCTGGACTATGCGCGTGACGTGCGTGACGGGAAGATCCTTGATCGCAAGTTTCTGCCGGTGATCTACGAATTCCCGCAGGCGATGATCGATGCGGACGCATTCCTGAACCCGGACAATTTCTATGTGACCAACCCGAATATGGGGCGGTCAGTGTCGCGTGAGTGGCTTGAGCGGGAGATGGGCAAGGAACTGGCGAAGGACGCCAGCACGCGGGCGACTTTTCTCGCCAAGCACCTGAACGTCGAGATCGGGATGAACCTGCGGGCGAACCGCTGGACCGGTGCTGATTTCTGGGCATCCCGAGCGGAGAAGCGGCTTGATCTCGATGCGCTTCTGTCGCGTTGTGAGGTGGCAGTTGTCGGGATTGACGGCGGCGGCCTTGATGACTTGTTCGGGCTGGCCGTGGTCGGGCGGGAGATCGAGACCCGGAACTGGCTGGCTTGGCATCACGCCTGGTGTCACAGGGGCGTACTGGACCGTCGCAAGGCCATCGCACCGCGGTTGCGCGATTTCGAGCGCGAGGGCAGCCTCACAATCGTGGGCGACGAGTTGGAGGACATCGCGCAGATCGTCGACACGATCCTGCGGGTGAAGCAGGCGGGTATCCTCGGCTCTGTCGGCGTCGATCCGGCGGGACTCGGATCTCTGATTGAGGCGCTGGCCGAAATCGAGGTGACGCAGGAAACCGGGCTTCTGATTGGGGTGTCTCAGGGCATCTGGATGATGAACGCCATCAAGACGGCCGAGCGGAAGTTGGCCAACGGCACCCTGAAGCATGACGGGTCCGCGCTCATGGCGTGGTGCGTCGGGAATATCAAGATCGAGCCGACCGCGACTGCGATCCGGGCGACCAAGGCCAATGCCGGAGACGCCAAGATCGACCCTGCGATGGCACTTTTCGACGCCGTGCAGGTGATGAGCAAGAACCCTGAGCCGCAGCGCGAGCCGGAATACCAAGTCCATTTCGTTTGAGAGGAGGCCGACATGGATCGCGCCTATTCCACGCTGGAGATCAAGGCGGTCGATGAGGACGCCGGTACGATCACCGGCATTGCTTCGACCCCTTCGCCAGACAGGATGGATGACATCGTTCTGCCCCGTGGGGCGAAGTATCGCCTCCCCATTCCGTTGCTGTGGCAGCACAACCATTCGGACCCGATCGGTGAGGTCATCGAGGCGACGGTGACCGACAAGGGCATCCAGATCGTCGCGCGCGTCGCCCTCGGCGTAACCGACGAGATCGACCGATACTGGAAGCTGATGAAGGCCGGCCTCGTGCGCGGCCTGAGCATCGGTTTCCGCGGCTTGAAGGTCGCGCAGATCGAAAATTCGTGGGGCGTCGAGTTCCAGGAATGGGAATGGCTGGAGCTGAGCGCAGTCACCATCCCAGCCAATGCCGAGGCGAGCATCGCCACGGTGAAAGAATTTGCGGCCAAGCCTGAACAGGCGGCCGCGACCATCCAGCCCGATCAGGAGCCCGCCGCGTCTGGCAAATCACTCCCGGTCGTCAAGCTGAATGGCCCCGCCCGCGTCCGGGCAAAGCCGTTCGTGATCCAGCGGATCAACACCTGAACGGTTGCCCACCCGGCCCTTAGGCAAGGCTATTCATAGAAGGACTACCTGCCATGGCGACTTATGCCGAGCAGATCGCGGCCTATGAGGCCACGCGCGCCGCGAAGGCGGCGGAACTCAAATCCCTGATGGACAAATCGGCGGAGGGCGGTGAAACGCTCGATGCGGACGATCAGGACACCTTCGATACGCTGGAAAGCGAAATCGAGGCCATCGACAAGCACCTGTCGCGCCTGCGCAAGGTCAAAGCGATGGACGAAGCGACCGCCAAGCCGGTGAACGGCGAGGGGAAGGCCGCCGCGGCACAATCCCGCGCGACGACCGTTGCCGCTCAGCCCATGCCGGTGAAATCGGCCCCGGGCGTCGAATTCGCCCGCCTCGCCCGTGCCAAGGCCCTCGGCTATCTCGACCACGAGAAGCCCCTGGAAATCGCCAAGCGGCTCTATGGCGACAACTCGCCCGTCGTCGGCGTGCTGACCAAGGCCAATGTTGTTGCGGGATCGTCGGTTTCCGGCACCTGGGCGGCCGATCTCGTCGGGGCGGAAACCGGGGTCTTCGCTGACTTCGTGGAATACTTGCGCCCGTTGACCATTGTCGGCCAGTTCGGCACCGGCTCGATTCCGTCGCTGCGGAACATCCCGTTCCGCACTCCGCTGATCTCGCAGACCGGCGGCGGCACGGGCTACTGGGTGGGTGAAGGCAAGCCGAAGCCCCTGACGGCGTTCGACTTCGACCGGACCACGCTGGACGAGCTGAAGGCGGCGGCTATCGCGGTCGTGACCGAGGAACTGCTGCGGAAGTCGTCGCCTGCCGCCGACATGGTGCTGCGCGACAGCCTCGCGGCCGCTGTCCGGGCCCGTATCGACGTGACCTTCATCGATCCGTCGATTGCGGCATCGGCTGGTGTCTCGCCCGCGTCGATCACCAACGGCGTTTCGGCCATCGCGTCCACCGGCAACGACGCCGACGCGATCCGCGAAGACGTGCGCCAGATCATGGCGACCTTCATCGCGGCGAACAACGCGCCGACCACGGGCGTCTGGATCATGTCCTCGACCACGGCACTGGGCCTCTCGCTCCTGCTGAACCCGCTCGGCCAGCCGGAATTCCCCGGCATCACCATGGCGGGCGGCACCTTCATGGGCATGCCGGTCATCGTGAGCGAATATGTCCCTTCGGTTTCGGCCGGCAGCTTCGTCGTGCTGGCGAACGCCTCGGACATCTACTTCGGTGACGAAGGCGGCATGATGATCGATGTCTCGCGCGAAGCCTCGCTGCAGATGCTCGACAACCCGACGAACGACGTGACCACGCCGACGGCCACGTCGATGGTCTCCATGTGGCAGACCAACTCGGTCGCCTTCCGGGCCGAGCGCATCCTGAACTGGAAAAAGCGCCGGGCCTCGGCCGTCGCCGTTCTGGACGAAGTGAACTGGGGTCAGCCCAGCTCGTAATGAAGCCGGGCCGGGCGGGTGATCGCCCGGCCTTTCCACGGCCCTATCCGGAGGCAAGGCCATGAAAAAGAACAGCGGCTACATGACCCGCGCTTTGCGGCATCGCGACCCGCGCTTCGCCCGTATTCTCGGGCGGCTTGGCTACGAAGGTCGCGACATGCGCCCTGCCGTGGAGCAGGAGCCCGCTGACGACATCGCCTCCGTCCGTGAGGAATACGAGCGGGTCGTGGGCAAGCGGCCCTTCATGGGCTGGGACATCGAGACCCTGCGCGCGAAGATGGCCGAGGCCAAGGCCTGATGAAATTCGTGGCTGCCCTCGCATTGATCCTGCTGCTTGGCGCCGCCGGCCTATCGACCGCTGGCGTCTGGCTGCTTGCGGGGTTCGCATGGTCGCTGATCTGCGGCGCGGCCTGGGCGTTTGTGGCGGGCTGCATTCTGGTGCGCGGGGCGATGACCGATGGCTAACTCGATCATGGCCGCCCTCTCGCGCGGCATCAGCGGCAGGGGCAAAGCCCTTTCGTCGGTGCCGGGTGGGCGCGGCGGCTGGCTGCCCATCTACGAGTCATTCTCGGGCGCGTGGCAGCAGAACGTGGCTGTCGATCGCGAGGCGATCCTCGCGAACCCCTACATCTTCCGCTCGCAGAGCATGATCGCTCGCGACATCGCCAAGCTGCGGGTCAAGCTTGTGTCCAAGCGCGGCAAGATTTGGTCCGAGACGGAGACGCCGGACGCCCGCGGCGTCGTTCTGCGCAAGCCGAACCATTTCCAGACCCGCAACCAGTTCTGGGAAAGCTACTTCCTTTCCAAGCTGTCGCGGGGCAACACCTACGCACTGAAGCAGCGCGACAATCGCCGCGTGGTCACGCGCCTGTTCGTGCTCGACCCGAGCCGCGTTCAGCCTCTCGTCAGCGATGCTGGCGATGTCTTCTACCGTCTTTCGTCTGACAATCTTGCTGGCCTCGAAAACGACCTCGTCGTGCCGGCGGATGAAATCATCCACGACCGCTGGAATTGCCTGTTTCATCCGTTGGTTGGGATCTCGCCTATCTGGGCAAACGGTCTGGCCGCAACGCAGGCGCAGAAGATCAGCGAAAGCTCCGCGGGTTTCTTTGCCAACCAGGCGCGGCCGGGCGGTATCCTTTCGGCACCAGGGAAGATCAGCGACGATACGGCCAAGCGCCTCAAGGAAACCTTCGAGACCGGCTACACCGGCGAGAATGCGGGACGGATCGCGGTTGTCGGTGACGGCCTCAAGTTCGAGCAGCTCACGGTCACGGCGACCGATGCGCAGCTCGTCGAGCAATTGAAATGGACGGCGGAGACCATTGTCACCAGCTACGGCATTCCCCTCGCCAAGGTCGGTCTGGAGAAGCTGCCGACCGGCGAGACCGTCCAGTCGATGAATATCCGCTACTATGTGGATGCGCTCCAGTCGCTGATCGAGGATGCGGAAAGCTGCCTTGACGAGGGCTTGGGCTTCGACGGGATCAGCGCCGGGACAGAATTCGACACGGACAACCTCTGGCGGATGGACAGCCTGACCCAGATGGAAGTGATCGAGAAGTCGAAGTCAGTTCTGACGCTCGATGAGCGCCGGGCCAAGCTGGACGCCCCCGGGATCACCGGCGGGGCGACGGTCTATTTGCAGCAGCAAGATCACAGCATCGAGGCGATTGCCGCGCGTGATCGGCAGCTTATTGAGCAGGCGAATGCGCCGGCGCCGACGCTTGCACCAGACGAACAAGCGAGTGAGCGCGCGTTCGTCGCTGAAACACTGCTTTCGATGCGGAAAGCCTTGGAGGCAGCATGATCGACCCTCAAGCATTCGGCGCGGAGCTGGCGGCAATCGTAAAGGGAGCCACAGCGCCCCTTATTGCCCGCATCGATGCGCTGGAGAAAGCACTGGCGGAGCGGCCAGAGCCCGCGGCTGGCCGTGATGGGCGCGACGGCGCTGACGCTGACCCTGAGGCGGTTGCGGCCATCGTTCACGACCGGATCAAGGGCACGCTGGATACCATGCAAGAGGCTATGAACTTGATCCCAGAGATGCCGGAGCTTCCGGATATCCCGTCGATGATCGAGGATGCCGTTGCCAAGGCTGTTGAGGCGCTTCCCCAGCCCGAGAGCGGCAAGGATGGCATCAGCGTGACGGTCGAGGAAGTCCTGCCCTCACTGGAAAAGCGCGTTGATCAATATCTGGCTTCGATCCCCGCGCCGAAGGATGGGGTTGACGGCAAGGACGGCGCTCCCGGTGAGCGCGGCGAGCCGGGCCGCGACGGGCTTGACGTGAAAGACCTGTTCCGGGCCGAAGGCGGACGCCTCGTCGCGGTGATGAGCGACGGGCGCACCAAAGATCTCGGCGTTTTCGTCGGCGCGGATGGTCGCGACGGCGCGGACGGCAAGAATGGATCGGACGGTCGCGATGGGCTTGGGTTCGATGATCTGACGTTCGAGATCAGCGAGACCGGGCGCCCGATGGCGAAGTTCTCGCGTGGCGGCGAGGTGAAGACGGTTTCGCTGCCGGGCATCATCGACCGCGGCCAGTTCAACGCGGCGGCGGCGTACGAGAAGGGTGACGCTGTCAGCTATGGCGGATCGCTCTGGCTCGCCCAAGAAGACGGCGTGACAGGCAAGCCGGGCTCGGGAGACGGCTGGCGCCTCGCGGTCAAGAAGGGCCGCGACGGGCGCGATGCCAGCGTGAAGAAGGTGCCGTGATGGTGGAGCTTTGCACCTTGGAGGATGTCAAAGCCGCGCAGCCTGTCATCGATTATGATGACGACGACGATATGCTGGAGATCCTGATCGGCGCCGCAAGCGAGGCGGTTATCGACTATCTCGATACGCGGGCCGAAGCGCTTCTCGACCTGGACAGCGGCGGTGATCTGGTTTCTGGGGCGACTGTTCCGGCTGCGGTTCGCGTGGCCGCGATCCTGACGACGCGGCACCTGTACGAGGGGCAAGACGACGAACAGGCAGTGCGGGGCGGGCTGCCCCATCGCGCCGAAATGCTGCTTTACCGCCTTGCCGATCCAACCTGCACCTGAATGGTGGCCCTCATGGGAGGGCGAGACGCTGGTGATCGTCGCCGCCGGGCCTTCCGCGAAAAAGGTGCCGGTCGAGGCTGCAAAGGGCCGGGCGAAGGTCATCGTGATCAACAACTCATGGCAGCTGGCGCCTTGGGCCGACATGCTGTTCGCTTGCGATTACGCTTGGTGGGATAAAACGAAGGGCTGGGAGGAGTTCCCCGGGCAGAAGCTATGCATCGAGGAGCGCGCCTGCCGGAAATTCGGGCTGGGATATGTTCGCTGCATGAAGCCCGACGACCGGATTTTTCTGGAGCCGAAAGGGACAGTCGGCTGGGGCGGAAACAGCGGCTTCCATTGCCTGAACCTCGCCATTCAGTTCGGTGTGAAGCGGGTGCTTCTGGTCGGCTATGACATGACCGTGGCAAACGGACTGCATTGGCATGGAGCGCACCCTGTTGGCTTGAACAACCCTCGGCAGGGCAGCGTCTCGCGCTGGCGCCGGGCAGTAGATGCCGCGGCAAAGATCGCGGCCGCCCAAGGGGTCGAGGTTCTGAATTGTTCGCCGGGGTCGGCGCTGACGCGGTACAGGAAGGTGGATTTCGAGGAAGCGCTTTGCCTCGCGTGATCTGCGTTCTGCGCGGTGGTGGTGAATACGGGCCCGAGCACGTGGCCCGCCTGCGCGATCAGGTCGCGAGGTTCTGCGGCCTGCCATTCGTGGCGCTCTCTGACGAGCCGGTGCCGGGGGTGACTGTGTTTCCCCTGGTGCACAACTGGCCGGGTTGGTGGGCGAAAATGGAGCTGTTTCGGCCCGGTCTGGCGGGCGGCCTGCTGTTCTTCGATCTGGACACCAGTATCGTGGGCGATCTTGGGGATATGGCCGCGCGGCGGCGCCTGACGATCATGCGGGATGTGTACCGGCCTGCTGGTCTGCAATCGTCGGTCATGTTCCTGCCAGAGGCTGACAGAGAAGCGATCTGGACTCGCTGGATGGATGATCCGGAGCGCTGGATGCGGACCTACCAGCGCGGCGGAGATCAGGCCTTTCTGGAGGACTGCGGCGCGGTTTGGTCGACATGGCAGGACGCGATACCCGGCCAGGTGGTGAGCTACAAGGTCCACGTCCGCAAGGCGATGCGTCCGGGGCGTGAGTTCGGAAATGGAAGCGTGCCCGCTGGCGCGCGCGTGGTTGCCTTCCATGGGAAGCCGCGACCTTGGGAAGTGGGTTGGTGAAGGAGGCTGATATGGCGAGTCCTGTTACGATGATGGACGTGGTTGTGGTGCGCTATCCGGGGCCGGTATCCGACGAGCAGCGCGCGCGGATTGTCGAAGGCATCCGTGGTCAGCTTGGGTCCGATACGCGTGTCATCGTGGCGGACAATGGGGCATCTGTGGAGTTGATGCGTGTCGCTGCCGCCTCTTGAGCAGCGTGGCCAAGCGATCCTGCGGCGTCTGCCGAGAGGTTCGCGGATGGCCGAGGTTGGCGTCCTGCGCGGCAAGCTGTCCGACTACCTGCTGCGCCGGGCTCCGGGCCTGCACCTGACGATGGTGGACAATTGGCTGACGACCGATCAGCAGCCCGAGGCCTATCGCGCGACGAGAGACGATCACGCGTTGCACACCGACGCCGCGCGCGTCGAGCGGCATAAGCGGGACGCCCGCGCCGTTGCTGACCGGTACCGAGGGCAGGCGGAAATCGTCGAGGGCTGGTCAGCGAAGGTTGCCGCAAGGTTCCCGGATCGGCACTTCGACGCGGTGTTTCTCGATGCCGATCATTCTGAAGCGGGTGTGCGGGCCGACATCACCGCGTGGCTGCCCAAGGTGAAGATGGGCGGGTGGATCGGTGGGCACGACATCGACAATGAAGACCCGCGTTTCGACTTCTCGGGCGTTCGCCGCGCGGTGGATGCTCATTTCTCCGCCGTCGATCTGGGCGACAATTTCACATGGTTTGCGAGGGTCGAATGAAGAAGCCTACCTTCCTCCGCGAGCGGGTGGCCTTCGATGAAGTCGTGGAAACGCCAGACGGATCGGGTGGCAAGATCAGGTCGTGGGAGCAGCGCCTCAATGTGCGGGCAGATTTCATCTACGCGCGCGGTTCCGAAGCTATCGATGCCGCCCGGTTGCAGGGACGCTCGGTCTACAAGGTGAAGATCCGGTCCAGCGCCGCCAGCCGCGCAATCACCGCAGGATGGCGGATGCGCGACGTGCGCCGGGGCCTGGCGTCCGGGCTGGGCGACGACGCCTTGCCGGGGAACCGTTACAACATTCGCGAGGTGGACGCGATCACCGATCCGGCATGGGTCTATATCGTCGTCGAGCTCGGGGTAGCAGTCTGATGGCCAGCCCGTCCGTAGAGCTTCAGACGGCGATCTACAACGCGCTGGTGGCGGATGCGGCTGTCGGCGCGATCGCTGGCGACCGGATCTTCGACGGCGGCTTGCCGGAAGAGTTCACGGCCTGCATCACCTTCGGCCCGAGCGACTATACGCTGCAGGACATGGACTGCATCAATGGCAGGACGGAAAGCCTGCAGATCGACTGCTGGCTCCGTGGCAAATACGGGTCTCGCATCAGCCCGGCGCGCGAGCTGGCCGACGCTGTGAAAGACGCGCTGCATCTGGTGAGCCTGAGTCTCGATGTCCACGCCTTGGCACTGCTGCGCGTGACAGCGGTGCGCGCCTTCATGGACCGCGACGGCGTCACCGGGCACGGGGTGGTGACGGTCGAGGCTGAGATCGAGGAGCGGTAGGGGTCAGTCGCCGGAGGGGGTGGGGTCAGAACGGAATGACCTCATACTTGCGCCATACGCCAGCATCTACCTCAAAGACCCTCCCGTCGTCGTACACCTTGTATTCAGCCCCGTTCTTCATTCTGAACTCGACGGCGTCGATGCTCGGGAAGGATATTGAAGCCACCAACGGGTGCCCAACCAAAACATCCTTTGCTGCGCTAGTCACCATCCCGTCAGAGTTCAGGCGCGCGACTAGGCGCTCTAACAGCAGGTCGTCGTTGTCTCGGTGGAGCAGGGCTTCATCGAGTAGCCGCCGCACAGCCTCCACCTCCGAAGGTAGCTTTTTGGCTTTCTGAAACGCAGAGATTCGGTCCGCAAGATCCTTCGGGAAGACGTAAACCTTTCTAACTGTTGATGATTCCTGATTGCTGTCTTCGCTCATCATGTGCCCCTGCATTTGCTTGTGCACACCTATTGACATACTGATGCGATGTGCAGCAATATGTTCACATGGTTAGTCATGAGGATGATAACATGGATGCACAAAGGAACTTGTATGCCGCGAACCGGCAGGCTGCCCGATCGACCCAGCGTCTGGTTGTGGAGGTCTCCAGCGATCTCCTCAGTCGCGTTGATGACTGGGGCGTTGCTGCAGGCATGACGAGCCGTCGGGAAACGGTCGAGAATCTCCTCAGCGATGCGTTGGGGATGAAGGCAGCGGGGGGTTCGTTTGGCGACCAAGCCCCCGCTGCCGGTAGTGACGCCGCCGCGCGGTAACGCGGCAAACATCAACACGCTGATCAGCTTGAAAGGAAATCAGCATGTCCAAGCACGATATGACGGCACCCGGGGCCGCAGGCAAGGGGCTTGTCGTCCGGAACAAATACTGGCTGGCGATCCGGGATGCTGGGAAAGAGGCTCGCGTCTCATTCACCGACGCCATCGCGGACTTCAATGTCTACGAGGACGGGGAGGGTAACGCATCGACCGCGCCTGAACGCTCATTCTCGAACTTCACCCGGTCCATCTACGCACCCTTCGGCCTGAACCGGAAGCAGGTCGAGGACAAGCGTGAAAGCCGGGACGATTTGGACGTGATCGTTCTGGACGCCCTGCGCCTGATCGAGGGATCTGCGGCGAGCATCATCCACGAAGGTATGGCCAAGGGTCGCAGCCGGCGTGAAATCAAGGACGCGGTCAAGGGTTATGCCGCCCAGATCGCGGCGACCGTGACCGTTTTCTCGAAGGGCGGTTATTTCGGGGAAGGGCGCGCTCAGTGACAGAGATCACCACGTTCGATTATGCGGGTATGTCGGTTGCCGACCAAGTCGAGGTCCGCGCCGCAGCTGTCCGCATCCGCGACCGGATGAAAAGAACGGTCGAGGACATTATCGCCATCGGGCAAGACCTCAAGGCCACGAAGGACCGGCTGCCGCATGGCGCATTTCTTCCGTGGATCGAGGCCGAGTTTGGGATGACGGACCGGAGCGCCGCGCGCTTCATCAGCGTTGCGGATACCTACGGCGGCAAAATCGACATTATGTCGAATTTGAGCCCGACCGTCCTGTATGAGCTCGCCGCCCCTTCGACGCCTGAGCCGGTGCGACAAGTGGTCGAGGCCAAAGCGGCTTCCGGCGAAAGTGTCAGCGTGGCTGAGGTTCAACGTCTCAAGCGCGAGGCGGCAGAGGCGATCAAGCGCGCCAACGACGCGACCGCTGAGGCAGAGCGTCAGCGAGAGAAGGCGGACACCTTGGCAGAAGGGCAACGGAGCCTCGTCGATGCGGCCCGCGATCAGGCCGCGCGCGAGGCCGCACAAGCGGCCGCTGCCGATCTGGCAAAAGCCCGCTCGGAGGCAGAGTTGGCGCGATCCCAGTTAGCCGATCAGCGGGCGATCCTCGCAAAAGCCACCGAGAAGGCCGAAGCCGCCGCCATGGCGAAGGCAAAGGCGGAGGCTCAAAGGCTTGCGGCAGACGAACTGGCAAGGGTCCAGTCTGACGCCGCCAAGGCCAAGCAAGAGGAGGCCAAGGCCCGAGAGAACGTCGAGCGGTTGTCGGAACGCGCCGAGCGTTTCCGCAAGCAAGCGGAGGAGCACGACGCATTCCTCCGCGCCCGCACCAACGGGGAGCTGGAGGCCAAGGCGATCCGCGAGCACTTGGAAGGGGTTAACCGGGTTCTGGCGCTCGCAATGGTCGAGGTGAGCGACCTCGAACACGAGCCTCCGCAGGACGTGCAGCGGCTGATCTCGAAAACGGCGAAGATGTGCCGGGATTTCTCGCAGGCCCTGGATACTCTTGGCGGCCCGGTTCTTGTCTATGAGCGCGACGGAGCACAGGCATGAAGCGCGCTACGAAAATCGGAGAAGCCATCATCAACGGCAGGCCGGTGTCGTTTTTCACGCCGCCGCATGACGAGCCAGACTTCCTGTGGGTCGATATGCAGGAGCTCGCCCGGGCTTTCGTTCCGCGCGACGTTGCGCGCCGTCTCCTGAGCAACACGCAGCGCTTTGATCAAGGCGGAAGGGTCGCGACTACGGCGCGGAACGGCAGCAAGATCGCCACCATCGTTCCGCATCCCATCGCCCAGGCTGTGGTCGGCGCGATGGATCACATGAGCGGCCACCCCGACGATGGCGGTCCGTTCTTCTCTGAATACTGCCGTCAGGCGGCGCGGTTTTCCAAGGATCACAGCCCGATGTCGCTTGATGACATGCTGGCAGCCTTCAAAAACTCCGGCGGACCGTTCTTGGCCGGGAACACCTAAACGAAGCGGCCCCCGGCAGCGGTACCAGCGCTGACCGAGGGCCTTGTCCACCACTTCGATCTCTGGAGGATCAAGCAATGGCTTATGCCAAACATAACTTCGCCGCCGCAGAAAACCAAGGAAAACAGGTTTCGCGTCGACAGCTACTGTCTGCGGCACCTGCCGCCGGGCTGGCAGCGATGATGACCGGGGCTGTTCCGGTCCCGGCTCCCGCCGAAACGCCCGTGCCTGCTGACGACTGGATGGCGGAGATCATGGCGCACGTCGAGTGCATCTTGGAGCTGCTGAATGACAGCTCCCCGGATGATGTGTCGATCACTGGTTTCGAGTTTCGCTGTGACAGCAACGGCTTGATCCCTGAGGGTGTCTGGGCAACCGGGCACCGTTGGTCCGATGAAAACCCGGGCCTGCGCGGTCTCGTACACGCCCGGCCCGGCATCGCGTCCCCGTGGCGCGGGAATGGCGAGTACATCTGATCTGCGGAAACAGAAACCGTCGTCCCGTAAAGGCACGATCAGGGCAATCGCTTGCCCTGAAACGGCAAGCTTTTAACCGCCGCGGATCTGCCTGAGTGTGTAGTCAAATGCGCTGAGCCCGTCGACCAACACTGTATCGAATTCGTCGTTTTCATCGCCACTTCTGTGGACGGCTTCACAAAAGAACTGACCTGCAAGGGAAACCCCGAGGGCATTAGACGCCTCATAACGGACGACAGAGGACAAAACTCGGAAACTGCCAGAAGCTTCCTGGTGGCGAGCGATCTCCACGCCGCGAGCGTGCAGGTCGC
Organism: Rhodobacter sp. NTK016B; assembly: GCF_017303295.1. Classification (GTDB taxonomy): domain Bacteria; phylum Pseudomonadota; class Alphaproteobacteria; order Rhodobacterales; family Rhodobacteraceae; genus Pararhodobacter. Next base: position 10,463 of record NZ_JAFKOK010000009.1, on the reverse strand, counting down.
GCTCTTCTGCCGTGCCTCTGGAAAAGTCTGGCCCGCCGCGATTGCGCATGTATTCGTCCCACCATTCAAAGGTAAAGGGCGCTTCCCGCACGGTTGTCGCAGAGATCCTGCGATAGCTCGACGGGGATCGCAGACGCTCAGAAAAAACAGATTCGCAGGCGATGAGCGCTTGTTCTTCGACAGTCTGCGTGAACTGGCATCCCCCCAATCCTGAAGCCGCAATAACTGCTGCTGATAGCACTTTCAACATTGGTATCTCCGTAAACACAACCGCTCGACCATCGGTTGAAACCGTCACCCAATCAAGGGCTCAAGGCTGAAAGGGCGGCAACCCTCATGACGCAGGTCCAAGGGCTAAGTTACCTCATGCGCCGCTGGGAGCGCATCCCGCAGGTCGTGAAGGCCGAGGTCACGGCGGAAATGGAGGCCATCGCGACCGAGATCGTCGCGGATATGCAGCGCCTTGCGCCCAATAAGGACGGCGATCTTGCCGCGTCAATCGGCTGGACTTGGGGCGACGCCCCTGCCGGAACGCTCGCCATCGGTAGTTTCCGGGGTAGCGAGTACGGCGCAATGCGGATCACGATCTACGCCGGCGGTGGGGACGCATTCTACGCGCGCTTCCAAGAGTTTGGCACCACGAAGATGAACGCGAACCCGTTTTTCTTTCCGGTCTATCGGGCGTGGCGCCCCGAGATCCGCCGGCGCATCCGCCGCGCTATTTCACGCGGCCTGAAAAAGGCTTGATGCCCATGAGAATCCAGATGCTTCGCGATGCGGATTTCCGCTACGCGCCAGCCGTTGTGCAGTCATTCAAGGCCGGATCGGTCGTGAATATTCCGCGCGCCACCGCGCAGACCCTCATCGCTTCGGGCGCGGCGAAGCAAGTCCCCACCAAGGCCGCCAAGGAGAACGAAAATGGCTGACGCCACCCTGACCAACAAAGTCCTGATTCTGCTCGGAAACGGCGAGTCGAGCGAAACCTTCGCCGCCCCCTGCGGCGGCAACGTGAGCACCATCACGACCACCAACAACACCGGCGAAGCGGTGACGCTCGACTGCACTGACCCGCTGAACGTCGTGCCTGCCATCCAGCGCTGGACGGAGAGCCAGGACACCAGCCTGTCGATTTCCGGACGTCTTTCGCTTGAAGCACTGGCGACGTGGCGCGAATGGGCGGACAGCGGCGAGCCCAAGAACTGCCGCGCCATGTTCGATGTCGCCGCGGCCAGCGGCGGCGGATACTGGCAGCTTCCGGCCATCCTGCAAACGATGACAGTCACGCGCACCAACGCCGCGACTGCCGAGATCGAGGCAACCATCGTCGCCGCCGGTCGCCGCGAATGGACGGACGCTTCCTGATGGAAGTGATCCGCGAATGGGCTGGCAAGGATCGTCTGTTCCAGCTTCGGACGGGCGAGGTGCTGGACCTCGAGCAGGGGTGTGATGCCGGCATCGGCGTCATCTATGCCCGGCTGATCGCTGGTCAGTTCTGGGCGCGGGACGTGATGAACGCCCTGCGCCTGGGCCTGATCGGCGGCGGCATGGACAAACTCCAGGCGAAAGCGCTGGTCGATGCGCATTTCGGTCGGATTCCGATGATCGAAAGCGCAGCATTGGCGGCCGAGATAGTAATCGCCGTCATGACTGGGGTCGAGCCATCCGAAGGAAGCGACGAGGGCGAGCCGGCCGATCGTCTGCTGTTCTCGGACCTCGGCCAGATCAGCCGGGTCTTCAACCTGTCGCCGGTGGATCTTCGTCAGATGCCCTTTGCGGATCTACTGAACCTGATGCGGGGCTACAGCGCCGCAGGAGCAGCTGGCCGCGCGCCGTCCGAGGCTGAATTCGAAGACATGCTGGCCGCTTACTATGCCAAAGAGGACGCGAAGTGAGCGACATCGAGGACAAGCTGCTGGTGATGCTGGAAGCGAGCATGAATCGCTTCGAGACGCAGATGCGGCGGGGGCGCCGCGTGGCCGACGAAAATGCGAACGCGATTCAGGCGCGCTTCGACCGGCTGAACAAAGCTGTGGAAAACGGCAGCGAGCGGGCGTCCCGTACCTTGGCCTCGGAGCTGGACAAGCTGCGCTCGAAATACGACCCGCTCTATGCCGCCTCGCAGCGGTATTCGCGCGAGCTCGACCGCCTGAATACCGCGCAGCGCGTGGGCGCGCTGACGGCGAAGCAGCACGAGGCCGCGCTTGAGCGGCTGAATGCCGAGTACGCGACCTCGACGATGTCTGCGCAGGGCGCGGCTGCGCGCATGACGGGAATGGCCGCCGCCGCCGGTGGCCTTTCGGGCGTTCTGACGCGCCACTCTTTTGTGGTGAACAATGCGTCGAACCAGGTGGCTGACTTTGCCGTACAGGTCGCGTCAGGCACTGATGCCAGCCGCGCGCTGGCTCAGCAGGCACCGCAGCTGCTCGGCGCGTTCGGGGCAATGGGCGGCCGGTTTGCGGCGCTTGCCGGGATCCTCGGCGCGGTGGTTGCCATTGGCGTGCCCTTGATCGCCATGATGGTCTCCAGCGGTGAGGAAGCGCGGACGCTCGAAGACCGGCTGGACGATCTGAAAACCGCCGTCGAGGCGTATCGCGATGCAGCCGAGCGCGCCCGCCTGCCAACCGCTGAGTTGGCCGAACGATATGGCACGGCCACAGGTGCGGCGCGCGAGTTCCTCGCTGCCCTGATGGAAATCAACCAGGTCACGGCCCTCGAAGGGTTGCGCTCGACACTGGCTGCTATCGCCACGCAATTTGGCGAATTCGAAACCTCGATGGGCGATGCCGAGTGGGTTCAGAGCCCTTACGAGGAAACCCTGCGCCGGATCCGGGAGGAATTGGGCAGCCTCGCCCGAGAGGACGCCCCGGCGGTTGCCGCTGCGCTTCGGCACCTCGCAGAGGCTGCCACGCCTGACCAAGCGGTCACTGCCGCCCGCGCACTCCTTGATACCCTCGAACGGTCGCTCGGGCCGTATTCAGAGATGAACGACGAGGCGCGCGCGCTCTATCGATCGGTCCAAGAGGCCGGTGAGCGCGCGGCGGCCCTGAAAGGTGCGGCAGATGGTGCAGCCGGGGCGCTCGGGGGCGCAGCCGGTCAGGCGGCGCGCTTGGCAGACGAGCTGACGCGGGCCCTGAATGCCGCCTCGGCACTCGCCGCGCAAAGCGTGACCGACCTGCAGCGTGCAGAGATCGAATGGCAGTTCCGGGATAACCCGGTTGGCCGCGCGGGTGCCCTGGCAGCGGCACAGTTCGACGCGACTCGCCCCGATGCTCCGATGTCGGACGGCGCGCGGCGCCAATGGGAGGCCGACCGCGCGACTTTCATCGGAAATGCGGAAGCCTTGGCGCGATATAACGAGCAGCTGCGCGAGTATCGCGACAATCAGCGAGAAGCCGGGCGCTCGGGTGCGCGCCAAGGCCGCCAGGAGGAATCCTTCGCCCGCTCGATGGCCGAACAATTGCAAGCCGCCGAGCTTGAACTCGACATGATCGGTCGCACCGCCGCCGAGATTGCCGAACTGCAAGCCCGGCAGGAGCTGCTGAACGAGGCCCGGCGGCGGGGTCTCGATCTGACCGCCCGTTCGGCGGCGACCGGCGAAACGCTCGCGGAACAGATCGATCGGCAGGCAGAGGCCATTGGTCGCCTGACCGAGCGTCAGGAGCAGGCCAACCAGCGCGCCCAGTTCTTCGAAGACATTCAGGGCGACCTGAAGGATGGCATTCTGGACGCAATCGTGGCGGGAGAGGATCTCGCCGGCACTCTGGAGAACGTCGCGCGCGCGCTGGCACGTGCCGCGCTCGAAGCGGCTCTGTTCGGCAGCGGGCCGCTCGCCGGTTTGTTCGGCGGCGGCGGTGGACTTTTCGGCCTGTTCGGCGGCGGAACCTCGGCCAAGGTCATGCATACGGGCGGCATCGTTGGATCAGGCGGAACATCTCGCACGGTCAGCCCGGCCATATTCGCCGGTGCGCAGCGCTTCCACAATGGCGGTTGGCCTGGACTGAAGGCCGGCGAGGTTCCGGCAATCCTTGAGCGTGGTGAGCGGGTTCTCAGCCGCGCAGAGGTCGCACGGGGGGGTACTGGACCAGTCGTCATTTCCGGTGAGATCGGTGTCACGGTCGACGATGACGGGAAGGTTCAGGCCTATGTCAAGCGCATGGGCACGCAGGCTGCTCGTCAAGGGGCTCAGGCAGCTGTTGGCGTCGTCAAGTCCAGCCTTCCCAATTGGCAGAATGAATACAGTCAGCACGGGACGATTCTATGACCTATGCGCCGACGATCTACGATTGGCGCAAAGTCTGCGCCCCTCTGAACCAGGTGGTAAGGGCTGGAGGATCGTCCGACGCGGGCGGCATGACGCTGGGCGGCGCCTCGGTGCAGTACCCGCGCCCGGGCGGCCGGATCGCGCTGACGATGGATTTCGCGACATTTGCCACGGTCGAGCAGAACGAGGCCGCGTCGTGGACGATCAGTCGTATCATGGCCGGTGCACTCATGCGGATCCCTATTTTCCGTTCCGTGCAGTTGGTTCCAGCCGGTGATCTGTCCGGTTCCGACGAGCCGGGCATCCCGTGGGCGAACGGCGAGCCATGGGCGAATTATGAAAATTGGGCGTGGAACCCGTCCGCCTACATTCCGGCGGTTGCGCTCAAAGGAGCGGAAACCTTCACGCTGAGCACCAACGGATTGGCTTCGGCGTTGAGGATCGGGCATTTGGTCGGCTTCCACATCGACGGCTACGATTTCGCGCATGTCGTCATGGAGATTGATCCGAATGGCGACGGCACCTCGGAGGTGACGGTGGCGCCGCCTCTGCGCCGGTCGCTCGCCATCGGCGACAGGATGCGGTTCCGGCCCACGATCATCGCGACCTGCATCAACCCCGACGAGGTAGTCGGCACTTTCCAGTATCGGCGCCGCATGCAGTTTGGGCAGGCTCGGTTCGTCGAGGCGCTGGTATGAGCGATTTTCGCACGAGGCTTCTGGAGATCACCGGATCGGCAACCGATTCCCACGACATCCGCGCGATGGTCGCCCGGTGCTTTTTCTACGATTTCGACGGGTTCCCAGTGCGCCTCTGGGAGGGGCAAGGCGTTCTCACCACGACCATCGGCGCGGGCGATCCGATGGTGACGCCTGACGGCACCTTGGCGGCGAACGAATGGCTCGGGACCTATGATGCCCTGGGGAACAACCGGCATGAGGCCGCGCAGCTGCAGGATTCGCGGGACGGCGCCAGCCCGCGCATGAAATTCGGCCTGCCGCATATCGATCTGGAAACCTATGAGGCGCTGAAGGCGGATCAGGCGCTCGCCAAAGACCGGGACCTGGTGATCTATCGGGCAATCTTCGGGAAGGGCGAGGGCCTGCGCCCGCAAACGCCGATCCAGTTTGCCGCCCGGCTGACCATGAAGAGCGTGGAATTTACCCGGCGCATGAGCGGCAGGACCGACAGCCCGGAAATGGAATATTCGGCGCGCGTCCTCCTTGCCAGCGGCGAAGAGGGCAGATCCCGCATCCCGGGCGCGACCTATACCGACACCGCGCAGCGCGAGCGTGCCGCACAGCTGGGGGTCGCCTCGGACAGCGGCTGCGTCTTCATCGCGAGGAACGCGCAGCGCACCTTCGTCATCGGGGGTGACAGATGAGCGATTCCGTGGCCGAGACCCTGTCGCTCTGGCGGCGCAGCGCGTTCGAATGGGGCACCTTGGACTGTGTTCTGGCGACCTGTGACCATGTCCTCCGCGTAACCGGGATCGACCCGGCCGCACCTTGGCGTGGCTCTTATTCCGACGAGGCCGGGGCGAGGGCGATCTACGAGGAGCACGGCGGGGTGCTGGCGCTGTTTCGCCACGGCATGGCCCGGGCCGGGTTTGAGGTGGGCCAGCGGGAGCGCGGTTTTCCCGTGGTCTGCGATGTCATGGGCCACGAGATCGCGGGCGTCGATACCGGCGGCAAGGTCATGTTCTTGGCGGAGGAACGCGGTGTGATTTGCATGCGGGCCCCTGTTCTGGAGGCGTGGGTTCTATGAAGCTGGTCTATGCAGCGGCCCTGGTCCTGATGCTTGTGGCGCCCACGCCAGCCCGGGCTGAGCCGGTCTCGGCGTTCTTCAACGCTCTTTTGGCTCTGGTCCCGAAAAGCGTCGTGGTCTTCTTCAGCTCGACCCTGGGCTCGGTGCTTCTGCAGGTCGGCTTCAGCGCGCTTTCGATCTGGATTTCGCGCAGCAACACCCCGTCGCCCGAGGCGGCACGGGTGAATACCCGGCTGGTCGACGCGGTGCGCTGGCAGCTTGCGGGCACCGCCATTTCCGGGGGCGATGTCGGGGCCTTCGCGGAATATGACGCTGACGGGAATTTCTGGTTCTTCGTGCTGCATGGTGACGCCGAGATGACGGGCGACCCGCAGTATTTCTTGGACAACATCCCGGTGACGCTGGCCGAAACCGCCGCCGTGGAGAAATCCGTGGATTGGGTTCTGGGAACGGAGAACTACGACCTGGACGGCGAGGTCGTGGTCAACGAGCTTCTCGGGACCGTCACCAGCAACGACAGGGTGCTCGTTCGCAACCAAGACGACGCCTCCGAAAACGGGATCTGGGTGACATCGTCCGGCGCATGGACGCGGGCCGCAGACATGGCCGCCGGATCGGCGATCGACTATTTCGTCGTGGGCGGAACGCCGCTCGGCGGCGGGCCCGATGTCTATTACAGCGTGACCGATCCGTCCGGGCTTGTCGGGACCGCTGACATGATCTGGTCGGTCGGTCGCAACGAACGCGCCATCGGCGATGTCCTCACGGATGCCTTCTGCCTCACCAACGGCTACAAGCAGTATGAGGGGGCGGGTGTTCGGCTACCGTGGTTCCGGCTCTACCCCGTGACGCCGACTGCCTCGCAGGTCTACGGAGACCGGCCCGCCGAATTCGCCGCGGCGTTCCCTGATCTGCCGGCCGATTTCCTGCTGGCTGGGGTCTCCTATACCATCGTCCGGTGCAAGGCGATTCCGGTCGAGCATTACGGCAACGCCTTCCGCTGGCGCGGCCTCATGGGGCTGGGTGAGCCGGGCGTGGCGCTGGTTTCGAACTGGAACCGCATGTACGACCCGCGCAACGGTGCCCACGACATCAATGACCCGTCGACATGGACGCCGGGCGATGGCAACCCGGTCATCACCTGGGCGTGGTGGCGCACCAACCGTTATGGTCGCAATCGCCCGATGACGGCGATCAACTGGACCAAGGTCGCGGAGCAGGCCGATATCTGCGACCAGACCGTTCTGGACCGATCCGGGGTTTCGATCCCGCGATACCGTGGCGCCTTCGCTTTCCCGGACAACAAGCCCCGGCACGAATGCGAGCGCGAGATCCTCGACACCTTCGACGGCTTCGTGGTCTACGACGACGACGGCAAGGCATGGCCCCGGGCCGGGATCTACGAAGCGCCAACGCTGACCTTCTCCGCGGCGCGCGACATCCTTTCCGAGCAGACGCAGACCGTCGATGACGGTGAAGCCCAGATTGACGGGGTGATTGTCGAGTATATCAGCCCGGATCACGGCTACACCAAGCAGCCGGCGGCGCCGTGGCGCAACCCCAACTTCTACAACCCGCTGATCACGCCGAACTATCGCCGCATCATGGTCTTGGGCTGTCAGAACCACAATCAGGCCGTTCGGCTGGCCAAAGCTTATGGGCTGGTCTTCGGCCCGGCACGCAAGGCCGCGCTTGGCACCACCATCAAGGGCGTGCTGGCAAAGGGTGAGCGGACGATTGACCTCGACCTCGATGACGAATTCCAGGGCGATTACCAGATCATAACGCCGGTCATTGAGGGCGCGAACGGGCTGGAAACCACCTTCGCCGTGGTGCCGATGCAGACCGACAGGTACGACATGAACGAGGGCGAGGAAGGCGCGCCGCCCGCGATCCCGGAGCCGCTCGACATCGACAACACGCTGGAGGTCGCCCAGAACGTGACCCTGAGCGTGGTCTCGGTGCTGACGGCGGCGGGCGAAGCAGCAAGGCTGGAAGCGACATTCGATGCGCCCGAGCGTGTCGACCGGGAATTCCGGTTTCGCTACGCGCCGACCGGCACCACGTCCTACGAATACTTCGCCACCGACATGGACGAGCTGCGGGCGATCTCGGCCATCGTGGACGCTGGCGCCCAGTTTGACGTGCAATGGCAGACCATCACGGCGGCGGGGCGCGCAACGGACTGGTCGGCAATCACCATCATCACCGCGACCATCACACCGATCGATATCGATGATCTTCAGGACCCCGGGCAAAACGGGATCTCGAGAAGCGTCTCCGGTCTGCCTGACGGAATACAGCTTGTCATCGGGGACGGGGAATGGTGGCGCAGGGTTTCCTCCGGCACCATCGTCACGGCGGCCCGCTATGTCGCGCTGTTCGACTATGCGGAATATCAAGCGGATCGGGTTCCCGGCGCGCTGGCCGGCGTGCTGAGCCTGACCCGGGCCAGCGCCGCGACCTATGTGGGCGAGGATGGTCTGATCGCCAGCGCGGCCATCGATGCTCCGCGCTTCGATTACCTGCTCGGGACTCGTGCGCTGCTGGTCGAGCCTTCGGCGACGAACCTGTGCCTGCGATCCGAGGCTCTGAACGACGCGGCATGGACGCCCACCGGCGGGGCCACGATCACGGCAGATGCCACCACGGCCCCGACCGGGTTCGCATCCGGGGACCGGATCAATGTCACGGGATCAGGGCAGGGGGCTTATCAGGCTGTCACCTTTGGCTCGGGCGCCGCTGTGGTGATCTCGATTTTCGTCAAAGCCAACACCGGCACCACACACATCCTGCTGCGCGATGATCTCAGCGCCGGGCGTCACATCCGGGTCAATCTGGCCGACGGCACGGTCACGGCGACCGCTGGCACGATCACCGACTATGGCACCGAGGATTACGGGAACGGCTGGTTCCGCGTCTGGATGGCCTACACCACAGGAACCGGCTCGGCCCGGCTTCTGGTTCGCTCCGACAATGCCGCCGCCGGGTCCTTCTATGCCTGGGGCGGCCAGATCGAGGCAGGCACGAAATTGACAACCTATATCCAGACCTTCGGCTCCAGCGTCACGCGGTCGGCCGATGTTCCGACGATGCAGGGCGTGACGGCAACGCTCGATCTGTCGGTTCGGTATGGCGACGGGTCGAATGCGACCCTCGCCGCTCAATCCGTCTCCCCCGGCTTCTGGCCGACCCTCGCCAGTACCCGCATCCGCCGCATCGTCGGTCGCGAATAAACACCTCATCTCGGAGATTACGATGGCTGTAGCCAAATCGCTTAGGGCGATCCTTGAAGGGTCGCCTGTTGACCCAAATCACCAAGTCGTCAACGCCGAACTCCGGGCAAAGCTCGAAGAAATTGAAGCGCAGGCCGCGTTGGGTGGCACGCTGTTCTTCGAGGATGAGCTTGCGGACCTGCCGACCGGGACCGCTGGTGATAACGCGTTCGTTCTGGATGACCCGACGCCCGCGAACAACGGCGTCTACCTCAAGGGCGCATCGACTTGGGCGAAAACCTCCGAGCTTCCGGCGGCGTTTTCGGACGCGGCTTCGGCATTGGCAGCGGTCGACGCGCTGGATGCTAGCCTTTCTCCTGTGGCGAAGTCTGGCGATTATGACGACCTGAGCAATAAGCCGACCTTCGGGACTGCTGCGGCACAGGATGTTGGCGACTTCGTCCAGACCACCGGCGCGCAAACCATTGAGGGCGTGAAGACCTTCTCCAGCGCGCCTGTGGTTCCGGACAATTCGTTTGCGATTGCCAAGACCAACGGTCTGCAGGCCGCGCTTGACGCCAAGGCCCCTCTGTCATCGCCCGCCTTTACCGACACCCCGACCGCGCCGACGGCAGCGCCCGGGACGAATACCACGCAGCTCGCCACGGCTGCCTTCGTCCAAGCTGCCATCGCGGCTCTGCTCGATTCCGCGCCGGGCACGCTCGACACGCTGAACGAACTCGCCGCCGCGCTTGGCGATGATCCGAACTTCGCAGCCACCATTGCGGGGCAGATCGGTGATCTGGAAGCGGCGCGCGGGTTTGACGCCCTGATCCGCCCGGTGATCAGCGGGACCGGCGATGCGGCGGTGGCCACGGTCGAGACGGAACAGGCGTCGATCAGCATCACCAACGGCACGCCGTTCTTGGTCCGCTGGCCCGCCGCGAACACTGTCACGGCCCCCACGCTGACGGTCGGTGCCACGGAATACACGATCCTGAACCAGAACGGCGGCGCGCTGGCCGACGGCGATCTCGGTTCTGCCCGCTGGTACTGGATGGTGCAGCACAGCTCGTCGCCCGCACGGCTGAAGCTCATCGGTGTGGTCAATGCGTCGGAGCTCGGGCTCGGCGAGGTCGACAACACGCGCGACGTGGACAAGCCCGTCAGCACCGCCCAGGCCGCCACGTTCGAGGCCGAGGCGCTGGTCGGTGCGCGGC
>NZ_JAFKOK010000008.1 GCF_017303295.1 Rhodobacter sp. NTK016B | reverse complement strand
TGCCGATGTTGACGTGCGGTTTGTTACGTTCAAACTTTGCCTTCGCCATGATGGCTTCTCCTCGAGTCTTAGTCGGCGCGGCGGGGGAAACCCGCCCATTTCAGTATCGAGCGCGGCGGGGAAACCCCCGCGTTTGGCATGCCGCGTCGCGCGCGTCGTAATGGTGGAACAGGGAAAAATCAAGCGCATTGGCGCGCCCCTGCGGCAGAAACGCCACGGCAGGCAAAGCCCGTCTCTGACCGGCCGGACGGGTCGTCCGGCGCGCTGTCGGGGATGATGTTGCGAAGGCGCCTTACGCGCGCGGGCGCCCCTGTCAGAGCCGCCCGCAGCTATTCGCAGGACGGGTCGCCGCATCGCCGGTTTCGCCATCGGCGGTGGCCAGCGTGACGGCGCTTTCCGGTGCGCCCGGCACGGCCATCGGCGCGCCCGGTTCGGTGTCGACAGCCGGGTCAGCGGCCAGTTCCCCGGACGCTTCGGCATCATGCTCGAACCATTCGGGATTGCGGGCCAGCCAGTCCTCGATGCTGCGTGCGGCGTTCTCCGAGAGCATCTGCATCTGCTCGTCCACGCCCATCGTCAGGCCGGAACCCACCACCGCCGAGGCGCCGGCGCTTTCCAGCACGGTCAGTTGCTCGGGTTCCTCGTTAAGCGGGCGGCCCAGCCGGTCGTCCCAGACATTGGCCGACAGGATCAGCGCCGAGCGCGGCGAGGCGACCAGCGGGATGCCCGGCACCGCCAGCACATAGGCATCGAGATGCAGCGCGATGTGATAGAGCCGGTCGCCTTCGTAGCGACCGAAGCGGCGCTCGACCTCGTCGCGGATGCGGTCGGCGAAGACCTCGACATCCGCTTCGCGCGACAGCGGTCCGCGTACGGCGTCGTTGGTAGTGACGATGTTATAGCACAGCCGGAAATCGCCCAGCTCGGCCCGGGTGGCCCCCAGATTGGCGCCGCTGGCCGAACAGGCGGCGAGCAGGCCCGCCACGCCGAGCGGGGCCAGGATCTTCAGAAGCGTGCGCGTCAAAGCCATCGTGGGTCCTCTCCGGTTTCGGGATTCGGATACCGGAAAGGACCCAGCATGGCAACGCCGCGCCCCGTTGTGGAAAAACCGGGGCGCGGGGTGTGGTTCAGGAGAAACGGTTATCGCGGGGGAAGCCGCGCGGCGCCATGCGCCCGGCGGCGGCGCGCTTTGCCAGCCATTCGGTCAGGTCGGGCTCGTGCCGGGTGCGCCCGGCCGGGTCCTTCCATGACAGGCCTTGGGCCAGCGTCAGCGTGGTCAGGTCCGACAGGCCGCCATCCTTGAACTTCTGCAGCCGAACGCCCTTGCCCCGGCCCATCTCGGGCAGCTCGGACAGCGGGAAGACCAGCATCTTGCGGTTCTCGCCCACTGTCGCCACGTGGTCGCCGCTCACGTTCCGGCAGACCAGCGCCCGCGCGCCGTCGCGCAGGTTCAGCACCTGCTTGCCCGTACGCGTCTGTGCCAACAGCTCGTCCGAGGGCACGATGAAACCGTCGCCATCCGACGAGGCGACGATCATCTTCGTGCCGGGACGATGGACGAAAAGGTCGAGGATCTGCGCCTCGTTGGGCAGATCGACCATCAGCCGCACCGGCTCGCCCATGCCGCGCCCGCCGGGCAGATTGGCGCCCAGAAGTGTGTAGAACCGCCCGTTCGAGCCGAAGACCAGCACTTTGTCGGTGGTCTCGGCATGCAGCGCGAAAGCGCCCTCGTCGCCATCCTTGAACTTGAACTCGGTATCGAGCGCGACATGGCCCTTCATCGCCCGGATCCAGCCCATTTTCGAGCAGACCACGGTGATCGGCTCGCGCTCGATCATCGCCTCGGGCGCCAGAACCTCGACCTCGCCGGCCTCGGCAAAGGTCGAGCGGCGTGCGCCCAGCCGCGTGCCCATGCCGAACTGGTCGCGGACCTTTTCCAGCTCCTGCGCGATACGGGTCCATTGCAGCTCTTCGCTGTCGAGCAGGTCCTGCAGTCCCTCGCGCTCGCGCATCAATTCGTCGCGCTCGCGCTTGAGCTCGATCTCTTCGAGCCGCCGCAGGCTGCGCAGGCGCATGTTGAGGATGGCCTCGGCCTGCACCTCGGTCAGCTCTCCCTCGGACGGGGGCGGGGTGAGGTAATCGCTTTCCGAGGTCGCGCGCTTGAACTTGCGGTCCCATTCCTCGCGCATCAGCGCGGCTTTCGGATCCTCGTCATAGCGGATGATGTCGATCACGCGGTCGAGGTTCAGAAAGGCGATGATGAAGCCTTCCAGCACTTCAAGCCGGTGGTCGATCTTGTCCAGCCGGTGCTGCGAGCGGCGCTGCAACACCTCGCGGCGGTGATCGAGAAAGGCGCGCAGTACGTCTTTCAGGCTGCAGACCTTCGGCGTGCGCCCGTCGATCAATACGTTCATGTTGAGCGAAAAGCGGATCTCCAGATCCGACACGCGCATCAGCATGCCCATCATCTGCTCGGCATAGACATTCTTCGAGCGGGGTTCGAGCACGATGCGCACGTCATCGGCCGATTCGTCGCGCACATCGGCCAGAAGAGGAACCTTCTTCAGCTGGATGACCTCGGCCAGCTTCTCGATCAGCTTGGATTTCTGAACTTGATAGGGGATCTCGGTGACGACGACCTGCCAGGTGCCGCGGCCGAGATCCTCGACATTCCAGCGCGCGCGCAGGCGGAAGGCGCCGCGCCCAGTGCGATAGGTTTCCAGAATCGAGTCGCGCGGCTCGACGATGATGCCGCCGGTCGGGAAATCGGGGCCGGGGATCAGATCGACCAGCGCCGCGTCGCTCAGCTCGGGGTCGCGGATCATCGCCTGACAACCCGAGACGAGTTCATCGAGATTGTGCGGCGGGATATTGGTCGCCATCCCCACCGCGATACCGCTGGCCCCGTTGGCCAGAAGGTTGGGAAAGGCGGCGGGCAGCACGATGGGCTCGGTCAGTGTGCCGTCGTAATTGTCGCGGAAATCCACCGCGTTCTCGGTCAGGCCATCCATCAGCACTTCGGCGGCGGCGGTCAGCCGGGCCTCGGTGTACCGGCTGGCGGCGGGGTTGTCGCCGTCGATATTGCCGAAATTGCCCTGGCCGTCGACCAGCGGGTAGCGGACGTTGAAATCCTGCGCCAGACGGGCCATCGCGTCGTAGATCGCGACGTCGCCATGGGGGTGATAATTGCCCATCACGTCGCCCGAGATCTTCGACGACTTGCGGAACCGGCTGTCGGGACCCAGCCGCAGCTCGCGCATCGCGTAGAGAATGCGCCGATGGACGGGTTTCATCCCGTCGCGCGCATCGGGCAGCGCGCGGTGCATGATGGTCGACAGCGCGTATTGCAGATAGCGCTCACCCAGCGCGCGGCGCAGGGGTTCGGCCAGCGGTGCATCGAGCGGCGCTTCGAGCGATGGCTCGATCGGGGGCTCGTCGGATTTGTCGGTGGGTTCGTCTGTCATGCCCTGCTTCTATCGTAGAGCGCGGTAGATGGAAAAGCGGGAAAAGGGCGGCCGAAGCGCGCTCCACCCGCCCACCCCCGCGCGCTTCGGCCGCCCGGGGCGTCTGCGGGGCGCCCCTGCCCGGCGATCTCGTTGCGGAAAGGTCGATTGAGTATTTGAGGCAAAGTGAAAGGACATGGCGCGCGCGCCACAGCTTTCGCCGCATCTTTAATCTCTAAATATCCCGGGGGTGAGCCCGCAGGGCGAGGGGGCAGCGCCCCCTCATCACCGCTGGGTCAGGCGCGCCCGGCATCCCAGTCTTTGAGCCAGCGTTTCGGTGCCATCTCGCGCCAGCGGCGGATCAGGCGGGGGCCGGCCCAGTCGGGGTCGATATGGCCCGCCCTGACGAGGATGAATTTATGCGCGGCGTAATGAGGATGCAGGGTGAAGGTCTGCGGATCGGCGGAAAGCAGCATCTCGCGTTCGTCGATATCGCAGTGAAAGACGGCGGCGTCTTCGTAGGGGGACCACCAGACCCACATCTTGCCATGCGCGCGCAGGCAGGGGCGGCCCCAGCCGGTGGACTCCTCGACCCGCGGCAGGTCGAGCGAGAGCGCGAAGGCGCGCAGGGCGTCGTAGTTGGCGATCATCCGGGCAGTGTGCCCGCTTGGCCCGCGAAAGCAAGCGTTTCGGGCGTGCTGTGCCTCGCAAAGCAGGCTCGTTTCGCGAAAACGCCGATCAGGGTGTCAGGTCGCGCCATTCGCCCGGGGCGAGGGGGCCGATTTCGTACCGACCGATGCGGCGGCGGACGAGGCGCAGGACGGGCAGGCCGACATGGGCGCACATGCGGCGGATCTGGCGGTTGCGGCCTTCGGTGATGGTGAGTTCGATCCAGCCATCGGGCACGGATTTGCGAAACCGGACCGGCGGGTCGCGGGGCCAGAGCCAGTCGGGTTCGGGGATCGTGCGCGCCTCGGCCGGGCGGGTCGGGCCGTCATTGAGGGTCACGCCGTCGCGCAGGGCCTGCAGCGCGTCTTCGGTGATCGCGCCTTCGACCTGCACGGCGTAGGTCTTGGGCATCTTGTCCTTGGGGTCGGTGATCCGGGCCTGCAGGATGCCGTCATTGGTCAGCAGCAAGAGCCCCTCGCTGTCGCGGTCGAGGCGGCCGGCCGGGTAGAGGCCCGGCAGGTCGACGAAGCGCTTCAGCCCCGGCCAGTGGCCGTCATCGGTGAATTGCGACAGCACGTTCATCGGCTTGTTGAGCGCGACGAGGCGCGTCGGGCCCTTGGGCGCGCGGGGACGGGGTCGGGGGCGGCTCATGGTTCCCGCTTAATGGGCCTGCGCCCAGTTGTCGCCGACGCCGGCATCGACGATCAGCGGCACGTCGATCTCCACTGCCGGGTTATGCGCGCCCTCCATCACCGCCTTGACGCGGGCGATGATGTCGTCGACGGCGCTTTCCTCGACCTCGAAGACCAGTTCGTCATGCACCTGCAGCAGCATTTTCGCGGGCAGGCCCTCGATCGCCTGCGGGATGCGGGTCATGGCGCGGCGGATGATGTCGGCGGCGGTACCCTGAATAGGCGCGTTGATCGCGCCGCGTCGGGCAAAGCCTGCGCCGGGGCCCTTGGCGTTGATCTCCGGCGTGTGGATGCGGCGGCCGAACAGGGTTTCGACATAGGCATGCTCCTTGGCGAAGGAGATGGTCGCGTCCATGTAATCCCGGATGCCGGGGAAGCGTTCGAAATAGGTGTCGATGAAGGCCTGTGCCTCGGCCCGCGGGATGCGCAGGTTGCGCGCAAGGCCGAAGCCGGAAATGCCGTAGATCACGCCGAAATTGATCGCCTTGGCCTGACGGCGGACCTCGGGCGTCATTTCGTCCAGCGGCACGCCGAACATCTCGGACGCGGTCATCGCGTGGATGTCGAGCCCGTCCTGGAAGGCCTGTTTCAGCGCCGGGATATCGGCGATATGGGCGAGGATGCGCAGCTCGATCTGGCTGTAATCGAGGCTGACCAGCTTGTGACCCTCGCTCGCCACGAAGGCCTCGCGGATGCGGCGCCCTTCCTCGCTGCGGATCGGGATGTTCTGCAGGTTGGGATCGGTCGAGGCCAGTCGCCCGGTATTGGCGCCGGTCTGCACATATGAGGTGTGCACGCGCCCGGTCTCGGGGTTGATATGGTCCTGCAGCGCGTCGGTATAGGTCGATTTCAGCTTCGAAATCTGCCGCCAGTCCAGCACCTTGCCCGGCAGTTCATGCTCGGTCGCGAGGTCTTCGAGGATATCGGCACCCGTCGAATAGGCGCCGGTCTTGCCCTTTTTGCCGCCCTGCAGGCCCAGTTTGTCGAACAGCACTTCGCCCAGCTGCTTGGGCGAGCCCACATTGAAGGTCTCGCCCGCCAGTTCGTGGATCTCGGCTTCCAGCCCCGCCATTTTCTGTGCAAAGGCCGAGGACATGCGGCTCAGCGTCTGGCGGTCGACCTTGATGCCGTGCATTTCCATCGCGGCCAGCACCGGCACCAGCGGGCGTTCAAGCGTCTCGTAGACATTGGTCACGCGTTCGCGGTGCAGGCGTGGGCGCAGGCTTTGCCACAGCCGCAGCGTGATGTCGGCGTCTTCGGCGGCGTATTTCGTCGCGTCCTCGATGCCGACCTTGTCGAAGGTGCGCGCCGATTTGCCCGAGCCGAGCAGCGGCTTGATCGGGATCGGCTTGTGGTCGAGATAGGTCTCGGACAGCTCGTCCATGCCGTGATTGTGCAGGCCCGCGAACATCGCGTAGCTCATCAGCATCGTGTCGTCGATGGGCGCGACCGCGATGCCCCGGCGGGCGAAGATCTTGGCGTCGTATTTGATGTTCTGGCCGATTTTCAGGATCGATGCGTCTTCCAGAACGGGTTTGAGTGCGGCCAGCGCCTGTTCCGGGTCGATCTGCCCGTCAAGCCGATTGGCCGAGCCGAACAGATCGTCCGAGCCTTCGGAATGGGTGAGCGGGATATAGCAGGCCTCGCCCGGCGTGACGGCCAGCGAGATACCCACCAGTTCGGCGCGCATTTCGTCGAGCGAGGTGGTCTCGGTATCGACGGCGACGAAGCCCTTGTCCATGATCCGTGCGATCCAGACCTTGAGCGCGTCCATGTCGCGGACGCATTCGTATTTTTCGGCGTCGAAGGGCGGCTGTTCAATCGCGGCCGGGGCGTCGGTCTTGTCGGCCTTGGGCGCGGCGCTGGCGGGTTCCGCCATCGTGGGGGCTTCGACGCCCAGCTTCTCGGAAATCCGGCGCGTCAGGGTGCGGAATTCCATCTTGGCGAGGAAATCGAGCAGGGCGTCGCCCTCGGGCGTGCGGCATTCGAGCGAGTCGAGCGTGTCCTCGACCGGCACGTCGCGGGTCAGCGTCACCAGCTTGCGCGAGATGCGGATCTGTTCGGCGTGCTCGATCAGGGTCTGGCGGCGCTTGGGCTGCTTGATCTCTTCGGCCCGTTCCAGAAGCGTGTCCAGATCGCCGTATTCGTTGATCAGAAGTGCCGCGGTCTTCAGGCCGATGCCGGGCGCGCCGGGGACGTTATCGACCGAGTCGCCCGCCAGCGATTGCACATCGACCACGCGGTCGGGACCGACGCCGAATTTCTCGAACACCTCGGCTTCGGCCAGGGTCTTGCTTTTCATCGGGTCCCACATGTCGACGCCGGGGCCGACAAGCTGCATCAGGTCCTTGTCCGAGGACACGATGGTCGCGCTGCCGCCCGCTTCGGTGGCAAGGCGGGCATAGGTGGCGATGATGTCGTCGGCCTCGAACCCCTCCATCTCGATGCACGAGACGTTGAAGGCGCGGGTGGCTTCGCGCGTCAGCGGGAATTGCGGGCGCAGATCCTCGGGCAGTTCGGGGCGGTTGGCCTTGTAGAGATCGTAGATCTCGTTGCGGAAGGTGATCGACGAGGCGTCGAAGATCACCGCGATATGGGTGGGTTTCGACTTGTTCGAGGTCCCGCCCGAAATCTCGTTCCACAACAGGTTGCAAAAACCCTGCACGGCGCCGACCGGCATACCGTCCGACTTGCGCGTCAGCGGCGGCAGCGCGTGATAGGCGCGGAAGATGAAGGCCGAGCCGTCGATGAGATGAAGGTGCGAGCCCTTGCCGAACGCCATGCCGTGCTCCTTGGTCGTCGTTCGCTCCTTGGTATCCGGCGAGGCGCGGGGCGTCCAGCGGCAGGGGAGGGGCAGCGCGCGTTGCACAAAGATTTGGCCAAAAGGTTGAATTTGGTCACAGGGGCTGCCATATAGGGGCTGCTCTCCGGGTTTGCCGTTGTTTTGCGGCTTTCCGGTCCTGACGGACCCCTGCGCCTTTTGCGCTGCCCCGGACCGCGCTTTCCGCACGAGCCCTTCGTGTTCCGCGCCCGCCTGATGGCCGGTGACGCTGCGACCGGGTTTTGACTGCGGAGGATGACGACGATGAAAGGAGACCGACAATGCCGACCGATATCACGAATGAAGAACTCGAGCGCCGCATCGAAGAGCTGAAGCAGGCGGGCATGACGCTGGCCGCGAAAGCCCTGCAGCGCGAGCAGTCGTTCCGCGAGCGTAAGGCCGCGGCCTGAGCCTTTGGTTCAGACCTTACCGGCGTGTTCCGAAAACGCGCCGGGTGTGAAAAAACGGGCGGGGGGCAACCTCCGCCCGTTTTTCTGTGCGCAATGCGTCAGGTGAAATCCAGCAGCGGCTTGGGCGCGCCGGGTTCGCCGACCGAGTGAAGCGCCGCGCGCCAGTCGGACAGCGCGAAGCGGCGGCCCTCCGGCGGGGGGCTTGCGCGCAGGTCGTCCCAGATTGCCGCGAACGCGTCCTGCCAGTCGCGCGGGGACATCGCCGCTTGCGATTCGCGCAGGTGAAAGCGGTGATAGCCCGCGCGGGGCGGGGATTGCGGGCGCAACGGCTCGCCCGTCAGCAGCCCGTAACCCACGAAATCGCTGCCCGGGCGCATCGCCTCAAGCACCGCCGTGGCAACCGGCCCGCCCAGCGCGTCGAAAGTCACGTCTGCCCGTCGCGCGGCCTCGCGGATGGCAGGCAGGTCGTCCATCGCCACAGGCTCGACGCCCCGCGCCAGAAGCTCGGTGCGGCGGGCGGGGCTGCGGTAGATGCCCTGAACCGATGCGGCCCCCTGACTCAGTGCGCCGCGCGCCAGCGATGACGCGCAATGCGATCCCGCGCCGGATAACAACACCCGGCGTCCGCTCACCGGCCACCCCGCCAGCAAATGCGCGGCGGCCATCGGGTTGATATAGGCGCGTGCGGCATGTGCGTCCGGGATGTCGTCGGGCACCGGTACGGCCCAGTCGGGCACGCAATCATGCAGGCGCCGCCACGTCCCGCCCGAGCGCAGCGGCAGGATGCGCTGGCCCAGCAGATGCGCGTGATCCGGCGGCGCAGCGATGACGCGCCCCACGCCTTCATAGCTGGCCACTTCGGGCAGGGTGATGCGGTGCGCATAGGCTCCGGTGACGGGGATCAGGTCGGACGGGTTCACCGGCGCCAGAAGCATCGCCACGCGGATCGCCCCCTCTGGTCGGGGCGGCAGGTCGGGAGTTTCCAGCGTCAACGCGTCAAGCGGCGGGCCGAAACGGCGATAGATCAGGACGTCGTTGCGCATCCCGCCTGTCTGGCGCGGCGCGGAAGGGGGTGCAAGCCCCGGCCATGGGGCAGGGCTTGCGGGATCTCACCGCCAGCGGCGGTCGGATTGATCCTTGATGAAGGTGCCGTTGTTCAATTCCTTGAACGCCTGCTTCAACTCGGCCTGAGAGTTCATCACGATCGGACCGTGCCACGCCACCGGCTCTTTGATCGGCTTGCCTGAGACGAGCAGGAAGCGAATACCTTCGGGCCCGGCATTGACCACGATCTCGTCGCCCGTGCCGAAGCGCACCAGCGTGCGGTCGCCCGTCATGTCGCGCAGGTTCAGCTCCTGGCCCTGAAACTCTTTCTCGACCAGCACGCCCTGCGGCCGCGAGGCATCACGGAACGTGCCCTTGCCTGCGAAGACATAGGCGAAGGTGTTCAGATAGGTATCGACCGGCAGCACCTTGCGGGTGTTGGGCGGGACCGAGACGTCCAGCATCAGCGGTTCGGCGGCGATACCGTCGACCGGGCCGGTCTTGCCCCAGAACTTGCCGGTGATGATGCGCACGGCGGTGCCGTCGTCATCGACCACCGTGTCGATATCCGAGCCCTTGATGTCCTGATAGCGCGGCGCGGTCATCTTCAGGCGGCGCGGCAGGTTCGCCCAAAGCTGGAAGCCATGCATCTGGCCCTTGGCGTTCCCCTTGGGCATTTCCTGATGCAAGATCCCCGACCCGGCGGTCATCCATTGGACCGAGCCCGAGCCGAGACGCCCCTTGTTGCCCAGCGAATCGCTGTGCTCGACCGTGCCTTCCAGCACATAGGTGATCGTCTCGATCCCCCGATGCGGGTGCCACGGAAAGCCCTTGCGATACAGCTCGGGCGAATCGTTGCGGAAATCGTCGAGCATCAGGAAGGGATCGCCCTCGGTCGGATCGCCGAAACCGAAAGCGCGGTGCAGATGGACGCCGGCGCCCTCCATCGTGGGTTTGGCGCGGCTGGTCTTGGTCACGGGACGAAAGGACATGGCGGAATTCCCTTGCAAAGCGGTTGCAGGGAATATCGGTGCTGTGAGGCTTCGCTTCCAGTGCCGCCTCTGTGCAGGGCAGCACAGAGGATGCGCAGGGGCATGGCGGCAGGGGCGCGGCGACCGGGGCCGGGCCTTTGTCAGTGCCCGTGATCGGCCGCGTCCGGGTCCAGAACGTAGCGCGCATCGCAATAAGGGCAGTCGACCCAGCCGGTATCGTGCGGGATCGTCAGCCAGACGCGCGGATGGCCCAGCGCGCCTTCGCCGCCGTCGCAGGCCACGCGCCGCGCGGTCGCTTTATGGGTGGCGGGGGCGTCATGGGCGGGCTGCTGGGGAACGGACATCACGCTTCCTTGGCTCTCTTCTTTGAGGAGTATTCCTTGTCCAGGGCACGTATTCGCCCTAGGTGATACGCCCCATCAATACGAATTTTCAGGGCGGGAGCAAGATGAGCCGCAACGCGATCGAAATCGAAGGTTTGCGCAAGGTTTACGCCGCAGGCAAACGCACCGCCGCCAAAGAGGCGCTGACAGGCGTCGACCTGACGATCCCCGAAGGCTCGGTCTTCGGGCTTCTGGGCCCCAACGGGGCGGGTAAATCGACGATGATCAACATCATGGCCGGGCTTGTGCGCAAGACCTCGGGCAAGGTGCGGATCTGGGGTTTCGATCAGGATGAGAATCCGCGCCAGTCCCGCGCCGCGATCGGCGTGATGCCGCAGGAACTGTCGGTCGACCCGTTCTTCACCCCGCGCGAATCGCTTGAAGTGCAGGCGGGCCTTTACGGCGTGCCGCCGAAAGAGCGCCGTACCGAAGAGATCCTCGAACTCATCGGCCTGACCGACAAGGCCGAGGCCTATGCGCGCACGCTTTCGGGCGGGATGCGGCGGCGGCTTCTTCTGGGCAAGGCGCTGGTCCATGCGCCGCAGATCCTCGTGCTGGACGAGCCCACCGCGGGCGTCGATATCGAGCTGCGGCAAATGCTGTGGACCAATGTCCGCGAGCTGAACCGGCAGGGCATGACGATCATCCTGACCACGCATTACCTCGAAGAAGCGCAGGAAATGTGCGACGAGATCGCGATCATCGACCAGGGGTCGCTGATCATCCGCGACACGACCGAGTCGATCCTGAAACGGATGGATGCCAAGACCCTTCTGGTGCGCACCAGCGCACCGCTGGGTCAGGTCTCGCTGCCCGACGGTGTCAGCCGCGAAGACCGCGCCGATGGCTGGACCGCCTTCAGCTACAAGCGCTCGCATCTGGGCGCGGGCGCGATCCTGACCGCGCTGCAGGGGGCGGGGGCGGATGTCGTCGATGTCTCGACCGCCGAGCCGGATCTCGAAGATGCCTTTCTCGAGCTGACTTCGCATCACGGCCAGCCGCAGGGCTGAGCCTCAGCCCGCCGGTTTCAGCGCGCCTGCCAGCGCGGTGATACCCAGAGCCAGCAGCGCGATCAGCCAGAAGGCCGTGTTCAGCCCGGCCAGATGCGCGATGCCGCCGATCAGCGCGGGGCCCGCGACCATGCCGCCATAGCCCAGCGTCGCGACCCCGGCGATGGCGCGGCCCTGCGGCGTGTCGGGATCATTGGCGGCGCGGCTGAAGGCCAAAGGCATCACCACCGAATAGCCCAGCCCCAGCAGCGCAAAGCCCACCAGCCCCGCGATCAGCGTCTGGCCCAGCAGCGCCACGCAGAGCCCGGCAAAGGCCAGCAGCCCCGCAAGCCGCGCGGTGCGCACGGCGCCCATGCGTGCGATGGCGTGATGCGCGCTCAGCCGCGCGGTGAACATGGCGACCGAGTAGACGCCGTAACCCAGCGCCGCCTGCGCTTCGCCGGTGCGGGCGATGTCGATCAGGAACACCGCCGACCAATCCGCCATTGCCCC
Organism: Rhodobacter sp. NTK016B; assembly: GCF_017303295.1. GTDB lineage: Bacteria > Pseudomonadota > Alphaproteobacteria > Rhodobacterales > Rhodobacteraceae > Pararhodobacter. The sequence continues at coordinate 219,742 of NZ_JAFKOK010000008.1, read as the reverse complement.
CTCGCCGATCGACGCGCAGAACGCGGCGAGCCCCGCCAGCATCAGCGCCCCCGTGGGCAGCGCGAAACCGGGCACGGGCGCCCCGCGCCGCGACTCCCAGCCGATCAGCGCCAGACCCAGAGATATCGCGCCGAATACCAGCGCCACGGCCAGAAAATGCCCGCCCGGTGCCATTCCCGCGCGCACCGCGCCCGCCCCCAGCAGCGCGCCGGTCCCGGCGCCAAGGCTCCACATCGCGTGAAAGGCCGACATGGCCGGTCGGCGCAGCGCGCGCTCGACCTCGGCGCCCCAGCCATTCATCGCCACATCCATCGCCCCATGGCCCGCGCCGAACAGCACCAGCGCCCCTGCCAGCCAGAGCGGCGAGGGCGCGAGCGCCAGCGCGGGCAGCGTCACGAGGTGATAGAGCGCCAGCCACCGCGTCGCCCGCGCCGCGCCGATCGCGTCGCTCAGCCGTCCCGCCAGCGGAAAGGACAGGATCGCCCCGCCCGCAAGACACAGCAGCAACTGCCCCAGCAACGCGGGACCCAGCGCGAAGGCCTCGACGAAAGCGGGCACCCGCACGGCCCAGCTTCCCAGCATCAGCCCGTTGACGAAAAACATGGCCGAGACGGCCAGACGCGCGCGTTGCGGCGAAGCGGTCATCCGACCCTCTCCCGAAAATCCTCGCGCTTAGGTCTGCCTTACCGCACCCGGTGCGACAACCCTTCCCATCTTTAATCCAGAAATATCCTCGGGGGGATCCAAGGGGGGCAGACAGCCCCCCCTTGGCGCAGGGAGCGCGAGGGGGCGCGGAGCCCCCTCGCCTTTGCCATCAGAACAGACGCGCGCAGCCCTTTCGCGACCGGGTCACAGCTTATCCGACGGAATCACCGGGAAGAACACACCGCCCGACCACAGGCCGAACCACGACACGCCCTCATGCCTGTGATGGGCGCCCAGCTCGACCAGCCGGTAAAAGCTCTTGCGGTCGATCAGCGCTTCCAGCCCCGCGCGGATCATCACATAGGGCGAGGGCTCGCCCGTTTCGGGATCGCGCTCCACCCGGATCGGGTGATCCGCCCCGGCCTCGGCAAAGTCACCGACATTGGTCTCGAAGCGCAGGACCTGCGCCTCGCCCTCGCCCCTGGCGGTGAAATCCACCGCGACGAAGGGCGCGTCATCGACGGTGATGCCCACTTTCTCGACCGGGGTGACAAGGAAATATTTCCCGTCCTCCAGCTTCAGAATGGTCGAGAACAGCCGCACCAGCGCCGGTCGCCCGATCGGCGTGCCGAGGTAAAACCATGTCCCGTCGCGCGCGATGCGCATGTCGAGATCGCCGCAAAACGGCGGGTTCCACAGGTGCACGGGCGGCAAACCGCCCTTTTTGCTGGCCTTTTGCGCGGATGCCGCCAGTCCTTCCGCGCTGGGTGTCACATTGTCTTGTGGCGCTGTCATTTTGTCCAACTTGGTCTGGGCCTATCGCGTACCCTTCCATATAACTTGCCCTGTACGAAGGTCACGACCCGGAGGAATGCCCGCATGAGCGATACGTTGGTCCCTGCCATCGAGGCCCTTGGCGAGCGCCTTGCTCAGGCGCGCGCGGCGATTGCACCGCGCTTCATCGGTCAGGAGACGGTCGTGGACCTGTCGCTGACGGCGCTTCTGTCGGGCGGACACGCGCTTCTGGTGGGTCTGCCGGGGCTGGGCAAGACGCGGCTTGTCGATACGCTGGCCATTGTGATGGGCCTGCAATCGAACCGCGTGCAGTTCACGCCCGACCTGATGCCCGCCGATATTCTGGGCTCCGAGGTTCTCGATACCGCCGAGGACGGGCGCCGCGCCTTTCGTTTCATCGAGGGGCCGGTCTTCTGCCAACTTCTGATGGCCGACGAGATCAACCGCGCCTCGCCCCGGACACAGTCCGCCCTTCTGCAGGCGATGCAAGAGCGCGAGGTCACGATTGCCGGTCAGCACCGCAAGCTGGGCGCGCCGTTCCACGTTCTGGCCACGCAGAACCCGATCGAACAAGAGGGCACCTATCCGCTGCCCGAGGCGCAGCTCGACCGTTTCCTCGTGCAGATCGACGTGGAGTATCCCGATCTCGAGACCGAGCGTGAGATCCTGATGGCGACCACCGGGACCGAGGATGCCGCCGTCAGAGAAATCTTCACCGCCGCCGAACTGATCGAAGCGCAGACGCTGATCCGCCGGATGCCGGTGGGCGACAGCGTGGTCGACACGATCCTTGCGCTGGTCCGCGCCTGCCGTCCCGGTACGCCCGAAGCCGATCCGTCGCTGGGCGACAGCCTCGCCTGGGGTCCCGGCCCGCGCGCGGCGCAGGCGTTGATGCTGGCGGTCCGGGCGCGCGCGCTGCTGCAAGGGCGCCTTGCCCCGTCGGCCGAGGATGTCGCCGCGCTAGCGCGTCCGGTGCTCATTCACCGCATGGCGCTGTCCTTTGCCGCCCGTGCGCGCGGCGAATCGCTGGGCGGCGTGATCGACCGGATCACGGGCCGTGTCACCGGCACGCTGGAGGCGGCTGCGTGACATCACCCGCATCCCATGGCGGTGCAGATCTCAGGCGCTCGGGCGAGGCGCTGTCGGGCGGGTTGCCCCCGCTTCTGGTCGCCGCCGATCATCTGGCAAGCTCGGTGCTGCCCGGCGCGCATGGTCGCCGGCGTTCCGGCTCGGGGGCCGAATTCTGGCAATTCCGCCCGCTGAGCCCCGGCGACGGGATCACCCGCATCGACTGGCGCCGCTCGGCGCGCGGCGATGATGTTTATCTGCGCGAAACCGAGTGGCAGGCTGCGCGGGCCGTGAGCCTGTGGGTCGATAGCGGCGCGGCGATGAATTTCACGGGCGATGACGGGCGCGAAACCAAGGCCCATCGCGCGCGCCTGCTGGCGATGGCGCTGGGCCTGGCGCTGCTGCGCGGCGGTGAGCGCGTGGGTCTGGCCGAGGCCGACATGCCCCCCCGCGCGGGCCGCGCGCAGGCCAACGCGCTGGCGGTGGCCTTGGCTGAAGAAAAGCGCGCTGAAAGCGAACACGGTGCCATCGACCTGCACGCCGCGCCGACCGGCGGGCATGTGGTGATTTTCTCGGATTTTCTGGGCGCGCTCGAACCCATCGAACAGGCGCTGGCCATGGCTGCCGCACGGACCATGCGCGGCATTCTGGTGCAGGTGCTGGACCCGGTGGAAGAGGGCTTTCCCTTCGACGGTCGCACCCGGTTTGAAAGCATGTCGGGCCATATGGCCTTCGAGACGTTGCGCGCGGGCGACCTGAAGGCCGCCTATCTCGAGCGATTGGCGCAGCGCAAGGACCGGCTGCAGGCGATGGCCCGGCAATCGGGCTGGCACGCGACGACCTTGCACACGGATCGCCCGGCCTCGGAAGGTCTGTTGTGGCTTTATCAGGCGCTGGGCGGAGGGCGGCGATGAACGCTCTGGGCTTCTCCGCGCCCGTCTTGCTCTGGGCGCTGCTGGCGCTGCCGATCCTGTGGTGGCTGCTGCGCGCCGTGCCGCCCGCGCCGGTGCGCCGCCGCTTTCCCGGTATTGCGCTGCTGCTGGGGCTGAAAGACCGCGATCCCGAAAGCCAGCGCACGCCGTGGTGGCTGTTGCTGATCCGCGTCGCCGCTCTGGCCGCGCTGATCGTGGCGCTGGCGGGGCCGGTTCTGAACCCGACCCGCGCGTTGCCCGGGCAGGGGCCGCTGGTCGTGGTGATGGATGCCAGCTGGGCCAGCGCGCGCGACTGGCCGCGCCGGATCGAGCGCGCGGCGCAGGCGCTGGAAGAGGCGCAGCGCGCCGGGCGCACGGTGGCGGTGGTCACGCTGACCGATCCGCCGGTTGGCGCGCTGGAATTCCGCGCGGCCGAGCATTGGCGCGAGCGTCTGCCCGGCCTTGCGCCGCGCCCCTGGACGCCCGGGGCCGCCCTGCCCGACTGGGTCGCGGATCTGCCCGAGGGCACGGAAACACTGTGGTTCAGCGACGGCCTTGCCCGCGACGGACGCGCCGCGCTGCTGGCGGCGCTGACGGAAACCGGCCCGGTGCAGGTGTTCCAGCCGGATACGCCGGTGATCGCGCTGGCCCCCGCCACTTTCGATGCCGAGGGCGTGCATGTCACCGCGCGCCGCACCACGGGGGCGGAGCAGGCGCTGACCCTTCTGGCGGTGGGGCGCGATCCGGCGGGCGCGCAGCGCGACCTTGCCCGAGCGCCGCTGACCTTCGAGGCGGGCGCGTTGAGCGCCGAGGCCAGCTTCGACCTGCCGCCCGAATTGCGCAACCGCATCACCCGCTTCCAGATCGAAGGGCTGCGCGGCGCGGGCGCGGTCAGCATCGCCGATGACAGTCTGCGCCGCCGCAAGGTCGGCCTTCTGGCGGTGCGCGAGGGCAATGAATCGCTCGCCCTTCTGTCGCCGCTGCACTACCTGCGTCAGGCGCTCGAGCCGACCGCCGACCTGATCGAAAGCGTATCGATCGACGATCTGCTGCTGGCCGGCCCCGATGTGATCGTGCTGGCCGACATGCCCACGATGACCGAGACCGAGACGCGGGATCTGTCCGATTGGGTCGAGGATGGCGGGCTGCTTTTGCGCTTTGCCGGGCCGCGCATGGCGGGCGCCGGGGCCTCGGCCTCGGGCTTTGTCGCGCAGGCGGACGATCCGCTGCTGCCGGTGCCGCTGCGCGCGGGCGGGCGCAGCGTCGGCGGCGCGATGAGCTGGGGCGACCCGCGCACGCTGGCCCCGTTCGCCGAGGATTCGCCCTTTGCGGGCCTGTCCGTGCCCGCCGATGTCGGCATCCGCGCACAGGTTCTGGCCCAGCCCGGCCCCGATCTGGCCGACCGCACCATCGCCGCGCTGGCGGACGGCACGCCGCTGGTCACGCGCGCGGCGCGCGGGGCGGGGCAGGTGGTGCTGTTCCACGTCACCGCCAATGCCGAATGGTCGAACCTGCCGCTGTCGGGGCTGTTCGTCGACATGCTCGAACGGCTGTCGGTCTCGACGCGTGGCGCAGTGCCCGAAGCGGGCGAGATGGACGGCACGAGCTGGCAGCCCGAAGAGGTCATGGACGGCTTTGGCCTGCTCAGCGACGCCGAGGACCGCGCCGCCATCGCGGGCGCGGATCTTGCCCCCATCTTGCGCGGTGAAGCGCAGCCGGGCCCCGAAATCCCGCCGGGCCTGTATGCCGGAACCGCGTTGCGGCTTGCTGTGAACGCGACCGATGCGCAGACCCCGCTCAACGTCGCGCAATGGCCGATGGGGACCAATCTGGAAACCGGGGTCGAACGGCAGGAAGTGCCGCTTGCGGGCTATATCTTCGCCCTCGCAGCGCTGGTCCTGATGCTCGATTCGCTGGCCACTCTGGCGCTGGGCGGGCGGTTGCTGCGCGCGGCGATGGTGGTGCTGGCGCTGGGCCTGATCGGTCCGCGTGCCGAGGCGCAGCCCGTCGATACCCGCATCATGGAGGCGACCGAGGCCGTGGTTCTGGGCGCCGTTTCGTCGGGCGATCCGCAGGTCGACGATGTCGCGCTGGCCGGTCTGCGCGGGCTGTCGACGGCGCTTTATCTGCGCTCGTCGGTCGAACCCAGCCTGCCCATGGCGGTCGATATCGAAGCCGACGAATTGTCGGTCTTTCCGTTTCTCTACTGGCCGGTGACTGCCGAAAGTCCGCTTCCCTCGACCGAAGCTTATGCCCGGCTCAACGCCTATCTGCGCACCGGCGGGATGATCCTGTTCGACACCCGCGATGCCGAGCAGGCGCGCCTGACGGGCGGCACCACCGCGCAGGCCCGCCGCCTGCAGCAGATCGCCGCCGGGCTGGATATTCCGCCGCTCGAACCGGTGCCCGATGACCATGTCCTGACCCGCACCTTCTACCTGCTCAGCGATTATCCCGGTCGCTATCAGGGCGGCACCGTCTGGGTCGAAGCCTCGCCCGCCGATGCCGAACAGGCCGAGGGCATGCCGTTTCGCAACCTTAATGACGGGGTGACGCCGGTGGTGATCGGCTCGAATGACTGGGCTTCGGCCTGGGCGGTGGACGACGCGGGGATGCCGCTTTTGCCGGTCGGACGGGGGACGACGGGCGAGCGGCAGCGCGAACTGGCGCTGCGCTTTGGCGTCAACCTGATCATGCATGTGCTGTCGGGGAACTATAAATCCGATCAGGTCCACGTGCCTGCATTGCTCGAAAGGCTGGGCCAATGATCGGCGCCTCGGTGGTTTTCGACCCGCTTCTGGGCTGGCTGCCCGTCGCCGTTCTGGCGGCGCTGGCGCTCGCCGTGACGCTGCTGTCGCTGCTGCGCGGGCTGGCGGGCTGGCCGCTGCGGTTCCTCGGCTTCGCGCTGATCCTTACCGCGCTGGCAAACCCGTCGCTGCAAAGCGAAGACCGTCAGCCTTTGCCCGACATCGCCCTCATCCTGCGCGACGATACCGGCTCGAACCGGCTGGCAAGGCGCCCGGAGCAGAGCGATGCAGCCCTCGCGCAGCTTGAGGCCGAACTTGCCCGGCTGGGCGTCGAAGAGCGCGTGGTTTCCGTGCCCGATGCGCCCGACAATGGCGGCTCGACCTTGCACGGCGCGCTCGACGCCGCGCTGGCCGATCTGCCGCGCGACCGGCTGGCAGGGGTGTTTGTGGTCTCCGACGGTCTGGCGCAGGACGCCGCCCGCGTGCCGCCGCAGGCGCCGGTTCACCTGCTGCAGACCGGTGAGACGGGCGACTGGGATCGCCGCCTGATCGTGCGCAACGCGCCCGCCTATGGCATTCTGGGCGAGACAATGACCCTGACCCTGCGGATCGAGGACGAAGGCGACGTGCCCGAAGAGCTTCGCGGCCGCCCGGTTCAGGTGGGTTTCGCGCTCAACGGCGAGGATCTGCGCTATGCCACCGCGCCGGTGGGCGTGGACATGAATCTCGACCTGACGCTGGATCGCGGCGGCATGAACGTCCTGCGCTTTCAGCTGCCCACCGGCGCGGGCGAATTGACCGACCGCAACAATTCGGCGGTGGTGCAGATCAACGGCATCCGCGACCGCCTGCGCGTGCTCCTCGTCTCGGGCGAGCCGCATACCGGCCAGCGCACATGGCGCAACCTGTTGAAATCCGATCCTTCCGTGGATCTCGTGCATTTCACCATCCTGCGCCCGCCGGACCGGCAGGACGGTGTGCCCGTCAACGAACTCTCGCTGATCGCCTTCCCGACGCGCGAGCTTTTCGTCGAAAAGATCGACGAGTTCGATCTGATCATCTTCGACCGCTACCGTCGACGGGGGATCCTGCCGACCTCGTATTTCGGCAATATCCAGCGCTACGTGACGGAAGGCGGCGCGCTTCTGGTCGCGGGCGGGCCCGAACTGGCCTCGGCCGAGAGTATCTACCATTCGCCTCTGGGCCGGATCCTGCCCGCTGAACCCACCGCGCGCGTCTTCGAGCAACCTTTCACGCCGCGGCTGTCGGATCTGGGCCAGCGCCACCCGGTCACCGCCGGGCTCGACGCCGATTTCCCGCCCGAGGCCGAGGGCGAAGCGCCGGGCTGGGGCCGCTGGCTGCGCCAGATCGAGCTGACGCCCGGTTCGGGACAGGTGGTCATGGAGGGCGTGGGCGACCGCCCGCTTCTGGTGCTCGACCGCGCCGGCGAGGGACGGGTGGCGATGCTCGCCTCGGATCAGGCCTGGCTCTGGGATCGCGGCTTCGAAGGTGGCGGCCCGCAGGCGGAATTGCTGCGCCGCCTCGCCCATTGGATGATGCGCGAGCCCGAACTGGAAGAAGAGGCGCTCGTTGCCGAGACGCAGGGCCTTGGGATGCAGATCACCCGCCGCTCGCTGCAGGACGGCCCGCATGTGGTGACCATCACCCGCCCCGACGACACGCAGGTCGAGATACCGCTCACGGAAACCGCGCCGGGCCGCTTTACCGCAGAATGGCAGGGCGACGAGCCGGGCCTCTACCGCCTGCAATCGGCGGATCAGGACACCGTTGCCGTGCTGGGCACCGCCAATCCGCGCGAATACGAACGCGTTGTCGCCGATGCCGCGCCGCTCGCCCCGTTGATCGAGGCCACGCGTGGCGGCATCGCCCCCATCGCCGCTGGCCTGCCCGCTTTGCGCGCGGTCGATGCCGGGCGGCAGGCCTTCGGGCGCGGCTGGCTGGGGATCACACCGCGCAACGCCTATGTCACGACCGATCTGCGCCTGACGCCGGTGCTGCCCGCCTGGGCCTGGTTGCTTCTGGGCGCGGGCTTCATCCTCGGCGCGTGGATCCGCGAAGCGCGCCGCTGAGTTTCCGGTCACCGCGCCGCGCCATCTTTGATCCGAAAATATCCTCAGGGGGTGCGGGGGCAGAATGCCCCCGCCGGGTCGCGCGAGGCGCTCGCGCCGCAAGCGCGGGGGGCGAGGGCGAACCCCCTCACCCGGTACCCGCTCGCCTCAGAAGAATTGTTCGCGGATCAGCCGTTCTTCCAGCCCGTGGCCGGGGTCGAACAGCAGCCGGTGGCGCACGGCGGGGTCCGAGTGGATCTCGACCGAGACGACATCGCGTACTGATTGCCCGTCGCCCTCGGCCATGACCGGGCGTTTGGCGGGGTCCAGCACGTCGAAACGCACCGCGGCGGCCTTGGGCAGCAGCGCCCCGCGCCAGCGGCGCGGGCGGAAGGCCGCGACCGGGGTCAGCGCCAGCACATCGGCGCCGATCGGCAGGATCGGACCATGGGCCGAGTAGTTATATGCGGTCGAGCCCGCCGGCGTGGCCACCAGCGCGCCGTCGCAGACCAGCTCCTCCATACGCACCAGCCCGTCGATCGAGATCCGCAGCCGTGCCGCCTGCGGGCCCGCGCGCAAAAGCGAGACTTCGTTGATCGCCAGCGCCTCGTGCAGCCGTCCCGACGTGTCCGTGGCTTTCATCGCCAGCGGGTTCAGCACGTTTTCCTGCGCGGCGGCCAGTCGCGCGGGCAGGTCCTGCGTGTCGAAACTGTTCATCAGAAAGCCGACGGTGCCACGGTTCATTCCGTAGACCGGCACGTCGCGGTGCTGGGTCGCGTGCAGCGTCTCCAGCATGAAGCCGTCGCCGCCGAGCGCCACGATCGCCCCGGCCTGCGCCAGAGGCGCATCGCCGTAAAGCGCCACCAGTTCCTCGCGCGCCTGCTGCGCTGCCTCGGTCTGGCTGGCAAGGAACACGATCGGTCCACGCCGCGGCGCCCTGTGCCCGTCTTGCTGGTCCGCCACGCTGTTCTCCCGTTCGCCCGTTGCAACAGGTTCTGACGCATCGGGTTGCCGCATCAGGTTCCGTCGCATCAGGTTTCGCAAATGCGCGCGGGGCTCGCAATCGGAAAGGGCATTTCGCATCCGGCGCCGAATGCGGCGTTTTCATCGCTTTCCCGTGGCGTGGCCCTGCGATAAACAGCGCCAACCGCCATCGCCGCCACTGCCGGAGACGTCCATGACTGCCCAGAACGGTTTCTTCACCGAAGACCTCGCCACCCGCGATCCTCAGATCGCCCGCGCCATCGCCCTCGAACTGGGTCGCCAGCGCGACGAGATCGAGCTGATCGCGTCCGAAAACATCGTTTCGAAGGCGGTGATGGACGCGCAGGGTTCGGTGATGACGAACAAATACGCCGAGGGTTACCCGGGCAAGCGCTATTACGGCGGCTGCCAGTATGTCGATATTGCCGAGGAACTGGCGATCGAGCGCGCCAAGCAGCTCTTCGGTTGCAACTATGCCAACGTGCAGCCGAACTCGGGCAGCCAGATGAACCAGGCCGTGTTCCTGGCGCTGCTGCAGCCGGGCGATACGTTCATGGGTCTCGATCTGAATTCGGGCGGTCACCTGACCCACGGCTCGCCGGTCAACATGTCGGGCAAATGGTTCAACGTCGTGTCCTACGGCGTGCGCCAACAGGACCAGATGCTGGACATGGACGAAGTCCGCGCCAAGGCGCGCGAGCACAAGCCCAAGCTGATCCTTGCGGGCGGTACCGCCTATAGCCGCACCTGGGACTGGGCCGCCTTCCGCGAAATCGCGGACGAGGTCGGTGCGATCCTGCATGTCGACATGGCCCATATCGCGGGTCTGGTCGCGGGCGGTCAGCATCCTTCGCCGCTGCCCCATGCGCATGTCTGCACCACCACCACGCACAAATCGCTGCGCGGCCCGCGCGGCGGCATGATCTTGTGCAACGACGAGGCGATCGCCAAGAAGATCAACTCGGCAGTGTTCCCCGGCCTGCAGGGCGGCCCGCTGATGCATGTCATCGCCGCCAAGGCCGTGGCCTTTGGCGAAGCGCTCGAGCCGGGCTTCAAGGATTACGCCGCGCAGGTCGTCAAGAACGCGCAGGCAATGGCCGATCAGCTGATGAAAGGCGGGATCGACATCGTGTCGGGCGGAACCGACAACCACCTGATGCTGGCCGATCTGCGTCCCAAGAAGGTGACCGGCAAGGCTGCCGAGGCCGCTCTGGGCCGTGCGCATATCACCTGCAACAAGAACGGCGTGCCGTTCGACCCGGAAAAGCCCTTCGTGACCTCGGGCATCCGTCTGGGTACGCCCGCCGGCACCACGCGCGGTTTCGGCGAGGCCGAGTTCCGTGACATCGCCGACTGGATCGTCGAAGTGGTCGACGGGCTGGCCGCGAATGGCGAGGACGGCAACGCCGATGTCGAGGAAGCCGTGCGCGCCAAGGTCAAGGCGCTCTGCGACCGCTTCCCGCTTTACCCGGGGCTCTGAGCCCTGGGGGGCTTGGCCACACGCAGGCTTGAGCGCGCGCTGGGCGATTTCGCCCGCGCGCGCCTTCCGCATGCGCTGGAAGAGCCGGCGATGTTCGTGCTCAAGCATCTCTGGGCCGGGCTGTTCGGCGGTGTGCTGATGGTCGGCATCTTCGTGACCAACGCGGTCTGGAACGATGCCTGGACGATTGCGCGCTACGACGTGCTTCTGGCGCTTGCGGTCGTGACGCAGGGGGCGTTCATCCTGTTCCGGCTGGAAAGCCGCGAGGAAATCGCTGCGCTGGTGGGCTTCTCGATCCTCGGGATGGGGATGGAATGGTACAACACCGCCGCCGGCAACTGGACCTATCCCGAACACGGGGTCTTCGCCATCGCCCATGTGCCCCTGTTCGTCGGCGCGATGTATGCCGCCGTGGGGGTCTGCGTGATCCGCATGATCCGCATCTTCGAGATGAGTTTCATCCCCTTCCCGCCGCGCTGGGCGGCGCTGGGGCTGGCGGCGGCGATCTATGTGAATTTCTTCACGCAGCATTTCGTGATCGATACCCGCTACGCGCTGTTCGCGATCATGGGCCTGTTGTTCTGGCGCACGCGGATCTGGTTCACGCCGTTCCGGGGCCGCCGCTGGTACATGCCGATGCTGCTGTCGCTGTTCCTGTCCGCTCTGGGCGTCTGGCTGGCCGAGAATCTGGGCACGCTGACCGGGACATGGCTGTATGACGGGCAGGAAACTCATGAATGGGTCAGCCTTGCCACGCTGGGATCCTGGGCACTGTTCCTTTATGTCGCGCTGATGGTGGCGCTGGCCGTGATGCCGGGCGCCACGCGGCGCCAATCCGTCATTCCCCGCACAGCCTGAGGTTTCCATGACGCTTCTGACCCTGACCCGCGACGGAACACCCACGGATCTGCCGGGCCTGTTGATCGTGCACGGACTGTTCGGCTCGGCGCGGAACTGGGGGGCGATTGCCAAGCGGATGTCGGACAGCCGTAGCGTTGTCTCGGTCGATATGCGCAACCATGCCGACAGCTTCTGGGACGATGAGCACAGCTATCCCGCCATGGCCGCCGATCTGGCCACGGTGATCGAGGCCGAAGGCGCGCCCATGGACGTGATGGGGCATTCGATGGGCGGCAAGGCGGCGATGCTGCTGGCGCTGACGCGGCCCGATCTGGTCAACCGGCTGGTCGTCGGCGACATCGCGCCGGTCGCCTATACGCATACCCAGAACCATCTGGTTGAGGCGATGCAGGCGATGGATCTGACCGGCATCGAAAGCCGCCGCGAGGCCGATGCGCGGCTGTCGCAATCGGTGGACACGCCCGCCGTGCGCGCTTTCCTGCTGCAATCTCTTGACCTGAAGCCCGAACCGGCCCGCTGGAAGCTCAATCTCGATGTGCTGAGCCGGTCGATGGAGCAGATTATCGGCTGGGTCGATACCACGGCGCTGACCTCATTCGAGGGGCCAGTGCTGTTCCTGTCGGGCGCCGAGTCGGATTACGTCCAGCGCGAGGCACGGCCCGGGATCCTGTCGCTGTTCCCCGAGGCGAAATTCGCCAAAATCCCCGGCGCGGGCCATTGGCTGCACGCCGAGAAACCGCGCGAATTCGAAGCGGCGTTGCGGGTGTTTCTGGACTGATCGGCCGGGTCAGGCCGCTCAGATGTTTTCCAGTTTCCGCGCCACCAGCCATGTCGCGGGCAGGGCGATCACGGCGCCGATCACGGCCGAGACGATGATCGCCTGAAACTCGTACATGTTCAGCGAAACTGCCACGACAACGCCGATGCCGGCCAGCGTGGTGCCGATCACCGCATAGAGAATCATCATCAATCTGGCCATGGTGGGTCCCTCGTCCCTGAGTCTTTGTCCTTGGTCGTTCCAAGGCACGATACCCTGCGCGGGCGAGGGCTCTTTGATCTTGCGCAAGTTCTGCGGGAATAAATCGCGAAACCCGAATGTTTCCGGGGCCGAGATGCGTCAGGCCTGGCCGCGCGGGCAGCGCATGCGGAAATCCATCACGCCGCTGTCGCCGTCCGCGCTGCCCTCGATAACCCGGCATCCGGTGGCCTGTTCGGCAGCCACCCGCATGGCGCCAAGGATCGCAACATGTTCGCGGCGGCGCGCATAGCCCATGCGGATCACCTGCACTGAGATGCGCGACCCGTTCTGACGGCGATAGACGTTGTAGTCGCGCCCGGCGATGGTGACGGTTTGCGACTCGGCCCCCCAATAGCGGCGGTCGGGCGAGGCGCAGGCAGTCAGGACAAGCAGGATCAGAAACACAACAACACGCATCGGCTCAGAATGCCGGGGCGTGGTTAACGGGTTGTTAACGGGGAAACGCCTGGCAGGCGCGTTCGGCGTCACGAGCGCTCTTGCGGCGCTGCGCCGCCATGCGCTATCAGGGCCGCGCGGGTGATTAGCTCAGTTGGTAGAGCGTCTCGTTTACACCGAGAATGTCGGCGGTTCGAGTCCGTCATCACCCACCATGCCGCCCCTTTCCAGACGCCCAAAGCCCCGCTTTCGCAGGGCCCGGAACGAAAAGCGCCCCGGCGCGAACGCCGGGGCTGGGATTGCCAACATGATTGGGGGCATGCGGCAACCCTTTCGGGGGTTATTACATCGCCGGCAGCAGGACGTGGTCGATCACATGGATGACGCCGTTCGACTGGTCCACGTTCGAGATGGTGATGTTGGCGCTGTTGCCCATGCCGTCACGGATGGTCACCGGCGCGCCTTGCGCGGCCTGAACCAGCGTGAAGGTGCAACCACCGACGGTGTCGAAGCTGTGCGTGCCGCCATCGGCCTGTGCCATGTTTTCCAGCTGGTTGAGGAAGATCTCACCCGGGATCACGTGGCAGCCCAGAATGGTCTGCAGCTGTTCGCGGTTTTCCGGCTCCAGCAGGCTTTCGACGGTGCCATCGGGCAGCGCGGCAAAGGCTTCGTTGGTCGGCGCCAGCACGGTGAACGGGCCTTCGCCCATCAGCGTCTCGGCAAGACCGGCGGCCTGCACGGCGGCGACGAGGGTGGTGTGGTCCGCCGAGTTCATCGCGTTCTCGACGATGTTGCGGTCGGGGAACATCTCGGCGCCGCCAACCATCGGGTTCTGGGCCAGCGCGGCACCGGCGGTCAGGGTGGTCAGCGACAGAGTAGCAGCGATAAGGGTTTTCATAAGATTTCTCCGATTTTTTCGTCACGGGCTTCATTGCCCTATGCCCCCAACTACGGAGAGGAATCGCGGGGAGTTTCAGAACGCCGATTTTTTTTCATCACAGGGCCGTGATGAGCCGAAGTCGTGCTACGCGCCCGGTCCGGCCCAAACAAAAAAGGGCGCCGGGGGTTTGCCCCGGCGCCCTTTCTTTGCTGTACAGCGCTCAGATGTTGCGGGTCAGCTCGGCGGTCATCAGAACCGGCCCGGTCGGCCCCGCATCGGGCGAGCCGCCCAGCGGTTCCAGACTGACGGCCAGCGTCACGCCTTCGTCCAGCTCGGCGGGGATCTCGATCGCCTCGCCGCGCAGCACGCCCAGCGAGCGCGGCACGCCGTCGCCGCCGATCGACCACAATTCGTAATCATGGCCCTCTTCGGCTTCGGGGCCGCGATGAGCGACCTGCAGCACGCCCGCATCATAGCTGGCATCGAAGACCAGCTCGCCCGCTTCCAGCTGCGCCATCAGCGGCGTCGCGGTCGGTTGCGGCCACAGCATGACCGCCAGCACCACCACTGCCGCGCTCAGCGCCCCGGCGAACCACAGCCGCCAGCCCATGCCACGACGGCTGGTCGCGGCGGCGGCGGGGCTGGTCGTGGTCTCGGCACTGCCGAACAGCACGGATTCGACCTGTTCAAGTGTCTCGGGATTGACCGGACCGTCCTCGTACGCGGCATTGAGCAGCGCAAGGCGGCGTTCCCAATGCGCCACGCGCTCGGCAAAGGCGCCGTCGGTTTCGGCACGGGTCTGCGCGGTACGGCGTTCGTCGCCGGGCAGCACGCCCAGCACGTATTCCGCCGCGATCAGATCGTCGCGGTCTTCGGGCGGCCAGTCGTCGTGTTCGAATATGTCACTCATTGATCCATGCACTCCCGCAGGCTCAACAGACCGCGGCGCAGCCACGTTCGCATCGTGTTGAGCGGAATGCCATGCCTGTCGGCCAGATCCTTGTAGGACAGGCCGTCGAGATAGGCGCCCTTCACCGCCGCTGCGCGCTCGGTTTCCAGCGCGTCGAAGCACTCGACGACGCGCTTGGCCTCGCCTTGGGCTACCAGCGATTCAAGGACGCCGGCCTTGCGGTCGGCGACGCGGTCGAGCGGGTCTTGCCCGTCCTCGTCGCGCGCGGTTTCCTGATACAGACCCGCGCGGGCGGGGCGGGCGCGAAGCCGGTCCAGCGCGTGGTTGCGTGCGACGGCAATCAGCCAGCTCATACCCTTGCCTCTGTCGGGACGGAATTGAGCGGACCGCTGCCAGACGCGAATGAAGACTTCCTGCATGGCATCGTCCACCTCGGTACGGTTGCCAAGGATACGGTACAGAACGCCGGAAAGTTTCGGAGCGGTCGCTGCGTAAAGGTCCTGAAACGCCTGTCGGTTCTTTGCGGCAACGGCCAGAAGCAGCGCCCCTATCGGATCATCGGACAAGAACTTCCCCCTCGGTTCAACGCGGCCCGGCGTACAATTAGCCCGCAATCAAGAATGGTCCAGCGCAGAATCCGGCTGGACAGCGTGGCGTCGCGGGGCTAGGCATTCTTCATGCGAAATGCCATTCCAAGGGGAGAAGTGGGTGGCTGACGAGGAGATCATCCAGTCCCGTCCGGTCGGCGCGCTGGTGCATGCATTGCGCATCCTGCGCCATTTGTCGGCCATGGGCCGGTCCGAGGGCGTCAGCGCCATCGCCCGCGCCACCGACGTCAATCCGTCGACCTGCTTCAACATCCTGCGCACGCTGACGGCCGAAGGGCTGGTCAGCTTCGATCCGCATGACAAGACCTATCAGCCGGCGATGGGTCTGGTCGAGCTGGCTGTGGGGGTGCTGGGCACCAATCCCGGCGATCTGATCCGGCCTGAACTGGAACGGCTGGCGATCGATTACAAGGTGCTGATCTGCCTGTGGCACATCACCGCCGACGACCGGATCGTGCTGATCGAGCGCGCCTTCGACCCCGCAGTCACGCGCGTTGACCTGCCGCTGGGCAAAAGGCTGCCGGTCTATACCGGCGGTGTCGGGCGCATTCTGGCCGCGCATCGCAACTTGTCCGAGGCCGATCTGCGCGCGCAATTCGTGGATCTGCGCTGGCAATGCGCGCCCGAATCCGCGGACGAATACATCAGCAGCGTGCGCGATGCGGCGGCCTGTGGCTATGGTGTCGATCTGGGCCAGCTTTACATCGGCGTCGATGTGGTTGGCGCGCTGGTGGTCGATGCGCAGGGTGTTCCGCGCTACGGTATCTCCAGCATTTCGTTGTCGGGCCAGATGGATTCCGACCGGCGCCGCGATGTGGGGGAGGATCTCGTCGAGACCTGCGCCCGCATCGGCGCCCAGATGTTCGCCCTGACCAAGGGCAAGTTCGCTAACGTCAAAAAGAAGACCTGAGAAGGAGCCCGCGATGGAAAATCCGGTCCGCTACGAAGCCCACGGCGATATCGGCGTCATCCGCGTCGACAACCCGCCGGTGAACGCCACCAGCCATGCCGTGCGCGAGGGGCTGGTCGCCTGTGCCCGCGAATTTGCCGCCTCGCCGCAGAAGGTCGCGGTTATCGTCGGCGAGGGGCGCACCTTCATCGCGGGCGCCGATATCACCGAATTCGGCAAAGAGCCGCGCGAGCCGCATCTGCCGGACGCGATCAACGTGATCGAGGCGTTGGAAAAGCCCGTCGTCTGCGTGATCCACGGCACCGCGCTGGGCGGCGGGTTCGAGGTCGCGCTGGGCAGCCATTACCGGGTGATGCTGCGCGGCGCGCGGATCGGCCTGCCCGAGGTCAATCTGGGCCTTCTGCCCGGTGCGGGCGGCACGCAGCGTCTGCCGCGGCTGATCGGTATCGTGCCGGCGGCTGAAATCTTCACCTCGGCCAAGATGATCTCGGCCGAGGATTGCCTCGCGCTGGGGATCGCTGACGAATTGTCGAACGAGGATCCGTTCGAGGCGGGCATGGCGATGGCGCGCAAGGTTCTGGCCGAGGGGCTGCCGGTGCGCCGGGTTTCGGAAATGTCGGTGCCGCCTACCGATGACGCGGCGCTCGAGGCGCTGAAAAAGAAGGTGGCCCGCGCCAATCGCGGCCATGTCTGCCACCTGAAAGCCATCGACGTCGCGGTCGAGGGCACCAAGCTGCCTTTCACCGAGGGCATGAAGCTGGAACGCGCCGCGTTCTGGGAAATGATGCACACCCCGCAGCGCGCGGCGATGATCCATGCCTTCTTTGCCGAGCGCAAGGTCGCCAACCTGCCCGAAATCAAGGGCGTCGCGCCGCGCGATTTGTCGAAGATCGGCATCATCGGCGGCGGCACGATGGGCGGCGGTATCGCCGTGTCCTGCCTGCTGAGCGGTCTGAACGTCACGCTGATCGAACGCGACGCGGAATCGGTTGAGAAAGCGCATAACGGCATCGCCCGGACCCTTGCCGACAGCGTCAAGCGCGGCAAGCTGGGCGCCGAGGCGCGCGACATGCTGCTGTCCGAACGGCTGCTGGTGACCGACAGCTATGACAAGCTGTCGGATGCCGATCTGGTGATCGAAGCGGTGTTCGAGTCGATGGAGGTGAAGAAAGACGTCTTCACCAAGCTCGACGCGGTGTGCAAGCCGGGTGCGGTGCTGGCGTCGAACACCTCGTATCTGGACGTGGACGAAATCGCGGCGATGACCAAGCGCCCCGAAGACGTGATCGGGCTGCATTTCTTCTCGCCCGCGCATGTGATGAAGCTGCTCGAAGTCGTGGTCGCCGCCAAGACCGCGAAGGACGTGGTCGCCACCGGCTTCGCGCTGGCCAAGAAGCTGAAGAAGGTGCCGGTGCGCGCCGGGGTCTGCGACGGCTTCATCGGCAACCGCATCCTGAAAACCTATCGCAACGCCGCCGATATCATGGTGCTGGAAGGCGCCTCGCCCTTTCAGGTGGACAAGGCGCTGGAAGAGTTCGGTTTCGCCATGGGCCCCTATGCCGTGGCGGATCTGGCCGGGATCGATATCAGCTACTTGACCCGCAAGCGGCTGGCGCCGACGCGCAAGCCTGGCGAGCGTTTCGGCGAATGGGGCGACGTTCTGTACGAGATGGGCCGGCTGGGGCGCAAGACCGGGCATGGCCATTACATCTATGATGCCGAGACGCCCAAGGGCCGTCCCGACCCGGAAGTCGAAGAGATCATCGCCAAAGAGCGTCACGCCAAGGGCATCACTCCGCGCGACTTCACCGATGCCGAGATCGTCGAGCGCTACATGGCGGCGATGATCAACGAAGGCGCCAAGGTGGTGGGCGAGGGGATCGCACTGCGTCCGCTCGATGTGGATGTGACCAAGCTTTATGGCTACGGCTTCCCGCGCTTCCGGGGCGGACCGATGCATTACGCCGACGAGATCGGGCTGGCCAAGGTCCTGGCGACGATCGAAGAGGCTGGCAAGGCGGGCGACGATATCTGGGAACCGGCGCCGCTGCTCAAGACATTGGTGGCCGAGAACAAGACCTTCGCCAGCCTGAACTGACACCGACATCCAAGGGAGGATACCATGGCAGAAGCTGTCATCGTCTCGACCGCGCGCACGGCCATCGGCAAGGCCTATCGCGGGGCGTTCAACCAGACGCACGGCGTGACGATGGCGGCTCATGCCGCCCGCCACGCCGTCGACCGCGCGGGAATCGATCCGGCACTGATCGAGGATTCGATCTGGGGCTGCGCGATCCCGGAAAACGTTACCGGCGGCAACATGGCCCGTCAGGTGGTTTTGCGCGCGGGCCTGCCGGTCAGCGTGGCCGGCACCACGGTCAACCGTTTCTGCGCCTCGGGGCTGCAGGCGATTGCCATGGGCGCGCATATGATCACGCAGGAAGGCGCGCGCGCGATCCTTGTCGGCGGGGTCGAGAGCATCAGCCTGAACCAGCCCTCGCCGCGCAACACGCCCGAGCCATGGCTGCTCGAGCATAAGCCCGAGATCTACCTGCCGATGATCGACACCGCCGACATCGTCGCGCAGCGCTACAATGTCAGCCGCGAGGCGCAGGACGAATACGCCCTGCGCAGCCAGCAGCGCATCGCCAAGGCGCAGGCCGATGGCCTGTTCGCCGACGAGATCGTGCCCATCGACGTGACGATGGGCGTCAAGGACAAGGCCACCGGCGAGATCAGCGAAAAAGCGGTGACGCTGACGCAGGACGAATGCAACCGCCCGGGCACCACGCTCGAAGGTCTGGCCAGTCTCGACCCGGTGCGCGGGCCGGGCAATTTCGTCACCGCCGGCAATGCAAGCCAGCTGTCCGACGGCGCCGCCTCGCTCGTCCTGATGGATGCGGGCCATGCCGAGCAGCTGGGCCTTGAGCCGCTGGGCGCGTTCCGGGGCTTTGCCGTCGCGGGCTGTGAACCCGACGAGATGGGCATCGGCCCGATCCGTGCCGTGCCGCGTCTTCTGGACCGCGCCGGGCTGATCGTCGACGATATCGACCTGTGGGAGCTGAACGAAGCCTTCGCCAGCCAGTGCCTGTATTGCCGCGACGAGCTGGGCATCGACCCCGAGAAATACAACGTGAACGGCGGCTCGATCGCCATCGGCCACCCCTATGGCATGTCGGGCGCGCGGATGACCGGGCATGTCCTGCTCGAAGGGCGTCGGCGCGGCGCCAAATGGGGTGTCGTGACGATGTGCATCGGCGGCGGCGCAGGCGCGGCCGGCCTGTTCGAGATCTTCTGAGGGAGAAGCAGATGGACCTGAACTATACCGAAGACGAAGTCGCCTTCCGTGACGAGGTGCGGGCCTTCCTGAAAGACAAGCTTCCCAAGGAGCTGTCGGACAAGATCGCCGCCAACAAGATGCTGACGAAAGAGGATTACGATCTCTGGCACGCCCGTCTCGACGACCAGGGCTATCTGGCCGGGGCGTGGCCGAAGGAATTCGGCGGCGCCGAATGGACGGCCGTTCAGAAACACATCTTCGAAGAGGAATGCGCCCGCGCCCATGCGCCGCGCATCGTGCCCTTCGGCGTGGCGATGCTGGCCCCGGTGCTGCAGGCTTTCGGCTCGAAAGAGCAGCAGGATTACTATCTGCCGCGCATCCTGTCGGGCGAAGACTGGTGGTGTCAGGGCTATTCCGAACCGGGCGCGGGCTCGGATCTGGCGTCGCTGAAAACCAAGGCCGTGCGCGAGGGCGATCATTACATCGTCAACGGCCAGAAGACATGGACCACGCTGGGCCAGTACGCCAACAAGATCTTCTGCCTCGTGCGCACCTCGTCCGAGGGCAAGCCGCAGGAAGGGATCAGCTTCCTTCTGATCGACATGGACACGCCCGGCATCGAAGTGCGCCCGATCATCCTGATCGACGGCGTGCACGAGGTGAACGAGGTCTGGTTCACCGATGTGAAGGTCCCGGTCGAGAACCTCGTGGGCGAGGAAAACAAGGGCTGGACCTATGCCAAGTACCTGCTCACGCATGAACGCACCGGCATCGCCGGCGTCGGCTTCTCGCAGGAAGGGCTGCAAAGCCTCAAGCGCGTGGCACGGCAGGAAATGCAGAACGGCCGCCCGCTGATCGAAGATCCGCTTTTCGCCGCACGCCTCGCGCGGATCGAGATCGACCTCATGGCCATGGCCACGACCAATCTGCGCGTCGTCGCGGCGGCGGATGCGGGCAAGGCTCCGGGCGCCGAAAGCTCGATGCTGAAGGTCAAGGGCTCGATCATCCGCCAGCAGATCAACGATCTCGCGCGCCGCGCGGTCGGACCCTGGGCGCAGCCCTTCGTGTCCGAGCAGCTGTCGGACAACCTGTTCCACCCCGGCCCCGACTACGCGGCCAAGGCCACCAACGTGTATCTCAACAACCGCAAGATCTCGATCTATGGCGGCTCGAACGAGGTGCAGCGCGGCATCATCACCAAGGCTATTCTGGGACTGTAAGGGCGGGCTGTCAGATGGATTTTAATCATACCGAAGAACGCCGGATGCTCGCCGATTCGCTGCGCCGCTCGCTTGAGCGCGGGGCGGACTGGGCGGCGCTGGCCGAACTGGGCGTGCTGGGCGCGCTGTTCACCGAAGACGAGGGCGGCTTCGGCGGCCACGGCTTCGATATCGCCGTCGTGTTCGAGGAACTCGGCCGCGCGGGCTCGACCGAGCCGGTGCTCGAAGCCGGTCTCGCGGGTGGGCTTCTGGCCGATGCCGGGCGCGCCGATCTGGTCGAAGAGATCATCGGCGGCGGGCTGAAAGTCACGCTCGCGCATTTCGAGCCGGGCCTGCGCTACGATAGCGGCCCGATCACCACCTCGGCCAATGAAGGCCATCTGAGCGGGCGCAAATCCTTCGTCACTCAGGCTGAAGGGTCCGACCGGCTGCTGGTCTCGGCGCTGAAGGATGGCGAGGTCGCGCTGTTCCTCGTCGATACCGCCGCCGAGGGCGTGACGCTGCACACCACGCCTGCGCTGATGGGGGGCACGATCAGCGAGGTCACGCTCGACCGCGTCGCGGGCGAAGCGGTGGGCAATGCCCATACGCTGCAGCAACGCCTCGCTGCCGCCACGCTCGCGGTCTGCGCCGATGCGCTGGGGGCGATGGACGTCGCGCGCGACATGACGCTCGACTACCTGCGCACCCGCAAGCAATTCGGTGTGCCGATCGGCAAGTTCCAGGCGCTGCAGCACCGCATGGCCGATGTCGCGATCGAGATCGAGATGGCGCGCTCGGCGGTGATCAACGCGGCCGGGCATCTCGATGCCGCCGGTCCCACCCGCGACCGCCATATCAGCGCCGCCAAGAACCTGCTCGGGCGCACCGCGCGGCTGGTGGCCGAGGAAGCGGTTCAGATGCATGGCGGGATCGCCATGACCGAGGAATACGCGCTGGCCCCGGTCACCCGGCGCCTGATCGCCGTCGATCACCGCTTCGGCGACGAGGACTGGCACCTCGCGCGATTCATGCGGCTCGAGATGTGACAGGGGATGACCGGCCCCGATCATTCTGGCCCCGATCACCACGGCCCCGACCGTCCTGGCCATGATGCGACGGGCACGGCGAAACTGCTGGGCCTCTCGCTCGAATTCGATCCGGGCAAGGGGGCGAGCGTGTCGATGCCGGTCACGCCCGACCACGCCAACCGGCACGGCAACCTGCATGGCGGCCTGATCTCGACCGTGCTCGACACGGCGATGGGGGCGACGGCAAGCTACCTGAAGGGCGAGGGCGGGAAGATCCCGTTCTCGACCATCTCGCTTACCGTCAATTTCATCGCTCCGATGCCGCTCGGCGGAACCATCACCGCGACAGGCCGGGTGATGGGGGGCGGCTTCAAGACGGTTTTCGTCGAAGGCATCGCCCGCGCCGAAGACGGCACGCTTGTGGCGCAGGCCAGCGGCACATTCAAACGCGCGCCAATCTGACGGACGCGCGGACCCGGGCGCATTTTCCGCCCACCCCATCTTTGATCCCCAAATATCCTCGGGGGTGAGGCGCGCAGCGCCGAGGGGGCAGACAGCCCCCTCAGGGCGCCGAGCGAAGCGAGGCGCCCGGTCGCGCGAGCCCGGCGTGCCGCAGGCATGCCGAGCACGGGCGAAAGACCTTGCCGCGACTGCGCCCGCGCGCCATCTTCCCCGCCAGACGCAAGGGAGGCGCAGCCATGGCAAAGACCGTCATCATCGAGAAAACCGGCGGGCCCGAGGTCCTGACTCTGGTCGATCGCCCGGTTGGCGACCCCGGTCCGGGCGAGATCCGCATCCGGCACAAGGCGGTCGGGCTCAATTTCATCGATTGCTACCAGCGCTCGGGGCTCTACCCGATGACGCTACCTTCGGGGTTGGGCCGCGAAGCGGCGGGCGTGGTCGAGGCCGTGGGCGACGGCGTCACGCATCTGAAGGTCGGCGACCGCGCGGCCTATGCCGCCGCCGTCACCGGCGCCTATTGCGAGGAATGGGTGATGCCGGCCGCGCAGGTCTGTCCGCTGCCCGACGGGATCTCGTTCGAAGAGGGCGCGGCGATGATGCTCAAGGGCATGACGACGCAATACCTGTTCCACCGCACCACGCCGCTCAAGGCGGGCGACACGGTGCTGTTCCACGCCGCAGCAGGGGGTGTGGGCCTGATTGCCTGCCAATGGGCGAAAAGTGAGGGCATCCACCTAATCGGCACCGCCGGTTCGGACGAAAAATGCCAGCTCGCTCTCGACCACGGAGCCGAGCACGCGATCAATTACAACACCGAGGATTTCCCCGCCCGCGTCCGCGATCTGACGGGCGGCAAGGGGGTGGATGTGGTGATGGATTCGGTCGGCGCCTCGACCTGGGAGGGGTCGCTGGATTGTCTGAAACCCGTGGGGATGATGATTTCGTTCGGGAATGCCTCGGGGCCGGTGCCGCCCTTCTCGCTGGCCGCGCTGGCGCCCAAATCGTTGCAGGTGACGCGGCCGACGCTGTTCACGCATATCGCCGCGCACGACACATGTCAGGCGATGGCGCGGCACCTGTTCGACAAGGTGCTGTCGGGCGCGGTGACGATCCGCATCGACCAGCGTTTCCCGCTGGACGAGGTCCGCGTCGCGCATGAGGCGCTGGAAGCGCGCAAGACCACGGGGTGTACAATCCTGACGGTGTGAGTTGACGCGCAGGGCCTCGGCCCCGTTGCCATTGAAGAAGGCGAGGGGGCTGCGCGCCCCCTCGCGCTCCCTGCGCCAAAGGGGGGCACGCCCCCCTTTGGAAACCCCGTGAGTATTTGCGGCAAAGTGAAATCAGGACTTGAAGCGGTCGTCGGTGGGGACCTGCAGCGCGGTGGCCAGCGCGTTGGTCTGGGACGCCATGGCGATGACGGCGAGGAGTTCGGCGTGCATCTCGGGCGTCATGCCTTTGGCCTTGGCTGCCGCGCTATGGGAATGGATGCAGTAATCGCAACCATTCGCCACGCTGACGGCGACATAGATCAGTTCCTTGACCAGCGGATCTAGGGCGCCGGGTGCCATGACCCGTTGCAGCCTGTCCCAGACCTGTTGCAGCTGCGCCGGATCATTGGCCAGCGCGCGCCAGAAATTGTTCACATAATCGGTCTGGCGTTTGGCCCGGATGTCGTCGAACACGGCGCGCGCTTCGGCGCCCGCTGTGTCGTCGTCGAGAAGCGGAAGCGTGGCCATCAGAACAGCGTGAACACGCGGGCCGGGCCGCCGGTGCCGCGGCGGTGTTTGGGGGCGCCGACGATAAGGGTGGCGCCGGTCGCGGGCACCGCGTCGAGATTGGCGAGGCATTCCACGCCCCAGCGTCCCGAGGGCAGCCACGCGTAATGCGTGGCGAAGTCGGACGACATGCCGTAATCGAGCGACAGCGTATCGACGGCGATGCCCGACACGTCCGCCTCTTCCATCAGCATCTGCACCGCTTCGACATGGAAGCCGGGGAAATGCATCACCCCCTCGCCATCGGCGTTGCGGAAAGACGGGTCGTCGATCTTCGCCCCCCAGCCGGAATTCATCGCCACGCAGGCGCCAGCGGGCAGGTCGCCATGCGTCTCCATCCAGGCGCGCAGATCGTCGGGCGTGAGTTGCGCATCGGCATCCCCGTCCGCCTTGGCGCGGATATCGACCACGGAGAGCGGCACGATCAGTTTGTCGACCGGGATCTCATCCACCGACATGCCATCGGCCGAGAAATGCATCGGGCTGTCGACATGGGTGCCGGTATGTTCGTTGACGCGCAGCTCTTTCAGGTTGAAGCCGTGTTCGTCGAAGTTGAAGAGCTGCTCTTCCCAGAATTGCTGTTCGCCGAAGAAGGTCGGGAAGTCAGGATGCAGCGTGTGCGTCATGTCGGCCATCTGGCCGGGCGTCTGCGCCATCGCCGGGGCGGGTTTCAGCGCGGACCCCGCTGCCGCGACACCGGCGAGGCCGAGCGCGCCCTTGAACAGCTCGCGCCGTCCGATCCCCGACTCCCCCAGCATTCGCGCCTTGACGCTTTCCATCACGCAGGCATGGCACATGATCCGTCTCCCTGTTCTTGGTTATCGGATCAGCCTGCGTCCACGTGACGATTCGGTCAACTGAGCAGTGTTTCGACCCAGTCGGGCACGACCTGCGAGGCAGGCCCGAACCGGCGTTCGTGAAAGACGCGGCTGATTTCCGAGGCTTCGAGGTTCAGTTCCACGCAATGCGCGCCCGCGCGGCGCGCCTCGGCGGCGAGGCCCGCGGCGGGATAGACCTGTCCCGAAGTGCCGATGGCGGCGAAGATCTCGCAGGTCGCGACATGCTCGGCGATGGCGTCCATGTGATAGGGGATCTCGCCGAACCAGACGATATCGGGCCGTGCGCGGGCGGCACCGCAGGCCGGGCAGGCGGTAGCGAGGCTCATCACGTGGGGGGCGGGCCAGCGATGGCCGCAATCCGCGCAAAGCGCCGACATCAGCGCGCCGTGCATCTGGATCACGCGCTGCGAGCCCGCGCGCTGATGCAGGTCGTCCACGTTCTGGGTGACGATCAACACCTCGCCCGGGCGCGCGGCTTCCAGCCGGGCCAGCGCTTGATGCGCGGCGTTGGGCCGGGCGGCAAGGCAATTGGCGCGGCGGGCATTGTAGAAATCCACCACGAGTTGCGGGTTGCGGGCGAAGCCTTCGGGCGTTGCGACCTCTTCGAGATCGTATTGCGTCCACAGCCCGTCCTTGTCGCGAAAGGTTCCCAGCCCGCTTTCGGCCGAGATCCCGGCGCCGGTGAGGATGACGATGCTCATCTCAGATCCTTTGCAGCTTGACGGGCTCGGTGCGCGCAAGGCGCAGGAAATGCGCCATGAAGGGTTTTACGGTGTCCTCTTCGCGCGTCGCGGCATAGAGCCGCTTGGTCAGGCCGTGTTCGGTCACCGGCTTGGTGACATAGTCGGTGGAATACTTCACCTCGCGCAGGACCCAGTCGGGCAACACAGAGACGCCGCGACCGGCCGCGACCAGAAGCAGGATCACCGCCGTCAGCTCGATCGGGCGGACCAGCCGGGGCTCGACGCGGGCGGGGTTGAGAAGGCCCGTGAAGATATCGAGCCGGGTGCGGTCCATCGGATAGGTGAACAGCACCTCGTCGCGGAAATCCTCGGCCTCGATATAGGGTTTTTGCGCCAGCGGATGCGAGGCGGCGGCGATGAAGCGCGGCTCGTAATCGAAGAGCGGGGTATAGCTGATCCCGTCCATCGGGTCGGGATCGGATGAGATCACCACGTCGATTTCCTCGCGCGCAAGCGCGGGCAGGGCGGCGAAGGCAAGGTTGGGGCGGATATCGACATCGACATCGGGCCAGGCGTGACGGAAGCGTTCGAGCACCGGGAACAGCCAGTCGAAACAGGCATGGCATTCGATGGCAATATGCAACCGCCCGGTCTTGCCGGCGATGAGCGCACGGAATTCCTCTTCCAGCGCCTCAATCCGGGGCAGCACGTCCTCGGCCAGCTTGAGCATCCGAAGCCCGGCTGAAGACAGCCGCAAGGGCTTGGTGCGGCGTGCGAAAAGCTCGACGCCGCATTGTTCCTCAAGCCCCTTGAGCTGATGGCTCAGCGCCGATTGGGTGATGTTGAGGATATCGGCCGCGCGGGCGACGCCGCCCGCCTGATGGATCGCGCGGATCGTGCGCAAATGCCGGAATTCGATGTGCATTATGAGGTGAGCCTCATGGTGATGATGAGAACAATGAATTTGTCTCACATTGGGCGCGGCCCTACAACAGCCTCAACAAAGGAGCTTCACCATGGCCGCACCGCGCATTTCGTTCGAGTTCTTCCCACCCAAGACGCTGGATGCCAGCTTTCGTCTGTGGGAGACCACGCGCATGCTGGCCCCGCTGCGTCCCGATTTCGTGTCGGTCACCTATGGCGCGGGCGGAACGACGCGGCAGCTGACGCATGAGGTGGTCACGACGATCGGACGCGAATTCGGGCTGAACGTCGCCGCGCACTTGACCTGCGTCGATGCTTCGCGCGCGCAGACGCTGGAGATCGCCGACAGCTATGCCAAGGCCGGGGTGCGCGAGATCGTCGCGCTGCGGGGCGATCCGCCCAAGGGGCAGGGCCGGTTCAGCGCTCGGGCCGACGGGTTCGCGCATTCGCTCGAGCTGATCGCGGCGCTCAAGGAAACCGGCAACTTTACCCTGCGCGTCGGTGCCTATCCCGAGCGTCACCCCGAAGCGGGCGACGATGACGCCGATATCGCCTGGCTCAAGCGCAAGTTCGAAGCCGGGGCGGACAGCGCGATCACGCAGTTCTTCTTTGAAGCCGAGACCTTCCTGCGGTTTCGCGACAAGGCCGAAAAGGCGGGGATCGACGGTACGAAGATCCTGCCGGGCATCATTCCGATCGAAAACTGGCAGGGCATCCGCCGCTTTGCACAGGCGACCGGCGCGGCGGTGCCGGGCTGGATGGATGACGCCTTTGCCAAGGCCGAGCGCGACGGACGCGAACAGCTTCTGGCTACGGCCCTGTGTACCGAGCTGTGCGACGCGCTGATGGATGAGGGCGTGCCGGCGCTGCATTTCTACACGCTCAACCGCGCGCATATGACCCGCGACGTCTGTTACGCGCTGGGCGTGACGCCGCAAGTGGCGCTGCAGAAAGTGGCCTGACGTCCGGGGGAGAGGTCGGAGAAGGGGGGCTGTCTGCCCCCCTCTTTGGCGATGCCAAATTCACCCCCTGAGGATATTTTCGGATCAAAGATGAGGGCGGCGCCGCGAAGGGATCAGAACGGTTCGCCGAACTTGTTGGCGACGAGATCAGAGAGCGCGTCGATCAGCGGCTCGGCCTGCGCGCCCTCGGTCCGGACGCGGATCTCGGTGCCGCGCGACGCGGCGAGCATCAGCAGGCCCATGATCGAATCGCCCGAGACGCTCATGCCGTCCTTTTCGACCTCGGCCTGGGCGTCATGGGCTTCGACGACCTCGACGAATTTCGCCGAGGCGCGGGCATGCAGGCCTTTTTCGTTGACGATCTTCAGAACCTTCTCGGTGCTCACACGCCGATCCCCCCGCTCATTTCGTAGGAGTTGATATAGCGACGGCCGGCATCGAGCGCGAGTGTCGCGGCTTCGGGAACCGACAGGCTGCGGGATTTCGCCAGCTTGATCAGCATCGGCAGGTTGGCCCCGTAGAGAATGCGGCGGTCGGGCGTGCTGCAGGCGGGCATCGACAGGTTCGAGGGCGAGCCGCCGAACATATCGGTGACCACGACGACGCCGCTGCCGGAATCGACTTCGTCCGCGGCCGCGCAGATTTCGGCCTGCTTGGCGGCGCGGTCATGCTCGTATTCGATCGCGATCGCACGGATCCCGACCTGTTTTCCCACGACATGTTCGACGGCGCGAAGATATTCGCGCGCCAGTCCGCCATGCGCGACGATCACGATTCCGATCACGCCCTTACCCTTGCTTCTCCGACGCGGCCATCAGTTTGCGCCGTTCCAGCTCCCTATGTCTCTTTGACACCCGCCACCCCTGATCTGCAAGCACCCGGGCCATTTTTTCTGCAACTGCGACGCTGCGATGCTTTCCGCCCGAACAGCCGAACGCGATGGTGAGCGAGGCCTTGCCTTCGTCCACATAAGCTTCGAGCAGCGAGGCGATAAGATCGTGCACGCGGGTGAAGAAATCGGAAAACCGCGGATCGGCCTCGACATGCGCGGCCACCTGCGGGGTGCGGCCGTCATGCTCGCGCAGCTCGGGCACCCAGTGCGGGTTGGTCAGAAAGCGGACATCGAAGACCATGTCCACGCCGCGCGGCAGGCCGCGTTTGTACGAAAAGCTCTGGATCGACAACGCCATGGGCCGCCCGTCGCGCGGCGCGAACCAGCGCGTGACTTCGGCGCGCAGCTGATGGGGCGTGAGGCCCGAGGTCTCGATCAGCGCATCGGCGCGCGCGCGCACGGGTTCGAGCAGCGCCAGTTCGTATTCGATGCCGATAAGCGGGGCGTCGTCGGGGCTGAGCGGGTGGCGGCGGCGGGTTTCGGAATAGCGCCGGACCAGCGTGTCGGTGTCGCAATCGAGGTACAGAAGCTCGGCCGCGACATTCGGCAGGCGGTGCAGGCGATCGACCAGTTCGATCAGCGATTCGGACGAGAAGTCGCGGTTGCGCACATCGACGCCCAAAGCCAGCGGACGCGGCAGGGGCGGGCCATCCAGCAGGCGCGGGATCAAGGACATCGGCAGGTTGTCGATCGCCTCGAAGCCGAGATCTTCGAGCACGTTGATCGCCGAGGAACGGCCGGCGCCCGAAGGGCCGGTGACCATCACCACGCGGATCGGATTGGCATTGTCCTGCATGTCTTAATCCGGAATTCTCATACGGGTTAGATAATGACGCAATCCGCGGGCGAAAGACGAGTCCGCGCGACCGGGAAGACACGCTATCGTGACGCCCCCGATACGGGTCGGGGCCGGGTCGGGCAGGCGCGCGGGCGGTGCGGCGAGGTCGATGGCGAGAGCGATCCGCGCCAGCCGCAGCGGCGGCAGTCGCAACAGGCCGAGGCCACGCGCTTCGATCAGGCTGTCAATCGCGCGCGGCGCGCGAGCATAGAGCGCGCCGCCGTCGCGGCACAGCAGCACCTGATCGTCCGCGACCAGCCGCGCGCCTTGTTCGACCAGCGCCAGCGCCAGCCGGGACTTGCCCGCGCCCGAAGGCCCGAGGATCAGCACCCCGCGCGCCGGGTCGAAGGCCACGCAGCTTGCGTGCAGATTGGGGGCAAGCGGGGCGTCCGCGCTCACAACGGCAGGCCGACGACGAACCGCGCGCCCAGCGGCGGCGAATTCTTGTCGGCATTGGTGGGGCGGATATTCTCGGCCCAGATCACGCCGCCATGCGCTTCGATGATCTGCTTGGAAATCGCCAGACCCAGCCCCGAATGGTTGCCGAAATCCTGCGGGCGCTCGGAATAGAAGCGTTTGAACACCTTGGTCAGCGCCGATTCAGGGATGCCTGGACCGGTATCTTCGACCACGACCAGCACGCGGTTCTCGCGTTTGCGCGCCCAGATGCGGACCGCGTCGCCTTCGTTGCAGAAGCTGATCGCGTTGGTAATCAGGTTGACGAAGACCTGCGCCAGCCGCGCTTCGAGGCCCTGGATCATGATCGCGTCGCGCGGCAATTCGCTGATGAACTCGACGCCCTTGGTCTCGGCTTCCTGCGCCAGATGCTGCGACAGGTTGTCGAGTGTTTTGCACAGGTTGAAGGTTTCTTCCTCTTCCTTGACCAGTTCGCTGTCGAGCCGCGAGGCGTTCGACGTGTCCGAGATCAGCCGGTCGAGGCGGCGCACATCGTGTTCGATCACGTCGAGCAGCCGCGTCACCTGATCTTCGCGCTTGGCCACCCGCAGCGTGCCCACGGCCGAGCGCAGCGAGGCGAGCGGGTTCTTGATCTCGTGCGAAACGTCGGCGGCGAATTGTTCGTTGGCGTCGATCCGGTCATAAAGCGCGCTGACCATGCCGCGCATGGCCGAGGACAGGCGCCCGATCTCGTCGGGGCGGCCCGTCAGGTCGGGGATGCGCACGCGGCCCGGCGACATGCGGCGAGCGTTCTTGTCGCGGCCCAGTTCGGCGGCGGTAGCCAGATCGGCGAGCGGGTTGGCGATGGTCGAGGCCAGCACCAGCGACAGCCCGACCGAAACCAGAAGCGCCACGATGAACATCTGCAGCACCTGTTCGCGCTCGGCCCGCAGCATCCGTTCGATATCGGTGGGGATCTGCTGCATGACCACCGCGCCCAGCACGGTGTCGCCGTCGAGGATCGGCGCGGCGGCCAGCATCCGGAAGCCGTCATCGAGACGCAGGATACGGCTGGACGAGCGGCCTTCCATCGCCGCCGCGTGCAGTTCCGACAGCAGCGCGCTGGCTTCGGGCTGCGGCGAGCGGTTGCCGGGGACGATGGCGGCAAGGCCGGACCAGACGGCGTCGAGGAAGTCCGAAATCAGCGTCGGGTTGCGGTCTTCGGGCATCTGGTCGAGGGGGACGACACCCGGACGCCCCGTGCCGCGCCGCGCGGTTTCGACCCGGCCCTCGGCATCGAGCAGCAACGCCTCGGTTTCGGTGTCGAGATGCAGGGCGGCGATGGCGGCGACGCGGGCGTCGCGCATCTCGTCGCTGGTATAGGGCTGTCCGTCGCCGACAAGGGCGGGCAGCACCACGATGAGATCGGCCAGCGTTTCTGCCTGCGAGACCAGCGCCTGTTCGCGCTGTTGCGCCAGCGAGTCGCGGAACGGGTTGGTGACCAGCACGCCCGCGACCAGCAGAACCAGCGCCAGCATGTTGAACAGGATGATCTTGCGCGCCAGCGGCGAGTGGAAAATCGAGAACAGGCCGCGGCGCGCACGGTCGATGCGCACCTCGGTATCGACCGCGCTTTGCGGTCGGACCCAATCGTCGCCAAGGACGACGTCGCTTCCCGGCGCCCCGGACTGCGTGCTCACCTGTGCCCTCACCGCCTTATAACTCTGGCCCCTACAACTCGGGCCCGATCACCCGGCGGCCCGGATAGGGCCGCGTGTCTGCGATCAGGCTTCGTTGTATTTGTAGCCGATACCGTACAGAGTTTCGATGGACGAGAAGTCTTCGTCAACGGTGCGCATTTTCTTGCGCAGCCGCTTGATGTGGCTGTCGATCGTGCGGTCGTCGACATAGACCTGATCGTCATAGGCCACGTCCATCAGCTGATCGCGCGATTTCACGAAACCGGGACGCTGGGCGAGCGCCTGCAGCAGCAGGAACTCGGTCACGGTCAGTGTGACTTCCTTGCCCTTCCACGTAACGGCATGACGCAGCGGGTCCATAGTCAGCGAGCCGCGCACCATGACCTTGGTTTCTTCGGTCGTGCCGACCTCGTCAGTATCCATCGCCTGCTGCCTGCGCAGCAGCGAACGGATGCGTTCGATCAGCAAACGCTGCGAGAACGGCTTCTTGACGTAATCGTCAGCCCCCATGCGCAGGCCCAGAACCTCGTCGATTTCGTCATCTTTCGAGGTGAGGAAGATCACCGGCATCTGCGTTTTCTGGCGCAGACGCTGCAACAGCTCCATGCCGTCCATGCGCGGCATCTTGATGTCGAGCACTGCCATGTCGGGCAATTTGCGGTTGAACGCGTCCAGCGCGGACTGCCCGTCGTTGTAGGTTTCGACTTCGAAGCCCTCGGCCTCGAGCGAAATGGAGACAGACGTCAGAATGTTCCTGTCGTCGTCAACAAGTGCGATCTTAGACATGTGCCTGTCCTTGTGAGCTGCTCATTGGTCTTATTTTACAGACATTTTGCGGGTTTCCCCGAGGAGAATCAACTGTTCAGTGAACAAAGCAATCTCGGGTGAGTCCAAAATACCTCGGTTCGTGTGAAGTTTTTACTCATACCTGCGACCTGCGGTTGACCGCGCCGCGACCCACCGGTCGCCAAACGGCGCCCAAATCGGCGTGGCTGCGACAGTTTGCGATAACAGCGTCATGTTGGCGCTAAAGGAGAAAATGTGTTCTGTTCCTTCCTGAAATCGCCATGATATAGGCCAAGTGTCGGTTGAGGAGACCGGTCGACGGACCACCCGAAGGCAGGGGGTTGGCCCGGATTTTTTCCCATTCGGGGCCGAGGTGCCTCGGCGAAGGAGCGAGCGACATGACCACAGGACACGTAAACCCCAATTTCAAGCTCGAGGATCAGGGTATCACCGGGCTGGGCTCCGTGGCCTATAACCTGATCGAACCCTCACTCGTCGATATCGCGATCAAGCGCGGCGAAGGCACGCTGGGCAAGGGAGGTGCGTTCCTCGTTTCGACCGGGCAGTTCACCGGCCGTTCGCCCAAGGACAAGTTCGTTGTCCGCACGCCGTCGGTCGAGGACACGATCTGGTGGGACAACAACCAGCCGATGGCGCCCGACGCCTTCGACCGCCTGTATGACGACATGATCGCGCA
This sequence comes from Rhodobacter sp. NTK016B, assembly GCF_017303295.1. GTDB lineage: Bacteria > Pseudomonadota > Alphaproteobacteria > Rhodobacterales > Rhodobacteraceae > Pararhodobacter. The sequence goes on along the minus strand of NZ_JAFKOK010000008.1, from coordinate 186,996 downwards.
TATGCAGGGCAAGGATTACTTCGTCCAGGACCTGTTCGGCGGCGCCGATGCCGAGCATCGCCTCGATGTCCGCGTGGTCTCGGAACTCGCCTGGCACAACCTGTTCATCCGCCACATGCTGCGCCGCCCTGCCCGCGACGAGCTGGACAGCTTCGTCGCCGAATGGACGATCATCAACTGCCCCTCGTTCAAGGCCGATCCCGAGCGTCACGGCTGCCGTACCGAGACCGTCATCGCGCTGAATTTCGACCGCAAGATGATCCTGATCGGCAACACCGAATACGCGGGCGAGAACAAGAAGGGCGTGTTCACGCTGCTCAACTACATCCTGCCCGGCAAGGGTGTGATGGCGATGCACTGCTCGGCCAACCACGCCATCGGCAACCCTGACGACTCGGCGGTGTTCTTCGGCCTGTCGGGCACCGGCAAGACGACGCTTTCGGCCGATCCCTCGCGCACGCTGATCGGCGATGACGAGCATGGCTGGTCGGACAACGGCATCTTCAACTTCGAAGGCGGCTGCTACGCGAAGACGATCAACCTGTCGGCCGAGGCCGAGCCGGAAATCTACGCGACCACGTCGAAATTCAGCACCGTGGTCGAGAACATGGTGTTCGACCCCGAGACGCTGGAACTCGATTTCGAGGACAGCTCGCTGACCGAGAACATGCGCTGCGCCTATCCGCTCGACTATATCTCGAACGCGTCGGAAACCGGCCTTGGCGGCACGCCCAAACACGTGATCCTGCTGACCTGCGACGCTTATGGCGTGCTGCCGCCGATCGCGCGGCTGACGCCCGCGCAGGCGATGTATCACTTCCTGTCGGGCTTCACCTCGAAGACGCCGGGCACCGAGCGTGGCGTGACCGAGCCGCTGCCGACCTTTTCGACATGCTTCGGCGCGCCCTTCATGCCGCGTCGCCCCGAAGTCTATGGCAAGCTGCTGCAAGAAAAGATCGCGGCGTCGGGTGCCGAATGCTGGCTGGTCAATACCGGCTGGACCGGCGGCGCTTTCGGCACCGGCAAACGGATGCCGATCAAGGCCACCCGCGCGCTGCTGACGGATGCGCTGAACGGCTCGCTGTCGAAGACCGAATTCCGCAAGGACGCGAATTTCGGCTTCGAGGTTCCGGTCGCCTGCGCCGGTGTCGATCCCAAGCTGCTCGACCCGCGCTCGACCTGGGCCGATCCGGCTGCCTATGACGCGCAGGCCGCGAAGCTGGTGACCATGTTCTCCGAGAACTTCGCGCAATACGTGCCCTATATCGACGACGACGTAAAAGCCGCCGCGATTGGCTGATCCGGTGTCTCGGCTGACGCATATCCTGGCTGGCCCCGTCCTTGTGGCGGGGCTTTGCCTGTCCGGGCCCTTGGCCAGCCCGGCTTTGGCGCAGCCGCTGGGTGACGTGTCGCCGCGCGTGTCCGGTCTTGAGCTGGGTCTGTTCTGCGCCCCGCCCGAAGGCGGGCGCCGTCCCGCGCCCGACACGATGTCCGGCTGGGTGCATGTTCCGGACGAGCCGGTCGAGATGGTCGCGCTTGGCACCGTCGCGCCTGCCGTGCTGGGAATGGGGTTCGGCGTGCGCTTCCGCCTTGCGGACAATGCCGCCGTCGAGACGCGCTATACCGTCACGCATCCCGCCATGCCGCCGACCGGCATCACCGAGCAGCAATGGTCGGGCAGCATCGCGCCGGGCATGACCGACACGGTGTTCTTCCAGTTCGATATCCCCGAAGAATTGCAGCCCGGCGACTGGACCTTCAGCGCCGAGGTCGATGGCGAAGTGTTGTTCACCGCGCTGTTCACCGTCTTGCCGCCCGCAGACATGCCGGACGCCGCGCATCTCTGCGCCGCGCCCTCGCTTCTGTCCTAGCCCATCAGGCCCCGGCGCAGCAGGTTCAGCGCCGAGAAGGACAGCAAGATCAGCGTCCAGCGTTTAAAGCGCACCGGGTCCATCGAATCGTGTGCGCGGTATCCCAGCGACATGCCGATCCCCGCCGGGATCAGCATCAGCGCCGACAGAACGGCGGTCTGGGCGTTCAGCACCCCAGTGCGCAGATGCGAGATGGTCAGCACCACGGCGCCCATGGTGAAGATCACGCTCATCACACGCACCATCTCGGTCTTCTCGACCTTGGCCGCCATCAGATAGACAATCGACGGCGGCCCCCAGATCCCCGAGATCCCGCCATAAAGCCCGCCGATCAGCCCCGCGCCGAATTCGAAAGGGGCGCGCATGCCGGGGGGAATATCGGGCGACCAGCCGCTCAGTTGCAGCCCGGCGAAGAACAGCACCGCGATACCGAGCAGCAGGAACATCACCTGCTGCGGCAGCACCACCACGAAGGGCGCGGTGATCAGGATGCCGAGGATGGTGGCGGTGATGATGCGCCAGAACTTGCGCGCCGAGGCCACGGCAGGGGCGAAGCCATGGCGCGTCGACTGGTGGGCATTGGTCACGAGCACCGGCAGAAGCAGCGCCGCCAGCGCAGTATGCGCCGGCATGAACGAGGGCAGCACCGCGATCATGATCAGCGGCATGGCGAACCCGATCGCGCCCTTGACGAAACCCGCGGCCAACGTCACCGCGCAGGCCAGCAGAAAGGCCCAGAGCGGCAGGCCCGCGATGATCGTTTCCATGCAATGTCCCCAATCTGTCCGGGCGGTTGTAGCGCGCGGGGTAGGGCATCGCACGGGAAATCCATTGCGACACTTTAATGCTTGAAGTGGAGCCTTTGTGAATTAATGTTGCGCTGCAATTGCGAAAGCGTTAGTGCTGCACCAGCAAATACAGGAGCCACCCATGCCCCATGACGGACAGGACATGACCGCCCCCGCCGCTCTACTGGCCGATCTGCAGGGCCTCGTCGCCGCCGCGCTGCCGCCTCTTGAGGCGCTGCTGGAACGGGCGACCGAGAGCGTGCGTGCGCGGGTCGCCCGGGATGGCAAGGTGGATGCGGCGCTGATGGAGCGCGAGCAACGCGCGGTGCATGGGCTGGCATGGCTTGCCACCTATGTGGAATCGGTGCGCCAGATGCAGGCCTGGGCCGGGCGGCTGAGCGACGCGGGCAGTTTCGGCGAGATCGAGACGCTGATCCTGCAGATCGGCGTGGGCGAATATCTCTGGCAGGTTCAGGGCGGCATCCCGATGAATCAGGGCGAGATGCTGAAGCTTACCGATATGGGCCTGCCGCTGGACGACATCGCGGCGTTCATGGCCGAACCGGCGGTGACGACGCTGGCGGTGCAGGGCAATTCGGTGGCGGCCCGCGCGCGGCTTGTCGCGCTGATGCGCGAGAACCATGGCCGCGCCACTTTCGGCGCGACGGGGCTCGACGAGGAACTGGAGATGATCCGCGACCAGTTCCGCCGCTTTTCGGACGAGAAGGTCGCGCCCTTCGCGCATGAATGGCACCTCAAGGACGAGTTCATCCCGATGGAAATCATCGAGGATCTCGCCGAAATGGGCGTCTTCGGCCTGACCATCCCCGAGGAATTCGGCGGCTTCGGGCTGTCCAAGGCCTCGATGGTCGTTGTGTCGGAAGAGCTTTCGCGCGGCTATATCGGCGTGGGTTCGCTGGGTACTCGCTCGGAAATCGCGGCGGAACTGATCCTTGCGGGGGGTACGGATGAGCAGAAGACCGGCTGGCTGCCGCGCCTCGCTTCGGCCGAGATCCTGCCGACGGCGGTGTTCACCGAACCCAATACCGGCTCGGATCTGGGCTCGCTGCGCACCCGCGCGGTGAAGAACGCGGACGGCGATTACGAGGTCACCGGCAACAAGACGTGGATCACCCATGCCGCGCGCACCCATGTGATGACGCTGCTGGCGCGCACCGATCCCGACACCAGCGATTATCGCGGCCTGTCGATGTTCCTCGCCGAGAAAACGCCGGGCGACGACGCCAACCCCTTCCCGACACCGGGCATGAGCGGCGGCGAGATCGAGGTGCTGGGCTATCGGGGCATGAAGGAATACGAGCTGGGTTTCGATGGCTTCAAGGTGAAGGCCGAGAACCTGCTGGGCGGCGAAGAGGGCAAGGGCTTCAAGCAGCTCATGCAGACCTTCGAAAGCGCCCGCATCCAGACCGCCGCCCGCGCCATCGGCGTGGCGCAGAACGCGCTGGAAGTGGGGATGCAATACGGCGAGGACCGCAAGCAGTTCGGCAAGCCGCTGATCGACTTCCCGCGTGTGGCCGACAAGCTGGCGATGATGGCGGTCGAGATCATGATCGCGCGCCAGCTGACCTATTTCAGCGCGTGGCAGAAAGATCACGACAAGCGCTGCGATCTCGAGGCGGGGATGGCCAAGCTGCTGGGGGCCCGCGTGGCCTGGGCGGCGGCGGATAATGCGCTTCAGATCCATGGCGGCAACGGTTTCGCGCTGGAATACCAGATCAGCCGCATCCTGTGCGACGCGCGGATCCTGAACATTTTCGAGGGCGCGGGCGAGATTCAGGCCCAAGTTATCGCGCGCCGTCTGCTGGGCTGACGGGACCGCGCGGTCGGGATCAGACGGTCGGTACCGGGCGGACAAGGCGACCGGGGGCTCTGCCCCCGGGCCCCCGGGATATTTGGGGATTAAAGATGCAGCCTCCGTGACGCGCGGAGCCCGCGCGCCGGCCCGGTCAGCGGGTCGGGACGGGCGCGTCCCCGCGATAGTCGTAGAAGCCGCGCTGCGTCTTGCGGCCGAGCCAGCCGGCCTCGACATATTTCGTCAGCAGCGGGCAGGGGCGGTACTTGGTGTCGGCCAGCCCGTCATAGAGCACGTTCATGATCGCAAGGCAGGTGTCGAGACCGATGAAATCGGCCAGTTCGAGCGGCCCCATCGGGTGGTTCGCGCCGAGTTTCAGCGCCATGTCGATCGACTTCACGTTCCCCACGCCTTCATAGAGCGTGTAGACGGCTTCGTTGATCATCGGGATCAGGATGCGGTTGACGATGAAGGCCGGAAAATCCTCGGCCGAGGCGGCGGTCTTGCCCAGCTTTGCAACGACGTCATGCAGCGCCTTGTAGGTCGGCTCGTCGGTGGCGATGCCGCGGATGAGTTCCACGAGCTGCATCACCGGCACCGGGTTCATGAAGTGGAACCCCATGAATTTCTCGGGCCGGTCGGTGCGCGAGGCGAGGCGCGTGATCGAGATCGACGAGGTATTCGAGGTCAGGATCGTTTCGGGTTTCAGATGCGGCAGCAGGTCTTCGAAGATCGCCTGTTTGACCATCTCGCGCTCGGTCGCGGCTTCGATGATCAGGTCGCTCGGGCCCAGATCGGGCAGCTTGGTCGTGGTGCGGATCCGTGCCAGCGAGGCGGCCTTGAACTCGGCGGTGATCTTCTCGCGCTGGACCTGACGCTCCATGTTCTTGTCGATCAGCGACAGCGCGCGGTTGAGCGCATCCTCGGAGATGTCGTTGAGCACGACGTCATAGCCCGACAGGGCGAAGACATGGGCGATGCCGTTGCCCATCTGGCCCGCTCCGACGATCCCGACGCTTTGAATGCTCATATCTGTCCCCGTTCTGGTCGCCCGTTGGTTCGGCGCGACCATAGGCCCGGGCGCAAGCCGGGCGCAAGTCTTACTCCGGGGCCGAGGGGGCGCGGGTAAGAGGATTGTAAGTTTTTGCCGCGACAATCCCCGGTGGGTGACGGAAAGTGTAGGGGTATCATGCAACAATGCCTGCTGGATTCGGGCGGCGTGGGGGGTAAATCCACGCCATTGGCTGGTATCGTGCCGCGCGCGGCGATGCCGCATCGGGCGCTGTGTCTCATTGGGGACGGGGCGGGCGGCGCAGGGTCCGCGCGGTGGACTCGGCCGCTTGCGGGCCGGGTGCTGGACCGCCTGTCGCGGCCTGCGGCGCTGATCGAAGGGGTGGATCTGCATCTGGGCGATCCCGGCCTTGTCGCGCGGGCACAGGACGCGCGTGCCTTCGTGCTGCTGCTGCCGCCGCTCGGCAACCTGAGCAATGCCTTTTACCGGGTGCATCCGCGCCGCAACGACCGTTTCATCGCCGCGCGGGCACCGCTGCGGGCGCTGTTCCCCGAGGTGGATTTCGCGCCGATCGCGTTCACCGGCCATGCGCTGGACACGTTGTGGGCAACCTGTCCCGAGCGTTTCGCGCTGGTCCGGCAGGAGCTTGAGCACGCGTGGCGCGCGCGGATGCAACAGCTGCTTGCGTTGTTGCCGCCGCACGGGGTTCTGGTCGATCCGCTGTCGCCCGGCTGGCTGGTGCGCCCGGCGTTGACGGATGCGCGGGGCTTGCCGCGCGTGGCTCTGGGCGACCGGCAGGGGGCGGTGCAGCGGATCTGCGCCACGCTGGGCAGCGGCGGGGCTTATCGACGTACGCAGTAGGGGCAAAAAGCAAAACGGCCCGCGATTGGCGGGCCGTTTGATCGTGCGGTTGAGCGTGGGCTCAGAGTTTGCCGGTGAGTTCCGGCACGACGTCGAAGAGATCGCCCACGAGGCCGTAATCGGCGACTTGGAAGATCGGCGCTTCTTCGTCCTTGTTGATCGCGACGATGACCTTCGAATCCTTCATCCCTGCAAGGTGCTGGATCGCGCCCGAGATGCCCACGGCCACATACAGGTCCGGCGCCACGACCTTGCCGGTCTGGCCCACCTGCCAGTCGTTCGGCGCGAAGCCCGAATCGACCGCCGCGCGCGAGGCGCCCACCGCCGCGCCCAGCTTGTCGGCCAGCGCTTCGATGATCTTGAAGTTCTCTTCCGAACCGACGCCGCGCCCGCCCGACACGACGATGCCCGCCGAGGTCAGCTCAGGACGGTCGCTTTCGGCGACCTTGTCTTCGACCCAGGACGACAGCGCCGGATCGGCAGCGGCCGAGACGGTCTCGACCGGGGCCGAGCCGCCGTCGCCGGCTGCATCGAAGGTCGAGGTGCGGATCGTCGCGACGATCACCTTGTCCGACGATTTGACCGTCTGGATCGCGTTGCCCGCATAGATCGGACGCTCAAACGTCTGCGCGTCGACGACGCCCGAGACATCCGACAGCACCATCACATCGAGAAGCGCGGCCACGCGCGGCAGCACATTCTTGGCGTCGGTCGTGGCCGGCGCGAAGATGTGGCTGTAATCGCCCGCCAGCGACACGATCAGCGCGGCGGTGGGTTCGGCCAGACGGTGCCCCAGCGAAGCATCCTCGGCCACCAGCACCTTCGCCACGCCGTCGATCTTCGCGGCTTCCTCGCCCGCAGCCGCGGCCGAGGCCCCGGCGCAGAGCACGGTCACGTCGCCGCAGACCTTCGCGGCGGTGACGGCCTTGGCGGTGGCGTCGCGGTTCAGCGCGCCGTCGGTGACTTCTCCAAGCAGCAGAACAGCCATCAGATCACCCCCGCTTCGTCTTTGAGTTTCGCAACCAGCTCGTCGACCGAGCCGACCATCACGCCGGCCTTGCGCGCGGCGGGTTCCGAGGTCTTGACCACTTCGTGCCGCGGCGTGACATCGACGCCGTAATCGGCGGGCGTCTTCTCATCCAGCGGTTTTTTCTTGGCCTTCATGATGTTGGGCAGCGAGGCATAGCGCGGCTCGTTGAGGCGCAGGTCCACGGTGACGATGGCGGGCATCTTGACCGAGATCGTCTGCAGACCGCCATCGACTTCGCGCGTGACCTTGGCGCTGTCACCGTCAATCTCGACCGCCGAGGCAAAGGTCGCCTGGCTCCAGCCCAGAAGCGCCGACAGCATCTGCCCGGTCGCGTTCATGTCGTTGTCGATCGCCTGCTTGCCGGCCAGAACCAGACCCGGCTCTTCTTCCTTGATGACGGCGGCGAGCAGCTTGGCCACGGCCAGCGGCTCGATATCGGTATGCACGTCATCGGCGGCATTGATCAGGATCGCCCGGTCGGCGCCCATCGCCAGCGCGGTGCGCAGCGTTTCCTGCGCCTGCTTCACGCCGATCGACACGGCCACGACCTCGGTCGCGACGCCTTTTTCCTTCAGGCGGATGGCTTCCTCGACCGCAATCTCGTCGAACGGATTCATCGACATCTTAACGTTCGCCAGGTCAACACCCGAACCGTCCGCCTTCACGCGGACCTTCACGTTATAGTCGATAACCCGCTTCACGGGCACCAGAACCTTCATGGGCGATTGTCTCCCTTTGTCTCTTTGCCCGTGGGCCTGACGGACCTGTGGGCACTTGGATGTTGCCTGTGTTCCTAGCCCCTCCGCGAGCCGGAAAACAGGGAAAAAACGACACCTTCAGCCATGCCGACGCCGCGTCGGGCACCGCGTTAGCGGCAACGCGCTCAGCGATTGGCCCCCGGCACCCACAGCACGTCGCCCGCGCCGTTGTCGTTGGCCGCGCGCGAGGCGACGAAGAACCAGTCCGACAGCCGGTTGAGGTATTTCACCGCCGCCGGGTTCACGTCGCCCTGCCGGGCCAGCGCCACGGCAAGCCGTTCGGCGCGGCGGCTGACGGTGCGGCACAGATGCAGATGCGCGGCCAGCGCCGAGCCGCCCGGCAGCACGAAACTGCGCAGGGGTTGCAGGGCGCCGTTCATCGCGTCGATTTCGGCTTCCAGCCGCTCGACCTGCGCGTCGACCATCCGAAGCGGCGGGTATTCGGCCTGCGCGTCGCCTGCCAGATCGGGGCGGCACAGATCGGCACCCAGATCGAACAGGTCGTTCGAGATCCGCATCAGCGCCGCATCCATCTCGCCCGTGGCATGAAGCCGGGCCATGCCGACGCCGGCATTGGTTTCATCGACGGTGCCATAGGCCTCGACCCGCAGGTCGTCCTTGGCCACCCGGTTGCCGTTGCCGAGAGCGGTGTCGCCCTTGTCGCCGGTGCGGGTGTAGATCTTGTTGAGCACGACCATGGTTGAGCTCCCTGAAAGTCGGAAATGGAGGGGGCGGCGCGGCTCAGCCGCCCGAGCGCAGCCACGCGAAGAGCACGATCAGCACGACGGCCACGAATTGCGCGCCAATACGCCAGCGCATGATCTTGTTGGCGTTGCGTTTGTTGAACTCGCCGCCCTTGGCGAAGGTGCCGACGCCGAACATCAGGATCCCCAGAACGATCAGGGATACGATGGCGATGACGATGAACAGCGGGTCTCTCAGCAGCATGGCGGCCTCCGGGTTACCTGTCCTACTTAGCGCCTGTGGCCGGTGATGCCAGCCCCCAAAGAGTCGCGGGTCACAGCCGCGACAGCAACCGCGCCACGCGCCGTTCAGAGAGGACCCGCATCGCCCAGCCCATTGCCTTGGTCGGTGTGTTGATCTTGTAGGACGGGCGCGGATCGGGATCGTCGAGCGCGCGGTTGAGCGCCTTGCACACGGCCTCGGGGCCCAGTTCCCAGCGATCTTTCTTGGCCGGCGGGTGATAGAGCCGGTTCAGCAGATCGCCTTCGTATTGCGCGCGGCGGGGGCTGTTTTTCCAGTCGATGAAACGCTCGAAAAGCGGAATCGAGTTGACGCGGATCCGGGTCCCGATCGGCCCCGGTTGCAGCAGCACGACCCGGATCGGCGTATCGCTCATTTCCAGCGCGAGGATCCGCGTGAGTCCTTCGAGCGCGTATTTCGACGCGCCATAGGCCCCGCGCCAGCGATAGGGGACGAAGCCCAGCACGCTGGAGCAATTGACGATCCGGCCATGCCCCTGCGCGCGCATGATCGGGATCACCCGGCGCGTTAGTTCGTGCCAGCCGAAGACATTGGTTTCGAAAATCTGTCGCAGGGCGTCGGTGGGCAGATCCTCGACCGCGCCGGGGATTGCCTGCGCGCCGTTGTTGTAGAGAGCGTCAAGCGTGCCGCCGGTGGCCAGCAGCACTTCGGACAGGCCCGAGGCGATGCTGCCGGTGTCGGTATAGTCTATGCGCGGGCTGTCGAAACCTTCCGCGCGCAGGCGGTCGCAATCAGCGTCCTGACGGCACGCGGCAAAGACGTGCCAGCCCCGCGCGCGCAGGTCATGCGCCGCCGCATAGCCAATCCCCGAGGAACACCCGGTGATCAGGATCGACCGTTTCGGGGCGGTCATTTCTGGCCTTCCGCCTTCTCCCAAGCATCGCGCTTACGGTAGATGGTCGAGGCCGAGACGTCGAGTTCGCGCGCCGCCTTGGGGACCGAATTGTTGTGTCGCTCAAGCGCATCCTCGATGACAATGCGCTCGATCTCGGCCAGCGTCCGCCCGCGTAGCGACGGCACGTTCAGGCCCTGCGGTTCGACCGGGACATCGACATGGACCGGACGGTCGGCCAGCAGGTCGGGCGGCAGCATTTCGACAGTGACGAGGGGGCCTTCGTTCAGCACGACGACATTGCGCAGCACGTTGATAAGCTGGCGCACATTGCCGGGCCAGGGCAGGGTGCGGAACAATTCGCGCACGCGGTTGGACAGGCCGGAAAAGGACTGATCCTCCTCGCGCGCCATCTGGGTGACCAGACGTTCGGCGATCTCGTTCACGTCGTCGCCCCGGTCGCGCAGCGGCGGCAGGTGGATCGGCACGACATGCAGCCGGTAATACAGATCCTCGCGGAAGCGGCCCTGTCGGACCTCTTCCAGCGGGTTGCGGTTGGTGGCGCAGATGATGCGCACATTCACCTTGCGCGGTTTGGTCGCGCCGACCGGCGTGATGGTCGAGGTCTGCAGGAAGCGCAGAAGCTTCGTTTGCAGGTTGAGATCCATCTCGCAGACTTCATCGAGGAACAGCGTCCCCCCGTCTGCGGCGGCGGCGGCGCCGAGCTTGTCGTTGATCGCCCCGGTGAAGCTGCCGCGCAGATGGCCGAAGACCTCGGATTCCAGAAGATCCACGGGGATGGCGCCGCAATTGAGCGCGACGAACGGACCCGAAGCCCGCGCCGAGGTCTGGTGCACCGCCTCGGCGCACAATTCCTTGCCGGTGCCGCTTTCGCCGGTGATGAACACTGTTGCCATCGAACGCGCGACCGAGCGGATCTTGTTGTAGGCATCGAGCATCGGCTGCGAGCGGCCGATGAAGGGTGGCAGGACCTGCGCGTCGAGTTCGCTGACCGAGACCGAGGGCCGGTGCCTGAGCGCCTTGCGGGCGTTTTCGATGGCGCCGATCAGGCGCTGGTCGTCGAAGGGTTTGACAAGGAATTCATGCGCGCCCGCGCGCATCATCTCGACCGCCTTATTGATCGAGCCGTTCGCGGTGATGACGATCACGCAGGTCTGCGGTTCATCGCGCAGGATGTCGTGCATGACATCAAGCCCCGCCCGGTCGGGCAGCATGAGATCGAGCAGCACGATCGAGTTGCGCAGCCGCCGAAAGGCCGCCAGCCCGTCGGCGCCGGTGCCATGGCATTCCACGTCATAGCCGGCGCGGGCGAGCGCAGCCTTGTAGATCATCTGCAGTGAGGGGGTGTCCTCGATCAGCAGCAGGGTATCGGAACTGGATCTGGGCATCAGGCCTCTGGTGTCTTGCCTGGTGCACGCGCGTCGGAACCTCCGGTCGCGGCCTGCCTGAGATGATAAAGCACGGTGTCGATTTCGCTGCGCAGCGGGCGCGTGACTACAATCAGCGCGGGTGCGGCCATGCCTTCGGCCACGTGGTCCACGCTGCGCGCCATATCCGCGAGACGGGCTGCGCCGACGGTGGCGGCCAGTCCCTTCAGCTCGTGCGCGGCGCGCGCAATCTTGCTGCCTTCTTCCGAGTCGAGCTCGGCTGCGATGCGCTTGAAGTCGGTGATCAGCTGCGCGCAGAGCTCGGCGCGCAACTCTTCTCCGCCCATCGAGAACAGGCTTTCGAGGACCTCCAGATCCATCGCCGGCGTCGATTGTCGGGGCGCGCCCATCCTGAAAGTGTCATCCATGCTGTTGTTTATTCACGGTCAATACCTGAACACTCCGTACCTGAGCACGAGATTGCGGCGGAACGTTGACACAATCAAGAGGCGAATTGACGTCCGAGCTGCATTCGCCCCGCCGGCGAGCCGACGGGGCGCGAATAAGCCTGTTAACAAGCGAAATTTTAGGGTCGCGGGTAGCCGACCGATGTCAGGGCAGCCGTGATTTCGTCCAGAATCGCCGGGTCATCGATGGTCGCAGGCATCTTGTAGTCCTCGCCATCGGCGATTTTGACCATCGTTGCGCGCAGGATTTTGCCCGAGCGCGTCTTCGGCAGCCGGTCCACGACGCAGGCCAGTTTGAACGCCGCGACCGGCCCGATCTGATCGCGCACCAGCGCCACGCATTCGCGGATCACGTCGTCATTCGTGCGGCCCGACCCCTTGTTGAGGCACAGAAAGCTCATCGGCAGCTGACCTTTGAGCGGGTCGCTGACGCCGATCACTGCGCATTCGCCGACATCGGGATGCGAGGCCAGAACCTCTTCCATCGCGCCGGTCGACAGACGGTGCCCGGCCACGTTGATGACGTCATCGGTGCGCGCCATGATGTAGACATAGCCATCTGCGTCGACATAGCCCGCATCGCCCGTCTCGTAATAGCCGGGGAAGTGGTCGAGATAGGATTTGCGGAACCGCGCCTCGGCATTCCACAGCGTCGGCAGCGTGCCCGGCGGCAGCGGCAGCTTGATGGCGATCGCGCCCAGCTCGCCACGGGGCAGGGGATGTCCGCCCTCATCGAGCACCTGCACGTCGTAACCCGGCATCGCCACGGTGGGCGAGCCGATCTTGACCGGCATCGGCTCGATCCCCATCGGGTTGCCGGCAATCGCCCAGCCGGTTTCGGTCTGCCACCAATGGTCGATCACCGGAACGCCCAGCTTCTCTTGCGCCCATTTCACCGTGTCCGGATCGGCGCGCTCGCCGGCCAGATACAGGGTCTGCAGGTTCTTCAGGTTGTATTCTTTCAGGAACTCGCCCTGCGGATCCTCGCGCTTGATAGCGCGCAGGGCGGTGGGCGCGGTGAAGAAGCTCTTCACCTTGTGGTTCTGGATCACCCGCCAGAAGGTGCCCGCATCCGGTGTGCCGACGGGTTTGCCTTCGAAGACGATGGTGGTGCAGCCGGCGATCAGCGGCCCGTAGCAGATATAGGAATGCCCCACGACCCAGCCGACATCTGACGCGGCCCAGAACACGTCGCCCGCCTCGACATTATAGAGGCCCTTCATCGACCAGTTCAGCGCCACCAGATGCCCGGCGGTCGGGCGCACGACGCCCTTGGGCTGCCCGGTCGTGCCCGAGGTATAAAGGATATAGGCCGGGTGATCGCCAGAGACCGGCACACATTCCGCCGGTTCGACGCCGTATTGGAACGTATGCCACGCGACATCGCGACCTTCGGTCAGCTTCGCCACTTCCTGCTCGCGCTGGAAGATGACGGTGAAGTCGGGCTTGTGGCTGGCGGCGTCGATCGCGCCGTCGAGCAGCGGCTTGTAATGCACCACCCGACCCGGTTCGAGTCCGCACGAGGCCGCGATGATCGCCTTGGGTTTGCAATCGTCGATCCGCACGGCCAGCTCATGCGCCGCGAAACCGCCGAACACGACCGAATGCACCGCGCCCAGCCGGGCACAGGCCAGCATCGCTTCCAGCGCTTCGGGGATCATCGGCATGTAGATGATGACGCGGTCACCCTTTTCGACGCCCTTGGCGCGCAGCGCGCCCGCAAGGCTGGCCACCCGGTCGCGCAGCTCGCGATAGGTGATGCCCTTGGTTGAATGGGTGATCGGGCTGTCATGGATGATGGCCAGCTGTTCGCCGCGCCCGGCTTCGACATGGCGGTCGACAGCGTTCCAGCAGGTATTGACCTGCGCGTCCTTGAACCATTCGTAGAGCGGCGCATTGTCGGAGAACAACGCGGTCGACGGCGCCTCGACCCAGTCGATGCCCTGCGCCTGTTCCATCCAGAACCCGTTGGGGTCTTCGATCGAGCGGCGATACACGTCAGCGTAGGTCATTGGTCCTCCTCCTCGTCCCTTGCGACAGTTACGCCGCGCGCAAGCTGCGGCGCAACTGTGTTACCGGCGGACAGCGAGGATGGAGGTTCAGAAATTTGCAGATTGCGGCGTGTCGTCGCAGCAAATCTTTGCAAAAGCCGGGCGAATTGGCCTGTTTTTGCAGGCGGGGCGGCGAGTTTGCAAACTCGTCGCCCCAATCTTTGCAGCTGCCGGGGCGACTCAGCTGTAATGCGAGACCGGCGTTCCGGCGATGGCCGCCACGTTCAGAAGCCCGCGCGTGGTGATCGACGGGGTCACGATATGCGCGCGGTTGCCCATCCCCATCAGGATCGGCCCCACCTCCAGAGCCTCAGAGCGGGTCTTGAGGATGTTGCGCACCGCGCTGGCCGCATCGGTCGTGCCGAAGACAAGGATATTCGCCGCCCCGTCCAGCCGCGATTCCGGCATCAGGCGGTCGCGGACCTCGGGCAGAAGGGCGGCGTCGACATGCATCTCGCCCTCGTATTCGAAATCGACTCCCATCTGGTCGAGGATCTCCATCGCGCCCCGCATCCGGCGTCCGCTCTCGGTATCCAGCGTGCCGAATTGCGAATGCGAGCAAAGCGCCACTTTCGGCACCACGCCGAAGCGGCGGGCATGGCGGGCGGCGCCGATCACCGTGTCGGCCACCTGCTGCGGCGTCGGTTCGTGGTTGACCTGCGTGTCGGCGACGAAGAGCGGCCCTTCATCCATGATCATCAGGCTCAGCGCGCCGACCGGACGCAGCCCGTCGCGGGCCAGAACCTGACGCACATAGTTGAGGTGCCACAGATATTGACCGAAGGCGCCGCAAATCAGGCTGTCGGCTTCGCCCCGGTGCACCATGATCGCGCCGATCGCGGTGGTGTTGGTGCGCAGGATCGCGCGCGCGGTATCGGGGGTGACGCCCCGGCGTGCCATCAGGCCGTGATAGGTTTCCCAGTAATCGCGGTAGCGCGGATCGTTCTCGGGGTTCACCACCTCGAAATCGCGGCCCGGCTTGATCGGCAGGCCATAGCGCTCGAGCCGCCGCTCGATCACTTCGGGACGACCGATCAGGATAGGCACTTCGGTGGTTTCTTCCAGCACCGCCTGCGCCGCGCGCAGCACGCGTTCGTCTTCGCCCTCGGCAAAGACCAGCCGGCGCGAGGCGGCGCGGGCCGATTGGAAGACCGGGCGCATCAGCATGGCCGAGCGGAACACCGAATGATCGAGGCTGTTCTTGTAGGCGTCCAGATCGTCGAGCGGACGCGCCGCGACGCCCGTTTCCATCGCCGCGCGTGCGACCGAGCTTGCGACCACGCCCATCAGCCGCGGGTCGAAGGGTTTGGGGATCAGATAGTCGCGCCCGAAGGTCAGCGTCTCGCCCTGATAGGCCGCCGCCGCTTCGGCCGAGGTGGTGGCGCGGGCGAGGCGGGCGATGCCGTCGACGCAGGCGACTTCCATCTCGTCGTTGATCTGCGAGGCGCCCACATCCAGCGCACCCCGGAAGATGAACGGGAAGCACAGCACGTTATTGACCTGATTGGGGTAATCCGAACGCCCTGTGGCGACGATGGCGCCGGGGGCAACTGCCTGAACTTCGTCGGGCATGATCTCGGGCGTGGGGTTGGCCAGCGCGAAGACGATGGGTTCGGGCGCCATGCGCGCGACCATGTCGGCCTTCAGCACGCCGGGGCCGGACAGGCCGAGGAACAGGTCCGCGCCGTCGATCACCTGATCCAGGGTCCGCAGGTCGGACGCTTGGGCGAAGGCCGCTTTCTCGGGGTTCATATCCTCGGCGCGGCCCTCGTAGACCAGCCCGTGGATGTCGCACAGCCAGACGTTTTCGCGCTTGACGCCCAGCTTCAGCAGCATGTTCAGGCAGGCGATGCCCGCCGCGCCGCCGCCGGTCGAGACGACCTTGATATCCTCGAATTTGCGCTGGGTGATGTGCAGCGCGTTGGTCGCGGCGGCGCCCACCACGATTGCCGTGCCGTGCTGGTCATCGTGGAAGACGGGGATGCCCATGCGCTCGCGGCAAATTCGTTCAACGATAAAACAATCGGGCGCCTTGATGTCTTCAAGGTTGATCGCGCCAAAGGTCGGTTCCAGCGCGCAGACGATTTCGGCCAGCTTTTCGGGGTCGGGCTGGTCAAGCTCGATATCGAAACAGTCGATATTGGCGAATTTCTTGAAGAGCACCGCCTTGCCCTCCATCACCGGCTTCGAGGCCAGCGCGCCGATATTGCCCAGCCCCAGCACAGCGGTGCCGTTCGAGACCACGGCGACAAGATTTCCGCGGCTGGTGTAGCGTGCGGCATTGGCCGGGTCGGCCTTGATTTCAAGGCAGGCCTCGGCCACGCCCGGGGAATAGGCGCGGCTCAGGTCACGGCCATTCGCCAGCGGTTTGGTGGCGCGGATCTCGAGTTTGCCGGGCTTCGGGTGCTCATGGTAGAACAGCGCCGCCGAGCGCAGATTCTGTTTCGCTTCGTCGTCCATCTGAGTGCTCATCGACCCCTCCTCGAAATTTTGTTCAGTATTAAACCACTTTCCTCGCGCCGCCAATCCTGATTGGCGGAAGCGCGCTTTGACGCACGGTCTTGCATTCCTGCGCCCGGCTTCGCAAAGTGACGCGTTCCCATTTTGCAGGCCCGACATGACCGAGACGCGCGCCGAAATCCGGCTTCCTACCAGCGAGTTGCGCAACGACCTTCCGTTCTACACCAAGACGCTGGGGTTCCGGCTGGACATGATCTATCCCGCCGACGATCCTTCGGTCGCGGTGCTTTCGGGCCACGGTCTGCGGGTCCGGATCGAGAAGGGGGCGCCCGAATCGCCCGGCACGCTGCGGCTGCTGACGGATGATCCGGCGCTGCTGGGCGGCGCGCGCGAACAGACCGCGCCCAACGGCACACGGATCGAGATTGACGAGCTGAACCCGCCGCTGGTCATGCCGAAGACCGATCACGCCTTCGTCGTGCGGCGGCTGGCCGATCAGGCGCCGTGGGTGATCGGGCGCGCGGGCATGCAATACCGCGATCTGGTGCCGACCCGGCTGGGTGGGGCGATGATCGCAAGCCATATCCGCATCCCCGACGGCGGCCCGGTGCCGGACATGGTGCATTACCACAAGGTCGGCTTTCAGCTGATCTTCTGCGTCAATGGCTGGGTCGACGTCCTTTACGAAGATCAGGGCGGGATGCGCCGACTCAACGCGGGCGACTGCTTCATCCAGCCGCCCGAGATCCGGCACCGCGTCTGCGAGGCTTCGGACGGGATCGAGGTGATCGAGATCGGCGTTCCGGCCGACCACGTGACCGAGATCGACCATGCGATGACCCTGCCCACGCCCGATTACCGCCCCGAGCGCGAATGGCAGGGGCAGAAATTCGTTCACAATATCGGCGCCGAGGCTGCGTTCCATTCGTTCCGTCTTCCGGGGTTCGAGGCCCGTGATACCACGATCGACGAAAGCACGCGCGGGGTTGCGTCGG
The DNA here is from genome assembly GCF_017303295.1 of Rhodobacter sp. NTK016B. Classification (GTDB taxonomy): domain Bacteria; phylum Pseudomonadota; class Alphaproteobacteria; order Rhodobacterales; family Rhodobacteraceae; genus Pararhodobacter. The sequence continues at coordinate 169,665 of NZ_JAFKOK010000008.1, read as the reverse complement.
TGATGGTGGCGCGGCCCGATGGCACGCCCACCGCCTGGACGCGGCACGAAGGTGATATCCTGTTCACCTATGTGATGAGTGGGAGAATGGTGCTGGAAGGCGAGGGCAAGGAGCCCTTCGCGCTGGAGCCGGGCGATGCTTTCGTGATCCCGCCGGGGATGGCCACGCGCTATGGCGAGGTCTCGGATGATCTGCAATTGCTGGAAGTGACGCTGCCGGGCAACCCCAAGACCGAGATCCTGACTGCCGCGCCCTGACCTGTGCCCCGACGTATGCCCTGACCCGTGGGCGCGCCTTGGCGGGGTGACGCCGGGGCTGCTCTGGCAGCCCTTGCATCGCCCCGCGCGCTGGGCAAAGCTGGATCAATTGGTCAATTCAGCACAGGCTCAGCCATGTCCCTTTCCGAGGCCGCCATCGCCATCCAGAAGATGGCCTATGTTCCCTATTCTAACTTCAAGGTGGGCGCGGCGATCCGGGCGGCCTCAGGGGCAGTCTATTCGGGCTGCAATGTCGAGAATGTCGCCTATCCGCAGGGCACCTGCGCCGAGGCGGGGGCGATTGCAGCTATGGTGGCCGGGGGCGATACCAAGATTGCCGAGGTGGTCGTGGTCGCCGATTCCACCGATCCGACCCCGCCCTGTGGCGGCTGCCGCCAGAAACTGCGCGAATTCGCCGGGCCCGACGTCAAGGTGACGATGCTGACGCTCGACGGGAAGTCGCTGACGATGACAATGGAGGCGTTGCTGCCCGGCGCCTTTACGCTGTCGCATATGGACCGCGCCTGATGGATGCCGGGGCGCCAGACGCCCGCTCGGTCATCGAGGCGGTGCGCGACGGCCGGGCCGGGCCCGAGCACCTGACATGGTTCGCGCGCGGCCTTGCCAGCGGTCGCGTCACCGATGCGCAGGCCGGGGCTTTCGCCATGGCGGTGTTGCTGCGCGGCCTGACCGAAGAGAGCCGGGTCGCGCTGACACGGGCGATGCGCGATACCGGCGACGTGCTGCGCTGGGACCTGCCGGGCCCGGTGGTCGACAAGCATTCGACCGGCGGCGTGGGGGATTCCATCAGCCTGCTGCTGGCCCCGGCTTTGGCCAGTTGCGGGGCTTATGTGCCGATGGTCTCGGGGCGCGGGCTGGGCCATACCGGTGGCACGCTGGACAAGCTCGAAGCGATCCCCGGCTTTACCGTGGATGTCAGCGAGCCGCGGCTGCGCGCGCTGATGCACGAGACCCGCTGCGCGATCGTCAGCGCCTCGGACCGGCTGGCCCCCGCCGACAAGCGGCTCTACGCGATCCGCGATGTGACGGGAACGGTCGAGAGCCTCGATCTGATCACCGCCTCGATCCTGTCGAAGAAACTGGCCGCCGGGCTGGGGGCGCTGGTTCTCGACGTCAAGGTCGGCTCGGGCGCCTTTCTTCCCGACGCCGAGCAGGCCCGCGCGCTCGCGCGGTCGCTGGTCGATACGGCGAACGGCGCAGGGTGTCGCACCACGGCGCTGATCACCGACATGGACCGCCCGCTGGGCCTGACCGCCGGCAACGCGGTCGAGGTGGCCGAGGTGATGGATACGCTGACCGGGCGCGCGCCTACGTCCCGTTTGCTTGAGCTGACCTGCGCGCTGGGTGGCGAGGCGCTGGTGCTGGCACGGCTGGCGCGCGACGCTACGCAGGGCGCGGAGAAAATCCGCGCGGTGCTGGAAGACGGGCGCGCCGCCGAATGCTTCGGCGAGATGGTCGCCGCGCAGGGCGGCCCCGCCGATTTCGTCACCGCCTATGACCGGCATCTGCCCAAGGCGCCGGTAATCCGCGACGTGCCCGCGCGCGGCACCGGTCCCGTCGCCGCCATCGACACCCGCGCGGTGGGCGTGGCGGTGGTGCATCTGGGCGGCGGGCGGCTCAAGGGGGGCGACAGCATCGATCCGCGCGTAGGGTTCACGGACCTTGCCGAGCCGGGCGCCAGGGTCGGCCCCGGCGCGCCGCTCGCCCGTGTGCACGCCGCCGACAAGGCCAGCGCCGAGGCCGCCATCGCGGCCCTGCAGGCGGCCTACCGGCTGGGCGATGCGCCCCAACCCGTCGCGCTTGTGCAGGAGCATGTGACATGACCCGTGCCTTTCTCATCGTGCTGGATTCCGTGGGCTGCGGCGGCGCGCCCGACGCGGACCAGTTCTTCAATGCAGGCGCGCCCGATACCGGCGCCAACACGCTGGGCCATATCGCGCAGGCCTGTGCTGAAGGACGCGCCGAAGACGGGCGCAGCGGCCCGTTGCACCTGCCGACGCTCGACGCGCTGGGGCTGGGGCGTGTGATCACGCTGGCCTCGGGGCTGGACGCGCCGGGGTTGGGCGCCGCGCCGCAGGGCCGTTGGGGGGCTGCGACCGAAATCTCGCGCGGAAAGGACACGCCGTCCGGGCATTGGGAACTGGCGGGGGTGCCGGTTCCGTGGGACTGGACGTATTTCCCCAAGACCGAGCCCGCTTTCGATGACGAGTTGGTCGCAAAGGTCTGCCAATTGGCGGGGACCGAGGGGATCTTGGGCAATTGCCATGCCTCGGGCATCCCGATCATGGAGCGGCTGGGCGAAGAGCATCTGCGCACCGGCTGGCCGATTTGCTACACCTCGGCCGACAGCGTGTTCCAGATCGCCGCGCATGAAAAGGCGTTCGGGCTGGAGCGCTTGCTCAGGCTTTGCGAGGATCTCGCGCCGTTCCTGCATGCCCGCAAGGTGGGCCGCGTCATCGCCCGGCCGTTCATAGGCACGCCCGGCGCCTTCAAGCGCACCGGCAACCGCCGCGACTATGCGATCGAACCGCCCGAACCCGCGCTGATGGACTGGGCGCAGGCGGACGGACGGGTTGTCCATGCGGTTGGCAAGATCGGTGACATTTTCAGCCATCGCGGCGTGAGCCATCTGCACAAGGGCAAGAGCGACGCGGATCTGGTCGACCACATGCTGCGGCTTGCGGATGAGGCCGAGGACGGCTCGCTCACCTTCGTGAACCTTGTCGAGTTCGACAGCCTCTACGGCCATCCGCGCGACGTGTCGGGTTACGCCCGCGCGCTGGAAAGCTTCGACGCGCAGGCCGCCGCGTTTCTGGACAAGCTCGGTCCTGGCGACATCGCGCTCTTCACCGCCGATCATGGTAACGATCCCACGTGGCGGGGCACCGATCATACGCGCGAACGCGTGCCCGTGCTGGTGCATGGCGCGGGCGCGGGCGAGATCGGGCTGTGCGCCTTCACCGATATCGCGGCCTCGGTCGCCACGCATCTGGGCCTGTCGCAGACCGGCCCGGGCCAGTCCTTTCTGTAACGGAGCGTCCCGTGAGCGAGTTGATTGATCCCGCCCTGCCCAAGGTCGAACTGCACCTGCATCTCGAAGGCGGCGCGCCGCCCGCTTTCATCCGCGGGCTGGCGAAAGAGAAGGGCCTCGATATCGCGGGCATCTTCGCCGAGGACGGTGGCTACGATTACCGCGATTTCTGGCATTTCCTTGAAGTCTACGAAGCGGCGACCTCGACCCTGCAATCGCCCGAGGATTTCCGCCGCCTCGTGCTGGCCGTGCTGGAAGAGCGGGCCGAGGACGGCGTGATCTATGCCGAAACCTTCGTCTCGCCCGATTTTTGCGGCGGCGGCGATCTGGGGGCATGGCGCGAATACCTGCACGCGATCGAGGAAGCTGCCGAGCAGGCGCAGAACACGATGGGTATCACGCTGAAGGGCGTGGTGACCTGCATCCGCCATTTCGGCCCTGAAAAGGCCCGTCCCATCGCCCTGTGCGCGGCGGAAACCAAAGGGGATTTCATCACCGGCTTCGGCATCGCGGGCGATGAGAAGATGCACCACCCCAAGGATTTCGCCTGGGCCTTCGACTGCGCGCGCGAAGCGGGGCTGCGCCTGACCGCCCATGCCGGCGAATGGGGCGGCGCGCAATCGGTCCGCGATGCGCTCGACCATCTGCGGCCCGAGCGGATCGGCCACGGCGTACAGGCGATCGACGATCTGGCGCTGGTCGACCGGCTGGCCGAGGACGGCATCGTGCTTGAAGTCTGCCCCGGCTCGAACGTGTTCTTGGGCGTCTATCCCAGCTTCCGCGACCATCCCGTCGACCGTCTGCGCGAACGCGAGGTCAAGATCACCCTGTCGACCGACGATCCGCCCTTTTTCCGCACCGCCCTGGTGCAGGAATACGAGACGCTGGCGCAGACCTTCGGCTGGACAGAGGCGGATTTCCGGGCCATCAACGCGGACGCCGCGCGCGCGGCCTTTTGCGACGAGGCCACGCGCTCCAGAATCCTGTCCATGATCGAGGGCCGCGCATGACCGATACCGCCACCATTCCCCACCTCACGGTCGTCACCCATCCGCTGGTGCAGCACAAGCTGTCGATCATGCGCGACAAGGCGACCTCGACGTCGAAATTCCGCCAGCTTCTGCGCGAGATCTCGATGCTGCTGGCCTATGAGGCCACGCGCGAACTGCCGACCGCCAGCGTCAAGATCGACACGCCGATCTGCGAAATGGACGCGCCGATGCTTCAGGGCCGGAAAATGGCGCTGGTGTCGATCCTGCGCGCGGGCAACGGGCTGCTGGACGGCGTGCTGGAGCTGATCCCGGCGGCGCGGGTAGGGTTCGTGGGGCTCTACCGCGACCCGGAAACGCTGCAGCCGGTCGAATATTACTGCAAGCTGCCCTCGGAACTGGAAGAACGCTGGACGGTCGTGGTCGATCCGATGCTGGCCACGGGGAATTCCTCGGCGGCGGCTGTCGATCTGCTGAAGGCGGCGGGTGCCAAGCATATCGTTTTCATGTGCCTTCTGGCCGCACCCGAAGGCGTGAAGCGGATGAAAGAGGCCCATCCCGACGTTCGCATCGTCACCGCCGCGCTGGACGAATGCCTTAACGATCACGGCTATATCGTGCCGGGGCTGGGCGATGCCGGGGACCGGATGTTCGGCACCAAATAAGGGGCCGGTTGCGGAACAATTCTCAACCTCTTGAGGTTTGTCCACAGCAGAAGTGCGTGGGCAGGCCGCTTGTCCCTTTACTCGGACGAATCACCAAGGCATCCTTCGGGCCAAGGTAACAGGGGGTCAAAGATGGTTACCAGATTGCTTTCGACGCCATGGCTTTCAGCAATGGTGCTGCTGACCGCCGTCGCGGCAGGAAGCGTTCAGGCGCAATCCGGGCGAGTTCCGGCGGAATTGCCCGGCGCCGATTACACCGGCACGCAATACATCGATTCCAACGGCTGCGTCTTCGTCCGCGCCGGTTTTAACGGCAGCGTAAGCTGGGTGCCGCGTTTCGACGCGAACCGTCAGCCGATGTGCGGCTATGCGCCCACCAATGGCGGCCCGGCCCCGGTTGCCGATGCCGCGCAGGCGCCCGCCGCCACGACCACGACCCCCACGGCGCCGGTTCAAGCCGCCGCCGGGCGCCCCGCCCCGCCCCCCGTGACGATCGCCGCGCCGGAAGGCACGACCTCGCGCGTGCGGGTGCGCACCGCGACCAGCGTCATGGCCACCACCCCCAGCCAGACGCCCAGCTATCCGGCCGCCTCGCGCTCGCGCGCTGCGGCTCGGGCCGCCGCCGCCACGCCGCCGCGCATCAATGTGCCGGTGGTGGTGCCGTCCGATACGGCCGTGCAGGGGCGGCGCTATCGCAGCGACTGGGCGGCTTGGGACGGGCTGAATCCGCGCCGGGGCGCGCCGGGTTATGGCCATGTCATGGGCCGCGACCGCGATTCGCGCTGGCAGGACGCCTATCTGCATGGCCAGCTTGCGACCAACCCGACCGGCTATGTCCCGCGCCCCTCGGCACCCGAGCCGGTCGCGGCGCAAGCGCGGGCCGCCGCCGTTCCTACCGCTGCCGTCCCGACCGCCGCAGCCCGTCCAGCGCAGCCGGCCTCGGGCGGACGGATGACGGCAGGGCAATACGTGCAGGTCGGCACCTATGGTCAGCAATCCAACGCGCAGCTTGCCATCGGCCATCTGCGTTCCAGCGGGTTTCCCGTGGCGCTGGGCCGCGCGGTGTCAGGCGGGTCGGAATACCAGATCGTGCTGGCCGGGCCGTTCAACTCGCCCGGGCAGCTGAACGCGGCTTTGCAGCACGCGCGCGCGATGGGCTATTCGGACGCCTTCATCCGGTAAACGCACACCGCTACTCAACGATGAACGAAGCCGCAGGCCGCGTCAGCGCGCGGTCTGCCATTCGGGCAGCGGGAACAGCCGGTCATAGGCCCAGTTGAAGACCAGCGCGTACAGCATGTAGAAAACCGCGAAGGACACGTCCATCACCAGCGCGTGCCACAGCGAGATGCCCAGATACCACGCGATGAAGGGCATCAGCACGATCAGCAGCCCGATTTCGAACAGCACGGCATGCAGCACCCGCGCGGGGCCCGTCTTCAGCGTCGTGCCGCGCATCCGGCGCAGGGTCAGGTCGAACAGCAGGTTGTAGAGCATGTTCCACAGCGTCGCGAGCGTGGCCGCGACGATGCCCACGACGCCGATATCCTGCATCGGCATGCCAAAGGCAAACGAGCCCAGCGGGATCATCACCAGAAGGGCGATGAGTTCGAAACTGAGCGCATGGCGGAGTCGGTCGAGCGGAGAGCGCATGGCAACCTCGGGATTAGCCGCCGGGTCGTCCCGGCCATCTGGTCCTTCGGCGGCCCGGCAGGCGCTTGGCGGCCGGGCGTCCAACAGGGGAGGTCGTCCTCACGCCGGGTCCTATGCCATCAGGGCGACGCGGTTTCAACCCTGCGCTACGGGGCTCAATGCGCGCAAATCGCCTGTACCTGCAGCCATTCGCCGTCGCTCAGAAGCGGAGCATCGCGGAACGGGCGCTGTTCCATCGCGTTCAGGGCCTGCGCCACGTTCTGCCGCTCGGCAGGCAGCGAGGCGGCATAGGGCAGGGGCGAGAGCGCTTCGGTCCGGAACCACTGTCCGATCGCGTCGGGATCGGGCTCGGCCGGGGCCTGCGTCAGCCGCGCGCTGGCATAGCCGCGCAGCGCGTCGTCGGGCAGGGCGCCCGTGGTCAGCAGGCCCGCCGTGGCGCCGGTTCCGGCATAGTGCAACACGTCGAGCAGCGGGTCGCTGCGCTCGGCTTCCTGCGCCTCGGCCAGAATCCAGCCCGCCAGCGCCTCGGGGCTGTCGAGCCGGGCGATCAGCCCTTCGCCCAGCACGATCAGCCGTCCGGGCAGATGCGCGGCCTGCGCGCCGGGCAGGCCCGCCACGACCATCACCCGCCAATCCGAGCCCAGCACGAGGTTGCGCAGCGTCGCCATCGCCTGCCGTCCCTCGGGATCGGCGCAGATCCGTTCGCCGGCCGGGCTCTCGACCATCGCGTTCAGCGCATCGCGCCCGATCTGCGCCCGCGCGGCGGGGGGGACGATGGCGGCGGTGCGGGTGACCAGAACGCGGGGCAGCATCGCCAGCCCGATCAGCAGAGCCAGCACCGCAACAGCCGCCACCGCCATGCGCAGCCGGGCGAAACCCCGTCGCGGGCTGAGCGCGGCGCGGATGGTATCGAGCGCCTCGATCAGCAGCGCATCGTCCAGTTCCAGAGTTTCGCCGGTATCGTCGGTCAGGGGGGCAAAGATCGCGGGTTTCTGTCCGCGCGTGAGGCGCTGCACCGCCGGCAGGGACCAATGGCTGAGCGGCGCGCCGCTTTTGCCATCGGCGATGACGAGGCTGGCATTGCCGAGCGACACGACGACGTCGCGCCGCTGGGCCTCGGGCCCCGCCCGCCAGACACCCGACCCTTCGAGCCGGGCGTATTTCTCAAGCGCCGTCATGCCTCAACTACCGCCCGTGGTTTTTATGAATTCGGGTCGCGGCCAGTTTAACCGAGCGCGGGGTTTGGCGCCAGAGGCTGTCCGGTTTGCCCCCGTTACATCGTCTTGGCCAGCGCGCGAAGCTCGAATTTCTGGATCTTCCCGGTCGAGGTCTTGGGCAGCTCGTAGAAAATCACCCGCTTGGGCGTCTTGAACCCGGCCAGACGCTCTCGGCAGAAGGCGATAAGCTCGGCCTCGGTGGCCTCGGTTCCCGCTTTCAGTTCGACGAAAGCACAGGGCACCTCGCCCCATTTGTCGTCGGGCTTGGCCACCACGGCGCAAAGCGACACGGCGGGGTGATGCGCCAGCGCGCCCTCGACCTCGACGGAACTGACATTCTCGCCGCCCGAGATGATGATGTCCTTCGAGCGGTCGGCGATCTTGATATAGCCGTCCTCGTGCATGTAGGCGATGTCGCCCGAGTGGAAATAGCCGCCTCTGAACGCCTCGCGCGTGGCTTCGGGATTGCGGAAATAGCCCTTCATCACGCCGTTGCCGCGATGCATGATTTCGCCCAGTGCCACGCCGTCGCGTGCCACCGGCTGCATCCCGTCGCCCAGCACGGTGATTTCCTCCATGAACGGCATCTTGACCCCGGTGCGCGCCTTGACTGCGGACCGCTGATCCTGCGGCAGGGCGTCGAAGCCTTCGTGCCATGTGCATTCGGTGGCGGGGCCGTAGGTCTCGGTCAGGCCGTAGACCTGCGTGACGTTGAAGCCCAGCGGCTCGATTGCCGCCAGCGTGGCGGCGGGGGGCGGGGCCCCGGCGGTAAAGACCTCGACCACATGATCGAAGGGCCGCCGCTCTTCGTCCTTCGCGCCAATGATGGTGTTCAGAACGATGGGCGCGCCGCCGAAATGGGTGGCGCCCTCGTCGGCGATGGCCTGATAGATGCCCCCGGCGGTGATCTCGCGCAGGCAGATGATCGCGCCGCCCAGAGCGGGGATCATCCACGGATGGCACCAAGCGTTGCAATGGAACATCGGCACGATGGTCAGGTAGCGCGGGTAAAGCGTCATGCGCCAGCTGATCGGCTGCGACATCGTCGACAAATAGGCGCCGCGATGGTGATAGACGACGCCCTTTGGCCGCCCGGTGGTGCCGCTGGTATAGTTCAGCGCCAGCGATTCCCATTCGTCCTGCGGCATTATCCACGCGAACCCATCGTCGCCCGAGGCGATCAGGTCCTCATAGACCATGTGCCGCCCGCTGGGCGCGATGCCAGCCTGAGGATCCGGCACCTCGACGATCTTCGGACCGCCGCCGATGATGATGCAGGCCCGCTCGACCAGTTCCACCAGCGCGCTGTCGACGATCGCCACCTTGGCGCCGCCATGTTCAAGGATATAGGCGACCGTATCCAGATCGAGCCGGGTATTGATCGAATTCAGGACCGCGCCCGCGACAGGCACGCCGAAATGCGCCTCGGCATGGGCGGGGACGTTGGGCAGAAGGACCGCGACGACATGGCCGGGCTCGACCCCCAGCTTTGCCAGCCCCGAAGCCAGCTTCGTCACCCGCTGATGGTACTGCGCATAGGTCCAGCGCTCGGTCCCGTAGACCAGCGCTTCGCGCGTGGCGAACAGGTCGGCGGCGCGGTTGAGATGTGACAGCGGCGTCAGCGGCACATAGTTTGCGGCGCATTTCTCCAGCCCGGATTCATCGGCCAACCATCCCATTCGTCGCACTCCCTCGCTGACGCTCCCTTCGGGCCATATTGGCGACAAGTGGGGCGCTGGGGAAGGGGCTGCGATGCGTCGCACTGTTCACGGGGCGCGGGCGGAAATGCCTGAATATTGACGCAATTGGTCCGCGTATTTGCCATCGCCACCGGGTTTTCTGTCAGTTCGAAGCAACCCCCGCTTCATCAGGGAGGGAACGGCCATGCCGAAGCATCTCATCGATCGCAAGAACGCCGCACACGGGCAGCCACCGGCGCGGACCGTGCCGGGAACGCGCGTGGTACGCGACGAAGCGCTTGCGCTGGCGGGTGGGCTGATCGCGGGGACGCGGGTTGCCACCGATATGGGCTGGCTGCCGGTGGAAGAGTTGCGCGCGGGCGACCGGGTCGCAACCTTTGATAACGGGATGCGGCCAGTGCGGGCGGTGCATGTCTCAAGCCTGCATACCGATGTCGCGGGCGCGCCGCGCGGGGTCTGGCCGCTGGCACTGCCGGCCGGCGCGCTGGGCAACCGCTCGGCGCTGCGGGTACTGCCCGGCCAGCCGATCCTGATCGAATCGGATGCCGCCGAGACGCTCTATGGCGACGCCTTCACCCTTGTGTCGGCGGCGGTGCTGGACGGCCATAACGGCATCGCGCCGGTCGAGCCCGAGAGCGAAATTTCCATCGTCACGCTGGAATTCGACGGGGACGAGGTGATCTATGTCGACGGCACGCTGCTGGCGCAATGCGGCGCCGACGGAGCCCGTCACGACAATTATCCGCGCCTGTCCGAAGCGCAGGGCCGTCAGCTGATCGCGACGATGCCTTCGGCGCATCATCCGCAGGGCTGACCCGCGCGCCGCTGGCCGGACATGAAGCCGGACATGAAAACGCCCGCCCCGTTCCCGGGGCGGGCGTTCGCGTTTCTCACCGTCCGGGGATCAGGCCGCGACCTGAACCCGGTTCTTGCCGTAGAAGGTCTGCCCCTTGGCCGCCATGTCGCGCAGAAGCTGCGGGCATTTGAACCGCGCGCCGAATTTGGCTTCCAGCGAGTCGCAGATCGCGACCGCCTTCTCGGCACCGATGATGTCCAGCCAGCCGAACGGACCGCCCGACCATGGCGCGAAGCCCCAGCCAAGGATCGCGCCCACATCGCCTTCGCGGATGTCTTCCAGCACGCCCTCTTCCAGCGCGCGGACCGCTTCGAGCACCTGCGCCATCATCAGGCGGTTCTGCACGTCCTCAAGATCGGCGCCTTCCACCGTCGGGTATTTCTCGTTGAACCCGGTCCAGTAACCCTGACGCTTGCCGCTTTCGTCGTAGTCGAAGAACCCGGCCTTGGACTTGCGGCCCAGACGGCCCTCGTCGACCATCCAGAACACCACTTCGTCGACGGCGTCATCGGGGTAGTCGTTGCCCATTGCCGCCTTGGTGGCCTTGGCGATCTTGGCGCCCAGATCCAGCGAGGTTTCGTCGACCAGCGTGATCGGCCCCACCGGGAAGCCCAGAAGCTTCGCGGCGTGATCGACCATCGGCAGCGGCGTGCCTTCCGAGGCCAGACGCATCCCTTCGTTGATATAGGGGATGATGCAGCGGTTGGCGTAGAAGAAGCGCGCGTCGTTGACGACGATCGGCGTCTTGCGGATCTGGCGCACGTAGTCCAGCGCCTTGGCCACCGCGCGGTCGCCGGTTTTCGCGCCCTTGATGATCTCGACCAGCAGCATCTTGTCGACGGGCGAGAAGAAGTGGATGCCGATGAATTGCTCGGGCCGCTTCGACGCGGTGGCGAGCGAGGTGATCGGCAGGGTCGAGGTATTCGACGCGAAGATCGCGGTGTCGGGGATCACCGCTTCGGCCTGCGCGGTCACATCGGCCTTGACCTTGGGATCTTCGAACACGGCTTCCACGATCAGATCGCAGCCTTCCAGATCAGCGTAATCCGTGGTTGTGGTGATCTTCGACAGCAGCGCCTGTTTCTTCTCTTCGGTCGAACGCCCGCGCTTGATCGCCTTGTCGAGGATGCCCGCCGAATAGGCTTTGCCCTTCTCGGCCGACTCGAGCGACGCGTCGAGCAGCACCACCTCGATGCCCGCCTTGGCCGAGACATAGGCGATGCCCGCGCCCATCATGCCCGCCCCCAGAACGCCAACTTTCGAGACCTTCTCGTCGGGGACGTCAGGCCGGTTCGCGCCTTTTTCCAGCGCGCCCTTGTTGACGAAGAGCGAGCGGATCATCGCCGTGGAGGACGGGTTCATCAGCACATGGGTGAAATAGCGCGCCTCGATCTTCAGCGCGGTATCGAAGGGCACCTGCATGCCTTCATAGACCGCCGACAGCAGCGCCTTGGCCGCCGGATAGACGCCCCATGTCTGCGAATGCACCATCACCGAGGCGCCGACAAAGGTCGGGAAGCCCGGTGCCGAATAGGGCGCACCGCCGGGGATCTTGTAGCCTTTGGTGTCCCACGGTTTGACCAGATCGGCATCCTTGGCGGCCAGCACCCATGCCTTGGCTTCGGCCAGCAGATCGCCGGGCGCGACGACCTCGTCGATCACACCGGCTTTCTTCGCCTTGTCGGGGCTGTTGGTCTTGCCTTCCAGAAGCAGCGGAGCGGCGGCCATCGCGCCCAGCTTCCAGGCCAGCCGCGTGGTGCCCCCGGCGCCGGGGAAGATGCCGACCTTGATCTCGGGCAAGCCGATCTGCGCCTTGGGGTTCTCGGCGGCGAAGATGCGGTGACAGGCCAGCGGGATTTCCAGCCCGATGCCCATCGCCGTACCGGGCAGCGCGGCGGCGGTGGGCTTGCCGCCCTTCTGCGTCTTGCGGTCCATGCCCGCCAGCTCGATCTTCCGCAGCAGCGCATGCATCGACATGATGCCGTCGAACACGCCCTGCGCCGGGTTGTCGCCCGCGCTGTCGCGCATCGAACCCAGGATGTTCAGATCCATGCCGCCGGCGAAATCGGGTTTGCCCGAGGTGATGACGATGCCTTTGACGGCGTCATCCGCATGAGCCTTGTCGATCGCCGCCTCAAGCTCGCGCAGGCCGTCGAAGGACAGGACGTTCATCGACTTCTCGGGCACGTCCCAGGTGATGACGGCCACGCCGTCGCTGTCCATGTCGTAATGGAATTCGGTCATTGCTTGTCTCCCTGCGGCAGATCGCGCGGGCCGTCCCAGGCGCTGCCGTCGTGATAGGTGAAGCGGGCGGTGCCGCCCTCGATATGGATTTTCATGTCGACCTCGGTATAGGTCGCGACCTCGACATCGGCTTTCGCCCCGACCACCAGAAACGACGCCCGCGCCGCGCTGCGGTTGACGAAGCGATGCCCCACGGCCTCGCCTGCCTTCCACGCCGCGCAATCGCCCGGTCGCATGACGGTCTCGCCGGTATCCTCGGACAGGATCAGCTCGCCCGTCAGCACCATGGCGAATTCATCCTCACGCAGATGCCAGTGACGCAGCGAGGCCACAGCGCCGGGTTCGAGATACACGATGTTCACCCCGAACTGCGTCAGCCCCGCAGCCTGTCCCAGCCGGTGCGACGAGCGCCCGGCCATCTGGCTGTTATAGGGCTCGGGATAGACCGAGCCCGTCTTCAGCGGTGCGCTGTCGATGTCGAGCTTCGGCATCAGACCCGCTCGATGATCGTGGCTGCCCCCATGCCCGAGCCGATGCAGAGCGTGGCAAGGCCGGTGCCCTTGCCGGTACGCTCCAGCTCGTCCAGCAGCGTGCCGAGGATGATTGCGCCCGTCGCGCCCAGCGGGTGGCCCATGGCAATCGAGCCGCCGTTCACGTTGACCTTGTCATGGTCGACGCCGAAGGCCTGCTCGAAGCGCAACACGACGCTTGCGAAAGCCTCGTTCACCTCGAACAGGTCGAGATCCGAAATCGCCATGCCGCTCTCGCGCAGAATCTTCTCGGTCACCGGGACAGGGCCCGTCAGCATGATGGTCGGATCGGTGCCGATCTTCGCCGTGGCGCGGATGCGTGCGCGGGGCTTCAGACCGTATTTCTCGCCGAATTCCTTGTTGCCGATCAGAATCGCGGCAGCGCCATCGACGATGCCCGACGAGTTGCCGGCATGGTGGATGTGGTTCACGCGCTCCAGCTCGGGGTATTTCATCAGCGCGATCTTGTCGAAGCCGGGCATGACCTCGCCCATATCCTTGAAGGACGGCTTCAGCGATCCCAGCGACTGCATGTCGGTGCCCGGCCGCATGTATTCGTCGCGGTCGAGGATCGTCAGCCCGTTGATGTCCTTGACCGGCACCACCGTCTTGTCGAACCGGCCCTCTTCCCACGCCTTGGCGGCGCGCTTCTGGCTCTCGACCGCCATCGCATCGGCCATGTCACGGGTGAAGCCGTACTTGGTGGCGATGATGTCGGCGCTGATGCCCTGTGGGACGAAGTAATTGTCGAAGGCAATCTGCGGGTCGACGGCGATGGCGCCGCCATCGGTGCCCATCGGCACGCGGCTCATGCATTCCACGCCGCCCGCGACATAGGCCATGCCCGCGCCGCCGCGCACCTGATTGGCGGCCATGTTCACGGCTTCCAGACCCGAGGCGCAGAACCGGTTGACGCTGACCCCCGGCACGCTCTCGGAATAATTCGAGGCCAGCACGGCGGTGCGCGCCAGACAGGCGCCTTGTTCGCCGATCTGGGTGACGTTGCCCCAGATCACGTCCTCGATCGCGCTGGTGTCCAGATCGTTGCGATCTTTCAGCGCATTGAGCGCGATGGCCGACAGCCGGGCGGCGGTGACCTCGTGCAGGGCGCCGTCCTTGCGGCCCTTGCCGCGCACCGTGCGCGCGGCGTCGTAGATATAGGCGTCGGTCATGAGATCCTCTCCTCAGGCCTTGACCCGGTCGGCAGGCGATCCGGGCATCATGTCGTAGGGATGTTTCCAGCCGGCCAGCCCCGAGATCCGGTCCAGCCAGCGGTCGATATGGGGCCAGTCCCCGCGGTCGAAACCGAAGGGCTCCGGGTAGTAGAGATAACCGCAACACGCGCAATCGGCGATGGTGACGTCACGACCGACGATCCAGTCGCGCCCCTCGAGATGCGCGTCGAGCGTGGCATAGGCGGCCTTCAGACGGCCCTGCATGAAGGCGATCACCTCGGCCGGGCGTTTGTCCTCGGGCAGGAAGTTCATCAGGAAGCGCGTCATGCCCGCCTGGCTGGAAAGCTTGTGATTGTCCCACAGGATCCAGCGCAGAACCTCGTCCTCTTCCCCCGGCGCGCCACCCAGCTTGCCGGTCGCTCTGGCGACATGCATCTGGATCGCGCCCGACTGGCTGAGAACCGTGTCGCCCTCGACCAGCAGCGGCACTTCGCCCATCACGTTGAGCTTGCGGTATTCCGGCGTGCGGGACTCGCCGCCGAAGAAATCGACATAGCGCGGCACCCAGTCGTATCCCGCCAGCGTCATGGTCAGCGCCGCCTTGTAGGCATTACCGGATTCTCCGAAGCAATAAAGCTGTGCCGTCATGGCGCGATCCTTTCTGACGTGGTGCGGGTGGCGCGGGTGGAAAGTGAGTATTTGAAGCAGAATGAAGGGGCGCGGTCAGGGTTTCTTAACCGTTCGCCCGCCAGACTTGTCACACGGTACAGGCTGGAGAGCCGATGACCGTGCAGACTGAAGCCACCCCGACCTGCCCGAGAGCCGCCGAAATGTTCGCCGGCACAGGCGGGGAGGGGTGTGCCCGTGTTCGCGGGATATCGTTCATTCTGCGTGAAATACTCGCAGGGGGTGCGGGGGGCGGCAGCCCCCCGCCCGGCCCAACGGGAGCGAGTGGATCGACAGATCCGCGAGCGACGGGCGGGAGCCCTCACAGCGACCTCCCGATCAGGTCCTTCATGATCTCGTTCGTGCCGCCATAGATCCGTTGCACCCGCGCATCGGTCCACATCTCGGCCACTGCGTATTCCTGCATGAAGCCATAGCCGCCATGCAGTTGCACGCATTCGTCGAGAACCTGCCACTGCAGGTCGGACAGCCAGTACTTGTTCATCGCCGCCATCTCGACCGTCAGCGCCCCCGTCAGATGGGCGCCGATGCACTGGTCGAGGAAGCTGCGCGCGACCACGGTGTTGGTCTTGCATTCCGCCAGTTTGAAGCGGGTGTTCTGGAAGTCGATGATCGGTTTGCCGAAGGCCTCGCGTTCCTTGCAATAGGCGATGGTGCGCTCGACCGCGCCTTCCATCGCGCCGACCGCGCCGACGCCGATGATCAGCCGTTCCTGCGGCAATTGCTGCATCATCTGGTAGAAGCCCTGCCCCTCGGCGCCGCCGAGGATGTTCTCGGGCGGAACCGGGACATTGTCGAAGAACAGCTCGGACGTATCGCCCGCCTTCAGTCCGACCTTGTCGAGATTGCGTCCGCGGGTGAAGCCTTCGGCGCCCTCGGTCTCGACCGCGACCAGCGACACGCCGCGCGCGCCCTGCGACGGATCGGTCTTGGCCGCGACAATCACCAGATCGGCATGCTGCCCATTGGTGATAAAGGTCTTGGCCCCGGTTACGCGGTAGACATTCCCGTCCTTCACTGCGCGCGTTTTCAGCCTCTGCACGTCGGAGCCGCCCGAGGGTTCGGTCATCGCCAGCGCGCCGACCATCTCGCCGGTGGCCATTTTCGGCAGCCAGCGCTTCTTCTGCTCTTCGGTGCCGTAGGCGAGGATGTAATGCGCAACGATGCCCGAATGGATGCCCGCGCCCCAGCTTGCGAGGTTGAGCCGGGCGGCTTCCATCAGGATCACCGCTTCGTGGCCGAAATCGCCGCCCGCGCCGCCGTACTCCTCAGGAATCGAGGCGCAGAGCAGGCCCATCTCACCCGCCTGGTTCCAGGTGTCGCGATCCATCTGGCCGTTCTGGCGCCAGCGGTCGAAATGCGGCGCCCATTTCTCGGAGATGAAACCGCGCGTCATCTCGGCCAGCATCTGGTGGTCGTCCTTCATCCAGGGCGACGGCAGGATCGGGAACGTCATCGGAAGGCCCCTCCCAAGGCTTCGGAATCGTTATTTCTTTCGGGCTTCCAGCTCGGAATTGAAGAGCCTGAGCCGATGCGTGAGATTGTCGTGATCGGTGACGCTGTCGAAATGTTCGAACAGGAAGGACAGCGCCTCGCCCTCGTCGAGACCGGCATCGCGCGCGAAGCGTTTCAGGCGGCGGTAGCCGTCCTCGCTCATGGCGACGGGAAAGCGGCGGGTCAGGCGCAGGCGTTTGGGCATCAGCTCTCCGGTGACTGGTGGCTGTGGATCCGCGCCGCGATCCCGGGCGGGGTGGGGGCGTCGGGCATCCCGGGCAGCCGGTCGAGCCAGTCCACCCGCGATTCCGACGCCGAATGGACCTGCGGCGCGAAGACGACGAGGCCCGGGACCAGCGTCCCCGCCATGATCTCGACCGTGTCGCCGCTGCGGTAATAGACCGGCGTGCCGCAGGTCGCGCAGAAGCCGCGCGTCGCGAGATCGGAAGACGCCCATTCCGCGGGCGTCCCCGTCCAGGTGATGCGTGTGGCGGGCACTTCGATCAGCGGGGCGAAGGCATTGCCGGTGGCGCGCTGGCACATGCGGCAATGGCAGAGACAATCCTTGGCCGGTCCCGCGCTCACCCGGTAGCGCACGGCGCCGCATTGGCAGCCGCCGCGAAAGTCCGGGTGATCGGTTCCGCCTGTCATCGCCTCTCCCCTCCCCGGGCTGCGTTCAGAACGCCTCGGCGTCCAGCGCCATAACGGGCTCGGCGCCCGACTGGATGCGCGCCAGATGCATCCCCGTGGCCGGAAGCTGCCGCGCCATATAGTAGCGGCCGGTTTTCAGCTTCGTCTCGTGGAACGTGGCGTCAGACGCACCGGCCTTCAAGGCCGCGTCCGAGGCCTTGGCCATCAGCGCCCACATGTAGCCCAGGCAGACATGCCCGAACATGTGCATGAAATCGGTCGAGCCCGCGAGCGCGGCATTGGGGTTCTTCATGCCGTTTTCCATGAAGAACATCATCGCCGTCTGCAGATCCTTCGACGCCGCCTTGAGCGGTTCGAGATAGCCGTCCTTCAGCGCCTCGTTCTCTGCGTTTTCCTTCAGGAAGCCTTTGATCAGCTCGAAGAAGGCCATGGCCGGCTTGCCGCCCTCGGCAGCCAGTTTGCGGCCCACGAGATCGAGCGCCTGCACGCCGTTCGCGCCCTCATAGATCATCGCGATGCGGGCGTCGCGGGCATATTGCGACATGCCCCATTCCTCGATGTAGCCGTGACCGCCATAGACCTGCTGCGCCTGAATGGTCATGTCGAAGCCCTTGTCGGTCAGGAACCCCTTGATGACCGGGGTCAGCAGCGAGATCAGCCCTTCGGCCTGGCTGTCATCCAGCCGGTGCGCGCGGTCGATCAGATGCGCGCCCCACAGCGTGAAGGCGCGGGCGCCTTCGACGAAGCTTTTCTGGTCCATCAGCATCCGGCGTATATCGGGATGCACGATCAGCGGATCGGCATTGCCGCCGGGGTTCTCGGTGCCGGTCACCGCACGGCCCTGCAGCCGGTCCTTGGCATAGGCCAGCGCGTTCTGATAGGCGATTTCGGCCTGCGCATAGCCTTGCAGGCCCACGCCCAGACGCGCCTCGTTCATCATCACGAACATCGCCCGCATCCCCTTGTGGAGATCGCCCACGAGGTATCCGGTCGCGCCGTCATAATTCATCACGCAGGTGGCGTTGCCGTGGATGCCCATCTTTTCTTCGATCTTGCCGACCGAGACGCCGTTGCGATCGCCGAGGCTGCCATCGTCCTTGACGATGAACTTGGGCACGATGAACAGCGAGATGCCCTTGGTGCCCTCGCCGCCGCCGGGCGCCTTGGCCAGCACCAGATGGATGACGTTTTCGGACATGTCGTGATCGCCCGCCGAGATGAAGATCTTCTGGCCGGTGATCTTGTAGCTGCCGTCGTCCTGCGGTTCGGCCTTGGTGCGGATGAGCCCCAGATCGGTGCCGCAATGCGGCTCGGTCAGGTTCATCGTGCCGGTCCATTCAAGGCTGGTCATCTTCGGCAGATAGGTCGTCTTCTGCGCGTCCGACCCGGCTGCAAGGATCGCGTTGATCGCGCCGTGGGTCAGGCCCTGATACATGTTGAAGGCCATGTTCGACGACACGAACAGCTCGCCCACGCCGGTGGCAAGGACATAGGGCAGGTTCTGTCCGCCGAATTCCTCGGGCAGGTCGAGCCCGTTCCAGCCGCCTTCCTTGATCTGCGCGAAGGCGTCCTTGAAGCCCGTGGGCGTATAGACCACACCGTTTTCCAGCCGGCAGCCTTCGGTATCGCCGACGGCGTTGAGGGGCGCGAGCACGCCTTCGGCCAGTTTGCCGGCTTCCTCGAGGATCGCCGCGGTGAAATCGGGCTCAAGCTCGTCATAGCCGGGGATTCCGGTTGCCGTGGCGTTGAGGACCTCGTGCAGCAGGAACTGCATGTCTTTGACGGGCGCGGTATAGGTCGGCATCGGTCTCTCCTCTGCGGGCTCGGGCGCCGCCTGACCGGGCGG
The DNA here is from genome assembly GCF_017303295.1 of Rhodobacter sp. NTK016B. GTDB lineage: Bacteria > Pseudomonadota > Alphaproteobacteria > Rhodobacterales > Rhodobacteraceae > Pararhodobacter. The sequence goes on along the minus strand of NZ_JAFKOK010000008.1, from coordinate 150,649 downwards.
GCCTGCAATCGTGAAATCTGGGCGCCGCCTATTCGGCGGCGGGTCGGAACGCGGCGAGCATTTCGGCGCCGTTCTCGAGCTGGCTTCTGAGCTCGTCGATCGCCTCGTTCAGCTCGTCGCGCTGACGCTCCATCTGCGCCAGCCGCTCGCGCGCGGCGACGATGGTACGTTCGAGCTGCTCTTCATTCGCGCCGCCCCGGTCGTAGAGATTGAGAAGCTGGCGCATCTCTTCCAGCGCGAAACCGAAGCGCTTGCCGCGCAGGATGAGCTTCAGCCGGCCGCGGTCGCTGCGGGTGTAGAGCCGTTTCTGGCCCTCGCGGAGGGGGCTGATCAGTTCTTTCGCTTCGTAGAACCGCAGCGTGCGCGGAGTGACGTCGAACGCCTCGCACATCTCGCGGATCGTCATCAGATCGTTGTCCATGGCATACCTCATCTCGCCGGAGACTTGGCCGGCGGGAGTCACATAGCGCTTTCGGGCAGAGTGTGTAGAAAGCTTGACGTTAACGTAAGTCACGACGCTGCGTCACGAGGTGACGTTGACGTCAGGTAGCGGCGGAGAGCGGGCAGGGGGGCTGTCTGCCCCCCCTCGGCGCTGCCGCGCCTCACCCCACGAGGATACTTATGGATCAAAGATGCGCGATTCGCCGCATCAGGGGCGAGATCGGCGCGGCATTGCCGGGGCCCGGGGAAGGTGCCACATAAGAGGCATGTTCCAGCGCGTTGATCTGCCTTTGTGGCTTCTGATCCTGATCCTGCTCTTTGCGGCAGTGGCGTTCCTGTCGCATTTCCTGTTCCCCTCGGTGCGCTGGTTCCTGCGGCGGCGGATGGAGCGGGCGGTCGAGGAACTGAACAAGCGGCTCGAACGGCCGATCCGGCCATTCAACCTGACGCGGCGCCACGATCAGGTGATCCGCTTGGCCTATGATCCGCAGGTCATGCAGGCGGTGTCGGATTATGCGCGCGATCAGGGGATTCCATTGTCGGTCGCGCATGAAAAGGCGCGTCTCTACGCGCGCGAGATCGTGCCGGGCTTTTCCACCGCGACCTATTTCGGCTTCGCGATCCGCGTCGCCCGGGGGCTGAGCCGGTTGTTCTATAAGGTGCATCTCAATCGCGGCACGGTGCGCACGCTGCGCGATATCCATCCCGATTCGGCGGTGATCTTCGTGATGAACCACCGCTCGAACATGGATTACGTGCTGGTGACATGGCTGGCCGCGCGGCGCTCGACCTTGTCTTATGCGGTGGGCGAGTGGGCGCGGGTCTGGCCGCTGAAGGGGCTGATCCGGGGGATGGGGGCCTATTTCATCCGGCGCCGCTATTCGACCGATCTGTATCGCGCGGTGCTGGCGCGCTATGTGCAGATGTCGGTGCAGGAGGGCGTCACGCAGGCCATGTTCCCCGAAGGCGGGCTGAGCCTGACCGGTACGGTGGGCAGCGCCCGGCGCGGTCTGCTGACCTATATCGTGCGCGATTTCGATCCCAGCAAGGAAAAGGACGTGGTCTTTGTGCCGGTGGCGCTGAATTACGACCGGGTGCTCGAAGACGCGGTGCTGGTCAAGGCGGGCGAGACCGGCGACCGGCGGTTCCGGCTGCGGATCTTCGAGGCGCTGGGCTGGCTGATCTGGATCCTGTGGCAAAAGCTGCTGCGCCGGACCTCGACCTATGGCCATGCGGCGGTGTCGTTCGGCGAGCCGTTGTCGCTGCGGGGGTATCTGCACGACCATCCGGAGAGCGGCACCGATACGCTGGCCGACGAGCTGATGGGGCGGATCCGGGGCGCGGTGCCGCTGCTGCCGGTGCCGCTGGCCGCCGCGGCGCTGGTGCGGCTGGGCATGCCCGGCGGCGGGGCGGTGTCGCGCGGCGATCTGGCCGCGCAGATGCGGGTTCTGGTGGACGAGGCCGCCGCGCTCGGGGCGCAGATGCATCTGATCGACGGAGAGATCGAGCCCAGCGTCGATTTCGCGGTCGAAGCGATGGCGCGTCACGGGCTGATCCGGCGTGACGATATGACGATCCACCTGCAAAGCGGAGAGGAGGCGACGCTGGCCTATTACGCGGCCTCGGTCCTGCAGCGGCTGGAAGAACCCATGCCCGCGGGGCTGTCTGAGCAGGGCGCGGGCGGCGCGACTCTGCGCGCGACACGGGTGATCCCGGAAGTCGCTGAGACATAAAATTACAAACAAGACGTTTGTGGGGTTGCATTGTTGCGCAACCGATTCTATCCATGCTGCAACTGCCGCATGGATTCTGCATCGCGGCGGGCCCAAGTCAGGAGAGAACCATGGCCCTCGATGTGAACGCCGGAATCGCCAAATACGACGCGCCCGAGAAGGATCTCTACGAGATCGGAGAGATGCCGCCTCTGGGTTACGTGCCGAAGAAGATGTACGCGTGGAATATCCGTCGCGAGCGTCACGGCGAACCCGACAAGTCGTTTCAGGTCGAGGTCGTCGATACCTGGGAGATCGACAGCCACGAGGTGCTGGTTCTGGTGATGGCGGCAGGCGTCAATTACAACGGCGTCTGGGCCGGTCTGGGCAAGCCGATCAGCCCCTTCGACGTCCACAAGCAGGATTACCACATCGCCGGATCCGATGCCTCGGGCATCGTGTGGAAGGTGGGATCGGCCGTCAAAAGCTGGAAGGTGGGCGACGAGGTCGTGATCCACTGCAATCAGGATGACGGCGACGACGAGGAATGCAACGGCGGCGACCCGATGTTCTCGCCCAGCCAGCGGATCTGGGGTTACGAGACCGGCGACGGGTCCTTCGCGCAATTCACCCGGGTGCAGGCCCAGCAGCTGATGCCGCGCCCCAAGCACCTGACATGGGAAGAAAGCGCCTGCTACACGCTGACGCTGGCTACGGCCTACCGGATGCTGTTCGGACACCATCCGCATGAGCTGAAGCCGGGCCAGAACGTGCTGGTCTGGGGCGCGTCGGGCGGTCTGGGATCTTACGCGATCCAGCTGGCCAACACGGCGGGGGCGAATGCGATCGGCGTCATCTCGGACGAATCGAAGCGCCAGTTCGTGATGGATCAGGGCGCCAAGGGCGTGATCAACCGCAAGGATTTCAACTGCTGGGGCCAGCTGCCCATCGTCAACAGCCCCGAATACAACGAGTGGCTCAAGGAAGCGCGCAAGTTCGGCAAGGCGATCTGGGAGATCACCGGCAAGGGCGTTTCCGTGGACATGGTCTTCGAGCATCCCGGCGAGGCGACCTTCCCGGTCTCGACGCTGGTGGTGAAGAAGGGCGGTATCGTGGTGATCTGCGCGGGCACCTCGGGCTTCAACTGCACCTTCGACGTGCGCTACATGTGGATGCACCAGAAGCGCCTGCAGGGCAGCCATTTCGCCAACCTGAAGCAGGCGGCCTCGGCCAACCGGCTGATGTGCGAACGGCGTCTCGATCCCTGCATGTCCGAGGTCTTCCCGTGGGACGAGATCCCTGCCGCGCATATGAAGATGCTCAAGAACGAGCATAAGCCGGGCAACATGGCCGTGCTGGTTCAGGCGCCGCGCACCGGGCTTCGGACGTTCGAGGATACGCTGGAAGCCGGCAAGCGCTGAGCCTGCGGCCAAGAGAATGAAGAAGGGGGCCGCCCATCGGGGCGGCCCCTTTGCGTTCGGGCAATCTGGCCTATTCGGGCGGGGCGTCGGCCCGGTACCGGTTCGCGGCGATGATCTTCTGCATCAGCGTGGTGAATTGTTGTTGCTCGTCCTCGGTCAGGCAGGCGAGGGAGTCCGCGTTCTCATCCATCGCCGCCGCTGTCGCGGGGCCGCGCAAGGCGCGGGCGCGCTCGGTCAGCCAGACCCGCTGCACCCGGCCGTCGCTTGCGTCTTTCTTGCGGATGATGAGGCCGTCACGCTCCATCCGGGCAAGGGTGTTGGCCATGGTGGCCTGCTCGATATCCAGCTTTGCCACCAGTTGCTTCTGGGTCATGCCATCGGTTTCCCACAATTCCAGCAAAGCCGGAAACGTGCCGGTGGTCAGGCCCAAGGGCTTGATGCGCGCCGTCAGGCCGCGCGCGAAGATGCGGGCGACGTGGTTGGCGAGATAGCCCTGCGAGTGATCCTTGGTGAACTCCATGCGTCTCATTAGCACTTGCATAGCAAGCTATACAACAATACATAGCTAGCTATACAAATGATGGCGCATAAGGAAAAAACCGATGACCAAGATCCTTCATCCCATAGCGGGCGCGATCGCCATGCTCACGATCCTGAGCTTCTGGCTCGCAACCGTATTGTCGGAACTCTTCGCGGGCACGGCGACCATCGTGACAGTCAAATCGCTGATTCCGTGGGGCTTTCTTCTGCTTGTGCCTGCGCTGATGGCGGTCGGCGGGTCCGGTTTCCGGCTCGGCCGAAAAATGCGCGGCCCGTTGATCGCGGCCAAGACGAAACGGATGCCGTTCATCGCCGCCAACGGTATCCTGATCCTGATCCCCTCAGCGCTTTACTTGTCGTTCAAGGCGCAGGCAGGGGCCTTTGATACCGGGTTCTACGTCGTTCAGGCCATCGAACTCTGCGCGGGCGCGGTTAACCTGACTCTGCTGGGCCTGAACATGCGCGACGGGCTGCGGTTGACGGCCAACCGGCGCCGCAAGCCGGTGTGATCGGCGACGGGCCGCGCGCGATCAACGGTCCATTACAGGTCATGCCGTCTGCGACATGGTGACCGAGAGTTCCCTGTCTTGTGCGTTCAGGCAATCAATGCAGCCCGATAGGCGCATTCAAGGTCGTCCGATGTCCTGCGTTCGCCCCCGTCTCCTCCGACCCAACGATGCGACCCAAGCAAACCCGAAGGGATAGGAGCGCGGTCTCTGTGCTCCGCCGGGAGTGATCCGCACCGAGACCTTTTTTCGTTGCCCCCTGCTCTGGGGGCAGGGGGCGCGAAAGATTTGTTAACTCTGGAGCGGCAGGTTTGAGCGATAGCGAAAAGGAGTTCCGCGGTGCCTCATGCCTGGCTGATCAAGACGCTCGAAGACCTGTGCCGTTACGCCCGGATGAACCAGCTGACCGAGTTGAGCTTTCACCTTGAACAGGCCGTGTTGCTGGCCCGGCTCGAGGTCGAAAACACGGCGACGGCAGGGGAGGAAATCCCGCATTCCTGAGCTATCACGAGCGGTCCGCGAGCGCAGAACGTCATGCACCACAGCGCCTTTTTCGACGGTTTCCGCGATTCGGGGCGCGGAATTCTGCGCGGTGAATGAACCGGCGCTCTGCGCCGTCCGACACAGGGTGGCTCATATGGTGGGCTTTATTTTTTGTCAAGGACGACTTTTCATGACCCGTTTTCTGACCATCGCCGTCACGGCCCTCGGTATCGCCGCTTCGGCTACGGCGCCGGCCCGCGCCGCCCCGATCTCGTCGCTCGAGGAATGCTACACCGCCGTCATCAACTGGTGCGTTTCGACCTTTCCAGACCACGCCGATGAATGCGGCAGCGCGTCGGGGCTCGACGATTGCGACGACGAGTTCGGCAATACCACCGCCGCGCCCGGCCTGACCCTGCGCGCGCCGTCGCGCCATGGCCCCGCGATCTCGCCGCGTACGTTCCAGCGCCTGATGGCCGGTGCGCCCCGCGCAGCCACCCCGTCGCGCGTCCTGCGCTGATCCACCCCCACCGCGCAGCGACCCCGCCGGCCCCTTCGGGCGGGCGGGGTTTTCGTTGTGTCGTGCGGAAACCGTCTGGCCCGATATTTACTTCGCAGCGATTGTCCCGTCAAAAAGCGCCATGGATTATGCTGTCGTCATCCCCCTCGTTGCCGGGTTCTTTACCGGGCTGTCGCTGATCGCCGCGATCGGGGCACAGAATGCTTTCGTGTTGCGGCAGGGCCTGCGGCGCGAGCATGTCGGCGTCGTCGTGCTGATCTGCGCGGGCTCGGACGCGCTGCTGATAGCTGCGGGCGTTCTGGGATTCAGCGCGATGGCCGAGCGGCTGCCATGGCTGGAATCCGTGATGCTGTGGGGCGGGGTGGCGTTTCTGACCGTCTATGGAGCGCTGAGGTTCCGCGCGGCGCTGAAGGGAGGCGAGGCTCTGGCCGCCGCCGCGTTCGAGCCGGTGCCGCTGCGCCGCGTGGTGCTGACCTGTCTGGCGCTCACATGGCTCAACCCGCATGTCTATCTTGATACGCTGGCGCTTCTGGGCGCAATCTCGGCGCAATATGCGCCGGCCGAGACGCTGTTCGGTCTGGGTGCTGTGCTGGGCTCGGTGCTGTTCTTCTCTGCGCTGGGCTACGGCGCGCGGCTGCTGGCGCCGGTTCTGGCCAGACCCGGCGCTTGGGTTGTCGTCGAGGCGCTGATCGGCGTGATCATGTGGCTGATCGCGGCATCTCTGGTCATGCAGGCGATCGGCTGAGGGCATCACAACGCACGAGGGGACCATGGCACACAGCTATACCAGCCGCATCCGCTGGACCGGCAATACGGGGGAAGGCACCGCGCATTACCGCGCCTATACCCGCGACTGGGCCGTCGCCGTGCCCGGCAAGCCCGAGATCCCCTGTTCCAACGATCCGGCGCTTGGCGGCAATCCGGGGCTGATGAACCCCGAAGACATGCTGCTTTCCGCGCTGGCAGGCTGCCATATGCTGTGGTTTCTGCATCTGGCCTCGGATGCGGGGATCGTCGTCACCGCGTATCAGGACGATCCCGTAGGCTTTGCCGAGGGGCGCCCCGGTGGCGCGCAGCGTTTCGCCCGCGTAGTGTTGCGGCCCAAGATCAGCGTGAAGCCGGGCGCCGATCTGGCCCGGGCCGGAGCCATCCATCGCCAGATTCACGAGGTCTGTTTCATCGCCCGCTCGGTGAATTTCCCAGTCGAGATCGAGCCGGTTTTCGAGGTTGAGGGTTAAGGCCGCGCCGGGGCCGCCTCGGGGGCCACCGCGCCGGGCCTATTCCGCTGCGTCCTGATCGGTGCGTTCCGGCAAGTGCTCAAGCCGCTCGGCGACCATCGCCTGTAGGCGCCACAGGTGCCGGTCGTGGATGCCGGCTTCGGCCAGATGCTCGCAGGTATTGAGCAGGTACTCCGCCATTGTGCCGCGCGTGCCGACCGAACTGGCCAGAATATCGGCCAGCTCGTCGATACCGCATTCCGGGCTGTAGCCCCAATAGGACGGATGCGCGGTAAAGGCGATGGCGCGGACCACACCCCCTGGCGTTTTGCAGCGCACCCATGACGGCGGGCTGGGCGGCTCAAGCCTGAGCAGGGCTTCCAGATCGGCGGCCTCGTTGCCCGGCGTCATGCGCTGCACGATCCCGTGGCACGAGCCGCCGCGATCCATCGACATCATCCGACCGGGATGCGAGGGCGACCCCCTGTTGCGCCGCGACGGTCCCAGACAGAACGAGCGATGCCAGCCATGAACGCGTGCGTGCCGCCGCTCGGCCACCGGCATGCGCGGGTTCCAGATCAGGCTGCCCGAGGCGAAGACCCAGATCCCGCTCGGATCGGCCTCGGCCAGCAGTTTCGCCGTCATCTCGGAATAATAGCTGTCGGGGATCGGGTCGCCCATCACCGGCCCTTCCTCGTCCACGCGGGCGGGCAGGCGATCGACCAGCGCGCGGGTCAGGCGCAGCGGCGCGATCCGGGTGCTCTGGCCGGCAGGCTGCAGCATCGGGGCAGGGGGCGCGGGGGACATGGGCGGCTTCCTTTCGGTATCAGGCTAGGCGAGGGCGCGGTCGGGCGGAAGCCTTCATGTGTCACGCTTCGGGCGCGTGCAGCGACTTGCGGGCCAGCGACAGGAAGATCCCGCGCTCGTCTTCCGACAATTCCGACAGGATCGCGTCCTGCACGCCGCGCACCACCGGCAGCATCGCAGCGAAGACGCGTTCGCCCTCGTCGGTCAGCCGGACTTCGCGCGCGCGACGGTCTCGGCGGCTGACTTCGCGCGCGACCAGCCCCTTCGAGACCAGCCTGTCGATCACCCCGCCGATCGTCGCGCGGTCATAGGCGATGAGCGCCGCCACGCCCGCCTGATCGATGCCCGGATGCGCGCGGATCGCGTCCATCGCCGCGAACTGGACCGAGGTCAGGTCGAACCCGGCTTCCTTCGCCTGCTGCGCAAAGACCTGCGTCGACAGCTGATGCAGCCGCCGAATCAGGTGGCCGGCCATGCCATAGGCTTCCATCATCCCGGATTCCCGCCTGTTTCCCCTTTGCAGAACAGTAGCTTCCGACAAATAGAATGTACACTTACTTTTTTGTTGACGAAAAATGATAAGTACAGATATCAATTGCCCACGGCGCCGGGTTGGCGCGATTTTCGGCGCGACATGGGAGAGAGCGATGCAATACCACCTGAACGGTTTCCACCCCGGTGATCCCGACATCTTCCCGCCCGCTGCGCGGGTGCATGACCGCTCGAACGGGCTGCCCGAGAAGGTCGATGTCCTGATCGCGGGCTGTGGCCCCGCCGGTCTGTGCCTTGCCGCGCAGCTGGCGATGGAGCCGTCAATCCACACTATGATCGTCGAGCCGAAGATGGGACCGATGGAAAAGGGGCAGGCCGACGGGATCTCGGTCCGCTCGATGGAGATGTTTCAGGCCTTCGGTTTCGCCGACAAGATCAAGCGCGAATCGGTCTGGATCAACGAAACCACCTTCTGGACGCCGGGCGAAGACGGCATCACCCCTGCCGCGCGCGTCGATGACGTGCCCGACGGGGTGTCCGAGATGCCGCATGTGCTGATCAATCAGGCGCGCGTCCATGACATGTATCTCGACATCATGAAGCGCTCGCCCACCCGGCTGGAACCCGATTACGGCCTGCGCGTGCTGGATCTGAGCGTCGATACCACGACCGACGACCACCCCGTGACCGTCACGCTTGAACATACCGCACCGGGGCGCGAGGGGCAGACCGAGACCCTGCGCGCGAATTACGTGGTGGGCTGCGATGGCGCACGCTCGAACGTGCGCCGCGCCATCGGCGGCGCGCTGCACGGTGATGCGGCGCACCATGCCTGGGGCGTGATCGACCTGCTGGCGGTTACCGATTTCCCCGACTGGCGCAAGAAAGCCTTCGTGCGCTCGGCCGAGGCCGGCACGCTGATGGTGCTGCCGCGCGAGGGCGGGCATCTGGTGCGGCTCTATGTCGAGCTGGATCGTCTGGGCGAAGACGAGCGCGCTTCGGATCGCGGCATGGACGACGCCGATATCGTCGCCAAGGCGCAATCGATCCTGAAGCCCTTCACGCTTGACGCGAAAGAGGTCGTCTGGTGGTCGATCTACGAAATCGGCCACCGGCTGACCGACAAGTTCGATGACGTGCCCGAAGATCAGATCGCTAAGCGTAATCCCCGCGTGATGCTGGCGGGCGATGCCTGCCACACCCACAGCCCCAAGGCAGGGCAGGGGATGAACGTGTCGATGGGCGACACGTTCAACATGGGCTGGAAACTGCGCTCGGTTCTGACCGGGCGGGCCGATCCCTCGCTTTTGCATACCTATACCGCCGAGAGGCGCGCGGCGGCCAAGGGGCTGGTCGATTTCGACCACGAATGGTCCCGCGTCGTCGGTGCCAAGACTCATGACGATGTCGATGGCGAATTGCCCGTTGTGGCGCAGACCTTCGTGCGCAACCTGCCCTTCACCTGCGGGCTGACCATCGAATACGAACCCTCCGCGCTGACCGGCGACACCGCGCATCAGGCGCTCGCGCCGGGCTTCGAGTTGGGCAAGCGGTTCCATTCCGCGCCGGTGATCCGCGTCGCCGATGCCAAGCCGATGGAACTGGGGCACGCGATCGAAGCGGGCACCGCGTGGCATCTGTTCGCTTTCGCGCCCGACGGCGACAGGGGTCAGCCCGGTGGCGCGGTGGCCGACCTGTGCGACTGGCTGCAGAACGATCCGGCCTCGCCCGTCGTGGTGCATACGGGCAAGCACGATGATCCCGACGCGGTGATCGACGTGCGGGCGGTCTTCCAGCCGGGTTTCCGCGATCTGGATTACGGGGCAATGCCCGCGTTGTTGCGCCCGCACAAGGGAAAGTACGGGCTGTGCGACTATGAAAAGGTGTTCAGCACCGATCTCAAAAGCGCTGACATCTTCGAGGCCCGCGGCATCGACCGGGCGCAGGGCTGCATCGTCGTGGTCCGGCCCGACCAATATGTCGCGCAGGTTCTGCCGCTTTCGGCGCGGGCAGAGCTGAGTTCGTTCTTCGCGGGCTTCCTGCTTCCTGCTGGCGAATAAGACGTGACCGGCGCTCGCGGGATTGACCCCGCGGGCGTGTTCGGGCCTTGTGGCAGCCTGCAGCGAAAGGCGTCCGCATGTCCCCGACCGATCCCTACCGCCATCATCCCGGCCTGCGTGACAAGATCCGGCCCGCCGAGGACTCGTATTTCCGCAATCTCGATATGGCGGAATTCGACCGCCGCGTTGCCGAGGCCGGGATGCCCGAGGACTGGCGCACGCCCGATGCGGTGCGCGAGGCACGGCGGCACGAGGTGCTTGAGGGTCGCTTTGACAGGGATCTGTGGGTCTTCGCCTTCGGCTCGCTGATGTGGGACCCGGCGATGGAATTCGCCGAGGTGCTGCGCGGGCGGACCGACGCCTATGAACGCCGCTTCTGTCTGGTCGATACCGGCGGACGCGGGTCGGCGGAACACCCGGCGCTGCAACTGGCCATCGACGACGTCACGGGCGCCGGGCGGGGCTGCGACGGGCTCGCCTTCCGTATCGAGGCGGACAAGATCGACCACGAGACCTTCGTTCTGTTTCGCCGCGAGATGATCAGCCACGCCTATCGTCCGGTCTGGCTGCAGCTCGACACGGTGATTGGCCGGATCGAGGCGCTCGCTTTCGCCGCCGATCATAGCAGCGACCGGATCGACACCACGATCCCGATTGCCGAACAGGCCCGCATGATCGCCAAGGCCGAGGGCATGTTGGGCAGCAATGCCGAATACCTGACCGAGACCCGCGAACGGCTGGCGCTGCTGGATCTCGATGATCCCTATATCACCGATCTCTGCACCCGCGTCGCCGCGCTTCGCGCAGCCGGGACGGCGCCCTGATCCCGGCGCCCGCGGCGCTTTCCCCTAGACGCGCGCGCTCGATTCGCCATGATGCCGCCGATTGCGGGAGGACAAGGGAGGGTCCGGTGAGCGAGACTGGCGCTCCTCACGATCCGCAGCTGACCGCGCTTCTGGCGCCGGTCCGCGTGCTGGTCGTGGATGACGAACCGGGGATGCGGAATTTCCTCGTCAAGACGCTGGCGCCCCATTGCGCCGCCGTCGACGAGGCCGCGAATTCCGACGAGGCCGAGGCCAAGCTGGCCGAGCAGCATTTCGATATCATGCTGCTCGACAACATGATGCCGGGACGCAAGGGGCTGGACTGGCTGGCGGGCCAGACCGTCACCGATGGCGTGACCGATGTGATCATGGTCACCGCCTATGCCGATCTGGAAACCGCGATTCAGGCGATGCGGGCCGGGGCGTCGGATTTCATCCTCAAACCGTTTCGCTCCAATCAGTTGCTCAACGCCGTGCGCCGCTGCCAGCAGACGGCGATGCTGCGGCGCGAGAACCGGCTGTTGCGGCGCGAGCTGGACCAGTCCGATCTGGGCCGTCGCCAGCGAAGCGCGCTGTTGGGCACGTCGCCCGATGTCTCGGCGATCCGCGAGACGCTCGAGCGGATCAAGGACGTCTCGACACCCCTTCTGATCACCGGTGCCTCGGGAAGCGGCAAAGAGGTGGCGGCGCGCCACCTGCACGCGATCTCGAAACGCGCGACCCGTCCCTTCGTGCCGGTGAATTGCGCGACCATTCCCGCCGACATGATCGAGATCGAGCTGTTCGGTCACGCCGCCGGGGCCTTTCCCGGCGCCAGCGCCGCGCGCGAGGGGCTTCTGACCTCGGCGCAGGGCGGTACGATCTTCATCGACGAGGTGGCCGAGCTTCCGGCGCCCGCGCAATCGGCGCTGCTGCGGGTGCTCGAAGACGGCATGGTGCGTCCGGTCGGTACCGCGCGCAGTCGGCAACTGGATGTGCGTTTCGTCCTCGCCACGTCGAAATCGCTCGAAGAGGAGGTCGCGCAGGGCCGTTTCCGCGCCGATCTGTTCTTCCGCATCGACGTGCTCGACATCCATATGCCGCCGCTTGCCAATCGGGGCACCGACGTGATCGAGCTGGCCGAGATGTTCCTGCGCGACCTGTCGCAGCGGCTGGGGCTTGCGCCGCTTGCCATCGACCCGGCCATCCGCGCGGCGATGCTGCGTCATGACTGGCCCGGCAATATCCGCGAGCTGCGCAACTTCATCGAGCGCTCGCTCATCTTCGGGCATTTCCCGCTGGAAACGCTGGGCAGCCAGCCCGGACGCGCGGCCCCCATCGAGCCGCTCGATCAGGTCGAGCGTCGCGAGATCCTACGCGCGCTCGACGCGGTCGGCGGAAACCGGACCGAGGCCGCGCGCAGGCTGGGCGTGTCGCGCAAGACCATCGACCGCAAATGCGCGGCCTGGGGGCTTTGAGCGGTGGCGCGGGGCTGGCCTGTCCTTCGCTCGGTCCGCGTGCGGCTGATGGTGATCGCGTTGCTGCCGATGCTGGTGTTGCTGCCGCTGATGCTGGGGTCCACCATGCTGCGCTGGTCGGGCAAGATCGACGACATCCTGATCACCAAGGTGAATGGCGACCTGACCATCGCCGAACAATACCTCGCCCGGCTGATGGAGCTTTCGGGCGAGCGGCTCGACGCCGTGGCGGGCTCGGTCACGCTGAGAGACGCGCTGGACGGGGCGGGGCGGCTGGACGCGCTGCTGGCCGAGCGGCGCGAGGCTTTGCAGCTCGATTTCCTCTATCTCACCACCGGCGAAACGGGGCCGCGCGGCTTCGTGCCCGATGACTGGCCGGTGGTGCGCGCGGCGCTGGACGGACGGGCCGAAAGCGCCATCGACATCCTGTCGGGCGCGGCGCTTGATCAGCTCGCCCCCAATCTTGCCGCCATCGCCGCGATCCCGCTGGTGCAGACCGTGGCCGCCGTGCCCACCGACCGTGCGGTCGAGACGCGCGGCATGATCGTCCATTCCGCCGCCCCCGTAACCTTGCCCGACGGGCGGCGGGCGGCGTTGGTGGGCGGGCGTCTTCTGAACCGCAATCTCGACTTCATCGACACGATCAACGCGCTGGTCTACCGCGAGCAAAGCCTGCCCGAGGGCAGCCGCGGCACAGCGACGCTGTTTCTCGACGATGTGCGCATCTCGACGAATGTGCGGCTGTTCGAAGACGTGCGCGCGCTGGGCACCCGCGTTTCTGCTGCCGTGCGCGGGCGCGTGCTGGATGACGGCGCGGTCTGGCTGGACCGGGCGTTTGTGGTGAACGACTGGTATATCTCGGCCTATCAACCCATCGTCGACAGTTTCGGCGCGCGGGTCGGGATGCTGTATGTGGGCTTCCTCGAACGGCCCTTCCAGCAGGCCAAGACCCTGTCCGTTCTGTCGGTGGTGGCCGTCTTCCTGTTGATCGCTGCCGTTTCGGTACCGATCTTCCTGCGCTGGGCCGGGCGGATTTTCCTGCCGCTCGAAGGGATGACCCAGACCATCGCGCGGGTCGAGGCAGGCGATCTGAAAGCGCGCAACGGCGATACCGGCGACCGGGGCGAGATCGCGCAGGTTGCGGGGCATCTCGACCATCTGCTGGACGCGATACAAGAGCGCGACCGGCAGCTGCGCGACTGGGCCAACAGTCTGGAGGCCAAGGTCGAGGAACGCACCGCCGATCTGCGCGCCGCGAACCAGAAGCTCGAACAGACGACCGAGCGGTTGATCATGTCCGAAAAGCTGGCCGCCGTGGGCGAGATCACCGCCTCGGTCGCGCATGAGATCAACAACCCGATCGCCGTGATCCAAGGCAATCTGGACGTCGCCCGCAGCCTGCTGGCCGAGAATGCGCAGGCCGTGGATACCGAGTTCCGGCTGATCGACGATCAGGTCTATCGCATCGGTGCCATCGTCTCGAAGCTGCTGCAATTCGCACGGCCCGACGAATATTCCGGCGCGGCCAACGTGATTTCACCGGCCGAGGTGGTGCGGGATTGTCTGGTTCTGACTCGCCATCAGATCGAGGCCAACGGGATCGAAACGCAGGTCGAGATCGCCTCGGACCACCGGGTATTGATGGCCCGGACCGAGCTGCAGCAGGTGATGGTCAACCTGATCCTGAACGCGGTTCACGCCATGCCCGGGGGCGGGGTGCTGCGGTTTCGGGTCCGCGATGAGGGCACTGCGCCCGATGCTCTGGTCGCGATCGAGGTCGAAGACAGCGGCACCGGCATCCCGCCGGAAACGCTGCGGCGGATCTTCGATCCGTTCTTCACCACCAAGCAGGCGCAGGGCACCGGGCTGGGCCTGTCGATCAGCCAGACGCTGGTGAGTCGCGCGGGCGGACGGATCGAGGTTCATTCCGAAACCGGGCAGGGCAGCCGCTTCACGATTTTTCTGCCGCCTACCGATCTGCGCTGAAAAGGACAAAATGTCCCGGTTTGACCGGCCCGTTCGTACAGGTCGGGACAGGATGTCCCGTCCGTCGCGCCGCGGCCGGCTTTTGCAGGGTCATATTGTCATTTAAGGCATTGATTTAAAATAAATAATTAGTTTGACAGAAGGGTGGCGCCCTGCCGAAAACATCTCTGTGGCATGCCGTCGCATGCCGGAGCGACCCGCCGCGTATCCTGGGGAGAGGACGCGCGCGCAAGGGTCCGACGACAGAGGGAGGACACCACCATGAGCAACGCCCAAGGCGGCGCGCTCGGTTTTCTGCACAAGCGGAACATCGTCGCGAAACCCGGATTCAACCGCTGGCGCGTGCCGCCAGCATCCATCGCCATCCACCTGTGCATCGGCTCGGTCTATGCCTGGTCGGTCTTCAACCCGCCGCTGACCCGCCAGTTGGGCGTGGTCGCGCCCGCCGCCGGCGACTGGAGCCTCAGCTCGGTCGTATGGATTTTCTCGGTGGCGATCGTCTTTCTTGGCCTTGCCGCCGCGTTTGCGGGCAAGTGGCTGGAAGAGGTCGGCCCGCGCATGGTCGGCGTCGTCGCCGCGTTCCTGTGGGGCGGCGGTTTCATCATCGGCTCGGTCGGGATTTCGATGCACCAGCTTTGGCTCGTTTATCTGGGCTATGGCGTGCTGGGGGGCTGCGGGCTGGGGTTGGGCTATGTCTCGCCGGTCTCGACGCTGATCCGCTGGTTCCCGGACCGGCGCGGCATGGCGACCGGTATGGCCATCATGGGCTTTGGCGGTGGCGCGATGATCGCGGCCCCGGTCAAGGGCTGGCTGCTGAACCTGTATGAGCGCGCGCCCGACTATCTCGGTGCGCAGGACGCGGTTCAGACCGTCGTGCAGAATGGTCGTGTTTTTGCCGAAACCACTGCCGGTCAGGTCGAAGTGGTGATCGCCTCGGCCACGCAGGCGGCTGAACTGGGCGGTCAGGCGGGCGTCTATGTCGTCGGCACCGGCAATACCGGCGCGGCGGCCACCTTCCTGACGCTGGGCGTCGTCTATTTCCTTGTGATGATCGTCGCCGCCTTCCAGTACCGCGTACCCGCCGCCGACTGGAAACCCGAAGGGTGGGAGCCCAAACCCGCCGCCTCGGGGCTGGTGTCGCGCAATAACGTGCATATCGACCAAGCGCTGAAGACGCCGCAATTCTGGCAGCTCTGGGTCATGCTGTGCTTCAACGTGACCGCAGGGATCGGTGTGATCGGCGTCGCCAAGACGATGATGAGCGAAATCTTCGGCTCGGTCATGCCGCTGGTCGTCACCGCCGCTTTTGCCTCGACCTATGTGCTGATGATCTCGGTCTTCAACATGGTCGGGCGGTTCTTCTGGGCGTCGACCTCGGATTACATCGGGCGCAAGGCCACCTATACCTGCTTCTTCGCGCTGGGCACCGTGCTGTATCTGTCGATCCCGTATTTCGCCAGCGCGGTCGCCACCAATCCGGCGCTGATCTACCTGATCGGCTTCTATGTCGCGACGATGATCATCTTCTCGATGTATGGCGGCGGCTTCGCGACGATCCCGGCCTATCTGGCCGATATGTTCGGCACGATGCATGTCGGCGGCATCCACGGGCGCCTGCTGACCGCGTGGTCGCTGGCCGGCGTGCTGGGGCCCTTGGCGATCACCTCGCTGCGGCAGATGTCGGTGACCAGCGCGATCGAGGATCTCGCCTCGCGCGTCGATCCGGCGGTCTTTGCCGAGACCTTCGGTGCGCCGATCACCCAGCTTCAGGCTCTGGTCGATGCGCATACCGTCACCATCGCCCGTCTGATGGAGATCGCCCCGGCAGGCACGGTGGACCCGACGCCGAGCCTCTACAACACGACGATGTATTGCATGGCGGCGCTGCTGGTCGTGGCTTTCTTCGCCAACATGTTCATGCGGCCGGTGAAAGAGCATCACCACCACGACGAGCCGGAACTCGCGAGCATCCCGGTCGAATAAGGGGCGAGCCGATAATCGTGAAAGAGGCGCCCTCGGGCGCCTCTTTTCATCTTCGGTGTAGGGCCACGGCCCGCATCATCTCTGGCCGTCTCGATCTGCTGCTGCCTGCGGCCTTCGATAGGTCCGGTTGCCGTGCTGCCCGCTCGCGCCGTTACTCGGCCTGTTCTTCCGCGTCGAGCACCTTGCGGGCGGCGCGGAAGCACTCCAGCGCCTGCGGGACGCCGCAATAGATGCCGACGACATGGATGATCGCCCGTAGCTCGTCCTTGGTCACGCCGTTATTGCGCGCGCCCCGGCAATGCAGTTCCCATTCGTGCATCTTGCCCAGCGCACCCAGCATGGCGAGGTTCATCATCGAGCGGGTCTTGGCGTCGATCACCCCGTCGCCCCAGCCGAAGCCCCAGCACCATGCGGTCATCGCCTCTTGGAACGGTCGGGTGAAGTCGTCGGCGGCGGCGAGGTTGCGCTCGACATACTCGGCGCCGAGCGTCGCCTTGCGCTGTTCGAGACCCTTCAGGAAAAGGTCTTCGTCAAAGCTGTCCATGATGGTTCTCCGGTCGGGCCTGCGGTGGCCTTGGTGGTGACGGATCCGGCCCGGCGGGCGGTCCTGCAAGGGGGGCTTGGTTACGCTCCGGCGGTCTCTTCGGTCGCCAGCAGTGTCTCTGCCACGGCCTTGGCGTCGCTCAGATGCGCCTCGACGGCCAGCCGCGCGGCATCGGGATCGCGGCGCGCGATGGCGTCGCAGATGGTCTGCATATGGGTCGGGCCGGGCGTCTTCCGCTGATCGCTGGTCAGCGTCATGATGCGCAGGCGGGAAATCCGACCGTTGAGCCGCTGCACGATCTCCCAGGCGATATTGTGCCCCGCACCGTCGAAGATGATGCCGTAAAACCGCGTCGTGGCGCGGAACAGATCGCCGGTGGCCTGATGTGTCGCGGCTTTCTGGATCTCGGCCAGAGCCGCGCGCAGGTCCTTTTCCAGCGCGGGCGTCATGTTCGCCGCGCAGGCCTGTGCCGCCGCCGTTTCCAGCATCCGGCGGATATCGTAGATCTGGCGGGCATCGGCCCAGCGCAGGCGGGCGACGACCGGACCGCGATTTGGCTGCAGCTCGACCAGACCCTCGGCATCGAGATAGCGCAGCGTCTCGCGCACCACTGTCCGGCTGACGCCGAGCTGCTCGCACAGGACCCGCTCGACCAGCCGTTCGCCGGGCTTGAACGTGCCGCCGATAATGGCGTCGCGCAGGCGCTCGAGCACCATGTCGCGCAGCGTCGTCGGCTGCAGCTCGATCTTGTTCAGGCCTCGATTCTCCATGCTTCCGAGATAGCAGCCGCCCCCTGACCCGGCAAGCTTGATCGTAAGATTGTATTACGGTATTCCATAGTACCTTATGAATGAAAAACACCGAGGAGTCGCCGATGCCGGCCGAGATCCGCAAGACGCTGCTGCATGTTGAAGAGACCCTGATCGAGGGCGGAAAAGCCGCACCGGTTCCGCTGAAGATGATCGCGGCGGTGGCCGTGATCGCCAATCCGTGGGCCGGTCGTGGCTTTGTCGAGGACCTGCGCCCCGAAATCCATGATTGCGCGCCGGGCCTCGGTCAGCTGCTGACCAAAATGGTGCTGGATGCGGCCGGGGGCGGCGACAAGGTCGAAGGCTACGGCAAGTCGGCGATTGTCGGCCTGAACGGCGAGGTTGAACATGCCTCGGCGCTGATCCACACGCTGCGCTTCGGCAACCATTACCGCGAGGCGGTCGGCGCGAAATCCTATCTCGCCTTCTGCAACACGCGCGGTCCGGCCAATGCGCCGCTGATGATCCCGCTGATGGACAAGAATGACGGCGGTCGCCGCAGCCATTACCTGACGATCCAACTGGCGATCCCCGATGCCCCGGCGGCCGACGAGATCGTCATCGCGCTGGGCGCGTCGATCGGCGGGCGTCCGCATCACCGGATCGGCGACCGCTATCAGGATCTCAAGGAGCTGGGCCATGACGTCGATAACCCTGCCTCTGTCTGACGGCTCGGGGCGTCTGGGGTATCGCGAGGCCGGGCAGGGCGCGCCGCTGGTGCTGATCCACGGCGTCGGCCTGCAATCCGCCGCGTGGTCGCCCCAGATCGACGCCCTGTCCGACAGTCACCACGTCTATGCGCTGGACATGCCGGGGCATGGCGATAGCTCGCCGCTGCCCGAAGGGTCCGAGCTGCCCGATTTCGTCGCTTGGCTGGACCGCGCCGTCGCCACGTTTGGCCTGACGCGGTTCAGTCTGGCCGGGCATTCGATGGGCGCGCTGATTGCCGGGGGCTATGCCGTGACGCATCCCGACAAGGTGGCACGCGTGGCGCTGGTCAATGGCGTGTTCCGCCGCGACCCGGCTGCCCGCGCGGCGGTCGAAGAGCGCGCGCGCCAATTGCGCGAGGGGCAGGTCGATCACGACACCCCGCTGGACCGCTGGTTCGGTGACGCGGCCAGTGACAGGGCGGCGCGGGCGCGGGTGGCGGAATGGCTGCACGCGGTCGATCTGGGCGGCTATGCCACGGCCTATGGCGCCTTCTCGCGCGGGGATGCGACCTATGCCGACCGCTTCGGTGCGATCCGCTGTCCGTTGCTGGCGCTGACCGGCAGCGAAGACCGCAACTCGGCGCCGGAGATGTCGCAGGCCATGGCCGCCGCCGCGCCGAAGGGCAAGGCGCTGATCGTCGAGGGGCATCGCCACATGGTCAACCTGACCGCGCCCGAGATGGTGACCGCTGCGATGCGTGACTGGCTGGCCCTTCCCGACGCGGAACACGAAGCGGCCTGACCGCGCCACAGCGTTCTGAAAATGCGAAAAGCGGCCGATCCGGGATCGGCCGCTTTTCTGTCTGCCGGACCCAACCCGACGGAAGGGTTACTGCGCGTCGAGCGCGCCGATCTCGGTGAAGTAGCGCACGGCGCCCGGATGCATCGGCACCGTGTTCTGCCGCGTGCCCAGTTCCAGCGTCAGGCCCTGAAAGCTGGTATTGCTTTCGGACAGCGCCTGCAGATTTTCCCAGAATGCCTTGGTGAATTCGTAGATCATCTCTTCGTCGGCATCGGCATCGGTGAAGATCACCTGCGCCAGACCGAAGGTGTTCACCGGCTCATCCTGCCCGCTATAGGTGCCGGCGGGTACTTCGAACGGCACCAGCAGGTCGTAATAGGCTTCGTTCAGGCGCTCGATCAGCGCATCGTCAAAGCCGATATAGTTCACATCGACCGTGGACGAGAGCTGCTGCGCATTGGCCAGACCCACCTGGAAGACATGCAGCCCGCCATCGAAGACGCCGTTGCGGATCTCGTCGAAGACCTGCCCGGTCGACACGGTGCCGGCCTCGAAATCGTCGGTCGAGATACCGGCGGCTTCCAGCAGTTGCAGGTTCAGCCCGTAGGTGAAGCTGGACGGCGTGTTGATGTTGATCGCGTGGCCGCGGATCTCGTCAAGCGAAGTGATGCCGGAATCGGCGCGCACGAAGAAGTTCTCGGGCACGACGCTGAAGATGAACAGCTGGCGCAGGGACGAGAACGCGTCGGCCATCGGCACTTCGGCGAAGTCGCCGCGCTGGTTATAGGCGAATTCCAGATCGATCAGCGTGTTCAGCGCCACGTCCAGCTCGCCGCCCAGAACCAGACCCAGATTGTCGCGGTAGCCGCCCGTGGTCTGCACCGACATGCGGTAATCCGATTGCGCGCCGTTGAAGACCTCGGAAATCGCGGCGCCGTTGATATAGGGTCCCGAGCCCGAGCTGCTCGACCCGATCGACAATTGCGTCTGCGCACCGGCGGCGGTCGAAAGGGTCAGAAGGGCGGCAAGGGTCAGCGCCCCGGTCTTTGTTTTGGTGATGGACATTGGAATGTCTCCCTGTGGTTGGTTTCTGGTTTCGGAAAGGATGTCTCAGCCGGGCTGAGCATTGTTGGCGGCGCGGAAGATCCGCGCGCGCCGGGCATAGATCACGCCGACCACGGCAATGCCGATCAGGTCCGTGGCATAGCCCGGATTGATCAGCGAAAGGGCCGAGGCCGCCAGAAGCGCGCGCTCCAGCACATTGATACGGCCCGCGCACCAGCCCTGCACCGCAGCGGCCAGCGCGAAGACCCCGATCGCCGCCGAGACCGCCGACAGCGCGATCGTGGTCAGGTCACCCTGCAGCAGCAGGCTGGGTGAGAACAGGAACATGAAGGCGATGATGAAGCCCGGCAGCGCCTGCATGAAGGCGGTGACGGCCGTCTGCCACCAGTTCGCCCGCGCGATCCCTGCCGCCACCACCGCGACCAGCGCGACGGGCGGGGTCGAGCCCGATTTGATGGCGAAGTAGAACAGGAACATATGCGCGCCCAGCAGCGGCGCACCGGCGGCGGTCAGCGCGGGGGCGGTGAACATCGCCAGCAGCAGATAGGCGATGGGCGTGGGCATCCCCATCCCCAAGAGCGTCGCCGCCACCACCGCGAGCAGCGCGGTGATCAGAAGCGAGCCGTCGCTGATCGACAGGATGATATCGGCGATGCGCGGACCAAGGCCCGTGGTGACGATGGCCGCCTGCAGCAAACCGATTGACACGATCAGCGCGGTGATCGCCGCCGCTTGACGCGCGCCGCTGTCGAAATGGTCCAGAATCTGGCCCAGCGGCAGGCGCGAGACGCTGCGCGCCAGCCCGCAGACCATGGCCAGCCCGATGGCGATGACGCTGGCATAGGACGGCGTGTAGCTTTCGACGATCAGCAGGTAGAACAGCACCGCCGGGGCGATCAGCAGGTGCCAGCCGTCGCGAAAGGCGTCGCGGAACGAGGGGATCTCATCCTCGGGGATGCCCGCCAGCCCGGCCTTGCGTGCCTCGAAATGGACGACGCAGAACAACGACAGGTAATACAGCACCGCCGGCAGGATCGCGGCCACGGCGATGGTGGCATAGGGAATGCCGGTCAGCTGCGCCATGATGAAGGCCGCAGCCCCCAGGATCGGCGGCACAAGCTGTGCGCCTTCCGAGGTGTTGGTTTCCACCGCTGCGGCGACATGGCGCTTGAAGCCGGTGCGGATCATCAGCGGGATGGTAAAGGTGCCCGTGGCCACCACGTTGCCCACCGACGAGCCGACCATCGTGCCCAGCCCGGCGCTGGCGATCATCGCGCTTTTCGCTGCGCCACCGACCTGCCGACCGGTCGTGGCATTGGCGACATTCATGATGAAGTCGCCGGTCTTCGTCGCCTGCAGCGCCGAGCCCAGCATCATGAACATGAACAGATACGACGCCGCGACGCCCAAGCCGGTGCCGAAGAACCCCTCGGTCGTGTAAGCCACAAGATAGACCATGCGCTTCAGGTCCATGCCCGAATGCTGCATCACGCCGGGAAACTGCGCGCCGTACAGCATGTAGGCCACGCCGAACACGCCCAGCCCGAACAGGATCAGCGAATGCCGCCGTGCGGCTTCCAGCGCGATGACGATGATCGCCACGCCGATGGCGACATCTGTCGGCGTCAGAAAGCTCGACCCCCACAGATTGATGAGCCGCTCGAAATTGACGATCACATAGCCCATCGTCACCAGCGTCCCGGCCGCGAAGAGCAGATCGAGCCCCCATTGCAGCCCGCGCAGGCCCGGCGTCTTGGACCGCGCGCGGTCAAGAAAGGCTATGAACAGCATCGCGCAGGCGAACAGCGCCAGATGCACGATGGTGGTCCGATAGGGGCCGTACAGGGTCGCGTAGACCATATAGGCGAAGATCGCCATGCCGACCCCGGTCAGCAGCCAGTCCATCGCCGAGCGCGGCTCGGTTCTTACCCCTATCGGTGCCTCGGTCTGGGCCTCGGTCCTTGGCTCGGTGGCGGTCATTCGGCGGGGTCTCCGTTTTTGTTCAGTCGGCACAACTGGCGTTGTGCGGCGCGCGCGGCGGCTGCAACGTGGTCTTGGGTGGCTTTCTCGGCGGCCTCGGGGTCGCGGGCCAGCAGCGCGTCGGCGATGCTCTGCATTTCGCGCAGCGAATCGCGGTGGCGGTCGAGATCGGACATGGATTGCGAGCGCAGGAAATAGATCCGGTCGATCATCGCATTGAGCGACCGCGCGATTTCGCGGTTGCCCGACCCGTCGAGTAGGATGTCATAGAACCGCGTGGTCGCGCTGCGGATGTCGGCCAGATGACCCTTGGCAAAGGCTTCGCCCAGCTCTGCGGAGCTGGCCGCGATCGCATCCATCTGCGCGGTATCGGCGCGCTGGGTGAACAGCCGGGCTGCCAGCACCTCGAGCGCGGCGCGCAGTTCGTAGATATCGGCGACTTCGCCCTCGGTCATCACCGCCACGATCATCGCATTCGCGCCGTCGCGGCCGATCAGGCCCTTTTCTTCCAGCCGGGCCAGCGCCTCGCGGACGATGGTACGGCTGACCCCGGTCGAGGCGCAGAGTTCCCGTTCGACGATCTTCTGCCCCGGCGGCAGGACGCCGTCGAGGATCGCGTCATAGATCGCGTCCTGAACCTGCGCGCGCAGGGTCTTGTGAGTGCGGTCCACCCGCAGGGACGAGGGGGCAAGGGCGTTCAACAGGGCCTCCGGACAAGCGGTTCGTCACATCGTAGCAGCGTATACCGTAATACAATAGACCGTATTAGGATAGCTCCGCCTGTCAAGTCGCGTTGTGACTTCGGGCGTTTTCAGAGGGTGCAGAGCGCAGGGAATCGGTCGCGCGGGTCAAAAAACCGGCGCGTGGCAGGGGTATGAGGCGGAGATAAAGCGGTGCTCTTCCGGGGTGGGCGCACCGGATGGCAATCGGGAGCCGATTCGCCGTCGAGGGCCAGGCGCGGCTCACAAGGGGCGCACAGAAAACGCGCGGCGCGCAGGTCACCATCTGCCCGGCACCGGGCCCATGACGCTGTCAGGAAGGGGGGAGATGGTGGGCGACCCTGGATCGCCAGCCATATCCGCAAACCATTGATTTCGCTGCAACCGCTTGGCGGGCAAGTTACGAATTGTCCCACCTGTGTGGCCCACCTGCGCCCGATCCGCAAGAGACCGACCAATCTTCGGCGTGCTCGACGTATTCCTCATGGATGTTGTCATTCCTGTGGGAGAGGTGTGGCGTCCCGGCGATGGCGATGACGGCCCAATACGACAGATAGGTGCAGTATTCGTACAAAGGCCCCGCGCTGTACTCAAACGCTGGCGACAGAACTTCAACGGCACCGGACCAACACGACAGCCGCACAAGGCAGCAGAGGAAAATGTCGCCCAACGACAAGATGCATGCCGACGCTTATGCGGTAGCCGAGATGATCCAGTTTATCTGGAGATCCCGTGTGCGGGATGGCCATCCGATTACCGTCTTCATGCCTTGCCCAAAGATGCGCAAGCTCTGGACCCGATGGGTCGAAGGCGAGATATGAGTTCGAGCGCCTGCCGCGTCTTCCTGCTGAGGGTGGGCGAATAGTCGGCCTATGGACAAGCCTTAAAGCCCGGCTTGAGCTCTCGTAAGTGCAGCTTCTGGCCGAGCAATTTCATGCTTGAGCTTTGTGAGCGCCATCGTAGGTTGTACCCAACTCTACGACCAACTGAGGGCATGATCACAATGGCACTTACAGCACTCGCTCGCGGTGGCATTGCAGCGCTAGCCGTCTCCGTACTGTTCGCGGTGCCAGTGGCTGCTCAACAAAGTATGCAAGCCGTCTCGCAAGTCGTGGCCGGGTCGCAACATACCTGTGCGTTGCGCGAAGATGGCTCGCTATGGTGTTGGGGTGCGAATGCGCACGGGCAGCTTGGAATCGTACGATACGGCTATGATGAGTACCGCGCCACACCAACTGAAGTCCCAGGGTTTCGGAACCTGGTACCCGTGTCGCAATTGTCGGCAGGGTCGTTTCACAACTGCGCTGTTATGATAAATGAGCGGATCTACTGTTGGGGGTGGAACGGCAACCGTGCGCTTGGGCGGGAAACGCCCCAAGTGATACCCTGGCCGGTACGGTTACAAGGTTTTTGGAGTGTCGCTGCTGTGGCGGCGGGGAACCTTTCAACTTGTGTGTTGAACGAGTGGGGTGGCGTACGGTGTATCGGGAGCAACGCTTGGGGTGCCCTGGGTAGAACAGACGTCTCGTTGACTGGCTGGTCCATAGAGCCAGGACGGGTGATTTGGTTGGGCCGCATGCAATCGATCTATGCAAGCGGTAGTTTCAATTGCGCAATCAACGCATGGAACATAGCGCGGTGTTGGGGCAGCAATGACCTGGGTGAGTTGGGACGTGATCCCAGTCTCGGAAGACGAAACCCGACCCACGTTCGGATTGACGATCTAGGACCGGTTTCGATGCTCGGATTGGGTGGTAGTTTTGGTTGTGGTCTTTCCGAAAGCGGACGGGTACGCTGTTGGGGTGACAATAGTCGTGGCCAACTTGGGGACGGCAGCGTTGAGACAAGTTATTCGCCAGTCGATGTAATCGGTCTGCCGCCAATATCAGCTATTGCGGTAGGAGGTCTGCATGCGTGCGCGCTTGATTTTTCTGGATCGGTCTGGTGCTGGGGCGACAATATCGACGGACAAACGGGACTTCCTTATGAAGAAGGCGTCATTGTGCCTGAGCCTGTACTTGTCGGAACCGAGCAGTCCTTTGTGTCGATTGTTGCAGGTAGCAACCACAATTGCGGACTGACTGCGGGTGGCGAACTATACTGTTGGGGTTCAAACAGAGAACGGCAACTCGGTGTCGGAGAGCGGTACAGGGGAACCAACATCCCACAGCAAGTGATTTTCCCAACTGCGACGGACTAGCCACTTCGCAGATGAGAGGAAGCCTAGACAACCGTGCCGACGACTGTTCATGCCGGTCTTGCGGGTTCACAGCAGCAGCTACGAGACGAAGTGCAACGGCACTGCGTTGACGGACCAGACTACTGGCCGCCGAGTGAAACTGCGCAAGCCCGCATCAAAAGTCGAACCGGTTTATAGCGCCTCGGAGCTGTGCAGGGAGGAATCCTTCTCTGAAGTAAGTGCTGAAGGTCACGCCAGTTTGGCTATGGCCTATCAGTGCTTTGAGCAATGGCTCCTCGACGCCGGAATGGGCCAGCCTGGTGACCATCGTGTGCCGCAAGCAATGGAACACAAGACCTTGGCCGCCCATTCCCAGTTCGGGTAGGAAGCGCTCATTGAACCAGCGTCCGGCGTTCCTGCCGTAGCCGTTCTGCGGTGAATAACTGAGCTCCGGAAATAGACGTGAATGCCCCAGTGCCTTCTGATCGTCATGGAATGTGAGGAAGCCACACTCGATCAGCTTGTCATGAAGTGGAACACGACGCTTTGACGAAGCGTTCTTCAGCCGCTTGTTGTCCTCGCCGTCGGGCGTCACATTGAAACACCACACTCCATCCCTGAGCTCTATGTCATGCACCTCCAACTGCGCGACTTCATTGAGACGCATTCCGGTGAACATCCCGATAAGTGCGGGCCACTTGTGTATGCCTTTGCGCACTAGCGTACTGTTCGGGTCTGTGAGGTGTGAGAACATGAGGCGGAGTTGCTCCGCCGAGAAAGCTCGGCGCCCTGCGTCGGTGGCTCTGACGTTGTTGCGTATCTTGAGGCCCGAGAAAATGTTTTCGGATGCGTATCGGTTGTTCACCGCCCACGTGAACAAACTTTGCATGTGGCCGAGATAGACATTCATGGTGCGTGGAGCGATGCGGTCAACATCAGGCACCTCCAGCATTTCACTCAGCGAAAGCAGCCGGGTCTTCGGGTTCTTGCTTCTGTTCTTGGGCAGCTTGAAGAGCGCAGCCTTCACTTCTTGGGCGTCTGTCCGTGTTGGTTCTGAGAGCGGCTTGGCTCCGGTCAGCTCTGAAAGCAGTGCCAGCGCGTCTCGCTTGTCTGCCTCTGTCTTTGCGACAAGTGCGCTGGTGCGCTCAAGCTCGTCGAAGTACCTGCCGACCACATCTGAGAACGGTCGAACTTCAGCGACTGCTTTGTTGGCGCTTGGCTGCTCGAAGTTGCGCTGGGGTGTCGTGTTTTGCCCTTGTTCGAGCACTACACTATCGAACTCCTTTGCATGCTCGATGGCGCCACTGATAAATGCCTTATGCCCTTTCCATATCTCTTCCAGCAGCAAGGCGCGCGCTCGACCCGCAGGGACACCGTTTATGCCACGCGCCGCACAGAAGGCCCTCAGAAGCCCATCTTCGCCGCCCGGGTGGGAGAGGGCCGCAAATTCCTCAGGGTCGTCTGCGAAGAGCTCCTGGGCGTTCTTGAGGCCAGCCCAGACGTCCTGTGTCGGGGGCCCATCGGCGGCGGTCTTGTCGCGGAACCTTCGAAGCAGCTGCCCGTAGTGTTCCCGCACGTGGCGGCGCATTTCTTCGTACCTCATGGCACGAATCTTTGGCCGCGAGAGCAGGGATTGTCCAGCAACCGCCAGCAACCTCGAGAGATGACGTGCTGTAGCGGGTTCCCGAGTCGCGAGTGAGATCTTGATGTGGGTCCGCTTGCGATTCGGGTGCAGGGCTACAGGTACAGGATAGCGGAAGTAGTAGATGCCATGCCGAGAGGTGCTGAGATAGGCTGCGAGGCGCATATGTGTCCCACCATTGTGGCCCACCAACGCTTTGTGCAGCTTAAGTCTCTGGAAACGGGGAGAATGGTGGGCGACCCTGGAATCGAACCAGGCGTGGGTCTCCCCGGCGGAGTTACAGTCCGCTGCCGCACCTTGCAGCACGTCGCCCGACGCTGGAGCGGGGAATAACGGCCCCGGCGGGGGGCGTCAAGACTGGAAACGGCGGGAATTCTCTGTGTCGGGCGCGGGCCTTTGCTTGAGTATTTGCGACAAGGTGATAGGGGCAGGGGATGCGCGGCCGGGCGGTGCGCGCGGGGCGGCAAACGCGGGGCTGGACGATGAAGAAACCGACCTGGGTGATCGAAAAGGAACGCAGCAAGCGGGCGGCGGCGGCCGAGACCGTCTGGCTTTTCGGTCTGCACGCGGTGCGCGAC
Organism: Rhodobacter sp. NTK016B; assembly: GCF_017303295.1. Taxonomy (GTDB): domain Bacteria; phylum Pseudomonadota; class Alphaproteobacteria; order Rhodobacterales; family Rhodobacteraceae; genus Pararhodobacter. The sequence goes on along the minus strand of NZ_JAFKOK010000008.1, from coordinate 123,232 downwards.
GCGCTGCTCAATCCCAAGCGCGAAAAGCTGCGCCTTTTGCTGACCCGCAATGCCGCCGACCGGCTTGCGGACGCGGTCGACGCCTCGGGCATGACCCCGGAAATCGAGGATGCGCGCAAGTTCTCGGCGCCGATCGCCGCCGATTCGGTGCATCAGGGCGCGGCGCTGGAAGTGAAGCCGCTCGATTGGGGTGCGTTTGACGATGTCTGCGCGGGCGGCAAGGGCCCGCCGCTGGTCGTGCTGCTCGACCGCGTCACCGATCCGCATAATGTCGGCGCGATTCTGCGCTCGGCCGAGGTATTCGGCGCGCGCGCGGTGATCGCGCCGCGTCACCATTCTGCGCCCGAAACCGGCGCGCTGGCCAAGACTGCATCGGGTGCGCTTGAGCGGCAGCCTTATCTGCGGGTGACGAATCTGGCCGAGGCGATGGAGCGCTTGAAGCGGATGGGGTTCACGCTACTTGGTTTGGCTGGCGAGGCCGAGGCGACGCTTGAACAGGGGCTGGCCCTTGTCGGCGCGCGGCCCGTGGCGCTGGTGCTGGGCGCGGAAGGCCCCGGGCTTCGGGAAAAGACCCGCGATACCTGCGATCATCTGGTGCGCATTCCGTTTGCCGGGGAATTCGGGTCGCTCAATGTGTCCAACGCGGCCGCCGTGTCGCTTTATGCCGCACAGGCAAGCGTGCAGGCGACCGGCGCTTAGGCGGCGGGTCCATTCACCACGAAATATCACGAAAACGCGACAGGGCTTTTTTTTTCCGGAAATGCGCTCATATTGTCACATGAAGCGGCGAGCTGGAACTCTCGCGTTTCCTCCACTGTCCCTCGTTCCCAACTGCGCCCGGCCGATGTGCCGGGCGCTTTTTCTTTGGGTCTTGTCGTTGCCGTCTGCGCGGATACCTTGAAGCGGAAGCGGAGACAGCCATGACCCAATTCCCAGACGCCCCCGACGATGCGACACTGCGCGAAATCCTGAAAAGCGTGAAAACCGTGGCGGTTGTCGGCGTCTCGTCGAACGAGATCCGGCCCAGCTATTACGTCGCGCGCTATCTCAAGCTGAAGGGCATGCGGGTGATCCCCGTCAATCCGGGGCTGGAAGGGCAATCGCTGTTCGGGGAAAGGGTCGTGGCCGATGTTGCGGACGCCCCGGCCGAAACCGATATGGTCGACATTTTCCGCCGCTCCGAACACGTGGCGCCCATCGTGCGTGCGGCGCTCGATGCCCTGCCGAACATGCGGGTGGTCTGGCTGCAGATCGGGGTCTTCAGCGACGAGGCGCGGGCGATGTGCGCCGAGCGCGGCGTGACCTTCATTCAGAACCGCTGTCCGAAGATCGAGTATCAGCGCCTGTTCGGCGAACTCAGGATGGGCGGGTTCAATACCGGCGTGATCAGCTCGAAACTGTGATCAGGTCTTCGCGCGCATCGTCTCGCGCATCGTGTTGAGCTGATCGCGCAAAGCGGCCAGTTGCGGGATCGACAGGCCTGTCGCGCGCAGGAAGCCTTCGGGCACATGCGCTGCGCGGTCCTGCATCGCCCGCCCTTCCTCAGTTAGATGCACGCGCACCTGCCGTTCGTCCCTGCTGTCGCGCTTGCGGGTGACAAGGCCCGCCGCCTCCATCCGTTTCAAAAGCGGGGTGAGGGTATTGGTTTCCAGCAGCAACTCGCCGCCCAGCTCGCCCACCTTGCGCCCGTCATTCGACCAGAGCGCGCTGAGCACCAGATATTGCGGATAGGTCAGGCCCAGCGGTTCCAGCAGCGGCTTATAGGCCGCCTGCATCGCGTGCTGGGTGGAATACAGCGAGAAGCAGAGCATATCGGCAGGGGAAATGGTCATGCCCGAAAGATAAGTCGTGCGCGATAGACGCGCAAGCGATTGACAGAAGGCTACGGCGCGCTATTTGTATCGCATACGATAGAATCGTGAGCGATAGGAGAATCACATGAGCGTCGACGTCAAATACAGCACCGAAGCCACGGCAACCGGCGGCGGTCGTGACGGCACCACCGCGCTGGCCAATGGCGAGCTGACCATCACAATGACCCCGCCCAAAGAGCTGGGTGGTTCGGGCAAGGGTCACAATCCCGAAGAACTGTTCGCGCTGGGCTATTCGGCCTGTTTCCTCGGCGCCATGCGCGCGGCGGCGGCCAAACAGAAGCTGGGCACCGTCCCCGATGACGCGAAGGTCACCGCCAATGTCGGCATCGGCCCGCGCGACGATGGCGGCTTCGGCATCGCCGTTGAGCTGAAGGTCGAGCTGCCGGGCGTCGACAAGGAGGTCGCGCAGAAGATGGTCGATGCCGGGCATTTCGTCTGCCCCTATTCGCACGCGACCAAGGGCAATATCGACGTGACCCTGACGCTGGTCTGAGCGTCAGTCCAGCAGGCGCTGCATCAGCAGGCTGTCGGGGTCGCACAGATCGTCGATCACGTCGAAATGGTGCCGCCCCGGCGCGACATGCCACGGGCAATCCCATGCCTCGGAAAGCAGGCGCGCCTGCCACAGGAAAGCCGGGCGTTCCTGCCCGCCGACCCAGACCAGAGCATCGACATCCCCGCGTTTCGCAAGAAGCGCGGGGCTTTCGCTGTCGGCTTCGGCGGCATCGATGCGCAGATCGGTATTCATCCCGGTTTGCTGAAGCGGATGCAGATCCGACAGGGGCGAGATCGGCCCGACCCGCGCCAGACGGTCGGTCCAGTCCGGCCGGCGGTCGGTGCAGGCCATGCGCGCCGACAGATGCCCGCCCGCCGAATGTCCCGTCACCACGATCGGCCCGTCGACGGCCCCGGCGGCCAAAGAAATCGCCGCTTCGACCTCGTCGGTGATCTGCGCGATTCGCGCCTGAGGCGCCAGCGTGTAGCCCGGCATCGCCACCGCCCAGTCCCGCGCCAGCGCGCCCTTGGCGAGATGCGACCAGCTGGACGGATCGAAGCTCAGCCAGTATCCGCCATGCACGAAAACCATCAATCCGGCCACCGGCCCTTCGGGCAGGAACAGGTCGACCTTCTGGCGCAGGGTGTTACCATAGGGCAGACCGAGGCGGGCGCGATCCCCGAGACCCTCGCGGAAAACGGCGGCCTCGCGCGACCAGCGCGGGGGTATGTCCTCGGCGCCGGGGATGAAGTCGGCATTCGCGTAGGCTTGGCTAAGATCGTCGGCCATCGAGTCTCCAGTTGTTTGCGTTGTTAAGGATTTTATGCGCTCAGTGGCCCAAGGCTGCTTCAGGCATTCGAGGAAGAGGAACCCATGCTCGACGACACTACCGATCTGCGCGGTCTGCTCAAGGACCCGACGCTGTTCGAAACCCGCGCTTTCGTTGCGGGCGACTGGATCGAGGCCGATGACGGCGCGACCTTTGACGTGACCAACCCGGCGCGGGGCGACGTGATCGCCAAAGTGGCCGATCTCAGCCGCGCCGAAACCGCCCGCGCGATCGAGGCGGCGGGCAAGGCGATGAAGGACTGGATGTCCTGGACCGGCAAGGAACGCGCGACGGTGCTGCGCAAATGGTACGATCTGATGGCCGAGAATGCCGACGATCTCGCCGCGATCCTGACCGCCGAAATGGGCAAGCCGCTGGCCGAGGCCAAGGGTGAGGTGCTGTATGGCGCCTCCTTCGTGGAATGGTTCGGCGAAGAGGCCAAGCGCGTCTACGGCGAAACGATCCCCGGCCACGGACGCGACAAGCGGATCACCGTGCTGAAACAACCGATCGGCGTCTGCGCCTCGATCACGCCGTGGAACTTTCCCAACGCGATGATCGCCCGCAAGGTCGCCCCCGCCCTTGCCGCAGGCTGCGGCTTTGTCGCGCGCCCGGCGGCGGAGACGCCCCTTTCGGCGCTGGCCATGGCGGTGCTGGCCGAACGCGCGGGCCTGCCCAAGGGGCTGTTGTCGGTCGTGCCCTCGTCGCGCGCGTCGGATATCGGCAAGGAATTCTGCGAGAATCCGCTGGTGCGCAAGCTGACCTTCACCGGCTCGACCGATGTGGGGCGTATCTTGCTGAAACAGGCCGCCGATCAGGTGATGAAATGCTCGATGGAGCTGGGCGGCAACGCGCCCTTCATCGTGTTCGACGATGCCGATCTGGACGCGGCGGTCGAAGGCGCGATGGCGTCGAAATTCCGCAATAACGGCCAGACCTGCGTCTGCGCCAACCGGCTCTATGTGCAGGCGGGGGTCTATGACGCCTTCGCCGAGAAACTGCGCGCGGCGGTCGAGAAGCTGAACGTCGGCGACGGCCTGAACGAGGGCGTGACCACCGGGCCGCTGATCAACGAAGGCGCGGTCGAGAAGGTCGAGGATCACATCAAGGATATCCTCGACCACGGCGGCGCGCTGGTCACCGGCGGCAAGCGCCACGATCTGGGCGGGACCTTCTTCCAGCCGACCGTGGTGACGGGCGTCACGCAGGAGATGAAGGTCGCGCAGGAGGAAACCTTCGGCCCCCTCGCGCCGCTCTTCAAGTTCGAGACCGAGGAAGAGGCGATCCACTACGCCAATGACACGATCTTCGGCCTGGCCTGCTATTTCTACGCCCAGAATGTCGGCCGCGTGACGCGCGTGCAGGAAGCGCTGGAATACGGCATCGTCGGCGTGAATACCGGCCTGATCTCGACCGAGGTCGCGCCCTTTGGCGGCGTCAAGCAATCGGGTCTGGGCCGCGAAGGCTCGCATTTCGGCATCGATGATTTTCTCGAGCTGAAATATGTCTGCCTGAGCATCTGACCTGCGGCACGACAGGCGCATAACGGAGAGGGGGGGGCTGTCTGCCCCCCTCTTTGGCTGCGCCAAATTCACCCCCCGAGGATATTTCCGGATTAAAGATGCGCGCGGCTCAGGCTTTGCTGGCCGCGTGTTCATGCGACAGGATCGCCATGATCCAGTCGTCATGCCACTGCCCGTCGATAAAGGCGGCCTCGCGCTCGGTGCCTTCGTGTACGAAACCGCAGGCGGCGTAGCAGCGGATGGCGCGGGTGTTGAAGGCGAGCACGCGCAGATCGACACGGTGCAGATCCATCGCGCCGAACGCGTGGTCGAGCGCCCGGGCAATGGCTTGGCGGCCGATGCCGCGGCCCAGATCCGCCTCGGCGAAGAGGCCGATTGCCAGCCGGGCGCGGCGATCGGCGCGGACCAGCGAGTGAAGGCGGATATGGCCGACCGGCTGGCCGTCCGTTTCGATCATCCGCGCATAGGGATCGGCCTGCATGCCCATGAGCCAGCGCCGTGAGCGTTCGGGATCGGGGCCTGCGAAAGCGTTCGAGCCGCCGCCATACATCCGCGCAATCTCGGCCGAGGGCGGGATCGCGGCATGGAGGCTGGCGTCGCCTTCTTGGAGCGGACGCAGGGTGACGAGGCGGGGCGGCGGATCGGCGGTCATGGTGCCACGCTATCGCGGGGTCGCGGTGGCTCCAAGGGGCGCGATTCGGGCGGTTTTCGGCGCTGCGGCAGGGACGGGTTTCCGGTCTGTGGGCCGGAACGGGAATATTGACCCGCCGTAGTCCGCAGATAGAACGATTTCCTTCCATTTGGCCTGTCTCCGGGCGTTCAGGGTTCTTGTTTGGCGCGATGTCTTGCCGCAAGCGGGAAAAAATTCCACTTTCCAGACAAGCTTCGGAGGCCAGTGATGCAACATTTCCCGATCTTCCTTGATCTCGCCGATCGCCCGGTCGTCATTGCCGGGAATGGTGCTTTCGCGCTGGCAAAGCTGAAACTGCTGCTCAAGACCACCGCGCGGCTCACGGTATTTGCTCCCGCGCCCGAGGCCGATCTGATCGAGACCATCGCCGCGCACGGCGTCACGCTGCAGCGGCGGATGGCGGAAGCCGACGACCTGAAGGGTGCGGCGCTGGCCTATGCCGCGCATGGCGAGGCCGAGCCCGATGCGCGTTTCGCCCGGCTGGCGCGCGCCGCGGGCGTCATGCTGAACGTGGTCGACAATCTCGAAGCATCGGATTTCATCACCCCCGCCATCGTCGACCGCGATCCCGTCACCGTGGCGATCGGCACCGAGGGCGCGGCGCCGGTGCTGGCGCGCGCGATCAAGACCGATCTGGAAGCTTCGCTGCCCACGGGGCTGGGCCCGCTGGCCCGCGCGGGCAAGCTGTTCCGCCCGCGCGCCGAGGCGCTGCCCTTCGGGCGGGCGCGGCGCGATTTCTGGGCCGATTACTATTTCCGCACCGGACCCGAAGTGCTGGCCGAGGCGGGCGAGGAACTGCTCGATCACGCGCTTGAAGCGCTGCTGCAGCAACATCTGGACGCCGAGGACGAGCCGGGCCGCGTCGATCTTGTGGGCGCCGGTCCCGGCGATCCCGAGCTGATGACGCTGAAGGCCCGCCGCCTGCTGGACGCCGCCGATGTGGTGATCCATGACCGGCTGGTGCCCGCCGCAATTCTGGAACTGGCGCGGCGCGAGGCCGAGTTTATCGCCGTGGGCAAGGAAGGTTTCGCCCCTTCGACCCCGCAGGACGAGATCAACGCGCATATGATCCGCCACGCGCAGGCCGGTGCCTGGGTTGTGCGGCTGAAGGGCGGCGACGCGTCGGTCTTCGGTCGTCTGGACGAGGAAACCGAAGCGCTGAGCACCGCCGGGATCGACTGGTCCGTGACGCCCGGGATCACCGCTGCCAGCGCCGCTGCCGCCGCCATCGGCGCCAGCCTGACGCGCCGGGGCCGCAACAGCGATCTGCGGCTGCTGACCGCGTATGACACCAAGGGCTTTGCCGATCACGACTGGCGCGATCTGGCTCGGCCGGGCGCCGTCACTGCGATCTATATGGGCAAGCGCGCCGCGCGGTTCGTGCAGGGCCGTCTGCTGATGCACGGGGCCGAGGCCGCGACGCCCGTCACGCTGGTGGAAAATGTCAGCCGCCCCGATCAGCGCATCGTCACCGCGACGCTGGGGGATCTGCCGCAAACCCTGTCCGAGGCCGCGCTTGCCGGTCCGGTCATCACTCTGATCGGTCTGGCGCCCGCGCGCGCCCAAGCCGTCCTGCCCGACCTTCTCGAGGAATTCGCCTGATGCCCGCCGATACCAAAGCCGACAACAAAGCCGCCGCCAAACCCGCCCCGAAGGCCCGCGCCCCGAAACCGCAGGTCGTCACCGCCAATGCGCTGCTCGAAGGCGATGTGGTCTATCTGGCCGGGGATCGCAGCTGGACCCGGCATCTGTCCGACGCGCAGATCTTCGACGAGCCGCTCGCTGCCGAGGCGGCCCTGGCCGAGGCCGCGAAGCGTCATGCCGAAGTGGTCGGCTGTTACCTTGCCGAAGTCAAGCACGGCCCGCGTGGCGCCGAACCCACCCATTTCCGCGAGGATTTCCGCCGTCGCGGTCCCTCGAACTATGCCCACGGCAAGCAGGCCGCGGCCTCGAACGCCGCCTGAAAACAACGCCCGAGGATTTCGACATGTATGTCTATGACGATTTCGACGCGGCCTTTCTGGCCGAGCGCAACCGCCAGTTCCGCGAACAGGTCGCGCGCCGCATTGACGGGTCGCTGACCGAGGACGAGTTCAAGCCGCTGCGCCTGATGAACGGCCTTTATCTGCAGCTGCACGCCTATATGCTGCGTGTGGCGATCCCTTACGGCACGCTCAATCCCGACCAGATGCGCAAGCTGGCCGAGATCGCGGATCGCTGGGATGAAGGCTACGGTCATTTCACCACGCGTCAGAACATCCAGTACAACTGGCCCAAACTGCCCGATGTGCCCGATATGCTGGACGCGCTGGCCGAGGTGGGGCTGCACGCGATCCAGACCTCGGGCAACACGATCCGCAACGTGACGTCCGATCATTTCGCCGGGGCCGCTGCCGACGAGCTGACCGATCCGCGCCCCTATGCCGAGCTGATCCGCCAATGGTCGACCGACCACCCGGAATTCCAGTTTCTGCCGCGTAAGTTCAAGGTCGCGGTGACCGGCTCGGAAATCGACCGTGCGGTGACCCGCGCGCATGACATTGGCCTGCGCACTGTCAGCCGCGATGGCGAGACCGGCTTCGAGGTGATCGTGGGCGGCGGGCTTGGCCGCACGCCGATGATCGGCAAGGTGCTGCGCGACTTCCTGCCCGTGACCGACCTGCTGCCCTATCTGGAAGCGGTCGTCGGCACCTACAACCTGCTGGGCCGTCGCGACAACAAGTACAAGGCGCGCATCAAGATCACCGTGCACGAGAACGGGATCGACACGTTCCGCGACCTGACCGAAGCCCGCTTTGCCGAAATCGCCCCGCAATTCGACGCCGCCGCGACCGAGGCGCAGCTGGCGCGCATCAAGGCGATGTTCGCAGCCCCCGCGTTCCGCGAGGCGTCGGACCTGTCCTATCAGGCCGCCCATAGCGCCGACCCGGTATTCCGTGCCTGGGCCGATACGAACCTGCACGCCCACAAGGCCGACGGCCACGCCATCGTCACCATCTCGCTGAAAAAGCATGGCGAAACGCCGGGCGATGCGACCAGCGAGCAGATGCGCGTCATTGCGGATCTGGCCGAGACCTATGGCTATGGCGAGATCCGCATCAGCCACGAGCAGAACGTGATTCTGCCGCATGTCCACCGCGCCGACCTGCCCGCGCTGCACAAGGCGCTGAAAGCCGTCGGGCTCGCCACGGCCAATGTCGGGCTGGTCAGCGACATCATCGCCTGCCCGGGCATGGATTACTGCGCGCTGGCCACGGCCCGCTCGATCCCGGTGGCGCAGGAAATCGCCACGCGGTTCGATGCGCTGAAGCTCGAACACGATATCGGTCCGCTGAAGATCAAGATCTCGGGCTGCATCAATGCCTGCGGGCATCACCATGTCGGGCATATCGGCATTCTCGGCCTCGACCGGGCGGGCGTGGAGAACTACCAGATCACGCTGGGCGGTGACGGCACCGAAGACGCGAGCCTTGGCGAGCGCACGGGTCCGGGCTTCGCCTATGACCAGATCGTGCCCGCCATCGAGCGCATCCTGCGCGCCTATCTGGAGATCCGCGAAAGCCGCGAGGAGACCTTCCTCGACGCCTATCGCCGCGTTGGCCTCGCGCCCTTCAAGGACGCGCTTTACGAGGCCGAACGCGATGCAGCCTGATCTTTCCCGCCTCAACGCCCGATACGAGGGCGATGCCGAGGGCGCGCTGCGCGTCGCGCTCTCGGGCGCATTGGGCAAGATCGCCATGGTGTCGAGCTTCGGCGCCGACAGCGCCGTGCTGCTGCACATGGTGTCCGAGATCGACCGCGATGTGCCGGTGCTCTTCATCGACACGCTGATGCTGTTCGAGGAAACGCTGCAATATCAGCATGATATGGCGCGGCGACTGGGCCTGACCGATCTGCGCGTCATCAACCCGGATGCGGCGGTGCTGGACGCCAAGGACCCGTTCGACATGCTGCACCGGGGCAATCAGGACGCCTGCTGCGACCTGCGCAAGACGCGCCCGCTGGAACAGGCGCTGAAAGGCTTCGACGGCTGGATCACCGGGCGCAAGCGTTTTCAGGGCGGCGCGCGCAAGGGCATCGACCTGTTCGAATGGGACGAGGCGTTTCGCCACCTGAAGGTGAACCCGCTCGCCGGGTGGAGGGCGGCCGATCTGGGCGCCTATATGGACGCGCACGATCTGCCCCGGCACCCGCTGGTGGCCAAGGGCTATCCCTCGATCGGATGCGCGCCCTGCACCAGCCCGGTCGCGCCGGGCGAAGACCCGCGCGCCGGACGCTGGCGCGGGACCGACAAGGACGAATGCGGCATCCATATCGTGGATGGCCGCGTGATCAGGAGACAGGCTTCGTGAGTGTGATCGTCACCGATACGGGCTTCGCGCCCGACAGCCACAACGGCGCATGGTTCGACCTGGCGCCCGACGTGGATATCGCCGCCGTCGAGCATCAGCTCGAGGGCATCACCGCCATCCGCGTGGCGTTTCCCAGCTTCGCCGATGGACGCGGCTTCACGCTGGCCGCGCGCCTGCGCCGGGCGGGCTTTACCGGCCGGCTCAGGGCCGTAGGCCACGTCATCGCCGACCAATACGCGATGGCCCGCCGCGCGGGCTTCGACGAGGTCGAGATTTCCGACGATCTGGCCGAGCGTCAGCCACAGGACCAATGGCTCAGCCGCGCCGACTGGCAGGGCCACGATTACCGCGCAAGATTGCGGAGGATTGCATGAACCAGCAGATCAACCCCGACCTGCAGACCGTCACCGCCGTCACCCACTGGACCGACCGGCTGTTTTCGTTCCGCGTGACGCGACCGCAGAGCCTGCGGTTCCGCTCGGGCGAATTCGTGATGATCGGGCTGCCCGGCGACAGCGGCAAGCCGATCCTGCGGGCCTATTCCATCGCCTCGCCTGCCTGGGATGACGAGCTGGAATTCTACTCGATCAAGGTTCCGGACGGGCCGCTGACCTCGAAGCTGCAGCATATTCAGGTGGGTGAGCCGATCATTCTGCGGCCCAAACCCGTGGGCACGCTGGTGCATGACGCGCTGAAACCCGGCAAACGGCTGTGGTTTCTGGCCACCGGCACGGGATTCGCGCCCTTCGCCTCGCTGCTGCGCGAGCCCGAGACGTGGGAGACATACGACAGCGTCGTGATGATGCATACCTGCCGCGAGGCGGACGAGCTGGAATATGGCCGCGCGCTGGTCGAGGCGCTGGAAGCCGATCCGCTGATCGGCGAGTTGGTGGCGGGCAAGCTGCATTACTACCCCACCACCACGCGCGAAGAGAGCCGTTATCGCGGGCGCATCACCGACAATCTGGTGAACGGGCAGGTCTTCGCGGATCTGGGGCTTGACGGCCCGCTGACAGCACACTGCGACCGCGCGATGGTCTGCGGGTCGCTGGCGTTCAACAAGGACGTGGCGGCGGTGCTGGAAGGCTTCGGGCTGGAAGAGGGCTCGAACTCGGCGCCTGCCGATTACGTCATCGAAAAGGCCTTCGTCGGCGACGGGATCTGAGGCCCGGAACGGTGCGTGAGATCACGCACCCTACAGCGTTGCGCCCGTGCCTGTCGGTGCGGGCGTTCTGCCATCCGCAGCCCGGCCCGTAGGGTGCGTGCTCTGCACGCACCGCACCCGCCTCAGCCCTTGGAGGCCAGCGCCTCTTCCATCGCGCCCAGCAGCTTCGCCACCTCGGTTTCGCTGTTATAGTGGCAATAGGAAATCCGCACGCAATCGGGCAGCCCCAGCGGTTTCAGCACGTTGCCCGAGTAATTGTCGGCCTTGCGGATATGCGTGCGCACGCCCTTGGCGCCCAGAAATTCCACCAGCGCCTTGGTATCCCAGCCCTCGACGCGGATCGAGATCACCCCCTCGCGCGGCCCGTCACCCGCGATCAGCTGCACGCCCGGCATCTCGGCCAGGCCCCGCAGGTTGCCAGTGCCGTTCAGGATCCAGCCGGTGAGCTTCGCCTCTTCCGCGTGGATCGCCTTCCCCGCCGCTTCCAGCCGCGTGCGCCGGTCGTCCGCGTCCGAGAACTGCCCGCCCAGCCAGTCGAAATAGGCGATCACGTCCGAAAAGGTCGCATAGGCCCCGGTGTCGCGCGTGCCCAGCTCCCAGCTGAGCGGGCCGTTGCCGATGATCTGCTCGTGATCCAGCGCTGTCATCCGGTCCGAGCACCAGCCCACCCCGTAGCCATGGCGCGAGAACATCTTGTAAGGGCTCAGCGCATAGCCGTCGACATTGTAGCCGGTCACGTCGACCGGGCCGTGGCAGGCATGCTGAATGCCGTCGACGATAATCAGTGCCTCGGGCGCGACCGCGCGAATGGCGGCGGCGATGGCCTTCACATCGGTGGATTTGCCGGTCACCGGGCTGGTATGGATGATCGAGGCCACGCGGATATCGGGGCGCAGCGCGGCCTTGTAGGCTTCGACATCCACCACGCCGGTCGCGTCGTCATGCTTGACCTCGATCAGTTCGCGCCCGGTCTGCGCGGCCCAGTGCTGCATCGACGAGCCCATCGCCGGATGCTCCAGCGTCGAGCGCAGCATGACGCCGCCTTTTTCGGCCCCGGTCGCGGCGTTGCGCACCAGCCGGAACAGCACTTCGGTGCCGCTTTCGCCGACGAAGACCACGCCCTTTGGCGCGTTCAGGAACAGCCGCATATCGGCCTTGCCCTTGTCGATCGCCGCCATCAGCGCCTGCGAGGCGGCATTGGGCCGGCCCTGATTGTCGGGATAGCTGGCATACAGCGCCGAAGTCTCGACCACCGATTTCAGGTGCAGCGCGCCGCCGGCATTCTCGAAAAAGGCGCGCGGCCCTTCGAAGGGGCAGACATCGATATGGGCGAAGCGGTCGCGCACCGCGTCGAGCAGGCCGGGCGTGTCCGAGATCATGGCGGGCTCCTTCAGGAATGGCGCGTGCAGAAAGGGGGCGCAGAAAAAAGCGCATGGCCTTGACCTGCAACGCCATGCGCCGATTGGCAAGGGGGACGCGCGGAAGCCCGCGCGCCCTGTTGTCAGCGCTTCATCGGGCCGGGATCGGGCCGGGGCGCTTCGGGCGCGGGGGGCCGTGCCGGATCGCGCACCACACCGCCGGTCGTGCCGCGCGGCGCCAGCATCTCGGTCAGCATGAGCTGGGCCTCGGCGACGTGATCGCCGTTCGGATGGGCCTTGAGATAGGTCCACAGACCTTGAGCCCGGCCATCCGCCAGAGCGATACGCCACGCTTCCGCGTCACTCGGCGGGCGGATGGCCTCGGGCGGTTCGGGCAGCGCTGCCGGATCAGGCCGGTACTCGTCGGGCGCATAGATGTCGCGCGCGTGAAGCCAGCCGCGCGCCTCGCCCGAATGCAGCCCGCGCGGATATTGCGCAAGGAAGGCGAGCACCGCTTCGGGCGTGCCCCTGCGCTGCGCCTCTTCCCAGGCCTGAGCCTCGGCCATGGCCAGCGAGGGGGAGCTTTGCGGATGCGGCTCACCCACCGCGACGCCGGGAGAGGTGACGGGGCCCGTCACAGGGTCAGTCACAGGGTCAGTCACAGGACCCGTCGCGGGGCCAGTCGGCGAGCCTGTCGCGGGGCCCGCGATGGCGGCCCCCCTGATGGCTTCGATCATCGCAGGCGGGCAGGGCGTGGCGCCCGGCGGTACGGTCAGGTGCAGCGCCGGTTGCAGAATGTCGAGCAACGCCTCGTCCCCCGGCGCGCTCATCATCGCCACCAGATAGGGCGGCTCGGCGCCGGTGCAGACGGCCGGGACCACCAGCCGCGCGGGCAGGTCCTCGCCCGGACCGGTGCGGCGGGCATCCATCGCTCGCGTCGAGGGGCCATACAGCACCCAGACAGGCACGCCGTTGATCTCGGTCTCGACCACCGCTTGCACGCTATGCACCATCCGCTCGACTTGCCGCCGCAGCGGTCGGTCCAGGATCCCCGCCGCGATCGCCACGACCGGCATGTCCGGTGCGGCCGCTTCGGCCAGCGCCATGTAGACATTGGCATCACCCTCGCGCGTTTCGGTGATGGTCAGCGTGTCGGGCAGGGTCATCGAGGCGACGCCGGTCAGGATCGTGGTCAACGCGGTGTCTTCGGCGGGGGCGGTCTGTGGCATCGGTGCCTCGGGGGACGTGGCCGTGATTGTCGGCGCACTGCCGGTGGCCTCGCCCGCGACGCTCAGCGACCGAATGATCCCCGTCATCGTCGCTTGTGCAATATCGGGCTCGTATCCCCGCAGCGACCCGCCGATCAGCGTAAGATCGCCGCTGTCTGCATCGGGTTCCCCTGCAAGGTAAAAGCCCATCAGATTTCGTTCGATATTGCTGTGAAATTCGCGCATCCCTTCGGCGGTATAGAGCCGGAAGGACCTATCACCCAGCATCGCCGTCGTGCCCGTATCGGTGACCGGCACACCGGCGAAGCCTTCGAGCATCGCGCGGAACGCTTCCTCGCCGGGACGCGCTGTCACCTGCGCGCCGGGCAGGATGGCGATCCCGCCCTCGAACCGGGTGCGCGCGCTGCTGTCGTTATGATACAGGTTGATAGCGCGCTGAGGCCCTTCAGCTTCGTCGTTGCGGATCTCGGCATAGGGCGGCATGGCGATGCTCAGGCCGAAGCGGTCGTAGCGGTTCCAGCCCTCGGGCGTCAGCCCCTCGGGCGTGCCATAGGGCGTGGCTTCCGCAGATTCGGCGCTGGCCGTTTCTGTTGCGGGCGCCTCAGTTGACGGGGCCTCAGTTGACGGAGCCTCGGCAGTCATGGCCGCGCTCGCCTCAGGGGTGCCTTCTGCCTCGACTTCCGGCGTTTCGGGCGCGAGCGCCTGCAGATACTGGCCATAGGTCGCCAGCACATCGTCCATCGGCGCAAGGCGTGCCCGATAGCCAAGGACGAGGAAATCGCCCCCCGCGTCGGGTTCCAGATCGGTCAGATAGATCTCGACCGATGCCGGATCGCCGGTATCCGGCATCGGATCGCCGCCGACGACGTAAAGCCGCATCAGCCGTTCGCCGACCATTACCCGCCGCGCGCTTTCACGCGCCCGTTCGGGGCGGTCGGACGAGATCATCGCAAGGAAGCCCTCGTCGCCCGGCGCGGCATCGACATCGTCGCGCGACAGGATCAGAACGGCGAATTCCAGCGATCCGCCCTCGGCCTCGGGCAGGGGCTGACGGGCGATGAATTCGCGCCGCTCACCGGGGCCCCGGTCGGCCAGAATCATCGCCGTATCGGGCAGCGCCACGCGGACGCCGTAACGGTCATAACTATTCCAGCCTTCAGGCAGCGAACCGTCGGGATCGGGCATCGCCTCGATCTCGGCCACGATCGCATCGAGCGCGGCCATCGCCGGATCGGCCTCGGGCGTGGCGGCGTCGCCTGCCCCGGCGGGCGCCAGCGATGCCAGCGCGTCGGCGGTAAAGGTCTGCGCCATCGCGGGATCGGTATTCGTGGTCTGGATGTCGATGAACAACAGGTTGCCATCCGCATCCGGTTCCGGATCGATCAGCGTCAGAACCGTGCGCGATTCCGAGGCGCCGACGATCACCATCATCTCGTGCCCGTCCAGCATCACCCGGCGCGGGCTTTCGACGGCGGTGATGTTGTCCTGCTCGGCCATCGCTTCCACGAAACCGTCATCGCCGGGCGCGACGGGGAAAAGCGATTGCGGCAACAGGCCGACGGCGATCTGCCCCTCGCTGCGCGGCGGGTCCAGCGCGATGCGGAAACCGGCGGTGAGGCCTTCGAGTTCCGGGGGCGTTGGCAGGACTTCGGCACCCTCGGGGACCGCAAAGCCGAGCCCGGCGATCTCCTGGGGCGCCCAGCCTTCGGGGATGCGGCCAGACGGCTCGGCCATCCCGGCAAAAGCCGCCAGCATCGCGTCGAGAGCGGGGTTTTCCGGCGCGGCCTCGGTCGTTTCGGGGGCGTCGCTTGCCGTTTGCGCGGGGGTATTGGCCGGGGCACTGGTGGCAGGCGCGCTGGCCGAATCGGTGGCCTCTTCGGCGAGCGTCACACCGTCGGATTGCGGCTCGGCCATCGTCACATCCGGCGCGGCAGGCTCGGCCATGGCGATCACGTCCGGCTCGGATTCGGGCGCCAGCGCGCCGTCTTCCTGCGTGTCAGGGGTGTCGGTCGCTTCCTCGCTGCCCTCCAGCGCGCGGATGAACTCGGCCTGCAGCGCGCCCGAGGCCTCGCCGCCCAGCCCGACACCGACCACGCCGATAATCAGCGCGCGGCCGTCGATATCCTGCTCCATCGATACGAGGAACATGACCTGATGCTCGACAAGCTCGCCCGAGGGCCGCTCAAGCATCCCCGTGCCACGAAACACCGCGAAATCATGCCCCTGCGCGCGGATCGTCTCGTCCTGAGGGGTCACTTCCACAAGGTGGTGCGCGTTCAGGATCATCGTCAGCGCTTCGGGGCCGGTGTCCTGAACGAATTCCCATTGCTCTTCATCAAATTGCTGAATGTCGATCAGGATCCCGCTTTCGCGGTCTTCGTCGAGATCGGAATAGGCGACCATTTCCGGCAGATCGCGGATCTGCGTCAGGCCCGGCGGCAGCCCGAAGCTGAAACCGAACTGCGTGACCTGCTGCCAGTCCTCGCTCTGGATCTGCACCGTGGGGCTGTCCTGCGCGGGGGCCATGACCGGCAGACCCACCGACAGAGAAACGGACAGCGCGACAAGCGCGGTCGAGCCGCGCAGCGAAAACAACGTCATCAAATGATCCTCGTGCCATAGGCTAAACACGGTAACGATAGCATTGATCGGCTCTGCGCAAAGACCTGAGTCCCGCCCGCCGTTCACATCGGCATCATGTCGCGCGCGCCTGCAAACGACCCGCGTCGCGCGCGCAAACCGCTTGCCAGACAGGGCCTGAGGGCGTAGAGGGGCGCGTCGCCCGTGCCGAGGTTTCGCCTCGGGGACAGGGTGGCCAAGTCCCCGACCACCTTGTCAAAACGGTTTCAGAAAATGACCCGAACCTATCTTCCCGGCATTCTTGCCATGGCCGCCATTGTCGTGGCCTCGAATATTCTCGTGCAATTCCTGCTGGGCAACTGGCTTACCTGGGGTGCACTGACCTATCCCTTCGCCTTCCTCATCACCGACGTGATGAACCGCGTCTACGG
Source organism: Rhodobacter sp. NTK016B (assembly GCF_017303295.1). Lineage (GTDB taxonomy): Bacteria > Pseudomonadota > Alphaproteobacteria > Rhodobacterales > Rhodobacteraceae > Pararhodobacter. Next base: position 106,704 of record NZ_JAFKOK010000008.1, on the reverse strand, counting down.
CCCGCAGGCCGCGCGCCGCGTCGTCTGGGCGGGCTTTGCCGTGGGCGTCATCTGCTCGCTGATCGGCACGCAAATCATGATCCAGGGCGACGGCTACGAATTCCCGGCGGTGACGCTGCGCATTGCGCTTGGATCGGGGCTGGCTTTCCTTGTCGCGCAGATGGTCGATATCGGCGTCTTCTCGGCCGTGCGCGGTGGCGCGTGGTGGAAAGCGCCGCTGATTTCGACGCTTGTCGGCAGCTCGCTCGATACCGCGCTGTTCTTTTCGATCGGCTTCTCGGCGGCGTTCGGCTGGATCGACCCGGCGGCGGATGTTAGCTGGGCGCAGGAAAGTTTGCCAGCGCTCGGTGTCGGTCCGGTGACACCTTTGTGGGTTTCTCTGGCGATTGCCGATTGGATGGTCAAATTGTCACTGGCGATGATCGCTCTGTTGCCGTTCCGACTCATCACACGCAAATTGACCCAAAATCCGGTCTGAAAGTTTTTGACAAACACCAGATCTGTGCCACCATCGCCTTACGGTTAAACCCTAGCGAAAGGAGGTGGTCCAGTGTCGAGAGTGATGTTGGAGAGAGGTGTCGGGACAGTCGGGAGGGACGAGAGCTGACAGCAGCCTGTCAGTGGTAAGCCCACGATTGGGCCTGGTTCTAACCGGCTCCATCTCCTTAATGCTCGTGAGGGCCGCTCGAATAGCCGGGCGGCCCTTTCGATTGTCCGCAAACTGGCATCCGCTGCGTCGGGCGCTACATGACTTCCGGCGGGGCATTGCCCGCCTTTCTTTTTTCGAAACAGGTCCGCCGGTGCGTATTTCCGACGACATATCGCTTCAGGAATGGGAGTTGACCGAGCAGTTCACCCGCAGTTCCGGCCCCGGTGGGCAGAACGTGAACAAGGTCTCGTCCGCCGTCGAGCTTCGGTTCGAGGCCGAGCGCTCGCCGTCACTGCCGCAGCCGGTCAAGAACCGCCTGAAACGCCTTGCCGGGCGCCGCTGGACGGGGGACGGCGCCATCGTGCTACGGGTAGAAGACACCCGCAGTCAGGCGCGCAACCGGGAAATCGCCCGCGAAAGGCTGGCCGAGCTGATCCGGCAGGCTCTGGTCGCGCCGCGTCGCAGGATTGCCACGAAACCCACCTATGGTAGCCGACAGCGTCGCATGGACGCGAAAACGCGCCGCGGGTCGATAAAATCTATGCGTGGCCGCGTTGACGACCCGGAAATCTGAGCGCAGATTGTGGATAACTTCGACAGCGACCCCAAATCCCAATTTGATAACAAGCGCCCGCCCGCGAAGGCGGGCCGTCACGAGTCCGGGCAGTCCGACATGAAACAAAGCGCCGTCTCTTCGTTCCTGAATTATGTCGGGCCCGTTTTCAAACGGCCCGAATTCCTGCAGGCGGCGGCTTTGTGCACGCGCGACGGCGCGAAGGGGCCCGAAGTGCTGATGATCACCAGCCTGACAACCAAGCGCTGGATCGTGCCCAAGGGCTGGCCGATGGAAGGCCGTTCGCTGGCCGAGGCCGCGCAGCAGGAAGCGTGGGAAGAGGCAGGCGTCGAGGGCCACATCGACGACGAGCCGCTGGGCAGCTACACCTACCGCAAGACGGTGCGCGGCGGCATTCCCGTCACCTGCCGCTGCTATGTCTATCGCCTGCGCGTGGATGCGCTGACCAAGACCTTCCCCGAGAAAGGCCGCCGCGAGCGCATCTGGATGTCGCCCGCCGCCGCCGCCTCGGCCGTGGACGAGCCGGAATTGAAGGCGCTTTTGCGCGGTCTGGGCAAGAATGACGGTTGAGAAACGCCGGGCGCTTCTTTAGGGCCTTCGTGACACTTTTGTGACAGCCGGAGCCCGCGATGCCTTCGCCCGCCGACCTGAAAGCCGACCCGACCGCCAAGGGGATCAAAACCCTCGACAAGGACCTCGGCCGCATCGGCCTGTTGGAACAGGCGACGCTGTTCACCTCGCGACCGCTGGTCGCGCCGGGCATCGCCATGCTCTTCATCGTCCTTGCCGGACTTGCCGCCGCCACCATCATGGGCGCGGGCACCGGGACATGGGTGGTGGTGATCGCCGCCGCGATCGGGGCCTATATGGCGCTCAATATCGGCGCCAACGATGTGGCGAACAATATGGGCCCGGCGGTCGGCGCCAAGGCGGTGACACTGGGCGGTGCGCTGCTGATCGCGGCGATCTGCGAAACGGCGGGCGCGCTTCTGGCGGGCGGCGACGTGGTCTCGACCGTCTCGCGCGGCATCGTGGCGCCGGAATCGGTGGCGGAACCCGCGATTTTCGTCTGGGCGATGATGGCGGCCTTGCTGGCCGGAGCGCTGTGGATCCACCTCGCCACTGCCATGGGCGCGCCGGTGTCGACCACGCATTCCATCGTCGGCGGGGTCATGGGCGCGGGCATCGCGGCGGCGGGTTTCTCGGCGGTGAACTGGAGCGTGATGGGCGCCATCGCCGCAAGCTGGGTGATCTCGCCCGTCATGGGAGGGGTCATCGCGGCGGCGTTTCTGGCGATCCTCAACAACCGCATCATCTACCGCGAAGACAAGATCGCGGCGGCTCGCACCTGGGTGCCGGTGCTGATCGGCGTGATGGGCGGCGTCTTCGCCACCTATATGGCGATGAAGGGCCTGAAGAAGCTGGTGCATCTGGGGCTGGGCGAATCGGTGCTGATCGGTGTCGCCGTGGCGATCCCGCTGGCGCTTGTGATGCGCCCGCTCATCGCGCGCCAGTCGCGCGGGCTGGAAAACCGCACCAAGTCGCTCAAGACTCTGTTCGCGATTCCGCTGGTCCTGTCGGCGGCGCTTCTGTCCTTCGCGCATGGCGCCAATGACGTGGCGAACGCGGTCGGCCCGCTCGCGGCCATCGTACACGCGGTGCAGGACGGCGCCTCGGGCGACCGGGTTCAGATCCCCTATTGGGTGATGATCACCGGCGCGGTGGGCCTGTCGGTCGGGCTGATGCTGTTCGGCCCGCGGCTGATCAATATCGTCGGCTCGGAAATCACCCGCCTCAACGCGATGCGCGCGTGGTGTGTGGCGCTGGCAGCGGCGGTGGTGGTGATCTTCGCCTCGTGGCTGGGCCTGCCGGTCAGCTCGACGCATATCGCTATCGGCGGCATTTTCGGCGTGGGTTTCTACCGCGAATGGTACCACGAGAAGATCCTCAAGGTGAATCGCGACCTCTCGACCCTGCCGGTCGAGGAACGCACCCGCCGCAAGGTCGTGCGCCGCTCGCATATGATGACGATCCTCGCGGCATGGGTGATCACCGTGCCCGCGACAGCGTTGTTGTCGGGCGGGCTGCTCTGGGCCGCGACCCTGCTCGCCGGTCTGCGCTGACGCGGACGACGGAACGGTGCGTGGAATCACGCACCCTACGGCGCGGCGATTGTAGGGTGCGTGATTCCACGCACCATCCCAGACGCTTTCAGTCCCGGCCCAGATGCCGTTCGCCGCGCTTTTCAGCCAGCGCCACCTGTTTCTGCCGCTCGCGGAAGCGTTGGCGCCGTGCCTCGGTGAACTCGGCCACGCAATGGGGACATTGCACGCCTTCTTCGTAATCGGGATGCGCAAGCTCGGCGGGGGCGAGCGGACGGCGGCAGGCATGGCACATCACATGGCCCGTCGGCGCCAGCCCGTGCCCCACCGCGACCCGCTGGTCGAAGACGAAACAGCCGCCGTGCCAGAGGCTCTGATCCTGCGGCACCTCTTCGAGATACTTCAAGATCCCGCCCTTGAGGTGAAACACCTCGTCCACGCCCTGCTGCAGCAGGTAATTGGTGGATTTCTCGCACCGGATGCCGCCGGTGCAAAACATCGCGATCCGCTTATTGTGAAAACGGTGTTTGTTTTCCTCCCACCAGGCGGGGAAGTCGCCGAAGCTGGCGGTGCCGGGATCGACCGCGCCCTCGAAGCTGCCGATCGCCACCTCGTAATCGTTGCGGGTATCGATCACCGCGACATCGGGTTGCGCGATCAGATCGTTCCAGTCGCTGGCCTCGACATAATGCCCGACGCGGGCGCGCGGATCGACATCGGGCTGGCCCATCGTCACGATCTCGCGCTTCAGCCGGACCTTCATGCGGCCAAAGGGCATCTCTTCGGCGTAGCTTTCCTTCCATTCGAGATCGGCGCAGCCCGGCAGCGCGCGGATATGCGCGAGCACTGCGTCGATCCCTGCACGCGTCCCGGCGATGGTGCCGTTGATGCCCTCGGGCGCGAGCAGAAGCGAGCCTTTCACCCCCTCGGCGCAAGCGCGTTTGGCCAGCGGGCCTTTCAGCGCGGCGGGATCGTCGAAACGGGTGAAATGATAGAGCGCGGCAATGGTCAGCATGGCCGGGCCATAGCGCCAATCGGGCCGCTCAGGCAAGGAAGCTTTCGGCCAGCCAGGCCAGCGTAATGAAGAACAGCGCCGATTTCAGCCAGAACGACAGCCGCGAGGTGCCGGGACGCGCGCGCCCGAAATCCGGGAGCCAGCGCCCGGCGCCGAAGAACCCGGCTTCGGGATGGGGAACGGGCGGCTGGAAGAGCGGCACGTCGCGCTTGCGCATCACGGTGATCAGCGCGGCCCCCGCCACGAAGCCGCCGATATGCGCCCAGAACGCCACCCGCACCTCGCCCGGCATCTGCGACAGGGCCGAGATCAGGTCGAGCGCCACGGTCAGCCCGACGAACAGTCCCGCCGGGACCAGAACCGGTACCCTGAGCGCGATCAGCACCAGCACCTTGGCGCGCGGATGCAGCAGCAGATAGGCCCCCATCAGCCCCGCGATCGCGCCCGACGCGCCGATCACCGGCACCTGCGGCTGGTCGGTAAAGAGCGCCTCGGTCCCCGCACCCGCCATGCCGCAGAGGACAAAGAAGAACGGAAAACGCAGATGGCCGAGCGCGTCCTCGATATTGTCGCCGAACACCCACATCACCACCAGATTGCCGATCAGGTGCAGCCATGTCGCGTGCAGGAACATGTAGCTGACCATCTGGCCCAGCACCTCGGCCGTGCCGCCGGGCGCTTTCATCGTCCCCGCGATGGGCAGCGTCGCCGGGGTGAAGGCGAAATCGTACCACGGCACGCGCGCCACGAAGATCGCGAAACACAGCGCCATCAGCGCCCAGTTGACGAAGGCGAAGCGGATATGGCGGATCGGGTTGTGATCGGCGAGGGGCAGCATCGGGCATCGGTCCTGTTTGGATAGGGCGACAGGGGGCTGTCTGCCCCCTCTGGGCCTGCAGCCCATTCACCCCCGAGGATATTTCAGGACCAAAGATGACGGGTTTTGTCCAGCAATCCCTGCGCCCGGGGCCGGAATACTTGACTCGGGTGCGGGGCGGGCGTATCTGCTGCGGCAATTCCCCGGATGCCCATAGCGTCCGGTCCCTTCGCTTTTGCGGGGATCGCCATCCGTCAGCGCGTTGCGCCCACGGGTGCGAAAGCCCGTGGCCCGTCGCGTCTGTCCGCTGAGAGTTCCGAAAGGATCTGCCATGTTCGAGAACCTGTCCGAGCGCCTTGGTGGCGTGTTCGACCGTCTGACCAAGGCGGGCGCGCTGTCGGCCGAGGATGTCACCGCCGCCCTGCGCGAGGTGCGCGTGGCGCTCTTGGAGGCCGATGTCTCGCTGCCGGTGGCGCGCGATTTCGTCAAGCGGGTTCAGGGCAAGGCTACGGGGGCGTCGGTCACCAAATCGGTGACGCCGGGCCAGCAGGTGGTGAAGATCGTCCATGACGAGCTGATCGCCACGCTGCGCGGCGAGGACGATCCGGGCAAGCTGAAGATCGACAACCCGCCCGCGCCGATCCTGATGGTCGGTCTGCAGGGCTCGGGCAAGACCACCACCACCGCCAAGCTGGCGCGCCGCCTGAAAGAGCGCGAGCACAAGCGCGTGCTGATGGCGTCGCTCGATACCAACCGCCCGGCGGCGATGGAGCAGCTGGCCATTCTGGGCGGCCAGATCGGCGTCGACACGCTGCCGATCGTCAAGGGCGAGAGCGCCGTGCAGATCGCCAAGCGCGCGAAATCGCAGGCGACGATGGGCGGCTATGACGTCTATCTGCTCGATACCGCCGGTCGTCTGCATATCGACGAAGTCCTGATGGACGAGGTGCAGGCGGTCCGCGACGCTGTCAGCCCGCGCGAGACGCTGCTGGTCGTCGATGGCCTGACCGGTCAGGACGCGGTCAACGTCGCCACCGAATTCGAGGGCAAGGTCGGCATCACCGGCGTCGTCCTGACGCGGATGGATGGCGACGGGCGCGGCGGTGCGGCGCTGTCGATGCGTGCCGTGACCGGCAAGCCCATCCGCTTCGTCGGTCTGGGCGAGAAGACCGACGCGCTGGAGACCTTCGAGGCCGAGCGCGTCGCGGGCCGGATCCTTGGCATGGGCGACATCGTCGCGCTGGTCGAGAAGGCGCAGCAGACGCTGGAAGCCGAGCAGGCCGAGCGCATGATGAAGCGCTTCCAGAAGGGTCAGTTCAACATGAACGACCTGAAGAGCCAGCTTGAGCAGATGCTCAAGATGGGCGGGATGCAATCGGTCATGGGCATGATGCCGGGCATGGCGAAGATGTCGAAACAGGCCGAGGCAGCCGGGTTCGACGACACGATGCTCAAGCGTCAGATCGCGCTGATCCAGTCGATGACCAAGAAGGAACGCGCCAATCCCGCGCTGCTGCAGGCGAGCCGCAAGAAGCGGATCGCGGCGGGCGCCGGGCTGGAAGTGTCCGAGCTGAACAAGCTTCTGAAAATGCAGCGGCAGATGGCCGATGTGATGAAGAAGATGGGCAAGGGCGGGATGCTGAAACAGGCGATGAAGTCGATGTTCGGCAAGGATACCGACATGGCCGAGATGCAAAAGCAGATGGCCGATCCCGAGACGATGAAAGCCGCCGCCAGCGCGATGCAGGGCGGCGCGATGCCGCGTGGCATGGGCGGCCTGCCCGGCGTGGGTGGTATGGGCGGCCTGCCGGGTGGCCTGTCGGGTCTAGGCAAGAAGCGCTGAGCCGATGAACGAAGCCGCCGCCCCCTTCGCGACCCCTGCCGTGCCGGTCCTCGTGACCGAACGGCTGGTGCTGTCCGCGCCGGTGCTGGCGGATTTCGAACACGCGGCGGCTTATCATGCTTCGGACCGTTCGGTCTGGGATGGCGGGCCGCATCACCGTCACCACGCCTGGCGCATCTGGGCGGCGGATGTGGCGCTGTGGATGCTCAAGGGCTATGGCCCGTTCCGCGTGGCCGACCGCGAAACCGGCGATTGGGTGGGCGAGGTCGGTATCTATCACGGCGACGAATTCCCCGAACCCGAACTGGGCTGGATGGTCGCGCCGCAGGCCGAAGGCCGCGGCATCGCGCGGGAAGCCGCGGTTGCGGTGATGGACTGGGCGCGCAAGCATTTCGGCTGGGACGATATCGTCAACATCATCGACCCGAAGAACCAGCGCTCGCTCGCGCTGGCGTTGCGGCTGGGCGGGCGCGTCGATGCGCGCCGTCCGGGCATTGATGTGGGCGACGTGGTGATCGTGCATGACCTCAGGGGGCGCGGATGAGCGTGAACCTGAGCGAAACCCCCGTCCTGACGACCGAGCGGCTGGTGCTGCGCGCGCCGAAGTCGGATGACTGGCCCGCTTTCCGGGCCTTCATGCGCGAAGAGCGCTCGCATTTCGTGCGCCCCGGCGATCTGACCGAGGAAAACGCGTGGCGCGCCTTTGGCCATGTGATCGGCCATTGGGTGCTGCGCGGCTACGGGCAGTTCATCCTGACGGCCAAGGGCGATGACAGCGCGCTGGGCGCGGTCGGGCCGTGGAACCCGGCGGGCTGGCCCGAGCCGGAAATCGGCTGGACGATCTGGTCGCCCGGGGCCGAGGGCAAGGGCTTTGCCTTCGAGGCCGCCACGGCGGTGCAGGCGCATGTTCGCACGGGTTTGGGCTGGGCCCAGCCGGTGAGCTATATCGACACCGCCAATGCCCGCTCGCAGGCGCTGGCGCGGCGGCTGGGCTGCGCGGTCGATGCCTCGGCCCCCGTGCCGGGCGATGAGGCTGCGCTGCAAGCGTGGCGTCATCCGGCGGAGGAGGCGGCATGACCCCGGCCCTTGATCTCGCGCAGAGCTTCGACAGCCTGATCCCCCGGATCGAGACGCCGCGCCTTATGCTGCGCGCGCCCCGTTTGTCGGATTTCGACCCTTTCGCGACCTATATGCAGAGCGACCGCTCGCGCTATACCGGCGGGCCGGTCGATCGCAATCAGGCGTGGCGCGGTTTCGGCCATATCGCCGGGCATTGGGTCTTCCGGGGCTACGGCGTCTTCGTCATCGAACATCGCGAAACCGGGCAGGCTATCGGCACGTCGGGGCCGTGGTTCCCCGAAGGCTGGCCCGAACCGGAAATCGCCTGGACCCTCTGGACCTCCGGTTTCGAGGGGCAGGGCCTTGCGGCCGAAGCGGCGCTTGCGGCGCGGGGCTGGGCCTATGAGGCGCTGGGCTGGACGACGGCGATCAGCCTGATTCTGGAAGGAAACACCCGGTCCGAGACGCTGGCACAGCGGCTGGGCTGTGTCCGCGAGGGCGGTTTTTCCCATGCGCAATTCGGTGCGACCGGCATCTGGCGCCACCTCGCGCCCGATGCGCAGGGCGCCGGGATGGAGGCCTACGCATGATCATCGCCCCCAACATGTTCGCGCATGAGATGCCGGGATCGGGTGCCGTGCCGGATGCCGTGACGGGTGCAGAGCGAGACCGCGCCGACCGGATCAGCGCCGGGCAGCCGATGCTGCGCACCGAGCGGCTGTTGCTGCGTGCGCCGCGGCTCGAGGATTTCGCGCTGTATTCCGCGCTTTTGTCGGGGGCCCGCGGCGCGGTCTTCGGCGGTCCGCTGACCCGCGCCGAGGCGCGCGATGGGTGGATGCGGATGGTCGGTCAGCGGCTGATGCGCGGCCATGGCGTGTGGACGCTGGAAACCCGCGCCTCGGATATCGACCGCGACCTGCCGGTTGGCCAGATCGCAGGCTTCGCGCTGATCAAGGCCGAACGCGCCGGTTCGGCGCCGGATCCGGGCTGGGTGCTGGCTGCGGATTTCGAAGGCCGGGGGCTGGCCCGTGAAGCGACGCGGGCGCTTTCGGACTACGCCCGCGACAGCGTGAATTTCACCGCGCTCGTCAACGCAGTCGATCCCGCCCATGCGCGCGCGCGCGGGCTTGCGCCGCAGCTTGGCGCGCGGTTCGATGCTCTGCACGACGACAGTGAGATCTGGCGCCACCTGCCGCCGCGCGGCACGCGAGGTGCCCGATGACCCCGCGTGATACCAAGACCGCCAATGCCAGCCCGGAGGCCCCGATGACCGACGACACCGACCGCGCCGCCGCGCTGCTGCGCGAACACCGGGAGAGCATCGACCGTCTCGATGCGATTCTGGTCTACACGCTCGCCGAACGCTTTACCCACACGCAGGCGGTGGGGCGGCTGAAGGCCGAGCACAGTCTGCCGCCCTCGGATCCGTCGCGCGAATCGCGGCAGATCGAGCGGTTGGAATGGTTGGCCAAAGAGGCCGATCTCGACCCGGAATTCGCCAAGAAATTCCTCGGTTTCATCATCTCGGAAGTGATCCGTCACCACGAGAAGCTGCAAAACTGACACCGGAACTTGGCCCCGGACGCGCGTTGCGATCTTGGGGCCTCAACAGCCATCGATAGGAGAAACAACCATGGCTACCAAAATCCGTCTCGCCCGTGGCGGCTCGAAAAAGCGCCCGTTCTACGCCATCGTCGTGGCCGACAGCCGGATGCCGCGCGACGGCCGCTTCCTGGAGAAAGTCGGCACGTATAACCCGCTGCTGCCCAAAGACAGCGAAGACCGCGTGAAAATGGATGTCGAGCGCGTCAAAGTGTGGCTCGACAAGGGCGCTGTCCCGACCGACCGCGTGGTGCGTTTCCTCGAAGCGGCCGGCGTGCGCGAGAAAGCCACCCGCAACAACCCGCAGAAAGCCCAGCCCGGCAAGAAAGCCCAGGAGCGCGCCAAGGCCCGCGCCGACAAGGCCGCCGCTGCCGAGGCTCCGGCCGAAGAGTGATCCCTGTATTCCGGCGGGCGGCCGGGTGAGGGGTTTCGCCCTCGTCCGGAAGCCCTCCGGGCTTCAGCCCTCGCGCGACCGGGCGCGCCGCTTGCGCGGCGCGCCTTGCCCGTGGCAGGGGGTGGGCGTGAGACGAAGGATCGCGTCTTGAGGGCGCGGTCTTTGAGTATTTAAGGCAAAGTGAAAACAGGTTGCGGCGCGCTGCATCGGGGAGTCTGGGATGTCGGATCGGGTCTGTGTCGGGGCGATTGCCGGGGCCTTCGGGGTCAAGGGCGAGGTGCGGCTGAAGAGCTTCTGCGCCGAGCCGGAAGCGATTGGCGGCTATGGTCCGCTTTTCACCGAGGATGGCAGCCGGTCCTTCACCGTAAAGCTGGGCCGCCCGGTGCCCAACGGGCTGTCAGCGCGGCTGAGCGGCGTCGCTACGCGCGAGGCTGCCGAGGCGTTGCGTGGCACGCGGCTTTATGTCGAGCGCGAGAGGCTTCCTTCGCTGCCCGATGACGAATTCTACCACGCCGATCTGATCGGCCTGACGGTGCTCGATACCGGTGGCACGAAGCTGGGCCGGGTGAGCGCGGTGCTGAACCACGGCGCGGGCGATTTGCTGGAGATCCAGCGACCGGGCAAGGGCAACGCGCTGTTGCCCTTCACGCTGGCGGTGGTGCCGACCGTCGATCTGGCTTCGGGCCGGATCATCGCGGACCCGCCCGAGGGGCTTCTGGAATGAGCCGCCCCGCGCCGACCGGGGGCAGGCCGTGAGCGGCGACCGCGAAACGCCGGGACCCTCGCGCTCGCATGGCCGGGTCGCCGTCAGGCTCTCGGTGCAGCCCGAGGACTTGCTCAGCGGGCGGCCGCGGCTCAAGGGGGCGTGGACCGCGAAGATCATTACGCTGTTTCCCGCGGCCTTTCCCGGTGTGCTGGAGCAATCGCTGACCGGCAAGGCGCTGGAGCGCGGGCAATGGCGGCTTGAGACGGTTGATCTGCGGCCCTTTGGCGAGGGGAAGCATCGCAATGTCGATGACACACCCGCCGGCGGCGGTGCCGGGATGGTGCTGCGCGCCGATGTGGTGGCGAAGGCGCTTGACGAAGCAGGGCGCGGTACGCCCGGGCGCGCACGCTGGCCGCTTGTCTACCTGTCGCCGCGCGGACGGCCCTTCGATCAGGCGACGGCGCGGCGTTGGGCGCGTTGCGACGGCGTCACTTTGATTTGCGGCCGGTTCGAGGGTGTCGACGAGCGGGTGCTGGAGCATTACGGCGTTGAAGAGGTCAGCCTTGGCGATTTCGTCCTGACCGGCGGCGAGATCGCGGCGCAGGCGATGATCGACGCGACCGTGCGGCTCTTGCCGGGCGTTCTGGGCAACGCGGCCTCGACCGAGGAAGAAAGCCATTCGAACGGTCTGCTCGAGCATCCGCAATACACCCGCCCGGCGGTCTGGGAAGGGCGCGAGATCCCGCCGGTGCTGCAATCGGGCAATCATGGCGAGATCGCCCGCTGGCGTCGCGAGGAGGCCGAGCGCCTCACGCGCGAGCGGCGGCCGGATCTGTGGGCGCGCTACCGGGCAGACGGCGAAGACTGACCCGGATCAGCGCCAGGCGATGCCGTCCTGCGCGTAGCATTCCTCAAGCGTCTCAAGCGCTGCGGTCGATCCGTTCAGGATCCATTGCCGCTCGTCATCGCCGTCGATGGCGGTGGTGATGTAATTCCCCGCCATAAGCTGTTCGCGCATATCCGCGCTCAGCGCGGTCGAGGCCCAGCCGCCGCGATGGATCTGGTATTCGCCGGGCGTTTCTGTGGCGTCGATGATCAACCGCCCCGCCACCGCGCTGCCGAAAACCGGGCTTGGCCCCTGCGAGGTGGGGACGTAGATGGCCCAGCCCTCGGGCAGGTCGAGGCGCCTTTCGATCAGCAGCGGCCCCGCCGATTGCAGCGGGATCGTCGCCCGGCAGCCGGTAAAAGCCATGGCGTTGTGCAGCGACTCGATCAGCCAGTTGCGGGCATTGGCGTAGAATTCGCTCGAAATCGCCGGATCGGTGGGATCGGCAAGGGCGGGCGCGATTGGCGATGCGAGGGCAGCACACAGGGCGGTGGCCGTCGCGAGGGCTTGGATCGGGCGTTTCAAGGGGCACTCCGGACAGGATCGACGCGCAGATGGTGGTGGGAAATCCCCCGGGGTCAAGAGCGCTTGGGGCGCCGAGGGGGCGTTGCGGTTCTTTGGCGGAGCGTCTGCCTTCGGAATTGCCCACCGGCAGGATCCCGCCCGCCGCTATGGCCCTTTGCGGCTGAGGCATTACCTGTCCGCGCGGGAATGGACAGGAGACGGATGTGCCGACACTCATCATCATCGGCGCCGGGGCAGGGGTCTCGGCCGCGATCGCGCGCCGCTTCGGGCGGGAAGGCTACAGCGTCGGGCTGATCGCGCGCTCGCCTTCGTCGCTCGACCGGTTATGCGAGGGGCTGGAGGACGAGGGGATCACCGCCAGCGCCGAACCCGCCGATGCGGGCGATCTGCCGGGGTTGAGCGAAGCGCTGGCGCGGCTGGCCGGGCGGCTCGGTGGCTGCGACGTGCTGGTCTGGAACGCCTCGGTCCAGCGGCCGGGCGGTCCTTTGGACACGCCGGTGGAAACCGTGCAGCGCGAGTTGTCGGTGAACCTGCTCGGCGCGCTGCAAAGCGTGCAACAGGTGGCGCCGGCGATGGTCGAGGCCGGGCAGGGCGCGATCCTGTTCACCGGCGGCGGGCTGGCGCTCGAGCCGTTCCCGGAATGGACGTCGCTGGCCTTGGGCAAGGCGGCTTTGCGCAGTCTTGGCCTGTCGCTGTACAAAGAGCTTGCGCCGAAGGGCGTGCATGTATCGGTCGTGGCGATCTGCGGCAAGGTTGCGCCGGGCACCGCTTTCGATCCCGATACCATCGCGCAGGACTATTACCGGCTGGCCACCGCCCCCAAAGGGGTGAAGGACCGCGAGGTCATCATCCAGCCGCAGGGCAGCGACGTTTACTATAACGATCCGGGGCGCAAACACGCGATGACCACGCTGCCGCCCGCGCATGTCCGGCTGAGCCGCTGAGCGCGCGGCGGGCGCCAGATCATCCCTTGTTTGCAAGGGCCGAAGCCGGGGTGCGGGCCACCTGAAGCGGGCTTGACCGGGGGACGGCTTGCCCCTATACCGCGCCCGTCCGGGGGCGGAATCGCTCGCCGGGCCGTTTTCGTTTGGGCCCCACCATCGCCGGTGGAATGCGGTCCGGCGAGGGGATCACAGAACGACGACCGAAATCTCTGGCGGACGGCCCCCGATTGACGGGATGGCGGGATCCGGTGGCAGACCAGAGCTCTGGGGCGGCACAGACCTTCACGGAACAACCGTGAGCCATCATAGGAGAAGATCAGCATGAACCTGATCGCCGAAATCGAAGCCGAGCAGATCGCTGCTCTCGGCAAGACCATCCCTGATTTCAAGCCGGGCGACACCGTGCGCGTCGGCTACAAGGTGACCGAAGGTACGCGCTCGCGCGTGCAGATGTTCGAAGGCGTCTGCATCGCTCGCTCGGGCGGCCTGAACATCGGTGCCTCGTTCACCGTCCGCAAGATCTCGTTCGGCGAAGGCGTCGAGCGTATGTTCCCGCTCTACTCGACCAACATCGATTCGATCGAGGTCGTTCGCCGCGGTAAGGTCCGTCGCGCCAAGCTCTATTACCTGCGTGAGCGTCGCGGCAAATCGGCCCGTATCGCCGAAAAGACCAACTACCGTCCGCTGGCCGACAAGTAAGGAGCGCGAGCATGAAATCCTCGATCCATCCCGATTATCACATCATCAACGTCAAGCTCGTCGACGGCACCGTGGTGCAGATGAAATCGACCTGGGGCGCCGAAGGCGACTCGATCGCGCTCGACATCGACCCGTCGGTGCACCCCGCCTGGACCGGCGGCACCTCGCGCCTGATGGATACCGGCGGCCGCGTGTCGAAGTTCAAGAACAAATACGCCGGTCTCGGTTTCTGAGCCGTCGCCTATCGCAGAATGCCGGAAACGCCGCTACACCCGTAGCGGCGTTTTCATTTGATGGCGCCAGAGTGCCCGCATGATTCTCAATACTGCCATTCTCATCACCATCGCGATCGCGCTCGGCCTGCTGTGGCTGCCGGGTCTGCGCAAGGCCCAGACATGGCGCGCGATGGTGACGCCGCTGGCCTCGATCATCGGTTCGGGCTTTCTGGTGCTGGGGCCGCTTCTGAACCATGCCTACGGGCTTTGGGGACCGCTGGTCATGGGCGCGCTGTGCCTTGTCGCGTGGGGCTTCGGCACCGCGATCCGCGACAACATCCGCGCCATCGACCGAGACGGACAGGCCGGTCCGGCCTGGGTCGAGAATACCGCCTCGGCGCTTCTGGGCTTCGCCTATATGGTCTCGGTCGCTTATTACCTGAACCTGCTGGGCAGCTTCGCGGTCTCGCTTCTGCCTTTCCAGTCGCAGGTTCTGGCCCGGTCGATCACCACCGCCGTCTATGCCGTGATCGTCTTCGTCGGCTGGACCCGGGGCTTCGCCTTGCTCGAGCGGATGGAATATGCCTCGGTCGCGCTGAAACTGGCGATCATCGCGGGGCTCGTGCTGGCGCTGGGCGTGTATCTGGGACAGGCCGTGTCACAGGACGCGCTGATCGTGACCCAACCGTTTGAGACCGGATGGCCCGCGCTGACACTTGCTTTCGGGATGATTGTCACCGTGCAGGGATTCGAGACGTCGCGCTATCTGGGCGGGGAATACGACGCGCCAACCCGCATCCGGTCGATGCGCAACGCGCAGCTTCTGGCGACGGCGATCTACCTCGTCTATATCGCGCTCGTCACCTATACGTTCAGCCCCGCCACGCAGGCGCTCAGCGAAACCGCCATCGTCGATATGATGGGGGTGATTTCTCCGGTCCTGCCCGTGGTGCTGGTGGCCGCCGCTCTGGCCGCGCAATTCTCGGCGGCGGTGGCCGATACCGGCGGGTCGGGCGGGCTGTTGCAGGAACTCAGCCACAGGCGCATCAGCCAGAAACAGGCCTATGCGCTGACGGTGGCGGTGGGGCTGGCGCTGACATGGGCGGCGGATGTGTTCGAGATCATCGCCTATGCCTCGCGCGCGTTTGCCGCCTATTACGCGGTGCAATCCGCCCTTGCCGCATGGCGCTGCCGCCGCGACGCCCCGGCGCGCGCGGGGCTCTATGCGCTGCTGGCGCTGCTGGGCCTCGCCATCGTGTTTTTCGGCCGTGCGATCGAATAGGGGCGGTGCCCCGACACGCATACAACACCCCGGAAAGAAACGCCCGCAGGCCCTTTTCCCCCGCCGCCTGCCGCTCTAAACAGGCGCTCCGATCCCGACCGGCCAAGGCCTCGGGCGACGGCACCCAAACAGAGCAGGATGATCACCGTGGCGCATGTCATCGTCACCGGAAACGAAAAGGGCGGCTCGGGGAAATCCACCACCGCCATGCATATCGCCACGGCGCTGGCCCGGATGGGCTTTCGCGTCGGCGCGCTGGATCTCGATGTCCGGCAACGCACCTTCGGCCGTTATATCGAGAACCGCAGCGAATATTGCGCGCGGCAGGGCATCACCCTGCCCAGCCCGACCTACCGGCTATTGCCCGAGATCGACCCGGCCACCGTGCCGGCGGGCGAAAGCGTGACCGATTATCAGCTGTCGGCTGCGTTGAACGAGCTTGAGGAAAACAGCGATTTCATCCTGATCGACTGTCCCGGCAGCCATACCCGGCTAAGCCAGGTGGCGCATTCGCTGGCCGATACGCTGGTCACGCCGATGAATGACAGCTTCATCGATTTCGACCTCCTCGCGCGGATCGATTCGGCGACGAACGAGGTACTTGGTCCGTCGATCTATTCTGAAATGGTCTGGAAAGCCCGGCAATTGCGGACGCAGGCGGGGCTGAAGCCGATGGACTGGCTGGTGCTGCGCAACCGTCTGGGCGCTCAGCAGATGCACAACAAGCGCCGGGTGGGCGAGGCGCTTACCGCACTGTCAAAGCGGATCGGTTTCCGCGTGGCGCCGGGTTTTTCCGAGCGCGTGATTTTCCGCGAGCTGTTCCCGCGGGGCCTGACGCTGCTGGATCTTCGCGATACCGGCGTCGAGCAGATGAACATCTCGAACATCGCCGCGCGTCAGGAGCTGAGGGATCTGCTGACGACGCTGCGATTGCCCGGCGTCACGGTCAATGTCTGAAGAAACGCTTTTCGGGCAGCGTGCTGGGAAGCTGGCGGTGCAGCTCGGCGAGGCGTTCGTTCACGCGCGTTTCTTCTTCGGCGAAGAGGTTCAGAGGGAACTTCACAGCGTGGCCGAACAGGTCGAGAGCGACTTTTTGCAAGGCGGACATCAGGTTCATCCTTCCGGTTTCTTGTTAACTCAATGAGGCCGTCGGTTTGTGGCGCGATTGTGGCTGGATCGTGGGCTTTTGCGGAAAATGACGCAAAATGCTTGTCGTAATGCGAGAATTCGTTGCATTTTGCAAAGATTGAACCGCTCTGCGGGATGGGGTAGAGAATAAAGGGTGAACATTCACCCTGCGTTTTCGAGCCGAGTCGCCCATGCTGTCTCTTGTCTGGTTCCGCCGCGATCTGCGGGTGCACGACCATCCCGCGCTGAGCCGTGCCGCGGCCGAGGGGCCGGTCCTGCCGGTCTATATCGTCGATCCTGTCCTGCTGGCCCCCGATGAGACGTCCGAGCGCCATATCGCGTTTCTGGGCGAAAGCCTGCGCGCGCTGAACGAGGATCTTGCATCGCTGGGCCAGCCTCTGGTGCTGCGGGTGGGCGACAGTCTCGATGTGCTGGCGCGGCTGGTGGCCAAGCATCGCGTGACGCGCATCGTCACCCATCCGGAAACCGGGTCTCTGGCGGCGCGCGCGCTGGTGGCGCGGGCCGGGGACTGGGCGCGGGGGCGCGGGCTCGACTGGCTGATCGTCCCCGAATCGGGTGCAGAGCCCTGCGCCGCGCCCGCCCTTGCCCCGGTGACCGAAGGGACCGGCGTTCTGCCGGGCGCCCGCGCGCTGGGTTTCGCCGCAAGCCCCTGCGCGTTTCGTCAGCCGGGCGGGCGCGACGCCGGGCTGCAGATGCTCGAGACCTATCTCTCCGTGCGCGGGCAGGGCCTGCCGCCCACCCGCGCCACCGCGCCCGAGGCCGAGCGGTCGGGCGCGCGGCTGTCGCCTTATCTGTCCTTCGGTGTCCTGTCGTCGGGTGAGATCCGCGCCAGCATCGCCCGCTTTCGGGACGCGCCCGACACAACGCCCGAACGCCTTGCCGCCGCGCGCCTGCTGACCGCGCAGCTCAAGCGTCGCGACACGGCCCGCGCCGCCCCCTTGGCCGAGCCCGAGGGCGCGCCGGCCAGAGGGTCGTGGGCCAGTGGCGAGACGGGCTTGCCCTTTGTCGACGCGGCGATGCGCGCGCTTATCGCCAGCGGCTGGCTCGATCACCGTTCGCGCGCGCTGCTGGCGGCCACCGGAATGCAGCTGCACGGGCTGGGTGCGGCGGCGGTGGGACGGCATCTGGCGCAGATGTCGACGGATCACGACCCGGCGATCCTGTGGCGCGAGATGGCGCGCGCGGGACAGGGGCCGATCCTTGATCCGGTGGCGACGGGGCGCAAGCTCGACCCGACCGGCGCGTTCATCCGCCGCTGGCTGCCCGAGCTCAGGCGCGTGCCCGACAGCCATCTGCACACGCCATGGTTCTGGCCCGATGCCCGCCGCGCGCTTGCCGGGCGCTATCCCGAGCCGGTGCTCGACCCGGCCTGCGCCGCCCGCGAGGCGCGCGCGCTGAGGGCGCGGATGGCACCGGGGCGGGGGCGGACGGGCAGTCGCGTCCTTGCCTGCGACGATCCGCTGATCGAAGGCGGCTTTCGCGCGGCGCGGGGGCCGCAGATGATGCTGGATCTGTGAGGACGACGATGCGCCGCAAGGGCGATCTGCCGGTCAAGACCTGCGCGCAATGCGGCCGTCCGATGGTCTGGCGGAAGAAATGGGAAAAGACCTGGGATCAGGTGAAATACTGCTCGGATCGGTGCCGCAGGGCCGCGCGGGCGCGTTCCGACACGCGCTAAGCCCTGAAAGGCGCTAAGCCCCAACATGCCGGGCCAACTTGCCCAGCGTCTGCTGTCCCAGCTCGACCGCGCCCATCGCCTTCGCGCCCGCGCATTCCTCGCGCGAGGCAAAGATCATGCCCAGAACGACCCGCGTGCCGTCCCCTGCGGGGGAAAAGGTCACCGAGGCATCGGCATGTTTCGGCCCGCCTTCGCCCCCGTGCAGCGCGTAATCGATGCGCTTGTTTGGCGCGTAATGGCGGTATTTGTGGTGATTGGGAAAGACGGTGCCATCGGGGGCGATCATGTCAAAGACCCATTCCCCGCCGTCGCGCAGGTCGATGCGGCTTGTGCGGCAAGAGAACCCGTCGGGCCCCCACCATTGCGGCAGCGCCTGCGGGTCGGTCCATGCCTGCCACAGAACCTCGGCCGGTGCCGCGATCACCCGGTCCACAAGCATCGTCCGCTCGGCCACATCGACCATCGCGTCGAGCGCGGCGTAGAAATCCTTGCGATAGCCCGGCTCGCGATCTTCGCTCAGCGAGGTCACCTGCACCGTCATTTTCAGCACGGTGCCTTCGCCCTGTGCACTCATTTCGGCGGTGACCAGAGCCGCCGACAGCATCTCGCCGCCGGCGCGCAGGATCTCGGTGTAGGTGCTGCAGCGCGGCGGGGCCATGGCCAGCCAGTCTATTTCGCTGCGCATGTCGGGCTGGCCGCTTACCCGGCAGATCGACACTTCGCCGGCGCCGATCCGGGCTTCGGATCGCAGCATCTCGACACTCAGATCCGGCGTGCTCTGAGCCCAGATCGCGCGCGCGGCGGGATCGGTCCATGCGTGCCAGACGGGCAGGGGCGGGGTGGCGATCCGGCGCTCGAAAACCAGCGTGGCAAAGCGCGGGATCATCGCGCCCCCAGCCCCTGCGCATAGGCTTCAAGCTGCGTGGCAACCGTGCCCCAGCCGTCGAAAAAGCCCATATCCTCGTGGCTTTTCGCCGCTTCGGGAGAGCGGTGGCGCGCGATGGCGGTATAGGTCGTCGTGCCCTCGCCCGCGTCTTCGAAGGTTACGATCGCCGTCATGAACGGGTCGGGTGCGGGCTTCCAGCCTTCGGAATAGCTGTCGGTAAAGACCAGCCTGCGACCGTCGATCACCTCCAGATAAACCCCGTGATTGGGCATTTCGCTGCCCTCGACCTCGAACGTGGTGTTGAACCGGCCCCCGGGCCGCAGATCGATCTCGCAGGCGGTGATCTTGTGCGGTTTGGGGATGAACCAATGCGGCAGATGCTCGGGGCGGGTCCAGCATTCCCAGATCAGCGCGCGCGGGGCGTTGAGCGTCCGGGTAAGCACAAGATCGGTTGCGGGGTCGGTCACGATAACGGTTAATGGCTCAGTCACGCGATCTCTCCTCCATCAGGCGTGTCACGTAGTCTTCCAACCGGTCCAGCCGCCCCTCCCACAGCGCGCGCTGCTCATCGAGCCAGCCGCGCACTGGGGTCAGGGCGTCGGGAACGATCGCGCAGGTGCGTACCCGGCCGTCCTTGCGGGTTTCGATCAGGCCCGCCGCTTCCAGCTTGCGCAGATGTCCCAGCAGCGAGGGCAGCGCCATGTCGAAGGGTTGCGCCAGATCGCTCACGCTTTGCGGGCCCCGCGCCAGCGACGACAGCATCGCGCGCCGTGTCGGGTCGGCGAGAGCCTGAAACAACGTGTCGAGGCGGGGCTCGGTGCTCATGCCGGGCGTGTCCTTGGGGGCATGGGGCGGCTCCGTGAATGCTTAGGCATATTCCTAACTGTTCCGCCCGAGTCGCACAAGAAAAGTTAGCAACATGACTAACTTTTAAATCTTGAAAGTCCTTAGCTTGATTACCCCGTTTCCGGTGAAGAATGCGTGTTGCCTATCGGAAACTTTTGTCCATAGTCGGCGCAACAGCCGGAAAACAGCGGTCCGAACGCCGCGCAGAAACGGGAGAACGGGGCATGACGCAACGCATGGACAAGTCGGGGCTGAAGGTCGACGCGCGGATGGTCGCCTTCATCGAAGAACAGGCGCTTCCGGGCACCGGGATCGCGGCGGATACGTTCTGGGACGGGCTGGCCGGGCTGATCAACGAGTTCGGTCCGAAGAACCGCGATCTGCTGCAAAAGCGCGAGGCGATGCAAGCGCAGATCGACGCGTGGCATGTCGCCCGCAAGGGCCAGCCGCATGACGCCGATGCGTATCGCGCCTTCCTGACCGAGATCGGTTATCTGGTCCCCGAAGGCCCCGATTTCACCATCGAGACCACCCATACCGACCCCGAGATCGCCGCCCAGCCCGGCCCGCAGCTGGTCGTGCCGGTGATGAACGCGCGCTATGCGCTCAACGCCGCCAATGCGCGCTGGGGGTCGCTGTTCGACGCGCTCTACGGCACCGACGCGATGGGCGATCTGCCCAAGGGCAAGGGCTATGACCCGGAGCGCGGTGCGCGCGTGGTGGCCTGGGCCAAGGCGCATCTGGACAAGGCTGTGCCGCTGAACGGCGCGTCGTGGTCCGTGGTGACGGCGCTGCGCGTCGAAGACGGCGCGCTGACTGCGACGACGCCAGCGGGCGAGGTTGGCCTTGCGGACCCGTCGCAATTCCTCGGCTGGGCCGAGGGCGACGGCTGGACGCATTACCTGCTGGAAAAGAACGCGCTCAAGCTGGAACTGCTGATCAATCCCACCACCGACGTTGGCAAGACCGATCCGTTCGGGCTGAGCGATGTGGCGATCGAAGCCGCGATCAGCGCGATCATGGATTGCGAGGATTCGGTCGCCGCCGTCGATGCCGAGGACAAGGTTCTGGCCTGGGGCAACTGGCTGGGTCTGATGAAGGGCGACCTGACCGAGACCGTCACCAAGGGCGACAAGAGCTTCACGCGCAGGCTCTATGACGATTTTACCTATCAGACCGCCTCGGGCGCGCCGCTGACGGTGAAGACCCGCGCGCTGATGCTGGTGCGCAATGTCGGCCACCTGATGACCAACCCTGCCGTGCTGGATGCCGAAGGGCGCGAGGCAGGCGAGGGGCTGCTCGATGCAATGGTCACCACGCTATGCGCGATGCACGATCTGCAGAAGACCGACGGTGCGCGCAACTCGCTGCATGGCTCGGTCTATGTGGTGAAGCCCAAGATGCACGGCCCCGAGGAAGTCACCTTCGCCTGCGCGATCTTCGACCGCGTCGAGACGGTTCTGGGCCTGCCCGCGAATACGGTCAAGCTGGGCATCATGGACGAGGAACGCCGCACCTCGGTCAACCTGAAGGAATGCATTCGCGCCGCGAAGCATCGCGTGGCCTTCATCAATACCGGGTTCCTCGACCGCACGGGCGACGAAATCCATACTTCGATGGAAGCCGGGCCGATGGTGCGCAAGGGCGACATGAAAACGCAGCCCTGGATCACCGCCTACGAGGACCGCAATGTCGATATCGGTCTGGCCTGCGGGCTGAAGGGCCGCGCGCAGATCGGCAAGGGGATGTGGGCGATGCCCGACCGCATGGCCGACATGCTGGGCGCCAAGATCGGCCATCCCAAATCGGGCGCGACCTGTGCCTGGGTGCCGTCGCCCACCGCCGCCACCTTGCACGCCACGCATTACCACCTTGTCGATGTGATGGCGCGTCAGGATCAGATCGCCGCCGGCGGCGCGCGCGGTACGCTGGCCGATCTGCTGACGATCCCGGTCGCGCAGGGGCAGAACTGGTCGGATGACGAGATTGCCGCCGAGATCGAGAACAACGCGCAGGGTATCCTTGGCTATGTCGTGCGCTGGGTCGATCAGGGGGTGGGCTGCTCGAAAGTGCCCGATATTCACGATGTCGGCCTGATGGAGGACCGCGCGACCTGCCGGATCAGCTCGCAGGCGCTGGCCAACTGGCTGCATCACGGGGTCATCGACAACGCCCAGACCATGGCCGCGATGCGCAAGATGGCGGCCGTGGTCGACCGCCAGAACGCGGATGACCCGACCTATACGCCGATGGGGCCGGGTTTCGACGGCATCGCCTTTCAGGCCGCCTGCGATCTGGTGTTCAAGGGGCGCGAGCAGCCTTCGGGCTATACCGAGCCGGTGCTCCATGCCCGCAGGCTGGAACTGAAAGCTGCCCGCGCGTGAGCATCCGGCGTGATTTCCCCGACCTGCCGCCCGTCTGGGCGGCGGGGACGTTCGCGCTTCAGATAATTCTGTCATGGGCCGCGCCGCTGGTCCGCTTCGGCGGCTGGGCGTGGCCGCTGGGATGGCTGCTGCTGGGGGGCGGGCTGGCGCTGGCGGGATGGTCGGCGTTCTGGTTCTGGCGCAAGAAGACCTCGATCGAGCCGCACGAGACGCCCAGCACGTTGATTGTCGAAGGTCCGTACCGGCTGAACCGCAACCCGATCTATACCGCGATGGCGATCTGCCTTCTGGGCACCGGGCTGTTGGTGAACGCGCTCAGCGCGCTTGTGCTGGTCGTGCTGTTCCCGCCGCTCATCACCCGGCGCTTCATCCGGCATGAAGAGCAATCCCTGCACGACGCCTTCGGCCCCGAGGCCGAGCGCTACATGGCCCGCACGCGCCGCTGGTAACGCCGGCCCGGGCCGTTCACGTCCCCGAGATTGCCCCCGGCCCGGCCCATCGGACCGGGGCTTTCGGCTTGCTCAACCCTCAGCGCCAACGCATGATGCGCGCGGCCCCGGAGCGGGCCGCAAGCGGGGTAAAAGCCCGCGCGTCAATTGCTTGAGGGTGACCGATACATGAGACCCGGCGGTTTCGCTGCTTTTGTTATGGCCTTGGCCCTCGCCCCTCTCGCGCTGCCGCAGATGGCATCGGCCGAACACCGGACGATCGCTGCGCAGCTTGGTACGGCAGCATCCGGTGCGGCGTCCGATGCGTCTGGCGCGGCGCCCGGGGTCTTCGCGCTCGACATCCGGGGCGCCGAGGCGCGCGCTTTGTCGCTGACGCTGTGGTATCCCGCCGAGCCGGGGCCCGAGAGCGATTTCGCCGGGAACGCGGTGTTTCGTGGCACCCGCGCCATTCCCGGTGCCGCGCCGCATCTGGCCGCGCCCGACAGCCGTTTTCCCGTCGTGTTGATCTCGCATGGCGGGTTGCGGTCGGCGGCCGATAGCGGCGCGTGGCTGGCAGCCGGGCTGGCGCGTGCCGGGTATCTTGCGGTCGAGGTAAACGCCCCGCGTACTGCCGATGCCCGCGCCGCGCTCGACGAGATCTGGCGCCGTCCGCAGGATATGAGCCGCGCGCTCGATCATCTGCTCAGGCACCCGGAATGGGCCGGGCGGATCGATCCCGACCAGATCTTTGCCGTCGGCTTCGCCTTGGGGGGCACCGCCGCGCTGACGCTGGCCGGGATGGGCCCGGATGCCGAGGGTTACCTGCAATCGTGCGAAAACGCCGGACAGGGCAATCCCGATTGCGGCTGGCTGGCGGCGCAGGGCGTGTCGCCTGAGCAGACCGACGCCGCCGCGCTGGATGCCGACCGCCACGACCCCCGGTTCCGCGCCGCCATCGCCATCGCGCCCGAATATCTGCCGGTGCTCGACGTCTCGAACGGTATCGACGCGCCCGCCCTTGTGGTCAGCCTTGGCCCCGACATCCCGTCCGGCGCTGCCCGGCTGCCCGATGGCGTGGCGCAGATGACCCTGCCGCAGGCCGGGCCCACCGACGGCTTTGCCCTGTGTACCGAGGCCGGTCCGCAGATATTGGCACGCGACGGCGGCAATCCCGCGCTTTGCGGCGCTTCGTCCGAGGCCCGCGCCGACGCCCATCGCGTGATACTGGCCGCGATCACCGCTTTCCTTCAGGATGCCGACGCGCATCCCTGACCCTTTCCGAAAAGGACCTGCCATGTCCCTGACCCTTGACCAAGCCCGCACCATCATCGCGACAGCCCGCACCAAGGGCCGCGAGGCGGGGATGAAGCCGCTCTCGGTCGTCGTTCTCGACGCGGGCGGCCATGTTCTGGCGTTCGAGCGCGAGGATGGCTCGCCGTCGGGCCGTTTCGCCATCGCCTTCGGCAAAGCGCATGGCGCGGTGATGATGGGTGTGCCCAGCCGCAGACTGGGCGAGATGGCGGTCGAGCGGCCGCATTTCATTGCCGCCGCGGGCGGGGCGTTCGATGGCAAGCTGGTGCCCGTGGCGGGTGGTGTCTTGCTGCGTGATGGTTCCGGTGCATTGGTCGGCGCCGTTGGGGTCAGCGGCGACACGTCGGATAACGACGCGCTGGCCGGTATCGCCGGGGCCGAGGCCGCCGGGCTGAGCGCCGAAGCCTGAGGCAAAGGCGCGACGGGAAAGCTAAGCTATAACCGCTTGACCGGCCTGACCCGCGCGCCATTTATCGCAGATGTTCCCGACCCCCGATCAGATCCTGCCCACCCTCGCCTCGCTGGGCGTTCTGACCTATTGGGTCATCGGCCTTGCCTCTCTGCTTGAAGGCTGGTTCGTCACCGGCGTGCTGGTGCCCGGCGCGCTGGTCGTCGATGCGGGCGGCATTCTGGCCCAGCAGGGCGTCGTCAATGTCTTCCATCTGGGCTGGTTCGTCGCGCTGGGCTCGATCCTGGGGTCCGAGCTCAGCTACTGGACGGGCAGACTGGCGCGGCGCGGGCTGAGGGGGCGTCTGGAAGGCTCGCGCGCTTTCCAGCGCGCCGAGCGGCTGTTCGAGCGCCGCGGCGGGCTGGCCATCGTTCTGGGGCGGTTCCTCGGGCCCGTGTCAGGGCTGGTGCCGATGGTCGCGGCTTTGGCCGACATGCCCCATCGGCGGTTCTTGGTCTGGTCGGTGCTGGCCTCGATCCCCTATACCATCTTCCACCTCGCGCTGGGCTATGTGCTGGGCGACGCCTTTACTCGTCTCGGCCCGCTGGCCACCCGAGTCGCGCTGGTGCTGGCCGCCGTCGCGCTGGTTGTGGGAGGCCTTGTCTGGCTGGCGCGGCGCATCCTGCGGTTCCTGCCCTTCGTGCTCGACGTGCTGGCCACGGCCTTGCGTGCGGTGCTGGACATGCCGCCGGTCAAAAGCTGGATCGCGCGCCATCCTCGCCTGTCTGGCTTCGTCGCCGGGCGCTTTGCGACCGACCAGTTCGCGGGCCTGCCCGCCACGGTGCTGGCGGTGGTGTTCGGGTATATCTTCGCGATCTGGGTGCGCTCGGTTCTCGACTGGATGACCGCCGCTCCGATCGTCGCCATCGACACCCGGATCGCCAACCTGATGCACGGGCTCTGGACGCCGGGCCTGCTGCGGATTGTCGCGCATATCACCGCGCTGGGCGACACCCGGCTGGTGGTGGTGTGTACCGCCGCGATGCTGGCCTTCCTGATCCTGCGCGGACGGCGCGGGCTGGCGCTGGCGCTGACCGTCGGCGTGGCCGGCAACGCGCTGAGCGTCACCGTGCTGAAACTGATCTTCCAGCGCGAACGCCCGCCGTTTCATTACTTCGTCGAATCCACCAACAGCTTCCCCTCGGGCCATGCCGCGATCTCGGTCGCGTTCTGGAGCACGCTGCTCTACGTCTTCTGGCGGCTCGGCTGGCTCCGGCTGTTCGCGGTGCTGGTACTGGCGCCGCTGATGGCGATCTTGGTGGGCGGCAGCCGCGTGTTCCTGGCCCAGCACTATGTCAGCGACGTGTTCAACGGCTGGCTGGTGGGGGCGCTCTGGCTGGTGGCGGCCATCGTCATCGCCGAATGGTGGCGCGAGACGCGCCCGCCAGCAGTGCCGATGAAATCCCCCGCGACGCTGATCGGCGGGCTGCTGCTGGCCGGGGCTGCGCTGTTCTCGGCGTGGATCGTCGTGTTCTATGACAAGGCCCAGACCATGCCGTGGACCGGCCCGGCCAGCGTGGTCATCGCCGCGCCTGCGGACCTGCCGGGCCAGCCCGGTTTCCCCGCGCAGACGGAATCGGTGATCGGCACGCCGCTGGAACCCGTGAACCTCGTGCTGCTGGCGCCCGACCGACAGGCTCTGACCGCCGCGCTCGATGCAGCCGGATGGCAGCCCGCCGCCGCGCGCGATCTGACGGCGGTGCTGCGGGGGGCGCTGACCGCGTGGGAGCGGATCGACGACCCCACGCCGCTGCTGACGCCGCGTTTCTGGGCGGATCGGCCCAACGATCTGACCTATCAGCGGGGCGAGGACGATCAGCGCCTGACGCTGCGGCTGTGGTCAAGCCCCTTTGCGCTGCAGGACGGGCAGGCGGTCTTCGCCGCCCTTGCCGCTTTTCCCGACAGCGCGGGGCAGGGACCGGACGCCGCGCGCGCGGCGGCGGTCGAGGCGCTGGTGCAGGGCGGCGCGGAGGCAAATGGCCAGATCGACGCCGGCCCGGCGTTGCGCGGACGCTCTGCCACGGGCGCGGGATGGTCATCGGATGGGCAGACAGCGGTTGTGACCCTGCCATAAGGGCGTCTGCCTCTTTCCTTCCCGGTTTCGGCGAATTACGTTCGGCCTACCGAAGTGACTGCAGGAACACAGAATGCCGCGCACGCGCCCGGTGGTTGGCATCATCGGCAATGCCGCCCTCCTCAACGAAAGCTATCAGGTCCATGCCGGTGGGACGATGAATTCGGCCGCCGTGGCCGAAGTGTCGAACGCCATACCGCTGCTGATCCCCGCCGATCCGCGCTACGTCACGGTCAATGACCTGCTCGATGTGTGCGACGGATTCCTGTTCACGGGCGGCCGTCCCAACGTCCATCCCGAGGAATACGGCGAAGAAGAAACCCCCGCTCACGGCACCTTCGACCGGGGCCGCGACGCGATCACGCTGCCGCTGATCCGCGCCTGCGTCGAGCGCGGGCAGCCGATTTTCGGCGTCTGCCGCGGTTTTCAGGAGGTCAACGTGGCGATGGGCGGCTCGCTCTATCCCGAGATCCGCGATCTGCCGGGCCGGATGAATCACCGCATGCCCCCCGATGGCACGCTGGAAGAGAAGTTCGCTCTGCGCCACAAGGTCAGCTTCTCTGAGGGCGGGCCGTTCCACCGGCTTCTGGGGTCGACCGAGGTGATGACCAACACGCTGCATGGTCAGGGCATCAAATCGCCCGGCAACCGCGTGGTGATCGACGGCTATGCCCCCGACGGCACGCCCGAGGCGATCTATATCAAGGACGCGCCGGGCTTCACCCTGTCGGTGCAATGGCACCCCGAATACAACGCCGCCGAAGACCCGGTCTCGCGCCCGCTTTTCGCGGCATTCGGCGAAGCCGTGCGCAACTGGGCCAGCGTCACCGCCTGAGGCTGGATAGGGAAACGGGGACCGTGTGGCCCCCGTCTCGTCCCCCCTTGGGCGGCCTTCAGATCGCCGAGGAATGCCCGGTCTTCGCCATGGCGTAGGCGTCGAAGCGTGCGGCGATCATCCGGGCCAGCGGACGCCCGGGCATCGGGATCGACAGCCCGTTCGCATTATGCACCAAGAAGGCGCCGAAATGGTCGGCCACCGGCACGAACAACGCGTCCACCTGCGCGCGGGTCAGGCCGAAATCCGTGACCAACTCGTCGGTCCGCACCCGGAAATCGCACATCAGCGCTTCGATGATCCGCGCCCGAAGCCGGTCGTCGCCGGTAAAGGCATGGCCGCGCGCGGTGGCGAATTCTCCGGCCCGCACCGCCTTGGTCCAGCCCGAGGTCGCCGGGTTCATCTGCGTATAGCCCTGCGGAAAGCGCGAGATCGACGACGCGCCCAGCCCGATCAGCACCTCGGCGGTGTCGTCGGTATAGCCCTGAAAATTGCGCCGCAGCGTGCCCGCTTTCGCGGCCACGGCCAGCCCGTCTTCGGGGCGGGCGAAATGGTCGATGCCGATTTCGTCGTAGCCATCCCACGCGAAGAGTTCGCGCGCGGTGTCGAACAGCGCCAGCCGTTCTTCGGGGCGGGGCAGGGCGTCCGAGGGGATCATCTGCTGGCGCCGCGCCATCCACGGCACATGCGCATAGCCGTAAAGCGCCACCCGGTCGGGCGAAAGCGAAAGCAGTTTCTGCACCGAATCCGCCAGCCGCGCGCGGGTCTGGTTGGGCAGGCCGTACAGGATGTCGGCATTCAGGCTGTGCACGCCGCGCGCGCGGATCATCTCGACCGCGTCGCGGGTGATGTCATAGCTCTGATCGCGGCCGATGATCTGCTGGATCTCGGGATCGAAATCCTGAACCCCGATCGAGGCGCGGTTCATCCCGGCCTCGGCCAGCGCGTCCAGCCGTTCCGCGTCGATCTCATTGGGGTCGATCTCGACCGAGAATTCCGCCCCTTCGCCCATCGGCACCACGTCGAACACCGCGCGGGCCAGATCGCGCATCTGCGCGGCGGGCAGCAGGGTCGGCGTGCCGCCGCCCCAATGCAGCCGCGACAGCGTCACCCCTTCGGGCAGCGTCGCGCGCAAAAGCTGCAGCTCGGATTTCAGCGTTTCGACATAGGCGATGACGGGATCGTCGCTCGATGTGCCCTGCGTGCGGCAGGCGCAGAACCAGCACAACCGGCGGCAGAACGGCACATGCAGGTACAGCGAGATCCGGCTTCCCGGCGCGATGGCGCCAACCCATTGACGAAACAGGGAAGACCCGACAGCGTCCGAGAACTGGGGCGCAGTCGGATAGCTTGTATAACGCGGCACACGCGCGTCAAAGAGCCCCAGTCGGGCGAGTTGCGATTCCTCAGTCATTCGCCTAGTTTGTGCAAACCGCGCCTGAAAGCCTTGACCCAGATCAATCCGATGCAGAAAACCACAGCCGCCCCTGTCAAGTTCACGCATGTGCAATGCGGAAGCTGCCCGATCCGGCATCGCGCGGTCTGTGCCCGCTGCGATACGGATGAGCTCGAACGTCTCGAAGAGACGAAATATTATCGCAGCTTCGAAGCCGGGCAGACCATCGTCTGGTCGGGCGACCGGATGGATTTCGTAGGCTCGGTCGTCTCGGGCATCGCTACGCTGACCCAGACGATGGAAGATGGCCGCCGCCAGATGGTCGGCCTGCTGCTGCCATCCGATTTCGTTGGCCGTCCGGGCCGTGAAACGGCGGCGTATGACGTCGTGGCGACCACCGATCTGGTGATGTGCTGCTTCCGCAAGAAACCGTTCGAGACGATCATGCTCGACACCCCGCATGTCGGCCAGCGGCTGCTGGAGATGACGCTCGACGAACTCGACGCGGCGCGGGAATGGATGCTGTTGCTGGGCCGCAAGACCGCGCGCGAAAAGATCGCCAGCCTGATCGCCATCATCGCCCGCCGCGATGCCTCGCTCAAACTGCAAAGCAGCGAAGGCCGGGTCGTGGTCGATCTGCCCCTGACCCGCGAGGCGATGTCGGAATATCTGGGCCTGACGCTGGAAACCGTCAGCCGCCAGATCAGCGCGCTCAAGCGCGATGGCATTATCGAGATCGAGGGCAAGCGCCATATCACCATCCCCGATTTCGACCTGCTGATCGAAGAGGCGGGCGACGACAGCGATGGCGGTTTCCTGGTCTGACGGGCCGTTGCGCTCGGCCTGAAATCCCTTGTTTTGCAGGCGTTCTTCGCGAAGACGCCGCCGCTGTGCCGCAATCTGGTCACGGTTCGCCCGCAGGCTCCTGCCAAGACGCGTGATTGAGCAGGATTTGCCGCGATGTTTAACTGGGATTCGGATTACGACGATCTGGTCGAAGACCGGTCCGATCTTTTGCGCCGCGAAACTCCGTCGCCGACCAAAGCCGGTATCGCTCCGAACTCATCGCTTCTGGACCGCGCCGCGTCGATGGTTGCGAATTTTCGCGGTTTCGCGGGTAAATGGGCCATGGCTGGCGCCGTGGCGACGATGCTGGGCGCGCTGGGCACCACGGCGGTCTTCGTGCCGCGCGATGGTGGCCCTTCGGTTGCCGCCTTCGCCGACTGGTCGCTGGCCCTTGTCGGGCTGGGCGCCCAGATGCCCGAGGGATTGCTGGCCTATGAGCAGGCGCAGTTCGACAATTTCCGCCGGGGCATCGCAGGCTTTACCGATGCCGAACTGTTCGATTACCTGCGCGCCAATCAGCGCGATCTGGAAGCTGGCAGCCCGACTTCCGATTTCACCCGCGATGCGCTGTTCCTTGCCCACCGCGAGGTCGAGCGCCGCGGCCTGCCGATGCCGGTCGCCAGCCTCGGTGCAGGAACGCCTTCGGCCCTGTCCGATACCCGTTACCGTTAACGCGCTCTGTCAACACAGTTTTTCCTTGTTTCCCCCGCAGCGCCGCCACGCTTGCGGGGGAAACTTTGTGCAGGGCAGGGCCTAGCCCACCCACATGGTACGAGTAGAGGAGGTTTCACCATGAGCAAGACCCGTCGCCAGAAACGCGCCATCCGCCGCAACCGTGAACGCGTCGCCACCTATCTGTACGGGGCCGACCGTGAAGGCGCGATGGACGCCACCTTTTTCGCGAGCGCGGGCGGTGGTGCGCTGGGCTGAGCCTCAGGCCTTCGGCGGTAAGGTCGCCACGAAGGCCCGGGCCATCGAGACCAATTGCCGGCGCCGGTTGTCATCGGCCATCGCCGCATCGTCCAGCGACACGAATCCCTTCATGCGACGACGGCCCATCTCGACCTGCGAGGCGCCGTCGATCCGCAGAGCGGCGCTCATCGCGTCGGGGCCGACCCTGACCATGCCGCCGCCGCGACCGCTGGCCCCGGCCAGCATGTTGCCGTTCTGAAGAAAGAACAGGCCGCCGAACATAGGCTGCTCGGTCACGCCGGGCAGGTCCGCCAGATCAGCGCGCAGACGCGCGGCATGGGTTTCATCATAGGCCATCAGGTCACTTGGAACGGAAACGGGCCGCCCGAAGACGGCCCGCTGCCCGGTTACAGCATGATGCGGTAGAGCGCGAAGCCGCCTTCGCCCTCGCCCGCCGCTTCCATCGTCACGCCGCGCGCGCTGACTTCGTCGACATATTGCGCAGCCCCCGGCCCGGTTTCGAACAGCACGCTGGTGTTCTCCATCGGTGCGAAGTTCCAGTTGCCATCCGCCGCCGGTGCGATCGTGCCATTGGCGACGATGTACCGCACGATGATGTCGCGGTTGGTATCGGGCGCGCGGAACACGATGGTCGAGCCATCGGCGCCGGGGAAATGCCCGCCGCCACCGGCGCGGTAATTGTTGGTGGCAACGATGAACTCGGCCGCGTCATCGATGGGCGCGCCTTCGAACATCAGGTCGGTGATGCGGTGCGCATCCTCGTTCACGACCACGCCGTCATTGTCGTAGCGCGAGGGCTGGCTGAGGTCGATCCGGTAGGTCACACCGTCGATCACGTCGAAATTGTAGGACGGGAAGGACGGGTTCAGCAGCACCTGATCCTGCTCGCCGGGCGTGATCTGATTGAACATCCCCGCCGAACGTTCCAGCCATTCGCGCACCTGCGCGCCGGTGATCCGAACCGCCATCAGCGTGTTGGGATACAGGTAAAGGTCGGCCACGTTCTTGATCGCCACCGGACCCACCGGCACGTCGGTGTAGTATTCCGGACCGCCACGACCGCCCGCCTTGAACGGCGCTGCGGCGGACAGGACCGGCAGGCCTTCGTGCTCGGTGCCCTGCAGGATGTCGGTAACGTACCATTTCTGCGCTTCCGATACGACCTGAACCGAGGGGTCATCGGCCACCAGCGCGAAATAGGAATAGAGCGGCACTTCGGTCTGGCCGACCTCGGCGCGCACATAGTCCAGCGTCGAGGCATGGGCGGCAGCGGTGGCATCGACGATCGGTTCAAAATCGCCGACCAGCGCGGTGACAGACCGGTCTTCGTTGCGTTGCGAAATCGGACGGGTCGAGCTTTCGGCGCTGGCCACGGTCCAGCCGTCGCCCTCGCGCGTCAGCATCAGGTCGATGATACCCAGATGCGAGCCCCAGAACCCGGCCATGACGGCGGGTTTGCCCATCAGCGTGCCCGCCTCGGCGTCGATGCCCTCGCCTTCGTGGTTCGAGCCCGGGAAAACCAGATGCTGGTGGCCGGTGACCACCGCGTCGATGCCATCGACCCCGGCGAGGTAAAGCGAGGCGTTCTCCATCATCGGGTCGAAGCCCTCGGCGATGCCGGAATGTGACAGCGCGACGATGATATCAGCGCCTTCCTCTTTCATCCGGGGAACCCAGGCCTCGGCGGCCTCGACGATGCCGCGCACGTTATAGTTGCCTTCCAGATGCGAGCGGTCCCATTGCATGATCTGCGGCGGCAGGAAGCCGATGATGCCCACCTTGATCGGCGCCTCGTTGCCCGCGCCGTCGGTCAGAACGCGGTCGAGGATCACATAGGGCGGCAGGTGCAGGTCGTCGTCGGTCGGGCTGTCGCCGAGGCTGGCGGCGAAGTTGGCGCTGACGATAGGGAATTCGGCGCCCGCATTGACGCGGTCCATGAACTCGACACCATAGTTGAATTCGTGGTTGCCCAGCGTGCCCGCATCGTAGCCCAGAGCGTTCATCGCGGCGATGATCGGGTGGATATCCCCGTCGCTCATGCCGTGCTCATAGGCCATCCAGTCGCCCATCGGGTTACCTTGGAAATAGTCGCCGTTGTCGACCATCAGCGTGTTGGTCGCCTCGGCGCGGATTTCTTCGACGATCGAGGCGGTGCGCGACAGGCCCACCGTGTCCACCGGGCGGTCGGCGTAGTAATCATAGGCCTGCGCGTGGCAATGCAGGTCGGTGGTGGTCAGGATGCGCAGATGGGCCTGCCCTTCCTGTGCGCGGGCCGAGAACGGATGCAGCACCACAAGGCTGGTTGCAGCGGTTGTCGAGGCTAGGAAGGCGCGGCGCGTGAGACGTTTCATAGGTCTACTCCCTGATGTCGAGTCGCTCTGACGGCGATCCGACCATGGTGAACGTGGCGCGGGGCGCGGGCAACAAATTTGACCGGGGGTTCAATTTGTGACCGGCGAAAGCCCGCTGGCGATGCGCCCTCTTCGCGCCGGTGGGTGACGATGCCGTGACACTGCGCGAAAAAGGAGCATCCGCTGCGCGCCCCGCCTGTCCCTACCCCGCGAGTCGCGTGGCCAGCACCCGGATCAGCGCCCGTGCCTCGGGCGGCGGACACTGTTCGACGCGTCGATAAGCCCGCCCGTCGGGCGAGCGGTGCATCAGCCGCAATCCGATCATGTCGCGCCGCAAAAGCGCGCGGTCGCCGAAGGCGTGCCAGCCATCCAGCGCCGCGTTGATCTGCAACTCGTCCAGCGCCAGACCGGGCTTCAGCCGCGCCCAGAGCGCCCACAGGCACAGGATCTGCAGATTGCGCCGCGCGGGCCAGCGGGCCAGCATCCCGCCGGCGTCGAAGCAGCCCAGAGCACGCTCGACCCGCGCGGCGTCGAAACTCTCGTCCGGGGCGGGGGCGTCCAGCCGGGCGCGTGCGGCATGGGCCGCGCGCAGATGCTGATGATTGCGGAACCCGGCGGCGCGGGCCAGCATGTTTAACAGTTCCAGATGCGTCGGTTTCTCGGCGTCCGGCATCTGCCGGGACAGGGCGCGCGCGAAACGCGACACGTCGGGCGTGGTCAGGGGGATCAGGTCACGCGTCATGGTATCCTCGATCGCCGCTACGGGGTCGGGGCCGCTGACTTGCGACGCGCGGCATCGATGACAGGATGCGATTCGCGTATGACGGGCAGGTTTAGCACCCCTTTCGGGACAGCGACGCCTTGGGAACTGCCGACCGTCGCCAAGGATAGGCCAGCAGACGCCGCGCCGCAATATGGACGCTTTCCGAGCGGAAAGATGCCGGAAGAGGGAACGATTTGAGCCGTCAACGGGCCAAATTGCGAACACAACCACCGCTATCTTAAAGACAACTCGTCCTAATCCCGTGCAGTGGTGTCATGTTCGATTCCAAAGACGCTTTCCGTTCGTTCCGCGCTTCCGAATCCGGTGCCGTTTCCAGCGACTGGACGGTCATCGCCGCGATGGTCTGCAGCATCGGGCTGGCGGGGATATTTACCCTCCGGCAGGGGGTGGGGGATCTGGGCGACGGGATCGACCGCACGCTCAGCATGGCCCATATCGGCGCGGTCAGCCTGACCGGCGCCACGACGGCATACGCGGCCGGCAGCCCGGCGGATGGCGCCGCAACGGTCATGCCGCACGCCACGATGGCGGCAAGCGCGGCCACCGCCCTCGATGTGGGCGAGGGCGCGCATTGGGTCAGCCTTGATACCAGACAGGCCGCCGACCCGGCGGACACCGCGCTTGCGGCGGCTTCGGCGTCAAATTCCGGCGATCTGTCGTCGGTGTCTGCCGAGACGCTGCGCGCGCGCTATGACGGGGCGGTGCATCTTGCGCAACAGCAGCTTCAGGAAGGCAACGTGATCTCGGCCTGCGCGCAGTTCGGCACCGCGAAAACCAGCCATGACGCGCTGACCCAGCGCGGGCTGTTCGTATCGGATCTGGGCGCGGGGCTTAACTTTCTGCAGGCGAATTGCACGACGCTCTAATGTGGCGTTGCGGGCCCGCCCCCGTTCAGGGGCGGGGCCGTGCGCATGACCGGGCGCTCAATGCGCCAGGAAAATCGCGTGTTTCGCGTTCTCCAGCACGTTGCGGGTCGCGCCGCCGAGGATCGCCTCGCGCAGCCGCGAATGGCCATAGGCGCCCATCACCATCAGCGAGGCGTCGATATCCTCCATGTGGCGCATCAGCACGTCCGAGACGCGCGGCATGGTCTTGGCCAGAACCGAGACTTCGGCCCGCACGCCATGACGCGACAGCATCTGCGTGAGCAACCCGCCGGGATCCGACCGCTCGGGGCTGTGGACCGGCGGATCAACCACCACGACATCCACCGCCTCGGCCGCCTGCAATAGCGGCAGCGCGCGGCGCACGGCCGAGAGTGCCTCGTTCGACTGGTTCCACGCGATCATCACGCGCTGGCCGAACGTGTCGGGCAGGCCGCCCTCGGGCATTACCAGAACCGGAGCCTGACCTTCGAACAGGGCGGCTTCGATCACCGCTTCCTGCGAATGCAGCGTGCCGGTGCCATAGGGACGCGCCTGCACCACCAGATCGGAAAAGCGCGACCGCAGCCCTACCAGCGCGGGCAGCCCGCCGAATTGCACCACGGCGGTTTCGGTGCCCCAGCGCAGCGACTGGCCGTCCAGCATGCGCCGGGCCTTGGCTTGCAGGTCCTCGGCTTCGGTCTGTGCCCGCTCGAGCGTTTCCTGCAGCAAGAGCGGCGAGGCCCCCATGTAGAACCCGCCCGCAGGCGTCATATCGACCCCCAGCAGATAGGCGTTCAGATGCGCGTCGCGGGCGGCGGCGATCTGCATAACTCCCGGAAGCGTCGAGGTAAGTTCCTCTTCACTGGCGAGGAAGGTCACGATTGACTCGTAAGCCATTTGGAAATCTCCTTGCGCGTGCGTCATTCGCAGGCATCCTACCCTGCGATGATCCGACGCGCACCGATTGGTCGCATTGATCTCGGTCAATTCATAGCCATGAAGGGCAATTGACCTGAATCAAGGTCTGCCCGTTACGCAGGCGGGATAAGGACGATGGCGCGACAGGCCCCGACTCTGTTCGAGACGGGGGGAAACGCCAAGAATACAACGAAGGGACGCAAAAAAATGTGGGATTACGTCAAGCTGATCGTGCTTGCCGCCGTCGCGGTTCTTGCCGCGATCGCCGCTTCGCACGCGCGTGACATCGCCTACCTTGTCCACATGATGATCTTCATGGGAGCGGCAGTGATCGCTTTCCTGTGGCAGATCCGTCACATGGGCGAGGCGGTTCACAATCAAAACGAATACATGGACGGGGTCGTGCGTTACGGCGTCGTCGCCACCGCTTTCTGGGGCGTCGTGGGCTTTCTGGTCGGCGTCGTCATCGCCTTCCAGCTCGCCTTTCCCGACCTCAACCTCGCGGCGCTGCAGGGTTACGGCAATTTCGGCCGCCTGCGTCCGCTGCACACCTCGGCAGTGATCTTCGCCTTTGGCGGCAACGCACTTCTGGCGACCGCCTTTTACGTCGTGCAGCGCACCACCGCCGCGCGCCTGTTCGGTGGCGGTCTGGCGTGGTTCGTGTTCTGGGGCTATCAGGTCTTCATCCTGATGGCAGCGACCGGCTATGTGCTGGGATCGACCCAGGGCCAGGAATACGCCGAACCCGAATGGCTGACCGACCTGTGGCTGACCATCGTCTGGGTGGCCTTCCTGCTGGTCTATCTGGGCACGCTGATCAAACGCCGCGAGCCGCATATCTACGTCGCCAACTGGTTCTATCTGGCGTTCATCGTGACCATCGCGATGCTGCACCTGGTTAACAACCTGCAGATCCCGGTCTCGCTGTTCGGCTCGGACTCGGTTCCGGTCTGGTCGGGCGTTCAATCGGCCATGGTGCAATGGTGGTACGGCCACAACGCCGTGGGCTTCTTCCTGACCGCGGGCTTCCTGGGCATGATGTACTACTTCATCCCCAAACAAGCCGAACGTCCGGTCTATAGCTACAAGCTGTCGATCATCCACTTCTGGGCGTTGATCTTCCTGTATATCTGGGCCGGTCCGCACCACCTGCACTACACCGCGCTGCCCGACTGGGCGCAGACGCTGGGCATGACCTTCTCGATCATGCTGT
Organism: Rhodobacter sp. NTK016B; assembly: GCF_017303295.1. Taxonomy (GTDB): domain Bacteria; phylum Pseudomonadota; class Alphaproteobacteria; order Rhodobacterales; family Rhodobacteraceae; genus Pararhodobacter. The sequence goes on along the minus strand of NZ_JAFKOK010000008.1, from coordinate 70,046 downwards.
GGATGCCGTCGTGGGGTGGCATGATCAACGGTCTGATGACGCTCTCGGGCGCGTGGGACAAGCTGCGCACCGACCCGGTGATCCGGATGATGGTTGTGGCCGTCGGCTTCTACGGCATGGCAACCTTCGAAGGCCCGATGATGTCGATCCGCGCCGTGAACTCGCTGTCGCACTACACGGACTGGACCATCGGTCACGTGCACTCGGGTGCGCTGGGCTGGAACGGCATGATCACCTTTGGCGCGCTTTACTACCTTGTGCCGAAACTGTGGAAGCGTGAGCGGCTCTATTCGCTGTCGCTGGTGAGCTGGCACTTCTGGCTCGCGACCATCGGCATCGTGCTCTACGCCGCTTCGATGTGGGTGACCGGCATCATGGAAGGTCTGATGTGGCGTCAGGTCGACGCGCAGGGCTTCCTTGTGAACTCGTTCGCCGACACCGTGGCTGCGAAATTCCCGATGTATGTGGTCCGGGGGCTCGGCGGAACGATGTTCCTCGTGGGCGCGCTCATCATGTGCTACAACCTGTGGATGACCGTGCGGAAGGTGGGCGAAGCGAAGCCTGCTGCCACCGCTGCGGTTGCCGCTGAATAAGCGGAGGGTGAAACGATGGGTATTCTCGATCACCACAAGAAAATCGAAACGCACGCCACCCTGTTGCTGGTCCTCAGCTTCCTGGTGGTGACGATCGGCGGTCTGGTGCAGATCGTGCCGCTCTTCTACCTCGAGAACACGATCGAGGAAGTCGAAGGCATGCGTCCGTACTCGCCGCTGGAACTGGCGGGGCGCGAAATCTACGTCCGCGAAGGGTGCTATGTCTGTCACAGCCAGATGGTCCGCCCGATGCGCGACGAGGTCGAGCGTTACGGCCATTACTCGCTGGCGGCGGAGTCGATGTACGACCACCCGTTCCAGTGGGGTTCGAAGCGCACGGGGCCCGACCTCGCGCGGCTCGGCGGTCGCTATTCGGATGAATGGCATGTCGCGCACCTGATCAACCCGCGTGACGTGGTGCCGGAATCGGTGATGCCGCCGTATGCGTACCTACTCGATCGTCCGATCACGGGTGAGTACATTCAGGACCTGATGAGCACGTATCGGATGGTCGGCGTTCCGTACACCGACGAGATGATCGAAGCCGCGCCCGAGGATTTCGTGGCTCAGGTGGATCCGTTCGGTGATACCGACGGCCTGCTGGAACGCTACCACTCGGCGCAGGTGCGCAACTTCGATGGCCAGGAAGAGCTGACCGAAATGGACGCGCTGATCTCGTATATGCAGATGATCGGCACGCTCGTGGACTTCAGCACCTTCGAAGCCGAAGCGAGCCGCTAAGGAGATAAGCCATGGAAACCTATACGCTTCTCCGCAGCTTCGCAGATAGCTGGTACCTGCTGTTCATGACCGCGTTCTTCGTGGGGATCGTCGCCTGGGCATGGCGCCCGGGCAGCCGCAAGGTCCAGGAAGACGTCGCGAACAGCATCTTCCGCAACGACGACAGACCGGCTGAGGACGAGGGGCAAGCCCCCTCCCACAGCCTGAGCCAGGGGGCACGCTAATGGCCGCACCTAACAGCAAGCACGATCGCCCCACCACGGGTCACTCCTGGGACGGGATCGAGGAATTCGACAACCCGCTGCCGCGCTGGTGGCTGTGGATCTTCTACGCGACGATCATCTGGTCGGTGGTGTACTGGATCCTGTTCCCGGCATGGCCGCTGATCAACGGCGCCACGGCGGGGGTTCTGGGCTATTCCTCGCGTCAGGATGTCGAAGCCGAGATGGTCGCCGTCGATGACGCCAATGCGGTCTGGTATCAGCGTCTGCTCGATACCAACCTCAACGACATCGCCGAGGATCCCGAGCTTCAGCGCTTCGCGGTGAATGCCGGGGCCGCGATCTTCCGCGCCCAGTGTTCGCAATGCCACGGCGCCGGTGCCGACGGGCTGCGTCCCGGCTCGGGCTTCCCCAACCTGCTTGATGACGAGTGGATGTGGGGCGGCACGACCGAGGACATCGTCCAGACCGTCACCTACGGTATCCGCAACGAGGATTTCCCCGATGCGCGGTATTCGGAAATGCCCTCGTTCGGGCGTGACGGGCTTCTGACCGACGAAGAGATCACGCAGGTCGTCAACCACGTCCTGAACATCTCGGGTCAGGCGCATGACGCGGCACTGGCCGAAGCGGGCGCCGAGGTCTTCGATCTCAACTGCTCGTCGTGCCACGGCGTCGATGGCGGCGGAGACCAGTTCCAGGGCGCGCCCGCGCTCAACAACGCGATCTGGCTCTATGGTGGCTCGGAAGCCGAGATCACCGCCTCGGTGCAGAATGCCCATTTCGGTGTCATGCCCGGCTTTGCCGACCGTCTGAGCGAAGCGCAGATCCGCGCCGTCGCAAGCTACGTCCACCAGCTGGGCGGCGGTCAGTAAGTCCTGCGATCCGGGCCCTTTCGGGGGCCCGGTGGCTGCACCGGGTTCGTTCCTGTTCGCGCGTTTCCCGGAGCCGGTGCAGCCGAAATCTGCGCAAAGGCGCACCCGGTCGTCCCGCCGGTGTGCGCCTTTGCCACATTTAATCCGAGGCCCGAATCCGGGTTTTTGATTCAGGTCAAGGCTGCCGTGCCGACCGTCATGCGATTGAGCCCTCAAGCCAGAACAGGCCAGATAGTCAGGAGCGATTCCGTGAGCACCGCCGAAGAGCCAGAAAAGCTGTATGCCGCGCGCGAGCCGGTATTTCCCCGCCGTGTGAAAGGCGAATTTCGCACGCTGAAATGGTGGCTCATGGGCCTCATGCTGGGGATCTACTATGTCACGCCGTGGATCCGCTGGGACCGTGGGCCGAACCTGCCCGATCAGGCCGTGCTGGTCGATCTGGCCAACCGCCGCTTCTTTTTCTTCATGGTCGAGATCTGGCCGCACGAATTCTATTTCGTCGCGGGTCTTCTGATCATGGCCGGGATCGGGCTGTTCCTGTTCACCTCGGCGCTTGGCCGGGTGTGGTGCGGCTATGCCTGCCCGCAGACCGTCTGGACCGATCTGTACATCCTTGTCGAGCGCTGGGTCGAAGGCGACCGCAACGCCCGGCTGCGCCTGCATCGTCAGAAATGGGGTGCCGAGAAATTCCGCAAATACATGACCAAATGGGCGCTGTGGCTGCTCATCGGTCTCGCCACCGGCGGCGCCTGGGTGTTCTATTTCACCGACGCGCCGACGCTGCTGGTCGATCTGCTCACCTTCAGTGCCCACCCGGTCGCCTATGGCACCATTGCCTTCCTGACCGCGACCACCTTCCTGTTCGGCGGCTTCTTCCGCGAACAGGTCTGCATCTATGGCTGCCCGTGGCCGCGCATTCAGGCGGCGATGATGGACGAGGACACGATCACCATCAGCTACCGCGAATGGCGCGGTGAGCCGCGCGGCAAGCATCGCAAGGGCGAACCCGAAGACGCGCATGGTGACTGCATCGACTGCATGGCCTGCGTCAATGTCTGCCCAATGGGGATCGATATCCGCGACGGCCAGCAGCTGGCCTGCATCACCTGCGGGCTGTGTATCGACGCCTGTAACGACGTGATGGACCGGATCGACCGCCCCCGGGGCCTGATCGGCTATCTGGCTTTGTCCGACGAGGTCCGCGAACGCGCTGGGAACGAGCCGAAATCGGTCTGGAAACACGTCTTCCGCCCCCGCACCATCGTCTACACGACGCTGTGGGCCGGGATCGGGCTGGGCCTGTTGGTCGCGCTGTTCCTGCGCACCGATATCGACATGTCCATCTCGCCGATCCGCAACCCGACCTATGTCACGCTGTCTGACGGCTCGATCCGCAACACCTATGACATCCGGCTTCGCAACATGTACGCGGAACCCCGCCAGTTCTACCTGACCGTCGCCGACAATCCGTCGATCACCTTGACGATGGAGGGCGTGCAGGGCCAACTGGTCACCGTCGGCCCGGATGAACAGCTTATCCAGCGCGTCTATCTCGTGGCGTCGCCCGGAACCGCCGCCGCCACGACCGCCGCGACGCCGGTGCGGATCTGGGTGTCGGTCACCGGCGAAACCGACCGGATCTACGGCGAAACCGTCTTCAACGGGAGGGCCCAATGACGGCTCAGTCCAAACCGCGCGAACTGACCGGCCGCAAGGTCCTTGCGATCACGGTCAGCGCGTTCGCGGTCATCATCGGTGTGAATGTGGTGATGGCCTATTACGCGGTCGGTACCTTTCCGGGGCTGGTGGTGCACAACTCGTATGTGGCCAGCCAAGGCTTCAACGACCGGCTCGCCGCGCAGCAGGCGCTGGGCTGGACGACCGAGGCCACGCTGATCGACGGGCACCTGTCCATCCGCGTCACCACCGAGGACGGGCGCCCGGCCCCGGTGGCGACGATCAGCGCGGTGCTGGGCCGTCCCACCACCACGCGGGAAGATGTCACGCCCGATCTGCGCTACGATGGCGGGGCCTTCGTCGCCGATGTCGACGCCGATCACGGCAACTGGGATCTGCGCATTTCGGCCGAAGCGGGCGACGGCACCGAATATTCGTATCTGGTCAATATCGTCCACCAACGCTGAGCCCCTTCACCACAAGGCCGCAAAGGCCGGGACCGAGACGCCATGAGTGACACCGTCACCAACCCCGAAACCGAGGACCGCTACGCGACCGGCTATGCGCCCTCGATCTCGGCCTGCCCGGCCTGCATCGCCACGCCCTCGGCGGTCGAGCGCGCGCAGGCCGCCGCGGCGGCGCAGGACGCGCGGATCATGCTGTCGGTGCCCGACGCGCATTGCGCGCTGTGCATCCAGACGGTCGAGAGCGATCTGGAAAAGATGCCCGGCGTCAAATCGGCGCGGCTGAACCTGACCCTGCGCCGCGTCTCGGTCGAAGCCGGGCCCGATGTCTCGGCCGCCGCCATTGCCGAGCGTCTGACGAAGATCGGCTACCCGGCCTATGAACTCGACCCCGGTCAGCTGTCGATGACCGAAACCGACAAGCAGGGCCGCGATCTGCTGATGCGGCTGGGCGTCGCGGGGTTCAGCATGATGAACATCATGCTGCTTTCGGTCGCCGTCTGGTCGGGCGCCACCGATGCGACGCGCGATCTGTTCCACATGATCAGCGCGCTTATCGCCGTGCCGACCGTCGCCTTTTCCGCCCAGCCGTTCTTCCGCAAGGCTTGGGCGGGCGTGCGCAACGGGCGGCTCGACATGGATTTCCCGATCTCGCTGGCCATCGTGCTGGCGACCGGCATGTCGCTGTACGAGACCTTCAACAGTGGCCATCACGCCTATTTCGACGCGGCGGTGATGCTGACCTTTTTCCTGCTGGCGGGGCGCTACCTCGACTTTCGCACCCGTGCCGTCGCCCGTTCGGCGGCGCAGGAACTCGCCGCGCTGGAAGTGCCGCGCGCGATCCGGCTCGTTGACGGGAGCGAAGAAACCGTTGCTGCCAAGGACCTGATGCCCGGCGATATGGTGCTGGTGCGGCCCGGCGGACGGATTCCGGTCGACGGGGTGGTCACGGCGGGGACGTCGGAACTCGACCGCTCGCTCTTGACGGGCGAGACGCTGCCGGTCTTTGCCGGGCCCGATCTGGTCGTCACGGCGGGTGCGGTCAATCTGACCGGGCCGCTGACCGTGCGCGTCACGGCGGCGGGCAAGGACAGCTCGCTGCACCGCATGGCCGATCTCGTCGCCGTGGCCGAGAATGCACGCAACAAATACACCACGCTCGCCGAACGCGCCGCGCGGATGTATTCACCTTCGGTTCACCTGCTGGCCTTCGGGGCGTTCGTTGTCTGGATGTGGATCACCGGCGGGGATGTCCGCCACGCGCTCAACATCGCCGCCGCGACGCTCATCATCACCTGCCCCTGCGCGCTGGGCCTTGCCGTGCCTGCCGTGGTGACCGCCGCATCCGGGCGGCTGTTCCGGCAGGGGCTGCTGATCAAGGACGGCGCGGCGCTTGAGCGGCTGGCCGAGATCGACACCGTGGTCTTCGACAAGACCGGCACGCTGACCATGGGCGCGCCCGAACCCGTCTCGCTTGACCATCTGAGCCGCGAAGAGCTGGAAATCGCCGCAGCACTGGGCGGGGCGTCGTCCCACCCGCTGGCACAGGCGCTGGCGCAGGCCGCGCGCGCGCAGGGCGTGATCCCCGCGATGCTGACCGAACTGGCCGAGATCCCCGGCCACGGCGTGCAGGCGGCATGGAACGGGCTGCGCGTGCGGCTGGGCCGCGCGAACTGGGCGGGGGCCGAGGCGCTCGACGTGACCGGCACCTATCTGTCGATTGAGGGGCGCGAGGCACGGGCGGTGGCCTTTGCCGACCGCCTGCGGGAGGGCGCACAGGAAGCGGTCGACGCGTTCCGCACACAAGGGAAGCGCGTGCGGCTGATCTCGGGCGACGTGCCCGGCGCTGTGCGCGACCTTGCCCTGCGGCTGGGTATCGACGACTGGGTGGCCGAGGCGCTGCCCGAAGACAAGGCCGCCGCGATCACCGCGATGCAGGAACAGGGCCACCGCGTGCTGATGGTGGGCGACGGGCTGAACGATACCGTGGCGCTCAGCGCCGCGCATGTGTCGATCTCGCCCGCCTCGGCGCTGGACGCGGCGCGCGTGGCCTCGGATATCGTGCTTCTGGGCACCTCGCTGGCGCCGCTGCCCGAAGCGCAGCGCGTGGCGAAAAGCGCCGTTCAGCGGATCCGCGAGAACTTCACCATCTCGTTCGGCTACAACGTCATCGCCGTGCCGATCGCGCTTGTCGGGCTTGCCTCGCCGCTCATTGCCGCGCTGGCGATGTCGGCTTCGTCGATTACCGTGGCGCTGAACGCGCTGCGGCTGAAATAAGGAAACCCCATGGATATCCTCGCGGTGCTGATCCCCGTATCGCTGTTTCTGGGCCTCGGCGGGCTTTTCGCCTTCTGGTGGACCCTGAAACGCGGCCAGTACGACGACCCTGAAGGTGACAGCCAGCGCATCCTGCGCGGCGATTACGACGATCATCCCAAGCCCTGATCTTCGCTCTAGGTCCCGGATTAGGGCCCGCGCGGCCTTGACCTTTGGCGTTCGCGAACCCTTATTAGCCCCAACGCAACGCTAACAAGAGGTACTGCGATGTCCTTCACCCTTCCCGATCTCCCCTATGCCCACGACGCGCTGGCCGCTCTCGGCATGTCGAAGGAGACGCTCGAGTACCACCACGACATCCACCACAAGGCCTATGTCGACAATGGCAACAAGCTGATTGCCGGCACCGAGTGGGAAGGCAAGTCGGTGGAAGAGATCATCAAGGGCACCTATCAGTCGGGCGCCGTGGCTCAGAACGGCATTTTCAACAATGCCTCGCAGCACTGGAACCACACCCAGTTCTGGGAAATGATGGGCCCGGGCGAAGCCGGAATGCCCGGTGAGCTGGAAAAAGCGATCACCGAAAGCTTCGGCTCGGTCGACAAGTTCAAGGAAGACTTCGCCGCCGCCGGCGCCGGTCAGTTCGGCTCGGGCTGGGCGTGGCTGGTCAAGGACAGCGACGGCTCGCTGAAAGTCACCAAGACCGAGAACGGCGTGAACCCGCTCTGCTTCGGTCAGACCGCGCTGCTGGGCTGCGACGTGTGGGAGCATTCGTATTACATCGACTTCCGCAACAAGCGTCCGGCCTATCTGTCGAACTTCCTCGACAAGCTGGTGAACTGGGAAAACGTGGCTTCGCGCCTGTAATCCCCTCCGGATATGCCGGTCCTTCGGGGCCGGTTGCGAAACCCCGTGCCGAAAGGCGCGGGGTTTTTGCGTCTCGCGGCGCCGTGATCGGTGCAACCACCGGGGGAACCCCACGGTCTTCCGCGCGTTTTCCTGTCAGCATGAAAGGAGGCTCACCATGGTTGAACGACTGCGCTCGCAAGACGGAACGCGCGACACTGATGCCATCCTCGACAGTGACGACGGCACCGGCCCCGGGGGTCAGCAAGGCAGCGCGGGGGGCAACCTTCAGCGCAAGATTGGCACCCGCGACGAAAAAAAACGCGTTGATGAAACCTCGGCCGGGGCGACCCGCCCACTGGGGGGCGATCAGGCCGATAGCGGCGACAAGGAGAAGATGTGATGACCGAACTCACGCAGGGCACCTGGGTGCTGGTCGCCGATGGTCAGAAGGCGCTGTTCCTGCGCAACGAGATGGATGCGCAGGACCCGATGCTGGAAGTGATCCGTATCGAAGAGCAGGATAACCCTGCGGATCGCGAGCAAGCCACCGACAAGCCCGGTCGCATGAACGATACCGGGGTACAGCAGCGCTCGGCTCTGGCCGAGACGGATTTCCACAAGCTGGCGAAAGAGCAATTCGCCGATGAGTTGGCCGAGATCCTGTACACGCAGGCGCACAAGGGCCGGTTTGAGCGGCTGGTGCTCGTGGCGCCGCCGGTGGTGCTGGGCGAGCTGCGCGCGAAGCTGCACAAAGAGGTCGCCTCGCGCGTGGTGGGTGAGCTCGACAAGACGCTGACCAACCATCCGATCGACAAGATCGAAAAGATCGTGAAAGGCGAACTCGAAGGGGCCTGATGGCTGCTACGGTTTTGCAAATGTGTTTTTCTGACCGCCCCGGACCGCGTGTCCGGGGCGGTTCTATATGATCAGGGGCGCGTCGCAGGGGGCATCGAGCCCCCAGCGACGCGGCGCGACGGCGCGCGCGGGCGCGCCCTTGGCAGGGATCAGGGCGCTTCGGGCGGCCATTCGAGATCGGCCCAGACCAGCGCATGGATGCTGCCCGGCCGCCGGATCAGCCCGCCATCAAGGACCCTCAGTCCGGCCGAGGGCAGCAGGTAGTCGACCCGCAACGCGCCCGGCCCTTCGGGCTCGGGCCAGTGCGCGGTGGCGGTGAGCGCGGGGCCGCCCGGCTCAAGGGGTGCGCGCGGCGCGGGGTCTTGCAGCGCGGAATGGGACAGCAAGGCGCGGATCACGGCGTGATCGCCCGCGCCGGCTTCGGGATCGAGATTGGCATTGCCCATGAGAACGAAAGGTCCCGGTGGCGGCGCGGTGGCCAAGCGCCAGAGCCAGAACGCCGTCTCATCGGCATTGCGCGCGCGGTTGCGGCCATGCGGGCCGCCGAAGACGGGCGGCCCGGCATGCCACGCCCAGAGCGTCAGCGGCGTGCCGGGCGTGTCGAGTGTCAGCGCCCAATGGCCGGTCGTGGAGAGGCGCTGGACATCGTAGATCGCGGGCGCGGGGAAAAGCTGGCCGTCGACGCGGGGGATGCGGGCATCGGGCAGGTCGCGCCACAGGAACGCGGAATGGTCCGTGCCGTGGACGATGGCGTAGCGCGACAGCAGCGCCATGCCGCCCGCGCCCCGGAACCGGCCCCAGCCCTGCGCATCGTCGCCCTCGCCAAGCCTGCCGTCGCCGTCGAGGTCCAGTCCGGTGGCAAGCCCGGTATTCGGGGGAGGCGCAAAGCGATGGGGCAGGGACCAGCCTGCCTGCGCGAGGGTCTCGGCAAGCGCGTTCAGGGCGCGCAGGTCGCGGTCATGGTCGATATCGAGCAGCAGCAGGATATCGGGGCGCAGCTCGGCAAGGGCGGTGGTGACGGTGACGACATCTTCAGCCCCGCGCGCGATATCGCGCAGCAACAGGCCCGGCCCGCTGCGGCTGAGACCGGTGTGATACACGGCGAGGCGCAGCGTTTGCGCGGCAAGGGGGCAGGCAACCAAGGAGAGCAGCAGCACGGCGGCTGACAGGCGGGCGGCTGAGAGGCGCACCAAACTTGCCAGAATGAAACGCGCCGTCAGGATGCGATCGTCACGTCGCGCAAGGTGGCGGCGTTCCCTTGCCGCCCTCAGGCGGCGGCGAAAGCGTTGCCTTCGCTGTCGGCATAGCGGCGACGGCTGGCGCGGATCATCCGCGCCACGCGGGCCATCGCGACACCGCGCATCACCAGACTGGCCGGGATATAGGCCCACAACACGATCCCCCAGACATACCCCATGGGAGACAGCAGCGTGACCGGCCTGATCAGGATCTCGGACGCGAGAACGGCCCCCGGCAGCAAGAATGGCAGCACGAGTCCTAACGCAATGTTAATGCGGGCATGGCGCTGCAACCGCAGGACGACGTCGTTGCCGGCGGTGGGGTCGAATGTGGGCAGGTTGATCCAGACGTTGAACGGCCCGGTTCCCATCGGCCAGGCATTGAGCCGGATCGCGGTAACGAAGCCCAGAACGGTGGTGGCGGCCAGAACCAGCGCCAGCGCCGCGCCGTCGCGCACCAAAATCACGTGTTCGGGCGGCACGCTGTCGGGAAGGGCTGCGACCAGGAGGCCCACGGGGCTGAGCCCGAAATCGAGGATCTGGCCACAGAGCCGCGCCGCACTGGCGGTGAGCGCGCCCAGCACGCCGGGTTCGACCCCGTTGCGTTGCAGCAGCGACAGCAGAATCGCCATCACCGCCACCAGCGCGAAGCGGGTACGGTTGAACGGCGCGGCGAATCGGAATTCAATCAGGCCCGGATATTCCGAGGCATACTCGGCGAAAACGATACCGCCCGCGAAGATCGCCAGCAGGATCAGGCTCTGGGCCGTTTCAGGGGCGGTCGAGGGGATGGCCATGGCCGGGAAGACCGCGAGCATACCGACCAGCAGGGCACGCGTCAGCGCCCCCGGCATGTTCGATTTGCGTTTGCCGTCACCCATGCTCGATCCCCTTGCCGGCCGGTGATTGCCGGTGGAGCTTTTGCGGCGCCCGACGCGGGCCACCGCCTGCCTCAATTTTGCCACAATTGTGCCCATTTTCCCCGGACCCCGCAAGACTCAGCATGAGCGTGATCCATCAAGGCGAAAATTCCGAGGCGGAAATGTCGCAGGTTTGCAGCAACTTGAGGGCAAAAAAAAGGCGCCCTGCGGCGGGCGCCTTAACAACTTGAGATTGCAGGGCAATTACAGCCAGGGGAACTGCGTTTTGGCACGCGACTCGTAGGCGTCGATTGCAGACACTTTTTCCAAACTCAGGCCAATGTCGTCCAGGCCGTTCATTAGGCAGTGTTTCTTGAACGGATCGACCTCGAAAGAGAACTCGGTGCCGTCCGAGGCGGTGACGACCTGCTTGTCCAGATCGACGGTCAGTCGGGCATTGGCGCCCTTGGTCGCGTCGTCCATCAGGTAGGTGACGGCCTCGGCGGGCAGCACGACCGGCAGGATGCCGTTCTTGAAGCAGTTATTGTAGAAGATATCGGCAAAGCTGGCCGAGATAACGCATTTGATGCCGAAATCCTTGAGCGCCCACGGGGCGTGTTCGCGCGACGAGCCGCAGCCGAAATTCTCGCCGGCGACGATGATCTCGGCCTCGCGATACGCAGGCTGGTTCAGGACGAAATCGGGGACTTCGTTGCCCTCGCGGTCGTAGCGCATCTCGTCGAACAGGTTCACGCCCAGACCCGACCGCTTGATGGTCTTCAGGAATTGCTTGGGGATGATCATGTCGGTGTCGATATTGACCAGCGGCATGGGCGCCGCGATGCCGGTCAGCTTGGTGAATTTTTCCATCGTTGGTCTCCAGAAGACGGGCAGGGCCGCCTCAGATTTCGAAGCGCGGGCCTTCGCGGCCCGCAGGAAGACGGGTCAGCGGCGGCGGCTGGTCAGGCCCAGCGCGACAAGGCCGACGCCGTCGGCCAGAAGCTGGATGCCCAGAAGCAGGCCCAGAAAGGCGGTGGCGGCAGCGGCGATATTGCCGACGACCAGAAAGCCGATAAGTACCGAGGCCGCGCCCGACAGAAGCAGGACCCAGAACAGCGGCGTCTCACGCAGCCGCCACGCCATGCTCAGCCGGACCGCGCCGGTGATGAGGAACACGATCCCCACCAGCAGCGTCAGCGACACGACACCGGCCAGCGGATCGGCGATCAGCACCACGCCCGCCAGCAGGCCCAGAAGCCCGACGATCCCGGTCCAGACCCTGTGCGGGTGATTGGCGTCAAAGGCCGCGACCCAGAGCTGAAGCGCGCCTGCCAAAAGAAAGAACGCCCCCACCAGCGTGGTCACCGCGATCGAGGCGGCGAAAGGGTTGGCAAGAGCAAGGCCCCCGCCAACCATCATGACGATCCCCAGCAGGATCAGCAGCGTGCCCGGTTTCATCACGCCATCTCGCCCATCATCTCGCGCACATCGGTCAGATGCCCGGTGACGGCGGCCGCGGCGGCCATGGCCGGGCTCATCAGATGGGTGCGGCCCTTGAAGCCCTGACGCCCCTCGAAGTTGCGGTTCGAGGTCGAGGCGCAGCGCTCGCCCGGTGCCAGCTGGTCGGGGTTCATCGCCAGACACATCGAGCAGCCCGCCATGCGCCATTCGGCGCCCGCGGCGATGAAGATGTCGGCCAGACCCTCTTCCTCAGCCTGCGCACGGACCAGACCCGAGCCCGGCACTACCATGCAGCGCACGCCCTCGGCGATCTTGCGATCTTTCAGCACCGCGGCGGCGGCGCGCAGATCCTCGATCCGGCCATTGGTGCACGAGCCGATGAACACCGCGTCGATCTTCACATCGGTCAGCTTCATGCCCGGCGTCAGGCCCATATAGTCGAGCGAGCGCTGTGCCGCGCCGACCTTGCCGCCGGTGAAATCGCTGGCGGCGGGGACATTGGCCGAGATCGGCAGCACGTCCTCGGGCGAGGTGCCCCAGGTGACGACGGGTTCGATCTCTTCGCCCTTCAGCGTGACGACCTTGTCGAAATGCGCGCCTTCATCGGTGAAGAGCGTCTTCCAGTAGGACAGAGCGGCCTCGTAAGCGGCGCCTTTCGGCGCGTGCGGGCGGCCCTTCACATACTCGAAGGTCTTCTCGTCCGGCGCGATCAGACCGGCGCGCGCGCCGCCCTCGATCGCCATGTTGCAGACGGTCATGCGGCCTTCCATCGACAGATCGCGGATCGCTTCGCCGCAATATTCGATGACATAGCCGGTGCCGCCCGCCGTGCCGGTCGCGCCGATCACCGCCAGCGTGATGTCCTTGGCCGTGACGCCCGGCTTCAGCTTGCCGGTGATCTCGACCTTCATGTTCTTGGACTTTTTCTGGATCAGCGTCTGTGTGGCCAGAACGTGCTCGACCTCCGAGGTGCCGATGCCATGCGCCAACGAGCCGAAGGCGCCATGCGTCGCGGTGTGGCTGTCACCGCAGACCACTGTCATGCCCGGCAGGGTCCAGCCCTGTTCGGGGCCGACGATATGGACAATGCCCTGACGCACGTCGCTCACCGGGTAATAGTGAATGCCGAAATCCTTGGCGTTCTTGTCCAGCGCGGCGACCTGGATGCGGCTGTCTTCGGGCATCTGGTCGGGGTTTTCCCGGCCCAGCGTCGTGGGGACGTTGTGGTCCGGCACGGCGATGGTCTTTTCGGGCGCGCGCACAGCGCGTTTGGCCATGCGCAGGCCTTCGAAGGCCTGCGGGCTGGTCACTTCGTGGACCAGATGGCGGTCGATATACAGCAGGCAGGTGCCGTCGTCGGCTTCATCGACGACATGGGCATCCCAGATCTTGTCATACAGCGTTTTAGGAGCGGTCATGGCTCATCTCTCGGATTTGGCTGGAAACAGGGGGTGCGCAGACGCACCCGGGGCAGGTGACGAAGACGTCAGCCGCGGAGTCGCGCGAGGACCGACCGGTTTTCCCGGCTGAAACGCTGCGGCAGGCGCGCGTGATCGGTCATATCGAAGAAGCGAGTCATGGCCGCCTACATAAGCGCGAATGCCCGCTCAGGCAACAGAATTGGAACGGAACGGGGCTTGGAGGGCGCTTGCGGCAGCTCAGATGCCGTCAGGCTGGATCAGGTCCCAGCGGTTGCCCCACGGATCGCGGAACACGGCGACCATACCATAGGGTTCATGGCGTGGTGCTTCTTCGAACCGGCCGCCCGCCGATTCGATCCGCGCGGCGTCGGCGGTGAAATCGGCGCTGGTCAGGAAAAAGCCCACGCGGCCCCCGGCCTGCCGCCCGATCGCTGCGCGCTGATCGCCCACGGCCCGCGCGATCAGCAGGTCAGACCCGCCGCCGGGCGGGCGCATGATGACCCAGCGTTTGGCGTTGCCGTGATCTTCGTCCTGCACCAGCGTGAAGCCGAGGGCACGGAAGAAGGCGATGGCGGGGTCGTAGTCATCGACCAGAAAGGCGGTTTGGCTCAGACGCATGGCGCCAGCCTAGCACGCCCGTGCCGCCGACCCAACGCTGTAGGATGCGTGCTTGGCACGCACCGTTGCGGGCAGGGGGCATGGGCCGGACAGATCTGGCAATCGCGGCCAAGTCCTTCGAAAGCGTGGACTTTGCCGCGCCGACGCCTAAACTCGTCGCATGGACGGTGAACTCGCATCGTGGCTATCAAGCCTGCAAAGCAGCGCCGGCGAGTTCGTCGATGCGCTCGCCGCCTTCGGTCGCACCATGCTGCTGCCTTCGCGCCTGCAGCAGATCGGGCTGGCGCTGGTTCTTGCCGCCGTCGCCTGGATCGCCGCGCGTCCGCTGGCCGCGCGGATGGAAGACTGGATGCGCGGGCTCGAAGGGCGGCCGAAATGGCAGTTGCGGGTTTTCGTCATCCTTCGCCGCCGCCTGCCGCTCATCCTGTTCGTGGCGATGATCTGGCTTTCGGCCGGGTTGTTCGCGGCGATTTATACCTTTCCATCGCGCCGCTACGTGCTGGTGCTGGTGGCCACTATCGCCAGCGCGTGGCTGGCGATCCGGCTTGCCGCGCAGCTGATCCGCAACCGGCTTTTGCGCAATCTGGTGGTCTGGGGCCTGTCGCTATGGGCCACGCTTTATTACCTCGGCCTGCTCGACGAGACCTCGGACGCGCTCGATGCCATCGCCGTCACTTTCGGCGATTTCCGGCTCTCGGCGCTGGCGGTGATCAAGGCGCTGGCGCTGACGGCGGCACTGTTCATGGCCGCGCGCACGCTCACCATCACCAGCTCGCGTCGAATCCGCACCGTCAAGGACATCTCGCCCTCGGTACAAGAGCTGCTGGTCAAGCTTCTGCGCATCGGCCTTTACGGCGCGGCGTTCTTCATCGGGCTCAAGGCGGTAGGATTCGACCTGACCGGGCTTGCCGTCCTGTCGGGCGCGATCGGCGTCGGGCTTGGCTTCGGGTTGCAGAAAGTGGTGTCGAACCTCGTGTCGGGCGTGATCATCCTGCTCGACAAATCGGTCAAGCCGGGCGACGTGATCAGCCTTGGCGAGACGTTCGGCTGGATCGAGGAGCTGGGCGCGCGCTATGTCTCGGTCGTCACCCGCGACGGCAAGGAATACCTGATCCCGAACGAAGATCTGATCACCGGGCAGGTGGTCAACTGGTCGCATTCCAACAATTTCGTCCGGCTCGATATCTTCTTCGGCACGGCTTATCGCGACGACCCGCATCTGGTGCGCAAGGTCGCGGTCGAGGCGGCGAAATCCGTTGACCGCGTGTTCATCCAGCGCCCGCCGGTCTGCCATATCACCGGCTTCGGCGACAGCTCGGTCGATTATATCCTGCGGTTCTGGATCACCGATCCGACCGGCGGGCTGACGAATATCCGCGGCAATGTCTATCTGGCGCTGTGGGACGCGTTCAAGGCGCATGGAATCTCGATTCCCTTTCCCCAGCGCGAGGTGCGCGTGCTCAATGACAGCCTTGCCATCGAGACGCCGAACGATCACCCGTCGGAAACGCCGACCGGCGCCGCGCCGCAACCGGTGCCGAAGCCCGGACAATAATCCGGACAATCCTCGGCAAAGGGGCGCCAATAGCCGTGCGAGGGCTGCGAACGCTCCATTGAGATTTCCTGCGCGAAGGATTACATTGGACGAAGTAGACCATGCAGGAGGACAGATCTCTGTCTTACATCGACCCGGCCGCCATGGCGGCCCCCGCTTCCGAACCTCAGGCGCCCGATTTCTCGGCCGACGACGTTCTGGCACTGGTCCTGCAATCGCTCGATGACGACAAGGCCGAGGATGTCGTGCAGATCGACCTGCGCGGCCGCTCGTCCGTTGCCGATCACATGGTGATCTGTTCGGGCCGGTCCTCGCGTCAGGTGGCGGCGATCGCCGAAAAGCTGCTGCAGCGCCTGAAAGAGACCTATCGCATCACGGCCCGCTCCGAGGGCAAGGAAACCGGCGACTGGGTGCTGATCGATACCGGCGATGTTGTGGTGCATGTCTTCCGCCCGGAAGTCCGCGATTTCTATCAGCTCGAACGCATGTGGCAGGTGCCGCCCAGCAAGCCCTGAATGCTTAGGGCCTTTGCGGCGCGGTGCCATGCGCCGCGGCTCTGAGCGAACCGACGGAGCCGCGTCATGCGTCTGCATATCTGTGCCATGGGCCGCCTGCGCGGCGGGGCCGAGCGCGACCTGATCGACGATTACCTCAAACGCCTTGACCGCACGGGCCGCCCGATGGGGCTGGGACCGACGAGCGAGCACCAGCTCGACGACCGCAAGGGCGGCGGGATGGAGGCCGAGGCGGCGCTTCTGGACAAGGCCTGTCCCGCCGGCGCTGTCCGCGTCATGCTGGACGAGCGCGGCGAGGTGCTGTCCTCGCCCGAATTCGCGCGCAAGATCGAGCGCTGGCGCGATACCGGCGCGCAGGACGTGGCCTTTTTCATCGGCGGCGCCGACGGCCTGTCGCCGGGGCTCCGTGAGACCGGCGATGCCGCGATCTCGCTCGGGCGGATGGTCTGGCCGCATGCGCTGGTCCGGGTGATGCTGGCCGAACAGCTTTATCGCGCGGCGACGATCCTTGCGGGATCGCCCTATCACCGGGTGTGATACCGCCCGGCGTGGGCGCCCCATGCCGGTCGTCGATGAGTATTTGCGGCAGAATGAAAGCGCAGGGCGCGCGTTACCCGGCGCGATTCTCCGGGGGCGGGTTCAGCAGCACGGCGCGCGAATGCGAGGCGTATTCGCGCGACCAGATCAGCCAGGTGACGAAGGCGGTCGAGGCGAGCAGCGTCCAGGGTCCGAACAGCCAGGCCAGCGAGGCGAGGGCGAAATAGGTCGCGCGGAGCCCCCGGTTGAAGTTGAAGGCGGCGCGGATGTTGATCTCGGCCGATTGCCGGGCGCGGGGATAGGCGAGGGGATCTTCGGGGTCGTTCGGTACTGTCGACATCATGATCGAGGCATAGCCGAAGAGCCTGTTCGACCACAGGAATTTCAGAAATCCGTGCGACAGGAACAGCGCGGCCAGCAGTAGGCGCATCTCGAAGGCGCGTTCGCTGGGCGCGTCGAGGACCAGATCCTGTGCCACGCCGCGCAACTGCTCGGGATTGCCGATCAGCGCGAGCAGCCCGCCCAGCGCCAGCAGCGTCGTCGAGGCCAGCCAGTTGGTGCTCTGGCGCAGGCTGGAAATCACCGAGGCGTCGTAGATCCGGGGTTGGCGCGTGACGAAATGCACCAGCCATTCGCGTCGGTAATCGGCCATCAGGATCGTCACCGACGGCGTTTTCGCATCCACTTTCTCGATCCGCCAGCCCAGCAGGTACCAGCTGAGCGCCATCACCCCCAGCGCGAGGGCGTCGAGGGGCGAGAGCAGCGAGGTGAGCGTGGCCAGCGTCATGTCTCCGGTGTCCGATGCGGGGGATGCCCTGTCAAGATGCTGGACTTTGCCCTCAATTGGTATATTTTTCTTACCAAAGTGGCCGAAGGAGAGTGCCATGCAGATGCCAGCCCCCAGCGCCGATATTCTCGCCCGGCGTACCCGCATCACCCGGCGCCTGCGCGAGGTGCTGCCCGGGGACGCGGTGATCGACGATCCGATCGAGACCCGCGCCTATGAATGCGACGGGCTGACAGCCTATCGCTGCCCGCCGCTGGCCGCTGTGCTGCCCTCGACGACCGAGGAAGTGGCGGCGGTGCTGCGGCTTTGCCATGATGAGGGCGTGCCGGTCGTGCCGCGTGGTGCGGGGACCAGCCTTGCGGGCGGCGCGCTGCCCACCGCCGACAGCGTGATCCTGGGCGTGGCGCGGCTGACGCAGGTGCTGGAAACCGATTACGACAACCGCTTCATCCGCGTGCAGACCGGGCGCACCAACCTGTCGGTGACGGGTGCGGTCGAGGCCGACGGGTTCTTCTACGCGCCCGACCCCTCGTCGCAGCTGGCCTGCGCGATTGCCGGGAATATCGGCATGAATTCGGGCGGCGCGCATTGCCTGAAATACGGCGTGACCACCAACAACCTGCTGGGTGTCACGCTTGTGCAGATGGATGGCACGGTGCTGGAACTGGGCGGTGCGCATATGGATGCGGGCGGCTATGACCTGCTGGGGTTGATCTGCGGCTCGGAAGGGCAGCTGGGTGTCGTCACCGAGGCCACGCTGCGCATCCTGCCCAAGCCCGAAGGCGCGCGGCCCGTGCTGATCGGGTTCGGCTCGAACGAAGTGGCAGGCGCCTGCGTGTCCGACATCATCAAGGCCGGGATCCTGCCCGTGGCCATCGAGTTCATGGACCGACCGTGCATCGTCGCCACCGAGAATTTCGCCCATGCGGGCTATCCCGATTGCGAGGCGCTGCTGATCGTCGAGGTCGAGGGATCCGAGGCCGAGATCGACGCGCAGCTGGGCCTGATCCGCCAGATCGCGGCGCGCCACGATCCCGTCGAGTTCCGCGAAAGCCAGTCCGAGGACGAGGCGCGCAAGATCTGGCTGGGGCGGAAATCGGCCTTTGGGGCGATGGGGGTGATGGGCGACTACATCTGTCTTGATGGCACGATCCCGGTTTCGGAGCTGCCCTTCGTGCTGCGCCGCATCGGCGAATTGTCCGAGCAATTCGGGCTGAAGGTCGCCAATGTGTTCCATGCGGGCGATGGCAACATGCATCCGCTGATCCTGTTTGATGCCAACAAGCCCGGTGATCTGGAAACCTGCGAGGTGATGGGCGCCGAGATCCTGAAACTCTGCGTCGAGGTGGGCGGTTGTCTGACCGGCGAACACGGGGTGGGGATCGAAAAGCGTGACCTGATGAATGTGCAATTCGCGCCCGAGGATCTGGAAGCGCAGATGCGCGTCAAGGACGTGTTCGATCCGAAATGGCTGCTCAACCCCGCCAAGGTCTTTCCGCTCGCGGCCAGCGAAAGCCGCCGCGCGGGCTGATCCTGCACCTTCGTTATCGGATAACACATTTCCGCCACCGCATAACCGGGACACGATTTTGCCTGACCTGAGCCCCTGCCTGCACCTTGTTGCCATGACCTTCGGCGCCGATCCCGATCGCGCCGGACGGATCCATCGCAACCAAGGATTCAGCCATGCTCAGCCGCTTTCCAAAAACCGCCCTGACCGCCGGTCTTCTGGCGGCGCTCTCGTTCGCCGGGCCGGCCCTGACCAGCCCGGCTTTCGCCCTCGATACCGACAGCCCGCAGTTTGCGCAGCGAATGGCGGCGCATACGCCGCCCGGTTTCGCGTCGGCGCGGCCCTTGTTGCGCGCCGAGACGGTCGCGGGCCATCGCACGCCGATGTACAGTACAGCGCGGCGCGTGCGTCCGGCGATGCGGTGCATGGTGGGCGGCTCGCCCTCGGACTTTCCCGAAGACATCATGATGACCGCGACCGTCCCCATCTCGCAGGGGGCGGTGGCCAACTGGTCGATCGACGGCAGCCCGTTTCGCGGCACCGTGGTGCTGCCGCAGATGCGCGCGGGACAATCGGTCTTCGTGCCGCATGTGTTGCCGGGGGGACTGCCCGCCGGGATACCCTGTACCGCGCGGGTTATCTGGCACTAAGCGCCGCGCCCGTTCGCGCCATCGCAACCCCGGCAGGCCTTTGCCCGCCGGGGTTTTCCCCGTGCCCGCCCGCCGAAAGGAGCCCCCGATGACCGCCGATGCCCTCGCCGTCATCCGCCCGCAATCTGAAGCCGAGCTGGCGGAGGTGCTGCGCGGCGCCAGCGCGCCGGTGGCGATCCGGGGCGGCGGCACGCGGCCTGTCGGGCTGATCCAGCCGGGCGGGGTGCTGGAAACTGGCGGGCTGTCCGGGATCACGCTGTACGAGCCGGGCGCGCTGACGCTGGTCGCGCGCGCCGGCACGCCGCTGGCCGAGGTCGAGGCGGCCCTCGCCGCCGAGGGTCAGCGCCTGCCGTTCGAGCCGATGGACCACCGCGCGCTTCTGGGCACCACGGGCGCGCCCACGCTGGGCGGCATGGTCGCCGCCAATGCCTCGGGGCCGCGGCGGGTGGTGGCGGGCGCCTGCCGCGACAGCCTGATCGGGGTGCGCTTCGTCGATGGCACCGGCAACGTGGTCAAGAATGGCGGGCGGGTGATGAAGAACGTCACCGGCTACGATCTGGTCAAGCTGATGGCGGGAAGCTGGGGCACGCTGGGCGTGTTGACCGAGGTCAGCTTCAAGCTGCTGCCCGCCCCCGACAGCGCGGCGACGCTGGTCTGGGACGGTCTCGACGCCGCGCAGGCGGTGGCGCTGATGTCCACCGCCCTGAGCCTGCCATGGGAGGTGAACGCCGCCTCCCATCTGCCCGACGGCCGCACCGCCCTGCGGATCGAGGGGTTCGAAGCCTCGGTCGAATACCGTGCCGAGGAACTTGCCACGGCGCTTGCGCGGTTTGGCCGCTCGGTGCGCCTGTCGCGCAAGGATAGCGTCACGCTGTGGCAGCAGGTGCGCGACGTCACGCCCTTCGCGTCGGGGCAGGGCGCGGGCGATGTCTGGCGTCTGTCGGTAAAACCCTCGGACGCGCCCGCGCTGGCGGCAAGCGCCGGGGGCGACGCGCTTTTCGACTGGGGCGGCGGGCTGGTCTGGCTGCGCCTGGCCGAGGGCACCGACCTGCGCGCCCGGCTGGGGACGTTCCGGGGGCACGCCACCCTCATCCGCGCCAGCGTCGAGGCGCGGCGCAACCTGCCCAGCTTTCAGCCCGAACCGGCCCCCGTCGCCGCGCTGTCGCTGGGCCTGCGCGCACGGTTCGACCCGCGCGGGCTGTTCAATCCCGGTCTGATGGGCTGAGCGGATGGATATCGTCCTGCTCATCCTCAGTCCCGCGCTGGTCGGCCTCGCCACGATCTTGCTGATGCGCCGGATCATCATCGGCCGCCGCGACCCCGAAAGCGGCGCGACTACCGGCATCGCGCTGTCGCTGACCATCGCCATCGCCGCGATGCTGTGCGTCGTCCTGCTGCGCGCGCCGGGCTACAGCCTGCGCGCCGAGGCCGCCTTTCTCTCGCTCATCGTTACGCTCTACAGCGTCTCTTGCGGCGCTTTCGGCGCGGCGTTGACGCAAACCCCGCTGCCCAAGGCGCTGGGCTTTGCCGTCGCCCTTCTGGCGCCGCTGACTTTCTGGATCTGGGGATAGACATGCAGACCACGTTCACGCCCGAACAGCTCAAGGCCCCCGCGATCCAACGTGCCAACGAGGTGTTGCGCACTTGCGTGCATTGCGGCTTCTGCACCGCCACATGCCCGACCTATCAGGTGCTGGGGGATGAACTCGACAGTCCGCGCGGGCGTATCTACCTGATCAAGGACATGCTCGAACAAGACCGCCCGGCGGATGAAAAGACCGTCAAGCATATCGACCGCTGCCTGTCCTGCCTTGCCTGCATGACGACCTGTCCGTCGGGCGTGCATTACATGCATCTCGTGGACATTGCCCGCGCGCATATCGAAAAGACCTATAAGCGCCCGCTCATGGACCGCTTCCTGCGCTGGACACTGGCGCGGATCCTGCCGCATCCCACCCGCTTTCGGCTGGCGCTGCTGGGCGCCAAGATCGGTCGTCCCTTCGCTTTCCTGATGCCCGATGCGCGGCTGAAGGCGATGCTGGCCATGGCGCCGAAACAGATCCCGCCCGTCAGCCGCAACGACGCGCCACAGGTCTTCCCGGTGCAGGGGCCGCGCCGGATGCGCGTCGCGCTGATGACCGGCTGCGCGCAAAAGGCGCTCAACACCGATATCAACGACGCCACGATCCGCGTGCTGACCCGGCTGGGCTGCGAGGTTGTCGTGGCCAGGGGCGCGGGCTGCTGCGGCGCGCTGACCCACCATATGGGCCAGACGGATCAGAGCCATGCCTCCGCCGCGCAGAATATCCGCGCCTGGATGGCCGAGGTCAGGGGCGAGGGCCTCGACGCCGTGGTCATCAACACCTCGGGCTGCGGCACCACGGTCAAGGATTACGGGCACATGTTCCGCAACGATCCGCTGGCCGACGACGCCGCGACGATTGCCGGGCTGGCGCGCGACGTGTCCGAGGTCCTGACCCAACTCAAGCCCGAGGGCGCGGCGCCTGAGCCCCTGCGCGTGGCCTATCACGCCGCCTGCTCGCTGCAGCATGGCCAGCAGATCAAGGACGCGCCGAAGGCGCTGCTCAAGCGGCTGGGATTCACGGTCGTCGAACCCGCCGATCCCCATCTGTGCTGCGGCTCGGCGGGGACCTACAACCTGCTCCAGCCCGAGATTTCGGGCGAGCTGAAACGCCGCAAGGTCGCCACGCTCGAAGCCAAGACGCCCGACGTGATCTCGGCAGGCAATATCGGCTGCATGATGCAGATCGGCTCCGGCACCGGCGTGCCGGTGGTGCACACGGTCGAGCTGGTCGATTGGGCGACAGGGGGCCCGAGGCCGGCGGCGCTGGGCGAGAGGGCGGGCGTGCCGGTCCTGACCTGATCCCGTCGGGTGCGTGCCCGCACGCACCCCCTCACCCCGGATTGCCCGCATACCGCGCCTTCGCTACCGTGCTGCGTGTGCAAGGCAGGTGCGTGCGATGGATGCGAGCGAGATCAGGGATGGAGAAAGCCTGAGGGCGTGGCTGGAAAGCCTGCCTGACCGCATCGGAGAAGAGGAAGCGCAGCGATGGGCCGTCCTGATCGCGCACAGGGCGGCGATGCGGGTCTTGCCGATTTATTGGCGGTGGCAACAGGTTGCGAAGCACAACAACCGTGATGCTAACGCGAACGAAGTACTGCGCGTGAACCTGATTGGCGGAGTTGGGGGTACCTATCCAACCCCGCCAATCAGGCAAGCCGTCGCCCACGCCGCCCATGCCGCGGGCCCCGCCGCCCATGCCACTAATCCTGCCGGCAATGCTGCGGCTGATGCCTCCCGAGCGGCAATCTTCGCCGCCGATGCATCCCTTGCTTCCCGTGCCGCTTTTGCGGCCGCCTATGCATCCCATGCCGCTGCCGGTACTGCCGTTGCTGTCTTTGCCGCCTGTGCCACCGACGCCTCCGCCCTGGAGGCAGGCACAGACCTCAATGCCGTACGGCTTTGGCCCGAGGAAAATCCGTTCGAATCGCAATGGTCCGAAATCCGCGACACCCTCTCGGATCAGGGGCCCGGCTGGCACTTCTGGCTCGACTGGTACGACAAGGCCCTCAAAGGCGAGGCACAGGACTGGGACCTCCTGACCAAGATCGCGCTGATCGACGACGCGGACTGGGACAAACCCGAAGCAGAAGTCAACGCGCTGATCGCCGGTATCGTGCATGAACATCGGTCTCAGGCGACGAAGCCACCAGACCCTCCGCAAATCACCGACGTTGAACGTTCACATATCCAACTCGTGCTCGCGACGCCGACCGCCTCGCGGCGCTCCGCTGAGTTCTTGCGCGTTCAGTTCGAGACCATGGAAGCAGCGTATCTGCGGCAAGTAGGCTGCCCCAATGAGACGCCGCCGGAACTCGAGCCGATTGTAACACTTGCGAAGACCTTCGGAAAAATCGCGCAATTGCTGGCCGAGACCTCTGACAAGGAGCTGCTCATCGTCAGGCTCGAAGAACAAATCAGAGTTCTCAAACAGCAAAACGCCACTCTCATCGCCTCGGCCAACGGTCCGAAAGCATCGTTGATGCGCGAAGTGTTTGCCGGATGTCTCGGCAGCGCAACGGGTGCGCTGCTCGCAACAATGATTACCACGAATTTCAGCTTCTTCGGCGGTCCCGCCGTGGCCGAAGGCGCAGAAGCTCTAAGCAATATTATCGAACCTTTGGAGCCCGGACCGGTCATCCCTATCTGGCCTTCTATTCCAAGAGATTAAGAAGTGGCGTCTCAAACTCTGATTGTTTGCTGATTTCACCCTGCCCCCAATACTCCCGCCGGAGGCGTCCCCACCCCTCCGCCAAAATTCCGCCACCATCGCCGGGCACACCCGTCTCAACCCCGCCTGCGAGACCCCATGCGCCTGATCGCCCTTCTCCTTGCCGTGTTTCCGCTCGCCGTGCAGGCCCAGCAGGACAGCCGCCTGCAGAGCCTGCAGACCGGCGATGCCAGCCGGGGGTGGGAGGCCGTGGGTCGGCTCAACATGCAGGGCGTGGGCTTTTGTACCGCGACGCTGATCTCGGACACGCTGGTGCTGACCGCCGCGCATTGCCTGTTCGACCGCCGCACCGGTGTGCGGCTGCCCGAGGACCGTCTGGAATTCCTCGCCGGGTGGCGCACGGGCCGGGCCGAGGCGATCCGCGGCATCCGGCGGTCGTCGATCTGGCCGCAATTCGACTTCGCCGCCGGGGCCGAGCTGGGCAATGTCCCTGCCGATATCGCGCTGCTCGAACTCGACCGCCCGGTGCGGACCACGGCGATCCTGCCCTTCCGGGTGGCCGATCGCGGTGTCGAGACCGGCGATTCGGTGGCCGTGATCAGCTATGCCCGCAACCGCGCCGAGGCCCCTTCGATTCAGGAAAGCTGCCATGTCGTCGAGCAGCGCCATGACGGGATCACCGTGTTCTCGTGCGATATCGATTACGGCGCGTCCGGCTCGCCGGTTTTCATCGTCGAGGCGGGCGAGCCACGCATCGTCTCGGTGATCTCGGCGCGGGTCGAAAGCAGCGACCGGCCGCTCTCGCTGGGCATGGTGTTCGGCGAGCGGGTGCGCCAGCTTGCCGATCAGCTGAGCCCGGGCGCGGGCGCTGCCGGGGCGCCCGTGCGTCCCGGCCAGCAGGGCGCGCGCGATTCGGCGCGTTTCGTGCGGCCCTGAGATCCGCCCTTCGACCGGCTCGTTTCTCCCTTTTTGTCGCCGGTGATCGGGGGTCTTGAAACCCCGTTCAAGGCTTCCCACATCCATTGCATCGGGCGCCCATCAGGGGCCCGGTACCCCGCCCGGCCGGATGATCCGGCGGGCAAAACACTGATAACGCTTATCAAAGCAGACATCGCTTATCGAAGGATGACTCACATGCGTACGTTTGACCCGACCCCGCTGTTCCGCGCCTCGGTTGGTTTCGACCGGATGGCCGACCTGATGGATCGCGTTCTCGCTGCCGAACCCGTGCAGCCGACCTACCCGCCCTACAACATCGAAAAGACCGACGAGAATGCCTATCGCATCTCGGTCGCGGTTGCCGGTTTCAGCGCCGATGAGCTGAACGTCGAGATGAAGGAAAACGGCCTGACCATCTCGGGCCGCAAAGGCGAGGACAAGGACGAGCAGCGCAGCTATCTGCATCGTGGCATCGCCACCCGCGCCTTCGAGCGCCGCTTCCACCTTGCCGACCATGTCCGCGTCTCGGGCGCGACCCATGCCGACGGCATGCTGCATATCGATCTCGTGCGCGAGATCCCCGAAGCGCTCAAGCCGCGCCGGATCGAAATCGCCAGCGCGCATTCGGGCGAGCAACTGGTCGATGCCTCCGCGGCGTAAAAGTTGACGCCTCGGCGGCTCCGAGGTCTCCGCTGCCGAAGCGTGAAGGAGGGCGTGCCTGCAAGGGCGCGCCCTTTTCGCTGCGCGCATGCGCCCCTTCCGCAGTGCGCCGCTTCCGGGTTACCACTCGGGGAACGCGAACAGAGAGGCCCGCCGCGTCATGCTGAATTTCGAAACCTGGGATGTCTTCACCCGCACGCCGTTTTCCGGCAATCCGCTGGCTATCGTCCACGACGCGGGCGATCTGACCGTGGCGCAGATGCAAACCATCGCGCGCGAATTCAACCTGTCGGAAACCATCTTCACCCTGCCACCGCGTGACCCGGCGCACCGGGCGCGCGTGCGGATCTTCTTTCCCACCGCCGAGATCCCCTTTGCCGGTCATCCGACGATTGGTTGCGCAATCGCCCTGTCTGGTCTGGCCGAACCGGGGCCGGATGCCACCGCGCAGCTGGTGCTCGAGGAAGAAGCGGGCCTTGTCCCGGTCACCATCACCCGCAAGAGCAACGCGGTCAGCGCCGAATTCACGGCGCCCGTGACACCGCATGCCGCGCCCGGCAAGGCCGATCCGGCGCTTTGCGCAGCGGCGCTGGGCGTCAAAACGCTGGGTACCGAGGGGCACGCCGCCCCGGTGATCTGGCAGGGCGGACCCACCTTCCTGTACATCCCGCTGCCCGATCTCGCCACGCTGCAAGCCGCGCGCCCGATCGAGCCGCATTGGTCCCGGCTGATGGACGAAGCCGGGGTCGATAGCGCGTGGTGCTATGTGAAAACGCCCGAGGGCTACCGCGCCCGGATGTTTTCGCCCACTGCCGGCATTCCCGAAGACCCCGCCACCGGTTCGGCCAGCGCGATCTTCGCCGCCGAGCTTCACGCCCGCGGATTGCTGCCCGAGGGCGCCACGCCGATCCGCATCGATCAGGGTGTCGAGATGGGGCGTCCCTCGCAGATCTTCGTCACGCCCGAAATCGTGCAGGGCATGCTGCAGGCCGTTCGTGTCGCCGGGAGCGCGGTGAAAATCGCCGAAGGCCGCATCGCGCCGCCCCCGGCCTGAGCGCGCGCGCGCCCCTTCATTCTGCCGAAAATACTCACCCGCGCGACTGGAACCCGCGCGGCGGCCCGGATGTTCAGAACACAGCCGCCACCTCGTACATCACCGGCTCGAAGCGCGAACACAGCGCCGAGATCGCGCGATTGCGCTCGCGCATTTCGGGCGTGCGCAGCATGGCCTGAAAATCGCCGCGCTTCTCCCAGCGCGAATAGGTGCTGATCCGGGTCTGCGCGTCGTTCACGTGGATCGCGCCGCCCAGAAAGCCCGGCTGGTGCTGGATTACCGAGTCATAGGCATCCGTCAGCATCTCCAGAACGTCGCTGCAGGTGCCCGGCGTCATCTCGAAGGTCGAGATCACGGTCTGACCGTCGAAATCGGGGGTAATGGCAATGGGCATGAGAGTCCTCCCTTGGCTGGCCCCATGGTGCCCCCTTGCGGGCGCGGTGCAAAGGGTTATGTTGCCGCGTACCTCGGGGGGCCGGCGAACGCTGGCTGAGATGTGGCACGGCCGCGGACCCGTTGAACCTGAACCGGTTAAGACCGGCGGAGGGAAGGTGACAGGTTTTTCCTCACCCCGACCCCGCCCGTCGCAATGGAGGATAGACCATGACCAATCCGACCCTTGCCACGGGACTGCTTTCGGCCTTGTGCCTTGCCGTCCCCGCCACGCTTCCGCTCGCCGCGTCGGCGCAGACGCCGGAATTGCGCGTGCTGACCTATGACAGCTTCACCGCCGAATGGGGCCCCGGCCCGCAGATCGAAGCCGCGTTCGAAGAGACCTGCGGCTGCGATCTGGTCTTCGAATCGGCGGGCGACGGCGCGGCGATGCTGGCGCGGCTGATGCTGACCGGCGACCGGACCGAAGCCGACGTCGTGGTCGGTCTCGACACCAACCTGACCGCCGCCGCGCTGGACGCGGGGCTGATCGCGGAACACGGACTTTCGCCCGATCTCGACCTGCCGATCGCGTGGGATGACGCGCATTTCATCCCCTTCGACTGGAGCTGGTTCGCTTTCGTCTACGACACCACCCGCATCGACACCCCGCCCGCCAGCTTCGCCGAGCTGATCGACAGCGACCTGAGCGTGGTGATTCAGGATCCGCGCTCCTCCACGCCGGGGCTTG
This sequence comes from Rhodobacter sp. NTK016B, assembly GCF_017303295.1. Lineage (GTDB taxonomy): Bacteria > Pseudomonadota > Alphaproteobacteria > Rhodobacterales > Rhodobacteraceae > Pararhodobacter. The sequence continues at coordinate 42,313 of NZ_JAFKOK010000008.1, read as the reverse complement.
GCCTGTTGATGTGGGTCGAGGCGGCCTATGGCGATGAAGCCCCGGCGATCTGGGAAGGGCTGGCGCCGCGCATCCTCACCGTCACCCCCGGCTGGTCCGAGGCTTATGGCCTGTTCCTTGAAGGCGAGGCCGATATGGTGCTGAGCTACACCACCTCGCCCGCCTATCACATCATCGCCGAGGACGATGAGACCAAGGCCGCGGCCCTGTTCGAGGAAGGCCATTACATGCAGGTCGAGGTCGCGGGCATCGTCGCCAATACCGACCAGCCGGACCTGGCCGCGCAGTTCATGGAATTCGTGACCTCGGACACGTTCCAGTCGATCATCCCCGAAACCAACTGGATGTACCCGTCCGTGATGCCCGACGCGGGCCTCGCCGAAGGGTTCCAGGGTCTGATCCGTCCCGAAACCTCGCTGCTTTTCCCGGCGGACGAGGCACAGGCGCGGCGCGATGCGGCGCTTGATGTGTGGCGGGATGCGCTGGCACGCTGAGCCCCTGTGGATGAAGACCGGCGCCGCCCTTGTGGCGGCGCTTCTTCTTGCGCTGAATTTCGGCGCGCTGGTCGCCGTTGCACTGCGCGCCGAGCATAGCACCGGCTGGGGCGCCGCTGACTGGGCCGCGCTGCGCTTCACGCTTTGGCAGGCGGCCCTGTCGGCGCTGGTCTCCGTCGCGCTGGCGATCCCCGTCGCCCGCGCGCTGGCGCGGCGTCGCTTCGCCGGGCGCCGCGCGCTGATCGTGCTGATGGGCGCGCCCTTCATCCTGCCGGTTCTGGTGGCAGTCGTGGGTTTGCTGGCGCTCTTGGGACGCAACGGGATTCTCAACGACCTGCTCGACCTTGCCGGGCTGCCCCGGCTGCAGATCTACGGGCTGCATGGTGTGGTGCTGGCGCATGTCTTCCTGAACCTCCCGCTCTCGGTCCGGCTGTTGTTGCAGGGCTGGGCACGCATCCCGGCCGAGCATCTGCGCCTGCAGGCGGCTCTGGGCTTTGGCGGGCTGGCGCGGTTCCGGCTGATCGAGGCGCCGATGCTGGCCCGTATTGTGCCCGGCACGCTGGCGGTGGTGTTTCTCATCTGCCTGACCTCGTTCGCGGTGGCGTTGACGCTGGGCGGAGGGCCGCGCGCGACGACGCTGGAGCTGGCGATCTATCAGGCCTTCCGTTTCGATTTCGACCTTGGGCGCGCGGCGCTGCTGGCAGCGGTGCAGGCCGGGGTGGGGCTGGCGGCACTCTTGCTGCTTGCGCGGCTGGCCCTGCCGGAAACCGGCGCCGTGGGCATGGACCGCCCCGCGCCCGCGCCGCCCGGCGGGCTGGTCCGCGTGCTTGATGCCACGGCGATCGGGCTTGCCGCTTTGTTCCTGCTGGCGCCCTTGACGCTGGTGATCCTGCGCGGGCTGCCCTATGTCGCCGGGCTGCCACCGGTGATCTGGTGGGCGACCGGGCGCTCGCTGCTGGTGGCTTCGGCCTCGGTTCTGTTGCTGGCTGTGTTCGCGGCGCTTCTGACCGCCGCCGCCTTGCGCCGCACTTGGCCCGAGATCCTTGGCGCCTCGGCGCTCGTGGCCTCGCCCCTCGTGATCGGTACCGGGTTGTTCCTGATGGTCAATCCGTGGATCGACCCGCAGCGTCTTGCCCTGCCGGTGACCGCGCTGGTCAACGCGGCGATGGCGCTGCCCTTCGTGCTGCGCGCGATCATTCCCGCCGCGCGCCGGGCCGAGGCCGATTTCGCCCGGCTTTCGGCCTCGCTCGGGCTTGGGCCGGTGGCGCATTGGCGGCTGGTTCTGTGGCCACGGCTGCGCCGCCCGGCGGGCTTCGCGCTGGGGCTGGGCGCGGCGCTGTCGCTGGGCGATCTGGGGGTCATCGTGCTGTTCGCGCAAACGGGCTCTGAAACCCTGCCGATGGAGATGCACCGCCTTCTGGGCGCCTATCGCAGCGGCGATTCCTCGGGCGCGGCTGTTCTGCTGCTGGGCCTGTCGCTGGGCGCCTTCGTCGCGCTCGAACGTCTGATCGGAGGCCGCCATGCTGAGGCTTGAGAACACCGACATCACGCTGGGCAGCTTCCGGCTGCAAGCGGATCTGAGCGTCGCCGACGGCGCGCGGGTGGCGGTGATGGGGCCGTCAGGCGCGGGGAAATCCACGCTGATCGGCGCGGTGGCGGGTTTCGTGCCGCTCCGTTCCGGGCAGGTGCTGTGGGACGGGACCCGCATCGACACGCTTGCCCCGGCCAAGCGCCCGCTTTCCATCCTGTTTCAGGATAACAACCTGCTGCCGCATCTGAGCGTGTTCGACAACGTCGCGCTGGGCGCCGATCCCAATCTTCGGCTGAAGCCCGATCAACGTGGGGCGGTGAAGCAGGCGCTGGCTGAAACCGGGCTCGACGGGCTGGAGGCCCGCAAACCCGGTCAGCTTTCGGGCGGGCAGATCAGCCGCGCGGGGCTTGCGCGGGTTCTGCTGCGCGCGCGTCCTGTGATCTTGCTCGACGAACCCTTCGCCGCGCTGGGTCCGGCGTTGAAGCGGCAGATGCTGGACCTTGTCGCGCGTATCGCGGACGAGACGGGCGCGACGGTGCTGATGATCACCCATGACCCCGAGGACGCGCGCCGGCTGTGCGACTCTATCCTGCTCGTGGCCGATGGCGTGGCGCATCCGCCCGCGCCGACCGAGGCTTTGCTGGCCGATCCGCCGCCCGCTCTGAAAGCGTATCTGGGCTAGATCCCGCAGAGCCGTGCGACGGTCGCCCGGGCCGCGCCGGTGCCCGACAGGCGGAAGCGGGTGACGCTTTCGCCGGAACTGTCGCGCATCTCCATGCCCAGACCGCCCGCCAGCGCGTCGAGGAATTCGGGCGTCAATCCGCCATCGGCCAGCCAATAGCGGTCGTTGGGGCGGTATTCGAACGTGCCTGAAAAGGGCTGTCCGTCGATCAGCAGCGTCACCGACTCGCGGCCCGGCTGTTCGGGTGACAGCACCGATTCCGCCAGCCCCGGTCCGCGATAGGCGTCGAAGATCATGCGCCCGCGCGGATTGCCGGCGTCGCAAGACAGCGTCAGCCGGCCCAGATGGTTGTCGCCCTCGGCCGACATCTCGACCCGGCCACCGCGCTCCAGCACCATCCAGCGACCGGGCTGCACGTAGCGAAAGCCCGTCTCGTCGCCCCAGCGCCCGGCGGCGATCCACTGCGCCTGCGCGGGCAGGGCGGCGGCAAGGGTCAGAAGCGGCAGCAGGGCAAGGAAAGCGGTTCGAACCATGGTAACAACGTCTCGGCTGAAATCGGGCGCCGAAACCCTAGCGGCGGGAAATTGTCGTTTCCAGACCGCCAAACGCAAAACGCGCCCCGAAGGGCGCGTTTCGACAGATTTGTGATCGACGAGGCTCAGCCCTGCTTGGCCTGGTTCTTGATCGGCGCCCAGAGGCGCTTGTTGGTCAGGTACAGCAGCGAGGCCAGCATGGCGAGGAACAGCACGCCGATGAAGCCCCACATCTTGCGCTGCGGCAGGTGCGGCTCGGCCGCCCACATCAGGAATGCCGCGACGTCCTGCGCCATCTGCTCTTCGGTGGCCGGGGTGCCGTCCGAATACTCGACCAGATCCTCGAACAGGACCGGGGGCATGGCGACATTGCCGCCGAACGCTTCGTTCTCGTAGAACAGCGCGCCCGCCATCTCGGTTTCCTCGCCGGTGAAGCCGGTCAGGAACGACGCGATGTATTCCGGGCCACCCATCCCGTGGATGAGCTGGTTGATGCCCAGACCATAGGGGCCGTGGAAACCGGCGCGGGCCTTGGCCATCAGGCTCAGGTCCGGCGCGTTTTCCAGCGACGAGCCGGGGAAGTGGTCGGTCAGTTCAGCGGCGCGGTAACCGCCCTCGCCGTCCTCGACTTCATGCTCGGCGGCGAAGGCGCGAAGCGTGTCGCCCTCGACCGCCGGGCCGGTTTCGTCCGACAGCGAACGGAACGCGACCATGGTCAGGCCGTGACAGGCCGAACAGACCTCGTTGTAGACCTGCAGGCCGCGCTGAAGCTGCGCGCGGTCATAGGTGCCGAACGGACCCTCGAACGAGAAGGCGAAGTCGTGGACATGGCCACCTTCGCCCGCCGCCAGCGCCGGAGCGCTGCCGAGCGAGAGGACCGCCAGGGTCGAAAGGAGTAGTTTGCGGAACATGGGTATCACCTTTTCCTTTCGATCACTCGGCCGGGATCTGTTCAGGCGCGGGGCCCGACTTCTTGGCTTTGAGATGCGACTTGAAGTCCTGCTCGATGGTCGCCGGCGGGGTCTTCGGACGCTCAAGCACGCCCAGAAGCGGCAGAACCACCAGGAAGTAGGCGAACCAGTAGGTCGCACCGATCAGCGAGATCGTCGAGTAGGGCGGTTCGGCGGGCATGGCACCGGCCCACATCAGCACGACAAAGTCGATCACCAGCAGCCAGAAGAACGACTTGAACATCGGACGATAGCGGCCCGAGCGCACCGACGAGGTGTCCAGCCACGGCGTCAGAGCCATGACCGCGATCGCGCCGAACATCGCCAGCACGCCGAAGAACTTGGCGTCGATGATGCCGAACGAGATCCAGTTGGCGAACATCACGACCCAGACATCGGCGGTGAAGGCGCGCAGGATCGCGTAGAACGGCAGGAAGTACCATTCCGGGACGATATGCGCCGGCGTCGAAAGCGGGTTGGCCATGACGTAGTTGTCGGGGTGGCCCAGGAAGTTCGGCATGAAGGCGACGATCGCCCAGAACACCAGCAGCACAACGACCAGCGCGAACAGGTCCTTGATCACGAAGTACGGCCAGAAGGGCAGGGTGTCCTTCTCAGCTTCTTCCTTCGAGCCGCGACGCACTTCGACGCCCGTCGGGTTGTTGTTGCCGGTGGTGTGGAAGGCCCAGATGTGGACGATCACAAGACCCGCAATGACGAAGGGCAGCAGGTAGTGCAGCGAGAAGAAGCGGTTCAGCGTGGCGTTGCCGACCGCCGGTCCGCCCAGCAGCCATTGCTGGATCGGTTCGCCGATACCCGGGATCGCGCCGAACAGGCCGGTGATCACGGTGGCGCCCCAGAACGACATCTGACCCCACGGCAGCACGTAGCCCATGAAGCCCGTGGCCATCATCAGCAGGTAGATCAGCATGCCGACGATCCAGGTCACTTCGCGCGGGGTCTTGTAGCTACCGTAGTAGAGGCCGCGGAAGATGTGGATGTAGACGGCGAAGAAGAACAGCGAAGCGCCGTTGGCGTGCAGATAGCGCAGCATGTAGCCGCCGTTCACGTCGCGCATGATGTGCTCGACCGAACGGAAGGCCATGTCGGCATGCGGCGTGTAGTGCATCACCAGCACGATGCCGGTGACGATCTGCAGCGCCAGGCAGAAAGCAAGGACGATGCCCCAGATCCACCACCAGTTCAGGTTCTTCGGCGTGGGGATCATCAGGGTGTCGTAGAGAAGCCCGACGATCGGCAGGCGGCGGTTAAGCCACTTCTCCGCACCGGTCTTGGGCTCGTAATGGTCGTGGGGAATTCCGGACATGCTTCTGTCTCTCCCTTAGCCGAGCTGGATGGTGGTGTCGTCGACGAAGCTGACGATCGGAATATGCAGGTTCTGCGGCGCCGGACCACGGCGGATACGGCCCGCGGTGTCGTAGTGCGACCCGTGGCACGGGCAGAACCAGCCGCCGAAATCGCCCGAGCCATTGCCCAGCGGCACGCAACCGAGGTGCGTACACACGCCGGTCATGATCAGCCATTCTTCCTTGCCGGCAATCGCGCGGTTCTCGTCCGTGGCGGGCGAGCCTGCGGGCAGGTTCGGGTTCTCGGCGTTCTGGTCGATCAGATCCGACAGCTCGACGGCGCGCGCGGCGTCGATCTCTTCCTGTGTCCGGTGGCGGATGAACACGGGCTTGCCGAGGAAGTTCACCGTCAGCTGCGTGCCGACCGCGACACCGCTGATGTCGACGAAGATCGACGACAGGGCCTGCACATCGGCCGAGGGATTCATCTGGTTCACAAGCGGCCAGACAGCCGCGCCTGTGGCAACGACACCGGCACCGGCCGTCGCGTAATACAGGAAATCGCGGCGGGTGCCTTCGTGCTCTTCTGCGTGGGACACGAGCGTTTCTCCATTGTCACTGGGGCCGGTTGACCCGACCGCATGCGTTCAGGGCTGTGGTCGCCCACACCCCATCCGTGCTCGCGCTTTTAACGGGGGCGCAAGCCCGCGTCCAGCATACAATGGGCTGTATGCGCGTGAGTAAATGTCACACGCAGGCCGATCCGAATCACGCCGGGTTTTGGCGCTTCGCTGAGTGTTTCGGCGTCATGCGGCGCTCTGCGGCGGGGCGAAGGCATCGGCAGCAGGGCACCCGTCCGCTGCGCCGCGCGGCCCGAGTCGCGGGCAGGGCCGCTATTGGGGCAGCGTCGCCTGCATCGAGTCGCGCCCGGCAAAGCGCGCCGACCACGCCGCCAGCGCGGGATGTTGCGCGGCCCAGTCGCGCTCGGCAAAGCGGAAATCCAGATAGGACAGCGCGCAGCCTGCCGCGATCACGCCGATGGTCAGCGGCCCTTCGAGATGCGCCATCCAGCGTTGTTCAAGCACCGACAGGGCGCGCGAAACCTTGCCCCACTGACCCTCGACCCAGTCGCTGGCTTGCTGCTCGGGCGCGCGCAGCACGGTTTCGTAGCGCATCAGAAGCGCCGCATCGAGGATGCCGTCGGCGGTCGATTCGAGCGTCAGCGCCTCCCATAGGGCGGGCGCGGCGGGGTATAGGCCGGCGCCTTTGGGGCTTTGCGCGGCCAGATAGCGGCAGATCACCCGGCTGTCATACAGCGCGCAGCCATCCTCGCGTTCCAGCGCGGGCACCTTGCCCAGCGGGTTGGTGCCCAGAAGCGACTGCGCGGGGGCAACCGGCGTTCCCGAGCCGGGTACAAGTCGCACGTTGTCCAGTTGTCCGGTCTCGTGCAGCACGATCATCACCTTGCGCACATAGGGCGAGGTCGGGCTGTGGTGAAGCGTCATCATGGTGGCGGATCCTGTGGCCGGGGCGTTGCAATCCAGCGTATCACCTGCGCGCCAAAGGTCCATCGGCGCCCGCCCGTCGCGCCGCCGCTTCGGCAAGGGGCCGCCAGTCCCGCCGCCGCCCCCAGACCGGTGGCGCGCGCACGCGGTGCTTGATGCCCCGGCCCGCAACCCGTTAACTGCCGGCATGGCAAGATCGAGACGGGCAGCGACCCCGAAAAAGAAGAAAAAGGGCAAGCGCCCGGGAATGCTCGACCGGCTGGCCGCGGGCATCCGCCGGCTGTTCCGCTGGGCGTTGCTGGGCCTTCTGGGGCTGGCCGTGCTGCTGGTCGCGTGGATCGCGCTCTATCGCTTCGTGAACCCGCCCACCGGCTGGTACATGGCAAGCGAATCGCGCCGTCTCGGTGGCATCCAGCACGAATGGGTCGATTTCGACGATGTCGCCCGCGCCATGCCGCTGTCGGTGGTCGCCGCCGAGGACGCGAATTTCTGCCGCCACTGGGGTTTCGACATGGGCGCGATCCGGCTTGCACTGGAAGAGGGCGGGACGCGCGGCGCCTCGACCATTAGCCAGCAGGTGGTGAAGAACACCTTCCTGTGGCATGGGCGCAACTGGCTGCGCAAACTGCTGGAAGCGGTGCTGACCCCGGTGGTCGAGATCCTCTGGCCCAAAGAGCGTATCCTCGAAGTCTATATGAACATGGCCGAGTTCGACGAAGGCGTGTTCGGCGTGCAGGCGGCGGCGCGGCACTATTTCGACACCGACGCCGCCGGTCTGGGCGCGCGGCAGGCCGCGCTTCTGGCCTCGGTGCTGCCCGCGCCGCAAAGCCGTAATGCGGCCCGGCCCGACGCTTTCATGGAGCGCCGCGCCCGCGCCATCCGCGACGGCGCCGCCACCATCACCCGTGACGACCGCTCGGCCTGTTTCGGGGGCTGAGCGCACGCCTTCACCGCCCGGGCGGCTCGGCAAGCGGGCAACACCCCGCGCGCTTCGCCACCTAGGCCGGCCACGGGCGGTTGCAGTCCGCGCCGGGGGCGTGCGAAGGAAAGGGAAAGCCCAAATGAATGCGCCCATGCAGACGCAAGTCCACCTGCTCCACCATGTCCCGCTCTCGCCCTTCTGCCGCAAAGTGCGGCTGACGCTGGCCGAGAAACGCATCCCCTTCTCGCTGAAGGAAGAACGCTACTGGGAGGGCGGGACCGAATTCCTGCGCCTCAACCCCGCCGGCAAGGTCCCGATCCTGCGCTACGAGGGGCGGCTTTTGTACGAAAGCCAGGCAATTTGCGAATTCCTCGACGAGATCCACCCGACGCCGCCGCTGCTGCCCGACGATCCCGCCGGGCGCTACGAGGTGCGCAGGCTGTGTGCGTGGTTCGACGACAAGTTCCACACCGAGGTGACGGCCAACCTGCTCTATGAGCGGGTGAACAAGAAGATCATGGGCACCGGCTATCCCGATAGCCAGAACATCAAGACCGGCTCGGCGCGGATCAAGTACCATCTCGATTACATGAGCTGGCTTCTAGAACATCGCCGCTGGATCGCCGGGAACGCGCTGTCGCTTGCCGATTTCGCCGCCGCCGCGCATCTGAGCTGCCTCGATTACATTTCAGACGTGGACTGGGACCGCGCGCCCTCGGTCAAGGCGTGGTACGCGACGATCAAGTCGCGCCCGGCCTTCCGCCCGCTTCTGGCCGATCAGGTCCCGGGCTTCCCGCCGCCCCGGCGCTATGCCGATCTCGATTTCTGAGCGGGCTCGCAGCGGCTCGGGTCGGGCAGGGCGGCTTTCCGCCCTTCGGTCACGACCAAAGCAAGGGGGGCTGTCCGCCCCCCTCGGCGCTGACGCGCCTCACCCCCCGAGGATATTTGGAGATCAAAGATGGGGCTGAAAGCGGCCCTTGAAGCGCGTGCCAGAGACGAGGGTTTCGCGGCGATGGGCGTGACCCGGCCCGATGCGCTGCCCGAGCTGGCCGGGCGCTTGGAGGCTTTTGTCGCGGCTGGCTATCACGGGCAGATGGGTTGGATGGCCGAGCGGATGCATTGGCGCGGCGACCCCGCCGCGCTCTGGCCCGAGGCACGCTCGGTCATCATGCTGGCCGAGCTCTATTCCCCGGACGAGGACCCGATGGAGGCCGTCGCGCGGCGCGAGGCGGGGGCGATCAGCGTCTATGCGCGCGGGCGCGACTATCATGACGTGGTAAAGAAACGGCTCAAGCGGCTGGGCCGCTGGCTGATCGAGGAGGCCGCGCGGCAGGGCGAGACAGCCGGGATCAAGGTCTTCGTCGATACTGCGCCGGTGATGGAAAAGCCGCTGGCGCAGGCGGCAGGGCTGGGCTGGCAGGGCAAGCACACCAATCTTCTGGGCCGCGATCTGGGCAACTGGTTTTTTCTGGGGGCGATCTTTACCACGCTGGAGCTGGAGCCCGACGCGCCCGCGCGCGAGCGTTGCGGATCCTGCACCGCCTGCCTGACGGCTTGTCCGACCGATGCCTTTCCCGCGCCTTTCAAGCTGGATGCGCGGCGGTGCATTTCCTACCTGACGATCGAGCATCACGGCCCGGTGGACGAGGATCTGCGCGCCAAGATGGGCAACCGGATCTATGGCTGCGACGATTGCCTTGCGGCCTGTCCGTGGAACAAGTTCGCCGCCGAGGCCTCCGAAGTGAAATACGCGGCCCGCGACGATCTGATCGCGCCGCCGCTCGCCGAGCTGGCGGCGCTGGACGATGCGGGCTTCCGCGCGCGGTTTTCCGGCTCGCCCATCAAGCGGATCGGGCGCGACCGCTTCGTGCGCAACGTGCTCTATGCGATCGGCAATTCCGGCGCGCCGCATTTGCGCCCCTCGGCTGAGGCACTGCTGGACGATCCTGATGCCACGGTGCGCGACGCTGCCCGCTGGGCTGTCGCGCGGCTTACGCGCTAGGCCAGGGGCGCTGCGGATAGTCGCGGTCGTAGAAGGGCTGATCGGGGCCGTCGCTCAGCGATGCCTCGCGCCAGCGCCGGAACGAGGGATGCGCGAGATGGGCGGCGACATAGGCCTGTTCGGCCTCGCCCACGGGCAGGTTGTAGCCCGCGATCCGGGCGGCGACCGGGGCGTAGAACACGTCGGCCAACGAATAATCGCCGCAAAGCCACGGGCCCGTGCTGCCGGTTTCCTGTCGCGCCCAGTCCCAGATCAGCGCAAGCCGCGCCAGATCCCTGAGCACCGGCTCGGGCGGGGCGCAATCGGCGTAGCTGACGCGCAGGTTCATCGGGCAGTGATCGCGCAGCGCCATGAAGCCCGCATGCATCTCCGACACGAGCTGGCGTGCGACGGCGCGCGCGCGCGGATCGGCGGGCCAGAGCCCGGCATCGGGATGGCGGGTTGCGAGTTCCTCGGCGATAGCGAGGGATTCCGAGACCACGAGTCCGTCGGGCATCCGCACGGCGGGCACGGTCTTGGCGGGAAAATACTGCGCCAGCGTCTGCGCGAAGCCGGGCTCGTACAGCCGGGTCACGGTCAGGTCATGCGTGATGCCGAAGGCGTCGAACATCAGCCAGCCGCGCAGCGACCAGCTGGAATAGGCTCGGTCGGCGATGCAAAGGTCGTAGGTCATGGAAAGTCGGCTCCGAAACAGGGATGCTGACTTGGTTTCACACCCGCCCGGTTCTGGCAAATCAGCTTTTGTGCGCCAAATGATGACTTTTTTCGATTCATTGATGAACCAAATCGTCTCTCGCGCGTAATCCCTGCATAGACGGGAGACGACGATGGCGCTGGACACCACTGGAACCGACCGCATGGCACGTCAGGCGATGCGGGCTGAATTGCTCGATGCCGAGACCGAATTGCAGCTTGCCCGCGCATGGCGCGATGAACGTGACGAACGGGCCCTGCACAGGCTGGTGACCGCGTATATGCGTCTCGCGATCTCGATGGCGTCGCGCTATCGCCGCTACGGCGCGCCGATGGGCGATCTGATTCAGGAAGCGGGTCTGGGGCTGATGAAGGCCGCCGAACGCTTCGATCCTGATCGCGGCGTGCGCTTCTCGACCTACGCAGTGTGGTGGATCAAGGCCTCGGTGCAGGATTTCGTCATGCGCAACTGGTCGATGGTGCGGACCGGCTCCACGACCTCGCAAAAAGCGCTCTTTTTCAACATGCGCCGCGTTCAGGCGGAATTGCAGCGCGAGGCGCGGCAGGCCGGCGAAGAACTGGGCGGGCCCGAATTGATGGGGCGCGTGGCCCAGCGGCTGGGTGTGCCCGTGCATGACGTGATGATGATGGACGGGCGCCTTGCCGGCGGGGATTTGTCGCTGAACGCCAAGCCTTCGGGCGAGGATGACGGCCACGAATGGATCGACACGATCGAAGACGAAGCCTCGGCGCAGGGTGAGGTGGTTTCGGACCGCGAAGATAACCGGGTGTTGCGCGGCTGGCTCGCGCAGTCGATGGCGGCGCTCAATCCGCGCGAACGGATCATCGTCTCGGCCCGCAAGCTGGGCGAAGAGCCGCGCACGCTGGAATCGCTTGGGGCCGAGCTCGGCCTGTCGAAGGAGCGCGTGCGCCAGATCGAAGCGGCGGCGTTGGCCAAGATGAAACGCGATCTTGTCAGCCGGGCACCGGGGGTCTACGCCTTCTTCGCATGAAGGCGACGACACTGACTGTTCTGATCGCAGCCATGCCCGCACTCCTCCGGGCAGAGCCAGTACCGCAATCCGATCTCGACCGGCTGCCCCCGGCGCAGATCCTTGTGCTGGGCGAGGTTCACGACAACCCGCAGCATCATCTCAATCAGGCGCGCGCCATCGGGGCGCAGCGGCCTGCGGCCGTGGTCTGGGAAATGCTGACGCCGGAACAGGCGGCGGCGATGCCCGGGGACCGGACCGACGCAGAGGCGCTGGCTGTCGCTTTGGGCTGGGCCGAAAGCGGCTGGCCCGATTTCGCTCTGTATTTCCCGATCTTCGAAGCAGCGGGCTCGGCCCGTCATTACGGCGCGGGCATCCCGCGCCCTGAAGCGCGCCGCGCGTTTTCGGAGGGGGCGGCGGCGGTGTTCGGTCCCGAGGCCGCGCGGTTCGGACTGGACGCGGCGCTTCCCACAGCCGAGCAGACGGCGCGAGAGGCCGCGCAATTCGACGCCCATTGCGCCGCGATGCCGATCGGGATGATGGGCGGCATGGTCGAGGCACAGCGCCTGCGCGATGCGTCGCTCGCCCGCGCGGCTTTGCTGGCTCTCGATGAGACCGGCGGCCCGGTGGCGGTGATTGCCGGATCAGGCCATGCCCGCCGCGATCACGGCGCGCCCGCCCTCATCGCGCAGGCCGCACCCGGGGTGAGCGTGCTGGCGCTGGGACAGACGGAAAGCGACCCGGGCCCCGATGCGCCCTATGATCTGTGGGTGATCACCGAGCCGGTGGACCGTCCCGATCCCTGCGAAAGCTTGCGCTAAAGGGTGAGGGAAAAGGGGGGCCGTCTGCCCCCCTCTTGGCCTGCGGCCAATTCACCCCCCGAGGATATTTGTGGATTAAAGATGGGCTGAGCCTCACGCGGCGCTGCGTGCACCCGGGAAATGGGCGTCGATTGCAGCGACCAGCTTTTCCACCATGAGCGCGCCATATTTGGCATTGGCGTGATGCGGATCGGGTGTTCCCTTGGCGGTATGGGTCTGCGCGAAGTCCGGCAGCAGGAAGCCGTCTTCATCGGTGACGCCCTCGGGCGGGGCGACGAAGGGGATGTCGCGCGCGGCCAGCCAGCCGCGTAGGCTGGCGCGGGCACGGCGATCCACCTCCAGAAGCGGCCCGGTCGGAATGCCCGAGCGAATGTTCGGGGTATCCTTGCGCAAGGGCGGGCACGACACGACTAGAAACCGCGCGCCTATCGCGGCGAGATTTTCGAGAAACGCTCGGATATGCGACTGGTCGTCGAAAATGATCTGATCGATCACCGCGTCTGAAAGGGGTCTCTGGCGCGCCCCGGCAAGCGCCGAAGGGGCAGCTTCGCCCCAAAAACGGCCGCGCAGGATGCGGAAATTATGCGTGCCCATCACGACGGCCCAAACATGGGTCGCGTCGATGCTGTCGCTGCCAGTAGCCTGCCGCAAATTTTGTGCGTAATCGGGATCGCGCATCACCACCCGGTCACCCGCTCGCTGCGCGAAGGGAGTGACTTCGATCGCGCCCGAGCCGAAACCGAAAAACTGAACGTGCTCGGGCGGGATGCTCAGTGTCTTGGCCCCCTTGGCAAGCGCGACGGTATGCGAATTGCCTGCTACGAAAACCGTCATTGTCCAAACGCCTCAAGCAGGGCCTCTTCGCAGACAAGATCGTCATCCTGCGCTGCGGCTCTTGGTGCTGGGCGGGCGGGCATCGTCGGGCTTTCGGCCTCGGCCATCGGTTCTTCGCCACCGATCGAGCCGAAGAACACGTCCATGACCCGCGCCACGCCCTCGCTCGCGACGTTGCGCAGGTTGGGCATGTAGGACATCGCCCGCATTGGATGCGCGGCGACCAGCTCATACGAGGGGAAGTAATCGACGCAATCGTGACTGTCGTACAATTCCGCCGCCACCGCGCGCAGGATCGATTTCGACTGCATCGTTGCCACCAGAACATGCTGGTCGCTGGCAGTCGCAGTGAGCGGCACGGGCGAGACGGTGAACAGGAACTTCATCGCCGGATTGCGCGCACGGGCGATTTCGATGAAGCGGTTCATGTCGGTGAGCGTTTCAAGGAATGAGAAATTCTTGAACCGGTACTTCGCCGCGTCGAACGTGCCGCCGACGGTGCCGGGACATGTGGGCAGAACGACATCGTCGGCCACGCATTCCCAGGCCTCTGTCAGGCCCAGAGTGAAGACAAAGAGATCGGTGTTATCGAGAAGTGTCGCCACCTGTTGCAGGTGCCATTCCCGGTCCCGCGCCAGTTCGGCGGCGTCCGAGAATCCATCGGGCTCGATCGCTGGCCGAAACGGATCGCGCGCGCGGCCGTCAGGGTCAATCCAAGCTGTTTCCGAGGGTTCCAGCGACCCGTCGCCGCGCGCCAACATCTGCACCAGTTGGCGGGCGGTGTAGATATTGCCGTAGCGCGCGGAATAGAGGTCGAAGCCGAACTTATGCCAGTTCTCGCGCGCCAGCATCGGCGGCGCGGGTTCGAGGTCGACGAAGTTATAGCCTCGGCGCTTGAATTGCGCCCCGATATGCTGGGCGAAACAACTGCCGGCGCAGGTAATCCGCATCTTGCGGTCGATGTCGAAGCGCGGGCGGTAAATATCGGGCCAGGCCAGCGGCGAATGATCGGCGACCCCCGACCTCCAGAACGCGCGCTTGGGCAGGTCACTGTAGGGGTTGGTCATGGCCGTTTTCCTGTTTGACGAGGGTTTACTCTACTTTAGGGCGGTAATCGGTCCGTGCCAATGCGCCATTTCGCGCGTGCAGAAACCTGCCGGTTTGGGGGCCGTCTGCCTCCCTCTTGGCCTGCGGCCAATTCACTCCCCCGAGGAAATATTAGGAACAAAGATAGGGCATTAAGCTTTCGTTAAGCCCTTTCAGTTTGCTCCAAATACTCATCCTCCGCCGTCGTTTGCACCACCGCAGGGCGCGCAAGTCTCAGCGGTAGGTTTGATCGTCCGAGGGGAAAGCGCGGGATTTGACTTCGTCGGCATAATCCGACACCGCGCGCTCGATCATCCCGCCGAGCGCGCCGTAAACCTTGACGAATTTCGGCGGGCGCGGGTTCAGGCCCAGCATGTCTTCCAGCACCAGAATCTGCCCGTCGCAATCGGCCGAGGCGCCGATGCCGATGGTAGGGATCTCGACCTGCGCGGTGATCTCGCGGGCGAGGGGTTCGACCACGCCCTCGACCACCACGGCGAAGGCACCGGCTTCGGCTACCGCCTTGGCGTCGTCGATGTGGTGGGCCCAGGTCGCCTCGTCGCGTCCCTGCGTCTTGAAGCCGCCCATGACATTGGTCGATTGCGGCGTCAGGCCGACATGCGCCATCACCGGGATGCCGCGATCCACGAGGTAGCGGATGGTCTCGGCCATGCGCGCGCCGCCTTCCAGCTTGATCGCCTGGCATTGCGTCTCGGACATGATCCGCGCGGCGTTGCGGAAGGCCATCTGAGGGCTTTCCTCGTAGGTGCCGAAAGGCATGTCGACAACGATGAGCGCGCGCTTGGTGCCGCGCACGACCGCCTTGCCGTGGGTGATCATCATGTCGAGCGTCACGCCCACGGTCGATTCCATGCCGTGCATGACCATCCCGAGGCTGTCACCCACCAGAATGAAATCGGCGTATTTGTCGACGATGGCCGCGGTATGCGCGTGATACGAGGTCAGCGACACGATCGGCTCGCTGCCTTTGCGGGCGCGGATCTGCGGCACGGTGATACGGCGAATCGGGGCTTGGGCTGACATGGGGCTTCTCCTCCTCGGGGGTGGCGGCTCGGGTCGAGACGGCTAGGGGGTGACGACGCGCTGGTCGATCAGCAGGACCTTGCCGAAACGCACCGCCAGCAGGATCACGGCGGGGCGCTGCAACGGGCCCGAAATGGTGGCGAGCGTCTCGGCGTCGCGGATATCGGCGGATTGCAGGTCGGCGCGCGGATTGGCCTGAATATTGGCCGCGACCCAGGCCCGAAGGCGCGAGGCGGTGATGCCGGTCTTTGCCATTTCCTCGGCCTCGAACAGGGATTGCGACAGCACCACGGCGGCGCTGCGGTCCTCGGGCGTCAGGCGCACATTGCGCGAGGACATCGCCAGCCCGTCGGTTTCGCGCACCGTGGGGACGCCGACGATGCGCACCGGCATGTCGAGATCGCGCACCATCTGCCGGATCACGCAGAGCTGCTGGTAATCCTTTTCGCCGAAACAGGCGGTATCGGGCTGCACGATGTTGAAGAGCTTCGTCACCACGGTCGCCACGCCGCGGAAATGGCCGGGGCGCAGTTTGCCGATCAGGATCTTGGCCAGCTCGGTGGTCTCGACGATGGTCTGCGCGCCGGGGGCGTAGACCTCGGTCACGTCGGGCATGAAGACACCGGCGACGCCCGCCTCGCGCAGCATCGCAAGATCGCGTTCGGGATCGCGCGGGTAAGTCGCCAGATCTTCGGTCGGGCCGAATTGCGTGGGATTGACGAAGATCGACGCAATGACGCGGTCGCCTTCGGCCCGTGCGCGTTCGACCAGAGCCATGTGGCCCGCATGCAGATAGCCCATGGTCGGCACCAGAACGATGCGTTCGCCCGCCGCGCGCCATGTGGCGACCGCCTCGCGGACCGCATTTTTCGTCTCAAAGACCTGCATCGAGCCCCCCGTGATCGTGGCGCAACTCATACCGCCCGGTCGCAGGGGGAACAAGTCGCGTCGCTCGCACTCAGCGCCGGGCGCGGCGCAGGGCGTAGAACCCGCCCGCCATCATGCCGAGGATCCCGGCGAGATAGCTCGTGTCATGCATCAGGGCGGCGCGGGCAAAGCCCCGCGGGTCTTGGGCGGCGGTGGGGATCGGCACCAGTCCGTCGAGTAGGTCGCCGGGTACCAGAAGGCTCGCCAGTCCCAGACCCAGCGTTACCGCCAGCACGATGGCCGTACAGCGGAGGAACAGCCGCACCATCGCCCCGCCCGTGGGCGCCCGCGCGCAAAGCGCTGCGATGGGCAGCCCGACCACCAGCCCCATCCACCAGCTTGCCTGCAGCCCGACAATCGCAGCGCCGAGGCGCGGCGGCAGGTCCGGCGAAATCCGGAACTGGATGAACTTGAAGGCGTGAAAGTAATCCGGCCCGATTGCATAGCTGATCTGGTTGTGAAGCGCGCCGTAGAGCGCGGCCATGAGACAGGCGAGGGCGGTCAGAACCGGGATCAGGACAAGGCGCATGGCCGGAGGAATACGGCTTTCGGCGGCGGACCGAAAGAAATCTCGGCGCGCCGCGACGGAAGCGTGATGCCGTCGCGTATTACATTCGAAACATAGAATGTGAGGTATCCCCCATGCAACGGACAACAGCTATCGCCCTCGTCGCCGGTCTGGCCCTGACCGCAACCGCCGTTTTCGCCCAGAGCTATGGGCAGGGACAGGGTCAGGGACAAGGTCAGGGGCGCGGCGCGGGACAGGCCCAGATGCAGGGCCAGAACCCGGGGCGCGGGACGCCGCAAATGGCCGATTTCATCCTTGAATGGGACATGAACGAGGACGGGCGCGTTACGCTCGACGATGTCGCCACCCGGCGCGGCGATCTGTTCGAGATGTTCGACCTTGACGGCAGCGGAAGTATCGACAGGGCTGAGCAGGCGAATATGGCGCAGACCATCGCCACTCAGGAGGAGACCAACCGCGAGGCCCATGGCGGCGGGCAGGGGCAGCGACAGGGCCAAGGCCAGCGGCAGGGCCAAATGCAGGGTCAGGGTCAAGCTCAGGGTCATGGGCGCGGTCCCGGCGGGCGCGGCACCAGCCCGGGCCAGATGATCCATGGTGCGATGACGCCGGGCTTTGCCGACAGCGACCGCGACGGGCAGATTACGGCCCGCGAATGGGCCGAGGCCACGCCGCGCCTGTTTGCCCAGCTTGATGCCAATGGCGACGGGCAGGTCGATGCCACGGATTTCGGGCGCGGCCGCTGATATCCACGCCACGCGGGGCGCTTCCGGTGACGGTGGCGCCCCTTTGCGGCCCGGTCACGCCGGGGAGCCGCGCCGATTCGTAACGGCAGGGCAGGTGGGCACGGCACAGCGTGGCGCAGGGCCCTGAATTTCAAGCCGATGTCGCCCCTTGGCGGCTGTCCCCGTAAGTTCCGTATCGGGGCCCCGACATGACCGCGCGTCGTTTTTACGCGCCCATCGGTCGGCAGCATTTCACCGCCCGATGCGAATAGCTGCGAAACCGGGGCAAATCTCTTGCGGAGCCGGTGGAATGAAAACCCATGTGAAAGCCCTTGTCGTCGGTGGTGGTGCGGTCGGCACCGGCATCGCCTATCACCTCGCCAAGGCCGGCTGGGACACGATGCTGGTCGAACGCGACGAGCTGACGTCGGGCTCGACCTGGCACGCCGCCGGTCTGCTCCCGCTCTTCAACATGAGCTACGCGACCACCCACATCCACAAATACTCGGTGGAATTCTACAAGGGTCTGGAAGCTGAAACCGGCCTGAACGCGGGCTTTGCCGTCGTCGGCAACCTGCGCATGGCGCAAACCGACGAGCGCATGGACGAATACATGCTCTATTCCTCGGTCGCAGAAACGGCGGGTGTCCCGCATGAATTCCTGACGCCCGAGCAGATCAAAGAGCGCTGGCCGCTGATCGAGACCTCGGATCTGAAGGGCGCGCTCTATCACAGCACCGATGGCTACATTAACCCCGCCGATGTGACCCAGGCGATGGCCAAGGGCGCGCGCCAGCATGGCGCCGCGATCGAGCGCAAATGGCAGGCCGATGCCTTCCACTGGACCGGCACCCATTGGGAGGTGACCTGCACCAAGATGGTCGAGCAGGGCGGCAACCTGGTACCCAGCGACGAGCAGATCGTGATCACCGCCGAGCATGTGGTCACCGCCTCGGGCAACCACGCGCAGCGCACTGCGCGGCTTCTGGGCATCAAGATCCCCGCGATCCCGGTCGAGCACACCTTCATCGTCATGGACAAGGATCCCGAGCTGGTCAAATGGCGCGAGGCCGGCAATCCCGAGCACCCGGTCGTGCGCGATGCCGACAATGAATCCTATGCCCGCGAAGAGCGCGGCGGCTGGATCTTGGGCATTTACGAGCGCGGCGCCCCGGCGCGGTTCGAATATGGCGTGCCCGACAGCTTCCGCGCCGACCTGTTCCAGCTCGATCTGGACCGGATCGCCGACCAGTACATGGCGATGGCAGAGCGTGTGCCGTCCTGCGCCGAGTCCGGCCTGAAGGACGATTTCAACGGTCCGATCTGCTACACCCCTGATGGCAACCCGCTGGTTGGCCCCGCGCCCGGCCTGCGCAACATGTGGCTGGCCGAAGGGTTCAGTTTCGGCATCACTGCCGCGGGCGGCACCGGCTATTACCTGGCGCAGATGATGGTCAATGGCGAGGCCGATATCGACATGGCCAGCCTTGACCCCAAGCGCTACGGCAGCTGGATGACCACCGAATACGCCGCGCGCAAGAATGAGGAGTGCTACGAGCACGTCTACATCCTGCACCACCCGGACGAGGAACGCGAAGCCTGCCGCCCGCTGCGCACCGCCCCCGCCTATGACCGCCAGATCGCGCTGGGCGCGCAGATGGGTCAGGTGAATGGCTGGGAACGCCCGAACTATTACGGCCCCGTCGACGCCCCCGCCGATTTCGACCACAACTCGCGCAGCTTCCGCCGTGGCGCCTGGTGGCAATACGCCGAGGCCGAGGCGAAAGCCGTGCGCGAGAGCTGCGGCATCATCGATGCGTCGGCCTTTACCAAGCACCTCGTGCGCGGCCCGGGCGCGACTGCCTTCCTTGACCACTTCACCTGCAACAAGCTGCCGAAAGTGGGTCGCATCAATCTGACCTACGCCCTGACCGAGGCCGGGACGACCCGCACCGAATACACCATCGTGCGGCTCAAGGATGACGAGTATTATCTGATCTCGGCTGGCGCCTGGACCGATTACGACGCCGACTTCCTCAAGAAATCGATCGAGGATTTCCGCGCCGAGGGTGGCGATTACGTCGATTGCCACGACATCACCACGCAATGGGGCGTCTATGCGCTGGCCGGGCCGAATGCCCGCGCCATCCTGAACGAGATCGTCAAGGACGCGAACCCCGAGACCGTGCTGTCCAACAAGCGCTTCCCGTGGCTGTCGTACCGCGACATCGAGCTGGGCATGTGCCCGGTCCGCGCCGTCCGCGTCGCCTATACCGGCGAATTGGGATGGGAGCTTCACTTCCCGATCGAATTCGGCCGCTACCTGTGGGACCTGCTGATGAAAGCGGGCGAAAAGCACGGGCTGAAGCCTGTCGGCGCCCGCGCCCAGAACTGGCTGCGTCAGGAAAAGTCCTACCGCGCCTTCGGCAACGAACTGGGCCGCGACGCGACCCCTGCCGAGGCCGGGCTCGACCGCTTCATCGACCTGTCCAAGGAATTCCGCGGCAAGCAGGCGATGCTGGATACCGGCATCCGCGCCAAATGCGTGACGCTGCTGATCGACGGGCCGTCCGATACCGATCCGTGGGGGAAAGAGGCGCTGCTGAAAGACGGCGAGAAGGTCGGGCGCCTGACCTCGGGCGGGTATTCGGTGGCCTTCGGCAAGCAGATCGGCATGGGCTATGTCTCGCCCGAACTGGCTGAGGTTGGCACCAAGCTGAAGGTGAAGATCCTGCTCAAGGAATGGGACGCCGAGGTGGTCGAGGACTCCCCCTACGACCCCACCAACGCCGTGATCCGCAAGGACGGCTGAGCAGGGCCGCGCCTTGTAGGGTGCGTGATTCACGCACCATCCCGAGACCCAAAAGGGCCGCGCAAGCGGCCCTTTTTCTCGACCCTAATAAACTCAAGACCCCGACCCAATGCCCCAATAATAGGGCTCCCTCATCGGAACCCTGGCGGCCCGTCTCACACCCCGCCCGACAGGTCCACTTTCAGCCGCAGGAAGCCGCCTCGGGTCAGGCCGCGTTCGACCGGGCGGAAGGTTTCGATATCGGTCAGGAAGTGCCGCGCCTCCGGGCCGGTCTCGAAAATCGCCGAGGTGTCTTCCAGCGCCGTGAACAGCAGGCTCCCTCGCCGTTCGGCGGACAGGCCGCCCTGTGCGCTGACATGGTCGCACAGGATATCTCGCGTGACGCGCGCGTCGGACAACACGATATTCGCCGTCTCTGCGCCCGAGAACGCCCCCGCCCCACCGGCGCGGTAGCTGTTGGTGCACAGGATGTAATGCGCCTCGGGGTCCAGCGCCGCGCCGTCCAGACTGGCTTGCACGACCCGGCGGGCCTCGGGGTCAATCAGCGCGCCCGCAGGATCGTAGCGCGCGGGTTGGGACAGGTCATAGACCACGTCGAGCGGGTGGATGACCTCGAAGTTATAACCCGGTACGTCGTTGTTGCGCAGCGGTGTTTCCTGACTGCCCGGACGGATCCGGTTGAAGGCCGCCGCCGAACGCTCGAGCCATTCGATCACCTGCGCGCCGGTGAGCCGCAGGGCGGCGATGGCATTGGGGAACGGGTAGAGATCGGCCAGATGCCGCAGCGCGACCGGCCCCTTGGGGACCATCGTATAGCCCTGAGGCCCGCCGCGCCCGCCGGATTTATAGGGCGCCACCGCCGAGAGGATCGGCAGGGATTCGTGCAGCGTGCCGCTCAGCCGCTCGCTGACATAGCGGCGCTGCGCCTCGGCCACGACCCGCAGTGATGCGGTGACGCCGAGATGGCTGAAATAGGAATGCAGCGTTTCCTTCGCCTCGCCAACGGGCCGCCGGATCGCCGTCAGGGTGCGTTCGTGATGCGACGAGACCGCCTCGGTCACGCGCGGATCGGGGTCATGCGGTGCGTCGCTGTCGGGCGTGACCGCGCGCGCTTCCGAACGGGTGCCCAGCACGCGCCACGTCCCGCCATCGCGGGTCAGCAACAGGTCGATCAAGCCGATATGCGCGCCCCAGCAGCCCGCCATCACCGCCGGTTTCCCCGCGATCGTGCCGGTTGCGACATCGACATCGGGCAGCTTGTCGAAAACCGGCGAGGGGAACAGCAGATGGCTGTGTCCGGTCAGGATGGCATCGATGCCTTCGCTCCGCGCGAGCGGTATCGCGGCGTTCTCCATCCCGTCGCTATGGCGGGCCGCGCCGATCCCGGTATGCGCCAGCGCAACGACGATATCCGCCCCGGCCTCGCGCATTTCGGGGATCCACGCGCGAGCGCTGTCGACGATGTCGCGCGCGTCGAGCCTACCGGCAAGGTTCTGGCTGTCCCACATCGTCACCTGCGGCGGGGCGAAGCCGATGATGCCGATGCGGATCGGGTGGTCGAAGCCGTTTTCGTCCTGCAGCACCCGGTCGAGCAGCACATAGGGCCTTACCAGCGTCTGGTCTTCGCGCGGCGAAGCGCCCTTACGGGTGATAAGGTTCGACGACACGATCGGAAATTCAGCCCGGGCCAGCGTGGTCATCAGGAAATCGATGCCGTAGTTGAATTCGTGGTTGCCCAGCGTGATCGCGTCATAGCGCAGCGCGTTCATCGCGCCGATGACGGGATGCAGATCGCCCTCGGCCAGCTGGGTTTCATGCGCGACGTAATCCCCCATCGGGGTCCCCTGCAGGAAGTCGCCATTGTCGAACAGCACCGTGTTGCGCGCCTCGCCGCGCGCGGTCTCGATCATCCGCGCGGCATTGGCCAGACCCACGCCCTTGGCGGGCCGGTCGGCGTAATAATCATACGGCATCAGGTGCAGGTGAAGATCGGTCGTCTCGATGATCCGGAGATGCACACCGCGCTGCCCAGCAGTGAATCCACTGAAGGTTAAAGGGTTAAGCAACGCGTTGCCTCTTTCAATCACAGTTCAGGTCCTTTGGCGCGCCGAGAACACGAGGCCGTCGCGACGCTAAGAGCTCTGCTTTACTGGTGCGAGGACTCGATGGCATAAATTGGGCAAAAGGCGGGCTCGCAAAGGGTGATTATCCACAGCCTCAGGTTGAGACACAACATGAAATCAACCTCTTCCCGCCAAGACCCTGTTCCAACACTCAGGAAAATGGCCTAAACCGAGCTCAACCGACAGGGGGTGAAGGTGCCGCGCGATATTGTCTTTGCGTCCGAGTGGGATGACCGGCGGGCTGAGTGGCGTGGCGACGCCGAGAAACAGGCCGCGTTAAGGAATGATTCGGCCACCCGCGTGTTGCCGGTCTGGCGGGGCCGTCCGCTGATTTCCGATCCCGACGAGGCCCGCCTTGTCTGGCTGGATCCGGCGCATTCCGTGCTTGGCGATGCCGATCCGGCCTGGCTGTTTCTGGGCGAGCATGACGGCACGGCGCGTTTCGCGGCCGATCTGTCGTCCTGGGTTCCGGCCGGAATGGACGAGGCGGCGATGTCCGCCTTTTTCGATCCCACAGAATACACCCATCCCGACCTGCCGCCTGATCACCGCTTCGCCGATCTGCGCGGGTTGATGACGCGGCTGGACGGTGTCGACGCGGCGATGGGCTCGACCGCGCGGGCGCTGTTCAACTGGCATGGCTCGCACCGATTCTGCTCGCGTTGCGGGGCGCGCAGCGAAAGCGCCGAGGCTGGCTGGCAGCGGGTTTGTCCGACCTGCCGCGCGGTGCATTTCCCGCGCACCGATCCGGTGGTGATCATGATGATCGAGCGCAACGGGCGCGTGCTGCTGGGCCGCTCGCCGGGCTGGGTCGAAGGCATGTATTCCGCGCTGGCGGGTTTCGTCGAGCCGGGCGAGGCGCTGGAAGCGGCCGTGCGCCGCGAGGTGTTCGAGGAAACCAGCGTGCGCGTCGGGCGCGTCGCCTATGTGGCCTCGCAGCCTTGGCCGTGGCCCAATTCGCTGATGCTGGGCTGCATGGGCGAGGCTTTGAGCGACGAAATCGTGCTCGACCACGAACTCGAAGCCGCGATATGGGTGACGCGCGATGAGCTGGCGCAGGCGATGGCCGGCGAGCATCCGGTGATCCGCCGGCCTCGCAACGGGGCGATCGCACAGGAATTGATGGCGCGCTGGCTGGCCGGAGAGATCGGGTTCGCCGGGCGTGACGAGAAGGGTGAAGCGAATGCAGGTTAACGCGACCAAGGATTTCAAGCGCTCGCGCGAAAAGGTGCTCACGAAGTTCCGCTCGCCCGAACGGATCGAGGAAGTCCTGCGCCGGATGTCGATCGAATCCGCGCGTATCGCAGAGCCGCCGCAACCGGCATGGGATTGCACGATCCACTGGCGCGACGCCCCGCGCAGTTTCCGCGCGGTGATGACCGAGACGGTGCCGCACGAAACGATCGTGCTGAACATCACCTCGGATCTGGCCACGATTGTCATCACCTGCGAATTCTACGACCTGCCCGACGATGGCTGTCAGGTGAACGCCACTGCCGACATCACCGCCAAATCGATGATGATGACCATGGCGCTGCAATCCATGCGGCTGGTCAAGGGCAAGGCTTCGGAGCGCTTGAAGCGTATGGTCACGCTGATTGGCCAGCCCTGAACTTGCTGAACGAGGGCCGGATGGCCGGCGTCACCCCGCCGCGATGGTCGCCTTGACCGCGCGCTGCCACGCGGCGTAGCGCTGTTCGCGCGCCTCGGCGTCGAGCTGCGGCTCGAACCGGCGCTCCAGCGACCAGCGCTCGGCGAAGCCCTTGGCGTCGGGCAGCATCCCCTCGCCATTCCCGGCCAGCCACGCCACGCCCAGAGCCGTCGTTTCCAGCACGTCGGGCCGGTCGACCGGCGCGCCAAGGATATCCGCCAGCGATTGCATGGCGAAATCGCTCGCGCTCATCCCGCCATCGACGCGCAGCGTTGCCAGCTCCGCCTCGGCGCCCGACGCGGCCCAGTCGTCGCGCATCGCCTCGGCCAGATCGCGGGTCTGGAACCCCACGCTTTCCAGCGCCGCGCGCGCGAATTCCTCGGGCCCCGAATTGCGCGTCAGCCCGAAGATCGCGCCGCGCGCTTCGGGTCGCCAATAGGGCGCGCCCAGCCCGGTAAAGGCCGGTACGATGATGACCCGCTGCCCCGGATCGGCGGCTTCGGCCAGTGCCTGCGTCTCAGGCGCGGCGGCGATCATCTTCAGACCGTCGCGCAGCCATTGCACCACCGCGCCCGCGACGAAGATCGACCCTTCCAGCGCATAGGTCACCTTGCCGTCGATCTGATAGCCCACAGTTGTTAACAACCGGTTTTGCGATGCCACCCGTGTGTCGCCCGTGTTCAACAGCGCGAAGCAGCCCGTGCCATAGGTCGATTTCAACATGCCCGGCTGGAAACACGCCTGCCCCATCGTCGCCGCCTGTTGGTCGCCCGCCACGCCAAGGATCGGGATTCCCGCGCCGAACAGACGACATTCGCCGAATTCGGCGTTGCAATCGCGCACCTCGGGCAGGATCTCGATCGGCACGTCGAACAGGCGGCACAGCTCTTCGTCCCACGCGCCGGTATCGATGTTATACAGCATCGTGCGCGCGGCATTGGTGGCGTCGGTCGCGTGCACCCGGCCCTCGGTCAGGCGCCAGATCAGGAAGCTGTCGATTGTGCCCGCCGCCAGCTTGCCCGCTTTCGCCCGTTCGCGCGCGCCCGGCACGGTGTCGAGCAGCCATTTCGCCTTGGTCGCGGTGAAATACGGGTCCAGAAGCAAACCGCTGCGCGCCGTGACCTCGGCTTCGTGCCCGGCATCGCGCAATTCGGCGCAGAAATCGGCGGTGCGACGGTCCTGCCAGACGATCGCGTTGTGGATCGCCTTGCCAGTTTCGCGGTCCCAGATCACCACCGTCTCGCGCTGATTGGTGATGCCCAGAGCAGCGGGCGGCTTCACCCCGTCGAGCACCGCCTCGCAGCTTTCCAGCGTCGTGCGCCACAGATCCTCGGGGTCATGCTCGACCCAGCCCGAGGCCGGGTAATGCTGGGTGAATTCCTGTTGCGCGACCTTCATCACGGTCAGGTCCGCGTCGAAGAGAATCGCCCGGCTCGAGGTCGTGCCCTGGTCGATGGCGAGGATCGTCATTCTGGTCTCCTTTGTCCGATAGGGTGGCGCGAGAGGGGGGAAGCGTCAACCGCGCGGACGGAAAGGAATTCTCAAGCTTTGCGCGCCAAGGTGACGCGAACTGAGACGCGAGGTTGCGATGCGCCGCTGGACGCCACCGATATTCTGGATTGCGCTCGTTCTGTCGGCGCTGACACTGCCCGCTTTTGCCACGCAGGATCAGCCGGGCGCGGAAGACCCGTTGCCGTTGATTCGCGACCACGGGCAGACGCTGGCGATGCAGGTCCGCGATGTCGCGCCGCGCGATTTCCCGATCCCGGTCGGGCCGCTCGGCCCGCTGGCGCAGGTGGATGACTGGCTGCGCGTGCACGGGCTGGTCAGCCGGACCCTTTATACACGGCGGGGCCCGGCGCGACGGGTCGAAACCATGTATCAGCGCGAACGCGAGGTGCTTGAGCGGCAGGGTTTCGAAATCCGCGCTGCCGGGTTCACGCAGGATCGCGCGGGCGGCGGCGTGGGCAGCCGCCGCTGGATACTGGCCTATCTCGAAACCTATCCGGTGCCCGATGGCATGGCGGTTGCCCCGGGCGACGATGCGCAGGCGCAGGGTGTTGTGATCGGCGCGCGCGACGACGCCATCGGCACGCTCTGGGCGGTCGTGGTGCTGACGCAGCCCGAAGGCGGGCAGATCGCCATGCTGGTGGACACGGTGCAGACCGAACGCGCCGCCCCGCCGCCGCCGATCGGGGCCCTGACGCTGGTGCAAAGCATGGATACCTACGGCCACGCAGTGCTCGACGGGCTGGCTTTCAACGATGACGGCTCGCTCGGCGAGGGCTCCGAGACGGTTCTGGCGACGGTTGGCCATTTCCTCGGGCAGAACCTGCGGCAGAGTTTTCGCATCGTCGGCCATAGTGACGATACCGGCGATCTGGCCGAGGCCGCTCGCCGCTCGCAGGCGCAGGCCGAGGCGGTCGTCACCGCGCTTGTCGAGCGCCACGGCGCCAACCGCGAGCGGCTGCGCGCCTTCGGCATCGGCCCCCTCGCGCCGCTTTTCCCCAACGACACGGCGCAGGGGCGCGCGCGGAACCGGCGTGTCGAGCTGGTGGCGGGACCATGAGGGTACGAGTTTCGCGGCTTTGAACGGGGCCTCTTTTTGCTGGCGATTGAGGGTGAGGTCGGTTGGTTGCGACGCGTGGCGTGGCAAACCGTGTCTGCGAAGGGAGTCGGGCCTTGGGCCGCCATGAACGCGCATCGACGTCACCGTGTCGCGCGGGGACCGTTGTTTGACCATCCGAGCCATCAGGATTCGCGTGTCGCCTGCCGCGTGACAAAGCCTCCGCACTCTGCTTCCCTGCCTTCTGACCGAGGGCGCCGCGCCGCCACTGCGCACCGTCCCGACCGCATGGTCGCACAGGAGAGCCGAGATGAGCGATTTCCAACCCGTATCGGGTTTCGTCCTGCCGCGTTTCGCGGGCATCCCCACCTTCATGCGCTTGCCACATGTGCCTTTGGACGATCCCCGTCTGTCTCAGGTGCAGGTGGGCCTGATCGGCGCGCCATGGGACGGCGGTACAACCAATCGCCCCGGCCCGCGTCATGGCCCCCGACAGATGCGCGACGCCTCGACGATGATCCGCGCGCAGCACGGCGTGACGGGCTTGCGTCCGTTCGAGGCAATGAACTGCGCCGATCTGGGGGACGTGGCCCCCAACCCGGCCGATCTGCAAGACAGCCTCGCGCGGATGCAGGATTTCTACGCGCGGGTGAAGGCGGCCGGGATCATCCCGCTTACCGCCGGGGGCGATCACCTGTGCACGTTGCCGATCCTGCGCGCCTTGGCCAAGGACGGCCCGCTGGGCATGATCCATTTCGACAGCCACACGGATCTCTATCATTCGTATTTCAACGGCCAGATGTATACCCACGGCACCCCCTTCCGCCGCGCGGTGGAAGAGGGGCTTCTGGACCCCAAACGCGTCTGCATGATCGGCATTCGCGGCACCGCCTATGACAGCGAGGACCGCGATTTCGCCGACAGCGTCGGCATTCGCGTCATCCCGATCGAGGACTTTCACCAACGCGGCCCTGCCGAGGTGATGGCCGAGGCCCGCGCGATCGCCGGGCAGGGCGACACCTATGTCAGCTACGATATCGATTTCGTCGATCCGGCCTTCGCGCCCGGAACCGGCACGCCCGAAGTGGGCGGCCCCAACAGCTTTCAGGCGCTCGAATGCGCGCGCGGCCTTGTGGGCGTGAAGATCGTCGGTGCCGATCTGGTCGAGGTCTCGCCGCCCTTCGATCCGTCGGGCGCGACCGCCTATCTGGGTGCGAGCTTGATGTTCGAGATGCTCTGCGCCATCGTGAGCGCGCATTCTTAAGGAGGATCGCGTGCAGAAAGTAGCCCTCGTGACCGGAGCCGCGCGCGGCATCGGCCTTGCCACCGTGCAACTGTTTCTCGAACAGGGCTGGCGCGTTGCCATGCTCGACCGCGATGTCCCCGCGCTCGACAGCGCCTGCGCCGGGCTTGAGGGCGCGCACCCCTTCTATTGCGACGTGTCCGAACCCGACGAGATCGACAGCACGATCGCCGAGATCCTTGCGCATTTCGGCCGGATCGACGCGCTGGTGAACAACGCGGGCGTGGCTGATTTCGGCCCCATTGCCGAGACGGATTTCAAGCGCTGGCGGACGGTCATGGCGGTCAATCTGGACGGCGTTTTCCTGATGTCGCAGGCCTGCCTGCCCGCGCTGAAAGAGACCAGCGGCGCGATCCTGAACATCGCTTCGATCAGCGGGCTGCGCGCCTCGACCCTGCGGGTGGCCTACGGCACGTCGAAGGCGGCAGTGATCCAGCTGACCAAGCAGCAGGCGGCCGAGCTGGGCGAAAACGGCATCCGCTGCAACTGCGTCTGCCCCGGTCCTGTGCGCACCAAGCTGGCGATGGCGGTCCACAGCCAGGAGATCATCGACGCCTATCACGACGCGATCCCGCTCAATCGCTACGGGTCCGAGCGTGAGATCGCCGAGGTGATCGTCTTTCTGTGTTCCGACAAGGCCAGCTACGTCACCGGGCAGATCGTCGCTGCCGATGGCGGGTTCGAGAGCACCGGCGTGGGTCTGCCGGCGCTGCGCGCCTGAGCCAGAGGGATCAGACGACGCCCGATCAGACGAAGACGTCCATCGCCTCTTGCTCGCCCACGCCGAAGACGCGCTTGTAACGCTCGACTTCGGCGGCGGGGCCCATCGCCTTCATCGGGTTGTCGCTGAGCTTGACGGTGGGTTTGCCATTGGCCGAGACCGCTTTGCAGACCAGCGAGAAGGGCGCCAGCGTGTTGCCGGGCGCGAGGCCGCGGAAATCGTTGGTCAGCAGCGTGCCCCAGCCGAACGAGACCTTCACCCGTCCGGTGAATTGCGCGTGCAATTCCTCGATCTTTTCGACGTCCAGCCCGTCCGAGAAGATCACCAGCTTGTCGCGCGGGTCCTCGCCACGCTCTTTCCACCAACGGATCGCCACCTCGGCCGCCGAAGCGGGGTCGCCGGAATCGATGCGGATCCCGGTCCAGCCCGCCAGCCAGTCGGGCGCGCGTTTGAGGAAACCCTCGGTCCCGTAGGTGTCGGGCAGGATGATGCGCAGGTTGCCGTCATGCTCTTCGTGCCAGTCGGCGAGCACCTTGTAGGGGGCCTGCGCCAGCTCTTCATCCGTCTCGGCCAGCGCGGCGAAGACCATCGGCAGCTCATGCGCGTTGGTGCCCACGGCTTCGAGATCGCGGCGCATGGCGATGCGGCAATTCGAGGTGCCGATGAACGCGTCGCCCAGCCCCTCGGTCATCGCCTGCACGCACCAATCCTGCCACAGGAAGGAATGCCGCCGCCGGGTGCCGAAATCGGCGATCCTCAGACCGGGGATCTTGCGCAGGCGCTGCACCTTGTCCCAGACGCGGGTCATCGCGCGGGCATAGAGCACTTCCAGCTCGAACTTGCCCATCGTCTGCAGAACGGCGCGCGAGCGCAGCTCCATCAGGATCGCCAGCGCCGGGATTTCCCACAGCATGACCTCGGGCCACGCGCCTTCGAAGGTCAGCTCGTACTGTCCGTCGCGCTTTTCCAGCACATAGGGCGGCAGGCGCAGGTTCTCGAACCATTCCATGAAATCGGACCGGAACATCTGGCGCTTGCCGTAAAAGGTATTGCCCCGCATCCATGTGCTTTCGCCCCGCGTCAGCGACAGCGAGCGCACATGGTCGAGCTGTTCGCGCAGCTCGCCCTCATCCACCAGCTCGGCCAGCCGCACGTCCTTCGAGCGGTTGATCAACGAAAACGTCACCCGCGTATCGGGACGATTGCGAAAGATCGACTGACACATCAGAAGCTTGTAGAAGTCGGTGTCGATCAGCGACCGGATGATCGGGTCGATCTTCCAGTTGTGATTGTGCACGCGCGAGGCGATGTCGACCATGGGGTCCTCCTGGCCCCGGACAGCGTAAAATGGGGCGTTTCATCGTCTTAACGTTCCAACGCGGCGGCTGCAAAGCCCGAAAGGGCGGAAAGGAAGGCCAGAATGCGGCCTGAAATCGGAGTTCTGGGCGCGGGCGCCTTCGGAACGGCGCTGGCCATCGCGCTGGCACAGGCGGGGCGGCGGGTCACGTTGTGGTCGCGCGACAGGGCGCAGGTCCGCGCCATGACGCTCACGCGGGAGAACACCGCGCGGCTGCCGGGGGTCGATCTGCCCGCCGGTCTGACGCCGGTTTCCGATCTGGACGAGGCGGCGCGCGCGCCGGTTCTGCTGCTGGCCGTGCCCACGCAATCGCTGCGCGGGCTGGTGCAGGAGAACGCCCATGCGCTGCAGGGCCGGGTGCTGGTCGCGTGCTGCAAGGGGGTCGAGCTGGGCAGCGGGCTGTTGCCCACGCAGGTGCTCGACGACGTGATGCCCGGCGGGCGGCACGCGGTGCTGACGGGACCCAGCTTCGCCGCCGATATCGCGCGCGGCAAGCCCACGGCGCTGACGCTGGCCATGGCCGGGCGGGGCGATGACGCGCTGCAAGAGGCGCTGTCGACCCATCACTTGCGGCTCTATCTGGAAGACGATGTGCTGGGCGCGCAGCTGGGCGGGGCGCTGAAGAACGTGATCGCCATCGCGGCAGGTGTGGTGCTGGGCGCGGGGTTCGGCGAAAGCGCGCGCGCGGCGCTGATGACGCGCGGCTTTGCCGAGATCGGGCGGCTGGCCGAACAGCGCGGCGGAGAGGCCGAGACGTTGTTCGGCCTGTCGGGCTTTGGGGATCTGGTGCTGACCTGCACCTCGGAGAAATCGCGCAACTTCCGCCATGGACAGGCTATCGGCCGGGGCGAGACGCCCGATGAAAGTCAGACGGTCGAAGGCGTCATGACCGCCCATGCCATCGCCGCCGATGCCGATCCGGACATGTTGCCCGTCACCTGCATGGTCTCGGCGCTGCTGCGCGGAAAGGTGGGGCTGGAACAGGCCAAGGACCTGCTGCTGTCGCGGCCCTTGCGCCGGGAGCGGGGATAAGGGAACGGGAAGGGGGGCTTTGCCCCCCCCCTCGGCCTTCGGCCTCACCCCCCATGATATTTTGGGATTAAAGATGCGCGCTCAGGGCGCCGTCTCCTCATGGGTCTGTTTGCAGACCGGGCAATCGGCGCGCTGTTTCACGGCGATGCGGCGGGTTTCGCCATAAAGTCCGTCATAGATCAGCATCGCGCCCCGCAGGGTGGCGCCCGCGCCGGTCAGGTGTTTCACCGCTTCGAGCGCCATCATCGAGCCCAGCACGCCGGGCAGGGGCGCGATGACGCCCGCCTCGGCGCAGCTGGGGGCGAGGCCATCGGCGGGGCGTTCGGGGAAGACGCATTGGTAGCATGGACCGCCCCGGGCCGGGTCGTAGAGCGATATCTGGCCTTCCCATTGCGTGATCGCGGCAGCGATCAGCGGGGTGCGGGTTTCGACGGCGATCCTGTTGACGAGGAAGCGCGTGTCGAAATTGTCGGTGCCGTCGAGGATCAGATCGTATTCGGCAAAAAGTTTGCGCGCGGTCTCTTCGTCGAGACGGCGGTGATAGGGTTTCACGCTGATGAAGGGGTTGAGCGCCTCCATCTGCTCCTGCGCCGAAAAGACCTTGGGCATACCGATGGTGAGGTCGGTATGGATGATCTGGCGCTGAAGGTTCGACGTTTCGACCCCGTCATCGTCGATCACGCCGATCGTCCCCACCCCGGCGGCGGCGAGATAGAGCAGCGCGGGCGAACCAAGGCCACCGGCCCCGATCACCAGAACCCGCGCCTGTTTCAGTGCGCGCTGTCCCGGGCCGCCGACTTCACGCAGGATCATGTGGCGGGCGTAGCGGTTCAGCTCGGCCTCGGAGAAGAGCGGTTGTTTCTGCATGGAGGCGGCGTGCGCGGCCTCGTGTCGGACGGCGCGGGCGCGCAGGCGTTTGAGCCCGGTGCGGTAGCCCCAGAGCGCCAGCGCCACCAGCGCCAGAACCAGCCACGGGCGCACATCGCCGCCGGTCGAGACGCGGAACGGGGCGTCGGCGGGCATGGCCAGATGTGCCAGCACCATCGCCACCCAGATCGCGCCCAGCACGACCAGCCGCGCGCGCAGCGACACGCCGAAGGCCCAGCCCAGGGCGAAGAGCACGGCTGCGAGGATCAGGATGCCCAGCATCAGCCGCGCCCGGTCGAGCCGAAGCCGCCGTGGCCGCGCGGGGTGTCGCCCAGAACCTGCGCCAGTGAAAAGCGCGCCTGCATGACCGGCGCTACCACCCATTGCGCGACGCGTTCGCCGTGCTGGATCGTGTAGGGCGTGTCAGACAGGTTGATGAGCGGCACGCCGACCGGCCCGCGATAATCGCTGTCGATGGTGCCCGGCGTGTTGGGCAGCGTGATCCCGTGTTTCAGCGACAGGCCCGAACGCGGGCGCACCTGAATTTCGTAGCCCTGCGGGATCTCGACGAACAGGCCCGTGGGCATCAGCGCGCGCGCCAAGGGGGCAAGCGTGAAGCCCGCCGCGCGGTTCTCGGGGCGCAGGTTGACGCGGATATCGGCGCCGGCGGATCCGGCGGTGGCGTAGTCGGGCAGCGCGATTTCGGGGTCGGCCCAGTCCTCACGCTTCAGTTTGATCAGGATGCTCATGTCAGCTCTTTCGCGATACGGGCGGCGAGGCGGCGCGCGACCTCGTCCTTGGGCAGCCGGGGCCAGTCCTCGACGCTGTCTTCGGTGATCAGGTGGACGGCGTTCTCGGCGCCGCCCATGATGCCGGTCGCGGGCGAGACATCGTTGGCGACGATCCAGTCGCAGCCTTTGCGCGCGCGTTTGGCCTGGGCGTGGTCGATAACGTTCTCGGTCTCGGCAGCAAAGCCAATGACCAGCCCCGGTCGCTGTGCGTGACGGCTGATCGTGGCGAGAATGTCGGGATTCTCGGCGAATTCCAGCACGGGCAGGGGCTTGCCCGCCTGTTTCTTCATTTTCTGCCCGGCGGCATTGGCGACGCGCCAATCGGCCACGGCGGCGGCGAAGATCGCGGCGTCGGCGGGCAGCGCGGCTTCGACTGCGGCCAGCATGTCGCGCGCGCTTTCCACGCGGATCACCTCGACCCCCGTGGGCGGCGGGGTGGTGGCGGGGCCGGTGACGAAACTGACCCGCGCGCCCAGATCGCGCAGGGCGGCGGCGAGCGCGGTGCCCTGCTGGCCCGACGAGCGGTTGGCGATATAGCGGACGGGGTCGATGGGCTCATGCGTCGGGCCCGAGGTGACGAGGATTTGGCGGCCTTTCAACGGCCCTTCGGCCAGGGCTGCGTCGATCGCGGCGAGGATCGCCTCGGGCTCGGCCATGCGACCGGGGCCGTGTTCGCCGCAGGCCATGTCGCCCTCGTCGGGGCCGATGCTGAGGATGCCGTCGCGGGTCAGCGTGGCAAGATTGCGCTGGGTCGCGGGGTGGGTCCACATCCGCACGTTCATCGCGGGGGCGATCAGCACCTTCGTGTCGGTGGCCAGAAGCAGGGTCGAGGCCAGATCATCCGCGCGCCCCTGCGCCATCTTCGCCATCAGATCGGCGGTGGCGGGGGCGACGACGATCAGATCGGCCGAGCGCGAGAGCTGGATATGGCCCATCTCGGCCTCGGCGGTCAGGTCAAAAAGGTCCTGATGCACCGGGGCATTGGCCAGCGCCGAGACAGAGAGCGGCGTCACGAATTCGGCGCCCGCGCGGGTCAGGACCGGCGTGACGCTGGCACCCGCGCGCTGCAGGCGGCGGATCAGGTCGAGCGTCTTGTAGGCGGCGATGCCGCCGCCGATGATCAGAAGAATGCGCTTGCCGGTCAGCATCGGGGCCTCCGCTGGGATTGTCCTGATGTAGCCACGGGCGGAAGGGGTGGCAACCGTCATGCCGTCATGGCCCTTGGCGTTGGTGCACCGATGAGGGGACCGGGAAAAATGCCATCGGTGCGCCGCCGTATCGGACCACGCCTAGACCGCCGCGATGCGATGGGCGATATTGCGGCCAACCCCCGCCGTCCTTAATGGCCGCGCCCTTTCTCAATCAGAACAGCAGTCCCCCCATGTCCCAGATCGAATCCCTCTTCGTTACCCGCCTGTATCGTGCCCGTCTGGACGCGTACAAACCCAAGGTCGATAACGGCGAACTGGTCGCCTCGTGCTATTCCATCGCCGAGGATGACGAGGCCGGTCAGAACTGGTGCGAAGAGCAGGGCTATCCGGGCTATACCTCGTATGCCTCGCTGTCCGATCTGCCCTGGCGCTTCCCGATCTTTGCCGACATGCAAAAGGCGCTCGACAAGCACGTTGCGGCCTTTGCCAAGGATCTGGAATTCGACCTGAACGACCGCAAGCTGGTGCTCGAGGATCTGTGGATCAACATCCTGCCCGAGGGGGGCTTGCACACCTCGCATCTGCATCCGCATTCGGTGATCTCGGGCACGACCTATGTGCAGATGCCCGAAGGGACCTCGGCGCTGAAACTGGAAGACCCGCGTTCCAGCCGCCTGATGGCCGCCCCCACCCGCAAAAAGGACGCAAGGCGCGAGATGCAGACCTTCGTCTATGTGCAGCCCGAGGTGGGCGACGTGTTGCTGTGGGAAAGCTGGCTGCGGCATGAGGTGCCGATGAACATGGCCGAGGACGAGCGGATCTCGGTGAGCTTCAATTATCGGTGGGGGTGAGCGCCGGATCGGGCGCAGCCAGACGGAGTGTCCGGTGGACGGTCTGAGGCGCGAACGGGCGGAGCCCTGATGGCAGCCCAGTTCGCGCCCGACGCCACTTTTCCTGTGCCGATCTGAGGCCGACCGGAGAGCGAGCCATAGAAAAACCCCCGCCGATCGCTCGGCGGGGGTTTTGTTCTCTTGTCCGACCGTGTGGGGGCCGCCGAAAATCTACGATTTTCCGCTACACCCCACCCGGCGCGCTAATGCGCGCCGTTACCAGTCTTCGCGAACGACGACGCGGGTCTTGATCGGAAGCTTCATCGCGGCGAGGCGCAGGGCTTCGCGCGCGGTTTCTTCGTTGACACCGTCGAGCTCGAACATCACACGGCCGGGCTTGACCTTGCAGGTCCAGCGGTCGACCGAACCCTTACCTTTACCCATCCGCACTTCGACCGGCTTGGCCGAGACGGGGACGTCCGGGAAGATACGGATCCAGACACGACCCTGACGCTTCATGTGACGGGTCATGGCACGACGTGCGGCTTCGATCTGACGCGCAGTGATGCGCTCGGGCTCGGTTGCCTTCAGGCCGTACATGCCGAAGTTAAGGTCGGAACCGCCCTTAGCTTCGCCGTGAATCCGGCCCTTGTGCTGTTTGCGGAACTTCGTCCGTTTCGGTTGCAGCATGACTTACTCTCCTCAGGCGCGGTCGCGGCGATCGTCGCGACGATCGCGACGGGGCGCGCTGCTGGGGCCTTCCTGCAGCTCGGCCTGCCGGCGATCGCGCGCCTGCGGGTCGTGCTCCATGATGTCGCCCTTGTAGATCCAGACCTTGATGCCGATGATCCCGTAGGGGGTCATGGCCTCGGCCAGCGCATAGTCGATGTCGGCGCGCAGCGTGTGCAGCGGCACACGGCCTTCACGATACCACTCGGTACGCGCGATCTCGGCGCCGCCCAGACGGCCGGCGATGTTCACGCGGATACCAAGAGCACCGATGCGCATCGCATTCTGCACCGAGCGCTTCATGGCGCGGCGGAACGAGACACGACGCTCGAGCTGCTGAGCGATCGATTCGGCCACCAGCTGGGCGTCCAGCTCGGGTTTGCGGACCTCGACGATGTTGAGGTGCAGTTCCGAATCGGTGAAGTTCGACAGCTTCTTGCGCAGACCTTCGATGTCAGCGCCTTTCTTGCCGATGATCACGCCCGGACGCGCGGTGTGAATGGTCACACGGCACTTCTTGTGCGGACGCTCGATCACGACACGGCTGACGCCGGCGGCCTTGCACTCTTCCTTGATGAAATCGCGCATGCGCAGGTCTTCGAGCAGCAGATTGCCGTACTCTTCGCCGTCGGCGTACCAGCGGCTGTCCCAGGTGCGGTTGACCTGGAGGCGCATCCCGATGGGGTTAACCTTCTGTCCCATTACGCTTGCTCCTCGCGCTCACGCACCTTGATGGTGATTTCCGAAAACGGCTTCATGATCTTGCCGAAACGGCCGCGAGCACGCGGACGTCCGCGCTTCATGACCATCTTCTTGCCGACCCAGGCTTCGGCGACGATCAGGTTGTCGACGTCCAGGCCGTGGTTGTTCTCGGCGTTGGCGACAGCCGACTGAAGGCATTTCTTCACGTCGATGGCGATACGCTTTTTCGAGAAGGTCAGATCGGCGAGCGCCTTTTCGACCTTCTTGCCGCGGATGAGGCCGGCGACCAGGTTCAGCTTCTGCGGCGAGACGCGCAGCATGCTGGCCTTGGCCATGGCTTCGTTGTCAGCCACGCGGCGCGGATTTTGCTCTTTACCCATGACTTACTTCCGCTTCGCTTTCTTGTCGGCCGCGTGCCCGTAATAGGTACGGGTCGGCGAATATTCACCGAACTTCTGGCCGATCATTTCCTCGGTCACGTTGACGGGGATATGCTTCTTGCCGTTGTAGACGCCGAACGTCAGACCGACGAATTGCGGCAGGATCGTCGAGCGGCGCGACCAGATCTTGATGACTTCGTTGCGCCCCGATTCCCGAGCCTTTTCCGCTTTTTTCAGCAGAAATGCATCGATGAAGGGGCCCTTCCAGACAGAACGTGCCATGTGTTAGCGGCCCTTCTTCTTGGCGTGACGCGAACGGATGATGTACTTGTCCGTCGCTTTATTCGAGCGGGTCCGCGAACCCTTGGTGTCCTTACCCCACGGGGTGACCGGCGTACGGCCGCCCGAGGTCCGGCCTTCACCACCACCATGCGGGTGGTCGATCGGGTTCATGGCGACACCACGCACCGACGGACGAACGCCCATGTGGCGCTTGCGGCCGGCTTTACCGAGGTTCTGGTTCGAGTGGTCCGAGTTCGACACGGCGCCGATCGTGGCCAGGCATTCCTGACGCACCATGCGCAGCTCGCCCGAGGACAGGCGCAGCTGGGCGTAACCGCCGTCACGGC
Organism: Rhodobacter sp. NTK016B; assembly: GCF_017303295.1. Taxonomy (GTDB): domain Bacteria; phylum Pseudomonadota; class Alphaproteobacteria; order Rhodobacterales; family Rhodobacteraceae; genus Pararhodobacter. The sequence continues at coordinate 5,095 of NZ_JAFKOK010000008.1, read as the reverse complement.
CGACGAACTGGGCATAGGTGCCCGCGGCGCGCGCGATCTGACCGCCCTTGCCGGGCTTCAGCTCGACGTTGTGGACGATGGTACCGAGCGGCATGCCCGAGAACGGCATCGCGTTGCCCGGCTTCACGTCGGTCTTCGTACCCGAGATCACGCTGTCGCCAACGGCCAGACGCTGCGGAGCGAGGATATAGGCCTGCTCGCCGTCTTCGTAGCGGATCAGCGCGATGAACGCGGTACGGTTGGGGTCATATTCGATACGTTCCACCGTGGCGGGAACACCGAACTTGCGACGCTTGAAATCCACAACGCGGTAGAGACGCTTCGCGCCACCGCCCTTGCGGAACGAGGTGATCCGTCCGGTGTTGTTCCGGCCGCCCGACTTCGTCAGACCCTCGGTGAGGGATTTGACGGGGCGTCCTTTCCAAAGCTCCGAACGGTCGATCAGCACCAGCCCACGCTGGCCCGGCGTCGTCGGCTTATACGACTTGAGTGCCATGCTTTCTGTCTTCCGTTGCTTTGCGGCGGGTTGCCCCGCCTGTCTCTTGTAAAGCCCCCCGAAGGTGGCCGAAGTTCACAATCCACGAGGCCCGGAACGAATCCCGGGCCTTCGCGATGGGGGCGTGTAACAGGGATGCGGGTGTGTGTCCATAGGAGTCAGGCCCTGCAGGCCCTGCGCCTCTGGCGGGGTGTCAGTCGCCCGGCACTTCCTGCACCCGGCGCACTGTCTTCAGCACGTAGCGCTGCGGCAGGAAAGGCAGAATGCGGTACTGGAACTTCCGCTTGGCCGAGACGCCCGCGAAGACATTCAGTTCGCCGCGCTCCATCGCCTCATAGCCAGTCTTTGCGACCTCGGAGGCCGGTGTCGGGGCGGCGAAAAGCGGGGTTCGGCTCATATCGGCGGTTTCGGCGAATTCGCTCGCCGTGGCGCCGGGCAGCAGGCAGGTCACCGTCACCCCGGTGCCGTCCAGCTCTTCGGCCAGTGCGTTCGACAGGCTTTTGACGAAGGATTTCGTGGCGAAGTAGACCGCCTGCAGCGGCCCCGGCGTCAGCGCGGCGGTCGAGGCCACGTTCAGCACCCGTCCCTTGCCCCGGGCCACCATCCCCGGCACGAAGAGCCGCGTGAGATGGGCCAGCGCGACCGAGTTCACCTGGATCATCGCCGCGTTCCCGGCCCAGTCCTGTTCGTGGAACAGCCCGCGCGCGGCGAAGCCCGCATTGTTGATCAGCGTGTCGATGGCGATGCCGTCTGCCTCGACCTGCGCGGCGATGCGTTCGGGCGCGCCGGGGTCGGCGAGATCCTCGGCAATGACCAGAACCTCGCGGCCCGATCCGGCTTGGATCTCGTCCTTCAGGGCGTTCAGCCGGTCCAGCCGTCGCGCGACCAGAACCAGATCGCCGCCCCGCGCCGCGTGCAGCCGTGCTAGTTCCAGACCGATCCCGCTGGATGCGCCGGTAATCAGGGCAACCTTTTGCATGTCTCTCTCCAAATGAAACCGAATTTGTATTCGGTTTTGACATTGTCGCGCTGATCCGTCAAATGGAATCCGAACCTTTATTCGGTTTTGGGCAGGGCATGAGCGAAAACCGCTGGATATCCGACCTTCACTGGCGCCGCGAAGGCCAGCAGACGCGCTCGGAGCGTACGCAGACCCGGCTGATCGACGCAGCCGAAGCGCTGATTTTGGAAAAGGGGACCGAGGCGACCTCGATCGCCGACATCGCCGCGCGGGCGGGCAGTTCGGTCGGCACCGTCTATCACCATTTCAAGGACAAGAAGGCGCTGTTCCTTGCGCTGTTTGCCCGCATGACCGAACGCTACAAGGCCCTCAACGCCGCCGGGGCCGACCCCGCCCGATGGCAGGGCGCGACGATCCGCGACCTGATGCGCGGTTATCTTGAGCTGACGATGGCGGCGTACCGCGAGAATGCGGCGGCCAAGGCGGCGGTGTCGGTGGTGATGGCCGATTTCCCCGAACTCGCCCGCCACTACGCCGAGATTCAGGCCGAAACCCGCAAGGCGCTCTACGCCCTGATGCATGAACGCCGGGCCGAGGTCGGGCATCCAGACCCCGATGCCGCGCTGGCATTTACCATCGACACACTTGCCGCGCTGATGCGCGCGCGTATGGATCCGGCGCAGCGCGCGGCATCCCTGCAGGATCTGTCCGATGAGGATTTCGTGGCGCAGGTACTGAGCCTTGCCGCCACCTATCTGCGGCTAAAGCCTTAGTCCGAAACCCGGTGCCAGATCGGCGCGAAGCCTTCTTCAGCGCCGGGAAAAGACACATGCTGTAACAGCTGGTCGAACTGTGCGCGTGTGACGGTGAAGGGATGCGCCCCCGACGCGGCACGCGCCTGCTGGCGTTCCCAGCACAGCTCGGCCGGGACATCGAGCACGTGCAGCGCATGGCTCACGCCCGCCGTTTCGGCCAGCCCGCGCAGCCTTGCCCGCTGTTCGGGGGTATTGGCGGGGAAGTCCAGAACCACCCGCAAGCCGGCCCGAAGCAGCGCCACGATATGCGCATCCAGAACCGCGTGCAGACGTTTGGCGCAGCGCTGGTAATCCGTCAGCGTCGTCATCTGGTCGCCGAACAGAGCCGCAAGCCATTCATCCTCGTGCAGGACAACGCAGCCCGAACCGGCGCCCAGTTTCCGCGCCAGCGTCGATTTGCCCGCTGCCGCCATGCCACAGATCAGTGTCAGGGCGGGGCCCTCGCCCACGGGCTGCTTCGGTGTCTCGCTCATCTCGCCTCCTTGGCACAAAAGAAAAGGGCCCCCGCGCGATGGCGGGGGCCCTTCGGTGTTTCCGGGACAGGGCGCCGGGGCCCCGAGCCACCGATCAGAGGCCGGTGGTCACATCAATGGCGTTGCCTTCCTCGAGGGTGACATACGCTTTCTTGACGTCCTTGCGCTTGCCGAGGATGCCCCGGAAACGCTTGACCTTGCCTTTGGTGATCGTGGTGTTCACCGCTTTGACCTTGACGCCAAACAGGCCTTCGACGGCCTCTTTGATCTGCGGCTTGGTCGAGTCGATCGCCACTTCGAAGACAACGGCGTTGGCTTCCGAAGCCATCGTCGCCTTCTCGGTGATGACCGGCTTGCGGATCACGTCGTAATGTTCAGCTTTCGCGCTCATGCCAGTCGAGCCTCCAGAGCTTCGACGCCCGCTTTGGTGATCACCAGGGTGTCACGCTTGAGGATGTCGTAGACGTTGGCGCCCATCGACGGCAGCACATCGACGCCATCGAGGTTGCGGGCGGCGGCGGCGAAGTTTTCGTTCACTTCGGCGCCGTCGATGATCAGGACCTTTTTCCAGCCCAGGTCGTTCACGGCCTTGGCCAGCATCGCGGTCTTGGCTTCGGCCATGTCAGCCGAGTCCAGAACCACCAGCTTGCCGGCAGCGGCTTTCGCCGACAGCGCGTGCTTCAGACCCAGCGCCCGGACCTTCTTGGGAAGGTCGAAGGCGTGGCTGCGCGGGGTCGGGCCCTTGTAGACACCACCTTTGCGGAAGATCGGCGCCTTCTTGGAGCCGTGGCGAGCGCCGCCGGTGCCTTTCTGGCGATAGATCTTCTTGGTCGAGTAGGACACGTCCGAGCGACCCAGCACCGAGTGGGTGCCGGCCTGCGCCTTGGCGCGCTGCCAGCGCACCACGCGGTGCAGGATGTCGGCGCGCGGCTCGAGCCCGAAGATGGCGTCGTTCAGATCGACTTCACCGGCTTTGCCGGCGTCGAGCTTGATCACGTCGAGTTTCATCACTTGTCTCCTTCGGGCGCGGCATCGCCGTCCGTCGCAGCACCGTCGGACTTCTCGGCGTCGATCGACGCTTCGGCTTCCTTCAGCGCGGCGGCTTCTTGCGCGGCCTGCTCTTCAGCCAGGCGCTTCGCTTCGGCCTCGGCCTCGGCAGCAGCGGCGGCAGCCGCTTCTTCCGCGGCACGGCGGGCTTCTTCGGCGGCGCTCTTCAGCGCGGCGGGCAGGATCGCGTTCTCGGGGAAGGGCTTCTTCACCGCGTCCTTGATCGTGACCCAGCCACCTTTCGAACCGGGGACGGCGCCCTTGACCATGATCAGGCCACGGTCGGCATCGGTGCGAACGACCTGCAGGTTCTGCGTCGTCACGCGGGCAGCGCCCATGTGACCGGCCATCTTCTTGCCCTTGAACACACGGCCCGGATCCTGGCACTGGCCAGTCGAACCATGCGAACGGTGGCTGATCGACACGCCGTGCGAGGCGCGCAGACCACCGAAGTTGTGGCGCTTCATGACGCCGGCAAAGCCTTTACCGATCGAGGTACCGGCGATGTCGACGAACTGGCCTTCGAAGTAGTGATCGGCGGTGATTTCTTCACCGACATTGATCAGGTTCTCGGGCGAGACGCGGAACTCGGCAAGCTTGCGCTTGGGGGCGACCGAGGCTTTCGCGTAATGGCCGCGCATCGGCGCGGACACACGCTTGGCCTTGGCCGTACCGGCGCCCAGCTGAACCGCGGTGTAACCGTCGGTATCGGCCGTGCGCTGCGCGACGACTTGCAACGAATCGAGTTGAAGGACGGTCACGGGAACCTGCTTCCCGTCCTCCATGAACAGCCGGGTCATGCCCAGCTTCTTGGCGATAACTCCAGAGCGCATCGGGGACACTCCTTAAACCTTGATTTCGACGTCGACGCCGGCAGCGAGGTCGAGCTTCATCAGCGCGTCCACGGTCTGCGGGGTCGGATCGACGATGTCGAGAAGACGCTTATGCGTACGGATTTCCCACTGGTCGCGCGACTTCTTGTCGATGTGCGGACCACGGAGAACCGTGAACTTCTCGATCTTGTTGGGCAGCGGGATGGGCCCGCGAACTTGAGCACCGGTGCGCTTGGCCGTGTTGACGATTTCCGCGGTCGACGCATCGAGCACGCGGTAATCGAAGGCCTTGAGCCGGATGCGAATGGTTTGACCTTGCATCTTCTAATTCCTCATGTCTCGCGGGACGGGCCCTGGGGCCCATCCCGCCTGACGGCCTTACTTGATGATTTTCGACACGACGCCGGCGCCGACGGTACGGCCGCCTTCACGGATAGCGAAGCGCAGCTTCTCTTCCATGGCGATCGGCG
>NZ_JAFKOK010000086.1 GCF_017303295.1 Rhodobacter sp. NTK016B | reverse complement strand
CGCTACGACGGATCGAACCCGAACCGTCTACAGGCCATCGTTGACGCCAAGGGCGCGAGCGGCGTCACCCTCTGCACGATCGCCTTTGCCACGAACGAGGAAGACCTGCCGTCGCTGGTCAACTACATCGCCACGATTGCAGGGCACTGCATTACCAATGGCATCGTTCCGTTGGTGATCGGGCAACCCAAGGTCTGGCC
>NZ_JAFKOK010000085.1 GCF_017303295.1 Rhodobacter sp. NTK016B | reverse complement strand
CCACCGCCAATCAGTGGCGATCTGCCTTGTCGCGCCTGCGCCGTCCGGGTCAGCGGATCGACGTATTTGACCCGTTTCGTAATGGGCCAGCCGCTGATCCGGGCGGGATCTTGCTCGATGGTACGACCATCACCATTGCTGCGCTCAATGCAGACGGCGTCAGCCTGCGCCTCGATGGTTTGCCGGGGCGCTACACGATCACGCCGG
>NZ_JAFKOK010000084.1 GCF_017303295.1 Rhodobacter sp. NTK016B | reverse complement strand
GAATCGGCATCCATTTCGTGCGGACCCATTCGGTCGCGGCCGAGCTGGTCGGGTGCACCACAAGGCTGTCGAGCGGGCCGTATTCGTGCCAAGCGGCCAGCGTCGGAATCAGAACCGAGACCGTCTTGCCCCATTGCGCCGACCCGCGCAGCGTGACTTCGCGCGAGGGATGCTCGGGGCTCAGAACCTCGTGCACCTTTCGAAGGA
>NZ_JAFKOK010000083.1 GCF_017303295.1 Rhodobacter sp. NTK016B | reverse complement strand
GATCACCGCCTATCCCGCCCGCGTGGACATGGTGACGTTCACGCCTTGGGAGCGGACCTATCAGGTCTGGAAGGGAACCGAGCGAGTCCTCGACCCAGATCTGTGGGGGCCCGACGAAAAGACCATCGGCTCGAATGGCCGGGTCGAGGTCTCGCGGGTGCTGGTCACCTATAACCAGATCGAGATCCTCGACCGCACGCTGGCCGA
>NZ_JAFKOK010000082.1 GCF_017303295.1 Rhodobacter sp. NTK016B | reverse complement strand
ACGGCCCGGCGGGCACCGACATGCATGTCGAAGCGTCGTATCACCACCGCTACCGCAAGGCTCTGGAAGCGCGGTTCGGTGCGTCGATCACTTGGAAGAACCTTGGGATCGGCGGCACCGACGCCAGCGCCGGGGGCACGGGTGTCCCCGAAGATCGCTACGACGGATCGAACCCGAACCGTCTACAGGCCATCGTTGACGCCAAGGGCG
>NZ_JAFKOK010000081.1 GCF_017303295.1 Rhodobacter sp. NTK016B | reverse complement strand
CACGTCGCCGGGCTGGACGAGCTTCGCCGCCACAACGCCGGGGTCATGGCGCCGGTGATCGGCGCGCTGCAGACCGGCCAGCCGCTGACGATCATCGGGTATGGCGACAGCATCACGGCGGGTCACGGCGGCACCGCCGAGGCCGACCAGCTCGTGCCGGGCGGCACCACGCGCGACCGCGCGGACAGCTACACGATCCAGACCCCGGCGGATG
>NZ_JAFKOK010000080.1 GCF_017303295.1 Rhodobacter sp. NTK016B | reverse complement strand
GATCGCCGCCCACATCGCGCAGCCCGAAGGCCACGGCATAGCGCTCGCCCGCCTTTGCCAGAATGCTCCGCTCAAGCGCGAAGGTAATTTCCTCGAACCCGCCGCCGGTGAACGGAACCTGCACCGTCTCGACAAGCTCATAGCCCGTGAGCAAGCTGGCGATCTGCGCCGACGACGCCGTGACCTGCCGGTAGAGCTGCATCTCCGCCGTGGTG
>NZ_JAFKOK010000079.1 GCF_017303295.1 Rhodobacter sp. NTK016B | reverse complement strand
TTCAGTCCCGGCAACTGGTGGATCGGATCGACATTGAAACTGTCTGGCTCTGAAGTTCAGATTTTGCAGATGTATTCGTAGGGTGTGAGGCCGCTGAGGGTCTTGAGCCTGCGTGCGAAGGTGTCGGTGAGGAGGCAGGAGGCGACAGTCCAGGGGACTGCCGGCGCCGACGCAAGAGGAAGTCAGCGAGGTGCGTCCGAAGCTGTTCGTGACTGT
>NZ_JAFKOK010000078.1 GCF_017303295.1 Rhodobacter sp. NTK016B | reverse complement strand
GCTGCATGCGGGCAATCTCAAGGATTAGGCGAGCGACGGCATTGCGTGCCGCATCGCCGCCCTCCAGCGCCGCCGAAAAGATGTCGGCGAGGGCCTTGGCTCCCCGCTCTCCTGCCTCCCGCTGACGTTCCATCGCATCGGTGAGATCATCCACGCGGGTCTGTGCCATGACCTCGGCCGCCGCCAGTTGCTCAATCTCTGCAGACAGCTCGGGGGTAA
>NZ_JAFKOK010000007.1 GCF_017303295.1 Rhodobacter sp. NTK016B | reverse complement strand
AAACTGAATGGGAAAGGGGCACTCACAACTCAGGCCGACTTTCTGCAACAACGCCCATCGCGCCCCATGTTCAAGGTGGAGCGCTGGTGAATTGAGGGCAGAAACTGAAGACGACGGCCGCATCGCCCTCATTCAATCGGACATCTGGATCGGCTTTCCCCGAGCGGAGCAAGTGCTGGACCGGCTGCATGGTCTGATTGAGATGTCGCGGCAGACCCGCATGCCTGGCCTTCTGGTGCATGGGGCGTCCGGCATCGGCAAAACAATGATCGCCCGCAACCTGTCGCGACGCTATGCGCCGGAGTATGATCCGGAGTCGGGCGTCACCCACACCCCGTTACTTCTGTTGCAGGCGCCACCCGCTCCTGATGAGCGGCGGTTCTATATGCACATCCTCGCAGCCGTCGGAGCCCCGTCGTCGACGCTGAGCCTGAAGGCGCAGAGTGTTGCCTCGCTGGAAGTTCGGGTCGTGGGCCTTTTGCGCGACCTCGGGCTGCGGATGATCATGATCGACGAAGTCCACAACCTTCTTGCGGGCACGCATAGGGAACAGCGCCGGTTCCTCAATGTCTTGAGGTATCTCAGCAACGAGCTGGAGGCATCTTTGGTCTGCTACGGTGTCAGCGAAGCCGTCGATGCCATTCGCGGCGATGTCCAACTGGCCCGTCGGCTTGATGAACACCACCTGCCGAATTGGCGCGATGATGCCGAGTTTTCGGATATGATCCAGACATTGATCGCGGCCATGCCGCTGGAGAAGAAATCCAATCTGCAAGTGCGGTCGCTCAAGCAGATCCTCGCATTAACTGGCGGGGTGACGTCCCGCATCTTTGCCTTGGTCAAGGATCTGTCCATCGACGCGATCATCAGCGGTGACGAGTGCGTCACTGATGATGCCATCGCAAAATGGACACCGGTCTGGTCGCGCCATGCAAACGCTCAGCGACGGCTCGAGAAATCTGGGGCGTGACGTGTATCCCGCTGCCGATATCGGTGACGCCAGTGCCGGACGAGTTGCTTTCTGGTTGGTTATCGCGACTGGCCGCTTCCAATCATTGCGAGGTAGCAGACCTGCTCGCCCATATCGGGATCGACGCAAAATATGCTGCAGCCCTTGATTTTGATCTCGACATGCTGGCCGCGGATAGGATTTCCGTTGCGGCGCGCTTTGATCCAGCGTTCGTGTCGTCGATGACTTTCGCGGCGATGCCGGAAGCAGAGATGCGGTTGACCGCACAGGTGCCGTTCCAGGCTTGCACAAGCTGCGCTGATGGCGGCCTTGAGCTCAGGCACTGGCGTAGGGCCTGGGCGTTCGACTGCCAGATTTGTGGTGCCCGGCTTCTTCCAAAGGCCGACAGGCAAAATGGCGCAGCGGTCTCCGAAAAGCTGGTTGATCGTGCCCGCCGGGGGGCACGGATCCTGGAGCGTGTCGCGGTGTCGGGCAGCGCGCGTCAACTACGCCGAGCCATGCGGGCGGTCACCTTCGCGATGGGACTCAAAGCTTTATGTGGAGACCCTTTCTTCGCGCTTCAAAGCCCCCGCCCGAACATCAGGCTCTTCTGCCTTGCCGCCATTGCCTCCGCCCAATCACGTCCACTGGTAAAGGCTGCGTTGTGCAGCATGGACATCGACGTCTACGCACGAGTTGCCCTGCTTCGCGCCTACGATAAGGAGCCCCGACTGCTTGCAACCGTCGACCAGATTGCTCAGCGGATGCGACTACGCGTCGGCGGTTCAGCCACCTCATCTCAAATTTAAGGGCAAGAAAGGCCGGAAAACGCGCCGTGTCTCGGATTTAAGGGCAAGGCGACACCCACTTCCGAGAGAACCAGGAACGGTTGCCTGACCATGCTGCGGCTGCCATCCATGCGTTGATCTGCCAAGCGGAGGCGATTGCCGATCAGGCTGAGGCCCTGGAGAAACGGATCCTCGAGTGGCACCGGACGCACGAGACGAGCCGGCGACTGGCGACCATTCCCGGTATCGGACCGATCACCGCCAGCGCAATTGCTGCAAATGTTCCGGATCCGAGCCTGTTCCGCTCGGCACGACAGTTCGCGGCCTGGCTAGGCCTGACGCCACGGGCGAACTCAAGCAGTGGCAAGGATCGACAGACCGGGATCAGCAAGCAGGGTGATGGATATATCCGGCGACTGCTCGTTTCCGGCGCGACTGCGGTGCTTCGCTTTGCAAGGCAGGGCGATGCCGGCAAGGCTTGGATGCTTGGGCTTAAAGCACGCAAGCGACCGAAAGTCGTTGCGGTCGCGCTCGCCAACAAGACTGCCCGGATCGCTTGGGCGCTCCTGCGCCGCAACGAGATCTACGCGGCCCCTGTCTCCTGAGCGCGGAACCGCTGACGGAATGCGTGAAGCTGAGAAGAGATGACAAACCGGTCGAACCGGGGATCGGGACACCCCAGGGGGTCAAGGCGCAGAAAGCGCGCAATTTTGATTGGGACCCGATCCGCGGACTTCATCTGGGCCAGCGGCTAGACCGCACCACAAAGGCCGTAGACATGACTGCTTTCGGCATAGGCGCGTCAATTCCCAGCTTGCGCAGCAGGGGTCGTCCAGACATGGGAACACTTGCCCTCGCCAGAGATGCCCACTGCGCGTTGGCGACGGTCCACCAATGACTTGCGCCACCGGACCTGTGGGGGAACCGGCGCAGCGCCAGTTCCCCATCGGCTCATTCTGCCGGAACCCAGGGCCGGTTATAGGCTGCCACGCGCCAATCACCGTGTTCGATGAACCGGGGGGCGCTCCCGGTTTCCAGCGCCTCGGCTGCGGCGTTCAGCGCCTCGGGCGATGTCTCGGGCCAGGCGCCCGTTTCGATCCGTTCGACCAGGGTCTCGACGATGGCCGTGCTTTCGGCAGCCGTGAACTCGCAATGGCCCGTGCCCTGGACCAGCGACTGCCGATACAGATCGCCGGTACCCTGCTCCTGCACCAGCGCGCCGTAGCCTTCCATCAGCGTGTAGGGAATGGCCCAGTCGCCCAGCATGTGGATGCGGATCGCCGGAACCTGCAGATCGCCGGTCGTCGTGCGCCCGTCTGCGGCCCAGAAATCGCGCGCATAATCCGAGGCCGCGATGCGGGGGGCGGCGTCGATCCTGGCAATGTCGGCCTGAAGGTCCAAACCGGCCTGTTCGTAGAGCGCCTCAACCGTCCGCGCCATCGCGGGTGCGGCATTCTGGTAGAAGGCGGCATAGTCGACCCCCTCGTTCCCGGAAAGTTGCTGCCCCGATGCGGCGTTTTCGAACAGAAGCCGCGAGGACCCGCCAACATTACCGCCGATGCGCAGCGCCGAGGCCACGATCATGTCGGCCATGGCGCCGGCATCCGCGGTGTCGGGTAGTTCGGTCCCCTCGACCATCCACGGCGACCACTGTCCGATGGCGAAGGCAAGCGCCAGCCGCGCGCGGCCCTCCGGGCTTTCGCCCGCCGTTTCGATGGCGGCCATCCAGGACGCACGGATCGCGTCAAGGCTGCGCTCGCCACCCGCTCCGGCATTGGGCAGGCCGACGATGGCGAGATCGCTGGCCGGACCGTGCCCAGCGGCCTCATAGCTTTCGCCCAGCAGGGTCTGCATGGCGAACCAGCCATCCAGGAAACTGCTCATGATCCAGACCGGCGTATGGGCGGCAAGCACGGCGGCACCGTCGATCCTGTCCGGGTAATCCTCGGCCGAAGCGAGGCTGTCGAGCCCTCCGCCAGAACAGCCGTATTGCAGCACCATGTCAGGAGCGCGCTCCAGGTCCGTGAAAATGTCCTGAACAGCTTGTAGATTCAGGATTTCACGCTGCGGATCGTATTGCCACAGGCGCAGCGGGTGCCGGGCGAGCCCGGCGAAGGCATAGCCACGACCGAGCAGGTCGTCATACCGCTGGACCGCTGACGCGACCGAAACGTTGCTGGCGAAATCCAGATCCCTGAGTAGTCGACCATTCCAGTTCTCGGGCACGCGGATCAGCCATGCCGTCCCGTCCGGCAGGGTTCCCGCATGTTCGTTGAAGGCGGGCTGCTCCTGCGCCGACGCGAGCGGGGCGAAGCCCGCGGTCAGAGCGAGGCAAAGCACCACCATTCCGGTCCGCGAACGCGGGCCGGCCAAATTGGCTGTCCGTGACATGAATTTCCTCCAGTTTGATGCAGCGATGAAATCCGGCTCCTCTTCCGGGGAACCATCGCCGGGAAAAACATAGATAGCTAATTATTAGTGTCAAGGGCTCTGATGCACAAATCGGCTTAAGGCCGAGGTTCCCCTTTCCCCGGACGGACTTATCCCACAGCTTCCGTGACGGGTATTCCGAGCGCGGTGTAGCCGTTCAGGACGGCGATGCGGACCTGGAGTTCGGCGACCTGTCGATCGAAGTCCCGTGCCATGAGCCGCTGGCCCAGCAACTTGATACAATGCATCTTTGTCTCGACGCGGCTTCGGCGGTGGTATCCACTCCATCGTCGCCAGAGCGCGCGGCCCAGGTATTTCGCCGCGCGCAGGGCCTCATTTCGCGCCACGGCTCCGGCGGTGATCGTCTTCCAGGGCTTCGCGTTCTTGCGGGGCGGGATGACGGCATGGGCACCGCGATCTGCAATCGCATCGTGGCATTTGCGCGTGTCGTAGGCGCCATCAGCCGTAACGCTACCGATTTCCTGGTCCTGCGGGATTTGGTCGAGAAGGTGGGTAGGATGGGCGCATCACCGATGTGGCTCCCGGTGACTTCGACGGCCCGGATCTCCAACGTTTCTTCATCGATCCCAAGGTGGAGCTTGCGCCAGACGCGCCGTTTCGGGCCGCCATGCTTGCGTGCGTGCCACTCGCCTTCACCTTCGACCTTGATCCCGGTGCTGTCGATCAGCAGGTGCAACGGCCCCTTGGAGCCGCGGTAGGGGATGTTCACGGCCAAGGTCTTCTGGCGGCGAGATAGCGTGCTGAAGTCGGGCACCGTCCAGTTCAGGCCGACCAGCCGTAGCAGGCTCTCGACGAACCCGGTCGTCTGCCGGAGCGCCATGCCGAACAGCACTTTCATCGAGAGGCACGTCTGGATAGCGGCATCGCTGTAGGTCTGCTGGCGGCCACGCCTGCCTGTCGGCGCGGCATCCCAGCTCATCTCGGGGTCAAACCAGATCGTCAGCGAGCCCCGGCGCTTGACTGCTTCATTGTAGGCTGGCCAGTTCCTGGTCTTGTAGGTCGGGGGTATGGGTCTGCTCATGCAGCCTGACTAACAGACTGGATTCGCAAGGTGAAACCTTCACAGCATTTGCGCAACATGTATAACCGCCCCTTGCGCAAGAGGGTTTCTGGATCAGTTTCGCGCGGTGTCGGGTGCTGACATGTATCCGGCCTCTGTTGCGGCCATCATCACGCCGCGGGCCCGTATGGTGTTCGCAGGTCGGGTCCAGATCAAAGCCGCGTGCTCGATGGCACTCTGTTGCGCTCTGGTTCTCCCGATCCCGTCTCACGACCGTGCGCCAAACGTCTCCTTGCCCTCTTCCGCTCCGACGTCCTCGCGACCAGTGACGGCTTACGCCGCAGCGGTCGGAGACTGGTAGGCGCCGCCTCGGGCCATCAGCGCCCAGACGATCCGCGCCATTTTGTTCGCCAGCGCGACCCGCACCAGCATCGGCGGCTTGCGCGTCAGCATCTCGCCAAGCCATGTGCCCGGCCGGGCAGCGGCATGAACATGCCGCTTGATGATGACGCTGTTGGCCCCGATGATCAGCAATCGCCGCAACGACCGTTCGCCCATCTTCGTGTTGGCCCCGAGACGCTGCTTGCCTCCTGTGGAATGCTGACGGGGCGTGAGCCCGAGCCAGGCCGCGAAGTCGCGCGCTTTGCGGAACGTCTCGGGGGGCGGAGCCAGAACCGCTATGGCCGTGGCAATCAGAGGACCTATCCCCGGGACTGTCATCAGGCGCCGCGCCACCTCATTCTCCTTGGCACACCGGGCGATCTCGGCATCGAGCTTGCCGATTTCCGCTCCGAGATGGGCGAGTGACGCCACCAACACCTTGAGCGTGGGGATGGCATCGGCAGGCAGACCGCTTTCCGGGTCTTCCACAATGGCAATCAGCTTCGACATGTTGGCCGCGCGCTGCGGAACGATCATTCCGAACTCGCCCAGATGCCCGCGCAGGGCATTGATGGTCTGGGTTCGCTGCCGGATAAGCAACTCGCGGATGCGAAAGACCATCGCCGCGCCTTGGGTCTCCTCGCTCTTCACCGGCACGAAGCGCATCGTCGGGCGCGTCGCCGCCTCGCAGATCGCCTCGGCATCAGCCATATCATTCTTCTGGCGCTTCACGAATGGCTTCACGTAGGCGGGTGGGACCAACCGCACGTCATGCCCGATCTTCCCGATCTCGCGCCCCCAGAAATGGGCGCCACCGCAGGCTTCCATCGCGACGACGCAGGCCGGCAGCTGTCCAAAGAATGCCAGACCTGATCTCTTCGCAGCTTCTTGCGCAGCACCGCCCGGCCCGTAGCGTCGGCACCGTGGACCTGAAACACATTCTTCGCCAGATCGAGCCCGACCGTGATAATCTCCGACATGACCGCTCTCCTTTGTGGATCCTTGCAGACCCACCTTGGCACATCGATGCCGTCGGGGGGGCACACCATCAAAGCCGCAAATCCTCATGAAATGCGCGGCCCGCCTCGGCGTCGTAGCACCGGTAGGCGCAATAGTGCTGCTGCAGGATGGGCGAGGGCGCCCGCCCGCACAGGGTCTTCGTCATGATGTATGTTGCTTTCGTGAGTGTCGGCATTACCCGGTTTCCAGCGCCGCGGGGGACCGTAACGCCTTCCGCGTCGAGCTTGAGTGGGGGGATAGCAAGCTTTGGTATCTAATCGTTGACAATCTCCTAGCGAGGGCTTTAAAGATAGATGTCTAAGCTATGTTTCGCAAACCACCGATCCGGCCCCCGTGTTCCGGATGTCGGACGGGAGAGGGGCGCGACGCAGGGCCAAACGGGAGGACATGATTATGCGTTTCACTGCAATCGCGATGGCTGCCGGCCTCGCCGTCTCGGCGACGGCTGGTCACGGCCAATCGCTCAACCTCACTCTTTCAGGCGGGAACCCGGGCGGCCTTTGGTCGCTGCTGGGCGCCGGCATCGACCGCGCCGCGCAGGTGGCGGACACCTCGGCCGTGGTGACCTATCAGGCTACGGGCGGCGGGTTCGCCAACATCGGCCTGCTGGGCGCCGGGCGCACGGATCTGGGCCTGGTGCACGACGCCGAGGCGCAGCTCGCGCTGGGAGGCGAAGAGCCCTTCCGCGGGCCGATCACGAACATGCGGGCCATCGGCTACATGTACAACTGGGCGCCGATGCACTTCTTCCTCGACCGCTCGATGGCCGAGCAATACGGCATCGACAGCCTGGACGACATCGCCGGCAGCGGCGCGCCGATCCGCATCGGCATCAACCGCTCGGGGAACATCACCTCGAACATCGCGCTGATGATGTTCGAGCTGGTGGGGGTGACCGACGAATCCCTGGCCGAAGCTGGCGGCCAGTTCGTGCGCGCCGGCGCCAATGAGCAGGGTGAGCTGCTGCAGGACGGACGGCTCGACATGATTACCAACGGCATCTTCATCAACCACTCGTCGTTTCGCGCGGTTGACACGAATGCTGACGTTGTGCTGCTGTCGGTCCCGCAGGAGGTCATCGACGCCACCAACGAGCGCTTCGGCACCGGCCAGATGGTCATTCCCGCTGGCAGCTATTCGAACCAGCAGGCGGACGTGAACACCGTGACGCTGGGGGCGCTGCTGGCCGCGACCGACGCGATGAGCGACGACGACGCCTATGCCTTGACCAACGCCCTCATCACCAACATCGACGAGGTGCGCGCGGTTCACAGCGCCATGCAATCCCTGACGCCCGAGTTGCTCGCCACGCCCAGCGTGCTCGAGTTCCACCCCGGCGCCGCCCGTGCCTACAGTGAGGCAGGGCTGTCGCAATGATCGGGACACTCGTCTCCACCGGCCGCAGGAGGGATCTTGCGGCCGGCCAGCAACGGGCCATCGTCGTGGTGGCCGCGATCTTCTCGGCCTGGGTGATCTACGCCAACCTCTTCACCATCTCGGATCCGCTAGTTCTGGGCATCCTCTTCGTTTCGGGGATCTACGCGATCATGTTCGCGGCGATCGGTGCCACGCCGAACGCTCCCGACCGCATCCCGTTCTATGATATCGCCCTGTCGCTGCTCAGCCTGGCAGCGGGCATCTTCTTCTTCGTGAACGCCACCGCCATTGCGGACCGCATCAGCCTGCTGGATCCGTTCACGCCCGCGCAGCTCTTCTTCGGCATCTCGCTACTCCTCCTGACCCTCGAAGCGACGCGCCGGACCACGGGCATGGGACTTACCATCGTGGTCGTGGCCTTCCTGGCGTACAACTGGTTCGGCTACCTGCTGCCGCCGCCCTTCGGGCATGGCGTCGACGATTTCACCTACCTGCTCGATATCCTGGTCTTCACCACGGATGGCGTGTTCGGGGTGCCGATCCAGGTGGTCGCCAGCTACGTCTTCCTGTTCGTGATGTTCGGCACTTTTCTGTCGAAAGCGGGCGGGGGCGAGTTCTTCTTCAACCTCGCGGCGCTTCTGACCGGGCGCACCCGCGGCGGTCCGGCGAAGATCGCGGTGATTTCCTCAGGGCTCTACGGCACGATGTCGGGCAGCCCGACCTCGGACGTGGTGGCGACGGGCTCGATCACCATCCCGGTGATGAAGCGACTGGGCTACAGCGCGCGCTTCGCCGGCGCGGTCGAGGTCGCGGCCTCGACGGGGGGCAGCGCGATGCCTCCGGTGATGGGGTCGGCCGCTTTCATTCTCGCCGAATATACCGGCGTGGATTACAAGGCGGTGGTCGTCGCCGCCGTGGTGCCCGCACTGCTCTACTACCTCGGCGTCTTTAGTCAGGTCCACCTGCGCGCCGTGCGCGACGACCTGCGCCCGTCCGAGGACGAGATGCCGACCGTAGCGCAGACGTTCCGCACGGGCTGGGTCTTCCTGCTGCCGATCATCGGCATCGTGGTGGCGCTGCTCTCGGGCTATTCTCCGACCTTCACCGCCGGGATCGGCGTGATGGGTGTCATCATCGCCTCGACGCTGCTGAAGGCGACGCGCCTGTCGCCGTGGCAGGTGATCGAGGGCTTGGGCGAGACCACGCTGCGCATCCTGCCGGTGGCTGGCGCCTGTGCCGCCGCGGGTCTGGTGATCGGGGGCCTGTCGATGACGGGGCTGGGTATGAAGGCCGCGAACCTGATCCTGGTGATTAGCAACTCGCAGCCGATCCTGACGCTGGTTATCGCCGCTGTCGTGACGATCATCCTGGGTCTCGGCATGCCGACCCCGAGCGCCTACATCCTGGCTGCCGTGCTGGTCGGTCCGGCGCTGGCGCAACTGGGCTATCCGGTGCTGCAGAGCCACATGTTCCTGCTGTACTTTGCCGTTCTCTCGGCGCTGACCCCGCCGATTGCGGTGGCGGCCCTGTCGGCGGCGGCGATTGCACATGAAGACCCGTTCAAGATCGCCTTCACCTCGGTGAAACTGGCCTCGATCGGCTTCATGCTGCCCTTCGCCTTCGTTTGGAACCCGGCGCTGATGCTGCTGGCCGACCCCCTGTCGAATACGCTGGCCGTGGTAGGAGGCGTGATTGCCACGCTGGCCGTGGCCACCGTGGTCGAGGCCTTCGCCAGCAAGCCGGTGTCGCCGGCGGAGCGGCTGCTTATGCTGGGCAGTGCGATTGCGGCTGTCTCGCCCTTCCAGCTGTTCGCGGTGGCGGGCATCGCGATCGGGGCGGTTCTGCTGGCGCGTCACCTGGTGGCGGGGCGCCGGGCCAGCGTGCAACAGAACGCCGCCGGCTGATGCCACTCTGGCGCAGCCTAACAGATCGCGCGGCCCGGACCCCTCCGGGCCGCGCGTCCTTTTGCAAGAGAGACCGACGTGACCCATCCGACCCAGACCGCCGACCGACTCACGACGCAGAGCCCCTCCGCCGTGCCGCCGCAACAACCGAAGTTCTGGAAGCGCTGGGCGGTCAGCATGCTGGCCGTCTATCCCGCGCTTATCGTCCTGGTGCTGGCCACGCGGCCCTTCACCCAGGGCATGCCAATGGCGGTCTCGCTGTTCATCGTGGCGCTGCTGCTGACCGGATTGAATGTCGGGCTGATCCTGCCATTCCTGAACAGGAAGCTGGGGCGCTGGCAGGCTGCGCGCTGAGGCCGGAACGGGCAGGGCGGTACGATTTCATATATGTGAAATGTCGCAATGATCCCGCCGGCAATCAAGACAAGGTGCTCTCCGCCAAATAAGCTTAGATAGCTTACCCTTTAGGTTGAGCAGCCAATCCAGACCAGACTGTCCGCCCAGGGGCGGCGCAGTCGGAACGCTACGGGAGGAGCGAGCGACATGACTTCATCCACCACATTCACCAACAAACTGCGTGCCCTTGCGGGCGCTTCGGCGCTGTCGGCCGCGACGCTGGGCCTGACTGGTGCCGCCGAGGCACGCGACTTCCGCCTGCTGTCGGGCTGGGATTCCAGCTATGTTGCGGTCGACGTGCTGACGTCGTTCATCGAGACGCTCGACGAAGCCGTGACCGAGGGCTTCGGCGTCAACGTCATGGGCCCCGAGACCGTGCCCCCGTTCGAGCAGTTCGACCCGGTGTCGCGCGGCCTGTTCGACCTGCTGTTCACCAATGGTGCCTATCACTTCAACCAGACTTCGGTGGGAATGGCGCTGGACGGCCTGTCGGGCGATACCGAGGCCTTGCGCGAAGCCGGAATTTGGGACGCGGTGGATGCCGATTACCAGGAGCAGGGGTTGAAGCTGATCGCCGTGCTTTACGACCTGAATGGCTACCACATCATGCTGAACGAGCCGGTCGGCGAGAACGGCCTCGAAGGACGTCGCGTGCGCGGCACGCCGATCTACCACCCGGCGATCAACGTACTGGGTGGCTCGCCCGTGGTGCTGCCGGGCGGCGAGATCTACCCGGCGCTGGAACGCGGTGTGATCGACGGTGCGGCCTGGCCGACCATCGGCGCTCTGTCCTACCGCTGGTTCGAGGTCGCCGACTACATGATGCGCCCGACCTTCGGCCAGGTCGGCCATCTGGTGTTGATGAACCTTGACACCTGGAACGACCTGTCCGAGGAAACCCGGGCCGAGATCGAGACCGCCGCGCGCGAGTTCGAGATCGAAGCCAATGGCCTGTTCGACACGCTAGTCGCCGAAGAGAGCGCCGCCCTGGAAGCAGGCCGAGCTGAGCGTGACCGAGCTGTCCGAGGAACTGGCGGGCACGCTCAGCTCGGCCTGGTTCTCGGGCGTGATGGACCTCGCGGCCACGCAATCGGGCGAGGCGATCGAGGAAATTCGCCGTCTGGCGACCGAAGCCGATCTCGACGGCTGATCGGGGCCCGGCCCCTTCCGACGCGCGGCCGCTTGGTGCCGCGCGTCTTTCCGTCCCCCGGTCCTCCTTCTCGGCCCATTCTCTTCGGCCTTTCCGTTCCAGGAGCTTCCCTCCATGCGACCGATCCTGACGCTTCAGGACGTGCTGACCCGGCTGATGTTCTTCATCGGCGTCGGTGCGCTGGCAGCCATCGTGCTCATCTACGCCTTCGAGGTCGTCTCGCGCTATGCCTTCGGCGCGCCGACCCTCTGGGCGAGCGATTTCGTTTCCTTCCTGCTGCTGATCACGGTGTTCAGCACCGCGCCCTGGCTGACCCGCGAAGGCGGGCACGTGGCCGTGACTATCCTGCCCGACCTGGTCGGCCGGCTGCGCCAGGTGATCCTGCGCGCGGGCTTCCTGGTGGCGGCGGCGACCTGTCTCTGGGCTGCCTGGCTTTGCATCGGCGAGGTGCAGCACCTGGCCTCGCGCGGGACGGCGACCCTGACCACCGTGCGCATTCCGAAATGGATCCTGGTGGCCTTCATCACCTATGGCGTGGCCAATTCCGGCCTGTATTTTCTGCGCCTCGCCTTCGGCCAGGCGCTTTCCGAGACCGACTCCCAACCCGAGGTGACCCATGGTTGAAGGTATCGCCGCCGTCGCGACCGGCGTGGGGCTGCTCCTGGGCTTCATGGCCGTAGGCCTGCCCGTCTTCGCGGCCTTCCTGCTGGTCAACCTGCTGGCCGTCGCGGTCATCATGGGACCGATGGGCTACGGCATGTTCGTCAACTCGCTCTACGAGACGACGACCACGCAATCGCTGGTCACCATCCCGCTGTTCATCCTGATGGGCGAGATCCTGTTCCGCTCGAACTCGGTCGAGGTGCTGCTCCGGTCCATCGACACTCTGGTCGGTCGGGTGAAAGGGCGCCAGTACGTGCTGTCGATCCTGCTGGCCACGGTGTTCAGCACCCTGTCGGGTGCTGCGATGGGCGTGGCGGCCATGCTGGGCCGCTCGCTGCTGCCGGGCATGGTCGCGCGCGGCTACGACGCGCGGCTGTCGGCCGGCACGATCCTGGCGGGCGCCAGCCTGGCGCCGCTTATCCCGCCCAGCGTGCTGGTCATCATCATCGGCACGCTGGCCGGCGTCTCCATCGCCGGGCTGCTGATCGCCGGGATCATTCCCGGCCTGATGTTCGCCGCGATCTTCCTGGGCTATTGCTTCATCCGCGTCTGGCTGAACCCGGCGCTGGCGCCCGAGGAACCCGACGACGGAACCCGCGCCACGCTGGCCGACAAGGGCTGGGCGCTGCTGCGGGTGGTGCCGTTCTCTATCATCATCCTGATGGTGATGGGCCTGATCCTGGCCGGTATCGCCACGCCGACCGAGGCCGGCGCGATGGGGGTCATCGGTTCGCTGATCACCGCCGCGATCTATCGCAACCTGTCGTTCAAGATGATCGGCGAGTCGCTGGTTTCCTCGGCCAAGGTGGCGGCGATGATCCTGTTCATCATGGCCAGCTCGAAACTGTTCAGCCAGCTGCTGGCGTTCACCGGCGGGGCCTCGGCGATGACCGAATGGGTCGTGGGGCTGGAACAGTCGCGCTGGGTGATGCTCATCCTGCTGATGCTGCTGCCTTTCGTGCTGTGCATGTTCATCGACCAGATCGCGCTGATGCTGATCGTCATCCCGATCTACCTGCCGATCATCGAGGAACTGCAATTCGATCCGATCTGGTTCTGGCTACTGTTCCTGGTGAACATCACCGTGGGGGGCATGACCCCGCCCTTCGGCTACACGCTGTTCGCGCTGAAAAGCGCGTGGGAGGACGCCAGTCTTGGCAAGGTCTTCTCCTCGGCTTGGCCCTTCGTGCTGCTGTACGTGCTGGGCATGATCGTGCTGGCGCTGGTTCCCGGACTGACGACACTGCTGCCGTCGATGCTGTGACAACCTTTGGCGCGGCGGCCCCGGTCGCCCGCCTTTCCTGAGACGCCATCTGTAAGACTAGGAGGGCTCCATGCTCGAACCGACCCTGCCCGCGAACCTCGGGCTCTATTACGGCAATGCCTGGCACGCGGCGCAATCTGGCCGCACCGATCCCACTTTCGACCCGGCCACGGGCAAGGTGCTGGCGCAGGTCGCCACAGCGGGCGAAGCGGACGTGGACTTGGCCGTGGCCAGCGCCCGCGCGGGTTTCCGCGAATGGCGCGACGTGGCACCCTTGGAACGCGCGCGCGTGTTGAAGGGGATCGCCGCTATCATCCGCAAACATGGCGACGAACTGGCGCTGCTGGATTCCGCCAATTGCGGCAACCCCTACACTGAAATGCGCGGCGATGCGGGCGTCGCTGCGGCGCAGATGGAATTCTTCGCGGGGCTCGTCACCGAGATGAAGGGCGACACCATCCCGATGGGCCCCGAGCGCATCAACATGACCCTGCGCGAGCCGTTGGGCGTGGTGGCGCGGATCCTGGCGTTCAACCACCCGCTGATGTTCTGCGGCGGCAAGATGGGCGCACCGCTGGCCGCGGGCAACGCGGTTATCATCAAGCCGCCGGTGCAGGCGCCGCTCTCGGCGCTGAGGCTGGCCGAGCTGATCGACGGCCTGCTGCCGAAGGGCGTCTTTACCGTGCTGCCCGGCGGGACAGATGCGGGTGCGGCGCTGGCCTCGCACAGGTGGGTCGACAAGGTCACGCTGATTGGCTCGGTGGGGGCGGGGCGCGCGGTGATGCGCGCGGCCAGCGACACGCTGAAGCCGGTGCTGCTGGAGCTGGGCGGCAAGAACGCCCTGATCGCCTATCCGGACAGCGACCCCGACAAGGTGGCCAACGCCATCGTCGCGGGCATGAACTTCAGCTGGTGCGGGCAGAGCTGCGGCTCGACCAGCCGCGCCTTCCTGCATGACGACCTGCACGACGCGGTCGTCGAGCGGCTGGCGGCGGCTGTGTCGCGCTTCAAGCCGGGCATGCCGACCGACCCCGCGACGACAATGGGCGCGCTGGTCGGGCGCGAGCATTTCGATCGGGTGATGGGCTACATCGCCTCGGGCAAGGCAGAGGGCGCGCGCGTCGTCACCGGCGGCAACGCGGTGACCGAGGGCGCGATGGCGGACGGCTGCTTCGTCGAACCGACGATCTTCGCCGATGTCACACCGGACATGCGCGTCGCCAGGGAGGAGATTTTCGGCCCGGTGCTGGTGCTGCGCCGCTGGTCGGACGAGGGGGCAATGATGGACGAGGTGAATGGCCTAGACGTGGGCCTGACCTGCTCGATCTGGTCGAAGGACCTGGCCACGGCGCATCGCGCGGCGGCCCGCGCGGAGGCCGGCTTCGTCTGGATCAACGAGGTCGGGCAGCACTTCCTGGGTGCGCCCTTCGGCGGCTACAAGCAGTCGGGCCTCGGGCGCGAGGAGGGGATCGGCGAGCTGATCTCGTTCACGCAGGAGAAGAACATCCACATCAACCTGGGCGGCCAGTAAGCCTTTATCCGGACTGTGGCAAAAGGAAAGGGGGCGGATCATCCGCCCCCTTTTTCGTGTCTCAGCGGGGCGCCAGCCGGCCCACCGGGTCGCGCTCCCGCAGCCACTCCAGGAGGTCTGTCAGCTGGCGGTCGCGCTCCAAGAC
This sequence comes from Rhodobacter sp. NTK016B, assembly GCF_017303295.1. Lineage (GTDB taxonomy): Bacteria > Pseudomonadota > Alphaproteobacteria > Rhodobacterales > Rhodobacteraceae > Pararhodobacter. Next base: position 234,117 of record NZ_JAFKOK010000007.1, on the reverse strand, counting down.
GATCTCGGCATAGGGCGCGTCGTACTCGTACCAGCCGCGTCCGGTGATCGCGCCCATGTGCCCGGCCTCGACCAGGTCGCGCAGCGCCTTGCGGCCCTTGTAGTTCTCGTCCCCGGTCTGGTGGTACAGCGAATCCGTGACGGCCAGCGCCGTCGCCTTCGACACGATCAGATCCTCGGTCAGCAGCGGCCCCCACAGCGCGAGGCGCGGCCCGATGCTCAGCCGCACGGCCGCGTCGATATCGTCGCGGCTGGCGATGCCTTCGTCCATCAGGCGATAGATCTCGGTCAGCATGGCGAACTGGATCTTGTTGATCAGGAAGCCCGGCCGCTCCCCGCAGGCGACGCCCACGTGATCGATGGATTCGACGAAGGCCCGGCCCCATTCCACCAGCGACGCCGGGGTGAAATCGGCGTGGATCACCTCGATCGAGCGGATGATGTGCCCGGGCGTGATATAGTGCAGGCCCAGGATCCGTTGCTTGCCGTTCACCTTGGCGCCGATGTCCGACAGCAACAGCGACGAGGTGTTGGTGGCCAGCACCACCTCGGGCGGGCAGAACGCGTCCAATTCGGCGAACAGCGCCTGCTTGGTCTCGAGCTTCTCCTGCACCGCCTCGTGCACCATGAATGCGCCCTTCACGGCCTCGGCCAGCGAGGGCTCGGTGCGCACACGCGCCAGCATCGCGTCGACGGCGGCCGGGTCGTCTGCGAAGGTCGCGGCGATCGGGCGCGCGCGCTCGGCAAAGCTGGCCAGCAACTCGGTATTCATGTCGCACAGCGCGACATCATGGCCGTGGTGGGCATAGAGCGTGGCGATCACGCAGCCCATGAAGCCCGCGCCGACGACGCAGATCGTGCCGGACGACGGCGGGCGGGGGATGGAGGGGGCGGTGTCGGGCATGGAACCTCGTCTGGTGTCAGGGGCGGTCGGGGCGTGCCGGCCGCCTGCCGAAAGGGATGAACGGGGAGGGCCGTGCCGCTGCGCCATCGCGCGCGCATCCCGCCGTCTCCCTTGCCGACAGCCTTGCGAAATCGGGCCTCCGGTCAACGCCAACCGCCCCGCACGGCGGATATTTCGAGGATGTGAATTCTGCCCGTAGTCCCGTGCGCCGGCTGCGGGACATCCGCCGGGGCCGCGTCGCGAACCCTTTCCGCAGCGCGCCGATTCGCCTAGATTGGGACAGGACGGAGCTGGTCGGTACGGGTCGCCGAGTCGTGTGAATCGGAAGGGCAGGAGAGATGACCGCAGACAAGGTGAAATCCGCCGCGCGGGTGTTCGAGATCCTCGAGTTCTTCGCCAGTCACCGACAGCCTGCCCGGCTGCACGAACTGGGCGCCGCGCTCGGCTATCCGGTTTCCAGCCTGACCGCGCTTTTGCGTACAATGCTGGACATGGGTTACATGACGCTCGATCCCGCGACCCATGCCTATCTCCCCGGGCCCCGGCTGCAGACGTTGACGGGCTGGATGCAGGTCGACGATTATGAGCAGACCGTGCTGTTCGATGCCCTGTGCCGTCTGCGCGAGGCTGCGGGCGAGCCGGTGGTGCTGGCCGCGCCCGCCGACCTGCATGTCGATTACGTCACCTCGCTGCACCGGCAGGAGGGGCGCAACACCCATATCCGCGCGGGCGACCGGCGGCTGATGGTGCAGAACGGCACCGGCTGGCTGATGCTGGCGCGCGCGCCGCGGCCGGTGGCGCTGCAGATCTACCGCCGCACCGTGGCCGAGGGGCTGATCTCGCCGCGCGACTACCCCCAGGCGGCCTTCGAGGCGGTGCTCGACGCCAATCGTGATACCGACGTGTCGATCCTGCACGCGCGCGACCTGCTGGACATTCCGACGCACCGCACGGTGCATTGGGATGCGTCTATGATGTCGACGCTGATCCCGGTGCCGCCGGGGCACGCACGCCCGCTGGGCATCGGGATTCATGGGCCGACGGAGCGCATATCACGCCGCGCGGATGAACTCTCCGAGCTGCTGCGCCGGACGTCGGCGGAGCTGGCGGCGCGCCTCGAAACCGTCTGAAGAGGCGCGCGCAACTCTGAACAAGACCATGAAAAAAGGCCCGCACGATTGCTCGTGCGGGCCTTCCCTGCGTGCGCCTTGGGAGGAAAGCGCCAGCGCGTCACTCGGCCGCTTCGGCCGGGTCATGGGCGACCAGCGTGCGCCAGTCGACATCCTTGGGATAGACCCCCTCGTGCGAGGCGATGCGCGACTGCAGCGCGAAGCTCGCGGTGCCGATCGCCGGGCCGCCCTCGGCCACCTTCTGCGCGGCGTCGGTCATCAGTCGGCGGAACTCGACGATGGCGAGGTCCGAGGCGCCCAGCACGTCGGTATGGCGCTGCACGCGGCTGCCCATCGACACCCACATGATGATGTCCTCGTTCGGGATGCCCGGAACGCCGGTGAAGTGGCCTTCCTTCATCAGCTCGCGGTCCTGCTTGAAGTCGTTGTCCAGCGTCCGAAGCGTGCGCCACTTCTCATCCAGGTCCTTGCCCGGAACAGCGTGGTTGAAGGCGCGCCATTCCTCGGTCGAGGGCACTTTCGGGCCGCCGAAGGCGAGGAAGTGGAACGCAGTCTCGTCGTCGTTGATCGGCACGATGACGCTGGCGACCTTGTAGGCGTTGTTGGGCGGGATCAGCGAGTAGTATGGCGCCACGAACTCGGTGATGCGCAGGTAATGATGCGTTGCTGCGTTCTTGATCGGCTTGCGGATCGCTGCGTAGTGGAAGCCGTAGCTGGTGGTCTCGGTCTGCATGCGCGGCGATTTGTCGGTCGACGGGCGGTACCACGATTTGTCATCGGCTGCGGCACTTTCCACGCGGGCCGGTTTCATCGTTGATGAATGCAGCGACGAGGAATGCGCGCTGTCGATCTGTCCTTCGTGGATCTGCGCCCAGTTGGCGGGGACACGGATCTTCAGGATGGCGACCGGGGTGTCTTCGGTTGGGGCGAAGGCGGGGGGCTGGAACTCCGGCATGTCGGTCTTGTCGCCGAGCCACGCCCAGACGAAACCGCCCCATTCGCGCACCGGGTAGGAACGGGCCTTGACCTTGTCCATCAGCGGGCTGCCCTCGGGCTCGGACGACATGGCGACGACGTTGCCGTCCACATCCATCTTCCATCCGTGGTACAGGCAGCGCAGGCCGCAATCCTCGTTGCGACCGTAGACCAGCGAGGCTTTGCGGTGCGGGCAGAGCTCGTCGAGCATGCCGAGACGGCCCTTGGTATCACGGAACGCGACGTAGGATTCGCCAAGCACTTCGACGCGCAGCGGCTTGCCGTCGTTCTCCGCCACTTCTTCCATCAGGCAGACCGGCGTCCAGTGCTGACGCATCAGTTTCGCCATCGGCGCGTCACCCGTCACGCGGGTCAGGACTTCGTTCTCTTCGGGGGTCAGCATCTCGTACTCCTCCTGCGGCCCGGGCCCGTGAAGGCCAATCTCGAATGCTTGACAACATATACTTAGCTATCTAAATGAACAAGGGCAGATACACGTTTTTTGGGAGGGGCGAATGGAGCTCATCAGGATGCGCGTCGGTGCAAGACGCGCGCTGACCCCGCAGATCACCGAATTCACGCTGGTTCCGATGGAAGAGGGCGCGCTGCCCGGATTCACGCCCGGCGCGCATGTCACGGTCGAGACGCCCTCGGGGGCAATGCGGCGCTATTCGCTGGTCAACGACGGCACCGCGCCGGACCATTACAAGATCGCCGTGAAGCGCGAGCCGGCCAGCCGGGGCGGCTCGGCCTCGATGCATGACGAGGCGGTCGAGGGGTTCGAGCTGAACGTCGAGGCGCCGGAAAACGACTTCCCCATGGCCGACGCGCCGCGCTACCTGCTTATCGCGGGCGGCATCGGGGTCACGCCGATCTCGGCCATGGCCGCGCATCTTGAGCGCGAAGGCAAGGATTTCAACATCATCTACCTCAGCCGCAGCGCGGAAGAGGCGGCCTACCTGGAAGACCTGACCACCGCTTACGGCGACCGTGTCCTGGCCCATCACGACGAGGGCGACCCCGAGAAGATCTACGATTTCTGGGACCATTTTGCCGAGCCGCAGAAGCTGAATGTCTATTGCTGCGGGCCAAAGCCCCTGATGGACGAGATCGAGGCGATCTCGGGCCATTGGCCGGAAGGCCGCGTCAACTTCGAGGATTTCAAGCCCGTCGACGTTGTGCGCGCCGATGACGAGGCCTTCGAGGTCGAGCTGAAGAAGACCGGCATCACGCTGACCGTGCCCGCCGACCGTTCGATCCTCGAGGCTATGCGCGATGCCGGGTTCCCGACCGTCAGCTCGTGCGAGAGCGGCACCTGCGGCACCTGCAAGACGCGACTCCTGGAGGGCGAGGCCGATCACCGCGACATGGTGCTGATGGACGAGGAAAAGGCCGACAAGATCATGATCTGCGTCTCGCGCGCCTGTTCGGGCGGGAGGCTGGTCCTTGACCTCTGAGCCCGCGCAAATGCCCGTCAGGCTAGGCGTCGTCGGGCTGGGTCGCGGCTTCATGCTGATGATCCCGACCTTCACCGCCGATCCGCGCGTGAAACTGGTCGCCGCCGCCGCCCCCCGCGCCGAAAGCCGCGCGGCGTTCGAGGCCGAGTTCGGCGGTCGGACCTATGACGACATCGTGCCGCTTTGCGCCGATCCTGAGGTGGAGGCGGTCTATATCGCCACGCCGCACCAGATGCACGCCGACCACGTCTGCACCGCGCTGGCCGCCGGCAAGCATGTGCTGGTCGACAAGCCGATCGCCATCTCGATGGCGGATGCCGACCGCATGGTCGCGGCCGCCGAGGCCTCGAGCAAGCATCTGATCGTAGGCCCCAGCCACAGCTTCGACCCGCCAGTCGAGGCCGCGGCGCGCCTGATCGAGAGCGGTGAGGTGGGATCCCTGCGGATGATCCAGGCGTTCAACTACACCGATTTCCTCTACCGCCCCCGGCGCCCCGAGGAACTGCGCACCGAAGAGGGCGGCGGCATCCTGTTCAGCCAGGCGATCCACCAGATCGACGTGGTGCGCCGGCTGGCCGGTGGCCTTGCCACCCGAGTCACCGCGATGACCGGCGCCTGGGATCCCGCGCGCCCGACGGAAGGCGCGTTCAGCGCGCTCATCGCCTTTGCCAATGGATCCTTCGCCAGCCTGACCTATTCCGGCTACGCGCATTTCGACAGCGACGTCTGGATGGATAATGTGGGCGAGCTGGGCCAGCGCAAGGACCCCGCCGCCTATGGCAAGGCGCGTCGCGCCTTGCAGGGGCTCGACGCCGAGGCCGAAGCCGCGCTCAAGCAGACCCGCACCTACGGCAGCGGGGCCGGGCTTATCGAGGCGGAAAACAACGAGCATTTCGGCCCGGTGATCGCGCTGTGCGACCGCGCCGACCTGCGGCTGACGCCTGCCGGGCTGGATGTCTTCGGCGACATCGAGCGCCGCTTCGTCGAGGTGCCCTTCGGCCCCGCCCCGCGCGGACCTGTCATCGACGCGCTGGTCGGCGCCGTGCGCGAGGATCGCGCGCCCGCCCAGACCGGCGCCTGGGGCCGCGCGAGCCTCGAAATCTGTCACGCGATCCTGGAATCGGCGGCCTCGGGCCAGCCGGTGGATCTGCAGCGCCAATGCGGCATCACGTAAAGGAGGAACACGTGTCCGATCTGAAACTCTCCCTCGCCATGGGGAATTACGACCGCACACGGGCCATCGTCGACGGCCGGGTCAAGATCGACGGCGTCGATCCCGTGCCGATGCTGCTGTCGCCCGAAGAGATGTTCTTCCGCGCCTTCCGGCACGAGGCCTTCGACATCTCGGAGCTGTCGCTGTCGTCCTATTCGATCTCGGTCGCGCGCGGGAACCCGCATTACGTCGCGATCCCGGTGTTCCTGAGCCGCGCGTTCCGTCATACCTCGGTCTATATCCGCACCGACCGCGGCATCGACCGGCCCGAGGATCTGAAGGGCAAGCGCATCGGCATCGCCGAGTACCAGCTGTCGGCCAACGTCTGGGTGCGCGGCATCCTGGAAGAGCATTTCGGCGTGAAACCCTCGGACGTGACCTGGGTGCGCGGCGGCATGGACACGCCGGGCCGCCCGGAAAAGATCGCGCTGACGCTGCCCGACGACATCACCATCGAGCAGGCGCCCGAGGGTGCCACGCTGAACGGCATGCTGGCGGCGGGCGAGATCGACGGCTTCATCGGCCCGCGCTGGCCGCGCTGCTTTGCCGAGGGCCATCCCCATGTCGGCCGCCTGTTCCGCGACAGCATCGGCGCGGCCGAGGAGTATTTCCGCCAGACCCGCATCTTCCCGGTGATGCACGTTCTGGGCGTGCGCCGGACCTTGGTCGAGGAATACCCCTTTCTGCCCGCAGCGCTGCTCAAGGCGTTCTCGGAGTCGAAGAAGCTGGCCGAAGAGGCCTTGAACGACACCTCGGCCACCAAGGTGACGATGCCCTTCGTCGAGGACACGCTGAACCGTGCCCGCGCGCTGATGGGCCCCGATCCCTGGAGCTATGGCGTCGGCGCCAATGCGCATGTGCTCGACAAATTCCTCGACTACCATTTCGCGCAGGGCCTCTCGCCGCGCCGGGTGCAGGTCGACGAGCTGTTCCACCCCTCGACCCTCGAAGCCTACAGCCTGTGAGCAAGGAGGCCCCATGAGCCGTTACCAACCCGGCGATATCGTCGAGATCCGGCTGGAGCAGGGCCTCGCCTATGCCCAGCTGACCCATGAGCACGAAAGCTACCCGCCCGTCGTGCGCCTGTTCCGGGGGCTGAGCGACAGCCGCCCCTCCGATCTGGAGGCGCATGTCGCGCAGGCTCCGCGCCTGACGGCGATGATCCCGCTGGAACAGGCGCTGGACCGGCTGGGGCTGGCGCATGAAAAGGCGGGCAGCGCCGCGCTGCCCGAGGACGAGCGCAAGTTCCCCACCTTCCGCATGCCGATCCGCGACAAGCAGGGCGAGATTGTCTATTGGTGGTTCTGGGACGGGCAAGGGCTGAGCTATTCGGTCGAGCTGGACGCGATCCAGGACAGCCTGCCGCTGCGCGAGGTGATGTCCTCAGCCAGGTTGCTGCAGGAATTGCAGGCCCCGGCCTGAGCACGAAACACGACAGGTCCCCATGATCCCCTTTATCGGCGAGATCTTCGCCATCCTCGCCGCCTTTTGCTATGCCTTCGGCTCGGTCGCCGCGACCAAGAACGCGCGCGAAAAGGGCGGGCGGGGCAATGCCGTGCTGCTGTCGATCGTGTTGACGGCGCTGTTCTCGGGCGGGTTGTGGCTGATCATGGGGCCGTCGCTGCCGCCGATTGACACAGGCTTCTGGATCGGCGTGGCGATCTTCGTCGTCGCCGGCATGCTGGCCACGGTGCTGGGGCGGATCTTCTTCTTCCGCTCCATCGAGCTGGCCGGCGCCATCGAGACCGGGCTCATCCGCCGGCTGATCCCGGTGTTCGCCGCCGTGCTGGCGATCCTGTTCCTGGGCGAGAGCCTGACCATCGCCAGCGCGCTGGCCTTCGTGCTGGTCTTCGCCGCCGTGGCGCTGGTGGTGTTGTCGAACAGGGGCCAGATCGTCGCCGATGACGAGGACGCCCGGCGAGCGGCCGGCGAGCGCAACACCGGCCGTGTCCTGGCGCTGATGTCGGCGGCGAGCTATGGCGGATCCTACGTGGCGCGCAAGTTCGCCATGCGCTGGCTGCCCGATCCGCTGATCGGCGCCTTCATTGGCGCGGTAGCCGCCTTCGTGTGGTTCGCCGTCGCAGCCCTGTTCAGCGCCGCCTATCGCCGCCACCTGAGCGAACTGTTCCGCCGCCCGACCGGCTGGCAGCTGGTGGCGGCCGCCTTCGTATCGCTGGGCCAGACCGCGCAATTCGTGGCGCTCAGTTTCACTACCGTCACCGCCGTGGCGATCATCGGCACGATCGAGATGTTCCTCGCGGCCTGGCTGGCCGCCTGGGTCCTGCGCACCGAGGATCGCCCCGGCCCGATCTTCGCGCTGGCTTCGCTGATGGCGATGGCAGGCGTGATCGTGCTGGCGCTGGTGCGCACCTGAAATAACACAAGAATTCCGAAACGGGAGAGAGACAGATGACCAGGGAAACCGACCGCCCCACACCCTGCGAGGTGAAGACGCTCTACGGCAGCGACGCCATCGCCGAGATGCTGCGCCGGCTCGACACGCCCTACGTCGCGCTCAACCCCGGCTCGAGCTTCCGGGGCCTTCATGACAGCATGGTCAACTACCTCGGCAACCAGGATCCGCACATGCTGCTGTGCCTGCATGAGGAACACGCGGTTTCCATCGCCCATGGCTGGGCCAAGATCACCGGCAAGCCGATGACCGTGGTGCTGCACGCGAATGTGGGCCTGATGCACGCCGCGATGGCCATCTACAACGCCTGGTGCGACCGCGTGCCGATGCTGATCCTCGGCGCGACCGGCCCGGTCGACGCGGCCAAGCGTCGGCCCTGGATCGACTGGCTGCATACCTCGCGCGATCAGGCGGCGGTGGTGCGGCCCTATGTGAAATGGGATGATCAACCGGCGTCGCTGGCCGCCTCGCTGTCGTCGCTGATGCGGGCGATGCAGATTACCACCTCGGCCCCGATGGCGCCCACCTATGTCTGCTTCGACGTGACGGTGCAGGAAACCGCCATCGAAGCCATGCCCGCGCTGCCCGATCCCGCGCGTTTCGCAGCCCCTCAGGCCCCGGGTGCGAGTGCCGCGCAGGTCTCGGCCCTGGCCGACATGCTGGCCGAGGCGCAATCGCCGGTGATCCTGATGGGCCGCGTCTCGCGCGATGAAGGGGACTGGGCGCGGCGCGTGGCGCTGGCCGAGTATTTCGGCGCCCGCGTCATCACCGACATCAAGACCGGCGCCGCCTTCCCGACGCGCCACAAACTGCACGCGGGCGCGCCCGGGTTCTTCCTGTCGGCTGAATCGGTCGAGGCGCTGTCGGGCGCGGATCTGGTGCTGTGCCTCGATTGGGTGGACCCGGCCGGCACGCTGGCGCAGGGCAAGCTGGGCGCCGGGGCCAAGGTGGTCAACGCCACGCTCGAGCCGATGCTGACGAACGGCTGGTCGATGGATCATCAGGACGTGGTGGCGAGCGATCTCACCATCCTGACCGAGGCCGATGCGCTGGTCGCGGCGCTGTGCGAACGGCTGGGGCTGGAACCCGCCGCACCCGCGCCCCGCACGGCACCCGCGCCGCACGGGCAGGAGCCCGATGCCGTGCTGTCGCTCGACGCGCTCTCGCATGTGCTGCGCGCGGGGCTGGCCGAGGATCCGCACACGCTGGTGCGTCTGCCCCTGGGTTGGGACGGTCGCCATTGCGATTTCACCGGGCCGCTCGATTATCTGGGCTATGACGGCGGCGCAGGCATCAGCTCGGGCCCCGGCATGGTCGTGGGCGCGGCGCTGGCACTGAAGGACACGGGCCGCATGCCGGTCGCGGTTTTGGGCGACGGCGATTTCATCATGGGCGCGACCGCGCTGTGGACCGGGACGCATCAGAGCGTGCCGATGCTGATCGTGGTGGCCAACAACCGCTCGTTCTTCAACGACGAGATCCACCAGGAACGCGTCGCCCGCGACCGCGACCGCCCGGTCGAGAACAAGCATATCGGCCAGGCGATCGACGAGCCGGATATCGACATCGCCGGCCTCGCGCGGGCGCAGGGCGCGGTGGGCATCGGCCCGGTCGCGACGGTGGCCGCCTTCGAGGCCGCGCTGGCCGATGCCGTGGCGCAGGTGCGCGCGGGCAAGTCGGTGGTGATCGACGCCCGCATCCTGCGCGGCTACGTCAAGGAGATGGCCGAAGGCATGACCGCGGAACAGGACGGCTGAACAGAATGGCTATGCGGGGCGTCGTGGATGGGCAACGGGTGACACGAAACGGTTGAAAAGACATCTAACCCTTGCGTCCTGCACGGGAAATCAGCACAAATGGAAGCGACCCGCCGCCGGCATCGCGCTGGCGACGGGGCTTTCGTTTCTGGCCGATTGAGACCGTTCCACATGGATGAAACCGCGCCCTCGGGGCATGAAGACTTCGATCCCAAGCTGACCAAAGAGCGCCTCGCGCGTCTCGTTCGTCTCGCCGCCAGGGCTTTCAACCGTTCGCTGCAGATGCGCCTTCAGGACGAGGGGATCACCTTCGGCCAATGGATCTTCCTGCGCATCCTTTGGTACAATGACGGGTTGTCGCAGCGCGAGCTGAGCCAGCGCGCGCATCTGACCGAACCCACCGCGCATGCCGCGCTGACCAAGCTGGAGAAGCAGGGCGTGATCACGCGGCAGAAGATGGACGGCAACAAGCGGACTTTGCGGATATTCCTGACGCCCAAGGGCTGGGAATTGCGCGACCGGCTGGAGCCGATGGCGCATGACGTCAACCTGATCTCGCTGAAGGGGCTGGAGGAGGACGAGGTGCGCGTGCTGCGCAAGGGTCTCCTGGCGATCATCACGAATCTCGAGGCCGATGAGAACGCCGCCGCCGAGCAGGGGATCAAGGTGCCCGCGACCCGGTCGAGCTTCTGACCGGGTCGCAGGCGGGTTGGTGGGGCAGGGCGCCGTTCAGGCGCCCGCCATCTCGCGCATCAGCGCCGCGTCGAGCGAGACCACGTCGGCATATTTCGCCTGCAGGTCCAGCAGGCTCTGCTCATGTGCGGGCTGGCTGCGGTCGCCCACCGCCTCGCGCACGACGATCGGACGGAAGCCGTTCTGCAGCGAGTCCACCGCCGTCGCGCGCACGCAGCCCGAGGTCGTGCACCCGGTGATCACGAGCGTGTCGACACCCTCGGCCACCAGCCGGCTCGACAGGTCGGTGCCGAAGAAGGACGAGGCGTATTTCTTCACCAGCGTGCGTTCTCCGGCCGCGAGGCTCAGCCTCGGGTCCAGCTCGGCCCCATCGCCGCTGGCGGCCAGAGTCTTCAGCCCGCCCTGTTTCAGTGGCCAGATCCCGGCGTCAGACAGATCCGGCTCGTCGTAGCGCACGGTGGTGAAGAACACCGGCTCGCGGCGGGCCGCGAAATCGGCGATCAGTGCGTTGATCGCCACGATCTGCGACGACAGGTCCGCGCCCAGCGGCAGGTCGGGATTGGTGAAACCCTTGATGACATCGATCACCACCAGCGCCGAGCGGCGGCCGAAACCGATGGTCTGCCCGAATCCACGGGCCTTGAAGGCTTGTTCGTCCATGAAGTTTCTCTCAGTTTGGATCCCGGAAGCCCAGGGATCGGGATATGGAATGGGCATAGAGGCGGTTGAGCCGCCCGGTATCCTCGCGCCGGCCGTCGCGGCTGCCGTCACGGTCGTAGATCGTGCTGAGCACGCCCACCGGCGCACCGGTCTCGTCGCGGAAGGCGCATGCTGTGCCCTCGATATTCTCCAGCCCGCTGCCGAGGTTCTCGGCGTAACCCAGGTCGCGGGCGGCGGTGACGTGCTCGGCCAGACCCTCGTAGGTCAGGCCGCTGTCTTCCAGGTGGCGGCTGATCTCATCGCGGCGCGAGGTCAGCTCGACCTCGGGCTTGGCGGCGATATAGGCGATCTGGAAGGCCACGAAATCGGACCAGCCGTTGATGATTCGCCAGATCGGCACGCGGGTGCCCGTGGGCCAAAGCCTGCGCATGGGATGGGCGATCGGCGTACCGATCCGATCATAGAGAATCAGTTCCTGGCTTTCCTCGGCTGCCAAAGTGATGTGCACGAGGCAGTTCGCCTTGAGCGCGAGCCCGTCCGCGTCGTTCAGCGCAACTTGCCCCGCGCGCGAGTGCAGCCAGACCTCGTAGCCCATCTCCCAGTAGCGCAGCGAAGGGCTGTAGCGGGACTTGGCGTTCTTGTGAACGAATCCATACGCCGCAAGGGTTTGCAACAGGCGGTGCACGTTGCTCTTGGTCATGCCGAGAGCCGCCGACAGGTCGCTGATGCCCGCCGGCGCCTCGCAGGTTGCCAGGTGCCGCAACAGGATCAGCCCCTTCGAGAAGGACTTGTCAAGACCTGCCTTATTGTAGGGCAGATCGGGGCTTTCGTCGGTCATGCTGCACGCCTCACTCGACGGAAAGAAATGTGAAAGATTATTCTCTAATTCCGGTACGCATTTTCTACAATATAGAACACTGGAGGCCAATACGATCCGCCATACCGGAAAGCCCCTTCTGTCGCGTAGCCCATAATTGTGAGATGAGAAATCCAACGAAATCAACGGCTGTCCTGTGCCCTTAAATATGAGATTTTGCCTTTAATTCCGATATTTTTGCCCTTAAACCTGAGACAGGGTTCGCAGTGGCAAATATTGATGGATGATGATCGCGAAGACTCCGTTGCCGCTGGTGCTGAGGAGGCGCGCAGGGCTGCCGTGCTGCGCCCTCTTGCTCAGGCATATCTCAATCGGACTGGCAGCCTGGAAAGTGGCATCAATGACGCCGTTTGGGAGCTTGGTGTCAGCAGGGCGACGGTCTGGCGTTGGATAAAGCGGCTGGCGGAAAAGGGTGGGCGCACCAGCGCGCTGACTCCGCGGAAACGGGGCCGTCCGGCCGGTACAACTCTGATATCCGGAAAAGTTGAATCGGTGATCGAAGAGCATCTTCGCCGTCATTTCTTGCGCCGGGAGCGTTCGAGCCTCTCGCGCGTCGTTACTGAGATCCGCAGTGCGTGCTGGCAGCAGGGCTTGCAACCGCCGACACGGCGGACGGTTCAGCGCCGTCTGGATGCAATTGATGCCCGCGAAGTTGCAAAGGCACGAGAAGGGGCAAAGGTGGCCCGCCAGAAATTTGCACCGGTCACAGGCGAGAACAAGGGCGGTCAGCCACTGGAGCTCGTGCAAATTGATCATACGCCCGCGGACATCATTCTTGTCGACAGTTTTGAGCGCCAACCAATTGGCCGACCGTGGGTCACGCTGGCGATCGACGTCGCAACGCGGTTGGTGACCGGATATTACACCTCTCTCGAGGCACCTTCGCGTCTGTCAGTGGCGCTTTGCCTGACACAGGCGGTAGCCCCCAAGGTGGAACTTCTGGCGGAATTGGCGTGCAATATACCTTGGCCTGCACAAGGCAAACCGCAGAGCATTCATGTCGACAATGGCCGCGATTTCCGGTCGCGGGCCTTTCGGTCGGCATGTGCGGAATGGGGGATCGATCTGGTCTATCGGCCGCCGGGAAGTCCTCACTTCGGGGGTCACATCGAGCGGTTGATCGGGACGATGATGGGGGCCGTTCACCTGTTGCCGGGAACAACGCAAGCCTCAATCGCGGACAAGGGCGACTATGACGCCGAAGGCCAGGCCGCGATGACCTTGAACGAATTCGATCATTGGTTTGCTCTGGAAATTTGCCGATACAACAACAGCATTCATTCAAGTCTTGGCTGTACGCCCGTCGCTAAATGGGAGGCGCTCTCAGAGCAAATGATGGGCGATATCCCCTTCGAGACTGAAGCCTTTCGGGTGAGCTTTCTGCCAAGTGAACTGCGCAAGGTCAGGCGGGACGGCATCCATCTGTTCCAGATACGGTACTGGTCCGATGCCCTTGCAGGCCGTATTGGGCGCGGCGATGGAAAGGTGGTTGTTCGCTATGATCCTCGCGATATCTCAAAGATCTGGGTTGAACTGGAAGATGGCCGATACGTCGAAGCTCGATACCGAAACCTGGAAATTCCGCCCGCGTCCCTCTGGGAATATCGCGAAGCCATGAGGAAGGCCCGCGCCCTTGGCAAGTCAGGGTCCAATGAGTTGGTTCTGGCTGAGTTGATCCGCCAGCAACGCCAGATCGAGGCAGAGAGCCGGGGCCTGACGAAGGCCGAACGCCGATCCCGTGAAAGAAAAGGGGCATTGGAGGGCGCCAACTCGGCTGTCTCGACAACCGAAGGGCTGCGTCCGGTCGATACGGGTGATACATCGCGCCCATTGTTCAAGGTAGAGAGATGGTGAATTGAGGGCACGGACAACTGAGGCAGACGGTCGGATCGCCCTCATTCAATCGGATATCTGGATCGGCTTTCCGCGGGCCGAACAGGTGTTGGACCGCTTGCAGGGTATGATCGAAGCGCCACGGCAAACCCGTATGCCTGGCCTGCTTGTGCATGGCGCGTCGGGGATCGGAAAGACGATGATCGCTCGAAACCTGTCGCGCGAATACGCACCAGAATACGATCCGGCTTCAGGCATCACCCACACACCGCTGCTGCTCTTGCAAGCGCCGCCCGCACCAGACGAACGGCGGTTCTACCTGCACATCTTGGCCGCCGTCGGCGCCCCGGCGACGGCACTGAGCGCCCGCGCTCAAAATGTGGCTTCCCTCGAAGTCCGCGTCATCGCGCTCCTGCGCGACCTTGGCCTTCGGATGATCATGATCGACGAGGTTCACAACCTCTTGGCCGGGACCCACCGCGAACAGCGCCGCTTTCTCAATGTTCTGCGGTATCTCAGCAATGAACTCGAAGTGTCGCTGGTCTGCCTCGGGGTCAGCGAGGCCGTTGATGCCATCCGTGGTGATATCCAGCTTGCGAGGCGGCTGGACGAACATCACCTGCCAAACTGGCGCGACGATGCCGAGTTCTCGGACATGATCCAAACACTCATCGCGGCAATGCCCCTCGAGAAGAAATCCAATCTGAAGATCAAGTCACTCAAGCAGATACTTGCGCTGACCGGTGGGGTGACCTCGCGCATCTTCGCCCTGATCAAGGATCTTTCCATCGACGCCATTGTCACAGGTGATGAATGCATCACCGATGACGCAATCGCAAACTGGACGCCGGTTTGGTCGCGCCATGCGAACGCCCATCGGCGGCTCGAGAAGTCCGGAGTGTGAAGCCACGCCCGCTGCCGAAGACTGTCGCACCGCTGCCAGACGAGTTGTTGTCAGGTTGGTTGTCTCGGCTGGCTACGGCCAACTATTGTGATGACGCGGAACTGCTGGTTCATATCAAAATCGATACCGCGCATGGCACCGCCTTGGATTTCAACGTCGACGCGGCTGCGGCGGAGAAAATTGCCAACGCCGCGCGTGTCGACCCAGATGTCGTGCGGTCTTTGACCTTTCCGGCAATGACGCCAGGAGAAGCCTTGCTGACGGCCCAGATGCCATTCCAGCATTGCCTGCGATGCTCCAGGGAGGGCCTTTCACTCAGGCATTGGAGGCGGGCCTGGGCATTTGACTGTCAGGTTTGCGGGACGAGACTTGTGCAAACCCTTGGCAAAACCGGTGACGAGCAAATATCCGAAAAGCTGATAGGCCGAGCGCGACGCGGGGCAGGGATGCTCGAGTGCGCTGCGCGATTACACAGTCCCAAGCAACTTCGGCGAGCAATGCGTGCAGTCACCTTTGCCATGTCGCTTAAGACCTTCCGCGGGGAGCCGTCGTTCGCTGTCCAGAGCCCCAGATCGGAATTAAGGCTGTTCTGCCTCGCCGCGATCGCAGCCGCTCGATCTCGTCCCTTGGCTAAAGCAGCCTTCGTCAGCCATAGCATTGACGACTATGCAAGGGTTGCTCTCTTGCGCGCCTTCGAGAAGGAGCCACGCTTGCTGGCTGCGGTTGATCACATTGCGCAACGGCGCGCGAGAAGCACAGGCGCGATGGCAGCCGAATCTCGCAATTAAGGGCAAAACTCGATGCCGAAAGCGTCTCGTCTCAGATTTAAGGGCAACGCGACAAAAGGTTTCGCCGCCTGACAGCGTTGCTGTCGGGCGCGCCTTGCCGGTGTTGATGTCGAAGACCTCGATTTCGAGCCCACGCGTTAGCCGGTAGCGACCACGTGTCATAGGGTCGAGCCTCATATTCGCCGCCTCGAGAACCTGGTCGAACATTGCTCCGATCGCGAAGGTTTCGAGTGTCGTCTTGAAATCGTCCGCGCCCTATACGATAGCGTGCGCCTGGCAAGGATGGGTGGGCCGGACCCGCTCGATCCGGCCCGGCGCGCCGTTGCGCATCTTTCGCGTCGAACATGACGGCTGGACATTCCCGTAAGTGGCGCGAGACCTATGGAGAGGATTATGAACACCAAACTTCTTTCGGTCCTTGTGACCGGTCTGATGATGGTTTCCCAGACGGCGACAGCCCAGATCGAGACGGTCCCGGTCGGCACGGTAACCGCCACCATCGGCGAGGCGGCCTACGATGGTGAAACCCTCGACGTTCCTTCCGAAGGAACCTCAACCGCGGAATGGCGCACCTTCGGTCCGGTGTCCTCCCTGAGCATCCAGGCACATGACCCGGATGCTGAGAGCATCATGCAGGGCATCCTGACGATCGAGATATCCCTTATGGGCACAGACGCCTCGGGCGCGATGATGGATGCCTCTGTGTCGTGGTGGCCAGAGGGGATGAATGCCCCATTCTACATGAACGAGGAGATCGGGGAGGACCTGAGTATCTCAATCTACACCCTCTCCCTCGAAGAAGAGGGTTCGACGATCAAAGGCAGCTTTTCTGCGCATTTGTGCCGCAAGGACAGCTTCTTTGCCGAAGCGGACACTGACGACTGCCTTCCGGTCGAGGGGCATTTTGACACGGCCCTGATGAGGGCGGAATAAGTACGTCTCCGGCCGGCCGGCTCACGCCATTCGGCGTGGTTTAAACATTGGGGGTATCCACAAATCGTGTTGGTAGGCTTTGCGAACAAAGCGCTAATTCGCTGCAGTTACTCGAACGACCGCTTCACGGTGAATCTAAATTCGTTCGGCAAAGCGCCTGATGCGTTGCACCAGGCGCCTCTTGTTCCTGTCACATCGCGTTACTTGATGGCGAGGATGTCGAAGTTGTGGACGTTAGCGACCACACCGTCGTCCCACCCGCCAGCGACCAACTCCGCTGCCCGTTCGTTCAGCAGCCCGGCGACTTGACCGGCAAAGTGTGCTTCACGGCCAGCATTGTTGGTGAAGATGTCGAAGATTGCGAAGGATGTTTCGTCAATCTGCAGCGCCGCCCAGAACAATGTGCCAGGTTCGGTTTCTCCGACGATGGGACCAGCTGCGGTCAGCAAGGCTGCCAGTTCCGGCCCTTTGCCGGGTGCTGCTTCGAGCGTGATATACGTGGCTGTCGTCGCCGAGTAGAGATCAACCGGTTCCCTCACCGACAGGACATCGGAATTGTTGATATTCGCGACAACACCATCGTCCCAGCCCCCGGCGACCAGCGCGTCGGCATTTTGGTTCAAAGCCGCGGCCACAGCGCCGGAGAAATGCGCATTGCGCGCTTCTTCATCCACGAAGATATCAAAGATCGCGAGCGTATCGTCGTCTTGCAAGGCAAACCAAAGCACGGTGCCTGGTTCGGTGTCCGCGACAATCGGGGCGGCTCCGGCCAGAAATTCGGCGAATGCTTCGGTCTGGCCTTCAGCGGCGGGCATGGCGATGTAGCTGGCAGTGTGATTTTCCATTGGGGTTTCCTGTGCGGCTGCAGATGTCGTGATCAAGGCCAAAGCGGCGAGTGTCTTGAGAATTTGGGCTTTCATGGTCGCCTCCTGATTGAGAAGTTGTTTTGTTTGGATTCGATGCACCCTTTTCTCATGCCGAATGCCTCAGGCACCAATCCCGAACTTCTATTCTTTGATAGACATGTGCTATGGTGAACCTCATGGCGGAAAGTGACGGAGACTGTGGCAGTGGAGATGAACCAGATCAGGTATTTTTTGGCTGTCTGCCAGCATCGCAACTTCACCCATGCCGCTAGCGCCTCAAATGTTTCCCAACCGTCCTTGACGACCGCGATCAAGAAACTTGAACACGAGCTCGGGGGTGATCTGTTTGTCAGGGACCGCGCGGGATGCAGGTTGACGGCACTCGGAAAACTCATGCAGCCAAGGCTACAGAAAGCGCATGACGAAACGCAGGCAGCTAAGGCAGAAGCCGTCCGCCACACGCGACTAGAGCGGGTTCCTATTTCTGTCGGTGTTGGCGAAACGATTGGTCACAACCGGATTTCAGCCGCCGTGGAACGCTTCCGTACACGATTGCCGCAAGCCGAAATAGAGTTGATCGTGGCGTCTGCCTCCAAGCTTCTGTCCGGATTGCGAGAGGGTGAATTTGACGTCGTTGTCACAGCGGCGACGGTCAGTGAAGACCTCTATCGAATAGACCAGCTCTATGACGAGTCCTACAAAGTTGTGGTGTCCAAGTCGCACCCGTTGTCTGGACGAGACGCTATTTCTCTTTCGACACTCGCTGAAACTGACATGCTCGATCGACCCAATTGCGAAATGCGCGATGCGTTGCATCGGGCATGTGCAGACCAAGGTCACGAACTCTACGCGGCCTATCGGTCAAATCGCGTGGATTGGTTAGTCGAACTCGCGCGGCAGGGATTAGGCGCGGTGATTTTGCCAACCACGGCAATTCCAGCAGATAGGGGCCTCGTTTCGATACTCATCGACGGCCTTGAAATTTCGCGAACTGTTTCTGCTCTTCGTTATCGGCACCAAACGACGAGACCAGAGACAAATGATCTGATCCGTGAGATTGCGCGTGTGTAGGCGTAGTCTCATTGATGGCCGACATTCGCGCATAGTGCAGTAACTGGTACTTTGGGCTCGATGCGGACATCTGCCGGCCGTGCTGACCCGTTACGAGGCTCGTAACACGTCCGTTGGGCCGATCCATGCCCACCGCGCTTCCAGCCACCTGATGTAAAGGTTCAGGTTCTTGGTGGCCGGTCCGCAGAGGGGCTTGATGAATTTGTCGTAGCGGGCGTGAAGCGAGTTCACGTTCTGGATGTGATAGCAGCCCGCCGTGACGCGCGTGCCGGGCTTGGTGCCGACCAAGACGTGTTCGATGCCGCAGTGGCGTAACCCTTAGCGCCGTCCGAGCACAGCACGGCATCCTTCGGCATGAGGGGCACTATCGCACGCTCCAGCGTTGCGCTCTAGCGGTTCAGAAGTCGCTGACGTAGCCGCGCACCGCCCCGATCAGCGACGGTGAGAATGGGTAGCTGCCACTTCGAGAGGCCCCGCAACATCCCAACACGATTTGCAGACACCCCCCTAAACATTTGAAAAACCAGCCTCCCATACCTGCTGGGACCTGACCACCCGTATAGCAGAGCGAGATAGGCACTAATCCATTGCGGGAGCGAGTACGCTGGCTCTTACTCCCTACAGGTGCTGCCGCTAGCGGATCATCTGGATATTTCCCCTGCCAACACCGCTCTTCCGTGCACCGCCAAAGTTGCTGAAAACCTCTGACACCCAAACTTGTGGATCACATCGAGTACACGCGCTTCGTAGGCAGCGTGTCCGATCAAGCGACACAAGTCGGACGCGTGGAACTGGCGGTTCGCAGTTGGTGCGGCTTGCATCTGTCTCAGCAATTCGCGCTCTTTGGGGTCCGTTATTGGTCTCGCGGGCGGCTTGACCGCGGGACGAGTTGGAGTTCCCGACGAATTTCGCCATCGGCGCA
Source organism: Rhodobacter sp. NTK016B (assembly GCF_017303295.1). GTDB lineage: Bacteria > Pseudomonadota > Alphaproteobacteria > Rhodobacterales > Rhodobacteraceae > Pararhodobacter. The sequence continues at coordinate 214,722 of NZ_JAFKOK010000007.1, read as the reverse complement.
TGAAGCCAAGCAGGAAGCCGGCTGGCACCTTTCCGTTGCCTCGGGACCGGTTGAAGGCGAGGAAGCGATCCCAGATGATCTGGGTGTCGATGTTCCAGCAGGGCAACGTGGCCTTCGCTGCTTTGATTAGCTCTGCCCAACTGGTCTGGAAAACGTTCGAACTCGCGGTGATTTCGATCAGCCCTGAGAAGATAGTTTTGTTATTATTATCTCTAGATAGTGATGTGTCGCCTTCACCTGACACGAGATCATGGGTTTCACTCTCCTCGTCGAAGGCTGAAAACCGAAAGATCCAGGGCGCGAATTTGCCGTTAGGCTTCGCCCGCTCGAGCTGCAACTCCGACGTCTCAAGTTCGCTCAAAAGAACCGAAAGATATTGTCGTGAGACACCCATCTTCTCCGCCAGGGCAGAGAGGGTGAAGGCTGCCGTTCCGCGCGACAAACCGTTGTAGCCATCCTTCCAGGCGATGGCATCAAGGATGAGGGTGGCCAGCTTGTGCGCTGCAATAGAGAGATTTGTCTGCGTGATCCGTCGCAGGATCAGGCCGGTCGTAGGTTCCATGGTCGAGGTCTCCTTGGAGATCCGACGCCATGTCGTGAGACAACAACATTCTCGCCAGCAAAACAACTTTGCTGGTTGCGGGTGTTTTGGCGGTGCGCTAGGAAACTCTTGTTCACGGAGTTTTCTAGCACGGCGTCAGGCTTCACGGTCTGGCGTCGTCTCCTTTTCAGGGGTTTTGCACAGCCTCCCGTGCGGGGTTGAGATGGCGCGCGCGGCAAAACCGCGCGCAGATATTGTCAGTAGCGAACTTCTTCAGAACCATAGTTCCCGGCGTGATCACGCCAGTCGACGAAGACGGAACGGTAAAAGTAGCTGCCACATCCATTTGGGATGCTCAGGCCTGATGCGGCTGGCACCTGGCCCACGGTGGATCTTGTCCATCGGTAGTCGCCCTGCACGCCGTAGGACCCCAATCGCGTCGAGTCGCTGCGATTGCAGTCGCCATCTCGGTTTTCGTGCTGGCGGTACTGGATGTGATACACGCGAATGCTCCGAACGAAGTCAAAGGCGTCGCCCGAGATGTCGATGTCGGCTTGTTCGTCCGCTTGGACGCGAACAAGGGGTATCGGAGTCGATTCCTGCGGTTCGGGCGGATCGCGGAACGTGATGTCATAAAGGCGTCCCATGGGCGACATGGGGCTGGGATCGTTGAACGACACACCCATCGGACACCGCCAGATTTGTAAGGGTGGCTCGATCGGCCATGGTGTGATCCGCCGAATGAAGACCGCTCTAGCATGTGCGCAGGGCGCGGAGGCAGGCCAGCCGCCCGCAAGGCAGAGGAGGATTGCACAGTCCACCTGATAGGCCTGAGCCGGACCTGACGAGGCCATTAGTCCGGATATGCTTAGTGCCGTGGCTGTTGCCACGCTGTGGATCACGAGCTTCATGATGCCGACTCCATCTATAATGGTGCATCGATACGAAACAACATTACCGATAGCAAGGGAATTTGATTGATAGTGACCTGCGATTGTTCGCTTGTGTCGCGTGCCGGCTTCCAAGATCTGACGCCGGTTTGGGCTCTTGTGGCGTCTTGAATGCGGCCAAAATTGCGGCCCCCTTTCACGTCATTTACCGAACAAACACTTGTTACCAAATGTAAATGTAGCGTTCCAATGCGGCCACGAAAGCGGTCACGGAAGAACAGAGCGCATGAGCCCGTCAAACGGCGTGTCGCAGCGCTCATGGTCCCGGGAAGGGCAGTGTCGGAAAACTGTAGGGCCCGGCGCTCCGGCTGGAATCCGGGGCAGAAGGACGGGAGGGGGCTGCGAGCCTATTTTGGGGACTAAGTTGGGATCGAACATGAGCTTGAATAGTTATGTCAGTATCTGATACGATTGAGCATAATGAGGAGAGTCTGATGCCGAACGTCCACCTGACCGAACCGATGCAGAAATATGTGCAGGCGCAGATCGAGTCTGGCGCCTACGCCAATCTGAGCGAAGTCGTGCGCGCCGGCGTAAGGATGCTGATGGAGAAGGATGGCGCAAGGCAGTTCTACGCCCTCAAAGCCGATCTCGAGATGGCAGCCACCCTGGCCGAAAATGGGGACTTCGCCGAGTTCGATGCCCAAGCCTTCGAACCGGATGCGTTTGATCGCTGACCCGCATGACGATTCGGCTTTCCGGACAGGCCAAGTCCGACCTCGAAGAGATACGCACCTACACCGTCGAGACATGGGGCAGGGACCAATGGCTCGTCTATTACCGCCAGTTGGTCACCGCCTTCGAGCGGATCACCGGGGATCCCGACGCGGGCCGGGACAGGAGTCTCTTTGTCCCGGGGATGCGGTCCGTCAATTGCCAGCGACACGTGATCTTCTACAAGCGGCTCCATGCGGCGGATGGCGCGGCAGTCATCCTGCGCATCGTGCATCAGCGCCGCAACATGCCCGCGCTCGTCTACTACGAGGATCTCGACGGCGGTTAAGCCCATGCGTTTGCTCAGTCCAATAGCTCGACCAGTCTTCCATAGTCTTCACTGACCTCGCGCGCCTCCTGAAACGCGCGGGCGCGCTCGGCATCAAGACAGCGGAAATACTCCTGAATGTCGGCGATGTAGCCCTCGAAATCAGAACGCAGCAGATCGGCATAGGCACGAATGTCTTCTCGCGACTGAGGCAAGAACGGTCGTTCGGGAGGTACGCAATCCGCAGCCGCGGCTACCGGCATGCTTCCAAGCAGGAGCGCGAACAGCAACGGTGCGTTGCGCGCAATAAACAACCGCAGGGCAAAACTCCTTTGCCGCCTTTAAGATTATCATTCTGTCGGCTATCACCGTTATCGGAGCAAGGCGAACTTCGTCAACACGTTATTATTGTCTTGCTATCGTTCATGTTGTCTTGTATCGCCCGCGGTGTTGCGACCCCGTGGGCCCGAGACTGCACCCAGGCAGAAGAAGGACCCAAGGGAAGGCCATGATAGAAGAAGCACCGAATGTGGTTACAGAAGACGGGCTGCGCGGCCTCTTGGCCCAAGGCTATCTCATCGAGGTGGTCTGCAAGGAAGGCGCCGAGAAGCGCCACAACAGCTGGTACGGCACCTGGGTCATCCGGGCGGTTGCCCCGGATGGAGGGGACGACAAGATGCTCGTCACCAGCCGCAGCGTCCTCAAGCTGCGCGATTTCAAGACCATCGTCGGCCTTGTCAGCTTCCTTGCCGACATGGGCTGCACGACCGCCAGCATCCCGCTTGTCGAGGGTGCCCGCGAGCGCCACGCAGCACCCGGACGCACGTCCGAGCCGCGGACCGGACCGGTTCTGGTCAAGGACAACTGACCGCGCGTTTGCGCTCGTCGTTGCATTGGGTACAGGTGTTTGTTCAGCACCCCCGGCCCTTGCCGACGGTTTCATCTTCCAGTTCAGCCCTGATGGCCGACTGATCGACATGGCCGAGACCACGAGCAGCCTGCGCTCGTTCACCGGCGACGACGATGCCCGGAATGGGCCCCTTCCAGATCGCCTCTTTCTTTTTGCAGCGCCGCAGTCCCGCGGGGGTGATGATCCCCTGAGCGATGTGACGGCTGCAGCAGCGGTCGCCCCGCGCGCCGTCCGCGCCTCCCCCGAAATCCTCCATGCGATCGAGACCACGGCTCTGCGGTATGCCGGGCATGGTGCGCTGCGTCGCGCAGGGCTTTCAGTCACTGATTGGGCGCTCCTTTACCGGGCCAATATCGAAGTCGAGAGCGCATACAATCCCGCAGCACGTAGCCCTGTCGGTGCCATAGGCCTTGGCCAGCTTATGCCGGACACCGCCCGCGACCTCGGCGTCGACCCACATGACATTGCGCAGAACCTCGACGGATCAGCCCGCTACCTGCTGATGATGCTCGACCAGTTCGGCGAGGGCTCTCTGGCCCTTGCGGCCTACAACGCTGGTCCGGAGGCGGTCACACGCCACGGCGGCATCCCCCCTTTTCGAGAAACCCAAGGGCATGTGGCCCGTGTGACTGCCGTGCTTGAGCGGCTCAGAGGAGATCTTTCATGACATCGAGACCTTCGATCGTCGCGCTCGGCGCGATGGCCCTTATCGTGCTGGCGGGTCCAGCGCTTGCACAGAGCATCGACCTCTCGCCGGTACAGACCCTGCTTCAAGGAATTGTCGATGCGATCACCGGTCCCTTGGGGATCGTGATTGGCACGCTCGCACTGATCGGGGTGTTCCTTTCCTGGCTCTTTGGCATCCTCGACTTTCGTCAGGCGCTCTGGGTCGTGGTTGCAATCGCCGGCATCGCCGCAGCACCCACCATCGTCGCCGCCATCTGGACCACCTGAGCTCTATCCATGGCTGACCAGTCCCGCGTGTTCATCGGTCTTCTCAGGCCACCCAAGCTGATGGGCTTGCCGATCATGTACGCCATGGTCTGGCTCTTCGGCTCGACCCTTCTGTTCCTCTGGGTGCAGAGCTGGGTGGTGGCTGTGTTCGCGGGGCTGGCGTGGCCGGCGCTTTGGAAAGCCGCAGACTGGGATCCGAACTTTCTCGATGTCCTGGTGATCACCTTGCAGGAAACCCCGCCGACGGCAAACCGCAAGCTGCACGGGGGCGACAGCTATGCCCCGTGATGGAGGTGCCGATGAGGCGATGGACGCGCTCGATCCGCTGACCGCGCTGCCTGCATGGGTCAAGGGCGAGAAGCGGCTCTCAATGATGCTGCCTTACGTCAGCCTTGTCACCGACCGGACGATCCGGACCCGCGGCAACGAGCTGATGCAATGCATCCGGCTCGAGGGGGTGAACAGCACCACGAGCGAGGACGGGCATCTCGACCGGATCGGAGGGTTGCTGGCTGGCATCGTGGCGCAGGTAGGGACCGAGTTCTCCTTCTACCTGCACAAGGTGTCGAAAGCGGTCGATGTGACCCTGCCGCCCATCCCGGGTGAGGGGTTCGCGGCCGCCGTGGACCAACGCTGGCATGCGCATCTGGGTCGGGCAGGCCTGCGCGACAAGACGCTGACCCTGACCGTGCTGAAACGTCCCGAGACCGGCAGCCGTTTGCCCTTCGGCTTGGGCGCGTCTCGTGCCCTGCATGCAGCGGACACGACCCGACGCTTGCGCAAGCTCGACGAGGTCGTTGGGTTTCTGCTGTCGTCTTTCGATGAGCTGAAGCCGCGCCTGCTTGCCGCCAGCAGCGGCGAGCTTCTGGGCTTTCTCGGATCTCTGAACACCGGCGAGGAGCATCCGCTCTTCCCGCGATCGCGCCTCGGGGTGATCGCCGAGGATGTCGCCAATACTCGCGTCACCTTCCGAGGCACGACCATCGCACTTTCCGATGGCGCGGTCGGCGACAAGCTCGGCGCGATCTTCGCGGTGAAGAACTACCCCGCCAAGACCGACAGCCTGATCCTCGACGAGCTGAACCTGCCCGTCGATATGGTAGTCACCCATTCCTTTGTGCCGATCAACGCCAACATCATGGCAGGCCGGATCAAGCGGCAGCTTCGCCTGATGCAGGCCGCCAATGACGGGGCTGTCAGCCTGGCGCAGGAACTGGAACTGGCCCAGGACGATCTGGAATCCAAACGCCTGATCTTCGGCGAGCATCACATGACAGTGGCGGTCTATGCGCGATCTCAGGCCGCCCTCGACGACATCGCAGCCGAAATCCGCAACATCTCCGCCACCTCCGGCATCAACCTGATCTCGGAAGCCTTCGGGGCGCGGGCGCATTTCATGGCACAGCATCCCGGCAATACCGGGGCGCGCAGCCGCAAGGCCGCGATCACGAACCACAACTTCGCCGATCTCGCCACCTTCCACCGCACCCCGCTCGGCAAGACGGCCGCGCAAGTGCCCTGGGGCGTGCCGATCACGCTTTTCCCGACGCCAGAGCGCAGCGGGTTTCGCTTCAACTTCCATGAACAGGGCGCGCCGGATCGCGAACCCACGGGAGGCCACACGCTGATCCTCGGCCGCCCCGGCTCGGGCAAATCCGTGCTGGCGGCTTTCCTGATGACCATGGCCCGGCGCGCAGGCGCACGGCTTTTCGTTTTCGACTACCGCGCCGGCATGGAAATGGCCGTCCGCGCGCTTGGGGGTAGCTATTCGACCGTGCGGGCCGGACGTCCCACGGGCCTGAACCCGCTGCAGACGGAAATCGACGCCCGCGGTCAGGCATGGCTGGCCGACTGGCTCGCAAGTCTCCTCGAGCGCCGCGACCGACCACTGACCCCAGTGCAGACCAACCGCCTGCAGGAGGTCGTGCGCCAGAACGCGAGTGCCGGGAATGCGGGGCTCAGGAACTGGTCGGACTTTGCCTCGCTCCTCGTCTCGACCGATGATGAGGGCGATCTGTTTGAGCGGATGCAGGAATGGACGGCTGAGGGCCGCTACGGCTGGATCTTTGGGGCGAACACAGACGACACATTCCAAATCGGGGGCAGCACCGACGCTGACGTCGCGGGCTTTGATCTGACCGGCATCCTCGATTCCGAGAGCGAGCGGGAACGCATGGCGGTCCTGTCCTACCTTTTCCGCCGGGTCGAGCGCGTGATCGAGGACCGCAAGCCCACGATCATCGTGATCGACGAGGCCTGGAAGGCGCTGGACAACGCGTATTTCGCGGAGCGGCTCTCGAACTGGCTGGTGACCGCGCGCAAGCAGAACGCCGTCGTCGTGATGATGACGCAATATGCCAGCCAGCTCGAACGCACCCGGACCGGCAAGACCATCGTGGAAGCGGTGCCGACCCAGGTGCTTCTGCCCAACATCCGCGCCTCGGCCGCTGACTACGCGATGCTTGGCCTCAGCGAGAAAGAACTCGACGTGCTTTTGGGCGTCGGCTCCGCCTCGCGGCTGGCGCTCGTGCGCGATGACCGGGGTTCGGTCGTGATCGACGCCGATCTCAGCGCCCTCGGCCCGCTCGTGACCATCCTTGGCGGCATGGAGAAGGGCGAGGCCCTCGTTGGCCCCGACTACCGTGACCGTCCCGATTTCTGGAGAGTGACATGACCCGTACCATCATCCGCAGCGTCGTGCTGCTTGGCCTTGGCCTGAGCCTGACGGCCTGCGCGCAGCATAACCCTGCGCAGGCCAACTGCTTCAACTTCCGCGAGGCGCCCGCACAAGGCGCAACCGCCACGACCACGATCTCGACGATGGGGGCCGCCGTCACGCGCCGCGACACGGCTTGCGATTTCGTCCTCTTGGGGGCGGGCGGCTGAGCAAATGCGGACCTGGCTTCCTCTCTCGATGGTCAGCCTTGCGCTGGCAGGTCCCAGCGTCGGGCCAGCGGTTGCCCAGGGCGTGCCGACTTTTGATCTACGCCTTTTCGCAGAGCGGCAGGCAATCCTCAAGCAGACCGATCGCGACCTGGCGCTGCAGCAGGACCGGCTGACACGCGAGGAGGAGCTGGCCGAGATCGAACGCCAGCAACTCGCCTCGCTAGAGGGGCTGATGGATGCCATGTCCGTCGGCTCCGGCGATGTCGCGGGAACCGTTGCGGGGCTCGAGGCGGGGCAGGGGGCGGTGCGAGGATCTGCCGGTGACGTCGAAAGCGCGGCCGCCAGCCTCTATGCGCCGGAGGACAACAACCCGGCCGCCGCCCGGATGTTCGGCGATGCCCGGGAAGGGATCGAGGAGTTGATCATCCGTGCGGCGCGCCACACCCATAGCCTGCCCGGGGTGAGCCGCGCTGGCCTGTCGCTCGTCCAGTGGCGCTGCCTTCTTCAGGCGCTGATCTGGCAGGAAAGCCGGTTCCAGATCGGCGCGCGCTCCCCCGTGGGGGCCTTCGGGCTCACCCAGATCATGCCCGGCACGGCGGGCGATCTCGGGATCTACCCGGCCTATTATGACGATCCCTGGCTGCAGGTCACGGGCGGCGCGCGGTACCTCGCGCAGATGCTGAACATGTTCGATGGCAACATCATCCACGCGCTCGCGGCCTATAACGCAGGCCCTGGCAATGTGCAGAACTACGGTGGCGTGCCGCCCTTCGCGGAAACCCAGCATTACGTCGTTGTCATCCCGCAGCAGTACAATAGCTACCTCGCCGCCGTCGGCGGGATCGATGCGCTTGGCACCATCGACCCTGTGCTCCTCGCCAACGCGAGCTTCAGCCTCTCGGCCCATGGGGCGGGTGTCTATGGCGATTATTCGCTAGTCTCGGTCCGCGCGGCGGCCCTGCGGGTCCAAGACATCATCACCCGCATCGGCGAGACCGAAGATCTGCACGAGGCCATCGCGCTCAACACCTATGCGCGTGCCGAGCTTGCCCGATTGGTCGCGATCCGGACCCGGATCAAGGCCGCCCACACTCAGCCGCTGAGCGATGAACAAATCGCCATGGCAGCCGCGCAAGCGGCCGAGCGGCAGTTCATGGATTTCACCCAGGAGACATTGCGATGATCCGGCGCTTTTACCGTTCCTTCACCACCACCGCCGCGACCCTCGCGCTGACCACCGCCCTCACGGGGCCCGTCACCGCTCAGGGCGTGCCCACGGTCGATACCCAGAACATCGCCCAGGAAATCCGCCAGCTTCAGCAGATGCTGCAGGATTTCGGGATCCAGACCGATCTTCTGGACAATGCGCTCGAACAACTGGAGACGCTGCAAGGCCAGCTCGATCAGCTGAACGAAATGTATGCCTCGCTCACCGGGCCGCGCAGTATCCTCGGTCTCGCCATGGGCGGCGATCTCGACAACCTCCTACAGGCGAGTTTTGAAGACATCCCGGGCCTGATCAGGGGCATTCAAGCCGGGGATTGGTCGAGCCTGATCGGCCCCAACGCAGGGCCCTTGCGTACGCAGATGGAACAGGCGTTGGCGAGTGCAGGCTTCGACGAGGACTCGCTGCGCGAGATCGCCACCAGCGGCAATCCAGGCGCCGAAGGAGTCGCGACCCGCGCCACGACCGGCGCCGTGATGTCGGCCGCAGCCCAGAACAGCCACGCCGAGGCGGCGCAATCGCTCGAACGTGTCGAACAACTCGTCTCGATGATCCCCGACATGGAGGACCTCAAGGAGTCGATGGATCACAATACCCGCGTCACGGCGGAACTCGCCATCGCCATGACGCGGATGTGGGAGCTTGAGGCAATCCAGACCCTCGGCGCCGGCAATGCCGGGGTGGTCGATGCCGCCACCATCGCCGAAGAGCGCCGCTACATGGACTTCACTCTGCCGAGCCTGCGGCCATGAGCAAGGGTCCCGACATGACGGCGGGCATGAGCGCGCGCGAACTGGTCGAGGAGGAACTGATCCACGGCGCACTGCGCCGGGAGCAGCTCTGGCGGATGATCGGCCTTGGCGGGGCAGGCTTTGGCGTTTTTGGCTGCCTTGCGGCCGCTGCTGTCGCCCTGATGGTCGAGACGCCTCCGCCCGTCGTCGTGCCCTATGACCCCGCGACCGGTCTCGCTCTGCCGAACGCCACGGTCGAAACGGTCTCGCTTGCCGAGCGGCCCGCCATCATCGAGGCGCAGATCTACCGCTACATCCTGGATCGCGAGGCCTACAACCAGCTCGACAACGATCTGCGCGTGCGCCGCGTGCTGGCGCAATCCACCGGGGCGGCCGAGGCCAGCATGCGCACCATGTGGACCTCGGGGCAGGAGAGCTATCCGCCGTCTCGCTACGGTCCCGCCGCAGAGATGGCTGTCGAGATCGCCTCGATCACGCTGATCGGCGAGAACCGCGCGCAGGTGCGTCTCAGAAAGCGCCTGACCAGCCCGCAAGGGGCGCAGGACGGGTCATTCACCGCAACATTGATGTTTGCATTCCAACCCGAAAGGACCCGCTCGATTGACGATGTCTGGCAAAACCCTTTCGGCTTCACTGTCACCCAATATGCCATCCGATCGGACCGTTCCGAATGACCTCTGTTCCAGTTTTCACATCCGTTCACGCTCTGCTGGTCGCCAGCGCGCTGGCGTTCATGGCGCCCGCAGCCCTCGCCGAAACCACGCCACGCCCCGGCCCCCATGACAACCGCGTCCGGATCGCGACCTGGACCGAGGGGCAGGTCTACCGCGTTGTCACAACCCTGACCCGGGTCACCACAGTCGAGTTCGGTGAGGGCGAGACCATCCGCTCGATCATCGCGGGCGACACGGTGGGCTTCCAGTTCGACGGCGTGCCGGGCGGACGCGCCTTCGCGATCAAGCCAGCCGCCTCGGGTGTCGCCACCAACATCACGGTCTACACGAACCGCCGTTCCTACTATTTCCACGTGGTCGAGGCGCGCGAGACCCCGCATTACGTCGTGCAGTTCCGCTATCCCGAAAGCCGCGTTCAACCGGCCCGCGCGGTCGCGGCTGATGCGCCGAATGCCAACTATGCCGTCAGCGCAAGCGAGGAGTTCACACCGACGGCTATCTGGGATGATGGCACCTTCACTTACTTCCGCTTCGCGCGGAACGCGCCGGTCCCGGCGATCTTCCGCTATGCCAATGGCGGCGAGCGGGCGGTGAACAGCACGGCACTCGAGGACGGCGTCATCCGTGTCTCGGGCGTGAACCGCCAATGGGTGCTTCGCCTCGGGGAAGACGAGGTCTGTGTTCAGGATATGGGTGGGCCCACGTCATGAGCCAGGACACCGAGGACCTCGCCGCGCGTCTCGCGGCTCTTGAAGCGACAGGCGACAAGAAGCGCGGCACCGCGCGGCCTTCCCCGCTGGCCGCCATCCTCGGCGTGGCCGGGATCGTGGCCGCAGGCGGCCTGGCCTGGGCCGCCCTGCAGCCATCGCCGGAAGCACCCCTGCCGACCGCAGCCCCGGAAGAGTTCCAGACAGCTGGATCGGGCTTCGGCGACCTGGCCCCCATGCCCATCGCCGAGCCTGCGCCGCCGCCACCGGCCGAGACCGGTCCCTCTGCGTCGGAACTGGCGCTGATGGAAAGCCTCGCGACGCTTCGGGCGGAACTCGAAGACCTGCGCGCGCGGCCCGTCGAGGCGTCTGACAGCGGCGCGGAGCAGGCCATCGCCGATCTCACGGCCCAGATCACGGCGCTGCAGGAGGACTCCACTGAGGCGCAGCGCGCGCTCGAACGGCAACTGACCGAACGCGACCGCGAGCTTGACCAATTGCGCATGGACCTCGAGGTCGCCCGGCTGACCCCGCCTGCGCCGACGGACCTCGGGCCGAACGAGGAGGATTTGCGGCTCGCCGAACTTGAGCGCCGCCGCATCGCTGAAGCGGAGGCCCGGGCCGAACGCATCGCATCGCCCATGATCGCGTTTTCCGGGATGGGGGCGGGGACCGACCGCGAGAACAGCCTCGAGGCCGCGCGCCTGAATGAGGACGAAGCCTTCGTGCGGGCAGGCGCAAGGCCCGCTCCGGTGACGCGGGCGGAAGTGATCGTGAACCCCGGCAACACCGTCGTGCAGGGCACGATGATCCAGGCCGTGACCGAGACGGCGCTGGACAGCACGCTGCCCGGCGCGATCCGCGCCATCGTCTCCGAGGACGTTCATTCATTCGACGGCACGCGCGTCCTGATCCCTCGCGGTGCGCGTCTTGTGGGGCGTTACCGCTCCGATGTGGCGCTCGCGCAGTCGCGAGTCATGGTGGCCTGGGATCGCATCATCCTGCCCGACAACCAGACAGTCGAGATCAGCGCCTTTGGTGGCGACGAGCTCGGCCGCACCGGCACCACCGGCTTCGTCGACACCCGCTTTGCGCAGCGCTTCGGTTCGGCCGCGCTGATCTCGCTGATCGGGGCTTTGCCCGCAGCCGCCGCTGGACAGATCGATGATGAGGCCGCGGCCGACATCGCGAGCGACGTCGGCACGGACCTGCGCGACAGCACCCAAAGCGTCATGCAGGACTATCTGGCGATCCGGCCAGTGATCCATGTCGATCAGGGCACGCGGATCACGGTCATGGTCGACCGCGACCTGGAGATCTTCTGACATGGCGGCGAGCTATCTCGAAGCCTCACTGGATCGCCTCGGCGCGCCCGTGCAACGGGACGACACGATCGAGATCTGCATCAACCCCGATGGGCAGGTCTGGGGCGAGTTCCAGGGCGATCATTTCATGCGCGGTCTCGGCACGCCGTTGACCCAGACCGAGATCAAGGACCTCGGCAATCAGATCGCCTCGGCCGCCTCGACGACGCTCAGCACCAAGAAGCCCATCGTCTCGGTCTCGATCCTCTATCGGGATCGTCCGATCCGGGCGCAGGTGATCCAGCCGCCCGCCGTCGAGGGTGGGTTCTCCATCTCTCTGCGGTTCTTTTCCTCCCTGCCGCTGGAAGCCATCAAGCTTGGTTTCCTCTATGGCAAAGAACGCAGCCTTGAGGGCCTGCGCTTTGAGCGAAACGCTGCGCTGCGCGATGTCGTGGCCTCCGGCGACATTGATGCCGCCCTGCGCTTCTGTGTCGAAAACAAGCTCAACATGATCGTCTCGGGGGGCACCTCGACCGGCAAGACGGTCGCGGCGCGAAAAATCCTCTCGCTGATCGTGCCCGAGGAGCGGATCATCACCATCGAGGAGGCGGCGGAACTGCGCCCCGAGCAGCCGAATGCCGTGACGCTGATTGCAGATCGGGATACCGAGGCCCGCAGCGCCGATGTGCTTCTGGCCTCGACCCTGCGCATGCGGCCCGACCGGATCGTGCTGGGCGAGGTCCGGGGCCGCGAGGCCATGACTTTCCTCGAAGCGATCAACACCGGGCATGGCGGCTCGCTGACCACCTTGCACGCCGAGACCCCGCAACTCGCTGTCCGCCGCCTCGCCATCGCGGCGCTCAAGACCGATGTGCCGATGACCTATGCCGATATGGTGGACTACATCGAGGGCTCCATCGACGTGATCATTCAGGCCGGCCGTCATGACGGCGCCCGCGGCATCACCGAGTTCTTCCTGCCGGGGCAGGCGAGACATCCAGACCAGAACACGGGTCCAGCCGGGGGTGCCGAGCGCCCCACGGTCGCGGCCGAATGAACCGAAAGGAAATCCCCATGCGCCATACCATCCTCGCCGCAGTTGTCACCCTGCTGGCCGCGCCGCTCGCGGCCCAGACCTCGCCTCAGGTCACGAACGATCTCACCGTGACCATCGCGCCCCAGCAATACCGGATCTGCAACGACCGGCCTGCGCGCCCAACATGGATGGATGAGGTCCACCCGCGTGAGGCCTACAAGGCGCTGACGTTGATGCGTCTCTACGAGCTGCGGTCATGGGAGGCGATCCAGGAAACCGGCGATTGCGGCTGTGATGTCCGCTTCCCGTCATGGGATGCAGCCTCCGCCGAGTACGAGGAACGGTTCGCAACAAGCACGCAGGCCGAGCATACTCAAGCGCGGCTGGCCATTCGCAACGAGCAGAACCAGATCGCCCGCGACGTCCAGGATATCTGCGAAGCGCAAGGCAACTGGTAATGAGCATCGTCAGCTGGATGGTCGGAACTGCCGACGGCTTCCTTGCCGATGCCGCCGAGTCCCAGTTCGGGGCTGTGGCGAGCAATACCGGCACGATCGTCCTGCTGATGGTCACGCTTTCGCTGATCGGCGTTTGTATCAACATGGCCTTCCAGTTCCGAAGCATGGATGGGGCCAGCTTCTTCTGGTACCTGATAAAGCTGATGCTGATAGGGCTCTTTGCCTTCAACTGGGCCAACTTCAACGCTGTGGCCAATGCCGTGATCGGCGGGCTCGACTACATCGCCGGGGCTCTGATCTCCTCTGTTGGCGGCGGCGGTGCCGGGGCCACCTACTTCGCAGCAGAGTTCGATGATCTGATCACTGAGTTCAGCCAATACCTGAACGCGATCGGCAACAATCTGAACTGGATGACCGGCGCCATCCTTGGCGGAATAGGCCTTGTCATGTTGAGCCTGCTCGGCTTCATGACTGGCATCGTCCTCATCTTCGCCAAGATGATGCTGACACTCATGCTCGGCCTCGCTCCGATCATGATCGCTTTGTCGCTGTTCGATGCGACCAAGGATTTCTTCCACAGGTGGGTCTCGACGACGATCAGCTACGCCTTCTACCCCATCGTCATCGCCGCCATGTTCTCGACCGTGGTCGGCATGGCGAATTCGCTTCTCGCGCAACTCGGTGACCCAAACTCCGCGACCAATATCGGCTCGCTGGTGCCGTTCTTCGTGATGGTATTCCTGGCCAAAGGGTTCGTCGCGGCAACGCCCCTGATTGTGCGGGGGATCTCGGGGAACCTGATGGTGGCTGCGGCGCCCGCTGTGGTCTCTGGCTCGGCCGGGATCATGCGGGGAGTCTTCAATACGGACGGCGTCAAGGGCCGGGCGAGGATCGGTGCACTCACGACAGGCGAAGCGATCGGGCGGGGTGCTGTGCAGGCCCCCGCAGCTGTGCGGAGCGCAGCAACGGCCGCTAGCGCGCAAGTGATCAGGATGGCGGAGAGGGCGAAGCGGTTGCGGCAGTGAGGTGCCCCGAACGCAAGTACTTCAGTTTGTCGAAGATGTGGCTAGAGCTTCGAACAGGTATTTTTATATATTGATTGGTACCGTTAGGCCGCGCCGAGCATGTCTACAAACACGTGCTTCAATCGGATGGTGTGTTGTCCGCTTTGGACCACTGCACTATTGAAAACTGCTAGGGACGCCGGGTGAGGAGTGTCGAGACCCAAAGCGGCTGGGTCACCATATGCCTTGCGCAAACGTGCGTCAACGAAGGAAACCACGTCCTCGATAGGCACGCCGAGGACATAACCAAGCATAAAGCCCCACTCGTGGCCCGCAGCATATTGTCCGGTAACGAAGCGATGCACGCCGTTTGTCACGTAGCTCCCGTTCAACGTGGCGTCGCCAGCGCGAACGCGCTTGCACTCCACCGCAACGTAGGCGTCCTCGTCGCCGAACTGGTGCAGGAATTGGAGGGTGATATCGATCCTGCCGAGGATGGATGGATCGGACGTGGACATGTCTTCAAGCTCGTGCTCGCCCCGAATCTGCAGATTGGTGAAGCCGAGCGCTTTCTTCAGCCGCCTCATGGCTTTCCTTACAACCATGGTTGTAGGCACTTCGAGCATTCCGGGCATGATGTCGGCGCGAGCATCGGCCGCGCCACGACAGACTAGGTCGAGCACGGTGGCGATCTGATCGTCGGACAACGCAAACGCTGGGCTGCCGTACGGGATGTCAGGCGTCAGTAGCGACATCCAGCCTCCGCAACCAATGATCGGCGAGAATGACGTCGGCATCATTCAAACCGGCCGTACGCGTCCAATAACGAGCCTCTGTCGGCTTAAGGATGAAGAGATCGCCATCGCCGTAAAGGCGCAGTTGTCGGCGCTCATTCAAGTAGGGCGGAACATCGCTTTCGAACTGACCGCGCAGCATTGCTGCGAGAGCGTCAAGTTCCGTTGGGTCACCGTCGCGGATCGTTGCTTCCGCACTTGGGCCGCCCGGTTCCATGACGAAGCGAACCGCGGTCACCCCCGGTACACCGGACGACCAGTCAGCTTGCTTGAGTCGCTTCTGATACACGATCGCTTCGAGATGCCGCTCGCCTCGCGCCCTGAGATAGGCATTCACGGTGTGCGTTACTTGACGCGCGTAAGCCCGCAGGTCTTCGGGGGCCGGCGGCTGCACCAATCCGATACGCTCTTTGCGATTCTCGAAGATCAGATAGCGTGCGCGATCCACGCTGTCCGTAGCGACCACACGTTCTTCGTTCTCTAGATCGTAGAGTTCAAACACAGCCTGATCGAGCTGAGCTAGCCGATCGGCGTCCTCAGGCGCCGCGGCCGCTGCGCGTTCCGCGCGGACAAGGGCGTCAAGTTGCGAGCGGCTGACCGTGCGCAGGGACGGCACTCGCAATGAGAGCAAATCGTGCGGTTCCACCGTCGGGCGTTCGAGGCCCCAAGTGGGCCCGCCAAAAGCGAATTGGAAGGCCGTGATGCTCGAGTTCAGGATTCCCGAAAGCGCGTGCGCGTAGGCGGGATCAACGTTTCGAAAGGACACACCGTAGAAGTTCTGTGTGTAGAGAACATCACCTTCGTACACCGCCGCGCTGTAACGGCCGCGCTCAGCCCCTGAGCTGTTCCCTACTTTCGAGCAGAGCAGCAACGGACCAAGAAAGATTCCCTCCCGACGGGGGCGATGCAAAGTCTTGTGGTTGAAGTGGGGAAGCGCGTTTTCATTGACACGAAAGGCAGTGAAAGCGTCAGGCGTGACTACTCTTAAACGGAAATAATGCTCAGGAGGCTCATTTGAGTCTCCCTGAACTTGAAAGCCTTGACCGCGGTGATCCGTTTCGCTGCGGCCAAGCGCTTCGAGCACGGAACCGAGCGTCGGGAAACCCCGTTCAAGTTTCTCGATCAACCAACCATCTCGAACGGTGCCGAACGTTGCCGCTTTCAGGAAAGTCGGAATGGCCAAGACCCGGTCAAGTGGAACTGAGCGGATTTCTCCAGGTCCGACGTGAAACACGCCCGTGCGCCGAAAGTCCGGAGTCCAAGGAATTGAGCCGACCAGAACGCGAGTTGGGTCTGGCGCAAGCGCGCATCTGGAGAAGAACAGCAGCGCTGGCCCGAGAGCATCAGGGAACAGTTCCTCTCGCCGGAGATAGGACAGGTTAATCAGAGCAGTAGGTGCCAAGCGCTTTAACAGCGCCTTTTTGGATTCGACGGCGTGGACGTCCTTTGAGAAGAATGGTGTCGCCTTCATGATCATCCCGATCCGCCCCGCTTCCCCGGCGAGCTTTGCAGCCAAGGAAAGGAATGCTTGGTCCGGGCTGCGACGGGGCCGGGCCGTCCCCAGGTCGCCTTTGGCACGTTTAGGTGACGCGCCCCGCTGCCCGACAAAGGTCCAAGGCGGGTTGCCCACGACTGCCTCGAAAGGCTGGGTAAGGAGCGCGTCGGGAAGGGGCTCGGCCAAGGAATCGGCTTCAAAGAGGGTCTCGCCGATCAGATGGTCGAACTTAAGATCCTTGACATCGCACACTGGCTCCTCATCTAGCTCAAGTGCTGCGAGGTATAGGCTGAACGCAGTAATTCCGAGGGCTGACCGGTTGATGTCTATCCCGAAAAGCTGGTTGTACAGGATCTCACGGACGAGCTTGCGAGAAGCTGGCTTTCCTCCGCTAGCTCGCCAGACGAGCCTCCGGAACGCTTCGACGAGGAAAGCGCCGGAACCGCACGCAGGGTCAATTATGCGAGCCTTTTCGGGCAATGCTTCGAAAACAGGATCTAGCGTCAGGTGGACGAGCTCGACAGGCGTGTAATGAAGGCCTTGCGAGGCTGCCTCCTCAGCTGCGCTCGACCGCGCAAACTGCTGATAGATCGAGCTAACGAGATCGACCGGAATCGCATTGAAGCGGAACCTGAAGAGCCGTCCTTGGCCATGTCTTTCCGGGATGAGGCTTCGGCCTTCAATAAAGTCGCGCAGGTACGACAAATGCGCGGGCGTGAGGTGTTCGCGTTCAGCGCCGGGGTCGTCCATCGGGAAAAGGTCGCCGTTAAACGTCGACCTCAGCCAGTCAAAGAGCTGGAACGCGCTCTCCGGATTGACAAACATAATGCTGAGATCGGGACGCAGGTTCGGCGGCAAGAAGGGCTGAGCCAAGCCCCTGTCGAGAAGATACCAAGTGAAGATGCAGCGTCCAATGAATCGCTGCGCCAGATCGCGCGCGAGCGCACGGGTGCGTGGCTCGCCGTCGTCCGGCGTTAGTTCGACTAAACGCTGCTCCAAGGCGCTGATTTCGGACAAGAGTTCGCGATCAACGCGGTGCGTTCGGTTAATCTTTGAGCCGATCGGGCTCGACCAGAAAGCACCTGTTTCGGTAGCTAATCGCCCACAGGTGGCGTCGAGGGCGCGTAGGCGGTCAGCCGCGTCGATGACAAACCGGTCGAGCACTAGAGGCGTATTAGCTGTCCCGTCGCCACTCGGCGGTGACGAATAGCAATCGTAAAGCCGCACATCTGTGGGTGTGACAATCCATAGAAGCGGGGCTACGCCGATGTTCCAGGCCGCCTCGTGCCAAGCGCGGATATCAGTTTCGTCAGGGTGCTCGTTGCCCGCATCCTTAAATATGCTTGTCGCGGCGCTATGCGCTGAAAAGACGGCGTCCGCATTCAGCCCAACACGGTCGTCTTTAAGAACCGTCCGCAAGTTTGCAGCAACGGACTCACCCGCGAGGGTTAGGCCGGGAGCTGGCTGGCCATTGGGCCCTAGATAGCCGGTAGCTTGAAGAACCTTCTCAAAGGCCGCGCTTCTCAAGCTGACCTCCGCCGTCGTTCTGCACCAACGCCTCTCGAATGGTGCGCAGGCTCACAGACCTCGTGCCCGACAGTAGAGACCGGGAAGAGGTCGAGCTGGCCGACCATACCAACCGGTTTCGGCAGTGCGAAGCCTTCCGAAAGGACAAGAAGGTGTGGATTGAGCCGAATGACGATGGCATCTTGTCTGAGCTGCTCAACACCAGCTTCGACAAAAGTCCACTCGTCGTCACCGTGAAGCGCGACTGCTTTATCCCACAAAGCAATGAAAGATCTGCCGCCGAAGCCTCGTCGTAGATCGACGAAGAGCGAGCTATGCGCCTGAAGTTCAAGGTGGAACCTGTCGCGGAGCGTAACCGCGAGGCGCAGCACAAGGATCGTCTGCCAGCTATACTGGGCAGGCGAGCCCTGCTTCTTCGGCGGAATGTCGGCTGGGATCAAGGCACGTCGGCTTGTCCACTCGCGCAGCGTCGGAGCCGAAAGGCCCGTCAGTTTTAGCGCCTGGCGAGTGGGAATAAGCTGCATCATTCCTCCGATTTTTCGAGCCTCAATCCCGAATTGTGACACAAGTTTGGGTATCAGACTCATTCTTTGGAGTAAATGGTGATCCTTGTAGGAAGGCCTTCATGGATCCGATCACGCATACTCCGCGATGATCGCCCGCGTCGTCTGAACCGCTGCAGCCAGCTCGGTCCTGTCTACCCCATTAAGCCCCAGCCCCCCCAGATCGAGCGACAGTTGACCTGACCCACCGCCACCCGCCGCAGCGCGTGCTGCTCGGCCGCGCGCCCGATCTGATAGCGCTGGCTGCGGATCTTTCGTCTCCGTTGCAGGTGCCTCAACCGTCAGCGACGAGGACGCAGTCCCAGACCCAGACCCCTGCGCCCCTGCAGCCGCCCGCACCTCCTGCAGTTCCAGCTTCAGCTTCTCCACGGTCTCGCGGGTCTCAGTCATCTGCCGATCGCGCCTCAGCCCGTCCTCATCTGGGTACGGGAAACTCCCTGCCTGACCGTCATGCAGCACCTTCAGCGCGGGGTCTTCGAAGTATTTGATCCGCCGCGCCCGGATCGGCATCTGCGCGTCGATCACGAGGATCACCTCGTCCAGATCCATGCGGCGGGCCTGGTCCTCGGTCAGCAGCGGCGTATCCTCGGTCCGCTCGGAAACACTGCGCCCCTCGAATGGGTTGCGCCCGACCGCACGCGACCGGGTGACCACGCGCTTGGTGGTCTTGCCAACAGCCTGGCTCAGCTCCTCGATGGTCTTCTGCTCGGACGGGGTGAGGTAGAGTTTAACGCCCGCGCCACCCTGGAGCGACCGGCGCGTGTTTTCGCCGTAGATCTCGTCCAGCGCCGGGATGGTCTGGGTGACGATGGCGAGGTTGCCGCCAAAGGAGCGCAGCGTCTTGATGCTTTCGGCGACGATCGGCATCTTCCCGAGCCGATCGAACTCGTCGAGCATGATCATCACCGGCCAAGGCTCATCATCGCCCGGCTCCTGCGCCTGCAGCGAGGCGATCAGGTCCGAGAAGAACAGCCGGATCAGCGGGGCGAGGGGGCGGATCATCTCGGACTCGACCACGAGATAGATCGCGTGGGGGCGACGCCGGATGTCCCGGAAGGAGAAATCCGAGGTCGCGGTGGCCGCGTCGATCGCACGGTTGTCCCAGGTGTCGAGACCCGAAGTCATCAGGAGCGACAGGTAAGAGGTCAGGGTGTCGTTGTTGGTCGAGGCCATGCGCTCGAAGATCAGCTTGGCCGACTTGTTCTTCACCTCCTGTGCGCGCTTGAGGTATTCCTTTTGCTTGTCACCGCCCGAGGCGGTGATCCGGTAGATCTCGCCGATGGTCGGAACGCCGCGCTCGAAGGCCAGAAGACCGGCCGCGACGAAGAGGTCGATGCCTCCGGCCAAGAGCCCACTCAGCTTTTCGTTGTCGGTCTGCAGGAAGAGCTTGGCGGTCAGCTTCAACTCCATCTGCTGCCGGTCAGGATTGGTCATGGCCGCGATGCGCGCCAGCGGATTGTAGCGGTGGGTCGGCCGATCCCAGTCGGTCGGCGCGAACCGGAACACCTTGTCGCCCATGCTGGCGCGGAAGCGCGAGGTCTCGCGGAAGTTCTCGCCCTTTACGTCGAGCACCACGGCCGAGCCTTTGTAGGTCAGCAGGTTCGGGATCACGAAGCCCACGCCCTTGCCTCGGCCCGTCGGTGCCACGATCAGCGCATGCGGGAAGGTCTTGGACACGAGAAACGGGCGCTTCGATTTCGGGCGGCCAAGCTTGCCCAACAGGAACCCGCCGCCCGGCTTGGCGAAGAAGCCGTTGCGCTTCATCTCGGCCTTGGTCTGCCAATGTGTCGTGCCGAACCGGGTCAGCGCCTCGCCCAGAAGCGTGACGCTGAGCAGCAGTGCTGCGACGCCAAAGCCGCCCAGGATCAGGTTCACCCAAAGGAAGTCCTTCGGGGCCGTGGCTACAAGCGCGCGGTATTCCCGCGCGAGCAATGTGAAATCGATGCGCTCGGTCGACAGCCCATAACGCAGGATCAGATAGGCTGTGGCCACGACATAGCCGATGGCGAGGCCGACCAGAGTCAGGCTCAGGATGCCGCCCGCGATCTTGCCCTTATCCATGGGTGATCCCTTTTTCGCCATGGGCCGCGGCGTGACGCGCGCGCTGCGCCTCGATCTGTTCCTCGGCGAGCGCATCCAGCACCCGCTCCATGGCCGGCCCGTGGGCGGTCACCTCGCTGCTCTCCAGATAGGCCTTCGCGAGTTCCAGCTGCCGCAGCGGATGCTCGGTGAACTTCTCCAGCACATCAGCATGGCCCGCGCGCAGGGCGGTGACCGCGTTTGGTGTGAGGTTTCTGTCGACCTGCTCGATCAGGCGCTGCCCAGCTGTTTCGGAGAGAGCTGTGCCATCCTCGGCCTCGGCCCACTGGAGGAACGTCATCACATCAGGGGCGGTCTCAGCCATGAAGCGCCGCTCGGCATAGTCTTGCCGCGCTTGATCCTCGATGTCGAAACTCCGCTCGCTGATATAGGCGCGCGATGCACCCATGGCGCGGAGGCGGTTGATTTCCTCCTGTACTGCCGCCCCGAACTCCTCGTCCGGCATCTCGGCGCGGTAAAGCGCGAGGGTGCGCTCATCCTCGGTGATCGGACCGAGATGTTGCGAAGGATCGCGCAGAGCCAGGTCCATGTCGCCCGCGTGGAGCCGGCGATCCTTCTCCTCGACGGCGAACTCCTGCGGCTTGCGGCTGTCGGTGATTTTGTCCCATGCCATCGAGGCCAATTCGGCATGATCAGGCGACCGCTGTGCATAGGCGTTGAAGGCGGCGCGGGCCTCTTCAACCTCGATGACGCCTGCTTTGTAGACGGAAGGGTCGTCTGAGAACGGGTAGGTGAAATCTGTCCGTCGGAACTGGGCAACCAGCTGCTGGAAGTCCTGCCGCTCGGACGGGGCGAAGGCGTCCGGTCCCGCGTCGTCGAGATCGCGGCCCAGTGGCGTCAGACGCTCGGCGAGCGAGACCTCGGCATCCTCCTCCTCATCGACATCGTCGACCGCCCGCAAGATGCGCGCATCGGTAAGTGTATCGCCCAGGCGGACGTGAACGGCTTCCAGCCGGTCCAGCGCTTCCTCACGATCCTCGCCCTTCTCAAGATCGAGATCGCCTGCCTTGGCGATGGCCCGCAGATCCTGCGCCAGCCATTGCCGTTCGAGCGCGGCATTGCTGGCACCCTCGCGCATGCGGGCGGCGACGGCCTCGGAATCGATACCGGTGCCCTGCAGCGCCTCACTCAGGCGTGCCTTGACCGCCTCGTCGTCGAGGCGTTCGAGCTGGTCTTCGCGCATATTCGCCCGCGCGTAGACGCCGTCGCGGGACGGCGCATCAAGCAGCGCGTCCGAGCGATCCCCGAGAGGGTTCAGATGCGCGACCGAGGCCAAAACATCGGCGAGCTTGCGCTCGATCTCCGGTCGCTCGGCCGCGGGCGCCCGGTCGATCGCGGCTTCGATCTGACGGATGTTCTGGGAAAACTCGGTGATCAGCGTATCAAACACTGTTTCGTCTTGGGACATGGTGATGGCTCCGTCAGAGTGGATCTGACCGCCACTGGCAAGGATGGTACTGGCCCGCTCGAGCGCCTCGGCCACGTCATCGAAGTTCGACCGGGACGCCTCGGCGGCCAGGCCCCGGTAGGTCAGCGCGTTGCGTGCCACCGTCTCAAGGGCCGCGGCCAAGTCGGCCCCGGTGCGCTGGCGCTCGACTGGCGGACGGCCTTCATCACGGGCCTTGTAGACCTCGTCTATCTCAGCGCGATAGGTCGTGACCCCGCGGTCAAGGCGCCGTGTCGCCTCGAGCCGGATCCCGTGGACTTGTGCCGCCTCGACCATCGCCACCCGGAAGGCGTCGTAGTTGAAGTGGTGATCCCTCCCGAGAAAGAACATTTCGCCATCCTTGCTGCGGCGGTTCAGAACGATATGCGCATGTGGATGCGCGCGATCCTGGTGTATTGCAGCAATATAGTCGAATTGCGATCCCTCCCCTTGAAAGAACCGCTCGCAGACGGCTTCGGTGATCGCGCGCACCTCTTCGCCGCTGGTGCCGATGGGGAAGGCCATGAGAAGATGCGAGGTATGGCCGAGTTTGGGGCTGTGCCTCTCGCCCCACTGGTTCTCAAAGCGCCGCACGACCCGGTCGATCTCTGCCCCAGTCAGGATCTTCTTGCCATCATGGGTACCACGGCTGTCGAGGATGTGGCTCGACTTGGTGGTGAGGTAAGTCAGCTGAGCCTTGAGCTGCGCGCCGGTGTGGCACCCGCCCTTCGAGATCGGTTTGAATATGGCCGGGGAATAGCCCCGCGCCGCGCGCACCATCTGCGCGTTCCTGGCGAGTCCCTGCCAGCTGCCGGAGACCCGGCTCCAGTCGCGATTGAAGAGAGCGGGCCCGACACCGCGCGCCTCACTCCGCGCCATGCTCAGCCCCCTGCTCCGCTTCCTGCCGCGCCAGACCGGCGAGGGCCTTGGTCACCTCGAGGTCG
Organism: Rhodobacter sp. NTK016B; assembly: GCF_017303295.1. GTDB lineage: Bacteria > Pseudomonadota > Alphaproteobacteria > Rhodobacterales > Rhodobacteraceae > Pararhodobacter. The sequence goes on along the minus strand of NZ_JAFKOK010000007.1, from coordinate 191,490 downwards.
AGCACGCGACGCCGCGCGCGGAACATCTCCTGGATCTGGTCGGCCAGCTCAAAAACGAGCGCTGCGAGGTCACGGATCTCGGCATGGCTGGCGGGCGTGTAGGGCAGACGCTCGCCCTTGAGCTTTGCCTCGTTCAGGCGTCGCGCGATCTGGTTGACGTTGTTGCCGACCCGGTTCAGCGCCGCGCTCAGCCCCCGAAGCTCGTCCGTCATACCTTCATCCGGGCGCAGAAGATCGTCAGCGGCCAGCATCAGGCAGCGCATCGCATCCGAACGATGCGCAATCCCGCGCCGCGCAAGGGCGGCATCGAAGCCGCGAAGGTCACGGTCTGTCACACGCATGGTCAGCACACGGGTGCGGCTGACGTTGGCGGAGACGGCGGAACGACCCCGGCTCAGCACGTTGTAGACAGTCTTGGGGGAGACCTTCAGCGCCGCGCTGATCGCACGGGCCGAAACGCCTTTCGCCCGTTCCCGGACGATCTGACGGCGCTCCTGATCGGTCAGTCTGCGACTGTGCCCCATGTGAAGTATACGTTCCTATTTCTTGCCACCTTCGTACAAGCCCGCCTTCTCCCAGCACAAGCGGAGAAGGCTTCAAGGGCTTGTACTCAATGTAGAAAATCGGCCAGACGGGCCGATTTGACGTCCTTTGTCAAATGCAGCGCGCATCGCGCTCAATGTAACGCGTCCCGCGTTCCCTGCACCGTGCATCACGTCTTAAGCACGGTGTCTTTTGCGCTCTGCAGCGCGTCTTCGGGCAAGTGGGACGTGTCCATTGCAGCCCGCATCGCGCACCCCGCACAATGCCCGGCGTCACGTGCACCTCGCGTCGCGTTCCGCGCTTCACGTGCTTTGGTGGATGCCGAATGCAGCACGTCTTTTGGCAAAAGCATCGCGCAACCTGGATCGCGGCGTCTGCCCCCTGCGCCCCGCTGTCAGGTTGCTGCAAAATGCGTAACGGCGAATGCATCCTGCCCACCGCATCGTGCATCCCGCCTTCCGCTTGACGCCGATGCACCAAGAGGTTAGCGACATTATTGCATCTTTGTGGCATTACACTATTTTTGCAGGAGGCTGCGCCCCATGCCCAACGACAATCTCGTGGTCATCGCCGCGATGGCCCGGAAAGGGGGGAGTGGCAAAACCACGCTCTCGCGCGCCCTGATCAGCGCTGCCGTGGCTGCCGGGCGTCGGGTTCTGCTGATCGACACTGACAGCACCGGAGTGCTTGGCGCCTGGCACGAACGAGCTGAAGCGGCGGGTCTCGGGTCGCCTCTGCTGCGGTCAATCTCGGTCGAGAGTGTAGGGGCCGTCGATCGCAAGATCGAGCAGGTCTATGATGCGGACTCGGCGGATTTCGTCTTCATCGACACGGCAGGCGTCGGCGCGGAATGGTCGGACGGGATCGCGGTTCTCGTCGATCACATTGTAACGCCGGTCATGCTCTCGACCTCGGATCTTGATGTGGGTGCGCAGACCGCCGACTGGTTCGAACGGTTGCGCGCGCGCGTCGATGACCCGGCGAGCTTGCCGCGCCACCATGTCGTTCTGAACATGGTTGACCCGAAAGCCACGCGCGCGGATGCCGGCTTGATCGAAGTGGCGATCGCCCGGTTTCCGGTGATCGAGACGGTGATGATGCGCCGCAACGTCTACAAGGAGATGGACGAGAAAGGCCTGCTCCACGCCATCGCGCTGCAAAAGCAGGCCGACCCAAACCCACTCATGCGCCCGCATGTCCGTCATGTCGTCGAGGCCCTTGAGGAGGCCACCGACATCCTCAACAACATCTTGGCCGCGTGAGGACAGGGCGTTGAGAAAGAAGATTCCAACCATCACCCGGCCCGACCCAGCCTATGCCGCGTCCCTTCGGCCGGAGGAGGAGAAAGACCCGGGAAGGGAAGAGGCGGATCGGGAAGAGACCGTCCTGATGCCGATGAGCATGACGGCAGACGTGGCGGATGAAGATCAAGCGCCGGTGCCAAGCAGGCCTTCCGTGCATTCGCCGCAACCAAGCCCGGAGACAACATCAGAGATCATAACGGCGCCCACAGCGTCGCAGCCCAGGGTCCGACGCATTCCGGCCACCCGCAAGATCGATATCCGGGTGAACGCGCTGGAACGGCAGGAAGAAGCCCTCATCGATTGCGGCGTCGATCCCGCCCATGTCATCCGGGCAGCTCTGCGCCGTGCCGTGAAGACCTGGCAGCTCGGGCCAGAGTTCGTCCCACCTTCCGAAGAGCAGAGAACGCGGATCACCGAATGGCGCGCGCGCACTTCATTGGCCGTCGATGCCAATGCGCTGACTTCCATCCTGCACGCCCATGACCCCCTCGATGTGCTCAGCAAGTGGGCCTTGATCCGCGGGCAGATCGAGCCGCGCGTCTGGGCGGAGATCGACATACTTCTGGACGAGATTGCCGTTCGCGCTGCGGCGCAGAATACAGAAAATGATACGTCAACAACCTGACTATAAAGACAACTTGTCCTTTTGTCGGTGGGTTTTTGCCGAAGCTACCGCCCACACCTTGCAGTTGCAGAAACCTGTCGTTAACACCGCCGACAAGAAATTTTTGACCTCCCTTTAACCAGTTATGAGGTCCAGATAGCAGGAGCGCGTCATGACCCCAAAACCCCGCCTCACCGGCGAACCGATCATGCGCATCCTCTGCAAGAAGACCGACAATCTGGTGGGTTTCCTCTACCAATGGAACAATGGCGATCTACAGCCCGCGTGGCTGGACGATGCTTTGGCCGAGGTTCGCTACGAACCAATAAGCGACGCCGCCTGACACACGTGATCTGATTGCGGGCGAGGCGATCAAGGGCGGTGCGGAGTGCGGGCCCACAGCAGGCCGCGCCGAATTCTGCGCATCATGAGGTATAGAATGGAATTCTATACCTCATACGTCGGCACCGAACCCGATCCGACAGGCCCAATTTATTTTCTTTCATCGCCCCTGTCCGACCTACCGAGCTGCGGTACCTGCGACTCCTTTGAAGGCGTAGCTATTCGGCAAGCTTCTCGATGATGGGTTGTGGGAACAGTTTCATAGGGATCGTCTCCTCTTTCGTTTCGAGTTCTCGTCCTCTCGGACACGAAAGAGGCAGACAGGGCGTAAGAGCCAGAAGGCGCACAGGGGTAACACGGTCGGGGCAAGCCCCGAGTGGTGCGGGCACCCCTTGCGACAAGGGCGCGCCCTTTCAGAACAGCGGACTAGACTAGAAGACAGATGCGGTAGCGGGAGACGAAGCCCCGTTTATGAAACGGCCAAACCCCACGAGTGCAAGCGCACGGGCGGACTGGAAGCCGGTGGCCTTCACAGATGGTGGCGCTGCGCCCTTGCCGATCTTTATAGTGAAGAACTCTGCCCTGAACGGGCACTGCTTGCATCATCCCTAAGCCCCGCAACGAGCTTCTCGACAAGCTCGACGGCCTCGGTGACGCCTTCGGCGCGAAGTACAAGCCGCTGGCCGGGCCGATAGCGGGTGTCGCCGCTCTTGGCGATATACTCCTCATCGACAAGCCCCTGCCGGTGGGCAAGCAGATGGCGCTGCTGGAACGCCCGCACGAGTTGGTCGAGGGAGGGGGCGTCGAGATGGGCGCCATAGCCCTGCCCCGTCGCCTGCTGCCAAAGGGTACTGCCCTCTGCAAGGCTCTGGAAAGCGTTCCGCCTTGCCTTCGGCGGCGCGGGAAGCTCCACAAACAGAGCTTCGACCACACGCTGAAAGGCGGTGACAGCGTTCTGCAAGCCGTTCTCGATCACGACGCGCACGGTGGTTTCGGCGGTGTCGCGATCCGGCATCGCGGCGCGCACCTCGTCGAGCGCACGGAGGGTAGCCTTGATTCCTGCGATGGTCTGCTCGAAGACCTGTTCGGCGGCACTGTGGCCGCAAGCGGGACAGAAATAGGCGGCCCCGATCACGGCATAGCGGCAGGCGCAGGACGGGCAGGTGATCTTCAGCGCCATCGGGTCGGTGGCGGCCGGGGGCAGCATGACATGCTGCGGCCGGGAATCCACCTTCATCGTCATCGAAATGAAGCCGCCGCGCGGCCTGCTCCGGTTGAACCGGGCAGCATCGGTTTTCAGTGCTTGATTGAGGCCGCCTTGAAGCTGCGCCACGGCAGCCGCGTGCATGTGCTCGACCTGTTGCTGTGTCCACCATCGGTCGCTGTGATCGGTATGGCCGCAGGCAGGACAGTGAAGCCGCTCTGCTTCCTTGGCCTTATGCCAATCTTCGCTGAGCATCTTGAACTGGAAAAGGCATTCATCCGATGGGCATTCACGGTCGAAGTAGCCTTCCTCGTCGTCCTCAATGAGGATCAAGACTTCGCCGCCGCCTTCGAGGCTCCGCAAAAATCGTTGTGTCTCTTCAAACATCTCGCAACCTCAGAACATCTTGTAGCGTACCGTTCGCTTAAGCACCATATATAGCATGATTGCAGGGCAATTTGGAGTCTTCCATTGGACGGGGCTCTTCCCTTGCCCCTGGTGTTCAATTCCTGATCCTACCGTCTGCCAGATCACCGGACGCTGAAGGTAAAGCGCTTGCGGTGCGCCTCCTGCCATGCTGATTGCGGCCTTGCTCAGGCGAAGCCTGTGGCGCGCGGTGCCTTAAGCGCCGCATGAAGTCTGGCCTGCCCTTCTTCCCGTGAATTCAACCCCCCAGGAGAAGGAGACTTGGCATTACCCACGCCATAACCCTAGACAACCCGCACAACCTATCCGACGAAGCCCTCTGGGCGCTATTTGATGAAACCCAAGCCACCGCTCGAAGAGCTGCCCTGCGGCTGCTGGCAGCGCGGCATCGCGCTCGCCAATCAGCGCCTCATTCTTGGCGTGATCGATCGCCGCCGGGTGCAAAGCTCTCTGGGCGTGCCGCGCTAGGCTTATTTCGCCGCCTCTTACTCCTTCTCCTCGGGCAGAGGTACATTCATGTCCTCGGCACCGATGGCGATGGCACGCTCGACAAGTGCGTTATATGCGGGAACGGTCAGCCCCGGCGTCTTGGCCGCATGAAGGCGGCGAATGGCAAAATGCGGGTTGAGGATGACGGCATGAGAAAATTCCCCTGCCGTGCCCGATGCGATGCGGATGAAGCCGAGATTGGCAAGCTCCCTCATCCGCTCCTTCCAGGAGCGTACTGCTCGCTGGCCAGTGTAGCCCGAGTAGAAAGCCAGCTCATCAGCGTTCTGCAAACTGACATACATCTCGTCGAACGCCTGCGTCCAGAGGGCAAGATAGGTCGTCGAGGTACGTTTGCTGCCCGGTGCCAGGTCGTCGATGATGTTCATGATCAGCGGCATCGTGCGCGGCACGGACGTGAAGCCGTCATAGACGTTGCGATGCCAAAGATCGTCAGAAGACAGATCAGGCCAGAGCTTCGTGCGAAGGTCTGTAATTTTTTTGGCGATTTTCTTCTTCGGTGTCCTGACCATGGGAGCCTCATGTGTTAGAGGGGACGGGCTGAAGTATGGACCTTCAGCCCTGTCGACGGTGAGTGCGGCGGCGCGAGGTTTGGACGCTCGCTCCGATGTTCATCCTCTCATCGGCAACAGGGCTAATATGCCTAGAAATGTGTTTGTTTTCAAAGATTTAGTTCGCGCTCCTTGGCATTTGAAGCCGCTCCTCCAGCCAATCTGGAAGGCGCGGATGGAAGACTTTGCGCAAGCTCGACATTTGAGTTGGCGCAAGCCTATCAAGAAATCGCCTGAAAACCAACGTGATAGGCGGTTTTGGCGGTGCTCGGCGTCATCACGGTTCTCGCGCGTCCTCGCGGTGCTCGCTGTGATCGGGGCGAAAACCCCCTCCCCGCGCCGGGAAGTGGGGTAAGGAGGCGGCCTATTCGGCCGCCATCGCTTGGGGCTAAAGGTTGGGCATGGGCGCGGGGAGTTTCAGCCCCCTTCAAAGACGAAGGAGAGATGGCCGGTCAAGACCGGCGCTGCTGACAGGATGAAACTAGCCGTTACCCTGCCGGATCGTCTGCTTTGGGAAGCGGGCGGGCAGGAAATTTCCGTTGCCATGTCTCGATGAGAAACAGCGCTGCCGTGCTCGCGGCATGGATCGACAAACGGGCAATCCGCGCGTCAACACGGGCAAAGCCCTTCTCGCGGCCGTGGGCGTCGCCGCCGTGAGTGCGCAGAGCCCCTACCCCTCCGATGACCGTGGCAAGGCCGGAAAGGATTTGCCGCACGTCATTCGCTATCAAGGGGTCGATGTCTGAGCGGTCAGGGGACAGACCAAGCGGCTGCTTCACGGCATTGTAGAGCCCCTGTACGTCCTTCTTGGCAGGGAGCGGCTGCCCCAGCTCGATGAGGATAGACCGGCACACGCTCTCGACCGTGCTGCACGCGGCGGTGACGGCATCTTCGGGGTCGGTCTGGCTGCTGGCGAGAGCGCGGTCGAGATCGCGGCTCACCGTGTCGAAGTCGATCACCTCGGACAGCCCCGCCAGCTCAGCCAGGACAGGGACATTCTTGCCCGCCTCGACAAGCCGCATCCGCCCGCCCTGCTGCTGAACCTCGAAGCCGTCGAAGCGCAGCGCGCGGTTAAGATGATCGAGCACGGCGATATGGCGCTCGGGCTCATGGATAAAGTCGCGGGGGTCAGCGGCAGCCTCAATGATCCTCGGGAGCGCTTGATCGGCTTCGAAGCCATTGTTGAGATTGATAAGGCACTGCACCAGCGACGGTACGCGGGAGCCATTCACCGTGAAGGCCAAATTGCAGGCGCGCATGAACTTCTCGATCTTCGGCCCGCTGCGATAGATGCCGATGGGAGGCGTCGTGTCATGGCCCCCGCCGCCGCTGATAGTGTCGGCGATGGCGTCGATGCTCTGGGGCGATAGCGGGAAGGGCATGGCTATAGGTGATCCTTCGCCCAAAGAAGCGCATTGAACGCGGCAAGCTTTGCATCGGTTTCGGCTGAATAGACCTTGCTACCTGCCTGCACAGCTCCCGATGCCCGTCTCAGGACACGCACCGACCATCCGGCTCCGGCCCGATAAACTGTGAGATTGAACCCGTCCGTGTTGATGTAGAGGTTGCCTTGTCTGGACTTGCGCCATTTTCGAGAAGGCCAAGCAGCGCGGCGGCGTGCGGAATTTCTGAGACGCTTCTCCCGCTCCCGGGGCCGCTTGTAGTCCTCTTCCATGTGCTCAGCACAAACACAGCCGACCTGAAGCGAACCGGGATAGTCTGGATGCTCCATAATATGGGCATACCGGATTTCGGCGCTGTCACACATCTCGCAGAGTTGGCTGGGCTCTTCCAAGTCTTCGACGCCGACACAGGTCCAGCCTTTTTTCGGGACGCCTGCCTCTGACCATTTTCCTCGACGCGTGTGACTGTCCCGATCCATCGCCCAACCTACCCCGAAATCTGTTTGAGTTCGGCAGCGTGGGGATCATAGCGATAGCTGGTTATTGTGCCGTCCCTGATCTTTTCCACAGCGTCGTTTATGACAAAGAGAGGTACGAGGAACCATTCTCGCGGGACCACAGGCCGTCCAAAGCGATCCATGATCTCGATTTCGAGCCGTGCGGGTTCGAAAATCCGGTGGATCAGGTTTTCCAGCTTGGACCGGTTGATGTTGAAGAGTTCATATGTCGCAACCACCTCGACATTCGACATCAGAAACGTCGGCTGCAGATGCGCGCCAGCGATCCGCTTTTCGACGCTCATATTGGTGACACCGATCTTGTGCACCAGTTCCCGGTTTTCTGTGACAAGTGGATGATCGGATTTGCTGCGAAGCACATAGATGATCCCGCTCGCTTCATCCCCATCGATTGTCTGGTCTGAAAAAAGCGGGCCTGCCGATGGGTCAGTGATCCGGCGTCCGGCGTCGTCCTTGTTCAACGCGCGCTGGAGCGAGCGCATCAGCATGTTGCTCTCGGTGCTGTTGTCAAAAATGACCCGAAGGCGGGCATCGGTACGACCTTGCTCGTTCGTGATGGTCTCACCCTTTTCAGCAACATAGGCTTTCTGACCGCCGACGATGAAAAAGCGGCCCTTCTCGATCTCCGCTTTCATCTCGAAAGGGCGCGTTTCGCGCAAGCCGGTGTCCAGTTCCTTTTGGACCATCTCGAACAATGGCTTGAACTTTGAGAAATCTTCGCATTTTTCACGGTTGGCGACCTCGTCGGCGGCCTTTTTCTCAGCGGTCGAGCGGACATGCTTCAATTCGGTAAGTGGGGATGCATCAACCGCCACACCCAGTTCCGCCAGAAGCGCGTCATCATCGAGCTCATCCGTGTCCGTCGCTACGAGCGTCAGGCCCTCTGACAGAAGTTCGTGTTTGTCAAAGGGCGCGACGAGATCGTGGCATTCCTGTAAGTCGCGGATCCGATCGAGACGCACTGCATAGAGACGTTCGAAGATATCTCGGTCTTCACCGTGCTGTGGCGGGCGACCGAATTTATCGGCGAACCGAAGGATCTCTTCAAAGCCTGCGATGATGCGTTCTTCGCGTGGTGTGCGGCTGAGCTGCTTCTTGACCTCGACCTCGACGCCAAGCTCGGCAAGGAGAGCATCATCTTCGTCGGTGAAACCCTTAGCCATTGGCAGCCTCCTGCTTCATGCGGGCGAGATAGGCCACGCCTTCGGCCATTTTCTTCTCCCATGGATCAGGCGATGTGATGGAAGGCAGACGGCCCCGCTCCTGCTTGAACTTGACAGCGCGCTTCGCCAGATCTCGCGCCTCATCCGGTGACAGTTGCACCTTTTTCGCCGAGATCACGGCCTGAACCTGCCGAAGGCTCTCCTCGCTCATCGTCTTTGCCAATATCGAATAGGCTTCGCCGAAAGGGTTGATCCGGTCGATCAAGTCGATGTCCAGCTCACGCACATCCATGGCGAATTTGCGCACCCCGTCGATCAGCGCGGTGTTCCCCGTGGTCTGCGTGTCATCGCCGTTCGACAAAGCGATCTCTTTCGCCTTCTGGGTCAGGTTCAGCGCGGCCACCGCATGCTGGCGCACGGCTTCCTGATCCTCGGCATCAAGCTCCGGGAACTTTGCTCCGACGATCTTGCCCATGCGAACCTGCGTCAGTTCCTCGGGCACCAATTCCTCATCGAAGAGGCCGCGTTCGATCGTGGTCTTGTCCTGCACGAATGCAGTGATCACCTCGTTCAGGTCCTCCTGGCAGATGCGCTTGGCTTCCTTGCTCTTCGGTGCGACCAGACCCTTGATCTCGATCTGGAACTGCCCGCTCGCCTCGTTGAAGCCGACGTTTTCCTTGTTCGGATCATAGCCGCCCGCGCCATAATCGAACCCCTCGACAGGGCCGCTGTTCACAGTCTTGGGCGTGAAGTTGAAACGCGGGGCCAGCACCTGCTCCATCAGCAGGCTCGCGGCGATCGCTTTCAACGTGTCGTTGACCGCCTCGGTCACAGCCTCGGCTGCGGCGTCCGGTTCAGCGATCAGGTTGGTGAAGCGCGCGCGCGTCTTGCCCTCGGCATCGCGGGTGGCACGGCCGATGATCTGCACGATCTCGGTCAGGCTGGCGCGGTAGCCGACCGTCAGGGCGTGTTCGCACCAGATCCAGTCGAACCCTTCCTTCGCCATCCCCAGGGCGATGATGATGTCGACATGGTCGCGGTTGTTCTTCTGCGCCGGGTCCTTCAGCGCGGCTGAAACCTTGTCCCGCTTGGCGGGTTCATCATCCACCAGATCGGCGATGCGCAGCACACGCCCTTCCGGCGTCTTGACCAACTGAAACCCGGTGGCGGGGTCGGCGCCTTGCCACTCTCCCAAGGCGTCGATGATGTGTTCGACCTCGCGGTGCTTGTCCTTGGTGCTCTCGCGTGAGTTCACGTTCGGGATATGCAGGATCGTCTTCTCGGTCGGGTCGAGCACCTTGAGGATGTCATCCGCATAGGACCCGGAATAGAAGAAATACCCGATGTCGAGCGACTTGAGGTATTTGTAGCCGTTCAGCTGCTCGTAATAGGTGTAGGTGACCGTGTCGAACCGCGCCTCGTCCTCGGGCGACAGAACGGCCTCGGCATCGCCGCGGAAGTACGATCCGGTCATCGCCACCAGATGCACCCTGTCGCGGGCGACCAGCGCGCCCAGATGCGCGCCCAGCTTGTTGTCGGGGTTGGCCGAGACGTGGTGGAATTCGTCCACCGCGATCAGGCGATCATCAAAGGCCTCGATGCCGAACTTGTCGACGGCGAAACGGAAGGTCGCGTGGGTGCAGACCAGTACCTTGTCGTCGCTGGCCAGGAACTTGCCGACGGCGCCAACCTTGCCGTCATCGCCACCGGGCGCATTGCACAGGTTCCATTGCGGCTGGACGGTCCAATCGGCCCAGAAGCCATATTTGCTGAGCGGCTCGTCGTTGAAGCTGGACCCGATGGACTTCTCTGGCACCACGACGATGGCCTGACGCAGGCCCTGATTGTGCAGCTTGTCGAGCGCGATGAACATCAGCGCGCGAGATTTGCCCGAGGCCGGGGGCGACTTGATCAGCAGGTATTGTTCGCCCCGCTTCTCATAGGCGCGTTCCTGCATCGCGCGCATGCCCAGCTCGTTCGACTTGGTCGAGCTGCCATTGGCGGCGTATTTGACCGAGACGGAGGGAACACCTTTGGTCATACAATAACTCCCATCAAACTCGGGTCTGACTCAGCGCGAGCAAAGCCGAATAAAGTCTCTCAGTCTTCTCCAGCCAGTCAGGAAGCAATGAGCCCGCCTCAAAAAATGCGACGTCAGTGTCCGGGTAACGCAACCCGGTCGACCTCTCGTCCAATCGGTGCAGTTCGGCAATCCAGCTTTCCGCCCATTCTGGCAGCCCTTTGACCATACCTGCAAGCGTCGCAAGGTCATGTCCACCTTTGCTTGATCCAGTCTGATGCAGGACGACCGCCTTTAGTGCCAGTTCGACTGAGTGTCGAAACAAGTAGATGACCGGATAACTGGCAACATAATCCTCGATCTTGTTGCCAGACACCATTTCGCAGATGGATCGCGAAGCCTGGTAATACTGAATACTGAAGCGCCGAAAATCCTCGGCCTTGGGTGTTCCATCTATGGGCCAGCCTATCGAAATGGATTTCGGGAAAGACCACTCATCAGCGCGCTGCCACCGCTCGTCAATGCCCTCGAACAGCTTCCGATCTGCCAGGTGACCGCTCATGCAATCACCTTCGTCGTCATCTTCGTGTACATCTCGAACAGCTTTTCCAGCCGTTCGGTGTCGTTGCGGAAGCGGCGGCCGATGTAGATGCGTTCCAGCACCTCGTCGTTGTGGTCATGGGCGGCGCGCAGGTTGGCGGGCATTTTTTCGGGGTCGTAGAGGTCGGCGATGGTGGCGGGGAAATGCGCCTCGCGGGCCAGAAGGATGCCTTCGGTCGCCGCTGTCAGGTCGGCGCGGTTCTTTTCTGTCAGTTTGGGGACGGGGAAGGTGTTCCAGCCGAGGGTATTGGAATAGCTGAAATCGGTTCGCATCCGCACGCAGACGGTGCCGATCCAGACCCAATGCAGGCGCGAGGCAATCAGCGCCATGTTCCAGAGCGGGGCGTCGTAGAGGGCGAAGAGTTTGTTGGAAATGATGGTTCCATCAGGGAGAGGCCCACATGGGAGATAGTCGCGGTTCTCGGAACTAATCGCTGCGATCGCGATCACTTTCTCATCGCCCGTTTGGCGACGTTCGTCGAATCTATGGGGCCACTTAGCCCCTTGCTGTGTTGCCGCCTTTGTACTGGCGAGGCGCATTGCGCGCACAGCCTCAAGTCGCTTCCCAATTGCAGGGATTTCTTTGGCCTGTTCTGCCTCGGCATCCTTTATCCAAAGACAGTATCGCTGCTTCCCTGCAATAAACTCTTCAGAACCAAGAATAGGGCGAATAAATTTTCGCCGCTGTTCCGGGGTAAGAGCCAAGCTTGAAACTTCGTCTGAACTAAACAGCAAATTTCCTCCGTCAACAGGCTTACTACCGAATGTCATTTCGGCCAGCGAGGAAAGGGGCCTTGACCGCTTTTCTACGATCACATTTGCACCATTGATCAAATAGGCGTTCAGGAATCCGGACTCTCTGACTTCGGTTTCATCGTCCGAGTTTAACGAAAACAGCTTTCTGTTTTGACCAGCGCGGTTTGATATTCCGATTATGACCACGGTCACTCCAGCATTATGGCTGGCCAAGTTTGCCCATTTGAAGTTAGTATGGGCAAAGGCAATCTCGTGCCCTGTCTGGAAGATCAGCGGCCAGAGGATCGGCACCTGCTGGCCCTGACAGATCGAATTGGTGGACACAAAGGCCGACACGGTGGGCGTGTGCAGCCCGTAATCGGCGGCCTTCATGAACCAGCCCGCGACATAGTCGAGCGACTTCCAGCTTTTCGTGCGCCCTTCGAATATGCGCTGCAAGTCCTCTTTCTGTTCGATACTTTGCCACGTTGACCCGAGATAAGGCGGGTTCCCGCAGATATAGGTCTCGCCCCCCTCGTTCGCGAAGTCGATCTGTGCCTGATCCAGCGGCGACATGAACAGGTCATCGGCCTGAAACTTCACCCCCGTCCCCGTGGGCGGGCAGACAGACAGCCAGTCCAGCCGCAGGGCGTTGCCACAGGTGATCCAGTTCTGCGCATCCAGCGGCAGGAATTCCGCCAGCGCCTCTTTCTGGCCGCGATAGGTCACGTCACATTGGTATTCCGCGATGATCAACGCCAGCCGCGCGATCTCGGCCGAGAAATCCCGCAGCTCGATCCCGCGATAGTTGGTCAGGGGAATGTCGGTGCGGCGCTGCGGCTCGCCCCGGCGCTTGTTGATCTCATACTCGATGCTGCGCATTTCCTTGTAGGCGATGACAAGGAAGTTGCCCGACCCGCAGGCGGGATCGAAGACGCGGATCTTGGCCATGCGGGCGCGCAGATTGGCCAGCTTGCGCGCGTTGTCGCCCGCCGCCTCCAGCTCTGCCCGCAGGTCATCAAGGAAGAGCGGGTTCAGCACCTTCAGGATGTTCGGCACCGAGGTGTAGTGCATGCCGAGGACCGAGCGTTCCTCTTCATCCGCGACGGCCTGGATCATGGAGCCGAAAATGTCGGGGTTGATCTGCGTCCAGTCGAGGCTGCCGATATGCGACAGGTAGCGCTGCGCGATCTTTGAAAAGCGCGGCACATCGGTGGACCCCGAGAAGAGCCCGCCGTTCACATAGGGAAAGGTGTCGGCCCAACGGGGCAGCTTGGCCTCGGCCCGTTTGGGGATGGCGCTGTTCATCGCGCGGAAAATCTCGCCAATGACTTCGTGCGTATTCGACCCGTCGCGGTTGGCCATCTGGTCGATGGTCGCGGTGAACAGGTTGTCGCTGACGAAGATGTCGGTGTCTTCGGCGAAGAAGCAGAAGATCAGCCGCGCCATGAAGTGGTTCATGTCATGGCGTTTTTCGGCGCTGCCCCAGTCGGGGTTGTCCTTGATCAGCTCAACATAGAGCCGGTTGAGGCGGCTGGTCGCGCGGATGTCAAATGCACTTTCGCGGATCTGCTTGACGGTGGAGATGCCGGCGAGCGGCAGGAAGAAGCCGAAATGGTCGGGGAAATCGGTGTAGCGGCAGGCGATGGTTTCGCCTGTGGTGATATCCTCGGCCTCGAGGTCGATGCCGTCGGTGGCGAGGATGAACTTCGCCTTGGCGCGGGTGGTGGCGGGGCTGTCGCGAAGGGCAGTCAGGGTCGCCGCGATGTCGCCCGGCGCGCAGGTGGCAAGGTGGATGTTGTTGGTCTGCAGGACGCCGCCCCAAGGACCATCAAAGTCGGACTTGTTCGACGCGCCGGTGCGCAGCCGCTTGATGGTCGTGTCCTTGTTGCCGAAAGCCATGAGGAAGGCATAGGGGAACTCGGCCGCGTCAAAGGGCTGCTCGGCAAGTTCGGAAACGGCTTGTTCGATTTCAACGGCGTTCATGCGGCTGTCCAGGGGTTGATCAGGTCGATCTCGCAGCCCTCGAAGTCAGGCGTATTTCGCGTGGCGACCGTGGCGCCGCAGGCGTGGGCAATGGATGCGATCTGGCAATCGGCTTGGGCGATCGGTCGCCCGGCGGACCGTCGTGCGGCGGAGATGGCGGCATAGGACTGCGCGGCGGCGCTGTCGAAAGGCAGAATGCGCCCCGCAAGGTCCTCACGCAGGATGCTGTCCACTGCATCAACCAGCGCGGCGCGCCGCTTGCCGTTCCCCATGATCGCGAGGCCGTAGCGCAGCTCTGCCTCCGATATCGAGGTCAAGTAGACGTTGAGCCCGTCCTGAGCCGACAACCAGTGTTCAACCTTGGGCTCCGGGGCCGGGCGCAACAGCTCAGAGATGACATTCGTGTCGAGGATGATCATGCGTCAGGCCCGGTCGAATGCGGGCGGCTCACGCATGGCTTCACGCTGCGGAAGGTCGAGATCAACGCCGCCCAGAGGCGCGACACGTGCACGGATGGCGGCAGCAAGATCGTGTGTGGGCTTTGCTTCGCCAACGACGTGACGCAGGATCTCGCGCGCCTCCTCCTCCATCGAACGGCCGTGCTCAGCCGCGCGGATGCGAAGGCGGCGCTTCACGTCATCGTCAAGGTTACGGATGGTGATACTTGCCATGATGTCCTCCTTAGGGGAGTGTAATCATCGCAATCAATGCGATCAAGACTTATTGCTGGAGTGAAGGGCCTCATAGCCCCGCCGCTTCTTCGCCGCGGCGAGCTTCATCAACGCGGTGATGGCCTTGCCTTCATCGGGGTGGCTCTCGACCATCATCTGGCCTCGGAAGCCGATCCGGCCCCATTCGCGCACAAGGCTGGCACGGCCGAACAGATCGCGCTGCACGCTCATCCGATAGAAGCGACGCATGTTGCGCGCCAGATCAATCCGGCGCATCTGCACGTCGGTCGGGAAGACATCGAGCTGGATCGGACTGTGGTACATGTAGTGATCAATTGAGGTTTCCTACACAATATCAGGTGGAAGTGTGCGCTTCCACCTCGATTTCCCCACGAGGGGAAAAGGGGGCTCACGCCCCCTTCTCGAACTTCATGACCGGAATGCCGAGCTTTTTGGCCTTGTCGGCAAGGTTCTCCTGGATACCCGTGCCTGGGAACACCAGAACACCCACGGGTAGCACGTCCAGCATCGCGTCGTTGCGCTTGAACGGCGCGGCCTTGGCGTGTTTCGTCCAGTCGGGCTTGAAGGCCACCTGCGTCACGCCCCGGGCCTCAGCCCATTTGGCGGCGATGAGTTCAGCGCCCTTGGGACTTCCGCCGTGCAAGAGCACCATATCGGGATACTTGGTCCGGACCTGATCGAGCTTGCCCCAGATCAGGCGGTGATCGTTGAAGTCGGTCCCGCCGGTGAGGGCAACCTTGGGGCCTGCGGGGAGCATCACCTCGGCCTCCGCGCAGCGCTTGGCGGCGAGGAAATCGCGGCTGTCGATCAGTGCTGCGGTCATGTGCTGGCGGTTCACCATCGAGCCGGTGCGGGGGCGCCAGGTCGAGCCCGTGTGATGGACGAACTCGGTGGCGGCGTGATCGCGCATCATGTCCATGCAGTTGCGCCGTTCGATCAGCGTCAGACCTTCGGCCGTCAGGCGCTCAAGCTCGACGGATTTCACCTCGGAGCCGTCCTGCTCGCGCTGGAGGCGGCGCTGCGCCTGCTCGTTCTCGTCGAGCGACCGCTCGATCCGGGCAGTGGCGCGGTGGAAGAGGTTGACCTGGCCCCAGAGCACCTCTTCGAGGTCGGGTTCCATGCGGGTGTCTTCGAGGGTCGCAACGAGGGCATCGAAGATGTCGGCGACGGCGATCGCAAGGCGCTGCCCATCGGGCATCGGGCGCGGATCGGGCTCGTCGAAGGGGCGGTATCCGTAGAGCTGCAGCTCGTCGAGCGCATGGGCGGTCTGGGATGCGGTGTGGGCGGGTTCATACGCGTCGTCGTGGGTGTGGATCGTCATCGGTTCTTGCCTCCGGGCCTGTCTGGTCCGCGCGACAACCCGCGCGGCCTTCATGGGCAGCTCTGAGCCGTCATGGCGGACGCCCCTTCACCCCCTCTTCGGGGCCGAAACGCATGTGGAGGAGGGCGGCAGGCAGGCTATTTGTTTCGCGATGCAAAGCGGGGGCTCGTCCCCCGCGGCGGAAATAGCTTGCCTGCCGCCCTTGAGGGGGCGGACCCTTTGACGGCAGCACGCCCATCTCTTGAAGGCCGCGCGGGTGTCGGGTGGATGAGATTTACCCGGGAAGAGGCAAAGCGACGATCCACAGCCATGACAGGGATCCGTGACCCCTGCCCCGCACTTCCCCAGGCAGCCCCCTGCGCGATGCAGCTCACGCCAACAGGCGATGCTGATCCTCGGGCCCGATCTGACCTGCCAGATGTTGGCGCAGCGCCTCCTTGCCGTTCGCCCGGAGATCATCGTTGAAATCCCCGAGTTGTGGCTCGAGCACATGGCACCCAATCCCGACCTCTGTGGCTCTGGCGCTCAACCTCTCTGCCGCGCCGCGACCCGCCGGATCGCGGTCGATCGCGATGTAGAGGCGCTGCAATCCCTCTGGCAGCAGGACGGCCCCGAGGTGACCCGACGAGAGCGCCGCCCAGACGGGAAGGCCGGGGGCCGCCTCGGACAGGGACAGCATGGTCTCGATGCCTTCGCCGACCACGAGGATGTCGTCAGACGGGGTCAGCCTGACGGCATTGCCAAGGAGGTGACCCATGGCACGCCGCTGCGCTTTGAGCGCCGCCTTTCCCAGACCGTCAGGCGCCAACCAAGTGCGATGCACACCCTGCAAGGCCCCTGCCCCATCGGTGACCGCAGCGATCAGCGCCGGTCTGGGGATGCTCCGGGTCTGGCCCTCATCCCGATGCCAGCACTTCGGGTGGAAGCGCAGCGCACTCGTCATGCCGCCTTGGGTCAGGCCCCGGGCGCGGAGGTAGGTGTCGGCAAGCGTGCCTGCGACTGGCATAGAGGCTGCAAACAAACGCGCCGCCGCCGCTGGTGTGCCGCCGGGGGCCTGGGCCTTCTTCGGCACTGGCCTATCCGGGAGGACCGGCTGGGGACGGCCAAGATGCGCCCGGGCCTCGGCCAGAAGATCGGGAAAGCGCGAGATCCCGGTTCGCTCGCGGATGATGTCCAGGAGATCGCCATGCAGTCCGACCGCCGCATCCTGCCACTTTCCGCGCGCACCCGGCCCTGACGCAGGCCCGGTCAGCCGCACGAAGAGCGACCGGCCGGGGTTGTTCTGCAGATCGCCGACGATCCAGTAGGACCCTTCCCGCCGTCCGGCGGGAAGGTAGGCGCGACACACGATCTCTGCGTTCTCCGCCAGAGCGCGGATCACATCTTCAGTCTCGGAATACATGGCTCAGCACCCTCCGCGCGCATGTAGTCCTGTCACGGGACAACGTGCAAGCAGACGATCAAGCACTGCGATGCCGCTGGAGTCTGCTGGGCAGAAGAGCCGCAGCTTCCAGGCGATGATCTCCGAAAAGAACCCATCTGCCTTCAGCCGGTCCTTGGCGGCACCCAAAAAGCCCGACAGCTCGATCCGGTTCACCCCCATGACGCGGGACCGGTGCAACTCCATCCCCTCGGCCAGCCGCACCACGGTCTTGCCCTCCAGAACGAGGGCATGGACCTGCGCCGCCGTCAGCTTTGGCGCGTCGGCCGCCAGCGTCGTCGCGACCCAGGCGGGCGATACGCGGCGGCCGATGATGCGCTGGCCGTCATCGGTTTGCAGCCGGTAGACGCGGGTTTCATCCTGCGGCAGTTGCTTCCAGATCGGCAGCAGCAGCCCCGCCACGATGTGGAGCGTGGTTTCCGTGAACTCCGGCACCTCGGCCAGTTCGGCAGTCCAGGCTGCGGTTAAGGCCGCGCGATCCGCCTCGAGCCAATGCGTGTCATCCATAATCTTGGCGGGGACCGTGCTTGCCTCGGTGGGGCGGATCAGCCGCAGGCGCGGCTCGATCGTGCCGTCGTCCAGCATCAGGCTGGTGGCGGGCACCTGCACTGCCGCACGCCCAGAGCGGCTGTTGACCAGCAGGCGCGCTTTGGGGTCTTCGAGCCAATCCAGCGCATCCGCCAGTGACAACGGCGTGTTGCGCTGCTTTTGCGCGATGCTCAGCAACTGGGTTTCCGCGCCAGAGCCTGGATGGGTGTAGATCACCCGTGCGTCCGTCACGCGAAAGCTCTCGGCACGCAGGGTCTCAAGCCCAAGATCGTAGACCCCGGCTGCGATGGCGCCCTCGATCCGCTGCGCCAGAAGCTCCTCGAAAGCGGTGAACAGAATGCCCTGCATATGTATCGTCAGCGCCAGCAGACGGTTGAGGAAGGTCGTGATCGGCGGCAGGTCGTCTTTAAGCCCGTTGTCATCGGTCAGGCTGAGGCCGGTGGCATCCTCGAAGGCCCCGAGTGAGCAGCCCGCCACATCGCCGCGATAAATGCGGCGGTAAAGCTGGCGCAGCGCGTCGCGGGCAAAGGGCGACTCGAGGTTGTCCTCGGGCCGGAACAGCCCCTGCCCACCGGTCTGGCGCTGGCCGCGTGTGATGGCACCGAGCGTGTCGAGGCGGCGCGCGATGGTTGAGAGGAACCGCTTTTCTGCTTTCACATCGGTGGCGACGGGGCGGAACAGCGGTGGTTGCGCCTGATTGGTACGGTTGGTGCGGCCCAAGCCCTGGATGGCGGCATCGGCCTTCCAACCCGGCTCCAAGAGATAATGCACCCGCAGGCGCTGGTTCTTTGCTCCGAGATCGGCGTGATAGCTGCGCCCCGTGCCACCCGCGTCCGAGAAGATCAGGATGCGCTTCTGGTCATCCATGAAGGCGGCGGTTTCCGCGAGATTGGCAGATCCCGCCCGGGATTCGACCACGAGGCGCGCGGCATGGCCCTCGCCCTTACGCACGATCCGGCGCGAGCGGCCCGTCACTTCCGCCACCAGATCGGTGCCGAAGCGCTGCACGATCTGATCCAGCGCCCCAGGCACCGGCGGCAGCGAGGCCAGATGCTCGATCAGCGCGTCGCGCCTGCGCGCGGCCTCGCGGCATTCCACCGGCTGGCCGTCGCGCGTGACAGGCCGCGAGGACAGGTTGCCCTCGCTATCGGTGAAGGGCTCGTAGAGCTGCACCGGGAAGGAGTGGGCGAGGTAATCCATTACGTACTCGCGCGGGGTGATGTCGACGCGAATGTCGTTCCACTCCTCGGTCGGGACCTCCGACAGGCGGCGTTCCATCAGCGCCTCGCCGGTGGAGACGATCTGGATGACGGAGGAATGATCCGCTGCCAGATCGGCCTCGATGGCGGCGATCAGCGTCGGGGTTTTCATGGAGGTGAGCAGATGGCCGAAGAAGCGCTGCTTGGCGGATTCAAACGCCGAGCGCGCGGCAGACTTGGCCTGGCGGTTCAGCGTGCCGCCGGATTCACCAGTGATGTTCGCGGCCTCCATCGCCGCGGCCAGGTTGTTGTGGATGATGGCGAAGGCCCCGGCATAGGCATCGTAGATGCCGCGCTGCTCAGGCGTCAGCGCATGAACCAGCATCTCGTATTCGACGCCGTCATAAGAGAGCGACCGGGCGGTATAGAGACCAAGCGAGCGCAGGTCGCGCGCCAGCACCTCCATGGCCGCCACGCCACCGGCCTCGATCGCCTCAACGAACTCCGCACGGGTGGCAAATGGGAAGTCCTCCCCGCCCCAAAGACCGAGGCGCTGCGCATAGGCGAGGTTATGCACAGAGGTCGCGCCCGTGGCCGAGACATAGACCACGCGGGCATTGGGCAGTTTGTGCTGCAGGCGCAGACCCGCCCTGCCCTGCTGCGAGGCAGTGACATCGCCACGCTCGCCTTTCGATCCGGCGGCGTTGGCCATGGCATGGCTTTCGTCAAACAAAATCACCCCGTCGAAATCTGCCCCCAGCCAGTCAACGATCTGGTCGACGCGGGATTTCTTGGCGCCACGCTCTTCGGAGCGCAGCGTCGCATAGGTGGTGAACAGGATGCCCTCGGTCAGCGGGATATCTTTGCCTTGCGCAAAGCGCGACAGCGGTGTCACCAGCAAGCGCTCCTGCCCAAGTGCGGACCAGTCGCGCTGCGCATCCTCCAGCAGCTTGTCGCTCTTCGAGATCCAGAGCGCCTTGCGCCGTCCTTGCGCCCAATTGTCGAGCACGATCCCGGCTGACTGGCGGCCCTTGCCCGCACCAGTGCCATCACCGAGGAAGAAGCCGCGCCGGAAACGGATGGCGTCGGGATCATCGTCCTTGGCGGCAGAGACCATATCGCCGGTCTCATCGACGCACCACGACCCGGCGAGATGCGTGCCATGCGCCTCGCCGGCGTAGATCACCGTCTCAAGCTGCGCGTCTGACAGGAGGCCATCACGCAGGACTGCGGCGGGCAGTTTGGGGAGGTATGTGGGTTTCGGCGGCACGACCGACGCCATTGCTGCCGACTGGACGAGCTTGGTTGGGTGCGGTTCCGCCCCAGGAATGTCGATCGCCTGCAGGCGGAAGGTCTCATAAATTGCATCCGATAGGCGCACGCTGGCACTGTCCTCGGTCGCGTCGCGCAGGGTATAGGCGAGGTCTGCGGCCTCGATCTGCACCGCGGTGTTGGTGGGGGCTGTTGCAGGCGTGGCGCGCGACGAGCTGATGCCTGTGCGCGTGGTGCGGGCAGGATTTCCCGGAAAGGGGGAAGAAGGGCCCTGCCCGGCTGGTGCGACCTGCGCCAGTTCGAGGCGCGGGGGGACATGGGTAGTGATCAGCGACAGCAGGTTGGCGACATCAGGCGAAATCGGGCGCGCCAGATCGGCTGTGATGCCGCCCGCCTCGCCACCGAGGCATTTGTCGAAGACCGAAATCCGCGTCTCGAAGCTGGTGCCGTGCTTGGCGAAGGCAGCACCGGCCAACGCGCCGGTAAAGACCAGATGCGCGGACTCGGTCAGGCTTGCAAAGGTCTCTACCCAGGCTGGCACATCGGGCGCGAAACTTGCGCCAGTGATGGCCACGAGTCGCCCACCTGGGGCAAGCCGCGCCAAAGCTGAACGGATGTGCCGGGCCGTCGCCGTTGTCGTGCGGCCATTGACATTGGCCAGAGCGGAAAACGGCGGATTCATCAGGATCACACTCGGGCGGAGGTGCGCGTTGAGGTAATCGTCGATCTGAGCGGCGTCAAAGCAGGTGACATGGGATTCCGGAAACAGAAGGCGCAGCAGATCGGCGCGGGTCTCGGCAAGTTCGTTGAGCGCGAGGCTGCCGCCTGCGATCATGGCCAAGATGGCCAGAAGTCCAGTCCCGGCTGAAGGCTCCAAGACCAGATCGCGCGCGGATATCTGCGCGGCCGTAAGTGCCGCGAACCCCATTGGCAGCGGGGTGCTGAATTGCTGGAAGCGCTCCATCTCTTCCGACCGCCGGGTATGGGTTGGCAGCAGGTTTGATACCTTGGCAAGGATCGGCAGCAAGGCTGTAGGCGATCCAGCCCGGGCCAACAGCGCGCGACCGAATTTCCGCAAGAAGAGGACCAGCGCCACCTCGCAAGCCTCATAGGCCAGCTTCCAGTCCCAGGCGCCTGTCGCATCTGAGCCGCCAAAGGCGTGCTCCATCTCAAGGCGCAGGCGCAGCCCATCGATTTGGAAGCCCTGTGCCAGGTCGGGTTGCAGCGATTCAGCAACGGCAATGATCGCTGCGGCAGTATCTGGGGAAGGGATTGAGGCGACGGGCGTAAGCGCGCGCGCAGGCGCAACGGGGGCGAGGTGGGTCATTTGGAAACTCCGGGATGAGGGACAGGATCAGGCCCGGACACCCTCTTTCGGGCACCCTTAAGCCTAACCTTCCCCGGCCCTCCTCTTTCTCTCAAACGCCTTGATCTCGACAGCCAGCTTGTTTTTGTTCCTGTTATGTTCTAAATCTAGAAACAAGCCAGAAAGGGAATTCCCAGATGGAAAACACCATTTATGCCCTGCCCGCGACGCCAAAGCAGATCGCCTATGCGCGATCACTGGCACTGCGCAATCAGACCCTACTGCCGTGGGATGTTCAGCAGGATCGCCGATCCCTCAGCGCCTGGATCGAGGCGCAGGCCAAGCTGAACCCTGTCGCGCAGGACGACCGCCCAACCTCGAAGCAAGTCGCCTTCGCCGAGCGTCTCGCGCGCATCAAACGGCGCGCCGTGCCGGATGAGTGCTTTCGCGACAAGGGGCTCATGTCGAAGTGGATCGACGGGAACAGGTGAACGGAGCCACCTGGTATCAAGGCACCCGCATTTCGTTGCAGTCTCCGCGCGATTGCAACGTAACAGTAACCCGCGCATCGGTTCGGTTGCGTCAACCGACCGGTTAACGGCACATCCGAAAAAGTCCTGCTTCGATGAATTGCTGTGCCTCCGTATGACCTGGGCACATGGTTCGAGCCAGATTCGGAGTGCAGTCCGGTTTGATCACGCCTCTCCGAGCGGCAGGTGCACGACTGCCTGCAGTCCGTGGTCTGGCAAGTTGCGTAGCAAGACGGAACCACCATGTGCCTGAATGATGGTCCGGGCAATCGCGAGTCCCAGGCCGACGCCTCCTGTGTCGCGGCTTCGCGAACTTTCAAACCGCACGAAGGGTTCAAACACAGCCTCAAGCTGATCATCGGGTAATCCTGGACCCTTGTCAGCGATGGATATGATAACCGTCCCCGGTTCCTGCGTCAGGGTCACCTTGGCGACGCCACCGTAGCGGACCGCGTTATCGATCAGATTGCGCAGGGCGCGGTTAAGAGCGTGGGGACGGATGGTCGCGAACAGCGGATCGATGGGTGCGAGGGTTGCGCGGTCGCCCCCAACATCGTTCACCAGATCCGTCAGCATCGAGGTAAGGTCGACCGTGGCAGTGGGCTCTGCCTTGGCGACACCGCGCGCGAACTCCAGCGTGGCCTCGACCATCGCTTGCATTTCCTCGACCAATGCCTTCAGCCGGTTACTGTCTTCGGTTTCGTCCAGCATTTCGATCCTGAGCCGCATCGCGGTCAGGGGAGAACGCAGGTCATGGCTCAGGGCCGCAAGCATATGGGTACGCTCGCTCACGAAACGGGTCAGGCGGTCTTTCATCCGGTTGAAGGCCTGCGTGGTATCACGCACCTCGGCCGGGCCCGTTATCGGCAGCGGGTCCGTTTCAAGCCCTCGGCCCAGCCGGTCGGCGCCAACCGAAAGGACGCGCATCGGGCCAACCACCCGACGCGCAGTCCACCATGCAACCAAAGCGACGGCTACCGCCATCAGCAGCAGTGGCAACAAGGCTTGCGGTAAAAACTGCAGGCCAGGCCGATGAAACATCGTCCGCACGTTCAACCATTCGCCCCCCGCCAGACGGATCGACAGTGTCATCTCGACAGGGTCGGTTCGTCCCGCCATCATTGCTTCGTGCATCGGGCGCATTGCTTCAGGCATGCCGTCGGGCGTGGGAAATGGATCAACTGCAAGGGCATGGACATCGGCCCGGACCTCCCGCTCCGGTTCGCCGAGGATCTGCCGGATTTGGCGCAGAACGACATCCGCATCGCTGCTAGTGTGCGGCGCCTCCGGATCGGCCCCCAGTTCGAACCTGACCAGTGGTGAATCTGCGGCCCGCAAGATGGAAGGGCGCAGATCGGCGGGGGCATCGTCCAGCAACAATACCACATTCGCCGCACGTCCTGCCGCCTCCAACCCCAGCGCCGCGCGCACGGCCCGGTTGCGCTCGTCCGTTAGCAACAAAAGGCCCAGTCCCTGCGTGACGGCCAATGCCAGCAACAGCATGGCGAGCAACTGACCCCCCAGAGAATGCGGGAAGATCTGGCGTAGAAAGGAGAGCCGCTGTTTCATGGAAGCGCCCTCACATCGGCGGCCAGACTGTAGCCACCCCCCCATACAGTCGCGATCAATGCGGGCTTGGCGGGGTCGGCCTCGATCTTGCGACGCAGGCGACTGATCTGGTTGTCGATGGTTCGATCAAACACTTGCGACGCGCGACCCGAGGTCAGGTCGAGCAGTTGTTCCCGGCTTAGCACAAAGCGCGGGCGCTCCAGAAACACCGTGAGCAAGCGGAACTCGGCGGTGGTGAGCGCCACTTCGGTGCCATCGGCTTCCGAAAGGGTCCGGCGGTCGGTATCCAGCACCCACCGATCGAATGCCAGCCGGCGGCCGGCCAGACTGCCGCCCACGACTTCGGCCCGGTCGGACCGGCGCAGGATTGCCTTGATCCGGGCCAGCAACTCGCGCGGGTTGAACGGCTTTGGCAGATAGTCATCGGCGCCGACCTCCAGCCCAACGATGCGGTCAGTTTCATCACCCAAGGCGGTCAGCATCAGGATCGGGATTCCGCCCTGCGCGCGCAGGCGGCGACAGACCGACAGACCATCTTCGCCCGGCATCATCACATCGAGCACGATCAGGTCGAACTGTCCGACTTTCATCGCCGCGTCCATAGCCACGGCGTCTGCGGCCGAAGTCGCCCGCATGCCATTCTTTTCAAGATACCTCACCAGCGCATCGCGAATCTCGCGGTGGTCATCGACAATCAGAATGTTGGGCGGATGGGGCGTCATAATGTCTCCTGATGACATCCTTAGCCGAAGCTGCTGACAGCGCGCACAGAAGATTGTCGCAAATCCTCTCTGCGCTGCTGTTTGTGACAGTTTGATACAAAAGACCGTCCCGGCTGACAAACTTATGGGACACCTGCGCCCCAAATTGGGTTCATCACAATCCAATAGAGGAAAAACAGAATGAAACGTTCAACCAAATTCGCCTTCGCCGCTGTTGCTGCCCTCGGCCTTGGCGCCGTCGCGGTGCCGGTAATTGCCCAGCAGACCCAAATGCAGCACGGCGGAATGGGCATGATGGGCGGCCATGACAACTCGATGGGGCGCGCAATGGGCATGATGATGGCTGGGTCCGGGAGCTACGCGATGGCCACGTTTGACACCGACAGCGATGGCACGCTCAGCCCCGAAGAAATGACAGCGGGCATTCAGGCCGAACTCTCGACCTATGATACCGACGCCAACGGCACACTTTCGCTGGAGGAGTTTGCGGTGATGCACGCGGCTCATACCCGACCGATGACTGTGCGCGCCTTCCAGATGCATGATGCGGACGGCGACGCGCAGGTGACGGACGCTGAAATGGCGGCAATGGCTGCGATGATGCAAGACCACATGAGTGGACGGCAGGGCGATATGCCGGGCGCGGGACACGGCATGATGGGCAATGACTGACACACTATTTTCCCCGCCAGTCGCGCGACTCCGCGTGTGGCGGGGCAATCCGATTACGGATCAGGAGGGAACGATGATGAACGGATATGGTATGGGTTTGGGAATGGGCTTTGGCTGGCTCTGGATGATCGTCATCCTTGTGCTGGCCGGTCTCGCAATTGCGGCGTTGATCAAATACCTGCGCAAATAGTGGCCGCACTACCTTGCAAAGCCCCAGGCATTTTCGATTTGGGAACGTTGGGCGCCCGGATAAAGTTGAGATAAGTGCGACAATTAATCGGAGGTAAGAAATGAACTACGTACGTTTCTTTGCAATGATCGCGACTTCGACGGTCGTGATGTTTGGATTGATGTATCTCAACACCTACGCGCTCGACCACATCTTCTTCTCGCAAACGCGCATGTGGATGGCGATCTATATGGGTGCGGTGATGGCGATCATCATGCTCGCTTTCATGCTGGGTATGTATTCCAACAAGAGGGTCAATCTTGCGATTTTCGCAGGCGCCGCAGTAACCTTCGCCTTATCACTCTGGCTCGTTCGAAGCCAGGAGACGATCGACGACCTCGCTTGGATGCGGGCGATGATCCCGCACCATTCCATCGCCATCCTGACCAGCGAGCGGGCCGATATCTCGGACCCGAGGGTCCGGGCACTGGCAGATGCAATCATCGAAGCGCAGCTCAGCGAAATCGCTGAAATGAAGCGATATATCGCTGACATCGAGGCGAACGGCGAGGCACCTGCAGGCACACCCCGCGCCGAACTAGAATGACGCCGAAGCCGGATGGAAAGTAGATGTCGCGGCTGGAATCGCAGTCATGAATCGAAAGGAACGACAATGGACTACACGATCAACCGCGTGATAGCGGACGCTGAATTTGACGCCGTCGACGCTCGCACTCGCGCGGCATTGACCGACAAGGGATTCGGCGTCCTGACCGAGATCGACGTCAAGGCGACGATGAAAAAGAAGCTGGATGTCGAGATGCCTGCCTATCGCATCCTCGGTGCCTGCAATCCAAAAATGGCCCACGAGGCCATTGGAATTGAACCGCGTGTCGGCGCGATGCTGCCCTGCAACGTCATCCTGCGCGAGGTCGAGGGCGGTGTGGAGGTCAGCGCCATCGACCCGGTGGCGTCTATGCAAGCGATAGACAATACCGAACTGCATGCCGTTGCCGGTCAGGTGCGCGATCTCCTGAAGAAGGCGGTCGAGGCGATCTGAGATGCGCTTGCGCACCGGCATCCTGGCGACGATTGCATTCCTCGGGCTGGTCGCTCTCGGGGTGTGGTGGTTTGCGCCGTCGCTGCTGGTTGATGCCCAGCAGCTGCTGGACCGCAAAGCGCTTGAGACATTGGTGGCGCGCGCGGGCCTCTGGGGCCCTCTGTTGATCATCAGCCTCATGACCGTTGCGGTGGTCGCCAGTCCCATTCCGAGCGCACCGATAGCCCTGGCCGCAGGTGCTGCCTATGGGCATGTCTGGGGCACCGTGCAGGTGGTGATCGGAGCCGAACTGGGGGCGCTGATTGCCTTCGGTCTGGCACGGGTTTTGGGGCATGATGTCTTGCGGCGAGTGTTCGGTGATCGAGTTGATGCCGGACTGCTCGGATCGCAGAACGCGCTGACAGGAACCGTATTTGCCAGCCGCCTGATGCCCTTCGTGTCCTTCGACATCATCAGCTACGCAGCGGGGCTCAGCCGCCTGCACGCCTGGCGTTTCGCACTGGCGACGCTGGCGGGCATCATTCCGGCGAGTTTTGTCCTCGCGCATTTTGGCGGTGAAGCTGTCAGCGGTGATATTGGTCGGACCACATGGGCGGTGCTGGGGCTCGGCCTGATCACCGGATTGCCCCTTCTCTGGATCGCAACCAGGCAACACTCTGGAAAGGAAACCTGATGGCGGAAGGCTATAAAGAGAACAGCATCACCCTGCCAGGCGCGGTTGCCATGGGCACAGGTGTGATGATCGGTGCGGGCATCTTCGCGCTGACCGGACAGATTGCTGAGCTTGCGGGGCCATTTTTTCCTCTCTCGTTCGTCGCCGGTGCGATCGTGACCGCGTTCAGTGCCTACACTTACATCAAGATGTCGAACGCCTTTCCGTCGGCGGGCGGCATCGGGATGGTTCTGAAGAAAGCCTACGGCCCGACAACGGTCGCAGCGGGGGCAGCGCTCCTGATGGCACTGTCGATGGTCATCGCCGAAAGTCTCGTCGCACGGACCTTCGGCACCTACACGCTGCGCGCCTTTGGCGGCGACCCGGAAAGTGTCCTCGTCCCGATCATTGGCGTCGGGTTGATCATCGTTGCATATATTATCAATATATCAGGCAGCCGCTCGGTCGGACTTCTGTCCATCATCATGGCCGTTATCAAAGTCGGCGGCATTGCGCTGTTCGGAGTCGCAGGCCTCTGGGCGAGCGGCTTCAACTTCGAGGCGACCGGTGGGGATACGGGTGCTAGCGGCTTTGTGGCCTCTGTTGCCCTGTCGATCCTGGCGTTCAAGGGCTTCACTACCATCACCAACAGCGGGGCCGAGATCACCGAACCTCACCGCAACGTTGGCCGGGCCATCGTTCTATCCATCGCAATCTGCGTGATCGTCTATCTGCTTGTCGCCTTCGCAGTCGGCTCCAGCCTGACACTCGACCGCATCGTAGCGGCCAAGGACTATGCCTTGGCAGAGGCGGCTAGGCCAGCACTCGGGCAGACCGGCTTCTATCTGACGGCGGCGCTGGCGCTTGTCGCCACCGCCTCGGGCTTGATCGCGAGCGTCTTTGCCGTCACGCGGATGCTGGCCATGCTGACCGAGATGAAGATGATCCCGCACAGCCATTTCGGGATGCCCGGAACGATCAAGGATCACACTCTGGTATACACCGTCGTGATTGCAGGTGTCCTGACGGTTTTCTTCGACCTTAGCCGCATCGCCTCGCTTGGGGCTTTCTTCTTTCTCGTGATGGACATGATCATTCACGCGGGCGTTTACCGAAACCTATGCCACGAGATCGGGGCACGCGGCTGGGTCATGTTGACCGCGATCGCACTGGACGCCGTGGTCCTGACCGCCTTCGCGACGATGAAATGGCAATCCGACCCGCTGATCGTCATACTTGGCGTCATCGGCATGGCACTGGTGTTCGCGTTCGTGGGCGTCTTTCTCGCTCGCAATCCCGTAGGCGAGACCGATCACGATCAGCATAAAAAATAGCTTGATGTTCCAGTGACTGGATGCCTCACGCTGAATCAAATCAAAAGAAAGTCGGCACGATATGGACCACGATCATCAGCACGCAAAGTCAAACATTCCCGAAGGCGCTGAAACGGCAAAGGATCCTGTCTGCGGGATGACGGTCGCGGTCGGGTCCGATACGCGGCACGCAGAGTTCGAGGACAAGACCTTCCATTTCTGCTCTGAAAAATGCCAGACGAAGTTTGAAGGCGATCCGTGGTTCTACGCCTCGGGCCGCGCCGAAGGGCGCAAGAAGGCCGCACCCGCTAACGTGCAATACACCTGCCCGATGCATCCCGAGATCGTCCGCGACGCGCCGGGGCCTTGCCCGATCTGCGGCATGGCGCTGGAGCCGATGCTGCCGTCGGACGAGCCCAGCGAAGAACTAACCGACTTCACGCGCCGGATGTGGATCTCGGCGGCCGCAGCGGTCCCGCTCATCGTGCTGACGATGGGCGAGCTCGTTGGCCTGCCTGTGCGGGACTGGATCGGCCATCAGACCGCCAGCTATCTGGAGTTCGTGATCGCAACGCCCATCGTGCTTTGGGCGGCCTTGCCATTCTTCAAACGCGGCTGGGATTCGGTGATCAACCGCGCGCCCAATATGTGGACGCTGATCAGCCTCGGCGTGGCGGCGGCCTATCTTTACTCCATTGTGGCGACGTTCCTGCCGGGCGTCTTCCCTGAAGTCTACCGGATGGGCCAAGGTGTCGGCACATATTTCGAGGCGGCGGTCGTGATCATCGCGCTGGTGTTCGTAGGCCAGGTGCTGGAACTGCGAGCGCGGGAACGCACCGGTGACGCGATCCGCGCACTTCTCGACCTCGCCCCAAAGACCGCACGGCGTATTCTGCCAGACGGCACTGAATACGACGCACCATTGGAAAACATCATGGAGGCCGACCGACTTCGGGTGCGGCCGGGTGATGCGGTTCCGGTCGATGGCGTGGTGGTCGACGGGCGATCCTCATTGGACGAAAGCATGCTGACCGGCGAGTCAATGCCTGTTGAGAAAGGCCCGGGCGATGCGGTGACCGGTGCCACGATCAACAAGAACGGCTCTTTGGTGATCGAAGCGGGCAAGGTCGGCGCTGATACAGTGCTGGCGCAGATCGTGGCCATGGTATCGAACGCGCGCCGCTCGCGTGCGCCGATTCAAGGCATGGCCGACCGTGTCTCGGCGATCTTCGTGCCGACCGTGGTCGGGGTGGCGATCTTCGCTTTTGTGATGTGGATGATCTTCGGGCCAGCACCGGTGCTGGTCTTTGCCATCGCCTCTTCTGTCTCGGTTCTGATCATTGCCTGCCCCTGCGCACTTGGCCTCGCCACCCCGATCTCGATCACCACAGCGGCCGGGCGCGGAGCACAGGCGGGTGTGCTGATCAAGGATGCCGAGGCGCTGGAACGCATGGCAGGCGTCGATACGCTGATCGTCGACAAGACGGGCACCCTGACCATGGGAAAGCCAAAGCTGACCGATACCGTTACCCTTGGCGATGTCACTGAGACTGATATTCTTTCGCTGGCCGCTGCGCTTGAACGTGGCTCGGAACATCCTCTGGCCGAAGCCATTGTCGAAGGGGCCGAAGCGCAAGGCGCTGCACGGCAGGAGGCTGCGGATTTTGAAGCTATTACCGGCAAAGGCGTGCGCGGCAACGTCGGCGGGCACACCGTCGCCCTCGGCAATACCGCTATGATGCAAGAGATGGGCCTTGAGACGACGCAGGCCGAGGAAAAGGCTGATGCGCTGCGTGCAGAGGGCAAGACGGCGATGTTCGTCGCGGTTGATGGCGCCCTTGCGGGCATCGTGGCGGTAGCCGATCCAATCAAGGACTCAACCGCACAGGCGATCAAGGAACTACACTCCCAAGGGCTGCGTGTGATCATGGCGACCGGCGACAATGAGCGCACAGCGCAAGCGGTAGCAGCGACCTTGGGCATCGACGAGGTGCGCGCGGGCGTCCTGCCGGAAGACAAGAAAAAGCTGATCGACCAGTTGCGCAAGGATGGCCACAAGATCGCGATGGCTGGCGACGGGGTGAATGACGCCCCCGCCTTGGCAGCCGCGGACGTTGGCATCGCCATGGGCACGGGTGCCGATGTCGCGATGGAAAGCGCAGGCATCACCTTGCTCGGTGGAGACCTCATGGGCATCGTCCGGGCACGCAAACTGGCCCGCGCTACACTGCGCAACATCAAGCAGAACCTGTTCTTCGCCTTCGCCTACAACGCCGTCGGCGTGCCGATCGCGGCAGGGCTGCTATATCCCGTCACAGGCTTGTTGCTGTCGCCGATGATCGCGGCGGCGGCGATGAGCTTGTCTTCGGTCTCGGTTATTACGAATGCACTGCGGTTGCGGCGCGTTGATCTATAGACAAACCAAAGAAGGAGATAAGCATGATAACGTTCCACATTCCCGACATGAGCTGCGGCCATTGCAAGGCGACGGTCGAAAAAACGATCCACGCCCTCGACCCGGCGGCACGCATCGAGTTCGATATGGCGGCGCGACGCATATCGGTCGAGAGCAGCACTGACGCGGCGCGTGTCAAGACGTCGCTGGCAGAGGCCGGATATCCTGCGGCTTCGGTCTGAGCCGCCCCATGGTGCGTCGTCCAGTCATCTGCCGTCGGACGCGCTACGCTCCGCTTGGACCTGGCGCTCGCGCGCGGGCCAGTGCGATTTGATATAGGCCAGGATGTCCGCGATTTCTTGGGAGCTCAGCACGTCTCCGAAACCCGGCATGGCACTATCGAAGGTCACACCCATCTGCGCCAGCGCCTCCGCGCCACCAAGGGCGATATAGGCGGTCAGATCGGCGTCGGAATGATGCCAGGTATGGCCGGTGGCGTCATGGGGCGGCGCGGGGAGACGCCCGTCAGACCCCGCGCTTTGCCAGTCCGGCTGACCCTCCAGATTTCGGCCGTGGCAGGCGGCGCAGTTCGTGTCGTAAAGGACGCGGCCGCGCGCCACCGCGGCACCGTCGCGCGCAAACAGATGGATCGCGACCCAGGCAGTCCCCAAAAGGACGATCCCTGCCGGAATGAGGATGCCGGGCCTCAAGCTGGTTCGCCGAATGCGCGAACATGGGCCGAACCGGAATTCCGCCCCATCAGTTGATCCCGTTGGCGCGCTGCAACTCGCGCACATAGGCAACGATTGCACCCAGTTCACCATCCGCAAGCCGTTCTTCTACCGGTGGCATGTCGCCGAACGGCCAGTGATGTGCTCGTACCCCGTTCCGCGCCGCCAGAACGAACGCCATGTCCCCGTGGTGGCCGGGCTCATAGATCTGATGAACCAGCGGCGGTGCGACGCCGTCTTGCCCGGCGGCATTCGTGCCATGGCAGGACGCGCAGACCGCGTTGAAATAAGTTTCGCCTTGCTGCGCCATGGCCGAAAGCCCCTCGGGCACGACGACATCCGCCAAAGGTGCTCCTGCGATCTGCGCGCCGTCCGGGGCAGAGGCGGAAACTGGTTCTTCGGTGGTCTGGCCTTGTGTCCAATACCAGCCGGCCACGGCCATGATGACGACAACGAGTGCGCCTATAAGTCCCTTGTTCATGATACGATCTCCAATCTGTCTTCGCCGACCTTTGCGGCGTGAGTGCAGCACTCTTGCCTCCGGCACTTGGCCATCGGGATAAAGCGCGCCTGTGAAATTGTTTCGCCACCGGGGGACATTCTCCTCCGATAGCGGGCGTCTCAGGCTGAGACGGCGAACTCTGTCATCATGCCGGTGAACAGATGTGGCATGTGATGACAATGCAGCATCCAGCGTGCTGCCTCGCCCACATCAAGTGCGACCGTCACCATCGTCATCGGTGGCACATAGACCGTATCGCGGATCGCACCGTCCAGGCTGCGTCCGTTGACGTTCACCACCTGGAACACATGCCCGTGCAGGTGCATCGGATGCCCCATCATCGACATGTTGTGGAACGTCAGATGCACCCGTTCGCCCGTTTTGGCGGTGATCGGCGTGTGGCTGCCCCAAGTCTGCCCGTTGATGGTCCAGAGGTAAGGCTGCATCGCGCCGCCGAGCATGATCATGTGCGAACGGTCCACCGGGTGCGGTGCCAGCGAAGGCGCGCCTTGCGCCCGTGCTGCTCGCAGCAGCCCCTCTTGCGCGAGATCGATATCAAACGCGCTGCTTTCCGTTTCGGCCAGATCGTCGATCCGGCGCACTTCGGCACCTGCAGTGGCGAGAATGATGCCGGTACGCTCCCTCGCTCCTTCGCGCAGGGCGAGGATCGGGAAGGCGCCCGCGTCCGGCAAGTCGATTTCCAGATCAAGACGCTGCGCCATGGCAAGACCGAAGCGTGTGCCCGCCACCGGCTCAACACCGTGACCGTCCACCGCCACCAGACGCGCAGAGACCCCGTCTGTGTCGATCCAGAAGGACGTTGCTGCAGCGGCATTGATCACCCGCAACAGAACACGACCCCCACGTTCGACCGCAATCACCTCTGGGTCGGCGAGCGTGCGGTCATTGGCGAGATAGGCGTCGAAGTCAAAGTCGTTGAGGTCCATGACCATTCCGCCTGCGCCCATCCCGCCCATAGTCATTCCGGGCATGGAGATGCCGGAATGATCCTTGCCCGACATCCCGCTCAGGTTCTGTGCCGGTGCGTCCATGCTGCTCATGTCATGATGGGCAGCGCCTTGCGTGATCTCGGCCAGCACCTCGGCTGCGGGGCGGAACGCGAAGTCGTGCAGGAACATCACGACCTCCTGCCTATCAGCAGTCAGATCCTCGGGCCGCCGCACGATCAGCGGGGCGGCGAGCAGGCTCATCTCCTGCACCGGCACATGACTGTGCATCCAGTGCGTGCCGGGCATCGGCGCATAGTCGTAGCTGCGCGTCTCGCCCGGCTGCAAAAGCGGCATCGGCAAGTTAGGCACGCCGTCCTGTGCGTTGGGCGGGATCTGACCATGCCAGTGGATGATCGTCTCCTCGTCCAGAGCATTGGTCAGATCCACGCGGAATCTTTTACCGGGGTCGAGGAACAGTCCTTGCCTGCCCATTCCATCGGTCAGGCCCATGACGGTGGCGGCGCGACCACGGACGTCGATCACCCGCGTCTGTGCAGTCAAGGTAAGGGGTGTGGTTTGCGCGAAGGCCAAACGCGGTAAGGCGGTGGTGGCAGACAAGGCTGCGGATGCAGCCAGAAAGCCGCGGCGTGTCAGTTCATGTCTCATTTTGAATAAATCCATCATGCCCCCAAAGGGGCGCATCGGTCAGAAGCCGCAGCACGGCTCCGCGTGTCAACCGTTCAAATGGATTTGGGAGGGCGGTCGGCCGGATCGCCGGGGCGCCCGCGTAAAACGAGGGACACCGCAGCCCGATGCGAAATCGGGCGAAATGCGATAGGCACCGCGTCCGATGAAGTAAACCAGATTGCAATTGACCCGAGGCAGGCGATTGCACAGGCTCCGGGCATTGCATGATCCGGACCGCCGCAATGCTCCATCGCATCGGAGTGCCCACTCACCACAGTTTGTTCATTGTGACAAGACACCGACGTTTTCTGCATCTCGCCAGCCATTGCCGCATGCGGAAGTACGCCGAAAAATGCGACGGCAATCGCAAGCAAGAGAGAAAAGAGATATCTCGGCATTAACCAATTCTGCATAAAGTCAGCGACTTTCTAGGACTTACCGGGGTTTTCCGCAAGACACGATGCCGTTTACAATAATTTGGCGCTGATCCCGTTCAGGCGGTTTGATAGAGCGAATATTCAAACCCGCCTCGAGATACGGAGAGATTGTATCTTCCGCCGCATGATTAACCCAGTTACCCAAGCCGTCGCCCAGTTTCAGTAAAGGTGTATTCGTTAACGATGATCTCCTCCTCGATGACTTTGTCGGAGGTGAGGTGGTCATATTCAACCTGAAGCTGGCGGTAAAGCCACCGGGCTAGGTCGCGCAGCGCCTCGGTCACGATCTCCTCTGCGTCATCCGCTGGTGGCTGCCAGGTTGTGCTATAGCGTGTGACCTCCACGGACATGGTATACTCGTGGGCGTAGCAGCCACGGTGGCTGGCTTCGGCGCAGAGCTGATAGAAGTTCCGCCGCTCGATAGTCTGCAGCCGGTCGGCGATGCCGTGCAGGGTTGCGTCCTGTGGAGCGTAGTTGGGGATGCGTTTCTAGCTGAGGCCTGTGCTGGATCAGCAGATTTGCAATCCGGTAGCGTTGCAAGCATGGACAATCCGCCATGTTGAGGCCTATCATAAGCAATATATATGCAAGTCTATAGCATTGCATAAATTGTCTTAACGCCATACTCTGGCATGGCGGTATGACCGCAAATGCAAGATCAGAGGTTGGCAGATGTCAGTTACTCGAGCGAAGCAAAGACAGGCCCAAGAGAGGATCAACCAGGCTGCCAGCCTGGCGAAGTCGCCTGCAAAGCCGATCGGCGGCTGGATCGCCACCTTTCAGCAAGCGATTGGGATGAATGCCCCGGCCCTTGCTGAACGCCTCGGGATTTCACGAAACAACATCTATGCCGCGATCCAGAACGAACAGGCCGGAACCATCTCCGTGAACCAACTGGAGAAGATCGCCGAAGCCATGGGCGGCCGCCTTGTGTATGCAATCATCCCGCGCGAAGGCCCCGTTGAAGAGATCGTTCTGGCCCAAGCCCGTGCAAAGGCACGACGCATTATCCAGCGCACGCGGGCGCATATGGCTCTCGAAGAGCAGACAGAAGGTTTGCGCAGCGAAGCCGAGATGATCGAGGAACTCGCCGCCGACATCATCCGTGAAGGTCGGCGGGATTTCTGGCAATGACGCTCGAGCTTCACGAACCTTACGGCGCCACCCCCCTGACGCCCGACGAGTTGCTTGGCCTCAAGGCCAAGCACATTGCGACGCGCAGCGAGCTGAACGAACTCGAAGGGGAGAACATCATCTCAGGCCTTACCTGGCTCGACCGACGCCCAAAATCGTTTGACGTCCTGACAGATGCCACAGTGCGCGAAATTCACAAACGCCTGTTCGGGGAAGTCTGGGACTGGGCCGGCGTTTTCCGTCTGACCGACAAGAACATCGGGGTGTCGGTCTGGCACATCTCTACCGAGTTGCGCACTTGTCTCGATGACGCGCGGTACTGGCGTGACCATAAGAGCTTCGATGCGCTGGAAGCGACGGCGCGCCTTCACCACCGCCTTGTCTGGATCCACCCCTTCACGAACGGTAATGGACGCTGGGCGCGGATCATGGCGGACGCCTACTTGGCGAAGATCGATCCGGATATCTTGCTCGACTGGTCTGATGGTGGAACGCTGAACGCCGAAAATGCGCACCGGTCAGCCTACATCACAGCACTCAGAGCCGCCGATCAGCACGACTTCGAGCCCTTGGTGGCACTCGTGCGGTCACTCGCAAGGTAACCGTCCCCTCCGACCAGCAAGATAGCGTGGCAGCTCACCCGAATCGCCGCCCTCCTTCGGTGAAGGTATATTGGTTGACGATGATCCCTTCCTCGATGACCTCGTCGAAGGTGAGGTGATCGTATTCGATCTCAAGCTGGCGGTAGAGCCGGCGTGCAAGATCGCGAAGTGCTTCAGTGACGATCTCTTTGGCGTTCTTGGTTGGCGGCTGCCATGTCGCGCTGTCGCGTGTGACATCCACGGACATGATGTATTCGCCTGCGCCGACATGTAGACCTGACGCACGGAGGCTTCGAGGTAGCTGACCGACGCCCCAGAGGTGCGGAAGGTGTCGGTGACGAGCTTAAGAAGCAAAA
This sequence comes from Rhodobacter sp. NTK016B, assembly GCF_017303295.1. Classification (GTDB taxonomy): domain Bacteria; phylum Pseudomonadota; class Alphaproteobacteria; order Rhodobacterales; family Rhodobacteraceae; genus Pararhodobacter. The sequence goes on along the minus strand of NZ_JAFKOK010000007.1, from coordinate 155,323 downwards.
GCGTCAGCGCGACATCCGGCGAACGACCGATCGCGTCACGCAGCGCCAGCGTCCGGTGGGCCGTCAACTCCATGACAAGCCGCTCGGGCAGCGGCTTGAGCGCTCCGTCATCCTCATCCTCCGGCAGGTCCGCACCAATCTGCTGGCCACCCGACATGATGATAGTTCCGACATGAGCGGCACTGGCATAGGCATCAGCGAGATCATGTTCATCCCCCTGCCCCGCCAGCGCAGGATCAACACCGTCCTGGACCGCGGTCTCCTCAACGGGCTCATCCTCTGGACGCACATACCCGCGATAGACTGCGAGCGCGCCTTAGCGATCGAGCGTGACGAACGCCCCTGCCCGTCCGATTTCCAACGGATCGAAGATCAACGGCCGGGTCTCGATCTTTTCCATCTCCGTTTCCAACACGCCAAGCCGCGTGTCGATCTCGTCGGGTATTTCATGCTGTCCCGCGCATTCCTCTTCCAGCGCCCGATACTCGGCGAGCAGTTTGGCATGGGCCGCTCCTTCATCATCCGTCGTTGGCGCCGGATCACCGGACAGGGACCGCAGGCCGTGGCTGTAGCCGTAGGGCAGGTCAAGCGCGACCTCGATCCACTTCCAGCCCTCAACCGCAACCGTCTCAGCCTCGGCCTTGAGTTATTCCGTCACCAGCCGATCGAGCAGGGCAGGGTCCTCGAGCCAGCCACCGTCATCGCCTTGGAACAGGTCCATGCAGCATCGTGCGGCCCGCTGCTTCATAGGCCTCAACGCCCACAAAGACCGCGCGTCGGTAAGACGTCCGGACCGAGGTTTTGGTCAGCATGCGCCGGATCTGGAATGGCTCCTTATTCCAGGATGAATGGATCACATCCAAGACCTGGACCTGACGCGCGTGATCGGGGTTCACGGTGAAGGCCATGAGCTGCTCCAGCCAGCCTCGGCATAGACCTCAAGCAGGGCAGGGGCGACGGAAGCGAGTTTCAGGCGCTACTTCACGATCTGCGGCGTCACTAAGAAGGTGGCGGCAATCTCCGCATGGGTCTGACCCTTGTCCCGTAGCGCTACAAACGCGTGGAACTGATCAAGCAGGTGCAGGGCGACGCGCTGCATGCTTTGCAAGGGAATCGTCCTCGGCGAGGATCGCGGACGCTGCATCCCGTACGATGCAGGGAATGGGCGTCGTCTTCGCCAAACGCTTTTGCTTCACGAGCAATGACAATGCTTGGAACCGTCGGCCCCCGGCTGGGATCTCGAACTTGCTGGTCTCGGTACCATCGTCAGCCAAGACGGGCCGCACGTTCAAACTCTGCAAGAGGCCGCGGCGGGCGATGTCTTCGGCCAGTTCCTCGACGGACACGCCAGCCTTGATGCGCCGCACGTTGGACTGGCTCAGCACCAGCTTGTCGAAAGGGATATCCCGCGAAGGGGACAAGGTGATTTTCTGGACGGCTTTCGTCATCAGATTTTCTCCACGACGGGCGCCGGAAGCCACTCTCCCGATCGCACTTCCCGTCACCCTCAAACCAACACTCCTTTCCCTCTCGATGATCGGATGGTTGCCAAGAGGCGACTTAACAGCTGTTAAGTCAGGCCAACTGAGCACCGACGACGTCGAAACTTAACAGCTGTTAAGCCGCACTTCGCCGTCCGATCAGCGCCATGACCATCGGCCCGCAGGAAAACTCGCCAGCCGCAGCCTTGGACGTCAGCGCCCGCAAGTATCCACCCGGTGATCTGATGTCGGAAAAACGTTCCAGCATGGCCACGACGACGATCGAGGCTTGCTCTGGTCCCATACAGCGCTGCGCTTCTTCCCAAGCGGAAACACTGATCCCCATGGCCGGCCGTACATGACAAGCAGCGTCGAAAAGCTGGTGCCAATGTCGAACGTCGCCCTGATAGAAAGTCTTGAGCGAGGGACAGCTAGCAATCACCAGGTGAAGTGGGATTTTCGGCACCCGCCTCGTGTCAGGCTCTTCAACGTTAGCCACAGGCTCACCCGTTTCAACATCAAGCGCGCTGCCCGCCGTCGCCCCGCCTTTTTCTAAGGCAGGTTCAAGATCTATAGATTCTTTATTTGAATTATGATGGTGACGCTCAAAATGGGCATCATTGGTGTTCATTTCTTCTGTTTCAGGGCCGTCAATGACATTACGCGCCTGGTCAAGGAGAGTCTCCAGTTCAGTCCTAAATGCCGACAGATCCTCAAGCGAAAGCTTGCGGCGAAGAGCGCGGGCTGTGAGGGCGGCCGTATCGCTGAGCTGGTCCCATAGGCCAAGCCCGGGCTGGATCTCCTCGCCGAACTCCGCCAGAGCGGCTAGGTCGCGACGCATGAGGCTCACCACCTCCCTCAGTCGCCGCACACGGTCCTCAGCCTCACGCACAGCCTCTGCGGCCCGTGCAATCTCCTCTGCCCGGCAATAGAGCGGGGAGAGATCAAAGCCGAAGGCCACGCGATCTTCGCCACGCTTGCGCACATACCGCTTCCCGTTGGGGCTATCGCGCCGCATGAGCAAGCCTGCGTCTACCAACCGGGCGAGGTGACGGCGCATCGTCGAGCAAGGCATGCCGTTCAGCCGCTCGCAGATCGCCTTGTTGGATGGGAAGACGACCATTTCGGTGTTCCCGCCAAGCGCATCGTCCGGAAAGAAGCTGAGAAGTCCCTGAAGAACGGTCAGATCGCGCTCGGAAACCCCAAAGGCTGCCTGCGCCTTGGACAACTCGCGGAGGAGCTCCCACTTGTTGACGGGCTTGCCTGGAACAGATGCCTCGGGCCGCTCGATCACGCGCAGATGGGCGTGCGATATTGGCCGCATAAACGGCGAAATTGGTGTGTACTCCATGAAAATATTCACGAAGGCAAAATTTGAGTGGCCCGCGAATCGCTTTGCGCTTGCGGGAGAGGGGCCAGATCGCTACATTCAGAGGTGCGAAAACTGAAGTTTTGTAGCGGGCTGGTCCCGTTCGAAACCTAATTAAGGTCTCGTGAAGCTAGCTTCTCGGGGCCTTTTTCATTCTTGCCTGTATCGTGCCTCCTTTTTGTTGGTTGCTCTTCCTCAGTCTTCTGAGCGCTTCCAGCGCTCATGAAGCTCGGTAAGCAGCTGCGGGGCATTGCCCTCAAGCCAGCTGACAAATTCAGTATCCTCGGACTTCAACTCGAGCTTGAGTTGCTTGCCACGGCGTCCGGTCGTGACGGTTGCAGCACCGACCCCCGGAATGACCATTTCAGGCTGGCTGCGCGAGCGAATCGAGGAAGTGGAGTGCTCGGTTTTCCCTGCCGCAGAAAGGACTGCCAAAAATGCCCGGTCGGACTTCTCATCAATTCCACCCGAATGGATTGATTTGGTTTCATTGGCCAAGGCTGCGAGTCGCTCGTGGTCCACATCTGCAGCCCCAATACACTTCTTGAGTTCCTCCCATCGGGGTCGGCCGATCCCAGGTGCCGCACCAATGGCCAGGACAAGATCTTCTCCTACGGTGCGGACAACGCTTAACAACTGCGAAACCCCAGCCTCGGTCAAATTGAGAACCTCGGCAACGCCCTTGTTGGTGCGCTCTGTCTCGCCCAGGTGGTCTCCATCAAGCAAGGCAGCGGCTACGAGCGCGCGTTCGATAAAGCTCAGATCTCGCCGCTCCTGGTTTTCCAGCAACTGATCGCGAAGCGCCTGATCGCCCTCCATTTCCGTGACAATTGCGCGGACCTTGATCCCAAGTTCTCTGCAAGCCTCAAGGCGACGGCGGCCATAGATCAGGCTGTAGCGATCACTCTCAAGTGGGCGCACTAGGATCGGAACACGTTGGCCGTTCTTGAAAATCGATGCCCTCAGACCCTCGATCTCGATCTGAAGTCGGTCATCTAACCGACCTGCAGTCTCGATATGACCGGGGTCGATTTCGAAAACACCACCTCGGAGCCTGCGCCCCTCAAGAGCGTCGGGCGCGTTGCGCAGGGTCTGCAAGGGCAGACCAAGTTTAGGCTTTCTTGCCATTGCGTCCCCACGTGTTCTGAATGATCGCAGCGATCTCGTCGTTGACGCCGTTCATAGAATCGATCGCGCGATCGAAAGTCTGGCGCGTGAATTCCTTCTTGTCGGCCTCATAGAGCGTCTGCTTTGTGAGCCCCGCATCCGAAATCGCAGTCGATTCGACCATGTGATTGGTCAGAACGGACCTGCCGAAAAGACCCCGAATGAAGGCAATGACCTCAGTTTGCGGTGCATCACCCACCTTGTAGCGGGTTGGCAGGAAACGCAGCCAGTCAAAGCGAAGGTTTGCGCCGGCGTCCCGGATGACGCCAAGCAGATCAGCGGTCATGCGCAAAAACTGCGACATAGACATGAGATCAAGCATCTGTGGGTGAACGGTGACAAGCACCCCGGAGGATGCCGACAAGGCAGACATGGTCAGGAAGCCAAGCTGCGGCGGACAGTCGATGACGACGACGTCATAGTCTTCTTCAACACTATCGAGCGCATCACGCACACGGGCAAAGAACGCGCGGGCGCCGCCTCGCTGGATGGCAGCCGGCGTCTCATGTTCGAATTCCATGAGCTCTAGGTTCCCGGGGATAAGGTCAAGGCCTCGGATGTAGGTTTTACGGATTACTTCCGAGATCGGGACCGGTTCATCATAGCGAACTGCGTCATACAGCGTTCCACCCTCCATCAGGTCCAGCTCAGGCTGGATGCCATGCAGCGCGGAAAAGGATGCTTGGGGGTCCAGATCGATCGCAAGGACACGATATCCCTTGAGAGCCAAGCGCTGCGCAAGGTGAGCTGATGTTGTTGTTTTCCCCGAGCCGCCTTTGAAGTTCACAACGGAGACAATCTGAAGCTCGTCACCGGCACGACGCCCCGGCACGTAGGTCCCAGGTTTCTTCGCGTTTGCCTCTAGGGCGTGGCGGATCTCCCAGATATCATCGAGTGTATACCGACGGTGGCTGCCCGCGGTGGTTTCGACGTCAGCGATCTTTCCTTCTCGATGAAGCTTGCGAAGGTAGGTATGATCGACGCCAAGCAACTCTGCCGCCTCGCCGCTAGTCAGGCTGCGCATGACTTTCTTGGCGTCGGGAGGGAAGTGGGCCGCACGTTGCGCATGAAGGTTTGACGCGAGAAGCTCTGCGTAGTGCCCGATGGCAATGTCCAGGTCCTGCTCAGCTTCGCTCATCTCTGCCTCGATTCGTGGGCGCGTTTTTTATGTGACCGCGCGTTATTTATCGAGACTATTGCCCGAGCTATCAGATTCGTGCAAGCTCTTTCTAGATATGGTGTGGTTCAACCACACAGACACAAGCGCAGGCACTACTCAATTCAGTCAAGCAACCCAAGTTTCTCAGCGCGTTCCAGAAGCATTTTCACCGATGACGGTTGCCACTTGGACCTTCCGCGTGGTGTCCGCTCACGCATAGACTCCAGCCGATCACAGATGGCCTGTAGGGTCATGTCGGGTTTGGCGCCCTTGATGCCTGCGACAATGGCGGGCAGGCGGTCGTCCGTTTCGCGGCGCCCGGCGCGGGCCAGCACCTCGACAGGCAGGAAGCCGTCGCGGACATAGGCCTTCACAGCGCGTTGCAGGCGGCTTTGGGTCCAGCTACGCGCTTCGGGCAAGGGGCCGTTGATGATGTGCAACACGTCCTCCCAAGCCAAGTCGGGGCGCAACCGGCGCACATGGGGCACCCAGTCTTGTGCCGTCTCGTTCAGGCGCTCCATGTAGCCGTCCTGTCGCGCCAGCCGCACTTTGCGAAGAGCGGCAGGGTCTTTGGCCCGCAGCCCAGGGTTCCCGCCAACGCGGCCCTTTGTGCGTGCGCTGGCAAGGCCGGCCTTGGTGCGTTCCCGGATCAGGGCGCGTTCGAACTCGGCCGCAGCCCCCAGTACTTGCAACGTGAACTTGCCCTGCGGGGATGAGGTGTCGATCGGATCCTCGATCGAGCGGAAGAATGCGCCCTTTGCCTCAAGCCGTTCGATCACCTCGAGGAGATGCGAAAGCGACCGCGCCAGCCGGTCGATCCGCACGACCACCAGCGTGTCGCCCTTGGCGACGCGTTCCAGCACGCGCGCCAACACCGGCCGCGCACGATTGCCGCCAGAGGCCTGCTCCTCATGGATCTCGGCGCAGCCTGCTGATTTCAGGGCCTGCGACTGGGGCAGGGGGGTCTGATCCTCGGTCGAGACCCGGGCATAACCTATCAGGGACATCAAAACAGTCTTTTGCAGTTTCATATAACGCCACTAAACGACCGTTTGTAAATGAATGCAAGGGCGCGCTCTGTGGCGCTGTTCATCAGAAAGCCCTTGGTTTCCATACGCAGAGCGCGATCAGGGAGGTCTCGCGGACCATCGCGCGCGCGTGCTATGTAAGGTGTACAAACGCACTCTGATAAAACCCTTGGGTAAAGCTCAAAATAGCTGTATTTTGCGCATATGAGGCCTGGAACCCCCGCATTGTATGATGAATCCGACGCGCTCGGCATTTATGCTGAGGAGGTCGAACAGGCGTCTGAGGACGACCTGTGGTTTCTGCCCGGTACGATGGACGACGAGCCGGACTATTTGCCGCCGGGACCACGGGCCGAACCGCGTGAAACCGAGGTCCTCGACGAATGGCGGAAGGCAGAGGGCGGGCAGGCCGCGCGTCTTGCCCGTGTGGCCGGTCGCGTCGGCGCGCTGGACGACCGGTTGAAGCGCGGACCGGAAGGATGGCGGCATCGGCTTGCGCTGATGGAGGCCGCAGATTTGAGCTGGCACACCGGTGACCGCATCAGCCAAGACCGGCTGGCGCTCTGGATCTCGCTGCGCCTGTCCGGTGTCCAGGACGACACGGCGGCGCTGGCGCGAGTCGGATGGGCGATTCGGCGACTGACGGGTGGACCGGGACCGGAGCAGGACCTTTCCGCCTTCCTCGACCGTCGCGACCCCGAGAACATCAGTGATGAGACCGAGCCGTTCGTGGATCGCGCGAGCGGTTGGCTGGATCTGATGGGGCAGGCCACGGACCTGCACCCGATCACTCGCGCTTGCGCGGGCTTTCACCTCTGGCGCCTCGCGGGGCTCGGGCAGCACGACGACCGTATGGAAGCGGCTGTCGCAGCTGCGCGGATCGCGGCCAGCGATGGAAGAGGCGCAGTCTTCACGCCTCTGGCCATGGGCGGGGCAGGGGGACTACGAGCCGGTGGTTCACCGTTCGAACGTCTGGAACGCTGGCTATACGGGATGGAAGCCGCGTGCCTGACCGCGGTGCGGCACCTTGACGATATCGAGGCATGGTCGGCGCGGGCGGAAGCCGAAATGACATTGCTCTCGGGCAGGACGCCGCCGGCCTTGCGCGCAGTGCTGACCGAATGGCCGCTCGTCTCTGCGCCAATGGCCCAGGCCCTGACGAGTGCCAGTCGCGCCGCTGTTCAGCGCAACCTTGCATGGATGCAAGAGCGGGGTCTGATCCGCGAGGTGACAGGACAGGGGCGGTTCAGGATGTGGAAGGCGACAAACTGAAGGTTAGCGTGGGTCTCACCCGCTCACTCGACAGCAGCGATAACCGCGAGCACGCGGCAGGGCGCGCAGAAACTCACCAACACTTAATGCATTTGTTGCACTTATTTCATATATGGTGGTAGAGAACAGAAACCGGAGAGGAGACCACCATGAACATGCTGGCACACCGACATCTTCCGCCCACGCCGCAGGACGCAGCGATTGCGCGCGTCTCTGGCCAGGCATTGTCACGCTTCGCCCAGGCGCGCGCGCCGTTGAAACTTCGTGTGACGGACTCCGAGCAGATGGAGCCGATCGAGCTTCCTGCGGGCGCCGTATCGCTGCTCATGGAGATCCTCGAGGCGATGGCAGCGGGGCGGGGGGTCACCATCATCCCCGAGAACGCCGAACTCTCGACCGTACAGGCCGCTGAGGTTCTGAACGTCTCGCGTCCGTTCCTGATCAAGCTGCTCGAGGATGGTGCCATACCGCATCGGAAGGTCGGCAAGCATCGCCGCGTCCGCATGGAAGACGTGATGTCCTACAAGGCCGCGATCGATACCGAGCGTGAAGCTGCGCTCGATCAACTGGCCGCCGACGCTCAAGAGCAGGACATGGGCTACCGCTCGAAATGAGCCAGTACACGGTCCTGTTCGATGCGAACGTCCTTTATCCCGCGCCGATGCGCGATGCACTGATGCAGTTGGCGGTCACAGACCTTTTCAAGGCCAAGTGGACGGCCGATATCCATCGGGAGTGGATTGATGCGCTTCTGCGCAATGAACCTCATCGGGAGCGCGCCGCGCTGGAACGAACTCGCGACTTGATGGACAGGGCCACACGCGACTGTCTGGTCACCGGCTACGAGGCATTGGTGCCGGCCCTAACACTGCCGGACCCTGACGATCGGCACGTTCTGGCGGCGGCAATCGTTGGGCGCTGTGACGCGATCGTCACGCAGAACCTGAAGGACTTCCCACCAGCGGCACTTGCGCCCTTTGGCATCGAGACCCAACACCCTGACGACTTTTTCCGGAACCAACTGTCTCTCGCGCCCGGTCTGGTCTGTTCCGCGCTGCGGAAAGTTCGCGCGCGCCTCAAGAATCCGCTCAAAAGCGTCGACGAGTATCTCGCGATCCTGACACAGCAGGGGTTGGTCGCCACGGTTGCCGACCTGGAGCAATTCGCCGACCTGCTTTGATCCCAGAACTGCCCTGACTGAATACGTTCTGGCCAGAGTTGTGGCACCCGATCCATCATCACCGCGAGATTTCGCCCGCCAGGACTGCACGCCCGTGGACTGCAAGCGTAGCAGTGAACCTCGGGCAACCGAACTGCCGGATCACGGCGACAATGCGCGCATCGTACGCCGCTTGCCCTATGACGCGACACAGGTCTGACGCGTGAAACTGGCGGTTCGAGCTTGGCGCAGCCTTGATCTGTTCGTGCAGCTCGCGCTCTCGTGGCTCTTGAACCGGCTGTGGTGCGGGGAGAGCCGGTGGGCGCGTCGCTTCTCCAAGCGAGGTGCGCCACCGGCGCATGAAGCCGAGCAGGAAACCGGCCGGAACCTTGCTGTTCCCACGGGCCCGGTTGAAGGCAAGGAAGCGTTCCCAGATCACTTGCGTATCGACGTTCCAGCAGGGTAGGGCGCTCTTCGCGGCCTTGATCAGCTCGGCCCAGCATGTTCGGAACACGTTCGAGCAACCGTCAATGTTGATCTGTCCTGTGAATATAGTTTTGTTAGATTCTTCTCTAGATAGTGATGTGTCGTCTCCGTCTGACACGAGATCGTGGGTCTGTTCGCCGTCGTCAAAGGCCGCGAAGCGGAAGAGCCAGGGGGCGAACTTGCCGTTCGACTTCTCGCGCTCAAGCTTCAGTTCAGAAGTTTCAAGCTCACTCAGCAGAACGCTCAGGTACTGGCGCGAGACGCCCATCTTCGCTGCCAGAGAGGACAGGGTGAAGGCAGCCGTGCCGCGGGGCAGGCCGTTATACCCGTCCTTCCACGCAATTCCGTCGAGGATGAGCGTGGCCAGTTTGTGCGCCGAAACAGAGAGGTCTGTCTGCGTGATCCGCCTTAGGATCAGGCCAGTCGTTGGTTCCATGGTCGTATCTCCTGAGAGAGACGATGCCATGTCGAGAGCAAACAACATTCTTGCCAGCAAAAACACTTTGCTGGTTGCAGGGGTTCGGACACTGCGCTAGAAGAACCGTGTTCAGGGGTTTTTTTCTAGCGCGGCGTCAGGCTTCTCGGTCTGGCGTCGTTTCCCTTTTTTTGGGTGATGCACTGGGCGTTGTTGCAGAACTCAGTCGGTGAAGGATTCACATCGGGAATCCATGCGGTTAGACGATCTGCATGAGCAAGCCCAAGCCCGCCCGCTACCGCACGACGAACTGGTCCAGCTACAACGATGCGCTCAGGAAGCGCGGATCGCTGCTGATCTGGCTGGACAAGGAGATGACCTGGCACGCGCCGCATGAGGGACGCCCAGGGCGCCCGCCGGTCTTTTCGAATGCCGCGATCCAGTTTTGCCTGTCGCTCAAGGTTCTGTTCAAGCTACCGCTCAGGCAGACAGCCGGAATGGTCGCGAGCCTCCTGCGCCTGGCAGGGCTAGACTGGCCCGTTCCGGACTACTCGACGCTGTGCCGCAGACAGAAGACCCTCAAGGTGCAGATCCCCTATCGCCGTGCCGAAGGGCCGCTGAATCTTCTGGTGGACAGCACCGGCATCAAGTTTCTTGGCGACGGCGAATGGCAGGCCCGCAAGCATGGCGTTCAGGGCCGCCGCCAATGGCGCAAGGTGCATCTGGCGATGGATATCGCCACCTCGGATATCCGGGCCGTCGAGTTCACCCCTAGCCGGGAAGGCGACAGCCCAGTCCTGCCGGACCTGTTGGGCCAGATCCCCGAGGACGAGGACATCGGCACCGTGACCGCGGATGGTGCCTACGATACCCGCCGCTGCCACGGCGCCGTCATCGCACGCGGTGGCACGGCAATCATACCGACCCGAAGGAACGGTCGAGCTTGGAAAGAGGACTGCCCGGCTGCCAAGGCGCGCAACGAAACCCTGCGCGCCACGCGTCACTACGGTCGGGCATTCTGGAAGCGGTGGACCGGATACCACGCCCGTAGCCGAGTGGAGGCCAAGATGCGATGCCTGAAGGCCTTCGGTGAGCGCATCGCCGCGCGGGATCCAGATCGCCAAACCGCCGAAATCCACATCCGGGTCGCCCTTGTCAATCGCTTCAACGCGCTCGGCACCGCCCACGTCGTCCGCGTGGCATGAAACTGAATGGGAAAGGGGCACTCACAACTCAGGCCGACTTTCTGCAACAACGCCGATGGCTTCCGTGGATATATCACCCTCATCACCCAATGTGACAAAATAGCAACTTACGTTTACACTATTGTTCCCATATTGTCGTATGGCCTGCCGCGCATTCTCGATTTTCTCCAAAAGCTTTTCATTTTTCGTTGCGCGATAAGTTTCCCTCGGAGAGAAGAATATGAACTCAAGTCCCGCCTTCATGAGGGATACTGTGTTGGCGGAAAATCCGCTGGTGTTCTTTACTTGTATGAGGTGTATGTCAACTGCTTGGGTGCTATCATCAATTTCCAAGCGAAACATGTCAATTTGGCGTTCTCCGGCACCGTCTACAACTTCATCGTCAGGGACGTCCTCCAGCTCCACATCGAAAAGTATTGAGTAAAACCAATACATAAACGCGTCATCTTCTCCGATGCCGAGTTCATCAGAGCTTGCTGCAATTGCATCTGAAATGAACCCTCTTTTTATACGAACGCTCAATGGTCAACCCTCATGTAAGAACTCCTAGGACGGTATTTTTGTGTCATCAGAAAAGCAAGGTCACGCTCCGAGAAAATCGACGACTGATCGCCCGTGAGTTTACTCAACCCTCACGACAGGTCATCCCTACTGTTTGGACAAGTACCTGACGATGCCGACTGCTGTCGCGAAGGTCCGCTCAGGGCCGAAAGCGGAACTTCGAAACGCTCTAAACCCGCCGGCGGAGCGGCGCAGCAGATAGGCACCGTTCCGTCCGGGGCTTAAGTCAGCCGGAAGGTTGTCCGCCGCATGCGGGCCCGTCACGGGAGATCCGCCCGCCCGTCCGTCGCCCGGTCAGGGCTTGGGGCAAGACATGAAATGGTAGAAGGCCTGGTATTCGCGGAGGCCGCGGCGCTTAAGGGCAGCCCAGGCCTGATCGCAGCCCTTAAGGGCCGACCTGTCCCACTTCAGTGGGTTACTCCAGTACCGAGTGTCATTCACGAGGAACGCGGCGACGAAGGACCTGACCTCTTTCTCGTATCGATCGACACTGACAAACCTGTGCCGAGACGCAAGATCAAGCTGCCCCTGCTTTCCCGTAGCCTTGATCGTCCCGGACAGCGTGTCGCAGAAGCTCTTTCTGATTCTCGGTGAGAGGTAGAGCCCCTGCTCGTGCTTTTGCAACCGCAGACGCGCCATTGAAATGAGCTTTTCATCCGCGCGCTGCTCGCCCAGCTTCAGCACGCTCTGCCAGTATTGGCGATAGGATAGGCTCATGCGGCGGCGACGTTCGGCCTTGCTCACCCAACTGGCCTTGGATGCCGGGAAATCGATGAAGCTGAGGGAGCCGTCCGGGTCGAGCATGCAATGAACCCTGCCGGTCAGGCGCTTCCACATACTGCGGCTGGAATAGAGGCTCGAGACCTTTAGGGCGTTCGGACCAATCGCGGGGGACGAAGCCGCAGGCTCCGACTGTGACGTTTGTGTCCGTCTGGCCTTGTCCTTTGCGGCTGCCGCAGCGTTGAGCCCGGTCGCCAGCCGCTGCTGTCGAGCGGCCTGGCGTTGCTGGGTTTCCCGCAATCGGCCAATGGACGTTTGTCGGTTGGGGTCAATCCAATCTGGCATAAGGAATTCCTCGTTACACGAGACCGACTTTCGCCAACTTCCCCGGGTCGGGCAACTTGAACTTAGGTCGTCGAAGATTCATCCGGCCCCTGGAAAGCGTCCAGATGCGGGGTCACACGCTGGCGCAGCAGGTCGATCAGGGCCGGGTCGCCGCGTTCGAATTCGTCGGGGATGTGAAGCGTGATGATCCGGTTGTCCGGTGGGCGCGCCTTGAACTTCTTTCGGATGCGTTCCCGGTGGTGCTGCTCCATGACGAAGATTAACGCCGCCCTAGCGACCAGTTCCCTGCTCATCACCCGTGGTGCAGACGGATCGGTGCCGGCAGAAAGGACGTCGATCCCCGGAAGGCTCTTGAAGACATCCTCCGCAGTGGGGCTGCGCAACTTGTTGGCCGTACAGACGAAGAGAACCAGCATAACGACCTCCAACGGCAAACTAAGGGCGAGCGACCCAGATGAAATCGCGCGCTTTGCGATGCATGCGATAGAAATCGCGCGCAAGCTTTTCCATCTCGGTTCGTTCCTTGCTAACGCGCCCTCCGAAAAGGTTTTCCTTGAAATTGCTCTGCCGAATGAAACCCCGCTGGCGTCAGATCGTCGACCCCTGTCCGCATCTTTGTGAGAAAAAACCTGGTTGCGCACAGCAATGCCCGGATCACCGAACTGCAGACCTTGGGCCGCCAGTCCATGCTGGACGTGGCATTGTTTGACTGGTTCGAGGAGGCTGCACCGCAGCGATGGCCCCCTTGAAAGCGGCTGGTATGGGCCGCACGGGGGGCGGCAGTAGCCAGATATTTGCCCAACACGCGGGCGCTCAGACAGAAGTGCCGGCTCTGTTCGGCTATAGTGGTTCGAAATCGGAGCGGCCGTCTTCAGGCTCTGTGATGACTTCTCCAAGCTGCATGAGTTCAGAGATCGGGATGGACTGAAGGCCGCTTGCTGCGATCGCTTGGAGAGCGTCCGGCACGCCATTGACGCTTGTCTCAAGGGCATCATGCGTCAGGACGATGTCTCCCCGTCGAACTTCTCCAGCTATTCGAGATACGATGATTGCAGCGTCTTGATCGCGCCAGTCTTTGGGGTCCAGGGACCAGTAGCAGCATTTGATTTGCCGATTGAACTCGAGCATTGCCCGCTGGTGCTTTCTCATTCGGCCGTGCGGGGCCCTGAACAAAGTTGGCCAACGACCGCAGGCGTCGAAGACAGCGTATTGGGTGCGATCGATCTGCCTCAGCAACTCGCCATCGCTCAGTTTGAGCATGTAGGGGTGGGAGTACGAGTGGTTTCCAATCTCGTGACCCTGCTCAACGATACGCTTGATCAGATCAGGGTGCCGAATGGCTTTCTCGCCAATCACAAAGAATGTTGCTCTCGCCTGGAACAGTCTCAGGTGATCGAGCAGCCTGGGCGTAAGGTTCGGGTCCGGACCGTCATCGAACGACAGGGAATAGCACTCAGAATCCGTCTGGACTCGATGAACTTGTGACACAGTTTGCCTCAGGTAACGGACGCACAGGCCAGCCTAGTTCCGAAGAAACCGTCTGCGCAACCAGGGACTGATCTACCCGCAGCGGCTGAAGCCCGTTAAGCGCGCCAGATTCCCGCGCAGCTTCTAAGCAGTCAGCACGACCAAATGACCGCACGCGCATTCGGTCCCGATAATGATCTCGCCCTCTGGCATGGAGCGGGATGTTGGGTCGGACTTTGACGTTGTCTACTGTCGGCAATCCGTTTTACATGCCGCGATGCAAGCCATTGATATTGCTTGAGGGGCACAGCACCAGTTTTACAGATCAAAGGTTTGATCCGTAACGCTTTTCTGCTTCCTCTCGGGATCGCCACCCCTTTCATTTCTGCCAATGAAGCATAAGCTTGCACGTTTTGGCGATTTTCATGCACACCCCCTGTCAAAAGGCATGGGGTGCCATGTTGAAGGTTTATTCTAGCACACTGAAACATAACGATGTTTCAGCATACCCCGTGGCTAGCAGTCATTTTTCTCCCTGAGTTTTCAAGAGTGCCACAACCGGCTCAACAGCCTTCCGAAGATAGACCGGTCCGACATCCAAGCCATTCGGTCGGAACGGCTGCCCCCCTCGCTCTGCAGAACGGCTCGGATCGTGTTCCAATGCGCACCGGTTTCGGCCGACAGAATCGTTGGTGTCGTATAGCTGGCCTCAAACGCAGCGATGTCGTCCCGGCTCATTCGCCACTCCCGACGCCTGGTCGTGGGATTCAAAACCAACATCGCAGGCGTGTAACCACCTTCGATCAGAGCCAGGAATTGACCTTTCCCCCGAATACCCGCCGACCGGGCGAAGGCCGCGCGGTCACCTCTCCCTGGTTGGTCGATGGCTTGCGCTCCGGCGCGGCCTTCGCCTTGAACGCAGCAACCTCAGTGTTTCCCACCACGAGCCCGTGGTAGCCGGACACATCAGAACGCTGGCCGAGGCGCAGAAAACCAGCCCTGATAGCCGCAATGATCGCGCCAACAGGAAGGTCCAGCCGCTTGTGAACGATTTGGATCGTCTCCCACCCTGGCTCCTCTGGGGCAACCGGCTGCGCATAGGCCTCCAACTCCTCAAGAAGAGCTGGCCATCCGCAATCCGCCAAGGCGATTTGATCGTCGCGACGTTGGTCCTGGGGACGAGGACACCGCCTGCCTTCAACCCGTTCAATTCGGCCAGGGTTGCGCCGATTGCCTTTCGCAGCGCAATGGGACCAACCAGTGTCGGGATTTCATCAAGGACGTGCTGCCAAGCCTTCGCATCAAAGGTCTGGCGGGTATCGGCACGCGCGTCACTGGGCGCAAACGCGCCCGCCTCTGTCAGGAGATCATCCAGAACAGCCGGGCCGATGCCGGTTTCCTGGGTGCTGACGTGAGGGAGTGGAGGCGCCGCCCTGTCACGGCCTGCCCGAGAAGGTCATCCCCTGGCGCCAACGGCCATATTTCCAGAAAATAGTCACGAAGGATCCCGTGAAAGACCGCAAAGGCATCGTCATCGAGTTAGACACTCTTAAGGAGCTTGAAGAGCGGCCCCAATTCGCCCTGCGTCGCGATGTGGCCGCCGTCCTGTGATCGCATAAGGATGTCCAGAGCCGCTCGGATTCCATCAGGGCCTTGCGAGACAAAGGCAAAGCCGGTGGCCTTGGCACGCCGATCGTCCGGGGCCTCGCCCAGTTTGCGCAGCAAAGCTGCACCGATGAACTCGCGGATCGTGATCGCCGGAAACACCGGCTGTGAGGCCAGCCATGTTTTGTCCGCAGCGGTACCCTGCGATAGACGCCTATCAAGCCAAAGGTCATAGTCGGTAGGATCGATGCGCGCGCAGTCGAATGATCATGCTTGCAGGTCTGGCAGGATTTCCGCCAATCGCGCTCCAATATCATCCCGTTCGATGGGGCGCGAGCTAGACCACAAGGGAACCAGCGGATGGTGGTGCTGGTGGCAGATATCAACACCTCTGCAGAGCCAGTCGCCCCGCAAGGCAATGTGCCGCAATGGATGGGGCTGATCGGGTTTCGCAGGACCCACGAGACGAAGACCTCCTTCCGAAACCGCATCCGGACGTCTCCGATGCGCTCACCTGTCCAACAGAGCTGCTCGGCCAGCTGCGTGGCCGACACCCCCTGCGCGTTCTGCAAAAATCGCGACTGCCTCTTCGTCCTGTTCCAGGATACGCCGAAAGGTGATACCAAGATCGAGGGCGAAGTTGACAACGTCCGTCCCATTCAGGATTGCCATGCGCGAAAACAGCGACGGGAGCGTCTCTCGGTCAACGGGCTCTACTGTAAGGGCAAGTTTCCGCAGCAATACATCTTCCTGTGTGCTCAAACGCCCCACGTGTTTGGGTGCGTGGCTCCGTAGCCGTCTCGGGACCGGAAGCGAAGTCGCCATTCGCCGCAAACGCGGATGAGACATGTGCAAAGCCGGGGACCGATAGGGAGGCTACCGACGTGAAGGGCGGAGAGCGGCCGTTCGCTGCACTTGACGTCAACGGCAGCGATGCGAATGAACGGTTCCTTTGCGACGCTTGGTCATCCTCACATCAATCGCCTCTGAACCCGGAAAGACCTTTTTTCCACTTTCTGCTTTCCATTGACGCTTTGTGCGTTAGTGTCGCGGCCTATCAGCGGGCTGTTATTGCCTGACAGAGAATGTCCATCGCAGGAATGGGGCGTTCTGCAAACATAATTTAAGGATATGCTGTGCGTTTTTTGCCCCTTTTGGCGGCGGCCACTTCGTTGGCTGCGGTCCCAGCGTTTTCGCAAAATTTGCTGTCCAACGGTGATTTTGAAGCCTCAGGCGATATCGGATTTGGCGATCATCTGTCCTTTGATATTCCAGCGTGGGAATCGGGTGGCGATTGGTTCGGTGATTTTGTCGCCTGGAACTCGGGTAATCTTGTTCAGGTCGATGGACCAGGGGGTGGGGATTACGGCATCCAAGGTCCCGAGAGCGATGCCGACGGTGGCCCGGCCGGATCGACCATGCATTATGTCGACGACGCTGGCGGTGGCATCAATATGCTTTTGTGGCAGTATTTCACACCAGAATGCTCAGGCTCGATTCAGGGGTCGGCAGCGTTTTCGAACCGAGCAAACCGCAGTGTGCCGGTGGCGCTGGGGATCGTTGGTCCTATTTCGAACCCGCTCACAGCCCCGGTGCGGGGGGAGTATTTCCCCGAAGAAGGCGCCGTTGTGCAGGATTTCATAGCGTTCAGTACCGCGTTCAACGCGGTCTCCACATATGAAATGCTCCCCAGCGCACCGTCACGCACCCATACCTGGGTGATCTTGCCTACCAATTCAGCGAGCGTCGTCGCAGGGCAGACCTATGCTTTTGCCGCGCGTGTTTCGGGCGACGGCAACGTCGATAATGCCTCGGTGACGTTTGTTTCGACGGATGATTGTGGGCCAGAGGCGAATATCGGAGAGGTAATGATCCCTGATCTTGCCCCGTTTGTGCCGCCCGTGGCGCCCTTGGTGCCCAGCGATATCTCCCTGACAAAATCCTGCGAAGCGCTTGAGGCAAATGTCCGGAACGGCGTTTTAGGACAAACTTGGAGCTGCTCAGTCGACGTCACCGTGCCCCAAGCGCCGTTTGCCGGCAGCTTGACGGTGAATGATCTATTGACCCTGCCTGCCACGGTCACTGGAGAGATCCTCTCGAGCAGCGCGCAATCGGGCAATTTCGATTGCTCGGCGGTGAGTTCTTGCACAATTGACGGTGCTCAATTCGACCCAACGGGTACGGAGACCCTGCTGTTCGAGGTATTTGTCACCAGCGAAACGGCTGAGCGTTCAGAGTCACTGCAAAACTGCACCAGCGGCAGCTACGTATTGAACGATTCGACCGTGTCGGTCCCGGGAAATTGCGTTCAGGCCAGCTGGTCGGGCCGTCATGACGTGGTGAAAACCTGCGATCCGGTGGTTGCGACCGACTCCGGCGTGATGTCACTGACGTGCCAAATCACTGTGACCGGCAGCAACCTGCCTGCGAACGGCTATGTCTCGCTGATCGATGTGTTCGCCGCGCAGCCGCCCGCCGTGGCGACCGTCGTCGGTCCGATGACCACGATCACCTCGGCGCAGCCGTGGAGCTGTCAGGACATCGCCAACACCGGCGGGACGGGAACAATGGGTGTGTGCCAACTGAGCACGCTGGACCTGTTCAACGCGGGTGGCAGCTCGGTCATCGACATGACCTTCGATTTCACCACCGATCAGGCACCGACGCAGGTGATGAATTGCCCGATCCTGAGCATTGAAGACACACTGATGCCCGGCGACCAGCGCAGCGCTTCCGGTACGATGCGCAACCCCGATGGCACTGGATGGCCCGCCGGGTTGCCCGACGGCTGCGTGTTCATCGATGTGCCCGCGCCCACACCGCCTTTGCCGGTTCTGGAAGATGCCTACACCTGGAAAACCTGCGATGCCCCGCGTGCGGGTCAGGTTGCGGGTGTCAACGGCTTCCTGTGGGATTGTGAGGTCAATGTCGTCCTGAACCCCGCGCCCTTCGACGGCAGCTTTACCCTGACCGAGAATGCCAGTCAGATCACCAATGGCACCGCGTCTTTCGTGTCGGCGTCGCGACCCTGTACCGGGATCGGCACCGATGTGCTGCAGTGTCAGATCGATGGGGCAACAGCCTCCAGCGCGGAATCGATGTCGGTGCAAATGTTTGCCACCGCGACCAACGCCAATCGCAGCATCCTTTGGACCAATTGCGTCAGCGGTGTCAGCGCCGGGACGGGACGTCAGATCGAGACCGGTGACTACTGCGTGCAGACCGAGATCA
This sequence comes from Rhodobacter sp. NTK016B, assembly GCF_017303295.1. Classification (GTDB taxonomy): domain Bacteria; phylum Pseudomonadota; class Alphaproteobacteria; order Rhodobacterales; family Rhodobacteraceae; genus Pararhodobacter. Next base: position 136,653 of record NZ_JAFKOK010000007.1, on the reverse strand, counting down.
AGCCCGGTGACACCCCGCGCGTTCCGGTGATTGATGTCACCAAGACCTGTGAGGCTATCGGCGAACGGCAAATTCTGTCGCAGACGATGTGGACGCAGCAAATGCGCTGCGCGCTGACCGTCACCACAAACGGCGTGCCGTTTACCGCGCCGCTGTGGCTGACCGAAGAGCTGAGCTATGGTCCCAACTCGATGAACGGCACGCTTGCAACGCTGTCCTCGACTGACCCGTGGCAATGCACGCAGGCGCCCTATACGGCGCCGGGTCAGCCGCAAACCAATCTTCCCGTTTGCGCGATTTCAGGCGCACAATTCCCGCATGCGGCGGGCAGCTCGACGGTGTTCGTCGATTTTGTACTCTATGGCGGACCGGCAAGCATCAGCGGGGCGGAAAACTGCGTTGGTGTTACCTTGGGCGACGCGCCGGTGACCGACATCGGCGCTGCGCAAGCGTCGGATTGCGTGGAAATCTTGCCCGCGCCGGTGGTTCTTGACCCCGAGCTGTCGATCATCAAGACATGCGAGCCTGCGGTGCAGGGCACGCCCGGGGCGTGGCATGTCGCCTGCGCGATCACCGTATCGGGCACCAATCTGCCCGGCGGAGAGCTGGTGCAAGTGCGCGATGAAGTCACCTCTTCTACCACCCAATCCGTCTGGCAGGGCGCTTTTACCCCCTCAGCCTCATGGAACCTGAGCTGTGGCGGGTACGGCGTCGCCAATGGGATCGGCAGCGCTTGCACGTTGACCACCGATTTCATCACGGCCCAAGGGGGTAGCGTAACGATCCCGTACAGCGCTGATTTCACCGGGCCAGCCGGGCGGCCGGTGGACGGGCCGCGCGCGCAGAACTGTGTGTATGCGGATCTGTCGAGCCCCGGCCTGCATGCACCTGCGGGCGCGAATAACCGCCAATGCGTGCCCATTCTGTTCAACCACTCACCGCTGGACCCGATCCTGAACGACCCCGCCGTGGTGGTCGATCCGACGGGCCCGATTGTCGCCCCCGGCGGCACCACCGGCAGCGTCGCCAACCCCGTCATTGTTGACCCGGTTGACCCCTCGGATCCGGTTTTTGGCGGTAACATCGGCGCTCTGGGCGGCGGAGGCTTGGTCGTTCCGCCGACCCCGCAGATCGAGGTATCGAAAACATGCGACCCCATCGTCGTCGTTGCCGGGGCGCAAACCTCGCAGATGCGATGCACCATCTCGGTGACGGCGCGCAACCTGACCTCGACCAACAGCCTGCATCTGATCGATCAGTTGGGCTATTCGCCTTGGGCGGCAAATGATCCGGTGGTGCCAATCGTCGGCCCGTTCAGCAATGTCACCGGCGCGGACGGCTGGGACTGCAATGACTATCCCTATGGTCTTGCCCATGGCGCTGGTATCTGCTCGGTTTCCGGCGATGTGATGAATGCCGCCGGTGGCACCATGACCTTCGAGTGGACGGCTGAGCTTGGCCCGCTTGCCGCCGGTCGCACCTTGCGCAACTGCGCCACCGTCCGCCTCGACAGCCTGAGCAATTACGTCGATGCACTGTCGGCTTGCGCCGAAATCGACGTCTTGCACGAGCCCGAGGCGCTGCCCACTGCCGCCGAGCTGCTGCTGACGCCCGAGCAGATCGGCAGCTGCCACGCGGACCGGGATCGTCAGGTCTATGATTGTGTGGTCGGAGTGCGGATCGAAAACACAGACACTCAACCCTACAGCGGCCCGATCGCTCTGCTTGAAACGTTCGGAGCACCGGGTATCAACGCCGCACATCTGGTCTCGGGCGAAGGTGCAGCCTGCGCTGGTCCCGTCGACAACGCGGTGACCTGTTCGATCCCTCAGGTATCGTGGGAGCCGCGTAACGTTTACCGGATCGACCTGTCGCTGGTGGTGCCCGGTCGGCCCAATGGCGGTCAGTTGCAGGTCTGCGCGCAGCTTGGCGCGCCCGACAATCAGCGCCAGCGCGTCGCGATGGTACAAAACAGCCTGAACCAGCGCGGCTATGACGCGGGACCGGTGGACGGGTTCACGGGACGCCGGACCTATGGCGCTCTGGCACAGGTGCAGGCGCAACTGGGCGTGCCGCTGAGCCGCGAGCTTGAACCGGCGCTGCTGAGCGCGCTGGGGATGGCGCCGGCAACCGAACCGGCTTGCACGCAGCTCTCGCTGCCGCGCATGCCCGCGCCGCCCTTGCAGTGCAACCGCGCGACGACCGTGGCACAGGGCGAGAGTTGTGCCTGTCGCTATGACGGCATGACCCGTCGCAACGCCACCAGTTGTTCATGCCCGCGCGGGACCGAACTGGTGGGCGGCGAAGGCTGTATCCGTGTCGCGGCACCTGCGCCGGTGCCTACCCCGAGACCGACCCCGCCGCGCGACACCCCGGATGAGCCCTGCCGGTCCGGCCTTACGCTGAATGGGGCTTGCGTCTCGCTCGGTGGGCCGCTGCTCGAAACACTGATCCCGGGTCTGCGCGGAAGCGAATAAGCGCGGGAGCGACGTGTCACGAAATCCGGGGGCCATGCATGTCAGGTGCATGGCCCCTTTTTCTGCCCGCATGTCGCTGGCAACGGCACACATCAGTCAGGACGTCTAGGTATCACCCAACAGCAGGTGAATGGCTTGCGACTAGCGGTCGTCGAATAAACTCGGGTGACCGTCTTGAGCCGCATGGAAAGGCTCCCTTCGGCCCGAACACGTAATTCGCTGCCGCAAACACAAAGGTCTGCTAAGGGCCGCAAGCGGCGACCTTCTGGATGAGAACTTGAAGCATGCAGCCGCGTCGGCGCAGGTCGCATTCGATTCAGATAGGCCCAAAGGGGGCATGCCAACCCTTCGACCCTTCCCCTGAGATCGACTGTTTCATACGAAGACCATCTTGCAAGCCAGGCGACAGTGCTCGTCGACAAGCTCCTGCATGTCGCCCCACGGGAATGCCGGTCGCGCAAGCAGGAGCGAGACGAGGCCGTGGAGGGAGGCCCACAGGCTCTGACTTCGCATCACGACCGTTTCGGCAGAGAGGTCCGGACGGTTCAGCCCGACGATCCGGACCAGATGCCCGAAGGCCCGAGGGCCGGGATGATCGGTCTGATGGAACCCGGACAGGCCTGGGTCGGGCGGATTTGGCGTGTCCTCCGGATGCTCCAGCATGAAGGCGATCCGATAGGCGTGCGGGTAAGAGAGACCGAAATCGAAATAGCCGCGCACCGCGTTTGCGAGCTGTGTTTCAGGGCTCTCGCCGTCTGCCGAGGAGATCGCCTGTTCCAGACGAGCGAAGGCCTCGGCCGCGACCTCGTCCTGGATCTGCTGGAGCGAGGCGAAATGCGCATAGAGCGAGGGCTGCGAGATCCCGACTGCCTGTGCGATGCGCCGCGTCGTCACCGCGTCCACGCCGTGGCGGGCGAAGAGCGCGCCGGCGGCATCCAGGATATCGTCCCTGCGGTTGCGGCGCCTCGGTGTCCTGTCCTCGGGCGGCATGATCGGCGGTCCCTCCTTCATCCTGAGCTTTCTAACTTAACCTTGCCTGTTGGACCTTGAAAGCCTCCCTATCAGCGATAGCTTCAGCCTATCAATGATAGGAAAACGCTCATGTCGTCGAATGCAGCCGCCTGGCTTGCCGCCCCACATGCCCCACTGACCGTCGCCGATGCCCCGATCGTTCCGCCTGAGCCCGGTCAGATCCGGCTGCGGGCCCGGGCGGTCGCGATCAACCCGATCGACCGTTTCAAGCAGAAGATGGGCAAACCCCTCTACGGCTGGCGCGCCTATCCGATGATCCTGGGCTTCGACGTGGCCGGAGAGGTCGATGCGGTCGGCCCCGGTGTTACGAGGTTTGCGCCCGGCGACCGGGTCGTCGCTCTCGCGACCGGCATGGAAAAGTCCCGCAACCGCGACTCAGAAGCGGCCTTTCAGCTTTTCCCAAATGTGCGGGCGGACCTGTCTGCGCCGATCCCGGATGACATGAGCCATGAGGCCGCTGTCGTCCTGCCGCTGGCCCTGTCGACGGCAGCCTGCGGTCTGTTCGCCGAGGATCAGCTCGGCCTCTCCCGGCCCAGTGCCGCTCCCGAGGATCAGGGACAGACGGTCCTTGTCTGGGGCGGGTCGACCAGCGTCGGATGCTGCGCGATCCAGCTGGCCAAGGCGGCGGGCTATCGGGTCGTTGCCACCGCCTCCCCGGGAAATTTCGACTATCTGGAAGGCCTTGGTGCGGACGATGTGCTCGACTACGCGGGTGCTGACGCCGCGGCTCGCGTGGCGCAAGCGCTGCGGGGCCATGAAGTTGCGGGGGCGATCGCGATGGGCGCCGGATCCGCGCGCGCGTGCATCGAGGTGCTTGGCGCCAGTGCGGGCACGCGCAAGGTTGCCATGGCGACGTTCCCCCCGGTGGATATTGATGCCCTGCCGGACAGGCCGGGCCCCTGGACGCTCATGACCCGGATGCTGCCCCGCATGCTCGCGGGCATGGCCGGGCTCTCTGTCGCGGCAAAGCGCCGGGGCGTGGCGCGCTCGACCATCTGGGGGGCCGCGCTGATGGACACCGACCTCGGCCCGGCCATCTTCGAGAGCTTCTTGCCGCAGGCGCTGGCCTCGGGTCAGATCGTCGCCGCCCCGCCGCCCTTGGTCGCAGGCCACGGGCTGAACGCGATCCAGCCGGCTTTTGAGCGGCAGAAACAGGGGGTCTCGGCAGCAAAGGTCGTCGTGACGCTTTGAAACCGATCTCACTTTTGAGAAGGCGAAATCGAACGACGGTTATGGGCCGATTGTGTTGAAAAACATGGACGCGCACAAAAACAGCCTGAGCCTTCAGAACGCTTGTTTTCGCCAAAGAGGATAGCACTCCGTTCGAGTGTAAAATTTGATCTTCGGCAGAAAAAAATTCTGGTCCAGCGCCCACCGACACAGATCGACTGATTTTCTCAAGACAATCGGCCGTTCGCGGCAACACTATACCGTTGCTACGTTGCTGAGTATTGCTCCGTTCATTAAAGTTCCCATCAATGTGGCAATATTAGCAACTTCGACGCCCGATTCCTTCAGGTGACATTCAGACAGTGTTGCCTGCGATCAATCCTTCGAGCACTGCCTCTTCGCAGGTTCGCGCCATTTGACAATCGCCGATGGACATAAATACGATGCCAAGGTCGGCGGCCCCCTCGGCCAATTCAGTATTTGGCACGCTGCCTTGTGCAAGCACGAGGGTATCGACACCCTCCACCAGGATAGGCTCCCCACTCGCAAGGTGTTGCAGGTAAACGGTGTCTTCGTCCTGACCATAGAGACGGGCATATGGAATAATCTCGACGCCCAATGCATGCAGGCGGGCTGCATTGGCATCGCGGACATATGACTGCAATACCTCGCTTGGTGACAGGCCGTTCACAGCCAGACGGACCCGGCACCCTTGTTCCGCTAAGTGCTCCGCAATACCGGATCCGACCCAATTGCAGGTCCAATCCGAAACGACAACGGATGCGCCGACGTTGACTTCCTTCTTCAAAACCGCCGTTGCGTCCACGACCTGTCCGCTTCCGTCATGCTCAAAGCTTGCGGGCCAACGCGGGGTGCTGCCGGTGGCAAAGATGACGGCGTCGGGTTTTTCGGCGGAAATAGTGGCGAGGTCGACGCGGCTGTTCGTTTTGACTTCGACACCCGCCAGTTCCATTTCGTGCGTGAGGTTCGTGATGATGCCGCCGAATTCCGCGCGGTTCGGCAATAGCTGCGCCAGCCTTGCTTGCCCGCCAAGCTGTGCGTCGGCTTCGTGAAGCACGACCTTGTGGCCGCGCGCTGCGGCGACTGCCGCGGCCTTCATACCGGCAGGGCCGCCTCCGACAACCATGATGGTCTTGGACCGGTCCACGGGCTTCAGTTCAGAATACTGCAATTCCCGCCCGGTTTCGGGGTGTTGGATGCAGGAGATGGGATGTCCCTTCTGGAAATGACCGATGCAGGCTTGGTTACACCCGATGCAGGCGCGGATGTCGTCGGGCCGGGCTATTCGCGCCTTGTTGGGCATTTCAGGGTCACAGATCAGCGCGCGCGTCATCCCACATAGATCCGCTTCCCGAGCGGCGACGATGGCTTCCGCTTCCTGCGGTTGATTGATGCGTCCTGTCACGATTACCGGCAGGTTTGTCGCAGTTTTGATCCGCGCCGCGAAGGGCGCAAGATAACCGCTTTTCTCGTACATCGGGGGAACGATATGAATCGCACCCCCGATGGTTGCAGAGGTGCCGGCTACCACACTCACGTAGTCGAGTTGGTCCTGGAGCGCGGTAATTGCCTGGGTCGTGACGTCTTCGTCCATCCCCTCGTCGTACTTTTCATCACTGGAAATCCGTAGCCCCACGCAAAAATCATCTGACGTCGCGTCCCTGATGGCCGCAATGGCATCGACCGAGAAACGCAGCCTCTTCTCGAACGATCCCCCATAATCGTCCGTTCGGCGATTCACTGTTTCACTTAGAAATTGAGCGGGTAAATAGCCATGACTGGCGACAAACTCGACGCCGTCGACCCCTGCTTTCTCAAGCCGCTTTGCCGCCGCGCCATACCCTTCGATGATCTCTCGGATCATGGCCAATGTCATAGCGCGGGGGATGACATGATGGCGTTCGCTTGGCGAGACGGAGGGGGCGTAGGCAACCGGTGCAGAGCCATCGAAGGATTCCGTCATTTCCCGGCCCGGGTGGAAAAGCTGCACGATCAACTTCGATCCGTGTTTGTGAACCTTTTCCGCCAATTTCCGGAAGCCCTCGATGCAGCCGTCATCCGTCGCCATCAAAACATGATTTGTGTAGCGGGCGGTTTCATGGACCCCTGTCACCTGAGAAATAATGAGCCCGACGCCGCCTTTGGCACGTGCTTCGTGGTATGCGATGAGGGCTTCGTTCACGGTTCCATCGGTGGGCAGCACCGTGTCATGGCCGGTCGAGACAATCCGGTTCGCCACCCGCAAAGAGCCCAAGCAAAACGGGGAAAAAAGCGTTTCAAACATGGTTCTTCAATTCCTGAATTCGTTTATTTAGGTGGTTGCCGCGCACGCCATTCGCTGAGTCGGCAACTGCGGCTCGTAGCCGTTGCTCACCAACTGGATTTTTAGCAACATCGCGGCTGAAAGCGACCGGACTTTTCCATCCAGTGACGGTCTGCCGGTCGTGGTTCATCGGTCGAAATTCAATTATGTGTGTCATAGTCAGAAGCGACCGTCCTGCTTCAAGGCTCTCGAACGCAGCGACTGACCTAGCCGCAGCGAAAGCTCGCTTGATCCGCGCAGCGGACACCGAGTATGTCAAAATGCTGCGCCCCATACCAACGGCAGCCTCCAAGAACTCTGAAAGGCGGAGTTCGCTAAGCTCGAATGGCCGGAGAGGGCCGACACCAGGCGCAACCAGCGCTTGGCATGTATGGCAGGTCAGGGCCCATCAAGGCTTCATCCACCTTTGGAGAGAGGTTTGTCCTCACGACTAGGTTTATCCCTGGGGTTAAATGCGAAGGGGCCCATCTGGACCCCTTGGTTACCTCGACATCCTCTTGGATATTCACCCTTACGGTTGCACTGTCGGAAGATAGCGGGGGAGTTCTTGCAATCGATCACGAACTCCTATGCCCCACCTGATATCGCTGGAGTGGGATTCTGTCCATGCCTCGCCGTGCTGTCAGACCAGTGGTTGCAGTTTGCAATGGACGCTCCGGCTACCGGCACACATCAGCGAGCACTCGCAGTCTCAACCGGTAACCTTTCAGGCGGGGCATCTCAGCTGGTATTTTCATGGCGACCGCCAAAACTTCACCGAAGGCGACGACAAGTTGGCAATGCCCACTCACTCTATCGTCCTTTGAAAACAGGGGTTTCCCTGCGAGCCCACGCTTCCATTCCGCGTTTTGCATCTTCGGAGTTCATCATCTGGTCGGCCTGGGCCATCATGGAATACTGTATCTCCATCGGGGTGCGCCCTGCTGCCTCAAGGCACATCCGCTTCGAGCCCGTGACCACAAGCGGTGCGTTGGCGGCAAGACGCTCGGCCATAGCCATCGCTTCGGCGCGTTCCTGGCCCGGCTCCACCAGACGATTGGCGAAGCCCAGATCGTAGGCACGCTTACCGCCAACCGGCTCACCCAGCATGATCATCTCCATCGCCACCCTGAGCGGCATCCGCTTGACGAGGGCTGTGATCAGGCTGCCAGAAAAGCCGAGTCTTGCCTCGGGGTAGTCCAGCACCGATTCTTCGCTGACCACAACGAAATCACACAGCGCCACCAGCACGACGCCGATGCCGATAACCCGCTTGTTGACGGCGGCGATGATTGGCTTGTCGGTGGAGACGCCTACGCCCGGCAACGCTTGCCACGCCAGTTCGGGCGGCGCGTGCAGATCCGCACCTGCGCAGAATATCTTGGGATCGTTCGAACACAGCACCGCAGCCCGGTCGTCGCCGGCATCGAAGCGTCGGAACGCATCGCCCAGTTCTTCGAACATCTGGATCGACATGGCGTTTCGCTTGTCTGTCCGGTTGAGCGCGATGGTGGTGATGCCACCCGCGGAGGTCACCTCAATCAGCTGGTAAGTCATGTTCTTTCTCCTTGAATAATGGCATCAGCCGCGCATCGCGGCGAAGGGTTCGTCGGTTGAAAAACCGACCGCGCCGACGTCGTGCAGGCTCTGGATTTCTTCAGTGGTCAGCCCCGCCCATTCCGACAGGATCTCGGCACTGTGCTGACCGAGAAGCGGCGCATGGCTCAGGTTCGGCAGAGGCGCGTCCTGAAAGCGAAACGGCAAGCCTTGATAGTACTGCGGCCCAAAATCCGGATGACTGATACGATCGAAGAATCCAATGGCGTGCAGATGTGCATCGAGCGCGACATCCTTGCCATGCATCACGGGCGCTGCGGCAACGCCCGCTGCCTGCAGCCGCGCAGCAAGCCCATGCTTTTCGCGTGTCGCGGTCCATTCGGCGACGGAGTGTTTCAGTGCGTCCCGATCAAGTGAAAAGCCGTCGGACGCCATTTGTTGCGTCAGGATATCCAGATCCTCGGCATTGCGGCAAACGATGGCCAGCCATGACTCGTGCCCCCTGCACCGGAACGCGTCGTGCAGAGGCACGCCGGGCAGGTCGTTGCCCGTTGGCACCGGATCTTCGCCGCGCTCAAGCGAGTCGAGGATCAGCTCGCCGATCACCGACATCCCGCCTTCGACCTGGGACAGCTCGATATACTGGCCTTGCCCGGTCACGCGGCGCTGGTGCAAAGCGGTCAGAATAGCCGCCGCGCCGTTCAGGCCGCCAATGGGGTCCATATAGGCGGGGCCCGTCGAATAAGGTCGGTCATCGTCATAACCGATAAACGCCGACATGCCGGCCGCGAACTCCATGTTCGGCCCCAACCCGGTGAAGGGCGCCATCGGGCCCCAAGTGCCGCATGCGGGCATTTCAAGATAGTTCAAGCGCGGATTGAGCGTTTTGAGGTCTTCATAGGCGAGTCCCATCCGAGCCAAAGCACCGGGCGAGAAATTCCCCAGCACCACGTCGCATTCGGCTGCGACCGCCCGCAAAGCCTCGCGTCCGCCGGGCCGCTTGATGTCGATTGCCAACGATTTCTTGTGCAAGTTTTGGGCGTTGAAAAAGACGGTACGCTCATACGGGTGTGCGCCCGGCTCCGCATCGACGTAGCGGGCGGGGTGGTCGCCCAGCGGATTGCCCCGCGCCATATCGAGCCGCCCGGCAGATTCGACATGGACCACATCGGCCCCCAGAGCAGTCAGTATGCGCGATGACATCGGTCCGGCCCAAGCCGTCGTCAGATCGAGGATGCGAATCCCCGTAAGCGGTGCATCCTTGCCATCGCCTTTTGGCGCAGGCGGCTGGTCTTCGGTGCTGCGCGGTGTCCCGCAACGCCATTGCGAGGTCCCCATGCGCCAGACCGGCCCCATGGCGCGTCGGGGTCCCTCATCGGTATCAACCTGCTGCCAATAGTCTCGCTGCCGAAAATGCTCGGACCGATCAAGGTCACCGGGCTTGAAGGCCAGCATCGCTGGGATGCCCATGGCCTGAAGATCCGCCATCACTTGCTTTGCGTCGCGCAGCCGCGAAACACGGGCGGTGGCGGCAATTACTTCATCAAGATGCTGGATCCGGGCGACGTGATCAGTGGCGAACCGTGGGTCGGTTTCGATCGCCTCAAGGCTGAAATAGCCGCAGTATTCCGACCATTTCAGAGCATGGATGAAGACAACGACCCAGCCGTTATTGCAGGGCAGCACTAGCTCAGCCACCTGCAACGGGCCGTCGCGCAGGTCCCATGAGCCGTTTTGCAGAAACTGGTTGGCAACCTGATAACTCGACGCAGCCGCCGTGGTGTGGACCGATATCTTTATCAGGTCACCCCCCGCCCGATTCAGCGCTGCAAGTGCCGCACAATAGGTTGCGATTCCGGTCATGTAGGACGTGCGGTGGCCGACCCCGAACAGGGGCTCGCGCCCGACGGCGCCGTTTCGGTACATCGTGCCGGCGAGCGCCTGAAAGACGATTTCGCTACCCTTCCACCCGGCATAGGGACCGCGTTCGTCAAAATCGCCGATCTCGCAAAAGACCGTGTGCGGTGCGCGCGTGCGCAGGGTGTCGGTGTCCATCCCCTGAGGGATCAAGACGATCTGCGCCGCCGCTGCGCGGGTGCAGAATGCCTCCCAGCCGTCTTGCGTGCGCCAGTCCAGCACCTCGGGCGTTTTGTCCAGATTGAGGTGGAAGAACAACCATGAGTCGCCCCAGACTTCGCTGCGTGGATGCGCGCAGCGCAGGGCAGAACCGCCCTCGGGTTCGATAAGCCGCACATCGGCGCCGAACATCGCAAGAAGCCGGCCACAATACTGACCGGCAATGGTTTCCGAGGCATCGACAACGACGAGATTGCTGAGCGCGAACATGCAAGGTCCTCCCAAACCCATTGCCTTGGTCTTTGCCCGAGGTCGAGGTCGGACAAAAATCATAAATTCCAAAATATGGAATTGAATTCCAAATAATGGTAGACTACGGTGGTAAGGTGCGCTACGCATTCAGTCAAGAAGATCGAGAATCATGGACAAGACACTTACGAAAGGCCTGCAATTGCTGGAGACGATCGCCGCATCGCCCAAGCCGCGGGGGGTCAAGGACCTCGCTCAGGAAACGGGCCTGACGCAGAGCAACGTTCACCGTCTGCTGCAGAGTCTGATGGCGTTGAACTATGTCCATCAGGAAGGTCCGCGTGGGCAGTATTCCGCTACACCGCGGCTTTACGGGATCGGCCGTTTCGTCATCGATCGGCTGGAGATCGGCAATATCGGCATGCCGTTCCTGCAACGCCTCAACGCGAGCACGCATGAATTCTGTTCGCTGTCGATCTGGCAGGACAACGCTCCCTTGATCATCCGCAGCGTCGAAACCTCGCGCAATCACCCGAACCTGCTGTTCTCGCAGCCAATGCTGCGCACAGCCCCTACCTGTTCTTCGGCGGGGCAGGTGCAGTTGGCCTACCAGCCTGAAGAGGTGATCGCCGAATTCGCGGGCAACCTGGTCCAGGCTACGCCCTTTTCGCTGGCGACTCCCGAAGCGCTCTACGCCCGGCTCGAGAGCATTCGCGCCACTGGCAAGGTCTATGCCCGCGATGAATGGCGGTTTGGCCTATCGGCTGTTTCGGTTCCGGTGTTCGTAGGGCGGCACTTTGCTGCGTCGCTGACAATTTCGGCGCCGTCCGAGCGCCTGACCAAGGACGTGGCGGACACCTACGTCGCGCCGCTTCACGCGGCGGCCAACGACATTTCGATTCTGATGGAGGCAAACGCCCGGGTGTAATCCGCACGCGGGGGAGCGCGCCGGAGAGCCCGCAACGCCGGCCAAGCATTGGAAATGATCCTGGGGAGGATGATTTGATTTCCGAGACGAACAGCTACGCAGAATGCGTTCTTGATCTGTCAGGCACGGCGCCCGACCGGATCGCCTTTAAGTCTGCAAGCGTCTGCTACACGTATTCTGATTTGGCGGCTGAAGCTCTGCGCCACGCAGCTATCCTGCGCGATCTGGGAGTAAAAAGGGGCGATCGGGTGGCGGTCCTGACCACGCCGCGCGCTGAATCTGCGATGCTGTTCATCGCCATGAACATGGTCGGTGCAATCTGGATCTGTCTGAACCCGCAATACCGCTTGCGTGAATTCCAGTACACGATCGAAGATGCCCAGCCCTCAATCCTGTTCTACATCGCCGAGTTCGAGGGACGCGATTATCACCCTGACCTTCGGCAATTGTTGACCGAAAACCCCTGTCTGAAACACGCGGTCTGCCTGGAAGGTGAAGGCGATCTGGGTCTGAAACTGAGCGATCTTGCAGCCGAGCCCCGCGCGCCGTTCAAGATGGAAACAGGTCGTGATCGCCGCTTCGATCCGGCAGCGATCGTCTACACTTCGGGGTCGACCGGCAACCCCAAGGGGGCGGTGCTGCCAAATCACGGGCTGATGGAGCGTGGCCGCGCTTACAACCGCAACTGGCCTGCGCCTGATTATCCCCGCGTTTTCGATTTCTACCCGCTCAATCATGTTGGTGGCCTGGGCTGGGTGCTCGGCTATGGTCTCGTTGGCGGCGGCACGACTTATTTTGCGCCGCGCTTCGACATCGAGACTTATGGCGACACGATCCGCGAAGAACGCATCACCGCTCTGCAGGGGCCGCCGATGCTGTATCAGATGCTGCTGTCGCGGGCCGAATTCGATCCGACGGATTATGCGTCGGTCGAATGGCTGCTGTATTCCGGCGCGGCAATGTCCGAAGACTTGCTGCAAAAGATCGCCGATCTTGGCATGCGCTTCAGCCCAACCTACGGCCTGACCGAGGCCTGCGGCGGCCTGACCTTCAGCCATGCGGATGGTCAGGACAGCGTGGCGTTGCTCGCGCGCACGATGGGGTTGTCGCTTAACGAGGGAGAGGTGCGGGTCGTGACTGAGAGCGGCACGCTCGCGGGTCCGGGCGAGCTGGGCGAAATCCAGATCGAACGCTCGCGCTGCATGCTTGAGTATTTCAACCGCCCCGAAGCGACTGCCGCGGCCTTTACCGAGGATGGCTTTTTTCGCACCGGCGACGTGGCCGAGGTGGTCGAACGCGGATATCTGCAGTTCCGCACCCGCAAGTCCGAGATGTTCAAGTCGGGCGGATACAACATCTACCCGCGTGAGATTGAGGCAGTGCTGGAACAGCACCCAAAGGTCGGCCTCGCCGCGGTGATCGCGCTGCCGCACGCGCTCTATTCCGAGGTCGGGCTGGCTTATGTGCTGCCCGAATCCGAAACCGCGACCCCGCCCAGCCCGGAGGAGCTGCGCGCGTGGTGCCGCGAACGGATGGCCAACTACAAAGTGCCCAAGCGCTTCCTCGTCGAGCGCAGCCTGCCCACGTTGGGGTCAGGCAAGGTCGACAAGGTCACGCTGCGCACTAAGGCGCTAGCAGAACAACAGCCGGTTTGATCCGAGTGTACGGACCCCGGAGGAGGGGGGACGCGCAGAGTTTCATGGTCTCATTTGTCGAGGGAGGAAGATAATATGAACACTGTCACCAGAATTGCCCTGATCGCGCCGCTGGCGCTGGGGATCGGCATCACGGCCGTCGGGGCGCGCGAATTGCGCATGGGTCCGGGCGTGCCGCCGAGCGCCGAAACCTACGAACCCTATCGCTATCTGCACGAGCATCTGCCCGAGGCGACCGGCGGCGCGCTGACGACCCGCGACATCGGTGTTGAAGTGGTGAACTTGTCCAACTCGATCGATTCCCTGCAAAGCGGCATTATCGACGCGGCTCACGTACTGACGCTCTACTCGCCGGCCGATTTCCCGAACGCCGTTTTTGTGTCCGAATTGGCGGGCTTTGGCGAAAACGGTCAGGTGATGGCCGCCGCCGTCACCGAATATATGCTCAACTGCCCAGAATGCCTGTCCGAGCTCGGCGATCTGGGGCTGGTCTATACCGGCCATGTGGCGACGCCGACTTACCATATTTTGTCGACCTCGCCCGTCGTTGCGCCTGAGGACCTGTCAGGCCTGCGCCTGCGTTCGGGCGGTTCGCCCTTCTCGCGATGGGCGACGGCGATGGGCGCGGTTCCGGTGCAGATGTCCTCGAACGACCAATACGAGGCGATCTCGAATGGTCTGCTCGACGGAACGCTGAATCCCGACAGCTCGCTGGTGGGCTACCGGCTTGGCGAGGTTGTGCGCTACGTCACCGATCTGCCGATCGGGACGTTCCACGCGGCTATGCCTTTCCCAATGCGCGCCCAGACATGGGCCGAGCTGACGCCTGAGCAGCGCCGCGAATTCGTGCGCGTGGCCTCGGTGGCAGAGGCGAGTTACCATCCGCTGGCCGTAGCCGATGGTGCGCAGGCGGTAATTGACGCGGGTGCGGAATACGGGCTGGAGGTCGTCACCCCCTCGGCCGAGTTGCTCGCCGCGCATGAGGCTTTTTTGGAAAGCGAGCTGGAAACCGTGGCGCAGATCGGGCGCGAGCGCTACGGCATCGCCGATCCCGAAGACCGGATCGCTTATTTCCTGTCGCTGGTCGAGAAATGGACCGCCTATTTCGACGAACATGGCCATGACGCCGAAACAGTCGGAACCGCGATCTACGACCAGCTTTGGGCGAATATCGATTTCGCCACGTTCGGTCAGTGACCGCGACGTGTTGATGCCAGCCATGGCTGCGTGCGGGCTGGGATTGCAATCCCGCACGCAGCTTCGATTCACCTTTTAATACAAGGGGCCCTGTCGTGCGTACACTTGAACTGGCCTCGACCTGGCTTGCGGGTTTGTCCGTCCTCGCCGCGATGTTTCTGGTCTCGGGCGAGATCATCTTCCGGCTGTTTGGCAGCTATATTCCCGGCAGCGTCGAGATCATCACCTATTATCTGATCGTTGGAATCGCCTATCTGCCGCTGGGTCAGATCGAGCAGCGTGGCGACATGATCGCGATGGATGTTTTCAGCGCTATCGCGGGCCGCCGCGTCAATAGCGCGATGAATTGGTCGAACGGGCTGACCAGTGTGCTGGTCTATGCTGTGCTGACCGTTGCCACTTGGGAATTCGCGTGGGGCAAGATGCACGACGGCGCCTATGTGCTGACGTCGACCTATGCGCTGATCAGCTGGCCCGCATATTTCCTGCCGCCCGTGGCCTTCGCGCTGGCCACGCTGACCACCCTTTTGCGTACGATATTCGGTCCCTCGGCTGTCCGCCCCTCGACGAAGGATATGGCCGCGGTTGGCGAAGGAGACTAACCCATGTCGATGATCTGGATCGGGGCACTCGCCATTCTTGTGTTGCTTGCGCTGCTTGCCTGGCGGCTGCCCGTTGCCATCGCGTTGGTGCTTGTGTCTTTTGTCGGGCTCTGGACTTCGTTCGGCTGGGCACCCGCATGGGGCACGCTGAAATCCGCTCCCTTCGAATTCGCCGCCTCGTGGACACTATCCTCGGTGCCGATGTTTTTGCTCATGGGCTACGTGTCCTATCACGCAGGCATTACGACTGGTCTGTTTAACTTGGCCAAGGCGCTGTTCGGCCGCTTGCCTGGCAGCTTGGCAATTTCGTCGACGCTGGCCTGTACAGGCTTCGCCGCGATGTGCGGCTCGTCGATTGCCACCGCCGCCGCGATGGGCCGCATCGCCATCCCTGAGATGGTGAAGGTGGGCTACAATCGCAACTTCGCCTGCGGCGCGATCGCGGCAGGAGGCACGATCGGCGCTCTGATCCCGCCGTCGATTATCATGATCGTCTACGGCGTCTTCGCGCAGGTCTCGATCATCAGGTTGTTCCTTGCCGGGATCGGCATCGGGCTTGCTACCGCCGCGAGCTATATCTTGGTGATCCTGATCGGCGCATGGTTGCGCCCTGGCTCGGTCCCGCGCCAGCTGGACCCGTCTTTCGTCCCGCAGTTAAAACCCGCGCTACTTGAGACGGCGCCGATCTTGCTCATCCTCGCCGGTGTGTTCGGAGGCCTATTCGGTGGCATCTTCACTGCGACCGAGGCAGGAGCAGTCGGTGCGCTATTGTCGTTGATCTATGCTGCCGGCAAGCGGGTTTTAACACGCGAGATCCTTCTCCGCAGCCTCGCAGACACAATCACGACCTGCGGCTCGATATTCCTGATCGGGGTCGGTGCGACGATGCTGACCCGGCTTCTGTCGCTCACCGGCCTAGGCAGTCAGATCTCTGCCCTCGTCGACGGGCTCGAGCTGAGCTATTGGCAGCTTATGGCGATCATAGTGCTGATCTATCTAATCCTAGGGATGTTCCTCGACGCCTTCGGCGCGATGCTGATCACACTGCCGATCTTCACGCCGATCCTGCACGCCTACGGTATCGACATGGTGTTCTTCGGCGTCTTCTTGGTGAAAATGCTAGAGATCGGGATGATCACGCCGCCGGTCGGCATGAACGTATATGTCATCAAGGGCGTGGTTGGGAACCTGACGACGCTAAACGGGGTATTCCGGGGCATTCTTCCGTTCCTATTCGCCGATATGGTGGTGATCGTCCTGTTGATCTCATTCCCGACGATCATGGTCCTCGGCTGAACGTCGTCTCATCAGTGCAAGTCGAATGCTGCCGCCCATGGCGGGCTCTGTTGAGGTCCAGAAGGGCTCTGTTGCACAAATCCTGTGAGAGATTCATCTCGTGAAACCAGTGCGGTAGCTGGCGTGCATGAGCAGACCCACATCCCCGACCTACAGGACCAGGAACTGGCCAGCCTATAACGAAACGCTCAAGCGCCGAGGCTCGCTGACGATCTGGTTCGACCCCGAGATGAGCTGGTATGCCGCGCCGTCAGGCAGGCTTGGCCGCCAGCAGACCTACAGCGATGCCGCCATTCAGACGTGCCTTTCGATGAAGGTGCTATTCGGCATGGCGCTCAGGCAGATGACCGGGTTCGTCGAGAGCCTGCTGCAGCTGGTTGGCCTCGATTGGACGGTGCCTGACTTCAGCACCTTGTCCCGCCGCCAGAAGACCCTGGATGTGAACTTACCATATCGCGGGTCAAAGGGGCCGCTGCACCTGCTGATCGACAGCACTGGCATCAAGGTCGAGGGCGAAGGCTAGTGGCACGCCCGCAAGCATGGCGGCCCGAAACGGCGGGTCTGGCGCAAGATCCACCTGAGGATTGATGAGGAAACGCTGGAGGTTCGGGCCGTAGAGATCACTGGGAGCCAGATCGGCGATGCGCCAGTGTTACCCGACCTGCTCAAACAGATCCCGGCGCAGGAGAAGATCGGCAGCGTCACCGCCGACGGTGCCTACGACACCCGCAAATGCCACGATGCCATCGCTGACCGCGGCGCCCACGCTGTCATTCCGCCCGGCAAGAACGCCAAACCGTGGAAGACCGTCACCGCCGGCGCTGTCGCACCAAACAAAGCCCTGTGGGCATCGAAATACCTCGGTCGTGCCCTCTGGCGGCGATGGAGCGGATACCACCCCCGAAGCCGCGTTGAAACGAAGATGCACTGTGTGTAACTGCTGGGGCAGCGCCTCATGGCACGGGACTTCGACCGACAGGTCGCCGAGCTTCAGGTCCGTATCGCCGTTCTGAACGGCTACACCGCGCTCCGCATCCCCGTCACAGAAGCCATGGGATGAATCCGTCCAGGGAAAGGAGAACCTTGGACATCAGAGGCTTTGCGCAACAGGGCCAGTATATTCTGTTTCGACCGCCTCAAATGCTTCCGCGCCATACACGAAAGAATGCCCGTGGCGCGACCTGAAGATGGCCACGCAGGGCTATGCAGGCGGAAAATCGCGGCAGTTTCCGGCCCAAAGCGGACCCTAGGTAGAAAAGGCGCGAACAACTCGCGACGTTGAGATCCTTATGGCTTATGCGAACTGGAAAAGCGAAACCCGAAGGCCCGGGGCGTTGTCTTCCAGCGCGATCTCCATCCCGTGCCGCTCGGCGATGGCGGCGACGAGGCTTAGGCCCAATCCTGATCCGGCAACGCTGCGGCTGGTATCGAGGCGCACGAAACGCTCCAGCACGCGCTGTCGATCGGGCGCGGGAATGCCGGGACCGTTGTCGCTTACGGTGATCTGTGCCCGACCCTCGATGCCGCTGATGGCCAATGTGATCTCGGCGGGTGCGGGACAATGGCGGAAGGCGTTGTCGACGAGATTCACCATCGCCTGCATCAGCAGTTCGGCGTCGCCGGTCATGGTCACGATTGACTTCGGTTCGACGAGGGTCAGGCGGTGCCCGGCATCCTCGGCAGCAGGTTCCAGAAGCTCGACCACATCTCGCGCGAGGCGCGTCAGATCGACGACATCCCGACGCAGCTCGACACTACCCGATTGCAGTCGCGACAGGCGCAAGATCGCGTCGAAGATCCCCGAGATTGCGTCGATCTCCTCAAGCGCCGAGCCGGCTTCGTGCCGGGCCCGTTCCGGCAGATCGGTATCCAGCGCCAAGGGTTCCAGCCGGATCCTAAGCCGCGACAGCGGTGCGCGCAGGTCATGGGCGACGTCGGTGGAGACCTGCGTGATTGCCGCCACACCCGCTTCGAGCCGGCCGAGCATCCGGTCGATCTGCAGCCCCAGCCGTGCGAGGTCATCCCGGCCATGATCGGCGATCCGCTCGTCCAGACGGCCGGCGCCGACGCGATCAAGCACCGCTTCCATTGAGGCAATCCGCCGTTCATTGCGCCGGGCCACGACGAAGGCCAGCGCGACCGACAAGGCCAGCGCGAGGGCCAGGGCCCATGCCGTCGTCTGGATCAGGAGCTCGCCGCTCTCGGCCACCCAAGCCTCATCGCGTGCGGCGATTACCCAGCCGAGGTCGGTGCGGACCCCATAGGCCTGATAGGCGTCGGCCATGTCGGCAGGCTCGGGCATCGACGGCAGATCGTCACCCACGATCAGCCGTCGCGCGCCTTCGAAGGGCGCGCTTAGCATCAGCGACCCGATCCGCTCGCCCGTCTGCGCATCGAAGAAGGCATAAAGGCTCGCATGGTCGGTGTTCGAGACGACATGGGCGTCGATCTGCTCGATCAAATCGATGCGGTCACCCGCTGCGGCGATCCGGCCGAGGCTTTCGGCACTGGCCCGCGTATCGGCGGCGAGGCGTTGGGCCATCTCATGCGACAGAAAGACATAGGACAACCCGCCCGCCGACAGTGCGCCGATGGCGAAGACCGCCGACAGCGCCAGCGCGAAACGCATGGACCAGGAGATCGGCGCGCTCATGGTTGCAGGACGTAGCCGACGCCGTGCAGGGTCTGCAGGTGCTGGCGCTCGAAAGGTTTGTCGATCTTGGTCCGCAACCGGCTGATATGGGTCTCGACGACGCTGGTCTTGGGGTCGAAATGCAGGCCCCAGACCGCTTCCAGCAGGACCGTGCGGGTCTGCACACGGCCGGGGCGCTCCATGAAATGCTTGAGCAGCAGGAATTCGCGCGGCTGCAGGTCAATGCGCTGCCCCTCGCGGGTGACGTCGCGGGTCAGCAGGTCCAGCCGCAGGTCACCGACCACCAGTTCCAGCACCTCATCCTTCAGCGCCGGCCGGCGGCGCAGGGTGTCAATGCGGGCGAGGAGTTCGACAAAGGCGAAGGGCTTGACCATGTAGTCATCTGCCCCGGCCCGCAGCCCGGCCACGCGGTCATCGACGCTGCCCATCGCCGTCAGCAGGATCACCGGCGTGCCGATCTTGGCCGCGCGCAGGGCCTTGAGGATCGACAGACCGTCCAGCCCCGGCAGCATCCGGTCGAGGATCACCAACTCGTAGCTGCCGCTCATCGCCTGCGTCAGCGCCTCGCGCCCGCTGTCGAGCGCATCGACCACATGGCCCTCGCCGGTCAATCCCTTGACGATGTACTCGGCGGTATCGTGGTCGTCTTCGGCCAGCAGGATCTTCATGTCTCAGCGTCGCTCTTTCGGCATTGAGCCCCGGCCCGCGAGGGGGCCGAGGCTGTTCGAGGATCGTTCAGGTGTCAGATCAGTCGTCGTCTTCCTCGCCATCCTCGTGATCGTCCTGCCCATGGGCCTGATCTTCGTGATCATTCATAGCCGAAGAGGCGGCCGAGGCGAAGACATCGCCGGTCTGCGCATCCACCAGCACCGTCCAGGGCTGGCCATCCGCGCTGATCACGACCACTTCGTAGCCCATGCGCCCGTCCTCGTCGCCATAGGTCACCGAGGCCAGCGCGCCGGGGTGGTCCTGCAGCGCGGTGGCGCCGGCCTGATCGAGGCTGACGGCGGCGCTTTGGAACTGGGTGACCTCGGCGGGGCTGAGACGTTCGGCGGCCATCGCGGCCAGCGGGAGCGAGGCGATCAGCGCGGCGGGAATCAGGATCATCTTGGTCTTGGTCATCGGTCTTTCCTTTCTGGATACAGGCCCGTTGCCTGCCAAACAGAAATGGGGACCGCCTTCCGGGATCGTCTTGGGAGGGTCTTACAAATCCGTAAGAAGCGGATTTCCGGGCGGAAACGGTTTTGCCATCCGCCCGGGCTGGGGTATCGAGCCCCCGAAAGCCCCATTCGCCTCGCGTTTGCCTGCCGTCAGGAATGCCCCGTGCCAAGACCGATCCTCTCCGCCCTCAAACGCTACGGCCCGATCGTGCTGGCCGCCGTGCTGTTCGCGATGGGGATCTATGCGCTGGTGCATCTGCTGCGCCCGGTCAATCCCGCTGACATCATGGCGCAGATCAAGGCCATGCCGTTGTCGACGCTGGCGCTGGCTCTGGGTGCGACCGCAATCGGCTATGCGGCGCTGGTCTGCTACGACTGGTATGGGATGCGCTTCATCCGGCGGCGCCTGCCGGGCGGGGTGATCGCGCTTGGCGGCTTCCTCGCCTTTGCCTTCGGCAACACCATCGGCGTCAGCGCCATATCCGGCGGTGCGGTGCGTTACCGGCTCTATTCCGCGATGGGCCTCACCGGGATCGAGGTCGCGGCGGTATCGGCCTATGTCGCCGTGGCGCTCGGCACCGGGCTCACCCTGGTCGGGCTGGCTGCCTTGGCGATCCATCCGCATGCCATTGCCGCCTACCTCCCCTATGCGCCCGAGACCGTGCGGATGGTCGCCGGCGGGCTGTTGCTGCTGTCGCTCGGCGCGATCCTCGCGGCCTCGATCCGGCAGAGCAACCTGCGCCTGTTCCGCGTCACCCTGCACATGCCCCCGCCGCGCGATCTGGCGGGCCAGGTCTTCGTCACGCTGATCGACATCGCCATGGCTTCCTTCGCGCTGTGGATCTTGCTGCCAGCCGGCAAGCCCGATTTCGCGACCTTCCTCGCGGTCTATTCCGCCGCGATCATGATCGGCGTGCTCAGCCACGTACCCGGCGGCGTCGGCGTGTTCGAGACCGTGGTGCTGGGCGTCATGCCCGCCTCGGTCGCGGTCAGCGATGCGGCGGCGGCGCTGTTGCTGTTCCGGCTGATCTATTACCTCGTGCCCTTCGTCTTGGGCTTCGTCCTCGTCGCATTGACCGAGGCCCGCGCGATCAACCGCATCGCCCGCCGCCTGCTCCCCCGCGCGCCCGAGCCGATGCAGCCCGCTCTTTCTGCGCTGCACGGGCTGGCCCCGGCGCTGGTTGCCGCCGTCGCCTGCGGCTTCGGCCTCTATCTGGGGCTGGTCTCGCTGGTCCCGGCGCTACGCTCGTCCGCGCTGGCCGAGGGCGATCTTGCGGGGATGATCCTGTCCGAGGGCGGCGCGCTGACCTCGGGTCTGACGGGCCTTGCGCTGATTGCTTTGTCCTTCGGGCTGGTGCGCCGGTTGCGCGCGGCCTTCCTTACCAGCGTCGGCCTGTTGCTTTGGGGCTCGGGCCTCGCGCTGGTCGATGGCTTCGATGTCGAGAACGCCCTGTTCCTCGGTCTCGGCGCCCTGCTTCTGCTGCCCTTCCGCAGCGCCTTCGATCAACCCGCCAGCCGTGGAAAGACCTCCGATGTTCCCCTCGATTGACCAGATCCTGCCCTCGCTTCAGGCGCTCGGAGTCCTCGGCTATTGGCTGATCGGGCTCGCCTCGGCCCTCGAGGCCTTCTTCCTCACCGGCGTCGTCATTCCCGGCACGCTGGTCGTCGATGCGGGCGGGCTCCTGGTCCAACAGGGGCTGATGGATTTCTTCGACCTGTGCTGGTTCGTTGCCATCGGCTCGATCCTCGGATCCGAGCTTAGCTATTGGACCGGACGGCTGGCCCTGCACCGCATCCCCGGACGCCAGAAGATCGAAGGCTCCACCGTCTTCCGCCGCGCGCAGGCGCTGTTCGAGCGTCGCGGCGGCTTGGCACTAGTGATGGGGCGGTTCCTCGGGCCGGTCGCGGGTCTGGTGCCGCTCGCCGCCGCGATGTCGGGGATGGCGCGTCGCCGGTTCCTGATCTGGAACGTGATCGGCAGCGTCCCCTATGCGCTGGGGCATGTCGCCTTCGGCTATGTCATGGGCGATGCGGCCAGCTGGCTGGGCGGCTCGCTGGGCCATTCCGCGCTGGTCGCCGGGCTCGCGGCGGCGGTTCTGGCGGTGTTGTGGCTTCTGCTCTACGCGGCGCTGAAGCTCTTGCCGCTGGCGTTGGTGATCCTCGGCGTCGTCGGGCGCGCCCTCGCGGCGATGCCTCCGGTCGCCCGGCTGATCGCGGCCCATCCCCGCCCCACCCGCTGGGTCGAGGCGCGGCTTGATCGCCACCAGTTCACCGGCCTGCCGCTGACCCTGCTGTCGCTGATCTTCGTTTATATCGGCGTGGTCTGGCTGGATACGGCGGTCGATTTCGTCGCCGGAGATCCCGTCCTGCAGATCGACGCCCGCCTCGCGCAATGGATTCATACACTGCAATCGCCGATACCGTTGCGTGTGGCGACCTTGCTCTCGGCCATCGGCGGCAAGCATGTCGTGATCCCGCTGAGCGCTGCGCTGCTGGTCTGGCTGCTTCTGCGCCGCCAGATCGCCTTGGCCATCGGATTGGCGGTTTCGGTTGCCAGCAGCGCCGCCGCGGTTGCCGCGCTTAAGCTGGTGTTCCAGCGTCCGCGCTCGCCTTTGGGTTATTTTGCCGAGAGTTCGAACTCCTTCCCCTCGGGCCATGCCGGCAGCTCCATCGGGGCCTTCGGGATGATGTTCTACGTGCTCTGGCGTACCGGCAAGATCCGGGTCGAGACCGCGCTTCTGGGCGCGGGGCTGGTGGCGCTGTCCATCGGCGGCAGCCGCATCTACCTGATCGAGCATTACGCCAGTGACGTCTTCAGCGGCTGGCTGGTCGGCGCCTTGGCGCTGGTCAGTGCGATCGCGGTCAGCGAATGGCTGATCGACCGCCAGCCGGCGCCTCGCGGGCCGGTCCTCGGTTGGCGGAACTGGGTCGGACAGGGGCTTGTCGTCGCGCTGCTCCTGCTCGCCGCCTTCGAGGTCAGCCAATACGCCCCGCCGCGCAATACGCCCGTAGAAACGCTTGCGGACCAACAGATCATCAGTGTCGAGGAGGTCCTGTCTAGGCCGGGCATCGACTTTCGGACCCTCTCGCTCCTGGGAACAGAGGTCCGGCAATTAAGCATTGCCGTTCTCGCCCCGGACGCCGCCAGCATCGAAAGCGCCCTCTCGGTGCAGGGTTGGGTCGTGACTGGGTTGCAGGGACCGCGCGCCTTGATCGGAGCCTTGAACGCCGCCGTCGAGGCCGATGCCGACCCCACGGTCGAGATCGCCCCGCATTTCTGGCGCGGCATGACACCCTCGGTGACCCTTGCGGCGCCGTCGGCACCTGCGGTCCACGCCCGGTTCTGGCGGACCGAGTTCGTCACCACAGACGGCTTGCGGCTGTTCATGGCCAGCGTGGGCTCCGATACCACGCCCGAGCCGGGAACCCCGCAAGCGATTGACGGGTCTCAGGCCGCCCTTGTGCAGGCGCTCGACGCCAATGGGACCGCGAATGCCCCGGTCACGCGCGGCGATGTGACCCTGACGCCGGTGACCCTCGTCACCCGCTGAGCAAGAAAGCGGGGTTCTTACACGCTTGTAAGAACCCCGCCAGACCGATCCGGGATCTGACCGTCATTCCCCTGCTCATGAGGCCGCAATGGCCCCGATGACAGTAGGAACAGGAAGAACCCGATGACATCGCCCCTCAGAAACCTCGCGCTGTCGCTGGCGCTGATTGCCGTCCCGGCCGGTGGCTTCGCGCTCGCCGAAGCCTGGATCGCGCCGGCCTCGGCCCCGGCTGCCGCCACTGCCAGCGCCGCCCCGTTGGGCGACATGAGCGCCTATCAGACCATCGTCACCGACACCCAGAGGATCGCCGCCACCGGCGACCTGACCGCCGCCGAGACCCGGCTCACCGATCTCGAGGCGCTCTGGGACCAGAATGCCAGCGCCCTGCGCGCCATGGATGCCAATGCCTGGGGCACGATCGACGGCGCGGCGGATGACGCCTTCGCGGCACTGCGGGCCCGGACGCCGGACGCCGCCCGCGTCACGTCGACGCTCACGGCGTTGCAGGAGGCGCTGGCCAATCCCGTTTCGCCCGGAGCCCAAGGGGGCGTGGTGCAGATGGTTTCCGGCATCGCCGTCACCGACGCCTCGGGCCGCGCGCTGCCCTGCGAGACGCTGATCGGCCAGTTGCGCACCGAGCTGGCCGGCCGTGCCGCGCCGAGCGGTGTCGCCGATTTGCAGGCCCGCGCGCTGGAACGCTGCAATGCCGATGACGATGCCCATTCCGATGCCTTCGCCGCGCAGGCTCTGGCTCAGCTGAGAGGATAAGACCATGACCACCGCATCCCTTGCCGATTTCCCCGAACGTCCCTTGCTCGACGGCGCCGTGAACCGCGTGCCCGAGGTGACGCCCGGCTTCTGGCTGATTAAGCTCACTGCCGTGACCATGGGCGAGACCGCCGCCGACTTCCTTGCCGTCAACCTCGGGCTGGGACTGGGCGCGACGACGGTGATGATGTCGGCGATCCTTGTTGCGACGATGCTCTGGCAGTTCCGCCAGAAAGCCTATGTCCCGATGGTCTACTGGCTGAACGTGGTGCTGATCTCGGTCGTGGGCACGCTGATCACCGACAACATGACCGACGCGCTCGGTATCCCGCTGCTGTATTCGACGCTCGGTTTCTCGGCCCTGCTGGCCGGCACCTTCGCCCTGTGGTTCGCCGCCGAGCGCACGCTGTCGATCCACGAAGTCTACACCTTCCGCCGCGAAGCCTTCTACTGGCTGGCGATTCTGTTCACCTTCGCGCTGGGGACGGCGGCGGGTGACCTGATTTCGGAAGCCTTCAGCGTCGGCTTCGCCGGGACGGGCGTGTTGTTTGGGCTGATCATCGCCTCGCTGGCGCTGGGATACTTCGCGCTGGGACTGGACGGGATCTGGGCCTTCTGGCTGTGCTACATCTTCACCCGTCCGCTGGGTGCGTCATTCGGGGACTTGCTGGCGCAACCGGCCGAGTTCGGTGGGTTGGGACTGGGCACCGTGGTGACGAGCCTTGTCTTCCTCGTGATCATCGCCGGCACCGTCGGTGTCATGAGTGTTAACCGCCGGCGCGTGGCAGCATAAGTCCGGGCGAGAACTGAAGTGCCGCAAAGAAATGGCCGGCCCGTTCGAGGGGCCGGCCTAAGTCATCATGGACGCCTCCGGCTTCACGCTGCGCAGTGTGTGGCAGACAAGGCTTTTCTGTTTGCTGGGGTGTACCAGCAGTCGTGGTTGCGAAATACGTTTGCGTTGCTTTCGTCGAGGCCGAGATAGATGTCCGCTTTCCGCCCTTTGTGTCGGGGAGCACGAACGACCCTCAGCCGACGAACGTCTCTTAAGGATTCAGCTTCGCCGCGTTCTCCAAAGCCGCCTTTCGTCTGGCACAGCTTGCGTCGGCTTCATGGTCTTCATCGGAGTTCCCACCGCTTCCAAGCGACCTCGTATCCAGGGTCTCACCGTCGCAAGCCAGCCCCACTGCGCCATGCTCAGGCTCATAAAGAGAGGGCGCAACGGCCATTCGCCAGATCCGCGGCTTCATGCCACGAACCGCGCATCCCCTTCCATACGCAAAAAGGCGCCGGAGCATCTGCCCCGGCGCCTTAATAAACGTTTTTCAGAGAGTTGCCCAAGGACACCTGGCGATCCGGTTCGCCCTTGGGCGCACCCTGTGCGACCTGGTATGCTCTGGCTCGGATCTCCGGCTGAAACTGTATTCTGGTCGAGCTGACGGTTTCTCGGTGCTGCTCTTGGCTTATCTGCGCAGTGACATGCACGGGTTCACTTGCGGGCTTTGACGTCGTCTACTGCCGACGATCGGTTTTACATGCCGATATGCAAGCCATTGATATTGCTTGAGGGCCATCGCACTTGTTTTACAGACCAACGAATTGATCCGTAGTGCTTTCCCGCTTCCTCTCGGGATCACCATCCCTTTCATTTCTTCGAAAAACAAGGGTTTGCAGGAGCTGTTGGATTTGGGCCGATGTGTTTCACATCGTTGCAGCCCCTGCGTTTTCTCCGCCGCGCCGCCCCCCGGCTTTGACAGTGCCAGCTATACCTTTGTCTGGCGGTGCATGACGACGCCCTCGAGCCAAGCGACCAAAGTCGGGGCAAGGTCGTCACGCGTTTGGAGACGAACCGCCGCCCCTTCACGAAACGACGCCACCGAAGACGGATCGAGCGCCTCAAGCGCTTCGAATTCAAGCGTCGCCTGGGCATAGGCGCCGGTTAGCGCGAGCCACTGAACCAGATTGAGCATGTAGCTCGACGAGCGCCGTTTCACTGGGTCGAAGATCTCCAGAAGCTCGGATTCGGATGTTTTCTCGCGGAAAAGTCTGCCCATTACATCGCCGAGAATGCCACATTCCTTGAACGTCTTGAGCAATTTATGCCCGCCGTGCGGAAATCGGAGTTCTTCGATTTCGGCCCGCGCTTTCAGATGGTTCACATGAGGCAGATCGGTTTCTTTGTACGGATCGTACAAAACCTCGGGCAGGATTTTCAGGCTGTCTGCGACATTGTCGCGAAGGATGGGCCGCTTGGCGATTTCTTCTTTCCACACAGACCGAAGCGGGATCGCCGGATCCGATATCGTGGTTTGCGGGGCGATAGCGACTATTCGCGTGCTGTCGATGTCCGCCCCCAACAGCAGCGCTCCGAAGCCGCCCTTGCTTGAGCCATAGGCGATCCGCTGCGCGTAGCCTTCCGTCGCCGCGCGGATACAGGCGCACATCTCGTCAAGCTCGGGGATCTGCCACCAATGGTTGTACTTGGAGAACACGAAAACCGCCGAATGCCCGCGGAACCGGATATTGTCCTCGCGCGAGGCAACGGCTTGCCAATCCGCTTCCTTGAAATTCGAGAAAAACACGATGACGCTGGACGCGCCGTCCAGCACATCGTGCTTTATCCGGACGTGTTCGCTTTCATATATCAGTCGACTCGCCATCGTTTCCCATTCGAGACATTCCAGCAAAGTGACCGATACCGCTTGGTTTCACAATGATGGCGCGCGCTCGACACTCGGGACCGGGGTTACGCGCCGGTCTCTCTCCGGCGCGCGCCTCGGCAGGCGTCAGTAGCTTTGCAGGTCGCGGCCAATCGAGACCTGACCGCCGAACCGCGCGGCGATGCGGGCGGCATAGCTGTCGGCGGTGTCGGGCGTGGCGCAGCCGGGGGCGAAATGCGTGGCGACGACATGGCCCGCGCCAACCCGGCTGGCCAGATCGCCGACATCCTCGGGGCTGAGATGGTGCAGGGCAAGATGCGTGCGGATCTTCTCGATGGCGGCGTCGGGCATATGCGGGTTGCTGGCGCGCACGCGGCCCATCGTCATGTCGAGATCCATCATTTCGCTGACCAGCAAATCGACGCCCTGCGCCAGCGTCTCGACCGCCAGGCAAGGGCCGGTATCGCCGGTGAAGAACAGGCTGCGCCCCGGCAGATCGAAGCGCAGCGACAGCGAGACAGGGCCGGGCTCAAGCAGTTCGTGCTCCGGGCGGTAATGGGTGTTCTCGCAGGCGGTGACGACCATCTCGCCCAGTTCGATCCGTGCCCCGTCGGTCATTTCCTCGACCCGGACGAAATCGCGCGGATGCGGCATGGTCTGACCCTTCACGCCGAATCCGATCGCCTGCGGCACGTCACAGGCGGCGATCAGGTTGTCGAGGATCGCCTTGGTGCCCGGCGGGCCGTAGATCGTCAGCGGCGTGGGGCGCATCGTCATCATGTTCAGCCCGAGGCAGGCGAAAAGACTGCCGATATGGTCGAAATGGTGATGCGTCAGGAAGATCTGCTGCACGTCGCGAAACTCGACGCCCGCGCGTTTGAGCTGACCCATCGCCCCCTCGCCGCAATCGACCAGCACCGGGCGCTCGCCGTTCATAACCAGATGCGCGGGCTGCGAGGCAAGCGGGTTCTGCATCGGCCCGCCGCCGGTGCCAAGGGTGGTGAAGCTCGACGGGCGGGGCATGGACGCCGGGGATTTGGCCGCTTGGGACTGGGACGCTTCGGACATGGGGCGCGGTCCTTGAGTGTTAAGACGAAAGACAGATCAGAAAGAGAAGGCCGGGCGCGCGGTTACGGCGCGGGCGGAATGTCGGGATCATACGCACCATCGACCAGCACGAAGAGCATCCGGCACATCGCGCCCGAGCGGTTGGCCCAGGCGTGATTGGTGCCGCGCTGGACGACAACATGGCCGGGTTTCAGCACGACCTCGCCGCGATCCAGCACCAGCGTGCATTCCCCCGCCAGCACAACGCCATAATCGACGCTCTCGGTGCGGTGCATCAGCGGATGCGGGCTGTCCGCGGCCACGGTCGAAGCGGCGGCATCGCCGATCTGAGTGAACGCGTCCTGCATCCGGCTTGCGCCCTGCTGCAGGAAATCCTCGGTATCCGGGGGGATGTCGACGATGCGGATGCGCGTCCCGTTCCGGGGTGGCGGCAGCATGAGGGGGCCGCGCGTCGGGTCGGGCGTGTTGCCGACTGCGGCGGGCGCGCCCTCGGTCGCCCAGATCTCATGAAACACAGTGCCGGGAATGGCTTCGATCTGCGCGACATGGGGCAGCGGACCG
The DNA here is from genome assembly GCF_017303295.1 of Rhodobacter sp. NTK016B. Lineage (GTDB taxonomy): Bacteria > Pseudomonadota > Alphaproteobacteria > Rhodobacterales > Rhodobacteraceae > Pararhodobacter. The sequence continues at coordinate 107,673 of NZ_JAFKOK010000007.1, read as the reverse complement.
ACTTCGGACACCACCGCGCGGCCTTCTGCATCATGGCCGGTGACAACGCGGGTGATCGCGGGAAAATCCATGTCTCTGCTCCTCAGATCGGCGCGGCCAGCGCGCCCAGCGTTTGACCCATCAGGCGCGTGTGCTCTTCATGCGTGCCGTGGCCTTGCTCGATTTCGGCCAAACGGCCCGAATTCTCGACGACCATGCGGCAGCGTTCCCACCGCCGGTCCTGGAACGCTGAAAGCGCGGTTTCGATATCGCCCGAGGCCAGCTCGTCGGCCAGCACGACGGCGTCTTCCATGCCGATCATCGCGCCTGCCGCCATATGCGGGGTCGTGGCATGAACCGCGTCGCCGATAAGCACCACGCGCCCCTTGTGCCACGGGCGCGGCATCAGCATCTGTTCGAGCGGGCGATAGATGACGTGGCTGTGTTCGTTAAGGCCTGCTGCGATGTCCTGCACGGTCTTGGCAGGGAACCGCTCGAGCAGTTCCTTCAGCATGCCAAGCTGCGCCTCTTCGGGGATGCGCTCATTGGTCGGACGATCCTCGGTAACGAAGAGATAGGCCTGCCCGTCCGAGACCGCGTTCACCCCGTATTTCAGCTTCGAGCCGATCCACATCGTGACGGTGTTCACCCCTTCGGGCAGCGGCAGCACGGCGCGCCAGACGGCCTGACCGATATAGCGCGGCGCGGGCGCGTCGGGGAAGATCGCGGCGCGGGTGCTGGAATAGAGCCCGTCGGCGCCGATCACGAGGTCATACTCGCCCGTCGTGCCGTCGCTGAAGCTGACGGTCACGCCGTCTTCGCGGTTGTCGAAGCCCGTGGCGCTGATCCCCAGACGCACATTGGTCGCGGTCGCACGCACCTTGTCGGACAGAAGCTTGCCCAGAACCGGGCGCATCACGCCGCCATTGCCGGTCGCGCCCTCTTGCAGCGCAGGCGTCGGCAGTTGGGCCACGACTGCATCGGCGGGGTTGCGCATTTCGACCCCGTCGGTCATCGCGCCCACGTCCTTGAACGGCTCAAGGATGCCGAGCCGGTGAAACACCCGGAAGATCGCGCCGTTCAGACTGATCCCCGCCCCGTAGCTGCGCCAGCCCGCGTCGATTTCGACCAGATCCACCGCGTTACCGGCTTCAGCCAGCAGGATCGCCGCGCTCATGCCCGAGAAGCCGCCGCCGACCACCAGAATGCGCCGTTTGTCCGTCATATCTCTCTCCCCTTTGGCGGCCGCTCCAGATGGATCCCGCCCTTGTCGTCAAGTCTCAGCGGCACGCGGGTCAGCCGCTTGCCCAGACAGGGCCCCTGCACGCAGACCCCCGTCTCGATTTCGAACCACGCACCATGCGCGTGACAGGCCAGATGGGTGCGCGCGCCGTTCAGATAGGCGTCGCGCTTCCACGCCATCGGCGTGCCGCCCGCGTAATGCGGGCACAGGTCGCGCCAGCCGTGAACGCCGCCGCCCCGGCGCACCACGATCACCTTGGCGCGCAGGCCCGGCACGTCGAAACCACGCGCCTCGCCCTCAGCCAGATCGTCCAGCCGGCATAGGAAGCCGCTATCCGTGACCTCGGACATGAGCCTCTCCTCCCCTCAGGCGCGGCTCAGTCCTTCGGCCCGCCGGGACCGCCAGGTCCGCCGCCGGGCGCCCATTTCGCGCGCCATTGCAGCAAAAAGGCCTGACTGGCCTCGGGGCCCATCGGGGCTTCGCGGGGCGCCCAGTCGTCGTCATGGGTGTCCATGTCGGCGTCGAACTCGACATTGCAGGCCAGCGGGCTCTTGAAATACCAGAACCAGTTCGAGCCAAATTTGTGGCGACCCGGCCCCCAGAAGCTTTCATAGCCCTGCTCCATCATCCGGCTGCCCGCGAGCATCAGCTCGGTCGGGCCGCCCAGATGGAAGGCCAGATGCTCGATCCCCTGCATGTAAGGGGGCGTGCGAATGAAGAAATGCGTGTGATGATCGGCATTCGCCTGCGGACGTAGGAACGGCCCCGCGCCGGTCAGCGTGTCGGTGATGCGAAAGCCCAGCCGGTCGCGGTAGAAACCCACCGCGCCCTCGATATCGGGCACGAACAGCACGAGATGCGACAGGGTGCGAGGCTTGGCGGGCATATCCTGCGTGACGCCCAGCGCATTGGCCGCACGGGCGGGCGCATAGGGCGCGTTCACCTTCTCGCCCGGCAGGTCGAGCGGCTTGCGGGTGGTGACCCGGAAGGCCAGCTCGAAGCCCTGATCGTCCTGCGTGCGCAGGCTGCCATCGGCCAGCCGAAGCACCTGACGGTCACGCGACAGCTCGGCCTCGACCGCGTTCAGCGCGTCCTCGTCCACCACGCCCAGCACCTGCAGACGCAAGGTGCTGCCGGTTTTCAGCGCGGGCGGCAATGAGGGATCGTTGCGCGCGCGGATCACCAGCCCGGTACCGTCGAGCGCCAGAAAGGTGCCGCCCTTCTCGGGCGTGTAATCCGTGGTCTCGAGCCCATAGGCGGTGAGGAATTCGTGGCAGGCGGGCACGTCGTCCACGCCGAAGATCAGAAGATCGGGTCCGATGATCTGCATGTCTGCGTCCTCCTCAGGCGATCCGGCCGCCGAGCGACTCGGCCACGAAATCGCAGATGCAGTCGAGCGCGGGGCCCGAATTGTCGATGCTGGAATGCTGCACGCCGCCGGTTCGTTCGTCGAAGATGACAAGCTCGCGGCGCGGGCTGTTCACCAGCTGCTCATAGCTGCGATAGGCCCATTTCAGCGGGATCTGGCTGTCGTGTTTGCCATGCATGACGAGATACGGCACGCGGATGCGGTCCAGAACGCCGTCCAGATGCATTCCTTCAGCCTTTTGCATGAAATCGTCGGTATCCTTGGCGCCGAACACCCAGGCGGCATGGGACCAGTAATGCGGCACGGGGAACTCGCCCTCACGCTCAAGCCGGCGTTTCTGCACGTCGCGCCAGTCGTGGTTGGCGCCCCAGCTGACACCGCAGGCATAGCGCGGCTCGAACGCCACGGCGCGCGGCGCGTAATAACCGCCAAGGCTGACCCCCTCCATGCCGATGCGCTTTTCGTCAACATCAGCGCGCGCAGCGAGCCATTCATAGACAGGCGTCGCCCAATGCTCGCTGTCATGGCGCGCGGTCAGCTCTTGCAGACGCAGCGCCTCGCCCGTTCCCGGCTGGTCCAGCACCAGCGACGCAATCCCGCGTTTGGCCAGCATCCCCGGCAGCTGCGCCATGAAGCGCATTTCCTTGGTGCTGTCGAAACCGTTGACCTGCACCAGCACCGGCTGCGGGCCGGTGACGCCCTCGGCCGGCATGAAGATGCCCGACAGATGCTTGCCCTCGTAGGGGATCGTGACGCGGTACGCGCCGGTCGCGCCCAGCCCCAGCGCCTGATAGAAGGTCGCGAGATGCTTGCGGTAAAGCGCCATGCGCCCCTCCGAGCCATGCGCCTGCAGGCGTTCTGCGGTGATCAGGTAATTCGCCGCGCGCATCAGCTTGTTCGAGGCCGACAGGCTGCGGCCCCGGGCCAGATCGTCCTGCGCAAGGTCGATCAGGTTGTCGGCGCCTTCGGACCAGACCTTGCGGAAGGCCAACGTGCCGCCGTCTTCGGGCGTCAGCGCCGCTTCCTTCAGCGGCGCGCACATCGCGTCGATCTCGCCCAGACGGCCCCCCATCTCGATCGACAGGTTGATCGACAGGTCCCAGACGTAATTCGTGGGGAAATAGCGGAACACGCGCACCCTCCTTAGCCGTTCGTTCGGGGCGACAATAGCGAGGGAAATAACATTGATGAAATTGTAAGTATCAATGTATGGTATTCACCTGATTACTGGAAATCCGGCGATGCGTTTTCAAAATCTCGACCTCAACCTGCTTGCGGCGCTCGACAAGCTGATCCGCCTGCAAAGCGTGAGCCGCGCGGCGGAAGAGCTGTCGATCACCCAGTCGGCGATGTCGAACGCGCTGAACCGGCTGCGGATGTATTTCGAGGATCCGCTTCTGGTGCAGGTCGGACGGCGCATGGAACTGACACCCCGCGCCGAGGCGCTGGCGGGCCCCGTGCGCGACATTCTGGTGCGGATCGAGGCGGCCGTTGCCACGCCGCCCGCGTTCGATCCGACCACCAGCACCCGCAACGTGGCGCTGATGGTGTCCGATTACAGCCTTGCCACCGTGGTGCCGCCTTTCGTGCAGCAGGTCGCGCGCGAGGCCCCGTCCATGCGGCTGACGATCAAGCCGCAGCGCACCTATCCCGGCCTGCAGCTTGAGCGCGGCGATACCGATCTGCTGATCGCACCGCGCGTCTATTCCTCGCCCGATCATCCGTCGCAGACGCTGCTCAAGGACGCGATGGTCTGCATTCTCGACGCGGCCAACCCGGCGGCGCGCCATCTCGATCTGGACACATTCGCCGCGCTCGAACATGTCGCGATGGAGCCGCCTGTCGGCGGGCAGAGCTATGCCGCGCATCTCTTGCGTGACGCCGGGGTCGCGGTCAGCGTGGCGGTGACGACCTTTTCCTTTTCGTCGCTGGGCGATCTGGTGCGCGGCTCGAACCGCATCGCGCTGGTTCAGCAGCGGCTGGCCCGGCGGATGGCGGAACAGGATCCCGGGCTGGCAGTGGTCGAGCCGCCTCTCACGCTGGCGCCGCTTGAACAGGTGATCCAGTGGCACAGCATGCGAGACACCGACCCGGCGTTGGTCTGGCTGCGGACGCGATTGCTGGACTCGGTGGCCGCTGAGGTATGAATTCCATCAATACCTTCCATTGAACCAATCAAATTTTCAAAAACATGAGCCGCAGCTACGGTCTTTCACGGCCCCCGCCCGTCGGGGTCTGCAAAGTTATTAGGGGAGGAACCCATGATCCGCCGCACTCTCGCCGCGCTCTTGTCCAGCGCGGCCCTTTTCGCAACCGGACCCGCCATCGCGCAGGAAACGCTGAGCTTCGGCACCGCGAACCCGGAACAGCACCCGCTCGTCACCCGCATCCTGACCCCCTGGGCCGAGGCGATCAACGCCGAGGATCCCTCGGTGCTGGAGATCCAGCTTCGCAACGGGCCGATGATCGTCAACCACACGAATTTCTTCGACCGTGTGCAGGACGACGTGGTGCAGATGGTGTTCGGCATCACCGCCTTTGATCCGGGCCGCTTCCCGCGCTCGCTGGTCACCACCCTGCCCTTCATGGTCCAGAGCGCCGAACAGGGCGCGCTGGCGGCCTGCCTGTTCTACGAAGCCGGTGGTTTCGGCGAGGAAACCGCCGATATCGTGCCGCTGCTCTTCGTGCAGTTTCCGCAAGCCAGCCTGCATTTTCAGGACCATCCCGCCACCTCGATGGAGGATATGGCGGGCATGAAGGTGATGACCGGCAGCCCGGTCGTCTCGGGGCTGATCCAGGCCTATGGCGGCACACCGCTGTCGATCAACGTGCCCGAGATGTATCAGGCCCTGCAGCGCGGCACCGCCGAGGGGCTGGTGATGAACTTCACCGCCTTCCCCGGCTTCCGTCTGAACGAGGTTACGACCGACCACCTGATCGCCCCGCTGGGCGGCGGTCTGGGTCTGGTCTTCATGATGCGCGACCGGTTCGACGCCCTGCCCGAAGCGGCGCAGGAGATTCTGGAACGGCACTCGACCTGCGAGACCTCGCGCGAAACCGGCGCGGCGATCGACGCGTGGGAAGCCGAGGCGCTGGCCTTCGTCCAAAGCGACGGCGAACGGCGCTTCCACACGATGACCGAGGAACAGGTGGCCGAGTTGGTCGACCGCGTCGGCGGCCCGATCGAGGCGTCCTATATCGAACGCACGCCCGGCGGCGCCGAGGCGCTTGAAATCTACCGTCAGGCGCTCGACGACGCCTCGGCAACGCTGGCCGAGTAATCCCTTCGGCAGAGCAACAGCAAAGGGCCCCTCGCGGGGCCCTTTTTCGTGTCAGGTCTCCGGCCTGGTGTTAGTTCATGGTCGATGGCAACCACAGCGACAACGCCGGGACCGCGACCAGCAGCGCGATCTTCACCAGATCGGCCAGAATGAACGGCACCACGCCGCGCATCACCGTCGCCAGTTTCACATCCTTCTGCAGCGCTTTCAGAACGAACAGGTTCATGCCGAAAGGCGGCGTGATCATGCCGGTTTCGACCACCACCAGCATCAGCACGCCCCAGAACAGGATGTCATAGCCCAGATCCAGCACCAGCGGCGTGACCACCGGCACGGTAATCACCATCACCGCGAAACTGTCCATGACCGAGCCCAGCAGCAGGTAAAACACGATGAGCACGCCCAGAATGACCAGCGGTCGCGCGTCGAGCCCGCCGATCCAATCGGTGACCATCTGCGGCGTCCCGCCCAGATTGATGAAGAACGAGAAGATCAGCGCGCCGAAGATCAGCGCGTAGATCATCGCGGTCGAGGCCGTCGTCTCGGAAAACACCCGCAGCAGGGCGTGGCGGTTCAGCCGACCGCGCCCCAGCGCCAGCAGAAACGCGCCCACCGCGCCCACCGCGGCGCTTTCGGTCGCGGTAAACACCCCGCCGTAAAGCCCGCCGATCACGACGGCGAACAGCACGATCACCGGAAACGCGCCAATCAGCGCCGGGATCAGGTCGCTGCGCGCACCCGTTTCGACATGGGGGACCAGACCGGGGGTCAGCCGGATCGTCAGCCAGATCGTCGCGAAGTATAAAAGCAGCGCCACGAGCGCCGGGATCATCGCCGCGACGAACAGGGCCGCGATGGATTCCTCGGTCAAGAGCGCGAACAGGATAATCACCCCCGAGGGCGGCACCAGCGCGCCCAGCGTTCCCCCCGCCGCGACCGTCGCGGTCGAGAGCGAGGGTGCATAGCCGCGCCGCGTCATCTCGGGCAAGGCCAGCCGCCCGAACGTGGCCGAGGTCGCGACCGAATTGCCGCTCACCGCGCCGAAGCCCGCGCATCCCGCGACGGTGGCATAGGCCAGCCCGCCGCGCACCCCGCCCAGAAAGGCCTGCGCCACGCGGAACAGGTCATCCGACACACCGGCAGCCACCGCGAAGGCGCCCATGATCAGGAACAGCGGCAGCGTCGCCACCTGCGGATCGCGCAGGAAATCGGCGCTGTCCCCGGCAAACACATTCCCCGCCGTCGCGCCGCCGAGATACAGCATCGTTCCCGCCAGCCCGATCGCCGCCGTCACTGTGGCGAGCGGCAATTGCAGCAACACGCCGAGCCACAGCACGACAAACGCGGCAGCCACCGCCGCCCCCGGATTGGCACCGGCCCATGAGGAAAGCCCGGTAAAATCGGTCCAGCCCCAGATCAGCCCGCCGCCTGCAAGGATCGCCAAGGCCACGGCCAGCACGATCACGACCGGGCGCGTCCCTGCCCCACGCCGGGTGCTCAGCGCCCGGCGCAGATCCTGCGCGGCATTGACCAATTGCACCAGACCCGCCAGCGCCATGAACCCCGCCATCGCGAAATAGGTGGGCGCCAGCGGCCAGTTCCAGATCGAAGTCGAGCGGCCCTGCACATGATAGCGCAGCCCCAGCACCGACAGCCGCCACGCCAGCAGAGCGAAGAACCCCGCCAGCATCAGCGAGCCGATCAGCGTCAGCCACGCAGTCATCCGGGGCCCGGTCTGCGCACCCAGCAGGTCGATGCGCAGATTGACCCTGCGTGCCGCCCCAGCAGGCAGCGTCGCGGCCACCGCGACGGCAAAGACGCTCGACATGATTTCGTTGAGGGCGACGATGGCGGTGCCGAACAGCCAGCGCGCCAGCACGTCGCCGACCACGATGACCGCCCCGGCCAGAATCCCCGTCACCGCGATCACCGCCACAAGGCCGGTGATCTGCTCCATCGCCCGTGCCAAAGGCTCGGGGTTATTCGTTTCGCTCTGCATCCAAGGCTCCTCCCTCCGAGCCGATCCTCGCGCCCGTCAGCCGTTACGCATCCCGATCAGGCGACGTCCGGCAGCGAAAAGCGGGTCCGCATCGGCCCGCTTGTTCTTATGGTGAATGATTGGGGCGACGCGGCCCTGTCGACCGCCTAAAATGATCGCCAAAATGATCGCCGCGATCAGCCGCGAGGCCCCGTCCGAGGCCCGCGTCATGGTCCGGTCACCGATAATCTGCGGCATGTCCCTCCCCCGCGCACGCTGAACCGGGACCGCCCTGACGGCCCCTGCGCGCGGAGCCACGCTAAGGGGCGACATGTCATCAGTCTAATTGATAGTTTAAATTCCATGCATTGACGAAAGCGATGCAGGCGCGCTTATCCCGCCCCATGACGCAAGTCCCGCAACTGCGCCCGGCCCCGGTCCCGTTGCCCCCGCGCTACGCCGCGTCGTGCATTCCCCTGCCGGAACGTAATGCCTTGCAGCCGCGCGGCGATGCGCCGAAAATCGCCCCATCACGGGCCCGGTGCCCGCCATTCCCCCGAGGCCCCATGACCCCGAGATCCCCGGTCATCGTCATCTATGGCTCGTCCTTCCCGGTCTGGCTGTTCGCCGCTCTGGCGGGGCTTGTTCTGGCCCTGATCCTGCGCGAAGTGCTGATCGTCACCGGCCTTGCGCGGCATCTGCCCGCGCCGGCGGTGTTTCACCTCTCGGTCGCCGTGCTTGCCGGTGTCGGGCTTTATGTGCTGTGGATCGGGGGCTACCAATGAACACGCGCGCAATCTTGCGGATCGTCGTGGCCGTATTGGCGCTTGCCGCCATCGCTCTGGCCGGCTGGGCGTGGTCGCAATCCGACAGCCACCCGACGACCGATGCCGCGACGATCGACGCGCCCGTGGTCGAGATCTCGGCCATCGTGCCGGGACTGGTGATCGAGGTCGCAATCGAGAACAACCAGCATGTCGAAGCGGGCGATCTTCTGTTCCGCATCGACCCCGAAGCCTATGACCTCGCCCTCGCACAAGCGCAGGCGGCGCTGGCCTCGGCCGAATCGGAACTGCGTCAGGGTGAAGGCAACCGCGCGCTCGAACGCTCGAATGCCGATGTCGCCTCGGGCCAGATCGACCGGGCCGAGGCCAATCTGGCGCTGGCCCGGCAGACGCTGGAGCGGCTCGAACCCTTGCTGGAACAGGGCTATGTCACCGCGCAGGAAGTCGACAGCGCCCGCACCGCCGTACGCGACGCCGAGGTCACGCTGGAACAGGCGCAAAGCCATGCCAGCGGCACCGACGCCTTTGTCGGCACGCTCGATACCCGCCGCGCGCAGGTCGACAGCGCCCGCGCCGCCGTCGCGCTGGCCGAGCGCAACCGCCGCAACACCGAAGTCTTCGCGCCCCGCGCGGGCTATATCGCCGGGCTGACACTGACCGAGGGTGAATTCGTCGTCACTGCCGCGCCGCTTTTTTCGCTGATCGACGACAGCGCATGGCGGGTGAGCGCGCTTTTTCGCGAAACCGAACTGCGCCGGATCGCCGAGGGCGACCGCGTCCGCGTCTTCCTGCTGGCCGCGCCCGACCAACCGCTTGAGGGGCATGTGACCGGCATCGGCTGGGGGGTTCGCGCGAGTGACGAGGCCGAGCTTCTGGGCCTGCCGCTGGTCGCCAACAAGCTCGATTGGGTGCGCGCCGCGCGGCGCTTCCCGGTGGAAATCGAGCTAGACGACGCGCCGGCAGGGCTGTTGCGGCTGGGCGCGTCGGCCTCGGTGCGCATCCTTGGCCCTGAGACCGAGAGTGCCGGGCATCCATGACCCCGCTCGCCGCGCCCTCTCTGCTGGCCGAGCTGGCCCCGCAACCGGGGCGTATGCGCGACGCGCTCACCATCACCGGGCTTGTTCTGGTCACCACGACGCTGGCCATGGCCCTGCGAGTGCCCGAGGCGGCGCTGTCGTGCTACCTGATCTTCTTTGCGTTTCGCGACAATGCGGGCGACACGATCTTCACCGCGATCAAGCTGATCGCGGCGGCCTCGCTGGCGGTGGGGCTGGGGGTGCTGTTGCTGCGCGGCGTGCTGGAAGACCCGATGCTGCGCCTTGCCGCTCTGGGGGGATTTACCTTTGTCGGCATGTTCCTGTCGCAGGCGTCCAAGCTGGGGCCGCTGGCGGGCACAGCGGGTTTCGTCTTCGCTTTCATGCTGACGCTGGTCGATGTGATCCCCGAACCCGAACTCATCAACCGCGCCTTCGAATGGATCTGGGTGGTGCTGGTCCTGCCGCTGGGCCTGATGGCGTTCTGGTCGGCGCTGGCCGGGCCGCGCCCCCTCGCCCGCGCCGAAGAGCATATCGCGGCCCTCAATCACGCGCTGCTGGACCCGCATGGCGAAGAAGCGAAGGCGCTGCTGGACGAAGGACTGCATCCGCTCGACGAATACCGCAAATTCGCCCGGATGCTGGGCGAGGCGCGGGGCGAAGAGGCCGCCCGCCTTCTGCGGCGCGCGGACGATGCCTATCACCGGCTGGCGCTGGCCGAGGCCCGCCTGATCCCCGCCCCGACCCGCGCCGCCCCACCGCCCGAGCGCGAGCCCTTTCTGCTGCCCGGCGCCTTCAGCGATCCGCGCCCGGTAAGGTTCGCGCTCAAGGTTCTGGCGGCGGTGATGATCACCTATGGATTCTACACCGCTTTCGGCCTGTTCCAGATCCACACGGCGATGATCACCTGCTTCTACGTCGCGCTGGGGACACGGGGCGAGACGCATCACCGCATCGTCCTGCGCTTTACCGGCGCGCTGATCGGGGCCGCGATCGGCATGGCGGTTATGCTCTGGCTGATGCCGCGCGCGGATGACATCGGCGGGTTGCTCTTGCTGCTCGCGCCCCCTACGTTCATCGCCGCATGGATCGGGCTGGGCAGCGAGCGGATCGCCTATGCGGGCTGGCAACTGGCGCTGTGTTACTTCCTTGTGGTACTGTCCGGCTTCGGCCCGCCCTCGGGGATCTCGGCGGCGACCAGCCGGATCATCGGCATCCTGTTCGGCAGCGCGGTGATCTGGGCCGTGTTCGCAGCGCTGTGGCCGGAATCGGCCCGCGACGACGCGCGCGACGCCATTGCCGAGATGGATACCGCTCTGTCCACAGCCCCGCCCCCCGACAGCGGTCGCGCAATGGCCCGGCTGCGCGCGCCCCTTGCCCGCGCCCGGCGTCTGGCCGACATGGCCCGGTACGAACGCGAGGCCGATCTTTCGGCCGACATCGCCCTTGCGGAAACCCGCTATCACGACTTCCTGCATCGGAGCCGCCATGCCCCGGCCTAACGCCCTTCCCCTGCTCGTTCTGCTTGCTGCCTGCGCCAATCTCGACAGCGCCGCGCTGGCGCCTGCCGATCCGTCGGCGCCGATGGCGGGGATGAATGGCTTCACGCTGGCCGCCGATGCCCGCGTGCCCGGCGGCACCGCCAGCCGCGCGCCGGTGCCCGGACAACGCTATGACCTGACGACGCTGATCGACATCGCGCAGACCAACAACCCCGTCACCCGCGCCGCGTGGCTGCGCGCGCGGCAGGCGGCGCTGGCGGTGGGAATGGTGGAGGCGGCCTATCTGCCCCGGCTAAGCGCCGAGATCCTCGCGGGCCGCCATACCTCGGACAGCGCGCCGGTCTCTGACCCGCTGGGCGTGCTGCCCGGCGGCGATGTGCGGGCGGGCACCGGGGTCGATGCGGCGGTCCTGTCGGTGCAATGGCTGCTTTTCGATTTCGGGCGGCGCTCGGCGCTCAGAGAGGGCGCGCAAGAGTTGTCTTTCGCCAGCAACGTCAATTTCATCGGCGCGCATCAGACGCTGATCCACGATGTGACGCAGGCGTTCTACGACCTTCAGGCCGCCATCCAGCGCGAGGATATCCAGCGCCGCCGCCTTGCCGCCGCTGACGAGATCGCCTCGATGGCCCGCGCCCGGCGCGGCCAGCAGCTGGCCACCGTGACCGAACTGGCGCAGGCCGAGCAGGTGCTGGCGCAGGCGCGGTTCGACCTGACGCGGGCACGGTCGGAAACCAGCGCCGCCTCGGTCCGGCTGGCCACGTTGTGCGGTCTGTCGCCGCGTCAGCCGATCCGCGTGGATCTGTCCAGCACCCTGCGCCTGCCGTCACGTCCGCCTCAGGCGGTCGATGCGTTCCTCAATGACGCGCTGCAACGCCGCCCCGATCTGCAGGCCGCCTTCGCCCGTGCCCGCGCGAGCGAGGCGAATGTGCACGCGGTCGAGGCTTCGTTCCGGCCCCGCATCGTCGCCTCGGCAACGCTGGGACGGCGGATGTTGTCGGGCGCGCTGGATACCGGCGCGGGCGGCATCAGCTACGACCGGTCGCAACAGGTCGCGGGCCTGTATCTGGGTGTCTCGATCCCGATCTGGGACGGCAATGCCCGGCAATTGCAACTGGCCGAGGCGCAGGCGGGACACGAAGCCGCGCTGGCCGAGGCCGAGAACCTGCGCGCCATGGCCGAAGGCGAGATTATCGCCGCCTACGAGGCGTTGCGCGCCTCGCTCGCCGCCAATGCCGCAGCGGGCGAGATGGTGTCGACCGCGCAGACGACCTATGACGCGGCGCGTTCGATGTCCGAACGGGGGCTGGCCACGGTGGGTGAGGTCGATACCGCTTTGCGGATGCTCTATGACGCGCAGATCTCGCGCGTCGAGGCGCAGCGCACGGCGCGGTCATCGGCAGCGCTTCTGGCCTTTGCCTCGGGGCAGATCGCGGGCGCCGCGAACTAGGGCCCACTGACCGGCTCTGCTTCGGTATCCGGAAACTGCTCGCGCGCGACGCGGATCACGAGGTCGCGAAACCAGCGGACCGAGCTGTCGAATTCCCGGATCTCGTGCCATTGCAGGTTCTCGGAAATCCGCGGGACCGGCAAAGGATGCGGCACCGCGCGCAACCCCGTTCCCGGCGGCAGGCTGTTCCACAGGCTGCGATGCATGGTGGCCACATAGGGCGTGCCGACCAGACAATCGGCCAGCATCGCGAAGCTGGGCACGCTGCAGGCGACGTTCAGCTCGATCGCGGTATCGAGCGCCCATTGCTCGAAATGGCTGCCGCGCCACGTGCCGCCGAACTCGGTGATGACATGGCGCAGCGACAGATAGGTCTCGGCGCTCATGCTGTCGGCGATGTCGGGATGGTCCTCGCTCAGGACGCAGACAAAATCGTCGGTGAAGAGCAACCTGTGGGGATGGCCGTCATACAGAAAGCGATCCGGGATCACCGCGAAATCCACCTCGCCACGCTGGAACCGTGCGTCCGAGGGCGCGTCGATAGGCACCATCTGCAGGGTCACGCCCGGCGCTTCGCGCGCCAGCACCGGCAGAAGCGGCGCAAAGAGCACCTTCAGAACGAAATCCGACGCGATGATCGAGAACTTCCGCTCGGTCGAGGCCGGATCGAAGCCGGGGCGCATCTGCGAGAAATGGCGTGTCTCGTTCAGAAGCTGCGTGGCCGCGACGAACAATTGCTCGCCGAACTCGGTCGGGCGCATCCGCCGCCCGGCAAGGCTGACGATGGGGTCGTCGAAATGCTCGCGCAGGCGGCGCAGCGCCTGACTGACGGCGGGCTGGGTCAGGTTCAGCTCACCCGCAGCCGCCGTGACCGAGCGCAGCCGCAAGATCGCCTCAAGCGCGATGATCAGGTTCATGTCGAGACGGTTCAGACGCACTATGCACCTGCCTTATGAAAGTCATTGACTGTATTCATTAGACATATGCCTAGCCGAAAAATACGGTCCCCGCAAAGAATGATGCCGGGGGGAATGAGCATGCCGCGTCGTATTGTCGATCTGTCTGTAACGCTGAAGGCGGGCATCAAGTCGGACCCGCCGCCTCTGGTCCCGAAGATCCGTTATCTCGATCACGCGCACGGGGCGACGGATTTCGCGGCGATGCTGGGTATTGAGCCGTCGGAAATGCTGGGCGGCGCGGGCCCGGCCTCGGAAGAGCTGGAAGTCACCACGCATGTCGGCACGCATCTGGACGCGCCGTGGCATTACCACCCGACGATGAATAACGGCGAGCGAGCGATCACCATCGACGAGGTGCCGCTGGACTGGTGCATGGGGCCGGGCGTGAAGCTGGATTTCCGCGCCCTGCCCGATGGCCATGTGGTCACCGCCGCCGAAATCGAGGCCGAGTTCAAACGCATCGGCCACGACCTGCAACCGGGCGATATCGTGCTGGTAAATACCTCGGCCGGGTTGCGCTATGGCCATGACGATTACCTGTCCAAGGGCTGCGGCATCGGACGCGAGGCGACCTTGTGGATGACCGAACGCGGGATGCGGGTCTGCGGCACCGACGCCTGGAGCTGGGACACCCCGCTGGTCCATCAAAAGCGCCAGATCGCCGAGACCGGCAACAAGGCGCTCGCCTGGGAAGGCCACAAGGCCGGGGCCGAAGCCGCCTATTGCCACATGGAAAAACTGTCCAATCTCGAAACGCTGCCGGCCACGGGCTACACCGTCTGCGCCTTTCCAGTGAAGGTCGAGAAAGGCTCGGCCGGCTGGGTGCGCGCCGTCGCGATCTTCGACGAATGAGCGCGCTCAACCCGCTGCCCGACACCGCCCTGCCCCGCGTCGCGGTTCCGCGCGTGATCGACATGCACGGCCATTGCGGCGCCCCCGATGCCGAGGCCCTGCTCGACGGACGCCCCGAACGGCTGGCCGAGTTTCAGGCGCAGGCGGCGGGCACCGGCGCCGCCTCGATGGCGCATAACCGCGCGGTGATGCTGCCTGCCGCCGGGGCGCGGATGGCGTCACTGGACAAGCGGCTGGCCGATCTGGACCTGATGGGCATCGACCTGCAGGTCGTCTCGCCCTCGCCGCATCTCTACGCCTATTGGGCCGATCCCGCGCTGGCCAATGATCTGGTCGCCGCCACCAACGCCGCCGTTGCCGCGCTGGTCGCGCGGGCGCCCGAGCGACTGGCGGGGATGGGCATGGTGGCGATGCAGCATCCCGACCTGGCCGCCGATCAGATCCGGCAGGCCAGGGCGACGGGGCTCAAGGGCATCGAGATCTCGGCCTCGGTCGGCGCGCGGGAATTGTCGGACCCGGATTTCGATCCGGTCTGGCACGCGGCCGAAGAAACCGGATTGCCGGTCTTCATCCATCCGCTCGGCACCTCGCTAGGGTCGCGGCTGTCGTCGTTCTATCTGTCAAACACGATCGGTCAGCCGCTGGAAACCACCATCGCGCTGTCTTCGCTGATCATCTCGGGCGTACTGGATCGCTTCCCCGGCCTGAAGCTGATCGGCGCGCATGGGGGCGGGTATCTGCCGGCTTATATCGGGCGGCTCGATCACACATGGCGCGTGCGGCCCGAGGCGCGTCAGTGCCGTGAGCGGCCGTCCGATTACCTGTCGCGGATCTGGGTCGATACCGTCGTTTTCGACCCCGAGCAGTTGCGTAGCCTTGTGGCGCGGATGGGGGCGGGACGGATCCTGTTCGGCACGGATTACCCGTTCGACATGGCGGATTGCCGCCCCGACACGCTGGCCGAGGCCCTGCCCGCCCATGACCGCGCGGCGATCATGGGGGGCAATGCCGAGGCGCTGTTCAGCCTTTGACGACCTGCTGGTCGATGGCACCGAACAGGGGCGTGCCATCGGCCATGCGGCATTCCATCCGCACGCGGTCGCCGAAACGCATGAACCCGGTGCGCGCGGCCCCTTCGTCCAGCATCTCGATACCGCGCCGCTCGGCGATGCAAGACGAGCCGATCTCGCGGTAATTCTCATTCGACACGGTGCCCGAGCCGATCACCGTCCCCGCCACCAGCTTGCGGGTGCGCGCGGCGTGGGCGACAAGCTGATCGAATCCGAAGCCCATGTCATAGCCGCCCGCCGCGCCGAAACGCTCGTCGTTCCAGTCGACCACCAGCGGCAGGTCGATGCGCGCGTCGCGCCATGCATCGCCCAGTTCGTCGGGCGTGACAGCCACGGGGGCCATCGAGCAGGCCGGTTTCGCCTGCACCCAGCCGAAGCCCGTGCGCATCTCGATGGGGGCGACCGCGCGCAGCGACCAGTCGTTGATCTGTACCAGCAGCCGGATATGCCCGCGCGCAGTGGCCGCATCGGTGCCCATCGGCACCGCGTCGCAGATCACGCCGAACTCGCCCTCGAAATCGATGCCGTCATCCTCGGTCGGCAGCGGGACATCGGCGCTCGGGGCAAGGAAATGATCCGACAGGCCCTGATACATCAGCGGCCGTTCCTTGTCGGCGTGGTTGTCGATGCCAAACACCTTGGCCATCAGGGTACCGTGGCTTTCATAGGCCGACCCGTCCAGCCATTGCCACGCGCGCGGCAGCGGCGCGAGAGCCTTGGCGGGGTTGAAGGGCTGGCCGCCCACCGCGTCGAGCGCCTCATACTCGGCCTGAAGCGCCGGGGCGTAGGTGTCCCAGCTTTCGATCAGGGCCTGCATCGTCGTCACGGCCTGAGCCGGGGCAGAGCGCGACAGGTCGCGGCTGACGACATGCAGGCGCCCGTCCGGCGTCGCGTTGTCGAGGGTTGCGAGTTTCATGCTTGGTCTCCCGTCAAAGAAAGCGGCGGGACCGGGCCCCGCCGCCGGATATCGCGTGCCCCGTCCGGTTATTCGGTCGGGAAGGGGATCACGAACGTCTCGAGGTCAACCGGTTCGTAGATCAGACCCTGTTCGACCGCCAGTTCGTTCCAGAAGCCGAGGCTCGTTTCCGGCTCAAGCGCACCGCCCAGATTCGGGAAGGGCACATGCGCCACGACCGGCGCGGGAAGCGT
The DNA here is from genome assembly GCF_017303295.1 of Rhodobacter sp. NTK016B. Taxonomy (GTDB): domain Bacteria; phylum Pseudomonadota; class Alphaproteobacteria; order Rhodobacterales; family Rhodobacteraceae; genus Pararhodobacter. The sequence goes on along the minus strand of NZ_JAFKOK010000007.1, from coordinate 91,025 downwards.
CGTGTAGCGCGTGATGCTCTCGCGCGCTTCGGCGTCGTGCTCGCGGATGAAATCGGCGGCCTCGTCCAGCGCAAGCTGCATGCCGGTGATCGCCTCGGGATGTTCTTCGGCCCAGTCGGCGGTGGTGACGAAGATCCCGGCAGCCGAGCCATCGGGGATGACGTCAAGATAGTTGCCGATCAGGCGCCCCACGCCCATATCGACCGCGCGGCTCGAAAACGGATCGACGCTGGCCACGGCATCGACCTGCCCGGCACGGATCGCGTCGCCCGTTTGCGGCAGCGCGATTTCGACGATGTTCACATCGCCCACATCAACGCCCTGCGAGATCAGCCACTGACGCATGGTCACGTCCAGAAGCCCGCCGATTCCCGGCACGCCAACGGTCTTGCCGACCAGATCCGCCGCGCCCTCGATCCCGCTCTCGGCCCCGACCACGACGCCGGCATTCGACGTCTCGGGGAAGATGTTGGTCGATGCGAAGGTGCGCAGGTCCAGACCGTTCTCGATGGCCTGCAGCGCGACCGTCGGCGTGGGCAGCCCGACCTGCGCCGAGCCCGAGACCACGCCCGCGACGATGATCGAGCCGTTCTGCGCCAGTTGCAGTTCGACATCGACGCCGTGATCAGCAAAGAAGCCCTGATCCGCCGCGACCCAGGCGGTCATGAAACCGGTGGTCGCGGTGTAAAGCAGCGTCACCTGGGTGCGCTCTTGCGCCTGCAGCGGCAGGGCGGTCATCATCAGGGCAGCGGTGCCCATCATCAAGGTTCTGCGGTTCATTCCAGGTCCTCCCGACATGGTTAGCATTTCTGCGGGCAGCGCGCTCAGCGTCGCTGCCAGCGCAATGCCCGTGTTTCGACCAGCCCCAGCAGGGCATTGGTCACCAGACCGATGACGCCCAGAAGGGCGACCCCGGCAAAGATCTCGGCGGCATTGAAGGCCCGCGCAGCCAGCAGGATCCGGGCCCCGAGCCCGCCCTGCACGGTGATCATCTCGCCCACCACGACAAGGATCAGCGCCACCGTCAGGCCCAGCCGCAGACCGCCCATGATGTCGGGCAGCGCGCCCGGCAGGGCGATCTTGGCGATGAAAGCGCCGCGCCCCATGCCCAGCGAACGCGCGACCTCTTTGCGGCGCGGATGGATGTTGGAAAAGCCGTGCACCGTGGTCAGCAGCATCGGCCAGAGCGCGCCGAAGGCGATCAGCGTCAGGATCATGCTGTCGGTCAGGCCCAGAAACAGCAGCAGAACCGGCGCGATGGCCGAGGCAGGCAGCGGGCGCAGCACCTCGAAGATCGGCGCGATCCAGGCCTGCGCCCATTTCGACGTGCCCACCAGCGCGCCCAGCCCCACCCCCAGCAGCGAGGCCAGCGCCCAGCCCAGTGCGAGACGGCGCAGGGTGGTCAGCGTATCGGCCACCAGCGTGCCCGAGGCAAAGCCACGGCTCAGCGCGCGCCACGTCCGGTCGGGGCCGGGAAAGAAGGCGCGCGGCAGGATGCGCGCATCGGCCAGAAGCTGCCAGACCCAGATCAGCCCGACCAGCAGCGCCAGCGAGGCCAGAAACCACAGACCGCGATGCAGATATCTCATTGCGCGGCTCCTTTCGTGGCCGGGAACAGCCAGAGCTGCAGCCGCAGCATCCCCCAGTTCAGCGCCCAGCCGATGGCGCCGATCCAGAACAACGTCGCGTACATATCGGCGGGCCGCAGCGAGTTCGACGCCTGCATCAGCCGCGCGCCCAGCCCGATCGGGTTGGCGGCAATCTCGACGGTGATGGCGATGATCAGCCCGATCCCGGCAGCCAGCCGCAGCGCCACGAAAAGGCGCGGCAGCACGGCGGGCAGGACGATCTTGCGCACCCGCGCTCCGGGGCTCAGCGCCAGCGCCCGCGCGACCTCGGACAGCCGGGGCTCGATCTGGCGCACCGCCGCTTCGGTCAGCACGAGGACGGGGAAACAGGTGCCGAAGGCCACGATGGCGACCTCGAGCCGATAGCCGAAGCCGAAGATCAGCAGCGCGATGGGCAGGATGGCGATGGCGGGCAGCGGGCGCAGCAATTCCACCGTCACACGCATCACGCGGCCAACCGGCGGGATCAGCCCGAACAGAACGCCCGACATCGTCCCCAGCACGAAACCCAGCGCCAGCCCCATGCCGCCTGCCGCCAGCGTATCGCCGGTATCGGCCCAGAAGGCGGGCTCGGTCAGTCCGCGCCCGAGGGCCGCGAAAATCGCGTCCGGCGCGGCGATGGTGTCGCTTTGCAGCCCGGTCAGCATGACCGCCAGTTGCCACGCCAACAGCAAGGCTGCGGGAAGGGCCAGACCCTTGAGCGCTGTCATTGCTCGAAACGCTCGATGAAGTCGAAAAGCTCACGGCGCAGACGCAGAAATTCCGGCATCTCGCGCGTGGTCAGCTGGTTGCGCGGCTTGGGCAGATCGACGTCGAAGATCTGGCTCACCCGACCCGGATTGGGTTCGAGCGCGATGATGCGGTCGGACAGGTAGATCGCCTCTTCCAGATCGTGGGTGACGAAGAACGCGGTGACATTGCTTTCGCGCACGATGCCCAGCAACTCGTCCTGCAGCTTCTGGCGCGTCATCGCGTCCAGCGCGCCGAAAGGTTCGTCCATCAAAAGCACATCGGGGTCTTGCGCAAGGCAGCGCGCGATCTGCAGGCGCTGCTGCATCCCGCCCGACATTTCCGAGGGGAATTTCTTCTCGCTGCCGGCCAGCCCGACGGTGCGCAGCAGAGTGTGAATGCGGTCGCTGCGTTCGGACCGGGGGACGCCCGCGGCTTCCAGCGCCAGCGACACGTTGCCCTCGGCATCGCGCCACGGCAGCAGCGCGTTGGCGTAATCCTGAAACACGATGGCGATTTCGCGCGACGGCGCGCGGTGCTCGGTGCCGCGGAACAGAACGCGGCCCTGCACCGGCGCGACCAGCCCCGCGAGAAGGCGCAGGAAGGTTGTCTTGCCACTGCCCGAGGGGCCGATCACGCAGACGAATTCACCCTTTTCCAAGGTCAGATCGACCTGATCGAGGATCGTCGTCGCGCCATAACGGACCGAGGCGGCATCGACGTGCAGGACGTCTTCAGCCGCGTTTTCCGTTGCGTCGATACCGGTGGTTTCCAACATCTCGTGCCTCCCAGACGGGCGGACCGTAGGGGCGCGGTGCATTATATGTCAAATGAATGAATAGTATTGGTCTTATAAGTTCTGATTATTCGACCTTTGCGACAGCGTGGAGCCCTGCGCGATCGGTTCGATCAGAACCGATCGCGGGGATGCCAGTCGGAAGACCCGGAACCTATTGCGCGAGACGCCGCGACAGGAAGTCCCCGATCACACCGGCCATCTGCGCGGCAACGGCGGGGTCGAGATGGAAATGGTGATCGCCCGGCAGCTCAAGGCTTTCGTAATCCGCGATCAGCGGGCCCAGTTCCGGCAGGACAGCCGTTTCGCGACGGGTGGCGGCGATGCCGGTCTCGGCCCAGATGTTCAGCACCGGGCAGCGGATCGCGCGCAGGACCGCCTCGACATCCGCGCGCGATAGCTTGACCGCCGAGCTGGCGAACAGACGCCGGTCGCCGCGCATCCGGTAGCCATCGGGCCCCGGTTCGAGCGCGCGGTCGGCCAAGGCCTCGGAGACCTGCGGGGCGTTGCCCTGTGCGCGGCGGCGCTCGATATAGTCGGCGCGGGTGGCAAAGGTCCTTGGCGGGCGCTTCTGCTGCGCGCGGGTATCGTTCACGAAAGCGCTCAGCGTCGCGACGATGCCGGCGTCCGACGGGACCGGCACCAGCGAATCGAGCGCGATCAGCGCGCGCACCCGCTCGGGCTGGGCGGCTGTGAAAAGCGCAGCGATATTGGCCCCGCGCGAATGGCCCATCAGCACGCAATCGCGCCAGCCCAGCAGGTCCAGCAGACCGGCAATCTGCGGCAGGTCGTCCCAGATGTTATAGGTCGCATGGGCCGCCCGATGCGCGCTCAGCCCCTGCCCGCTGAGATCCAGCGCCACCACCCGGCAGCCGGTCAGTCGCGGGGCCAGTTCCTGAAAGCTGGCGGCGTGATCCATCCAGCCATGCAGCGCCAGCACCGGCAGCCCGTCTTCGGGGCCCCAGGCCAGCCCGGTCAGACGCAGCCCGTCCACCTCCCACTGGCATTCCGTCGCTGTTCTGTTGTCCTGCCCGCTCATCCGCATCCTCGTTTTTTCGTTGTCGCCCGGTGATAGCCCATCTTTCGCGACGAATTGAACCACAGGATTGCCGGGACCACGGCGCGCGCCCTCCCCGGCGGTGCCTTCCATGTGCCCTGCCCATGGGGTAAGTCCATGCGCATGACCAACCGTGTGCCCCAACAGCCGGTCCGCCCGCGCGGCACCCGCCCTGCCGCGTTGCCGACCGGCCCGTACGGTCCCCGGGCATGGCGCCGGACAGGCGCGGTTGCGGACCTCTCCCTTTATTCGCGGCCGCCGCGCCGCATGACCCTGCAGGACAAACCATGACGAACCTTACCCCCCCGTTCCGCGCCGATCATGTCGGCAGCCTTCTGCGCCCCCGCAAGATCGCCGAGGCCCGCAAGGCCGGGCTGACCGGCGACGCGCTGCGCGAGATCGAGGATCAGGAAATCCCCGCCCTGATCCGGATGCAGGAAGAGGTTGGTCTCAAGGTCGTCACCGATGGCGAGGCGCGCCGCGCCTTCTGGCATTTCGACTTCATGGGGATGCTTGACGGGCTCGACATCGTCGAACTGGCCGAGGACACGCTGGGCTTCAAGGGCGCGACGATCAAGCAGATCGCCGAAGTGAACGGCCCGCTCGACTTCCCCGCCGATCACCCGATGCTCGAGCATTTCCGCTTCGTCGCGAAGAACACGAAGGTCTGCCCGAAGATCTCGATCCCCGGGCCTTCGGCGGTGCATTTCCGCGTGACGCCCGCGACCAACAAGCACGCGCCCTATGCCGACCAGGACCTGTTCATGGCCGACATCGCCAAGACCTACAAGAAAGCCGTTCAGGCCTTCTATGATGCGGGCTGCCGTTACCTGCAGCTGGACGATATCTTCTTTGCCTATCTCGGGGACGAAAACCAGCGCGAGATCCGCCGCCAGATGGGTCAGGACCCCGACCGCCTGATCAAGAAATACGCGTGGATGCTGGAAGAGGCGATCAAGGACCGTCCGGCCGATATGCTGATCGGGATGCATATGTGCCGGGGCAATTTCCGCTCGACCTTCGTGGCGACGGGCGGGTACGACGCGGCGGCGGACGCGATCTTCAACCAGACCAGCGTCGATGTGTATTTCATGGAATACGACACCGATCGCGCCGGGGGGCTGGAACCTCTGGGCCTGCTGCCCAAGGGCAAGAAGCGGGTGCTGCCCGGCTTCATCACCACCAAGACCCCGCAGCTGGAAAGCATCGACGATCTGAAGCGCCAGTTCGACGCGGCGTCGAAATTCGTCGACATGGACCAGCTGGGCATCGCACCGCAATGCGGCTTTGCCTCGACCGAGGAAGGCAACGACTTGACCGAGGACGACCAGCGCCGCAAGCTGGAACTGGTGGTGCAAACCGCCGAGGCGATCTGGGGCGAAGCCTGATCGCGACAGGGCGGGGCCGCTAAACGGCCCCGCCGCCTGTGCCCCGCCAGCTGAGCCCCGCCGCCTGTGCTCGGCAGGCCGAAGCAGGCGCCCACGAAAACGCCAGAATGCTGGGTATTTCGTCCGATTTCGCGCGGCAATTTCCGCGCCCCGAGCATATTTCCGCCCGAATTCGCCGCAAGAATCGGGCGTATGACACGGATACACTCGATAGATTATCTGAAATTCCTGATCGCGAGCTGCGTGGTCTGGGCGCATGCGGTCCTGTTGAGCGGCCATTTCCACGTGCCCACCTACCTGTTCGGTCAGGGGCTGGTGCGCAATGCCGTGCCGGTCTTCGCGATGATCTCGGGCTTCCTGCTGCACGCGACCCACCGCAAGGGCCGCACCGCGCGCTGGCTGACCGTGCTGGGCTGCGCCTATCTGTTCTGGTGTCTCGTCTACCTGCCGATCTGGCTGGACGACAGCCACATGTCGATGCGCGACCTGATCTATCAGCTGATCTTCGGGCCGCTTCACCTTTGGTACATGGCGGCCCTTGTCGTCGCCGTGGCGATGGTCATGGCCGTCCTGCGGCTCGCCTCGTCCGAGAGAGTGGCGCAATACTGGCTGGCCGGGTCCGCCGTGGTGCTTCTGCTTACCGGGAGCGCAATCCAGTCGGTGGATTTCTATACCAGCATCGACATGCCGCTGAACAGCTATCGCAACGGCGCCTTCGTCGAATATCCGTTCGTCGCCATGGGCTACCTGCTGGCGGGACTGATCCGCCAGAAGGGGCTCGACTGGCTACCGCGCGCCCGGGTGCTCTGGCTTATCCTTGCCGGGCTGGCCGTGCTGCGGCTGATCGAAGCGGCGTTCTCGCTGCACTACGCGGGACTCAGCCCCGCCGCGCCACCCGAATTGCCACCCCTTGCCGTTGCCTTCTGCGCCACGCTGCTGCTGGCGATGATGCGCACCCCCCTGCCCGCGCCGCGCGCGCCGCTGGGCATGATTTCGATGTTCGTCTATTTCCTGCATTACATCGTCATCCTGACCATGCTCTCTATCGGGATCGACAATGTCTGGCTTCTGACCGCGACCGGCGTGGCGATCCCGGCGCTTGCCACCTACGCGCTGATCTGGACGCTTGGCATCGTGCGGCCGTTACTACAGCAATCGGACCGCTGAGCGCTCAGTCCTTGCGGAACTGATCCGCCGCCATCGCCACCCGGATTACCGCCGTCAGCACGCAGAGCCCCGCGAAAACCAGCGCCAGCGCAGGAAAGGCACCGGGCCACAGGCAGAAGGCCACGAAGAAGGCGATGGTCTCGCTGCCTTCCAGAAGCCCGCCCGCGTGATACCACGACTTGCGTCCGCGCGCCTCGGTCTCGAGCCGGTGCTTGGCGGCAAGGATTGCGTAACCCAGAAACGACGCGCCGTTGACATAGAAAGCCGCCAGCAGCGCCGCTCCGGCCCAGCCATTGCCCGCCGGGTCGGCCCAGACGAAGGCCAGCGGGATCGCCGCGTAGAAGACGAAATCGGCCACGATATCCAGATAGCCGCCGATATCGCTGATCGAGCCCGCGCGCGCGACGGCGCCGTCCAGCCCGTCCGCCAGCCGCGAGGCAAGGATCAGCGCCAGCGCCCAGCCATAGGCCCCCAGCGCCAAAGCCCCGGCGGCCCCCAGCCCCAGCACGAGACCAAGAGCGGTGACCGTGTTCGCGCGAACGCCCATCCGCGCAAGGCCGCGTCCCGCCCGGTTGAGCGGCGGGTCGATCAGCGGGCGCAGGTAACGGTCAAGCATCCCGACGGCGGGCCATGTCAGGGCAGCCGCACGGCGCGCAAAAGCGGCTGCTCGCCGTTGAGAAGCTCAAGCCGCCCCTCGGCATCGATACGCCAGTCGTTGACACTCTCGACCGCGCGGTTGAAAGCGCTCTCAAGCTCGGCCATGCGCCCGAAGCATCCCCGCCGCGTCATGCCCAGCCCCTCGAAGGCGAAGCCCGGCATCAGGCTGTAGCCGCCGAAGACGCGGTTGCACCCGGTCGAGCCACTGACCCGCCCCTCTTCGAAGGTAAGCGTCACGTCGTCGTCGGCGCTGACCGCGATACCGTCGAGCAGCCGCACGCTCCACTGCCCGTCAGGCCGGGGTGGCGGCGTCATGGCATCCCCCTGTTGTGCAAAGGCCGCCCCCGAAAGGACGGCCCCCAAAAAGGCAGCGTGACAAAGCGTGGTCAGGCCAAAGCCCGTCGCGACGGCGAAGGCTCGGGCTGTGCGACGCATGGTTCAGGCGCGCTCGGAATATTCGAAGGACTCGGTGTGGACGATGATATCCTCGTCCTGCGCGATGAACGGCGGCACCATGATGCGCACGCCGTTATCCAGAACGGCGGGCTTGTAGCTGTTGGCGGCGGTCTGGCCCTTCACCACTGGCTCGGTCTCGACGACCTTGCAGGTGACTTTCTGCGGCAGCGACACGTTGAGCGCCTCGTCGCCGTAATATTCGATGGTGACGGTCATGCCATCTTGCAAGAACGGACGGCGGTCGCCCAGAAGGTCCGCGGGCAGTTCGATCTGCTCGAAGGTCTCGTTGTCCATGAAGGTCAGCATGTCGTCGGCTTCGAACAGGAATTGCTGGTCCTTCTGCTCCAGACGCACGCGCTCGACCTTGTCTTCCGACCGGAAACGCTCGTTCAGCTTGCGACCGTCGCGCAGGTTCTTCATCTCGACCTGAGCAAAGGCGCCGCCCTTGCCGGGCTTCACATGGCCGACCTTCACGGCAACCCACAGGCCGTTGTCGTGTTCCAGCACGTTGCCGGGCTTGATTTCGTTGCCGTTGATCTTGGGCATGGAGAAAACTCTTCAGAAAGCGTTGAGATCGTCTTGTGCCTGCCTATATCTTGCAGGGTCCGGCCGTGCAAGCAAACCAAACAAAGGCACAATGATAAGTCCGTTATGCAAAATTTGCATGACGGTCATGCAAAAGATCGGTAGCGAATCGCACGCCGTTATCGGTAAAGAGGCGGACGCCAGAAAATGCAAGACCAAGAATAAGGACGGTAACATGTTCGACTCCGTGGATGGCACGGCTTACAACCACGAGCAGGGCCAGCGCGCGCGCAAGCTGTTCGCGGCCGTGGTGCTGGCCGCGCTGGACGATGCGATCGCCGACGACAAGAAATACGGCAACGGTCCCGAACAGATCGCCCGCTGGGCGCGTTCGCGTGATGGTCGCGAAGTTCTGAGCTGTGCAGGTATCGACCCCAACGAACGTGTCGTTTCGGGTCTGATGCAATTCGTCGCCGCCGGTGTGCGCACCTCGGTCGCGCTGTCGCGCGAGGAAAGCGAGCGCCGCATGGCCGCGCTTCAGGACGCCGAAGCGGCCTGATCCCCTGCCCGTCCGGCGCTTCAGCCGGGCCAGCCTGAAAGCCCCTCGTACCCCATGGTACGAGGGGCTTTCAGTCATTTCAGGGTCGTTTCAGGCAAAGTCCTGCAGTCCGGCCCCGGCTTTCTGTGCCAGAGCCTTCTGTGCCGGGCGGGCCAGCCCGTGACGCTGCATCCAGTCATGGATGGCCGCCGCCACCGCGCCCGGATGGGACAGCGGCGCCATATGGCCCGCCCCGGCGATCTCGGCCGTCTCGGCCTGCGCCAGACGCGCCATGAGCCCGCGCTGGATGGCCGGGAAGATCGGCGCGGTCTCGCTGCCCACGATGATCAGCACGGGCCTGTCGAAGCTCTCCATGAGCCCCGGCGCCAGCAGGTTGCCACTATCCTCGAACAGCCCCGCATCCGTGGCTTTGACCAGCTGCATCTGCGCGGCCATGACCGACTGCGCCGGGGCGGGCAGCGCGTCGAAATCGGGCGAGCCGGGATTGCCCGCCAGAAACAGCCGTGCGGCCTGGTCCGGGCGGCCCCGCTGCAGGGCGGCCTCCATCTCTTCGGTCTCGCGCCGATATTGGGCAAAGGCGTCGGACCCGGCAGCGGCGGCAAAGAAGACCGGCTCGATCAGAACCAGACCGGCCACATCCTGTTTGTGGTGCAACGCATGGCGCAAAAGCGAGGCCGCGCCAAAGGAATGCCCGACCAGCAGCGACGGGCGGCGGATAACGGCCCCCAGCGCCCGTGCAACACCGGCATGAAAATCGCCGGGATCGGCTGGCATCGGGCTGCGCCCATGGCCCGGCAGATCGGGCGCCATCACGTCCAGCGGCACCGGCAACGCCTCGACCAGTGCCTTCCAGCTTCCGCCATGGCCCAAGAAGCAATGCGCGAAAAGCGCGGGCAAACCGTCACCGGACCCCAGCCGCCTGTCCGTCATCTTCATTATAGCGCGCCCGACAGATACAGATCCAGATCGTCCAGCCGGTCCTGTCCCCAGAAATGCTCGCTGCCGTCGACAACGAAGAACGGGAAGCCGAACACGCCTGCCGCGACCGCCTCTTCCAGATACCGGCCATACAGCTCGGCACCGATCAGCATCCCGCTCATCGACAGCATCGGATCGAAGCCCGCAGCCTTCAGCGCGCCGGTGATCACCTCGTCCTCGGCGACGTTGCGATCCTCGACCCAGCAGGCCTTCAGCAGCGCCTGAACCAGCCCGTCCAGATCGCCCTCCGCGCCTTTGTCGCAGGCCTCCTGCGCGGCAATGATCGCATAGGCGGCGGGTGCGGGATTGGTCGGCGCGAAGGCCGGCTGCAAGGTCAGCGGCACGCCCGCTTTCTTCGACTGGCGGCGGAGCTCCTGCAGGCGATACGCACGGCGGCTTTCATGCCGCTCAGGCAACGGCTGGCCGCCTGTCCTCTGGAACAGTGCGCCCGGATCCACCGGCTTGTAGCGCAGTTTCGCCCCGTGTTTGCGGGCGATCTCGGCAGGCCGGGTGCCCGCCAGATAGGTCCAGGGAGAGATGATTGTCAGGTAGTAATCAATCTGTTGCATATGAGCACATCCCCCGGGCCTGCGACTTTGCAAGACCCTAGCGGGGTGCTAAGCGGTGTCAACCGCGCGATTCCCCGCCCAACCGAGGTCCCGATGCCCGCCATGACCGAACCGAAACTGATTGCCGGCAATGCGAACCAGCCGCTGGCCAAGGCCATCGCAAGGCGCATGTCTCTGCACCGCGGCATGAGCGTTAATCTGGTCGAAGCCCGCGTCGAGCGCTTCAACGATCAGGAGATCTTCGTCGAGGTTTACGAGAATGTGCGCGGCGAGGATATGTTCATCATCCAGCCGACCTCGAACCCGGCCAATGACAACCTGATGGAGCTGCTGATCATCGCCGACGCGCTCAAACGCTCGTCAGCCGCCCGCATCACCGCCGTCATCCCCTATTTCGGTTATGCACGGCAGGATCGCCGCACCAAGGCGCGCACGCCCATTTCGGCCAAGCTGGTCTCGAACCTGATTTCCGAAGCGGGTATCGACCGCGTCCTGACGCTGGATCTGCACGCGACCCAGATCCAGGGCTTTTTCGATATCCCCGTCGACAACCTATACGCCGCACCGGTCTTCGCACTCGACGTGCTCCACACCTTCCGCGAGCGGCTGTCGGACGTGATGGTGGTCTCGCCCGATGTCGGCGGCGTGGCCCGCGCCCGCGAACTCGCCAAACGCATCAACGCGCCGCTGTCGATCGTCGACAAGCGCCGCGAGAAACCGGGCGAGATCGCCGAGATGACCGTGATCGGTGACGTGACCGGCAAGAGCTGCATCATCGTCGACGACATCTGCGACACCGCGGGCACGCTGTGCAAGGCGGCCGAAGTACTGATGGATGCCGGCGCCACCGAAGTGCACAGCTACATTACCCACGGCGTCCTGTCGGGCCCGGCGGTCGAGCGGATCAAGACCTCGGTGATGAAATCGCTGGTGATCACGGATTCGATCGAGGCCACCGACGCGGTCAAGGCCACGCCGAATATCCGCATCGTCCCCACGGCGCCGATGTTCGCTCAGGCGATCCTGAATACCTGGAACGGCACGTCGGTCTCGTCGCTCTTCGACATGGAAACGCTGACGCCGATCTACGAAGGGCTCTATTCGCGCTGAGCCCCGGTCCTGCAAGGCAAGATCGAAAGGCGCCCCGTTTCGGGCGCCTTTTGTTTTGCGCAGCTCTGCCCCCGGCTACCTGCGCGGCGTGGCAAGCGATGCGTGAGTATTTCTGGCAAAGTGAAACAGCAGCCTCCTTCCCCCCGGGAAGCGCGGACAATTTTATTCAAATTTGCCCATCTTTGTTCTCCAAATATCCTGGGGGGTGAGGCGCGCAAGCGCCGAGGGGGGCAACGCGCCCCTGCCCGGCTCGCCGTGAACAGTCGGTCGGGCCAAAGCAAAGGGCCCCGCTTTATCGGCGGGGCCCTTGCGATTTCTCCGGATCGGCGATCAGAGGCTCGGCATGTTCGGGTCGAGCCCGATATGCGACCCCATCGCCACCATGTCCGACAGCAGCTTTGCCGCATCGTCGACCACCGTGTGATGGGCTTCCTGATGCGCCTTGTGCGCTTCGGCGACCCATTCGTCCATGACGGACTGGGTGACTTCGCCCTTGGGCAGCGAACGCTCGGCAAGCACCGAGATGCCCTCGGGCGTGATCTCGGCGAAGCCGCCGGTCACGGCGAATTCGGTCGTCTGACCGTCCGCCGTTACCGCCAGCACACCGGGACGCAGCGTCGTGATCGTCGCCGAATGCCCCGGCATCGCCGTCATGTCCCCGTCCGCGCCGGGGATCCGGACCTCGGAGGCCTGGGCGGACATCAGCTTCCGCTCAGGCGAGACGAGGTCGAACTGCATCGTATCGGCCATGAGGCCCTCCTATGGTCGGATCAGGCCGCGGCGGCCAGGCGCTGCGCCTTCGCGACCACGTCGTCGATATCGCCGACCATGTAGAAGGCGGCTTCCGGCAGGTGGTCGTATTCACCCGCGACAACGGCCTTGAAGGACGCGATGGTTTTCTCGAGCGGGACCTGCACACCGTCCGAGCCGGTGAACACTTTCGCCACGTCGAAGGGCTGCGACAGGAAGCGCTGGATCTTCCGGGCGCGGGCCACGGTCAGCTTGTCCTCTTCCGACAGTTCGTCCATCCCGAGAATGGCGATGATGTCCTGAAGCGACTTGTAGCGCTGCAGGATCCCCTGCACGTCGCGGGCAACCTGATAATGCTCTTCGCCGATGATCTGCGGGTCCATGAGACGCGAGGTCGAGTCGAGCGGGTCCACGGCGGGGTAGATGCCGAGTTCCGAGATCGCGCGGTTAAGCACGGTCGTCGCGTCGAGGTGGGCGAAGGTCGTGGCAGGCGCCGGGTCGGTAAGGTCATCGGCCGGAACGTAGACGGCCTGGATCGAGGTGATCGAGCCGTTTTTCGTCGAGGTGATGCGTTCCTGCATCGCGCCCATGTCGGTGGCCAGCGTCGGCTGGTAGCCCACGGCCGAGGGGATACGACCCAGAAGCGCCGACATTTCCGAACCCGCCTGCGTGAAGCGGAAGATGTTGTCGACGAAGAACAGAACGTCGGTACCGGTGGCATCGCGGAACTGCTCGGCCAGCGTCAGGCCGGTCAGCGCAACGCGGGCACGGGCCCCCGGCGGCTCGTTCATCTGGCCGAAGACCAGAGCGATTTTCGAATCCGTCAGGTTGTCCGGCGTCAGAACGCCCGATTCGATCATCTCGTGGTAGAGGTCGTTCCCTTCACGGGTCCGCTCGCCCACACCGGCGAACACGGAGAGGCCCGAGTGCACCTTGGCGATGTTGTTGATCAGTTCCTGAATGAGAACCGTCTTGCCCACACCGGCGCCGCCGAACAGGCCGATCTTGCCGCCCTTCGAATAGGGCGCCAGCAGGTCGATGACCTTGATGCCGGTGACGAGGATCTCGGCCTCGGTCGCCTGGTCGGCCATGCTGGGCGCCACGGCGTGGATCGGGCGGTACTCGTCGGCTTCGACCGGGCCCTTTTCGTCGACGGGCTCGCCCACGACGTTCAGGATGCGGCCCAGCGTGGCGGTGCCCACGGGCACCTGGATCGGCGCGCCGGTATCGGTCACGGCCTGACCGCGCACGAGACCTTCGGTCGCGTCCATGGCGATGGCGCGAACAGTGTTCTCGCCGAGGTGCTGGGCGACTTCCAGAACCAGCGTCTTGTTGTCGTTGGTGGTCGTCAGGGCGTTCAGAATCGCGGGCAGGGTCCCGTCGAACTGCACGTCGACGACGGCGCCGATCACCTGGGTGACCTTGCCGGTGGCTTTTTCATTGGCCATTGTGTGTTTCTCCGGTTCCTCAGAGCGCCTCGGCGCCCGAAATGATCTCGATCAGTTCGTTGGTGATGACGGCCTGACGCGAACGGTTGAATTCGATGGTCAGCTTGTCGATCATGTCACCCGCGTTCCGCGTTGCGTTGTCCATCGCGGACATCTGCGCGCCGTTGAACGAAGCGTTGTTCTCGAGCAGCGCGGCAAAGATCTGCGTGGCGACCGAACGCGGCAGAAGATCGGCGAGGATCGCCTCTTCCGACGGTTCGTAATCATAGATCGTGCTGTCCGCATCCTCGTCCGCGCTTTCAACCATCGTCGGGATGATCTGCTGCGCCGTCGGGATCTGGCTGATCACCGACTGGAAGCGGTTGAAGAAGATCGTCGCGACGTCGAACTCGCCCGCATCGAAGCGGCTCAGCAATTCCTGAGCGATCGAACGCGCATTGTCATAGCCGATCCGGCGCACTTCGCTGAGATCGACATGGCCGATCAGCAGGTCGGCGTAATCGCGGCGAAGCTGTTCGCGGCCCTTCTTGCCGACCGTCAGGATCTTGACGGTCTTGCCCTGAGCCCGCAGCTCCATGATCTTGTTGCGCGCGAGCTTGACGATCGACGAGTTGAACCCGCCGGCAAGGCCGCGCTCGCCGGTCATCACGACCAGAAGCTGAACCTTGTCGTCACCCGTGCCGGCCAGCAAGCGCGGCGCGCTGTCCGACCCGGCGACCGAGCTTGCAAGCCCGCTCACCACCGCATCCATGCGCTCGGCATAAGGACGCGCGGCTTCCACGGCTTCCTGGGCGCGGCGGAGTTTAGCCGCCGCGACCATCTGCATCGCCTTCGTGATCTTCCGAGTGTTCTTGACACTCGTGATCCGGTTTTTCAGGTCCTTGAGGCTTGGCATCTACCTTGTCCTCTCCCCCGCCCTCAGGCGAAGTCTTTCGCGTATTCGTCCAGCGCAGCCTTGATCTTGTCTTCCAGCTCGCCCTTCACCTTACGGTCGTTGTTGGTGATATCGGCCAGAAGATCGGCATGGTTACCGCGCAGATGGGCCAGCAGACCCTTCTCGAAACGGCTCACATCCGACACCTTGATCGGATCGAGATAGCCGTTGGTGCCGGCATAGATGACGCAGACGATCTCGGCGTTGGTCAGCGGCGAGTATTGCGGCTGCTTCATCAGCTCGGTCAGACGGGCACCCCGGTTCAGCAGCTTTTGCGTCGCGGCGTCGAGGTCCGAACCGAACTGCGCGAAGGCGGCCATTTCGCGGTACTGGGCAAGCTCGAGCTTGACCGGACCGGCGACCGATTTCATCGCGTTGGTCTGAGCCGACGAGCCCACACGCGACACCGACAGACCGGTGTTCACGGCCGGGCGGACACCTTGGTAGAACAGGTCGGTTTCCAGGAAGATCTGGCCGTCGGTGATCGAGATCACGTTGGTCGGAATAAAGGCCGACACGTCGCCACCCTGCGTTTCGATGATCGGCAGCGCCGTCAGCGAGCCCGAGCCGTTGTCTTCGTTCAGCTTCGCCGAACGCTCCAGCAGGCGCGAGTGCAGATAGAACACGTCGCCCGGATAGGCTTCACGCCCCGGCGGACGGCGCAGCAGCAGCGACATCTGGCGATAAGCCACGGCCTGCTTGGAAAGGTCATCGTAGATGATCAGCGCGTGGCGGCCGTTGTCGCGGAAGAATTCCGCCATCGCGGTCGCGGTATAGGGCGCGAGGTACTGCATCGGCGCGGGATCCGAAGCGGTCGCGGCGACGATGATCGAGTATTCCAGCGCGCCGTTTTCTTCCAGCTTCTTGACCAGCTGGGCAACGGTCGAACGCTTCTGACCTACAGCGACATAGACGCAGTAGAGCTTCTTGCTCTCGTCGTCGCCGGCGGCATCGTTATAGGTCTTCTGGTTCAGGATCGAGTCGAGCGCGATCGCGGTCTTGCCGGTCTGACGGTCGCCAATGATCAGCTCGCGCTGGCCACGGCCGACCGGGATCATGGCGTCGACCGATTTCAGGCCGGTGGCCATCGGCTCGTGCACCGATTTCCGGGGGATGATGCCCGGCGCCTTGACGTCGGCGATGCGGCGCTCGGAGGCGTCGATCGGGCCTTTGCCGTCGATCGGGTTGCCCAGAGCGTCGACGACGCGGCCGAGCAGGGCTTCACCGGCGGGCACGTCCACGATGGACTGCGTGCGCTTGACGGTGTCGCCTTCTTTGATGTCGCGGTCCGAACCGAAGATAACGACGCCGACGTTGTCGCTTTCGAGGTTCAGCGCCATGCCGCGGATCCCACCGGGGAATTCCACCATCTCACCAGCCTGGACGTTGTCCAGACCATGGACACGGGCGATACCGTCGCCGACCGAGAGAACGCGGCCGACTTCGGCCACTTCGACTTCCTGGCCGAAGTTCTTGATCTGCTCCTTGAGGATCGCAGAGATCTCAGCTGCTTGGATACCCATTATCCGACCTCTTTCATGCTGTTCTGGAGGGCCGCGAGCTTTGACTTGATCGACGTGTCGATCATCTTCGAGCCCACTTTGACAATCAGACCACCGATAAGGCTTTCATCGACGGCGACATTCAGTTTCACATTCTTGCCGACGCGCGCTTTGAGCGTCTCGGCCAGCTGATCCGCCTGCGCCTTGGTCAGCACGCTGGCCGAGGTCACATCGGCGGTCACTTCGCCTTTTTCCTCGGCGACCATGCGGCGCAGCTCGGCAATCAGGGCCGGCAGCGCGAACAGGCGGCGGTTCTGGGCCATCATGCCCAGCGTCCCTGCCATGATCTGCGACAGGTTCATCTTGGACGCCAGCGCGGTGATCGCGCTGCGCAGATCGTCACGGCTGTAGACCGGCGACGACAGGGCCGCGCGCAGGTCGGCACTGTCATTCAGAGCGGCTTCGAGCGTGTCGAGATCGGTTTCGAGCCCGGCAAGTGCCGAGTTCTCTTTCGCCAGTTCGAAGACGGCGGTGGCATAGCGCACAGCGATGCCGGTGGAAATCGAAGCAGGTTCGGACACGTCCACCCTTTCGAGTTTGTACGCCCTTTGGCCTCGCGCTAGGCCGGGGCGTGGTCTGGGTGCTCGAAGATAGTGCGCGGCACCTCAAATTCGGTGCGGATGTAGCAGAGCATTCCCGGTCTAGCAACCATCAACGAGACGTGAATGGCCGCCTTGTTAGCGCTTAGCGCGGGGGCGGTAAGTCAGATTGTCGCAGCCCGGACCCTTTCCCGGGCAAGAACGGCGCCGCGGCGCAGAAAGCCCCGCATGTCAACGCCTAATCCATACTGTCCATGTTTATTATCACCCTCCGGCACATTGATTTCGCGCGTTAAAGATTCGCAACAGATTCGGTCTTGCCCCGGCCCCGCCGCGACCCTGCGTCACCGCCCCGGGTCAGTGTCCTGCGGCCGTCGCCACGCGGGCTGCGCGCCGCTCACCGGAATGCCTTCGAGCACCCGGAGCGGGGGACGTTCGGCCATGCGCAGCCCCCGCGGAGCGGCTGTGTCGCGGCGCATGATCTCGACCATCAGCACGCCACCCAAGCGGTCCGGCCCCCAGCGCCCGCCTGCGCGCTCCAGCGCCCGCGCCGAACGCAGCCAGAAACGCCGTGACGACGGCGGGAAGAACAGCGCCGAGGTATGCGCCGAACAGACGAAATCCGCCTCGCGCATCAGCCGCTCGATCTGTCCGCGCGAATAGGGCCGCCCGAAGCCGAACGGCGTCAGATCCGAGCGCGCCCACAACCCGCCCCGGCTGGGCACCACGATCAGCGCCCTGCCCTGCGGCGCAAGCACGCGGTGCATCTCGTCCAGCAGCGCCAGCGGCGTATCGCAGGTTTCCAGCCCGTGCATC
Source organism: Rhodobacter sp. NTK016B (assembly GCF_017303295.1). Lineage (GTDB taxonomy): Bacteria > Pseudomonadota > Alphaproteobacteria > Rhodobacterales > Rhodobacteraceae > Pararhodobacter. Next base: position 73,357 of record NZ_JAFKOK010000007.1, on the reverse strand, counting down.
AGGACCAGCCGGTCGATGCTGTCATTGGCAAGCGGCCAGCGCGCCTCGTCACACAGAACGGAGTGATTGGGCCCCTCGGCGGGCCAGTGCATGACCCCCTGCGGCGCGGGCATCAGCCCGATCACCCGCTCGGCCACGCCCAGAAACGGGCGCAGAAGCGGCACGGCAAAGCCATAGCCCGCGACGTTCAGCCCCCGGACATCGCCCCAGCGTGCCACGACCCGGTCGCGCACGCCTTTCTGAGCCGCGCGCCCGAGCTGACTGCGATAGTAGAAATCCCGCAACTGGTGTACGTCGAGATGCATAGCCCTCGGTATCTGCGCTGTGTTTGGCCCTTGACGGGCGCGTGCGAGACTGCACCCTGCCCCATCGCATCCACTTTGCAAAGCCGCGATTGACGCAGGAGTTCCCATGACAATCGAGATCGTCCGCTGCCTTCAGGACAATTACGCCTATCTGGTCCACGACGCGGCCTCGGGTGACACCACCCTGATCGACGCCCCCGAAGCCGCGCCGATCCTTGCCGCGCTCGACCGCCTCGGCTGGTCGCTGGTGCGAATTTACATCACCCACCATCACAACGATCATATCGGCGCCGTGCCCGAACTGGTCGAGAAAACCGGCGCCAAGGTCTACGGGGCGCAGGCCGATGCCCATCGCCTGCCACCGCTCGACCACGCCTTCGCCCCCGGCGACACCCTGCCCGGCGGGGCCGAGGTCCTCGACGCGCCCGGCCACACGATCGGGCATGTCGCGTTCCACTATCCCGACCGCGCCGCGCTGTTCAGCGCCGACAGCCTGATGACCCATGGCTGCGGGCGGCTGTTCGAGGGCACGCCCGACCAGATGTTCGACACGATCGAGCGCTTCAACCAGCTTCCCGACCAGACCCGTATCCTGTCGGGCCACGACTATGCCGCCGCGAATCTGACCTTCGCCGCGAAATACGCGCCCGATGCTGATGCGCTCGCCGCGCGGCAGGCCGAATTGCCCGTTCTGGCCGAGAAAAAACTGCCCACAACCGGCACCACCCTTGAAAGTGAGCGGCTTCTGAACCCATATTTGCGCTGTCACCTCTCAAAGGTGGCCGAGGCGGCTGGCGTTCCCGGTGCCTCTGCACGCGAAGTTCTGGCCGCGATCCGGCGGCAGAAAGACAACGCGTAACTGCTGGTCGCCGTGCTGCGCGACCTTGGTGGCGGAAATGGCAGAGCATTCGGTCAACGCACAATAAGTTCAGCCCTGCGGCGCCCGCTTGGCGCCCCGGGGCGATATGGTCGGAAACTGCCGCACATTCAGGCGCTGACCGGAGCGATTATGACGCCTCAAAAGGCATCAAACTGAATCGTGACGCATTTCTGTAGCAGAAAACACTTGAAGCGCCGCCGGGAAAACCAAAGTTTAATTAGATGGACCCACCTTGTGGTGGCCCGGACCCGGTGGAACGCTACCCACCGATCCGCCCCTGCGGCTGACACGCCGCGCAAGCTGAAGGAGCAAGACCGTGCCCTCGTTTTCCGCGACCCTCGAACAGGCGATCCACGGCGCGCTGGCCCTGGCCAATACCCGCCGGCACGAGCTTGCCACGCTCGAGCACTTGCTGCTCGCGCTGCTCGACGAACCCGAAGCCGCCCGCGTCATGCAGGCCTGTAACGTAGATATCGACGAGCTTCGCAAGACGCTCGACGACTTTATCGACGATGACCTTTCGACACTGATCACCAATGTCGAAGGCTCGGAAGCGGTGCCCACCGCCGCGTTCCAGCGCGTGATCCAGCGTGCGGCGATTCATGTGCAAAGCTCGGGACGCAACGAAGTGACCGGCGCCAATGTGCTGGTCGCGATCTTTGCCGAACGCGAATCGAACGCCGCCTATTTCCTGCAAGAGCAGGACATGACCCGCTACGACGCGGTCAACTTCATCGCCCATGGCGTGGCCAAGAATCCCGGCTTCTCCGAAGCGCGCCCCGTTTCGGGCGCTGAAGAGGGTCAGGGCGAAGCACAACAGGCCAAGACCGATCCCAAGGATTCGGCGCTGGCCAAGTATTGCGTCGATCTGAACGCCAAGTCCCGCAAGGGCGATGTCGATCCGCTGATCGGCCGCTCGTCGGAAGTCGAGCGCTGCATTCAGGTGCTCTGCCGCCGCCGCAAGAACAACCCGCTTCTGGTGGGCGATCCCGGCGTGGGCAAGACCGCGATTGCCGAAGGTCTGGCCAAGAAGATCGTCGATGGCGAAACCCCCGACATTCTTGCCGGTTCGACCATCTATTCGCTCGATATGGGCGCGTTGCTGGCGGGCACCCGCTATCGCGGCGATTTCGAAGAGCGGCTGAAAGCCGTGGTGAAAGAGCTAGAAGAGCATGAGGACGCCGTCCTTTTCATCGACGAGATCCACACCGTGATCGGCGCCGGCGCGACCTCGGGCGGGGCGATGGATGCCTCGAACCTGCTCAAGCCCGCGCTGCAGGGCGGCAAGCTGCGCTGCATGGGCTCGACCACCTACAAGGAGTTCCGTCAGCACTTCGAAAAAGACCGCGCGCTCAGCCGCCGGTTCCAGAAGATCGACGTGAACGAACCTTCGGTCGAGGATTCGGTGAAGATCCTGATGGGGCTGAAGCCCTATTTCGAAAAGCACCACGATCTGCGCTACACCAATGATGCGATCCGCACTGCGGTTGAACTGGCTTCGCGCTATATCAACGACCGCAAACTGCCCGACAAGGCGATCGACGTGATCGACGAAGCGGGCGCGGCGCAGCATCTTCTGGCCCCCACCAAGCGCCGGAAAACCGTGTCGCCCAAGGAGATCGAGGCCGTAGTCGCCAAGATTGCCCGCATCCCGCCGAAAAGCGTGTCCAAGAACGACACCGAGATGTTGCGCGATCTGGAAACGACGCTCAAACGCGTGGTCTTCGGTCAGGATTCGGCCATCGAACAGCTCAGCTCGGCCATCAAGCTGGCCCGGGCAGGTCTGCGCGAACCCGAAAAGCCGATCGGCAACTACCTGTTCGCGGGTCCGACCGGCGTCGGCAAGACCGAGGTGGCGAAACAGCTGGCGAACACGCTGGGTGTCGAACTGCTGCGCTTCGACATGTCGGAATACATGGAGAAACACGCGGTCTCGCGCCTGATCGGTGCGCCGCCGGGCTATGTCGGCTTCGATCAGGGCGGGCTTCTGACCGATGGCGTCGACCAGCATCCGCATTGCGTGCTGCTGCTTGACGAGATCGAAAAGGCCCACCCGGATGTCTACAACATCCTGCTGCAGGTCATGGACCACGGGAAGCTGACCGATCATAACGGTCGTCAGGTCGATTTCCGCAACGTGATCCTGATCATGACCTCGAACGCGGGGGCGGCCGAACAGGCCAAGGCCGCGATCGGCTTCGGGCGCGACCGGCGCGAGGGCGAGGATACCGCCGCCATCGAGCGGACCTTTACGCCCGAGTTCCGCAACCGTCTGGACGCGGTCATCAGCTTCGGCCCGCTGGGCAAGAAGACCATCTTCAAGGTCGTCGAGAAGTTCGTGCTGCAACTCGAAGCGCAGCTCATGGACCGCAACGTCACCTTCGAGCTGTCGGAAGATGCCGCCGCCTGGCTGGGCGAAAAGGGTTACGACGACAAGATGGGCGCCCGCCCGCTTGCCCGCGTGATCCAGGAGAACGTCAAGAAGCCGCTGGCCGAGGAATTGCTGTTCGGCCGGTTGACCAAGGGCGGTCTGGTCCGGGTGATCGTGCGCGACGACAAGATCGCGCTCGAGATCGAGGAATCCGACAAGCCCCGACTTTCGGGCTCGAAGCCGCCGCTTCTGACGGCGGACTGACCTCTGGCCCTCGCCAATGCAAAAGGCGCCCCTCGGGGCGCCTTTTTTCATGACGTATCAAGCTGTTGAGGCCGCTCAGACGTCGAACTTCACGCCCTGCGCCAGCGGCAGCTCGGCCGAGTAGTTCACCGTGTTGGTCGCGCGCCGCATATAGCCTTTCCACGCATCCGAACCGCTTTCGCGCCCGCCGCCGGTCTCTTTCTCGCCACCGAACGCGCCACCGATCTCGGCCCCCGACGGGCCGATATTCACATTGGATATGCCGCAATCCGAGCGTTGCAGGAACTCTTCCGCCTCGCGCAGATCCAGCGTGAAGATGCACGACGACAGCCCTTGCGGCACCGCGTTCTGCAGCGTGATCGCGTCGTCGAGATCGTCATAGCCCATGACATACAGGATTGGCGCAAAGGTTTCCTCGCGCACCACATCGGTCTGGCCCGGCATCTCGACCACGGCGGGCGCGATATAGGCCCCGCCTTCGGGCGCATCGGTGGCGTCCGTGCCCCCATGCACCGTGCCACCATCCTTGCGCGCCCGCTCCAGCGCGGCCTGCATCCGCTCGCGCGCCTCGGCGTCGATGAGCGGGCCGACCAGCGTGCCCGCCTTGCGCGGATCGCCGATGGGCAGCGTCGCATAGGCGGCGACCAGACGGTCCACCAAGGCCTCGCGCACCGAGTTATGCACGATCAGCCGCCGCAGCGAGGTGCAACGCTGGCCCGCCGTCCCCACCGCCGAGAACACGATAGCACGCACCGCCATGTCCAGATCGGCCGAGGGCGCAACGATCATCGCATTGTTGCCGCCAAGCTCCAGAATCGAGCGGCCGAACCGCTTGGCCACTTCGGGCCCGACGATCCGCCCCATCCGCGTCGAGCCGGTAGCAGAGACGATCGGCACATCGGGCGAGGCGGTCAGAGCCGCGCCCAGATCGGCGCCGCCGATCACCACCTGCAACAGGTCCTCGGGCGCGTCGCCAAACCGCTCAAGCGCGCGGGCGAAGATCTTTGCGCAGGCCAGCGCGGTCAGCGGCGCTTTTTCGGACGGTTTCCAGATCACCGGATCGCCGCAAACCAGCGCCAGCGCCGTGTTCCACGACCACACCGCGACGGGGAAGTTGAAAGCGGTAATCACCGCCGCCGGCCCCAGCGGATGCCACGTTTCGCGCATCACGTGGCCGGGACGTTCCGAGGCGATGGTCAGCCCGTAAAGCTGCCGCGACAGGCCCACGGCGAAGTCGCAGATGTCGATCATCTCCTGCACTTCGCCAAGGCCCTCGGACACGATCTTGCCGGCTTCCAGCGTGACCAGCGCCCCCAGCGCGTCTTTCGAGGCGCGCAGTTCTTCACCCAACAGGCGGATCAGCTCGCCCCGGCGCGGAGCGGGCACCCGGCGCCACGCGTCGAAGGCCGTGCTTGCGCGCGCGATGATCGCGGGCATGTCGCCGACCGGCGTCTCGGTCAGCTCGGCGATCACCGCGCCGTCTATGGGGCTGGTAACGGCGAGCGTGCCGCCCTTGAGCTCGGCCTCGTCGAACCCGCAGGAAGCGAGGATCTCGGTGGCGGAAGAAAGATCGGTCATGGGACTCTCCGGTATCTCATTGCGCGCCGAGGATAGGCAGGCTCAGGGCCGGGCGAAAGGGGGCGCGGCGCCTTCCCGCCCAAGGACGCGGCGTCCCTGCCCCGGCCTGCCGTTCCTGCAGGGGGCGCGGCGCCAAAGGAAAAGGCCCGCGCCGAAGCGAGGGCCTTTCACCTTTGCCGGGCAGCGTCGCAATCAGGGATGCGCCGAGCCCTGGTTATGCTTGCGCGCGACCAGCGTCTTCGCCGTTTCGACCGCGACGGCGGCATCGCGGCAATAGGCATCCGCGCCGATGGCCCGGCCGAATTCGTCGTTCAGCGGCGCCCCACCCACGAGGATGATGAAATCGTCGCGCATGCCCTTTTCCTTCATCGTGTCGATCACGACTTTCATGTAGGGCATCGTCGTAGTCAGCAGCGCCGACATGCCGAGGATATCGGCCCCTTCGGATTCCAGCGCTTCGATGTATTTCTCGACCGGGTTGTTGATGCCGATATCGACAACCTCGAAGCCCGCGCCTTCCATCATCATGCCGACAAGGTTCTTGCCGATGTCGTGGATGTCGCCCTTCACGGTGCCGATCACCATCTTGCCCATGCGCGGCGCGCCGGTCTCGGCCAGAAGCGGCTTCAGGATGGCCATGCCCGCCTTCATCGCGTTGGCGGCCAGCAGCACTTCGGGGACGAACAGGATACCGTCGCGGAAATCGTGACCGACGATGGTCATGCCGGCGACGAGCGCCTTGGTGAGCACGTCGTAAGGCGTCCAGCCGCGTTCCAGAAGGATATTGACGCCCTCTTCGATCTCGTCCTTGAGGCCGTCATAGAGGTCGTCCATCATCTGCGCGACAAGGTCTTCGTCACTGAGTTCCGACAGGATGATGTCGTCGTCCTCGGCCATGGCATGCTTCCCTGAATAGAGGTCTTTCCTCACTGATTGCGGCAGAACATGACTCGTCACTGCGCCATTCACGACATGCGCCGTCTGAAAGGCGACAACAAGAGGTGCTTTGCGGCAAAGACTTGAAAATTGTTCATGTTATGTTCAGATGATTTTCATGTCCCAATCGCCGAAAACTGCGTCGCAGACCGATCTGATGAAGAATCCGACCCGCCGCGCACGGGCGCGGGGCACGCTGGCGCAACCCGCGCCGCGATTCGATGCGCAGAGCCGCCACTATGAGGATGACGGCTGGGACCTGCCCGACGACGCCCCCGACATCGCGCGCGAGGTTCGCCTTGAAGAGCCGCGCAGCGCGATTTCGTGGAACCAGTCGCCGGATCTGGGCTTCGATCGGGCGGTCAACGCCTATCGCGGCTGTGAACATGGCTGCATCTATTGCTATGCCCGCCCGACCCATGCCTATCTCGGCCTGTCGCCGGGGCTGGATTTCGAAACCCGGCTTATCGCCCGGCCCAACGCCGCCGAGGTTCTGGCGCGCGAGATCGGGCGCAAGGGCTACCGCGTGCAGCCGATGGCGCTGGGGACGAATACCGATCTGTGGCAGCCTATCGAGGCACAGCACCGCATCGCCCGGTCAATTCTGCAGGTGCTCAGCGACTGGAACCATCCGGTGACGATCACCACGCGCGGCGCGCTGATCGAACGCGACATCGACCTGCTGTCGGACATGGCGCGGCGCAATCTGGTCGATGTGGGGATCACGGTGACCACGCTCGACACGGCCCTCGCCCGCGCGATGGAGCCCCGCGCGCCCACCCCCGCGCGCAGGCTCGCCATCATCCGCGCGCTGGCCGAAGCGGGGATCCCCGTGCGGCTGATGATGGGGCCGATCATCCCGGGACTGACCGATCACGAAGCCGAAGCGATCCTTGAAGCCGCGCGCAACGCCGGGGCACGCTCGGCGTGGTGGGCGCTGCTGAGGCTGCCGGGCGAGGTCAGCGCGCTGTTTCAGGACTGGCTGCAAGAGCACCGTCCGAACCACGCGGCCAAGGTGATGAAACTCTTGCGCGAAATGCGCGGCGGTCGCGATTACGACCCGGAATTCCACACCCGGTTCCGGGGGCGCGGCGCCTATGCCGAGCTGCTGGCCCAGCGGATAGGAAAAGCCCGCGCGCGGCTTGGCTATATCCAGATCCAGCCGGACCTCGATTGCGGGCAATTCCGCAAGCCGCCGCGCGCGGGCGATCAACTCAGCCTATTCTGACCGGACACGCGGTCCGGTCCAAACAAACCGCCCTGCGATCAGACGCAGGCGCCGGTGTAGTAGGTACCGTCGCCGTTCGAATAGGCGCACTGTCCGGTATTCTGGTTACGCGCGACCAGCGCACCGGCGGCAGCGCCGCCGAGGGCCGCGACGATGGTCCAGTTCGGGTTCGCGTTCAGCGCGTCGGCAAGCACGAGCCCGCCCGCAGCGCCGGCCAGACCGCCCAGAGCCGTACGTTCGTTGTTCGACATGGTGCAAGCACCCAGGCTGAGGCTGGCGATCGCGGCGGTGGCGAGGATCATGGATTTCATAGATGGTCTCCTATTCGTGAACACGGCGTAAACGCGCGCTGATCCAACAAGTTCCACGAAACAATCACACTATCGAGCGCAAAGCCGCGACACGCGCCCGCATGGGCGGATTGGCGCCGGGCGGATGCTCGCCGCAGCTGCGCGGCGTCGCGGGCGGCGATAGCCCCGATCAATCCTCGAAAAGCTCGGTCTGGCCGGGATCTTCGGGTTCGTCGTCGTCATCCGACAGCGTCGCGCCGGGCATCCCGCGACTGTCCAGAAGCCCCGCCTCGCGCAGTTCTTTCAGCCCCGGCAGATCGCGCGGCGTTTCCAGCCCGAAATGGTCGAGGAAATCGCCCGTCACCACGAAGGTCAGCGGCCGCCCCGGCGTCATCCGCCGCCGACCGAAGCGGATCCAGCCCATCTCCATCAACAGGTCGATCGTGCCGCGCGACAGCGACACGCCCCGGATCTCTTCGATCTCGGCACGGGTCACGGGCTGATGATAAGCGATGATGGCGAGGGTTTCGATGGCGGCGCGGCTCAGCTTGCGCTGCTCGACCTGCTCGGTGCGCATCAGCCAGCCCAGATCCGCCGCCGTGCGCATGGCCCAGGCATCCCCCACCCGCACCAGATGTACGCCACGCCCGGCATAGCGGTTGCGCAGATGCACCAGCGCTTCGGCCACGTCGCAGCCCTCGGGCAGGCGCTTGGTCAGTTCGGCCATGGTTACCGGCTCGGCCGAGGCGAACAGCACGGCCTCGATCATCCGCTCTTGCTCGGCGATGGGCGGCACCGGGAACAGGCCGGGCGTGTCGTTGGGGTCGCGCTTTTCGGCGGGCGTGACTTGGGTTTCGGTCGGGTCGTTTTCGGTCATGACGGATCCTGTGTCCGGTCGTCGCGGCGCCCGTCCTGCCGGACGCGCACCCGGATCGGCGCGAAGGTCTCGGATTGCTGGATATCGAGCCGCCCCTGCTTGGCCAGTTCCAGCGACGCAGCAAAGGTCGAGGCCAGAGCTGAGCGCCGCCGCGATCCTGCCAGCCGCCAGCCCGGCGGCAGGAAGCCTGCCAGATCCGACCAGTTCACCGCCTCGCCGATCATGCCACGCAGGCGCTCCAGCGCGGTTTCCAGCGGGTAGATATCGGTTCGGTCAAAGGCATAGGGCCGGAAATCGTCGCGCGTCCTGAGCCGGGCATAGGCCTGAACCAGTTCCAGCAAGGTCGCGGTATGCTGGGTGCGTTTCTCGATTGCGTGCGTCTCAGGAGCACCCCGCGCGAAGAATTCCCGCCCCAGCCGGTCGCGCCCCATCAGCCGCCCCGAGGCTTCGCGCATCGCTTCCAGACGTTCCAGCTGGAAGGCCAGATGCGCGGCGAGATCCTCGGCACTCGGGCCCTCTTCCGTGGGATCAGGCGGCAGCAGCAGACGCGATTTAAGGAAGGCGAGCCACGCGGCCATCACGAGGTAGTCGGCGGCCAGTTCGATCCGAAGCGCGCGCGCGGCCTCGACGAAACGCAGATACTGCTCAGCCAGTTGCAGCACCGAGATCTTGCGCAGATCGACCTTCTGGCGGCGCGACAGCGTCAGCAACAGGTCGAGTGGCCCCTCATAGCCATCGACATCGACGATGAGCGCCTCATCGTCGAGCCGGGCGGCAATGGCATCGCCCGTCTGCGGCGCGGCGTCGGTCATGCTGGCGTGGTGCCTTCCGGTGTTCGGGCCCTGATGCTCAGGCCGTGCGGGTCAGGCGTTCAAATTCGGCATTGGCGGCTGCGATGTCAATCGGCTCGGGCGCATGGCGCGCGGCGAGCGCCCGCTCGGCACGCTTTGCCGCCTGCCCGTCCAACAGGCCGACCGCCCCGACGACGCCCGCCATCTCGGCCAGATCGCCCGAACAATGCAACGCGATATCGCAGCCCGCCGCAATCGCGCGCGCGGCCCGCTCGGGGATCGTGCCGCCCAGGGCGTTCATGTTCAGATCGTCGGTCAGCAACAACCCGTCAAATCCCAGAACGTCGCGCAGATGGCGCAGAACGACCGGCGAATGCGTCCCCGGCGCATCCGGATCGAGCGCCTCGTAAACCACATGCGCAGACATCCCCAGCGGAAGATCGGCCAGCGCGCGCACGGGTACGAAATCCCGCGCGTCCAGATCGGCCAGCGAGGCATGGCAGCGCGGCAGGTCCACATGGCTGTCGGCATTCGCCGCGCCATGGCCGGGCAGATGCTTGATGACCGGCAAAACGCCGCCCGCCAGCATCCCCTCGGCCGCCGCGCGCGCCGTCTCGGACACCGCCACGGGCGTCCCGGCCCAGATCCGGCGCTGCAGGAAGGGATGCGTCTCAGGCCCCGCCACGTCGATCACCGGGGCGCAATTGCCGTCAACACCGTGGCGCCGCAATTCATCGGCCATCAGCCGATGTCTGAGCCGTACCGCCGCGATGCCCCCCGTTTGTGCCGAGGCGTCGGGCCAGTCGCGCGCCAGCGGCGGGCGCAGGCGCTGCACCGTGCCGCCCTCCTGATCGACGAAGATGGGCGCGTCCCAGCCGACGATTTCGCGCAGGCGGTCGGTCAGCGCGCGAAGCTGCGCGCTGTCCTCGATATTGCGGCGAAACAGAATGAAGCCCCACGGGTCTGCCGCGCCGAAAAGCGCCGCCTCGTCCGGCAGGACGCTCGTGCCGGCCAACCCCAGAATGACCGCCCGACGCATCAGCCGGTCACCGGATCAGCGTCGGAATGCAGTCCAGATTCTCGGCGATCAGCATCGAGCAGAACCGCCGTGCCTCGGGCTCATCGGCGAACCCCGCCGCGCGCAGCCGGTAGAACACCCGCCCGCCCGAGGTTGCCGCCTCGACCACGCGCCCGCGATCTTCAAGGAACGCAGGGAAGCGCTGGTTGATCGTATCCCAGGCCCGGCGCGCCGAATCCTCGTCCTGATAGATGCCGAGCTGCACCAGCCGTGTGCCGGGGGTCAGCGAATCGGGGTCGATATCGGTCACATCGGGCGCGCTGAGCCGTGTCACCAGCTCTTGCAGCAGCGCCTCGGCCTGCTGATCCCCCGATCCGTCCGTGTTCGACGCCACCTGCGTCGGTGCGGCGGGCGCCACGGGCTGCGCCGGGCGGCTTGCTGCCTGCGCCACGGCCTGCGCGTTGCGCGCACGCGGCATAGGCGAGCGTGAGACGCCGGGCACCGAGGCGGGCACCAGATCCAGCGGGGCGGGCTGCGCAGCGGCGGTCTGCACGGTGGCGGGCGCCGCGTCGCTCATCGCCGCCGCAACCGCTGCACCGACCGCATCGGGCGCGGTGATCGGCGCCGATGCGCCGGACGAGGCCCGCCGCGCGGTCATTTCTTCCCCGGCGCGGTCTTCCTCGGCCAGGCTCGCAGGGGGCGGCGCCAGCGCGATATTCTCGGCACTGCCATCGCTGTCGGATTGCGCGGCCACGGCGTTCACCGCAAGGCCCTGATAATTCGCCTGCCGTCCGCCCGGATCGTCGGGCGACGACCGGATCGGCCCGGCCAGCGCGCGGATCACCGGCACGCCGGTCACATCGCGCACCATCAGGCGGTAGGACCAGATCCCGACCCCGGCGACCAGCGCCACCGACAACAAAGCGCCGATGACGTTGACGGCTTTCACCGCGCGGTTCTGGCGCGGACCCGAAGGCGGCATCGAAGACCCCGCGCCCGGACCGGCATAGGGCGGCTCGACCGGGGGCATACCCTGCGGCGGATAGGCGGCCATGGGACGCGCGGGGGGATGCACAACCGGCTGCGCCGCCGGATAGGGCTGCGCATAGCCCTGCGGCTGCGGGGCGTGTTGAGGCGCGTGCTGCGGGACCGGGTGCGGCGCGCGGGCATAGCCCGAAGGCGCCGGCGCGGCCGGATAGGCCGGTGGATAGGGATGTCCCTGATAGCCGGGTTGCGCGGGCGGCGCCGGGGCATAGCCCGCCACGGGATCGCGCGTGCGCATCACCCCTGCCCCGTTACCCGAATACGGATTCGGTTGCGGACCGGGGGGTGCATACCCCTCGTAAAACCCATGTGCCATGCTCGCCTCACAAACCCGCCGGATTTTCCCGGTCTTGGCCTACATTCGAAAAACCCCTGCACGGATGTGCCTGTCCGGGGTCCCCAGCCGAGCGCCAGCCTGTATTTTCAGCGCATTTCTTCGACCGGAGTGACGCCAAGGATAGCAAGACCGGCAGAAATAACAACGCCAGTCGCGCGTGCCAGAGCGATTTTGGCGGCCATTGTGGCACGATCGTCCTGCACGAAGCGCAGAGAGGGCTCGTCATTGCCCTTGTTCCAGTGTCCGTGCAGGTCTGCGGCCAGCTCGGTCAGGTAGCCCGCGACGCGGTGCGGCTCATGCGCGCGCGCGGCAATTTCCACCTGACGCGGCCAATCGGCGAGCTTGCGGATCAGCGCGATCTCGGCGGGATGATCCAGCTTGGACAGATCCGCCCCGGCCAGTGCGGCATCCGAGGTATCGAGCCCCGCCTCGCCCGCCTTGCGCAGCACCGAGGCCACGCGAGCATGGGCGTATTGCACATACCAGACCGGGTTGTCGCGCGACTGTTCCAGCACCTTGTCGAAATCGAAGTCCAGCGGCGCGTCGTTCTTGCGCGTCAGCATCACGAAACGGGTCACATCGGCGCCCACCTCGTCAACCACGTCGCGCAGCGTGACAAAGGTGCCCGCGCGCTTCGACATCTTGAACGGCTCGCCGTTCTTGTAAAGCTTCACCAACTGGATCAGCTTGACGTCAAGCGGCACACGGCCATCCGACAGCGCTGCCACAGCCGCCTTCATGCGCTTGACATAGCCGCCGTGATCGGCGCCCAGAATGTCAATCAGCATATCGAAGCCGCGCTGCACCTTGTCGTCGTGATAGGCGATGTCGGGCGCGAAATAGGTCCAGGCGCCGTCCGATTTCTTCACCGGGCGGTCGACGTCGTCGCCATGCGCGGTCGATTTGAACAGCGTCTGCTCGCGCGGCTCCCAATCCTCGGGCGTCTTGCCCTTGGGCGGCTCCAGCACGCCCTCATAGATCAGGCCCATGCCGCGCAGCCGGTCGATCGCCGCTTCGATCTTGCCGGTGCCGTAAAGCGCCTTCTCGCTGGAATAGACGTCCATCTTCACGCCCAGCGCATCCAGATCGCCCCGGATCATCGCCATCATCGCTTCGGTGGCGAATTCGCGGATCACCGGCAGCCAATTGTGTTCTTGCATATGCAAGAACCGGTCGCCGAATTTCTCTTTCAGCTCCTCGCCCACCCGGATCAGGTAATCGCCGGGATAAAGGCCCTCGGCGATCTCGGGGCTCAGGCCATGCGCCTCGCGGTAGCGCTCGAACGCCGAGCGCGCCAGCACGTCGACCTGCGCGCCGCCATCGTTGATGTAATATTCGCGCGTGACCGCGTAGCCCGCGAAATCCAGCAGCGCAGCCAGCGCATCGCCCACCACGGCGCCACGCGTATGGCCCACATGCATCGGCCCCGTCGGGTTGGCCGAGACGAATTCCACGTTCACCTTGATGCCCGCGCCCAGCTGCGCGCGACCGAAATCCCTGCCATCCGACAACACTGCGCCGACGACCTTCTGCCATGCGCCGGGCACAAGCCGCAGGTTCAGAAACCCGGGCCCCGCGACCTCGGCCGAGGCCACGCGCGGATCGCCTGACAGCCTTGCCGCCAGCGCCTCGGCAATGTCACGCGGCTTGCGGCCCGCAGGCTTGGCCAGCACCATCGCCGCATTGGTCGCCATATCGCCATGCGCCGCGTCGCGCGGCGGCTCCACGGTCACGTTGGCGGTCTCGAGCCCCGCAGGCAGATCGCCCGCCTCGACCATCGCCTTCAGGCAGTCCAGCACCAGCTCACGGATATCGGTAAAGAGGTTCATCGTCGCGTCCTTTGCTGGCTCTGCACTACCATGGAAACCGCCAAGGTCAACACGGGCCCCGGCCCCGCCCCCGGCGCGCTCCTCGTTTCATTCTGCTGCAAATACTCATCCGGCGGTTCCCGCAGGCGCGACCGGCGGATTGAAGTCCACACCCGTCACCCCGACCCGCCCGTCACCCCGAAACGATATACCGCGTGAAGCGCGCCGAATCCGAGCCCAGCAACCGGGCATGTTCCTGCAGCGCGAAACGGTCGGTCATGCCCGCCACGTAATCGCACACGATCCGCGCCAGCGCCGCCTCGTCGCCCGCGCGGGCCACATCGCCGCGCCATTCCTCGGGCAGCGTCGCGGGATCGCTCATATAGAGCGTGAAGAGATCGCGCACCACTTCCGTCACCTCGGCGCGCATCGCCACCACTCGCTCGGCGCGGTACATCCGGGTGAACAGGAAGTGCCGGATCACCTTCAGCTCCCGGAATAGCCGGTCGGAAAAGCGGATGATCTTCGTCCCCAGATGCCGCACCGCATCCGCATCGGCGGGCTCTGCCGCCTGCAGGCGCGTATTGGCCACAAGGATCACGTCCTCGACCATCACGCCGAAGACCCGCCGCAAGGCCTCGTGGCGCCGCCGCATCTTGTCGAGCCCCGGATATTGCGCGTCCACCTCGGCAAAAGCGGGCCCGGTGATCGGAAGCGCCATCAGGTCCTCTTCCGAGAACAGCCCCGAGCGCAGCCCGTCATGCAGGTCGTGATGGTTATAGGCCACGTCATCGGCGATGGCCGCGACCTGCGCCTCGGCGCTGGCATAGGTCTGCAGCCACAGATCGTGCTGCGCGTTATACTCGGCCAGCGCGACCGGCAGCGCCTCTTTCAGCGGGCTGCCATCGGCGGCAAGGATCGGCCCGTTATGCTTGGCGATCCCTTCCAGCGTCTCCCATGTCAGGTTAAGCCCGTCGAAATCCGCGTAATGCCGCTCCAGCGAGGTGACGATCCTCAGCGCCTGCGCGTTGTGATCGAACCCGCCATAGGGCGCCATCAACTCGGACATCGCATCCTCGCCGGTATGGCCGAACGGCGTGTGGCCCAGATCATGCGCCAGCGCGATCGCCTCGGCCAGATCGGTATTCAGCCCCAGCGCGCCCGCCAGCGTGCGCGCCACCTGCGCCACCTCGATCGAATGGGTCAGCCGCGTGCGGTAATAATCGCCCTCATGTTCGATGAAGACCTGCGTCTTGTGCTTGAGGCGCCGGAAGGCCGAGGCATGGATGATCCGGTCGCGGTCGCGCTGAAACGGCGAGCGGAAGGTCGAGATACGCTCGGGGAACAGTCGGCCCCGGCTCTGGGCCGGGTCGGCGGCGAATGGGGCGGTCACAATGTCCACGGGCGGGTGCCCGGCTCCTGTCACGATACATGGATGACGGCGCGACGGCCGCCTTTTCCCGCCTATAACAGCGCGCGCGCGCCAAGACGAGGGGGGCCATGGGAAGCGACAATCGCCCCTTCCCCTTGAGAGCCGGGCCAAGTCTGACTACCTTGCCCGGTAACGACGTTCCCCATGCCGAAAAGGCCCCGCCCATGCTCAAGCTTCCGCCCCGCGTCACCGACCGCGCCTTCGACCGCCTCGCCGAAATCGCCGAGACCGCCGGCGGACCGCAGGTTCTGCGCGTCGCCGTCTCGGGCGGCGGCTGTTCGGGCTTTCAATACGAGATCACGCTCGACGCGCCCGAGGACGAGGATCTCGTGCTCAAAGGCAAGGGTCAGCAGGTGGTGATCGACCCCGTCTCGCTGCCCTTCCTCGAAAACGCGGTCATCGACTTCACCGAGGAACTCATCGGCGCGCGCTTCGTGATCGAAAACCCCAATGCCAGCTCAAGCTGCGGCTGCGGCATCAGCTTCTCGATGTAAGCGCCACCGCCCGGAACACGGGCCCCAAGCCTTCGCCCCGAAACCGCGCCCCATCTTTAATCCCCAAATATCCTGGGGGTCCGGGGGCAAAGCCCCCGGCGCTCACAACCGGCGCAAGGCCGGGCTTCGGGCGCCTACCGGCAACTCTCGGCAATCTTTTCCGCCGCCCGTTCCGCCGCATCCTCGAAAGGCGACAGAACCAGCGTGGCGCCCAGCACGCGGAACGTGTCGGCCTCGCCGCGATGGTTCACCGTGACGGCGATTTCCCCGTCATAGCCTGCCTCACGCAGCGCGTGCAGCAGCGCGGGATGGGCCGAGGCCTCGCTCAGCCCCCCGCGCCCCGGTGGTACGGCCGAGATCACCGCCCTCACCCCCCGCAGCGGCAGATGCGCCACGAATTCCGGATCGGTGGCATCGCCGAAATGCGCGTCCAGCCCCTTGGATTGCCAGTTGCGCAGCGCCTCGGGATCGAAATCGACGCCCAGAAGCCGGTAGCCGCGCGCCTTCAGCCCCTCGCCGATCCGGCAGCCATAGCGGCCCAGCCCCAGCACGAGGATATCGTAACCCGCGCCGGGCCGGTCGGGGCTGTCCTCGGCCTCTTCGCGCGTCTCGTGCCGGCGCTCAAGCGGCCTGAGCAGCGGCTCGACCAGACGGTGCAATCGGTGCGCGTAAGCGATGCCATAGACCGAAACGGCGATGGTGATGAGCGCGATCAGCGTCACGAGCGAGGCCGCCTCGTCGCTCACCAGCCCCAGCCCCGCGCCCATCGCCACGAAGATCAGCCCGAATTCTGAGATCTGTCCCAGTGTCACCCCGGCCAGAAACCCGGTGCGCGTGCGGTAGCCCATGGCATGGGTCAGCCCCAGCACGATCACCGGCTTGCCCAGCAGGACGAAGACCGACAACACCAGCGCGGGCGCCACCTGCGCCGCCAGCCCGTCCAGATCCAGCCCCGCGCCGAGGCTGAGGAAAAAGAACAGCAGCAGGAAGTCGCGCAGCGGCGCCAGCCTTGCGCCGATCGCGTCGCGAAACGGGGTCGAGGCCAGCGACACCCCGGCGGCCAGCCCGCCCAGCTCCTTGCCCAGCCCGACCATGTCCGCGGCGGCGGCAAATCCCGCGGCCCAGCCCACGGCAAAGATCACCACCAGTTCGGGCGCCTTCGCGATCCGGGCCAGCAGCGGCGCGGCCAGCCAGCGCACGAAGACCCAGACCACACCGATCATCGCCAGCGCGCCCGCCGCCATCGCCAGCGGACTGACGCCATGCCCGTCCGCGCCCGCGCCGCTTGCACCGCTGGCCGCCACCACGACCATGGCCGCCACGACGACGATGTCCTGCACGATCAGGATGCCCAGCGCGATGCGCCCGTGCAACGCGTCGATCTCGCGCTTGTCCGACAGCAGCTTGACCACGATGATGGTCGAGGAAAACGCCAGCGCCAGCGCCACGTAGATTGCCGTCGTCCAGTCAAAGCCCATGAGCCGCGCCAGCACCGCGCCCAGCCCGGTGCTGAGCGCCACCTGTCCCAGCCCCGCGACGATGGCCACAGCGCCCAGCGAGCGGATCAGCCCGACATCCAGCTTCAGCCCGACCAGAAACAGCAAAACCGCAATCGAGATCTGGCTCAGAAGGGCGATGAAATCCTCGGATTGCACCAGCCCCAGCGCCTCGGGCCCGGCAAGGATCCCGGCCGCGATAAAGGCCACGACCAGTGGCTGGCGCAGGGCAAGGCCCACAAGGCCCAGCCCTGCCGCCATGAGCACCAGCAGCGCGATCTCCAGAAAGACCGGAGCGAGAGAAGCGTCATGCATGGCGCGGCCTTATTGCGGGGCGATCAGCGTCGTGCTGACCGGGGTCAGGGCCACACCCGCGCGGCCGGAACCGGCGGCGAAATCGGCAAGCTCGGTCATCGTCGCGCGGTTGGCCGCGTCGCCCATGACGACGATCCCGTCCTGACGCAGCGCCTCGAAGGCGGCGCGGTCGATCAGGCGGCGGATGGTGAATTCGCCCTGATCTTCGTCGTCGAGCGCGCGGTAGACCGAGGTCGCGGGCAGTCCGTTGGCGCGCGCCGCCTGCAAGAAGGCATCGAGCCCGTTGCGCAGCGACACCGCGCCATAGCCATAGGGTGCGATCATCCCGGCGAAATCACGCGCCAGCGGTGCATTCGCCCCCAGCCCGTTGATCGGCACATCCACGAACAACGCCGTTTGCGGGAATTCGCGCTGCCAGAAATCGAGCGTCAGCGCGATATCCGAATCGCTGGCCAGCGCCGGAAGCCTTGCGGCCCGCAGGGCGATCTCGTGGCCCGCTGCGCGATAGGCGCGAGCACGGCGCGGCGCATCGGAATCGAAGGGATCGAGCGCAATCGTCACCGGCACCGGCAGCGCCAGCACCCCGGTTTCGGCCTCGGCGCTGTCGATCAGCACAACACCCAGCGGGCGCTGGTCGGGCTGCATGTCGGGCGTGGCGGCATTGCGCAGGATCGCGGGGGCGTTCGGATCGGCCTCTGGCGCCGCGCCGTCGGTCGCGTCGGGCGAGACAACGATGGTCTCGCCCACCGTCGGCAGCCGCCCGCCGCCGCTTCCCAGCCGCCGCACCGCCGGGTCCCCGGCGCCGGGGCGGCGCACGGTGACATCGGGCGTCCCCGAAGGCATCTCCCGCACGCGCGGCAGGCCGGTCGCGGGCGTCTCGTCGCCCAGCAGCGGCTCGTTATCCGGCGTGCTTTCGGCGGCCACGGGCGCGAGGTCGTCCGCCGGTTCGCGGGGGGTGGTGTCCGACGGCACGGTCCCGGGTGCCGGATCTTCGCCAAGGGTTTCTTCTGCCGGGGCCGGTTCGGGGGCTTCGGCCTCGGGTTCCTGCACGTCGGCCGCGCGCTCGGCAACCGGCGCCCCATCGTCGACAGCGCTTGCGACCTCGGCCCCGACGCTCGGAGCCTCTTCAGGCACGCCGAGATCGGACGCGTTGACGTCGGGCGTTGCGTCCGTCGCGGCGGCGTCAGTCGGGACCGGCTGTTCCGCGCTGTATTCCGTGGGTTCGTCGTCCGGGACGACTTCGCTATTCGTGGCGCTCTCGGACGCCTCAGCATCAACCGCGCTAATTTCGACTACCGGAGTCTCCGTGGTGCCCTCGGTCTCATCCGTGATCCCGACAACCGCGTCTTCCGCCGCTTCGGAAGGAAGCGCGTCAGCCTCCCCCTCAACCATAGCGGGCGCCTCGGGAGCGGCCTCGTCCGGCGCGACGTTTTCGGAAGCGGGCGTAGCGGGCACAGCACTGACCTCAGGCGCAGCGGGCTCATCCGCCGCAACCGTCGCAGGCGCGGCAGCGGTCTCGCCCGTCGTCTCAGGCGCAACCGGATCGCCCTCGACGGGCGTTTCTGTCTCGGCCACCGTCCCGGGTGACGGCTCGCCCACCAGTTCGACGGAGTCGGGCAACGCCTCGCCCTGAACGGGCGCGATCTCGTCGGCAACCGCTTCCGGCTCGACCGGGGACACGTCGCCCTCGGATGCCGACAGGCTTACGCCCTCAGGTTCCTCGTCAACCGGCGCTTCGGGCTGCTGAGCAGCGGGGGCTTCCGGCGCTGGTGCCTCGGCCACCTGAGCGGGTTCGGGCGTGTTGCCGGCCTCCGGCGCCTCGACCGGAACGGCCAGCGACAACACCGCGAAACCCAGCACGAAGCTGATCACGCCCACGACGATTCCCTTGATGAATCCGGTCATCTGCCCTCGGTGCCCCCGTGTTTTCCGGCACTATACCTTGATGGTTAACACGGTACACCCCCGTGAGCCCGCATGAACCCCAAGGACAGCGCGCGATGCAAGGCTGCGGGCTTGACCATCTCCCGCGCGGGGATGCATGTAGGGATCGCCTGCTCGGGTCCTTCGCCCGGGATCACGCGAAGGATGCGCCGCATGTTGCTCTTGATCGATAATTACGACAGCTTCACCTACAATCTGGTGCATTATTTCGGCGAACTTGGCGCCGATGTCGTGGTCCGGCGCAACGATGCGCTCGATGTGCAGGAAGCGATGAGCATGGGCGCCGAGGCCATCGTTCTCAGCCCCGGCCCCTGCGATCCCGATCAGGCGGGCATCTGCCTACCGCTGGTCGCCGCTGCGGCCGAAACTCGCACACCACTGATGGGTGTCTGCCTCGGGCACCAGACGATCGGACAGGCGTTCGGCGGGAAGGTCGTGCGCGCGGGCGAGATCGTGCACGGTAAGATGGGCCGCGTGCATCACGAAAGCGCGGGCGTCTTCACCGGCCTGCCCTCGCCCCTGGAAGCCACGCGCTATCACTCGCTGATCGTCGAGCGCGAGACGCTGCCCGACGACCTGCAGATCACCGCGTGGCTCGACAACGGGATCATCATGGGTCTGCGCCACAAAACGCTGCCCATCGAGGGCGTACAGTTCCACCCGGAAAGCATCGCCTCGCAGCACGGCCACGCAATGCTGCGTAATTTCCTTGTCGAAGCCGGGGTTTCGGGGATCACCGAGGGGGTGCCGGCATGAGCGCGCTGAAGCCACTGATCGCAACCGCCGTAGACCGCCCGCTAACCCGCGCCGAGGCCGAGCAGGCCTTTGGCATCCTGTTCGCGGGCGACGCCACACCCGCGCAGATGGGCGGGCTGCTGATGACGCTGCGCACGCGCGGCGAGACGGTGGACGAATACGCCGCTGCCGCTGCGGTGATGCGCGCGCGCTGCGTGCCGGTGACGGCCCCTGCGGGCGCCATCGACATCGTCGGCACTGGCGGCGACGGCAAGGGCACGCTGAACATCTCGACCGCGACCGCTTTCGTGGTGGCGGGCGCGGGCGTGCCGGTGGCCAAACACGGCAACCGCAATCTCAGCTCGAAATCCGGCGCGGCGGATGCGCTGGGGGCTCTGGGCATCGACGTGATGGTTGGCGCCGAGGCGGTGCAGACCGCGCTGGCCGAGGTCGGGCTGGGCTTCATGATGGCGCCGATGCACCACCCGGCGATGCGCCATGTCGGTCCCGTCCGTGCCGAGCTGGGCACGCGTACGATCTTCAACATCCTCGGACCGCTGACCAACCCGGCGGGCGTCAAGCGGCAGCTTACCGGCGCCTTTTCGTCCTCCCTGCTGCGCCCGATGGCCGAGGTGCTGCGCGCGCTGGGATCCGAAAAAGCGTGGCTTGTGCATGGGGGCGACGGCACCGACGAGCTGTCGATTGCCGAACCCTCGCAGGTCGTGGCCCTCGACAACGGAATGCTCACGGAATTCACCGTCAGCGCCGAGGATGCGGGCCTGCCCTCGCATCCGTTCGACGAGCTTCTGGGCGGCGATCCGGTCCAGAACGCGGCCGAGCTGAAAGCGGTGCTGACCGGCGGCGGGCGCCCGGCCTATCGCGACGCGGTGCTTCTGAACGCGGCGGCGGCGCTTGTCGTAGCGGGCAAAACCGAGACGCTGAAAGACGGCGTTGCGATCGCGCGGGCGGCGCTGGAATCCGGCGCTGCGGCTCAGAAGGTCAGTGACCTCGCCCGGCTGCAGCCGGTTAAGAAGGGCTGAAGACCGGGACAAATTCAACGTTTCGGACCAGAAGACCGGCGTCAATCGGCCAGTGAATGTCATAAATCGAACATCTGCGATTTGCCTGACATTCATGGGTTTCGTGACTATCCCAGCATCTTCCCCGCGTCGCCCAGCGCGTCATAATGCTGCCTCAGGCGCAATAACGCGATGCGCAGCACGATCTTGCCCGAGCGCGCGGACCATCCCAGATCCCGCTCGGCGGTCTCAAGCCCTTCCATGAAACAGCAACAGCGCAGCGCCATATCGGCCAGCCCGGGCCCGAGGTCGTGCAAAGCCGCCTCGACCCGCTCGCGCGGCCCCGCACCGCCGCGAGGCAGGCCTGAGCCGGGCGCGGCCTGCGACGGGCCGGTCAGGAAGCGGTCCCAGTTCTGCGCGACCGGCGCACCCGCCTGCGCGGCCTCGAAATCTTCGCGCAGGCGCTCGGCTGCCGAAACCAGATCCGGCGTCAGGAAGGGTTCGCCATCGCGCGTGCGCCGCCGCGCCAATGCGGTAACCGGGCTGTCGACGGTCACAGGCCGCGTGCGGCGCGTATCCTCGTCGGGCAGGTCGGGCCGGGGCATGGCGTCGGGCAGCGCATCGTCGCCCAGAAGCTGGCGGATCGCCGCGCGCCCCGACATCGTCAGCTCGTAGCGCAGCACCCGGCCGGGCTGCACGCATTCGATCCAGTCGCGCAGCGCGAAGGCCTCGGCCACCGGGCGATCCAGCACCGCCAGACGCGTCGTCTTGCCCGCCTGTTCGCGCAGCACCACCGCGCGGTCCATATCCGGCGCCACTGCCAGCAGCGCGCCCGGCTCGGCCAGACGCGGCAGCACGCGGCGCACTTCGGCTTCGAGCGCGTCATTGGCGATCGGGCAGATCCCGGCGATCTCGTCGCCCGCTATCGCTTCGGGCCGCATCCTTGTCTGTGCCGCCTGTGCCGCCCTTCGCACACCGCCACAAAGCCAGCCCAGCGCCCCGTCCACCAGCGGATCGTCGCGCCGGTTCTCGAAACGCCGCACCTGCCGCATCACGGTCGAGGCATGCACGCCCTCTTCGCGCGCGATCTCCCGCAGCGAACGCCCGCCTTCGGTATGCGTCAGATACAGGCGGACGGCCGAAGGCACCCATTCCGGAAGGCGGTCAAGCGGCGAGATGTTGGCAGTCATTGGTTTCCCCCATGCCGGTGTCATCCCTCTTGCGCGCACGGGGGAACGGTCCGATTCGTCCGCAGCCCCCCAACCGGTCTGTTGCGAATTCGTGAACAAACGCCAACTTATGCGTGCATTCGTTACGGGATTGTTAATCGTTCGGCCCACCAGACTGGTTGAGAAACCGTAACGAGCGTTGAAGGGCCCGTACGCCGCGTGCGGCGCCGCACGCAACGCCCGCCCGGGTTGTGCCATCCTTTCGCCACGACGCGAAGAACGCGAAAGGACACCGTCATGACCTGCCAGAAATCTTCGACCCTGCTGAGCCTGCTGGCCGAGATCAGCACCCTCAGACGTCCGGCGCTGTTGCTCAGAACGGCACGCTTCGGCACTGCGGATTACAACCGCGACACCGACCTGCGCCGCATCCTGCGGCTGCCCGCGACGCCGCCGCCCGGACCGGCCACGCTGCGCCAGATCCTGGATCTCGAAGCACAGATCGACACCCTGCGCACCCGCCCGCCGCACGAGGTCGGCGATCCGTGGCGCGCGGCGCGTCATATCGATGTGCTGATCGCCCTGATCTGCGAGGCGCGAATGCTCAGCCACGCCCTGACCCCGCTTGCCGTTGCCGGGGATCGCGTCGACGCTGACTGACCCTTCGTCGCTTTCCCGCAGCCGCTGGTCGCCTTCTCTCTTTTCGCCGCAGGCGGGCAGGTTATGGTGGCGCGCGACGGCAAAGGACGGGACAGCCATGACAAGCGACGCGCTGGTGATTTTCACGCCCTCGGGCAAGCGGGGCCGCTTCGCCCACGGAACGCCGGTTCTGACCGCCGCGCGCCAGCTGGGCGTCGATCTGGATTCGGTCTGCGGCGGGCGCGGCATCTGCTCGAAATGCCAGATCACGCCGGGCGTCGGGTCCTTCCCCAAGCATGGCGTGACGGTGTCTGCCGACGCGCTGAGCGAGTGGAACGCCGTCGAGCAGCGTTACAAGGACAAGCGCGGGCTGATCGACGGCCGTCGTCTGGGTTGTCAGGCGAAGATCATGGGCGACGTGGTGATCGACGTCCCGCCCGAGAGCCAGCTTCACCGTCAGGTCGTGCGCAAGGCGGCCAGTATCCGCGCGGTCAAAATGGACCCTGCCACGCGGCTCTTCTACGTCGAAGTGGCCGAGCCCGACATGCATGAGCCGTCGGGCGATCTGGAACGGCTGGCGCAGGCGCTGCAGGCGCAATGGGATATCGACCGGATCGAGGCCGGCCCCGCCGTTTTGCGCAAGCTGCAGGTCGTTCTGCGCAAGGGAAACTGGGGCGTAACCATCGCCGCCTTCCGCGATCACCATGGCGGCGCCACGCGGATTCTCGACATCTTCCCCGGCCTCTACGAAGGCGCCCTGGCGGGACTGGCGATTGATCTGGGATCGACCACGATCGCCGCGCATCTGTGCGATCTGCGCAATGGCGAGGTGCTGGCCTCGGGCGGGATGATGAACCCGCAGATCCGCTTCGGCGAGGATCTGATGAGCCGGGTTTCCTACGCGATGATGAATCCCGGCGGCGATGTCGAGATGACGAAGGCCGTGCGCGCCGCGATCAACGCGCTGGCAGTCTCGGTGGCCGAAGACGCCAAGGTCCCGCCGCAAGCGATCATGGAGACGGTCGTCGTCTGCAATCCCGTGATGCACCACCTGTTTCTGGGCATCGACCCGGTCGAGCTGGGACAGGCGCCCTTCGCGCTGGCGACCTCGTCGTCGCTATCGCTGCCCGCACGCGACGTGGACCTGACTGCCATCAACCCCGAGGCCCGGCTTTACACCCTGCCCTGCATCGCCGGCCATGTCGGCGCCGATGCCGCCGCCGTCGCGCTGTCGGAGGCCCCGCAGGAGCAAGACGACCTGACACTGATCGTCGATGTCGGCACCAATGCCGAGATCCTGCTGGGCAACAAGACGCGTGTTCTGGCCTGCTCGTCGCCGACGGGCCCGGCCTTTGAAGGCGCGCAGATTTCCAGCGGCCAGCGCGCCGCGCCCGGTGCCATCGAACGGATCGAGATCAACCCGGAAACCAAGGAACCCCGCTTCCGCGTCATCGGCTGCGATCTTTGGTCCGACGATGAGGGTTTCGAGACGGCGATTGCGGGCACGGGCATCACCGGCATCTGCGGCTCGGGCATCATCGAGGCGGTGGCCGAGATGCGTATGGCAGGCATCGTCGACGCGGCGGGCCTGATCGGCGGGCCCGATCAGACCGGCACCGCCCGCTGCCAGCCCGAGGGCCGCACGCATAGCTACCTGATCCATGACGGCACCGCCCGGAACGGGCCGCGCATCACCGTCACGCAAAGCGATATCCGCGCGATTCAGCTTGCGAAATCGGCGCTTTACGCGGGCGCGCGCCTGCTGATGGACGAGATGGGCGCGGTTCGTGTCGAGAAAATCGTTCTGGCCGGGGCCTTCGGTGCACATATCAGCGCCAAACACGCGATGGTGCTGGGAATGATCCCCGATTGCCCGCTGGACAAGGTCACCAGCGCGGGCAACGCCGCCGGCACCGGCGCGCGGATCGCTTTGTGCAACATCGCCGCGCGGGCGGGGATCGAGACGCAGGTGACGCGGATCCACAAGGTCGAAACCGCCATCGAACCCCGGTTTCAAGAGCATTTCGTCAATGCCTCGGCCATGCCGCACGCCGTCGACAGCTTCCCCAACCTGTCCACGGTGGTGACGCTGCCCGATGTCAGCTTCAATACCGGCGGCGGGGGCGAAGGCGGCAGACGGCGGCGGCGCTGAACGGCAAAGGGCCGGTCCCACGGACCGGCCCCTTTCGTATCACGTCGCCCGGGCGTTACTTGCCCATCTTGCTCAGCTTGGCTTCCAGCGCGGCAAGCTGACGGCGGATCGCGGTCAGATCCTCTTCGTCCGAGGCGGCTTCGCCGGTGCTTTCGCCCTCGGCCCCCGGGGCCGCGCCGGGCATGGATTTCCAGCCCGCCATCATGTTTTCCATGAAGGCCTGCTGCTGGCGCTGCATCTCGGCAAAGCCCGGCATCTTCTGCATCTGGGCCATCATCGGGTTCATCGCGGTCATCTGCTCGGCCAGTTTCGGGCCGTCTTTCAGCATCTCGAACGACATCGCCAGGAATTGCGGCACGACGCTTTGCGCCTGCGCGGTATAGCTGCGCACCAGATCGGTCAGCACATCGAGCGGCAGGACATTTTCGCCCCGGCTCTCATGCTCGGCCACGATCTGCAGCAGGTATTGCCGCGTCAGGTCGTCACCGGTCTTCAGGTCCACGATCTTCACTTCGCGACCGGCACGGATGAAACCGGCAATGTCTTCCAGTGTGACGTAGTCGCTGCTTTCGGTGTTGTAGAGACGACGCGACGCGTAGCGCTTGATCAGAAGCGGTTTATCAGTCTCGGACACGTCCGTTGCTCCCTCGGGTCGATATTGCATTGCAGCGAGCCTAGACCCCGAAACGCGTTCGGAAAACAGGTTTCTTCGCTGCGTGACAGAAATTCGATGAATTTCCATGCATCAATGAAGGGATTTCCATCAGGAAACGAAGAAGGGCGACCCGAAGGCCGCCCTTTTCCGTTCCCGACAAAGCCGGGGACATTCTGCCGTTCCTGCGGGGCAATCCCCGCGAGACGGATTATTTCGCGGTCGCGCTGGCTTTCTTGGCGGCAGCGGTGACATCTTCCGACGCTTTTTTCGCGGCGGCGGTCATGTCCGAGGTCGCCTTCTGCATCGCAGCGGTCGCGTCGGCCGACATGTCCTTGCCAGCGGCGAGGCACAGCTCGACGGTGTCCATCTGCACGCGCTTGGCGATATCGGCGAAGGCAGCCATGTGCTCGGCAGCCATTTCAGCCGAAGCCGAGGCGAAATCGGTATAGGCCTTGGCGTAGTCCGCGGGCTCTTCCTTGACGGTCGACACTTCGCCGATCTTCGCCAGGGTGTCCTTGGTCCACTTGCTCGAAACTTCGGCCGATTTCTCGGCGGCTTCCAGCACGACCTTGCTCATTTTCTCGCCCATCGCAGCCTGGGTCTTGAACGCGTCCTGCATCGCCGAGGTGTCGACGGGGAAAGCGCCCATCATGTCTTGCATGACTTTGCTGAAATCGTTGGTCTTGGCCATTTGTTCTCTCCTTGTCCGTGGCCCGAACAACCGGACCCGTGCATCTGAGAGACAATATGTATGCTGCAGCGCAGAAAATCAAGAGTGATATGCTGCGCTGCAGCATTTTCTGCTAAGTGCTTGACGTAGCGTTCGGATTAGCG
Source organism: Rhodobacter sp. NTK016B (assembly GCF_017303295.1). Classification (GTDB taxonomy): domain Bacteria; phylum Pseudomonadota; class Alphaproteobacteria; order Rhodobacterales; family Rhodobacteraceae; genus Pararhodobacter. The sequence goes on along the minus strand of NZ_JAFKOK010000007.1, from coordinate 46,746 downwards.
CGCACATAGCTGCCCGGCGCGGCGCCAAGCCCCGAATCGGCCACCTCACGCGCGGAAATCAGCTTGCCCGAGCGGCTGCGCAGCCACTCTTCCCAGCGCGGCCACCACGAGCCGTCATGCCGCTCGGCGTCGGCCCGCCAGGCGTCGGGATCGCCGTCGATCGGATGCTCCGACGTGTAGTGGCCGTATTTCTTTTTCGAGGGCGGATTGACGATCCCTGCGATATGGCCCGATTCCGACAGGATGAAGGTCTTGTTGGTCGACCCCATCTTCGACACGCCCCGGAAGCTCGACCGCCACGCGGCGATATGGTCGGTTTCGCAGGCAACGGCGCAGAGCGGAATTTTCACATCCGCGATCTTCAGCGTCTCGCCGAACATCTCGTAGCCGCTCGTGCACAGCTTGTCCTGCTGGCAAAGCCCGCGCAGGTATTCCACCGCCATCCGGCCCGGCAGGTTGGTCCCGTCACCGTTCCAGAACAGCAGATCGAAGGCGGGCGGTGCCTCGCCCATCATATAGCTGCGGATCGCCGGTCCGTAGATCAGATCGTTCGAACGCAGGTAGCTGAACGTCTTCGTCATGTAATAGCTGGGCAGGTAGCCCTTATCCTGCGCCTCGGCCTCGATCCCGTCGACGAAATCGTTCTCGAGAAACACGCCGACCTCGCCCTGATCCGAGAAATCGGTGAGCGTGGTGAAGAACGTCGCCGACTTGATCGACTTGTCCTTGCGCTTGTGCATCAGCGACAGGGTCAGCGACAGCGTGGTCCCGGCGATGCAATAGCCCACGACATTGACCTGCTTGACCTTGCAGATCTCTTTGACCTTGGCGACGGCTTCCAGATAGCCCTCTTCGACATAGGTCTCCATGCCGACATCGGCATAATTGGCATCGGGATTGACCCAGCTCACCACGAACAGCGTGTAGCCCTGATCGACGATCCACTTGATCAGGCTGTTTTGCGGCTTCAGATCCAGAATGTAGAACTTGTTGATCCAGGGCGGGAAGATCATCAGCGGCGTTTCGTGCACCTGCTCGGTCGTCGGCTTGTACTGGATCAGCTCGAACATCCGGTTGCGATAGACGACCTCGCCCTCGGTGGTGCCGATATTGCCGCCCACCTTGAACGCATCGCGGTCGGCAAGCGTCACCAGCAGGTCGCCGTTATTGGCCTCGATATCGCGCACGAGGTTCTCAAGCCCTTTCACAAGGCTCTCGCCCTCGGTCTCGACGGCGCGCATCAGCGCATCGGGGTTGGTGCCGAGGAAATTGGTCGGCGCCATCATGTCGATAATCTGCTTGCCGAAATATTCCAGCCGCCGCTTTTCGCGCGGATCCAGCGTGTCGAGCTCCTCGATCGCTTTCTCGATCGCATCCGAGGACATCAAATACTGCTGCTTGATGTAGTTAAAATAGGGATGCGTCTTCCACAGCGGGTTGGTGAAGCGCTTGTCGTCGGGCGTATGATCCTCGGGCGCGACAAGCTGACCGTGCTTGAGCGCTTCCTGCGCCTCGGCGAAATGCTTCAGCGTCTTGCCCCAGTATTCCACCTGCTGCTCGATCACCTTCGAGGGGTGATTGACCATCTCGTTCCAATAGGCCGACGCGGCGCGCAGATAGATCGACGGATCCGGCGCCTGCAACTCGGGACGCTGCGGCTGCTTGTTCGCAAACGCAGCAATCAGACGTTGTGTCAGGGTCTCAATCTTTGCCAAGTTTTCATTCAAGGCGTCCAGTTTATCTGAATTTTCGCATTCAGAAGTTGCCATTGAATAACCTCCCCCCTACACTCCTGCACTGCAGCATAGACTGGCAGCGCCCTTGGTGGAACCGCCGATCTGTGCGCGTGAGCGGTCACATCACGGAGAGTCCCATGCGACAAATGGCCACGTACGACCTCATGGAAACGATGCGCAACACCAACGAGTGGCTCGGCGCAACGGCCCGTGCCATGGCATCCTATCCGGTGTTCGGCCTTACGTCGAACCCGATGTTCGACATGGTCGAAGCGTGGGGCCGCGTGACCGAGCGCAGCTTTGCGCGCATGGTTACCAAGCCCGCCTGGGGCATCCGCACCGTGGTCGGCGAAGACGGCAAGGACCACCTTGTCGAGCTTGAGACCGAGATGAAGCGCCCGTTCGGCGATCTCGTCCGTTTCAATGTGAATGGCCGCCCCGAGAAAAGCCGCCGCATCCTGCTGTGCGCGCCGATGTCGGGCCATTACGCGACGCTGCTGCGTTCGACCGTGGCCTCGTTGCTGCCCGATGCGGAATTGTGGATCACCGACTGGCATAACGCGCGCGACATCCCGGTTTCGGAAGGCAAGTTCGATATCGAGGATTACACCCAGTACCTCGTCGATTTCATGAAATTCCTCGGTCCCGACACGCATGTGATCGCGGTGTGCCAACCCGCGCCGCTGGCTCTGGCCGCCACCGCCATGCTGGCTGAGGAAGAGCCCGACGCGCAGCCCCTGACCCTGACGCTGATCGGCGGCCCGATCGACCCCGACGCCGCCGCGACCGAAGTCACCGATTTCGGCCGCCGGGTGACGATGGGTCAGCTCGAGCATCTGGCGATCCAGCGCGTGGGCTTCAAATATGCGGGCGTGGGCCGTCAGGTCTATCCCGGCCTTCTGCAGCTTGCGGGCTTCATTTCGATGAATCTCGACCGCCACGCGCAGGCCTTCTCGGACAAGATCGCCACCGAGGCCCGGGGCGAGGGCAGCGAGCGCGACCAGCACAACCGCTTCTACGATGAATACCTCGCCGTCATGGACATGACCGCCGAATTCTACCTCTCGACGGTCGAGCGGATCTTCAAGAACGGCGAAATCGCGAAGAACGAATTCGTGGTGAACGGAAAGACCGTCGATATCGGCAAGGTCACCAATGTCGCGACGATGATCGTCGAGGGCGCCAAGGACGACATTTCGGCCCCCGGCCAGTGTCTTGCCGCGCTCGACCTGCTGACCGGCCTGCCCGACGCCTACAAGGCGCAGCATCTGGAACCCGGCGCGGGCCATTACGGCATCTTCGCGGGGTCGAGCTGGCGCAACAATATCCGCCCGCTGGTGTTCAGCTTCATGGACACCCATGCCGAGCGGAAGAACAAGGCCGCGCCGAAGCCCGCCGTCACGCTGGCGGCGTCGAACGACTGAGCGCGCGCCCCAAGTTTGCCGACAAAGCCCCGCCCGCGCGGGGCTTTGTTTTATCCGCCTCAGCCAAAACCCGCGCCCTTTTTCCCCGGCGCCATGCGGATCAGCCGCGAATCGACGACCGCCGCAGTGCGATGACGCGCCGCGCGCTGGTAGTCCGCGTTGCGGATCATGTCGATAAAGGCCTGCCCGCTGGGATAGGCTGCGATGAAGGCGATGTCCCATGCCTCGTCCTCGGGGCCGATGAGCATCAGCTGCGGCGCGCCGCTCCAGAGAATCCGCCCGCCCAAGGCCCTGAAGATAGGTCCGCTCTCGCGGCCATAGGCGGCATAGGCCTCTGCGCCGGTGAGGGTGCCAGTAAAGGTGCCGGGTGCATCTTCACCGTCCTCATAGACCGCCCTGTCGCGCAGCCGCACAAGGTTGAGCATCTCGACCGGCGCATCGCGTGGCAGGTCCTTGAAACGGGCAAAGCGGGTGCGGTCGGGATTGATGTGGTGATCCATCCGCAAAGGCTACCGCCCTGTCCCCGCTTCGGGCAAGTCAGGACGCAACCCGCCCCGCGCGCGGCTGTAGGGTGCGTGATTCCACGCACCCCTGCGCGACGGCGACCCGTCAGCCGTTCAGATCCTTCAGCAATCGCCCGTGCTTGCGCATCTCGGCCACGACCTGCCCGAATGTCGACAGCCCCCGGGCCTTCAACATCGGCACCAGCCGCAGGAAAGCGTCGGCGGTGGCGACCGCGTCGCCCAGCGCGGTATGGCGCGCCTCGTCGGGGATGGTGATCCCCAGCCGCGCGGTCAGCGCATCCAGCGAATGCTGCTCAAGCTGGCCGAACAGCACCGCCGACAACAGCACCGTATCGAGGATCGGATGATCGAAGACACGCCCGATCTCGGCTTCCTGCCGGCGCAGGAATTCCATGTCGAACGGCGCATTATGCGCGATCAGCACCGCGCCCTCGGCGAAATGGTGAAACCGCTGCCCGGCTTCGACGATATCGGGCGCGCCCACCACCATGCTGTCGGTGATCCCGTGCACATCGGTCGACGAGGGCGGGATCGCGCGTTTCGGATCGACCAGTGTGTCGAACACCTCGTTCTCCAGCCGCCGACCGTTCACCACCCGCACCGCCGCGATCTGGACGATGCTGTCGCTCGACGGCGAGAGCCCCGTGGTCTCGGTATCAAAGACGACGAAGGTCAGGTCTTCCAGCCGCGTCTCGGCCACCGCCGCGTTGCGTGCTTTGCCCAGCAGCTCGAAATCGTAGACCACCTTGCGCGCGATCGGTGCGACCCGTCGCCCCGCGCGCCGGACCGAGCGGATCGGCATCACCACCGAATGTCCGGTGTCGAAGGCTTCGGGCCAGGCCTCGCTGCCATGCGTCTGCAGCACCGCGCGCGCCGTCAGCTCGCCGGTATCGCGCCCCAGCGAGCCCGACAGCCAGCCGTCGAGCCGCCCCACCGACAAGGGCGCGCCCCGCCAGCACAGCCGCATCAGCGCGCCCGGGCCGTCCTCTTCTTCGATGACGATGCGGAACTGGCGCGCCAGCCCCTCGCCCGCGATATGATCGGCCAGCCATGTCCAGAAGGCGATGATCTCGAATCCGTCGACCTGCAGGATCAGATCGAGGCTCTCGGTTTCCAACTGCAGGCCATGCGCCTGAAACCGTGCGGCCAGACCGTCGAGCAGATCGCCCGAGCGGGTATTGACCAAGGGCCGCCAATCCGACTGGATCGCGTCATAACGCGCACCCAGCTCGGTGATCGCGCGCGTCAGCGTTTCGATCTCGGCGCGCAGGGCCGCAGACAGGTCGGGCATCTCCGCCGCGCTGTCGAGCTCGGCCAACACGCCGATGACCGTCTGCAAATTGGCCGCCGGGCGCCGTACGCGGTCGAAAATCTCGCTCAGCAGCGCGTCTCGGCGGGTATGCGCGGCGATATCGGCGGTGACATCGCGCAGGGTCAGCACGTAGCCCGGCTCGACACCCTCTTCCCGCCGCCGAAGAACCCGCATCCGCCCCGCCAGAAGCCGACCGCCCGAGGTCGTCGCGCATAGCAGGTCCGAGGCCGCGTCGGGATCTCCCGCGCCCGCCAGCCGGTCATAGGCATGGCGGATCGGTCCCTCGCGCAGGTAATCGAGCAGCTTTCGATCCAGCCCCGGCGCGGTGCCGCCGCCCAGAATGTCTACCGCCTGCCCGTTATAGAAAGCCAGCTGATGCTCGGCCGAGCACAGCAGCACCGCCACCGGCACATCGGCAAGAAGCGTCTCCAGCCGCGACTTCTCGGCCGCCAGCCGCGTGGTTTCGCGCGCGACACTTTCGGCCAGCGCGCTGCGCGTCTCGATCAGCGAGCGCGTCACCGCCTCGGCGGCGGGGGCCAGATCGCCCAGATAGCGCGCGGCGCGGGCCTCGGCGGCAAGATCGTGCTCGATCCCGGCATGGACCCGCGCGCGGATCCCCGAGGCCAGCCCGTCGATGGCGCGTGCGACATTGTGGTCGAACAGGAACCAGACCCAGACGACCAGCCCGACGATGCCAAACCCCGCCACCAGCGCGCCCTGCACCACTTCGGGGGCGAGCGCCCCAAAGCCCGTCTCGCGCGCGGCGACCCACAGGCCCGCCGCGACCAGCGCGATGGAACCGAGCGCCAGCAGCGCGAAGAACAACAGGATCCGCAGCCGCAGCGTCAGCCGGTCACGCATGGCGCGCCTCGCCGCGCGCGCCGTCCTCCAGATCGCCGGGCGCCTCGCCGGCAAGGATGCGCCGCACTTCGGCGCGCAGGGCCTTCAGCTCGAAGGGTTTCGAGATGAAGCCATCGGCCCCCATCGCCAGCCCCTTGCGCCGCTCCATCGCCGAGCCGCGCGCGGTCATCATCAGGATCTTCACATCGTTGAGCGAGGGGTCCATGCGTACGTCCTGACAGATCTCGTAGCCCGACACTTCGGGCAGCATCACATCCAGAAGCACCAGATCGGGCCGGGTCTCGCGGATCAGCGCGACGGCGCCGGCGCCGGTGGCGATGCGCTGCTGGCTGTAGCCTTCGCGCGTCATCAGGTAATCCAGCGCGACGGCGATGTTGTCCTCGTCCTCGACGACGAGGATTCGCTTAGGCTCCGCTGCCTTGCTCATCGGGTTCCTCCTCCACAACCGAACAGGCGGCGCGCAGGGCCGCATCTTCGGCATCAAGCGATGTCCAGTCCGCCCCTTCCAGCGTCCCGTCCGCATTCAGTTCCACGCCCTCGCGCAGATCGGCGCGGCGATGGTCCGCGCAATCATAAACCACCGTGACCGCCCGCATCGGCTGCCAGCGCCCGATCAGCACGATCCGGGTCATCACCAGCCCCGGCTGCTGCGGATGGGTGCGCGTCTGCGACAGGTCGATGGCAACCATGCGCGTGGTTTGCGGCCAAAGATAGGTCCAGGGCCGGTACGGCACCGCGTCGCCATCCTCGGAGACCAGCGTAAGCTGCGGCAGCGCGTCGATCGTGCGGTCGGCCCAGGTGTATTCCGCCCAGACCGTGTACAGGATCATCCCCGCCGCGACGCTGGCGGGATAGATCCACCGCCCCAGCGCGCCGCGCAGGACCAGCCGGTTGACCATCAGCACCAGCCCCATCAGGCCGAAGCCCGTCGCCAGTGCTCCCATCAGGTCGATCAGCATGAGGCGTCTCCGTCGCTCACCCCAGCACACCGCTTCGCTGGCTCAGGGCCGATTGCATGGTACGCACGACGACGAACGCGTCGCGCAGATGGCTGCGCTCGAAATCGGACAGGTCCGATGGCGCAAGGTAATTGTCGGGCTTTCTGCCCGCCTTGACCAGAGCCGCCTGATTTTCCAGCCGCAGCGCGGCAATCAGGTCATAGGCTTCGATCAGGTCCCGCGCGCCCGAGACCGAAACGACGCCCGCATCTTCGGCGGCTTCGATCCGCGCGCGGGTGTTGACCTCGGTCAGCTCGCCGCGCAGCGCATAGACGCGGGCGATATCAGTCACCGGCACGACGCCGTTATGCTTCATGTCGATATGGTTCTTGTACTCGCCCGACCGCACGGTCGCGAAGCCGCGCAGCAGGCCCAAGGGCGGGTGATGCTTCAGCGCGTTGGAAATCATATGCGCCACGAAGATCGAATTCTTTGACGCCAGCGACAGCGTCTCTTCCTGCAGGTCGCGAAACAGCGCCGGAGTGCCCCCGATCGGGCGCAGGTCGAACATGACCGAGGCCAGCATCTGCGCCTCGGGGCTGGGCGTGTCGATCCAGCCGCGGAAATAGCGCCGCCAGACGGATTTGGGCTGACACCAGCGCTCGGCCGTGGCCATCATGTCGCCGGGGCAATAGACGTAGCCCGCCGTATTGAGCCCATCACAGACGAAGCGCGCGAGCGCCTTGAAATAGTCCCGGTCCCCGGGCGTGACGGCATCGTCAAGGATCAGGCAATTGTCCTGATCGGAAACGCCGGTCTGTTCCTGCCGTCCCTGACTGCCGCAGGCGAGCCACAGATAGGGCACCGGCGCGGGGCCCAGTTGCGCCTCGGCCAGTTTCAGAAGCCGCCGCGTCACCGTGTCGGCGATGTCGGTGATCAGCCGGGTGACGACTTCATGCGCGTTGTTCGCCGCCACAAGCTGCACCAGCAGGCGCGGGATGCGGGCGGTGACTTCGGCCATTTCCTCGGGGGTTTCGCAGGCCGCCACGTCGCGGACCAGCAGCGCCGAACTGACCGCCTGAAACCGCGTCAGGTCGGTCTGCGTGATGATCCCCTTGAGCTTGCCGTCCTGCACCACCGGCACATGGCCGATCCCGCGCTCAAGCATCGTGTGCAGGATATCCGAGCCCAGCGCATCGGGCGTCAGGGTGATGGGATCGGGCGTCATCACCTGTTCCAGCATCGTCGTGCCCGGCAATTCGGCGGCCAGCACCCGTTCGGTCAGGTCGCGCGTGGTGACAAGACCCAGCAGCGCCTCGTCGCGCATGATAGCGATCGAGCTGATATGCTGGTCGCGCATGATCCGCGCGGCCTCGGTCACATTGGCCTCGGGCGACAGGGTGACGGGCATGCGCGCCATCAGGTCCGAGACCTTGAGCGTCGACAAATCGGTGCCACGCGTCTCGGCCGGGCGCGAGCGGTTGAAGAACCTCTCGAAGGCCGGAACGCCCGCGATCAGCCTGCGCCATTCGGCCTCGGGCAGCAGCAGCACGACCGACGGCTCGACCGCCGCCGCCGTCGTCACCGCCAGACCGTCGCGCAGAAGGCCCCGCTCCCCGAAGGTGTTGCGCGGACCCAGGATCGAGACCAGCACGCCGTTGCGGTCGGTCACTTCGACCGAGCCGCGCTTGATCAGGTAGAGGCCCTTCAGCGGCTCGTCAGCTTCGTAGATGGGGTCGCCCGCGCGGTATTCCCTGCGGCCGAACGAAGTGGCGACTCGCACCAGCTCGTTGCGCGGCAGGCTGTCATAAGGATGCACCGTTTCGAGGAAAGCGATGATCGTCTCGATCTGCGGTTCCATCGTGACACCTGGTGCAAGGGGTGCGGGGGGAAAGGGGGCGCGACGACCGCGCCCCCCGCTATTGTGTCCTGCCGTCTGGCTCAGTGCGACTGGGGTCAGTGCGACTGGGCCACACCGGCGCCGCGCGGCACGCGGATCGATTCCACCAGATCCTGGATCTCTGCCGGGGCGGGCTTGGTCATGGCAAGCACGACATAGGCCACGACGAAGTTCAGGATCGCGGCGACCACACCGAACGAGGCCGGCTGGATACCGAACAGCCAGTTATCGGCGTTGTTGGCCAGCATGTTGGTGCCCGGGATGAAGAACCAGCCGACATAGGTGAAGATGTAGACCATCTCCACGACAAGGCCGACCAGCATGCCCGCGACCGCACCGGCCGAGTTCATGGTCTTCGAGAAGATCCCCATCATGATCGTCGGGAACAGCGAGGCCGCTGCCAGACCAAAGGCGATAGCAACCACCTGCGCCGCGAAGCCCGGAGGGTTCAGGCCCAGGATCGTCGCGATCAGGATGGCAACCGCCATCGAGATCCGCGCGGCCAGCATTTCGCCTTTCTCGCTGATGCCCGGATTGAGCACAGACTTGATGAGGTCATGCGACACCGCCGACGAGATCGCCAACAGCAGACCCGCCGCCGTGGACAGTGCCGCCGCCAGACCGCCCGCCGCGATCAGCGCGATCACCCAGCCCGGCAGACCGGCGATTTCCGGGTTGGCCAGCACGAGGATATCGCGGTTGAAGTTGGTCAGCTCGTTGCCGTTCCAGCCCCGCTCTGCGGCAACCGCCTGCATGTCCGCGCTGGCGTCGTTGTAGTACTGGATCCGGCCGTCGCCGTTCTTGTCTTCCCAGCCCAGCAGGCCGGTGGTCTGCCAGTTGCGCATCCAGTTGTATTGCTCGCCGGTCTCGATTGTCTCGAGCGACACCGCCTCGCCGGTCACGCCATCGGGCCACATCTGCGTGGTGATGTTGTAGCGCGCCATCGCCCCCACAGCCGGAGCCACGGTGTAGAGCAGCGCGATGAACACCAGCGCCCAGCCAGCCGAGGCACGGGCATCCGACACTTTCGGCACGGTGAAGAAGCGGATGATGACGTGCGGCAGACCCGCGGTCCCGATCATCAGCGCCATGGTGAACAGCACCATGTCCAGCGTGTTCGAATGGTGCTCGGTATAGGCGCGGAAGCCCAGATCGGTCAGCAGACCGTCAAGATGCGCCAGCAGCGGCGTGCCGGACGCATCGGCGCTGAACAGGCCCATCTGCGGCAGGAAGGTGCCGGTCAGCTGCAGCGAGATAAAGATCGCCGGGATCGTATAGGCGACGATCAGCACGCAATACTGGGCGACCTGCGTATAGGTGATGCCTTTCATGCCGCCGAGAACGGCGTAGCAGAACACCACCGCCGAGGCGATCCACAGACCCGTCGAGCTGGACACTTCGAGGAAGCGCGAGAAGGCGACACCGGCACCGGCCATCTGGCCGATCACGTAGGTGGTCGAGATGACGAGCAGCGCGATGACCGACACGATACGCGCGGTCTGGCTGTAGAAACGGTCGCCGATGAAATCCGGCACCGTGAAGCGGCCGAATTTGCGCAGGTAAGGCGCGAGCAACAGCGCCAGCAGCACGTAGCCGCCGGTCCAGCCCATCAGGTAGGTCGAGTTGTCATAGCCGACAAAGGCGATGATCCCGGCCATCGAGATGAACGAGGCCGCCGACATCCAGTCGGCCGCGGTGGCCATGCCGTTGAGAACCGGGTGAACGCCCCGGTTGGCGGCGTAGAATTCCGACGTGGACCCGGCTCGGGCCCAGATCGCGATCCCGATGTAGAGGGCGAATGACAGCCCCACCACGATCAGGTTGAGAGTGAATTGATCCATATGTCCCCCGCTCCCTTACTGCTCGTCGACGCCGAATTCCCGGTCGATCTTGTTCATGCGCGCGGCATAGAAGAAGATCAGGACCAGGAAGGTCAGGATCGAGCCCTGCTGGGCAAACCAGAAGCCGAGGTCCGTGCCCCCGACGGCGATGCCCGAAAGCAGCGGGCGAAATAGAATACCGAGCCCGAAGGAGGCGACGGCCCAGATCACCAGACAGATGGTGATCAGCCGAATATTCGCCGCCCAGTAGGCACTGGCCGATTTGTCAGACATGATGTCCTCCCGGTTTTTCCTCCTGCCGGCACCCCGCCATGGGATGCCCGCCTGTCAATGTCCCTCCGGTCCCCGGCTTGCGAGCGGGGAAGGCGGCGGTCAGTCCGTGACGTCTTTCACGATGGCGCCGAGATCGGCGGCGATCGTGTCGATGGCGCCCATGCCGTCGACGCGTTGCAGAACCCCGCGCTGCTCGTAATAGGCGATCAGCGGTGCCGTGGACGCGTGATAGGCGGTCAGACGCGCCCCCACCGTCTCGGCATTGTCATCGGCCCGGCGCTTGAAATCGCCGCTGCCGCATTTGTCGCAGGTCCCGGCCTTGGCCGGCTGCTTGAAGCTGTCGTGATACCCCTCGCCGCAGGCGGCGCAGGTGTAGCGGCCCGAAACCCGCGTCACCATCGCCGCGTCATCGACCTCCATCGAAATCGCGGCAGAGATGCTCAGGCCCTGTTCGGCCAGCAGCGCGTCCAGCGCCTCGGCCTGCCCCGGCGTGCGGGGAAAACCGTCAAGGATCACGCCCCGCGCGGTGTCGGGCTCGGCCATGCGGTCCTTCAGGATCGCCAGCACGATCTCGTCCGAGACAAGCCCGCCGGCCTCCATCACCGACTTGGCAGCCAGCCCCGCTTCGGTGCCCGCGGCGACCGCCGCGCGCAGCAGATCGCCCGTCGACAGCTGAACGAGGCCGAAGCGCTCTTCCAGCATCCGGGCCTGCGTGCCCTTGCCCGCGCCCGGAGGCCCCAGCAGGATCAGCACGGCGGTCTTGGTCATCGTCTCGTTCATGCGCCCGGCCCCCGTCAGCTCTTGTTCATGCGGTTGTCGATCAGGTCCTCGACCACCGACGGATCGGCCAGCGTCGAGGTGTCACCCAGCGCGCCGAAATCGTCCTCGGCGATCTTACGCAGGATGCGGCGCATGATCTTGCCCGAGCGGGTTTTCGGCAGACCCGGCGCCCATTGGATCAGGTCGGGCGACGCGATCGGCCCGATCTCGGTGCGGACCCATTTCACCAGCTCTTTGCGCAGCTCTTCCGACGGCTCGATATCGTTCATCAGCGTGACATAGGCGTAGATGCCCTGCCCCTTGACCGGGTGCGGATAGCCCACCACCGCGGCCTCGGCGACCTTGGCATGCGCGACCAGCGCGCTTTCGACTTCCGCCGTGCCCATCCGGTGGCCCGAGACGTTGATCACGTCGTCGACGCGCCCGGTGATCCAGTAATAACCGTCCTCGTCGCGCTGGCAGCCGTCGCCGGTGAAGTAATAACCCTTGTACTGGCTGAAATAGGTGTCCTGGAACCGCTCGTGATCGCCCCAGACGGTGCGCATCTGGCCCGGCCAGCTATCGGCGATGCACAGCACGCCCTCGGCCTTGGTGTCCTTCTGTTCCTCGGCGCTGGTCGGATCCAGAACCACGGGCTTCACACCGAAGAAGGGCTTGGTGGCCGAGCCGGGTTTGGCCGGAATGGCGCCCGGAAGCGGCGTCAGCATGTGGCCGCCGGTTTCGGTCTGCCAGAACGTGTCGACGATCGGGCAATTCCCCTTGCCGACATGGGTGTTGTACCAGTTCCACGCTTCGGGGTTGATCGGCTCGCCGACCGAGCCGAGCAGTTTCAGCGACGACAGATCGTATTTCTCGACCCATTCCGTCCCCTGCCCCATCAGCGCGCGGATCGCGGTCGGTGCGGTGTAGAACTGGTTGACCTTGTGCTTTTCACACACGGCCCAGAACCGGCCCGCATCCGGGTAGGTCGGCACGCCTTCGAACATCAGCGTCGTAGCCCCGTTCGCCAGCGGCCCGTAGATGATGTAGCTGTGGCCGGTGACCCAGCCCACATCGGCGGTGCACCAGAAAACGTCGCCTTCGTGGTAATCGAAGGTCAGTTCATGCGTCATCGCCGCATAGACCAGATACCCGCCCGAGGAATGCACAACGCCCTTCGGCTTGCCGGTCGAGCCCGAGGTGTACAGGATGAACAGCGGATCCTCGGCATTCATCGGACGCGGCGGACAATCGGGCGACGCGTGTTTCATCAGGTATTTGACGTCCACGTCGCGGCCGTCGATCCAGCTCGTCTGATCGCCAGTATGTTTGACGACAAGGCAGCGCACCTTGTCCGAGCAGTGCAGCAGCGCCGCGTCGGTATTCGATTTCAGCGCCGTGCGGCGCCCGCCACGCGGGGCGGTATCGGCGGTGATCACCAGCTTGGCGCCGCAATCGTTGATCCGGTTGGCCAACGCGTCGGGCGAGAAGCCCGCGAAAACGATCGAATGGATCGCGCCGATCCGAGCGCAGGCCAGCATCGCATAGGCAGCTTCCGGGATCATCGGCAGATAGATCACCACCCGGTCGCCGCGCATCACGCCCTGCGACAGCAGAACGTTGGCCATCCGGTTCACGTTTTCCGACAGCTCTTTGTAGGTGATATGCTGCGCCGGATCCTTGGGATCGTCGGGTTCAAAGATAATCGCGGTCTGATCGCCGCGCGTCGCCAGATGGCGGTCGACGCAGTTATAGGCAACGTTCAGCACGCCGTCCTCGAACCACTTGATATCGACCTTGCCGAAATCGAAGGTGGTGTTCTTCACCTTGGTATAGGGCTTGATCCAGTCGATCCGCTTGCCGTGCTCGGCCCAGAAGGCCTCGGGGTTGCTGACCGACTCGGCATACATCGCCTCGTATTTCTCGGCGTCAATATGCGCCTTCCGGGTGAAATCCGCCGACGCGGGGTACACGCCCGCCTGTGCCAGATCCGACATCTGCGATCCTCCTGCCTTGGGGCCGCCCCGATGCACCCGACCCTGCGGTATGCGTCGCGGAAACAGCCGTCCTCACTCCTGCCGGGATCTTAGCGTATCGGTCAATTTTTTGGTAACTCTTTTTTTAACAACGGATTTTTTGTAAATTTGTTAACCCGGAACGTGGCAATTTGTAAATTTCGAAAAACCAGGCCGCAATTCCGCCATGTTTTTCAGCACCGTGGGCATCGCGGAAAAGTCAAAGCAAGGCCGCTCGTTGACAAAGCCGTGAAGCGTGCCCGGATCAACGCGTGCGTGACCGGTTGACGCAGCGTTCACCGCGATGCCGTCCCCGCGCGACACAACCACAGGTTACGTCAGCCGCGCGCCCCGTGATTCGCGCCATTGCCGACTCAGCCGTTATCGCCAACAAAACAAGGCCGACACCCCTCGGGTGCCGGCCTTGGTCTTCGCGCTGCACGGGTTGCTCAGAGCGGGTTATCGCCACGAATGGTGATCACCGCCCGCCCGCGCGTGGTGCTGGGCCATATCAGCCGGACCTCGTTGCGGTTGGCGCCCTGCTGGACGTTCACATAGGGCATACCGGTGCGCACCTCATTGGCCGGACCTCTGGCCTGCCCCTCCATCACAAGGGCGCTGACCGTGCGGGCATAACCGCCATAGGGCAGCTTGCCGCCGGTATAGATCGTCCAGTTGGTCGCGGCCGAGTTCTGATCGTGGCGGATCGTCATCGGGCTCTCGGTCTGGACCGGGATGCCGTTATAGGTGTTGTGCTGCCAGATCACGTTGCGAGAGAGCCCGTAATTCAAATCGGCATGGGTCGTGTTCACCCCGTCCGCGCGTGTCGGCGTCGCGTTGACCGTGCGGAAGACGTTGCCCGTCACCACCTGCCCCGAGACGAAATGGCCGCTGCCATAGGGCTTCATGACGATGAAACGGAAGCTAGAGATCACGTTCGACACGAGGAAGATGTTGTTGGTGATCGACAACCCGCCGAAACTGTACTCGTTGCCGAAATTCGGCGTCGGGTCGTATTCGTTGGTGTGCTCGATGAAGCTGTTATCGACGTAATTGCCCGTGATCGAGGTGACGGTATTGGGATAGGTCAGAACGATCCCGGCCTGTCGGATCGCGTTCTGCTCGTTGTCGCCGTGATAGAAGTGGTTGTTCTCGATCAGGTGATAAGTGCCCGCCATCACCGCGAAACGCCCGAAGCGCTGCACCAGATTGGCGCGCAGTTTGACGTCGTTGGCATTGACGTTGATCGCGACCGAGTTCCGGTCCTGCGACCGCACGGCGGCTTCCGACGACAGGAAGATGCAATTGTCGACCAGCATCCCCTGACAGCCGCGCCCGATCGAGGTGATCGCCTTGTCCTTGGGGCGGTTGAAGGTGCAGTTGCGCAGGCTGAAGATCGGCCCCTGCGTCGACAGGTTCAGCGCCGAGCAGATGTTCTTGCACTGGAACTCGATATCGGCCAGTTCGAAGCGTTCGAGCGTGCCAAATCCCGACATGTCCAGAATGTACTGGAACCGCTCGAACGAGTACCATTGCGTACCCGCCGCGCCATAAAGCGGCTGGCTAAGCGTCAGCGTGCCCGCGCTGATATTGCGCGCGCGCACATAGACCTCGCGCCCGACGCCCGAACCCGAGACCCGCGCGCCCACCGGCACGTTGGCCACGTTGCCCACATTGGTCAGCGTGGTCGGCTGTCCCGGCGAATAGGTGGCCTGGGAATTGACCGTCACCGTGTCCCATGTCGACAGGTCGTTGGCTTCGATCAGGCCGTTGCGCACCACGCGGCGGATCGCGTAGTAATTCAGCCCCGTGGTCTCGGCCAGATCGATGGGCGCATCTAGGATGATCCGCCGTCCCTTCAGATCAAACGTGTCGTGGTCGGTATACCAGAACAGCGCCTGCAAGCCCTTGCGCAGACCCAGCCCCTCGCTGCCGAAAGCGGCGGCATAGCTGGGGAAGTCAAAATTCTTCGTCATCTGCAGCCGCGCCGCCGCGGGCATCGACAGCGTGCCCTGAAACCGCACCGGGCATTCCAGCGTCAGCGTGTCGCCGATATAGAAGTTCCCCTCGGACACCAGCAGCGTGCGCCCGGTATTAACGGCTTCGTTGCGCGCCGCGACGAAAGCGGCGGAATCGTCGGTCGAGCCGTTCCCTACCGCGCCGTAATCGCGCACATCGACCCAGTCCATCATCTCGCGTAGCCAGAAGCTGGTGACGTCCTCGATGATGATGTCGTCGACCCGCACGATCCCGCCATTCGGCCCGGTCAGATCCAGCCCGACGAAGCCGTGATGCACGCCGTGCCAGTTCATGTCGACACCGGTGCGCGCGGCGGTGGCGATGATCGCGCTGACCTCGGCGATCTCGCCATAGGTGGTCAGCGTGGTGGCCGGCCCGTTCAGCACCACGCCGCCATATGCCGTGTTATTGGCATTCGCCGCAAATCCCGCGATCCGCACATTCGGCAGCGCCCCCGACATCGCCTTCACCCGCGCGGTGACGCGTAGATAGAGCCCGTTCAGCACCGGCATCTGCCCCATCCAGCGCAGCTTTTGCGTGCTGTCGGTCTTCAGCAGCTCCAGACAGCCCTCGAAATCCGGGTCCGAGGGCACGAAGGCCGCGTTCGCCGCACCGTCATAGGTGGGCGAGCCGGGCGTGCCGTCGCCGCTCGACCACACGCCCAGTCCGTCCGCGAAGGGAGGCGGCATCAGGATCAGCCCCTCGGTCACTGCCTTGTTCATGTCAGACCCCTGTCTAGAAATGCTCGACGCCAGACCGCGCAAACGGCCTGTCCGGGACAGGGGGGTATCAGGGCGCGCTTAAACCGGTTTGAGGCCACCGCGCGTTGCACGCCACGCCGAGCCGCCTAGATTGAAGGCGACGGCCGGACACAAAAGAGGAAAGTATGGCCTACAGGTTCAAACGCAGCGACCGCGATGCGGCGCGCGGCGTCAAACGTATCGCGCGCAAGCGGCTCGACGCCTCGCTGGCTCTGATCGATGCCGGGAACGTGGACGCGGCGGGTCTGCACGAGCTGCGCAAAAATGCGAAGAAGACCCGCGCGCTGCTGCGGCTGATCCGGCCCCGCTTCGGCGGCTACAAGCGCGAGAACCGCGCGCTGCGCAAGGCCGGGCAGAGTGTCTCGGCGCTGCGCGACCGCGACGTGATGCTGGCGCTTTTCGACCGTCTCGCGGCCGAGGCCACACTGCCCCGCGCGCATGCCGAGGCGCTGCGCGACGCCCTTGCGCGGCAACTGACGCCCGAGGGCCCTTCACCCGACGATGCCCTCGCCCGGCACCGCGCGCTGATCGCAGAGATACGCGCCCGTCTGCCCGGCTGGCGCTTCGACGCGCGCCGGTTTGGCCTGGTTGCGCCGGGTCTTGCCCGCGGTGTCGATGAGGCGCGCGCGGCGCTGGACGCATGGCTTGAAACGGGACGGGAGGACGCCTTCCACACCGCCCGCAAGCGGCTGAAAACCCACTGGTATCATGCCACGTTGCTGGAACCCGTCTGGCCACGGCTGATCGCGCCGCATCGCGCGGTCGCCGATGATCTGGGCGAGCTGTTCGGCGATGCGCGCGACCGGATGTTGTTGGCTGAACGGCTGGCCGACCACCCGAAAGCCGCGCCGGTCGTCACACTGGCGACACAGCAGGCGCGCGCGTTGACGGATCGCGCCGCGCCCTTGGCCCGGCGGCTTCTGGCCGAGCCGGGCGAGGCACTTGCCGCGCGCTGGGGCGAATGGTGGACGCTGTGGCGATACTGACGGTCAGACCCCGGTGCCGGTTTCGGGCAGGATGCTGACGCCCGCGATGCGCATCCCCTCGCCCGCGCCGCGCATCAGATATTCCAGCAAATACGAGCGCCCGTCGCGGTCGAGGATCAGCACGCGTTGCACCAATGCGCCGCCCCGTTCTCCCTGATCGAGATAGCGGATCTCGGCAGGGTCCAGCACCATCGGATAACCCTGCCGCACCATCTGCCCGAAGACCTCGGGCGTGCCGAAGATCGCCCGCAACTCGGTCGAGGCGAAGCCGAAGGCGGTGACGAAATCACCGTCGCGAAAGGCGTCGATCTGGGCGTCAATCACTTGTGGCGGCGTACGGGTCTGCGCGCCGACGGGCAAGGCGAGCAAGCAAAGCGCCACAAGCGGCATGAGCAGGGAAAGTCGGCGGGAACGGATCATGGCAACCTCCTGTGTCACATGGGTTACGCTGCGGCAGCCTGACCGGATCACAGAAAACCAATATTCGCG
Source organism: Rhodobacter sp. NTK016B (assembly GCF_017303295.1). Taxonomy (GTDB): domain Bacteria; phylum Pseudomonadota; class Alphaproteobacteria; order Rhodobacterales; family Rhodobacteraceae; genus Pararhodobacter. Next base: position 28,908 of record NZ_JAFKOK010000007.1, on the reverse strand, counting down.
ACAGCCCGTCCCTTGTGTGGCAGAGTTTCTGCCATGACGCTTGGCTCGCTGATCCCTCGATCCGGCGGCGCGCGGCGGGGTGTGTTCCGCGCCACGATCATCGCCGCGCTTTTGACCCTGCCCCTGCCCGCGCAGGCATGTCGGCTCGCGCTGGCGCTGGGTTTCGACGTCTCGCGCTCGGTCGACGCGGCGGATTACCGGATCCAGATCGACGGCATTGTCGCCGCCCTGTTCGATCCCACGATCCGGCGCCTGATCCTCGATCCGCCCGAACCGGTGGCGCTGGCGGTGTTCGAATGGGCCGGGCTGCGCGAACAGCGGCTGCTGGCGGACTGGACGCTGCTGGAAAGCGCCGCCGATATCGACAGGCTCGCCCAGCGCATCGTTCTGAGCGAGCGGCGCTATGACAGCCTGACTGCGGTCGGTCCGGCGCTGGCCTATGCGCATTCACTCTTCGAGACAGCGCCCGAATGCACATGGCAAACGCTGGACCTGTCGGGCGACGGACAGACAAATGCCGGTCCCCATCCGCAAGTGGTCTATCGCGACACGGATTTCTCCGAGATCACCGTCAACGGGCTGGCCATCGGCGGGCATGAAAGCGCGATCCGCATGTGGTTCGAGCGGTATGTCCGCCACGGTCCGGGGGCTTTCGTGGAATACGCACCCACGCATCGGCATTTCGCCGAAACCTTCCGCCGCAAACTGATCCGCGAGCTGTCGGAACAGATGATCGGCACGCTCAGCCTGCCCGGCCCTGCGCCGTCATAGGATCCAGCGGAACGCCCGCCTCAGCTCGGCCTCACCATTCTGCGCGTACCAGCGGCCATGCGCCAGAACGATCCGCTCGGGCGCCCAGCCGACAATCCGCCGGACCGAGGCCCGCGCTGCGTCCCGGCCCTTGCGAAAGGTCTTCTGCATATCGCGCGGGGTCTTCCCGTCGGGGTCCAGATTGCCCGCCATCATCAGCAGCGGGACCAGCCAGGCAGGCACGGCCCGGCGCTCGAGATTCTCGATCAGATCGGTCAGCACCAGACTGCGCGAGGGGCGGTGGAAGAACGCCACCTCGTGATGGATGCTGCTGCCCGCGACCAGTTCCTGATCGATCACCCCGGCCCAGTCATCCGGCGCCGTGCTGTCGAGCAGATGGTCGATCCGCAACGCCCTGCCCCGCGACTGCGCCCGCTCGCGCACACCCGGTGCGGCCCATGTCACCGCGTCGGGATAGCGCGCCTGCCAGTCCGACACATAGGCGTAATGGATCCAGTTCGGCGCGATCAGGTGGCGCACGGGCCCCAGCGCGTCGATCTCGACCATCAGCCCCGCTTCGATCGCCACCGGCGAATGCACCCACAGCCCGCCATCGGGCAACCGGATCACCGTCATCCGCGTGGTGAACGGCAAGCCATAAAACCGGATCACCGGGCCGTCGACGATCCAGATATCGTCGGCCACGGGTTTCAGGGTGTTGAGCGGGGCGTAGGCGGGCTGATCTGTCATGCACGCGGCTTAGCACGCAGGCGTCCGGCGTAAAACGCAAACGCCCCCGCAGAAACCTGCGGGGGCGCTGCAGTGAAAAACAGTCAGACCTCAGGCCACCAGCTCGCCCGACAAAGCCTTGTCGATCAGCGCTACCGTCTCGGACACGCCATAAAGCGCGATGAACCCGCCAAAGCGCGGACCCTGGCTCTGGCCCAGCAGCACCTCGTAGAGCGCTTGGAACCATTGGCGCAGGTTCTCGAACCCATGCGCCTTGCCGACGGCGAAGACCTCGGATTGCAGCGCCTCGGCATCGAGACCGCCATCCCAGACCCGCAGCCGCGCCGCCAGATCTTCCATCGCCGCGCGCTCTGAGTCGGTGGGCAGGCGGAACACCCGCTTGGGCGCCACGAAATCGTTGAAATACCGCACCGCGTAGCCGGCCGCCTGATCGAGCTGCGGATGCGTCTGCGGCGTGGCTTCGGGCGCATAGCGCTTGATGAAGCCCCACAGGCCCGCCGCATCCTGAGCCCCGGCGACCGAGGCAAGGTTGAGCAGCATCGAGAACGGCACCACCATGTCCGATTCAGGCACGTCGCCGCCATGGATATGCCAGACCGGGTTGGCCAGCTGCTGCTCGACGCTCTGGCCGGGATAGGCGCGCAGCTGCTGGTGATATTCGTCCATCGCCTTGGGGATCACATCCCACCACAACCGCTTGGCGGTCTTGGGTTTCTGGAACATGAAATACGACAGGCTTTCCGACGAGGCATAAGTCAGCCATTCGTCGATCGTCAGGCCGTTGCCCTTGGATTTCGAGATCTTCTCGCCATTCTCGTCGAGGAACAGCTCATAGGTGAAATGCTCGGGCTTCTTGCCGCCGAGGATCTCGCAGATCTTGTCGTAGATCGGCGTGTTGGTGCTATGATCCTTGCCGTACATCTCGAAATCGACATCCAGCGCGGCCCAGCGCGCGCCGAAATCGGGCTTCCATTGCAGCTTCACCTGACCGCCCGTGACCGGCAGCGTCCATTCGCGCCCGTCCTCATCGTCGAAGGTGATGGTGCCGTCCTTGGCGTTCACCTCTTTCATCGGCACGTAGAGAACCCGTCCGGTTTCGGGGTGGATCGGCAGGAAGCAGGAATAGGTCTGCTGACGCTCTTCGCGCAGCGATTTCAGCATGACGGCCATGATGTCGTCATAGCGCTCGCAGGCGCGCAGCAGAACCGCGTCGAACTGGCCGGTCTTGTAGAAATCGGTGGCCGAGTAGAATTCGTATTCGAACCCGAACGTATCGAGGAACCGCCGCAGCATGGCGTTGTTGTGGTGCCCGAAGCTCTCATACTCGCCGAACGGATCAGGGACCGCGGTCAGGGGTTTCTGGATATTGGCCTTCAGCAGATCCTGCTGAGGCACGTTTTCCGGCACTTTGCGCATCCCGTCCATATCGTCCGAGAAACAGATCAGCCGGGTGGGGATGTCCGAGATCACCTCGAAGGCACGGCGGATCATCGTCGTGCGCGCAACCTCGCCGAACGTGCCGATATGCGGCAGGCCCGAGGGGCCATAGCCCGTCTCGAACAGCACATGGCCCTTTTCAGGCGCCTTCTTCTCGTAGCGTTTCAGCAGGCGGCGGGCCTCTTCGAAGGGCCAGGCCTTGGAAGTCATCGCAGCATCGCGCAGAGAAGTCATGTCTCGCTCTTTCGTGTTGTCGGGCGCGCACCTGCGGCCCATCTGAACCCGGGCTTCCTATTGCCCGGCCCGGTTCCAGTCAATATTCTGCACCCGAACCACTACAGGACGCGCCATGACCGACATTCCCTCTTCCTTGTCCCCGCAGGACTGCCTTGTGGCGGTCATGCTCATGGCTTCTGTCGCCGACAGTGCGATCCGCACCGAGGAATTGCTGGCCATCGAACAGATCGTGGCGCATCTGCCGGTCTTTTCGGGCTATGACGCCGACCGCATCAAGATCGTCTCGCAGACCGTGTTCGACCTGATGGAAGAAGAGGACGGGCTCGACGCGCTGTTCGGGCTGATCCGTGAAAATCTGCCCCCACGGCTGTTCGAGACCGCCTATGCGCTCTCGTGCGACGTGGCGGCATCGGACGGCCAGTTGCGCCAGACCGAGCTGCGGATGCTCGAGGAAATGCGCTTCGAGCTGGATCTCGACCGTCTGCACGCGGCGGCGATCGAACGCGGCGCGCGCGCCCGTTTCGCGCAGCCCTGATCCGGCGAGGCCGGCCCGGAATTCCGTCGCGCGCTCAATCACCCTTGGGCGCGCGGCCCCAGATCAACCACCCCGCGAACAGACCCAGCAGGGCCGCCAGCGCCAGCAACAGCCAGATCTCGCCCAAGAGATAGGCCCATCCCTGCATCATCGCGTCTCCTCCTGCTCATCCACGCGGAACACCCGCAGCTCGGCACCCGGTGCCACGGCATCCAGCGCGGCATGCAAGTCGGCCTCGCTGCGCGCCAAGTCGGCACCCGGCCCGAACCCGGCCTCGACCCGCACGCTGTCTGCGGCAACCCGCACATCCAGCACCGCGACCCGGGGCAGCCAAGGCCGCAGCGCGGCGATGACCGGCGTCAGCTCTTCAGGCTCGCCCAGCTGCGCGCGGTCGGCGCCGGTATCGATATCCTCAAGCCCCAGCGCCGCCGCCACGTCTCCCGGCCCGACGCCCACCGGCAGCTTGCCATCCAGCCACGGCCCCGAGACCGGATCGTAATGCAGCCGGTAGGCGGGCAGCGTCAGGTCGTCGCGATAGCTCAGCTCGAAACGCGGCGCGTAGCCCTCGGGCAAGGCCGCGCGTACCGCCTGCTGCAGCGCCGCGCCTTCGACCGGCGTCAGTACCGTGCCCAGCACCACCAGCTGGCGGTCGCGCAGCTCGGCCTGCCCGGCCAGCAGCCCCTCGGCCCCCGTCACCGCCGCCAGCGCGGCGTCGATCCAAGCTGCGTCCGGCGCGCCCGAGGCCAGCGTCACGCCGCTTATCCCCCGCGCCGCCAGCCGATCCTGCGCTGCGCGCGACGGTACCACCCCGCGCGCATGCAGGCCCTGATCGCTGCGCGCGATGTTCAGGATATACGGCGCGGCGTGCGGCAGGACCGAAAGCGTATCACCCACCACCCGCCCCCCCGGCACGGCATGCAGCGCGGCAAGCAGCGCCGCGCGCGCCTCGGCACTGTCGGCAGAGCCCGATACACGGATGTCCCGGCCCGAAACCTCGATCCCGGCCTCCTGCCGCGAGAGCGCGGTAACCATTTGCGCGCGCGTTCGGATCTCGGTTTCGATACCGGGAAGATACACACGCCATGCAATCGCGCCCAGCGCGGCAAGCCCCAGCGCCAGCACCCCGAGCCCGCTGAGACGGCGCGTGACCGGGCGTCTCACCCGTGCAGTGCCGACCATCGTTCGATCAGCGTCTGTTGCAGGTTGCGGGCGCGTGCGGTCCACGACCGGGCTCCGGGCGGACGCTCGGAATCTTCGTCGCGGATGGCGCGCCGCCGCGCCATGTCGGCGCTGACGATGGCGAACACGATCTCGCGCCCGCCGCGCGGTTGGGCATAGCCCGCCAGCGCAGAGACGAAGTTGAGCGTGCCGGTCTTGGCATGCACCTGCACCGGGTGCGAGGCCATGGGCGCGCCGCTCGAATCCCGCATCGGATGCTCGCGCAGCAGACCGGGCAGGATATTCTCGCGCCTTGCGGCGACCAGGTACTCGGCCATCGCCCGCGCCGAGACGCGCGATTCGTCGGACAGCCCCGAATGATCGACCAGCGCCAGCCCGCGCGCGCCATAGCGCTCGGCCAGCCAGCCATTCATCCGATCGGCGGAATTCGACAGCGTCCGCACCGAGCCGCCCCGCCGCAGCGACGCGCTGAGCCCCGCGCATTCGGCGGTGATGTTGGTCGAATAGCGCAGCATCTCCCGCAGCACGCCCGGCAAGGTGGACGAGCGGTACTCGGCCAGAATGGCCCCGGCAGGCACGCTTGCGCGACGCGGCTCGGGAACGATACAGCCGCGCGCTTGCAGCATCACACGCAGCACGTCGCCCGCGTATTCCGTCGGATGCCGCACCGGCAACCAGCGCGACCCTGACCGGCCCAGAGCGCTGGCCGCGACCGTCCACGTCTCGCGCCCGCCCCGGCTGGTATAGGTGTAGACCGGGAAATCGCGCGAGACCGCTTCGATGCCAATCACCGAAACCGGCGGCACTTCCGAGCCCGAGCGCGCATCCATCGACAGCGCGGCGCGACCGTTCAGCGTCTCCCATCCGAAATAAACGCGGTTGAAATTCAGGTTCAGACCGCCCACCGCCGGGTTGTAACCCGCCGCGACCGGCTGTGTCGGGTCGATCTGTTCGAGCACCGGCAGCGCCCCGTCATCGAGCAGGAACCGCCCCTCGACCCGGCGCAGCCCGCGGTCGATCAACTCGTCGGCCAATTGTGCCAGATGCGCGGTCTGCAGCGTCGGATCGCCACCGCCGCGCAGCACCAGATCGCCGTTCAGCACTCCCGCCTCGATCTGCCCGCCCCGCGCCTCAACGCGGGTGATGAACCGATACTCGGCGCCCAGCGTCTGCAGGGCGTACATCGTCGTCAGGGCTTTGGCGGTGCTCGCAGGCGGCACCAGCAGGTTCGAGCGATGCTCTTCGATCACCGCGCCGCTCTGGGCATCGACGGCGATCACCGCCGTCTCGCCGCTGATATTCGCGGCCTCCAGAACCGAGGACAGCGAACTGAGCGGCGCCTGCGCAATGGGCTCATCGAGCGCCAGCGCGGCAAACCGGTTGTTTTCCGGACGTGCGGGCGGGAGCGGGGAGCGGCTGGGCGCCCGGGCCAAGGCGGGCGATGCGGCGCCCGCCAGCAAACCTGCCAGCATTCCGCGCCTGCTCAAACCGCGACCGTTACCAACCATCGTCAAACCTGATTCATTCAAATGCTGGGTCACAACCTTAATCCGGTCTTACCTTACATCAAATCTGCCTGCTCAAAGCGATTATTCTTGGGCGGATTCCTGTCGGTCAGGGGGCGATTTTGCGCGCGGCGCGCAGCTGGGTCGAGGAAATATGCCGCATCGGCATATCCAGATAGGCCCATGCCGGCGGCTCGGCCTGCCCCAATCGCCGGATCCCGCCCCCCCGGATCCGGGCATTTTCGAATCGCTGTGCGGCACGGGAATGCAGCGCCCGCATCCGCTGGCCGGGCCGTGCGAAGACGGCGATCGGCACACGGGCGACGATTTCGGGCCAGCGGTCCCATTGATGGAACCCGGCCAGATTGTCCGCCCCCATCAGCCACACGAAGCGCACCAGCGGATAGGCGCGCTGAAGGGCGGCCAGCGTGTCGACAGTGGCGCGCGTCCCGAACGAGGCTTCCAGATCCGTGATCGTCACCGCCGGGTGCTGCATGATCCGGCGCGAGGCCGCAACCCGGTCGGCCAGCGGCGCGGGCGGGTTCGCCTTGATCGGGTTGCCGGGGCTGACCAGCCACCACACCCGGTCCAGCCCCAGCCGCTTGAGCGCTTCGCGCGTCAGGTGCACATGGCCCTCATGCGGTGGGTCGAATGACCCGCCCAACAAGCCGATCACCTGCCCGGGCGCTGCCCAGGGTCTTGTCATGCCGGATCTCCCTCTTGGCTGGCGGGCAAGATGCCTCGTATCGCACCCGCCGCCAAGAGGCCATCAAGCGCGCGCCTCCGCCCGGTCAAGGGCGAAGAACACGGCGCGGATCAGTACCATTGATCGGCGACCTGCGCCTTGCGCCGGGCCATGAAGTCGCGCACCGCCTCGTCGATCCCCGGATCGAGCGCGGGCGCCTTATACGCCGCCAGCTTTGCCTTCCACAGCCGGTTTGCGCGCGACGCCGCGTCTTCGGATCCGTTGGCCTCCCATTTCTCGAATGGCTCGTTATCGCTCAGCTCACTGTCCCAGAACGCGGTTTCATAATGCTTCAGCGTGTGCGCGCAGCCGAAGAAATGGTTGCCCGGCCCGACCTCGGCAAAGGCATCGACCGCCAGATGGTCGTCATCGACGACCACGCCTTTCAGATAGGAATGCATCGCCCCGCACAGGTCGCAGTCGAGCATGAATTTCTCGTACGACATCGACAGGAGCCCATCGAGGAACCCGGCCGAATGCAGCACGTAATTCGCCCCGCATTGCACCGCCGCCAGCATCGACATCGTGCCTTCCATCATCGCCTGCGCGTCAGGCAGTTTCGAATTGGTGAAATTCCCCGAGCAGCGCAGCGGCAGGCCCAGCCTGCGCGCCAATTGGCCGATCACCATCGAGCCGATGGCGGGTTCGGGCGTCCCGAAGGTGGGCGAGCCGGATCTAAGCGACATCGACGACAGGAAATTGCCGAACACGACCGGCGCGCCCGGACGGACAAGCTGCGTCAGCGCACAGCCCGCCATCGTCTCGGCCAGCGCCTGCGCGATGGCGCCGGCGCTCGTCACCGGCCCCATTGCCCCGCCCAGAATGAAGGGCACCAGCACCACGCCCTGATTGGCCCGCGCATAGGCCCGCATGCCGCGCGTCATCGTCCCGTCCCAGACCAGCGGCGAATTGACGTTGAAATTCCCCATGATCACGCAATTTGCGTCGGTAAAGTCGGCCCCGAAGACCAGCCGCGCCATGTCGATCGAATCCTCGACCCGTTCCTCGGCCGTGACCGAGCCCAGAAACGCCCGGTCCGAATAGCGGATATGGGCATAGACCATGTCCAGATGCCGCTTGTTGACGGCGATATCGGTCGGTTCGCAGATCGTGCCGCCGGAATGGTGCAGCCACGGGCTCGACTGCGCGAGCTTCACGAAATTCTCGAAATCCTCCAGCGTGCCGAAACGCCGCCCGCGGTCCAGATCCATCACGAAGGGGCTGCCATAGGCGGGCGCGAAGACCACGTTCTTGCCGCCGATCTGAACGCTGTTGGCGGGGTTGCGCGCGTGCTGGGTGAACTCGGACGGCGCGGTTTTCAGGATCTCGCGCAGCATGCCCTTGGGAAACCGCACCCGCACACCGTCCATCTCGGCCCCGGCCCGGCGCCACAGCGCCAGCGCCTCGGGATCGTCACGAAACTCGATCCCGGTCTCGGCCAGAATGCGGTCGGCGGCCTCTTCGATCCGCAACAGCGCCTCGTCGGACAAGACATCATAGGTCGGGATGCCCCGGACGATAAAAGGCGTGTGCGGGCCCGAAGGCGCCGCCCGCTCGGCCCTGCGCGCGGCGCGACCGCCGCGCGGGCGGGCGGGGCCCGATGCGGGGCCGGAATCAGCGGCGGAACGAAAGGATTCATCAAGGCTCATGGCGCACCTCTCTGTGGAACCTTTCCACGCTACGCTCGCGCCCCGGCGCTGTGACGCCCAGAAATCAGCCGGGTTTGAATAATCTGCGCTTATGTCTGAGCGCGCTCAAACGCCCCTACCAGCCAATCGATGAAGACCTGCGCGGGCTTGCCGGGCCGTCGCGTCACCGGCACCAGCAGCATGTTCACCTCGTCTGGCACGACCTCGGCCTCGCCCAGCCGCACCAGCCGCCCGTCCTCCAGATGCATCCCCACCAGCGCCTGCCAGCCCAGCGCCGCCCCCTCGCCGCCGATCGCGGCATAGATCGCGTCGGAATACTGGCTGAACCGCAGCGCGCTGCGCCGCGTCACCGGCGCCATGCCCGCCCGCTGCGCCCAGCGGCGCCAGCCCATCCATGTGGGCTCGGTCCATTCACAGGAGATCAGCGGCAGAGCTTCCAGCGGCTGCCCGGCAAGGTCCGGCGCGCAGACCGGAAAAACCCGTTCGGCCAGCGTGGCAAGGCAGCGCGCGCCGTCGACCGGGGGGCGCCCATAATGCACCAGCACGTCCACCGCATCGCGCCGCAGGTCAAAGCCGCTGTCTTGCGAGACCAGTCTCAGCTGCACCTCGGGATGCGCGGCGCGAAAGGCGGGCAGACGCGGCAACAGCCAGAAATGCGTGAAGGCCAGCGTCGCGGCCACCGTGACCGTCTTGCCCTCGGCGGGGCGGCGGATCGTGTCGAGCGCCTCGGATACCTGATCGAAGGCGCCCGTGAGCGCGCGCGACAGCGTCAGACCGGCGGGCGTCAGCGCGACCTTGCGATGCCCGCGCAGGAACAGCGCGATGTTCAGCTCGTCCTCGAGCAGCTTGATCTGGCGCGAAACCGCCGCCTGCGTCACGCCCAACTCTTCGGCGGCACGGGTAAAGCCCTGCAACCGCGCCGCCGCCTCGAAGGTGGCCAGCGCCCCCAGCGATGAAACCTCGCGCCGAAAGCCCGCCATGCGCGCCCTTCCCATAAGCCTGGATCATGCCACTCTGGCGTGGATTTCCGCTTGAGGAAAGCCCTCCGCGCGGACGGCGTCCATGCGGGCCACAGGCAGAGTTTCCCCTACCGACCGATCCCCTTCTGCATCCCTTGCAGCGCAAGCGTCTGAGGAGCCGCCTCTTCCGTCCGGCGCATCAACCCGCCCCTCCCAATGACGGGATGGCCAAGGGCCGCGACAGCCCTGTCACATCGCGCGTCCAAGGGGCGTCACGCAGACGATAGCGGAGCCCTGACGCCGGGCGCCTCCGCGCCCCTTCATTCTGCCTCAAATACTCAGGCCCGCTCTCGGCCCGGCGCGCCGCTGGGAAGCCGGGTCTCCAGAATGTCCCAGTCGCGGGGCGGCTCGCCGCGCGCCAGCTGCCGCTCCAGCCGCCAGCGTCCGACCGGCGTCACCCCTTCGGGCCCCGGCAGCGGATGCAGCGCCCAGCGGCTCTCGACCCCCGGCACCCGGCTCTGGGCCCGCTCGGCCTCGAGCATCAGGCCCAGCGGCGCGGGGCTGATCCGTCCGGCCCGGCGGTTGCGCGCCAGCCCCTCGGCGGCAGCAAGATGCAACCGGCGCACCTGCCGCAGATCCGGCATCCCGACGATCTCGGCCACGACCAGCGACACGCAGCCCGCACGCAGCGCCTCTTCCATGCACCACAGGATATCGACGGGCTTCGGGCAGGCGACGAAGATCAGCGCGCCGGGATCGGGCATCAGGGTCAGCATCCCGTAGGGATAAAGCGACTCGATCCGCCAGGCCGGGCGCAGCCACATCACCGGCCCTTCGGGCTGCGCCGCCCCCGCCGCCAGCGCCGCCAGACGGCGCCGCGACCGGCCCGTCGCCTCGTGCACGCGGCCCCGCGACAGGGCCATCTGCGGCAGCGGCCTGAGCGGTTCGGGCGGGGCCCCGTCAATCCCGTCCAGAAGGCTCGGCGCCTTCTGCAGCGCCTGCCGCAGGGCATCGAGGCTCGGCGGCGTCTCGGCCCCGGAATCCGGCGCCGCCCCAGTCCCGGCGCCGGGATTGGGATCCGGATCGGAATCAAAGGAAACCGGGGGGGAATCGACGCTGCGGCTCATACCCGCAGCCTATCATGTTCTCTTTATGTTCTCAAATCCTCCCACCCGTCTGGCGGCTTGTCTTTCAGTCCCGAGACGTTACCTTCCGCGCAAAAAGGACCTCGCATGAAAACCCTGACCCTCGGCCCCGACGGCCCCCGCGTTCCCGATATCTGTCTCGGCACGATGACCTGGGGCCGCCACACGCCCGAGGACGACGCCCATCGCCAGATCGACCTCGCGCTCGATCACGGTCTGGTTTTCCTCGACACTGCCGAAATGTACCCCACCAACCCGGTCTCGGCCGACAAGCGCGGCGGGACCGAGACGGTGATCGGCAACTGGATCGCCAAGCATGGCGGGCGCGAGCGCATGATCCTTGCCACCAAGGTCACCGGCGAAGGATCGCACGCGATGGAGGGCGGCACGCCGATGATCGACCCCGCCCGCCTGCGCGCGGCGGTCGAGGAATCGCTCACCCGGCTGAAGACCGACCATATCGACCTGTTCCAGCTTCACTGGCCCAATCGCGGCTCGTACCATTTCCGCCGCTACTGGAGCTTCGTGCCCAAATCCGACGCGCCCTTCGACGCCAAGGCCACCCGTGCGCATATGCGGGCGATCCTGACCGAGGCGAAGGCGCTAATGGATGAAGGCAAGATCGGCCATCTGGGCATGTCCAACGAAACCGCCTGGGGCCTCGCACAATGGAGCCGGGTGGCCGATGAAGGCGGCCTGCCGCGCCTTGTCTCGGTGCAGAACGAATATTCGCTGCTTTGCCGGATCTTCGACACCGACATGGCCGAAACCAGCGTGCAGGAGGACATCCCCCTTCTGGCCTATTCGCCCCTCGCAGCGGGGCTTCTGACCGGCAAATACGCGGGCGATGTCACGCCCGAAGGTTCGCGTCGCTCGGTCACCGGCGATCTGGGCGGGCGGATCACGCCGCGCGTCTTCGAGGCCGTCTCGGCCTATCTGGGCCTTGCGCGCGACTGGTCGATCGACCCGGTGGTGATGGCGCTGGCCTGGCATCGCACGCGGCCCTTCACCTCGATCCCGATCCTCGGTGCGACCCATACAGCGCAGCTCGAGGCACAGCTTCCCGCGCTTGAGGCCACGCTGCCCGACGGTCTGGTGCAAGCCATCGACGGTGTGCACAAGGCACACCCGATGCCGTATTGAGCCGCCGCACCGACATGACGCGCGCCTTAGCCCTACTGCTCTGCCTGACCCTCGCCGCCTGTGGCGCGGGGGATCGACCTGCTGCAGGGGACGGGGCCGCATTGGCGGAAGCGGCTACAGATACGGGTGCCGTGGTCGATGGGCCGGCAGACAGTCCGGCCGCGCCTGAGCCCGACCTTTCCGCCGTTCAGGACCCCATTCCAGCCCCCGCGCCAGAGGCGGAACCCGCCCCGCCGCCCGAGCCCCCCTTCCTCGCCCAGCAGCGCCTTTTGTGCCAAGAACGGGGCGGTCAACTGATGGCGCGCGGCACGAGCGGGCTTTTCGCCTGTGTCGAGACCACGCGCGACGGCGGGCAGGCCTGTGACGAGGGCAGCGATTGCGAGGGGCTGTGCCTTGCCCGCTCGGGCACCTGCGCGCCGCTGACGCCGATCTTCGGCTGTCAGGAAGTCTACACGGCCCGCGGTCGCCGCGAGACGCTGTGCACCGAATAGACGCCCGTTGACGGCTGCCCATGCGCGGCGTAGGACACCCGTCGCGCGGATGGCCGGACGGCCGCGGGCCGAAAGGTCCGAGGAAAGTCCGGACTCCATGAGACAACGGTGCCGGGTAACGCCCGGCCGGGGCAACCCGAGGGAAAGCGCCACAGAGAACAGACCGCCGCACCGCCCGGCACCCGCAAGGGCAATGGGCCGCGGCAAGGGTGAAACGGTGGGGTAAGAGCCCACCGCGGGACGGGTAACCGGACCGGCATGGCAAGCCCCACCGGGAGCAATGCCGAATAGGGGCCTCGCGCGGGCATGATCGGTTTCGTCTTCGGGCGGGCCGATATCGCCGCAGGGACGTCTCAGCCCAGAGGCCCGGGTTGGCAGCTTGACCCCGCCGGTAACGGACGGGGCAGATGAATGGTCGTCGCCGGGGCAACCCGGAACAGAATCCGGCTTACAGGCCATCCGCGCAAATACCCCCTGCCCCCGCCATCAGAACGAGCCGCCGACGCGCCCGAAACACGCCACGCCACGCGGCGTGTGAGGCGCGAGTCACCCAGCACACGCGCTGATTGCAAAATGCATAGGGGAAATCCCGAAAACGGGACAGTCTGGCCCCAAAGTGCCACAATTGTGCCCGACCCGGCCCCTAGAGTGATCCCGAACCGGCGCGTCACACCAGACCGCCGGTCGTGTAATCTGGGAAGCCGGTCGGTACAGTCATGAATGAATCCTTCGCGCGAAAACGCCTGTTCACGGAAACCCATCGCCGCCGTCCGCATACCGGCACCGCACGCCCGCGGCTTCTGGGCGGACAGGCGCTGGCGGCGGCGCAGCGGCTGTCGCGCTCGACCATGCAGCCGCGCGTGCTGGGCTATATCCAGTTCGTCGCCGACATGCTCTGCATCGGCCTGACCGGGATGCTGGCGCACAGCCTCGTCACGGATACGATGCTGGGCCAGATGCAATCGGTCGGCGCGGCATGGATGGGGGCGCTGATCGTCAGCTTCCTGACCAAGCTTCTGGGCGGCTACGGATTTCGCCGCATGCGCTCGTTGCGCAAGGGGCTCGTAGTCGGCCTGATCAGCCTCGTGGGCGGGCTGGCGCTGACGCTGGTGGCCCTTGGCTGGGCGGGCCTGCCGATAACCACGCTGCAGGAATGGGGCCTGTACTGGACACTCGCTGCGGGCGGCCTGATGAGCCTGAGCCGCGTGGCGATGCGGGCGCGGGTCCACCACCTTGTACGGGCGGGCATTCTGGAACACCGGATCGTGCTGGTCGGCGGCGGCGCCGATATCGAACCGCTGATCCGCGAGATCGACCGCGAACGCGGGCGCGGACGGCGCATGTGCGGCTTTTTCGACGAGCGCAGGGACCCGCGCTCGCCCGCGATGCTTGCGGGCTATCACAAGACCGGGGATGTCGACGACCTGGTCGAATTCGCCCGGCTGGCCAAAATCGATACGGTCATCATCGCGATCCCCGGCGCCTCGCAGGCGCGGATCCGTGAATTGCTGGCGCGGCTCTTCGTGCTGCCGGTCGATATCCGAGTGACCGAGGGCACCGAGATCCCCGATTATTCGCGCAAGAAGCGCTCGAAAATCGGTCCGATCGGGCTGATCGAGATCTACAAACGCCCGATCGGCGGTTTCGCGGCGGTGGAAAAGCGGATCTTCGACCTGTTCTTCGCCTCGCTCGCCATCGTGCTGCTGTCGCCGGTGATGCTGATCACCGCCATCGCCATCAAGCTCGACTCGCCCGGCCCGGTCCTGTTCCGACAAAAGCGGCACGGCTATAACAACAAGCCCATTGCTGTGCTGAAATTCCGCTCGATGTATACCGACCTGTGCGATCCGACGGCGGTCAAGGCGGTGCGCAAGGGCGATGCGCGCGTGACAAAGGTGGGCCGCTTCATCCGCCGGGCCTCGATCGACGAATTCCCGCAATTCTTCAACGTCATCATGGGCGATCTGTCGATGGTGGGCCCCCGCCCCCACGCCACCGCCGCGCGCACCGGCGACATCGTCTATGACCAGATCGAGCAGGCCTATTCGGCCCGCCACAAGGTCAAGCCGGGCGTCACCGGCTGGGCGCAGGTCAAGGGCTGGCGCGGCGAGATGAACTCGATGGAGAAGATCACCCAGCGCATCGAACACGATCTTTATTACATCGAACACTGGTCGCTGTGGCTGGATCTGAAGATCGTGATGATGACGCCGGTCAGCCTTGTGACCACGAAAAACGCCTATTGAGCGAATTGCCGCGTTTGGGGCGTTGACTCTGGCCCGGGGATGCGTAAAAGGCGGGCTTCAAAGGAATTCACCGGCCAGCCTGCGGCGGCCGTGCGCAGGAGACACCCATGGCGAAGCCGACGACGATCAAGATCCGTCTGAACTCGACGGCGGGCACCGGCCACTTCTACGTGACCAAGAAGAACGCCCGCACGATGACCGAAAAGATGACCATCCGGAAGTTCGATCCGGTTGTGCGTCAGCACGTCGAGTACAAGGAAGGCAAGATCAAGTAAGATCTGTCCTCCGTATCGGAATTGGGCCACCCCGCGCGGGTGGCCTTTTTCGTTTGTGACGAGCCCGGCCCGGCGGCGCGCTGCCCTGGCGCTCCCGCTGGGAGCGCTCGGCGGGCCCATGACAGCGCCTGAGACGCACACAGGCTGGTGCGCCACAATACCATCGCCTCAGGCCCATGAGCGTCCGGGTGAGGGATTTCGCCCTCGCCCGCGACGCCTCCGGCGCCGAGGTCTCGCACGACCGGGCGGGGGGCGCTGCCCCCCCGCACCCCCCGGGATATTTTCGGAACAAAGATGCCGGCAACGAAAAAGGGCCGGTCTTACGACCGGCCCTTTCGAAGACGAATGGAAACGCTTTATTCGCGGTTGCCCAGGAACATCAGCAGGAACTGGAACATGTTGAGGAAGTCCAGATACAGGCTGAGCGCACCGGCGATCGCCGATTTCTGCAGCCATTCGGTGTCACCCTGCTGGGCATGGGCCACGTAATTGGCTTTGATCGACTGCGTGTCGAAAGCGGTCAGGCCCGCGAAGAGCAGCACGCCGATCACCGAGATCGCGAAGGTCATCGCCGCCGACTGCAGGAAGATGTTGATCACCATCGCCACGATCAGCCCGATCACCCCCATCACAAGGAAGGTGCCGAAGCCCGAAAGGTCGCGTTTCGTGGTGTAGCCGTAAAGACTGAGACCCGCGAAGGCGATGGCCGTGACAAGGAAGGTCTGAACGATCGACGCATCAGTATAGATCAGGAAGATCGAGCTGAGCGAAACGCCGATCATCGCCGCGAAGACATAGAAGGCGATCTGCATCGCCGCCGCCGAGGCATTGCGCAGCATCGCACCCCAGCCGAACAGGATGAAGGCGAGCGGGGCGAACATCACCACCCAGCGCAGCGGCGAGGCATAGAGCGCATAGCCGAGTTGCGACAGGTACTGGCCGTTCTGAAGCTGGGCCGCGGCCGCGGCCGGGTCCGAGGTCGTGGCGAGACCGGAAATGGCCCAGGCCCCCGCGGCGGTGATCAGCATGCCTACGGACATCGTGCCGTAGACCTTGTTCATATGCGCGCGCAGGCCTTCGTCGATCCGTGCGCCAAGCGCGCCAGCGTCGGACGTGCGCACCGACTGATAGTTGGCCATGTATCCCTCCGTAAAGATGTTGGACGAACGGCACCCGTCATCGGATACCAGACTTGCCTTCAATATCGGGAAGGAAGACTCGCATTTCAAGATCCGGTGGTCGGGTACGCGCGCGATTCATCCCGCAGGCAAGCGGCGCGCGCCCGTATCCGGGCACGCGCGCGAGGCCGTCACAAGGGTCGGCGACCGGCGTTCGGGCGGCTCAGCGCCACCAGTTCGGGCCATCCCAGAAAGGGCGTTCAGCCTCGGCCCGGGCACTGGCGCGGTCCAGGCCAATATCCCTGAGCAGACGGTCGTCGAGGTGACGCAGCGCGACACGCTGACGCACCAGCGCAGGCGCGTCCTTAACCATGCGGACGAGCCGGCCCAGACGCGTCGGCGCGGCTTGGGTGTGCAGGCTGGCGGGCGCTTGCATTTGGCTATCGACACAGGTCATCGGGACATCCTCTCGCATTTCGTGATCTGTCGGCGTCCGTTCATCACGGATGTTGATCTGATAGCCAGAGCCGGTGTATAAGGGAAACGAATGTTTCTGATGGGTATGTTCACGGATCTTGATATGCGCCGAAATCTCGACCTTGCCGCCCTGCGTGCCCTTGCCGCGATCGCCGATTTCGGCGGCGTCACCAAGGCGGCGCAGCTTCTGAACCTCACGCAATCCGCCGTCTCGATGCAGATCAAGCGGCTCGAGGAAAGCCTCGGGCTGACGCTGCTCGACCGGTCGGGGCGCGGCGTGACGCTGACCAATGCGGGCGATCAACTGCTGTCCTATGCGCGGCGGATCCTTGCGCTTAATGACGAGGCGGTCGAGCGACTGACCGACAGCGAATACGAGGGTGAGATCCGCTTCGCACTGCCCCATGACATCATCTATCCGCATATCCCGCAGGTGCTGCGTCATTTCAACACGCTGTTTCCGCGCATGAATGTGCAACTTCAGACGCTCAACACCATCCGCGCCAAGGAAGCTTTCGGGCGCGGCGAATGCGATCTGATCCTGACGACCGAGATGCAATGCGATGCGGGCGGCGAGACGCTGGCGCATCTGCCGCTGGTCTGGATCGGGGCTCCGGGCGGACAGGCGTTCCGCCAGCGACCGCTGCGGCTGGCGCAGGGGCGGGTCTGCGCGTTCCGTGCAGGCATCATCGCCGCGCTCGACCGCGATGGGGTGCCGTGGGAAACGGCGGTCGAAAGCGATTCCGACCGCACGCTGGAAGCGGCAGTGAGCTGCGACATGGCGGTCCATGCATTGCTGGCAGGCACCGAACCGCCGCATGTCGAGCGCATCCCCGCCGGTTGCGGGCTGCCGGATCTGTCGAGCTTCCTGATCAACCTCTATGTGCGGCCCGGCAACACCATTCCCGGCGTGACCGCGCTGGCCGAACTGTTGCGCAAGGCCTGGGGCGGCGAGATCAAACCTCAGCCGCTTGCGCAGCCCGCGCTCCAGCCCGTGCAGCGCCCGGCCCCGCAGCCGGACGTCGCAGCCGGTTAAGCACTCAGTCGCCCATCGTGATGACGACCTTGCCGGTCGAGGCGCGCGAGCGCATCAGCTCCATCGCCTCGGCCGTTTTCTCGAGCGGCAACGCGTGGCTGACATGGGGATGCAGGCCGCCCTCGTCATACATCTTCATCAGCTCGGCCAGCGAGTCGGTCAGCGCCTCGGGTGCGAAGCCCGAATAGCCGCCCCAATACAGGCCGATCACGTCGATATTCTTGACCAGCAGGATATTGGCCGGGAATTGCGGCACCGTGCCCCCGGCAAAGCCGATCACCACGTAGCGCCCCTCGGGCCGCAGCGCGCGCAGCGCGGCCGAGGCGGCGGGCTCGCCCACCGCGTCATAGACCACATCGACGCCGCCCAGCGCTTTGAACGCAGCTTTCAGGTCTTCACCCTCGCTGTCGATCAGGACGGAGGCCCCGGCGGCCTTGGCCACTTTCAGCTTCTCCGCCCCGCGCGCCACGGCGACCACGCGGGCACCCAGCTTGGCGCCGATCTCGACCGCCGTGAGCCCGACCCCGCCAGCCGCGCCCAGAACCAGAAGCGTCTCGCCCGCCTTCAGCCGCGCACGGTGCTTCAGCCCGATATGCGAGGTGCCATAGGCCACCATGAATCCGGCGGCGTGGTCAAAGGGCATGGAATCGGGGATCGGCAGGCAGCGCGCGGCGGGAAAACAGCCGTATTCCGCCAGCCCCCCCTGCCCTGCGAAGACCGCGACGCGCTGGCCGGGGCTGAGCCGCGACACCCCCTCGCCCACCGCGTCGACCTCGCCCGCAAGCTCCATCCCCATGACGAAGGGCATCGGCGGGATGTCCTGATAGGTGCCCTTGGCCATCAGCAGGTCGGCGAAGTTCAGACCGCAGGCGCGGATACGCACCCGGATTTCGCCGGGCTGCGGCTCGGGGACCGGACGTTCGGTCAGGGCGGGCGGTGTCTCTGTCGACGCAAGAACGAAGGCGCGCATGGGGGCTCCTGGGGCAATGGGTTGCGAAATGGGGCGGATTTCCTCTCTCCGGGGCGAGAATGGACAGGACCGCCGCGAAGGACAAGCACCCAGATAGGACCCGCGAAGGCCCTGTAACCCTGTCAAGTGGCGGCCTTATCACCCGGGAATACCTTCGCAAAATGCGAATACACGTTAAGGTTGATGCAAAAAGAGGTGCAATTTGCAAATCACACTTGATGACGTGCAGCGACCGGCTAAAATATTCCGATGTTAGAAACCGGGTTTTCGGGTCTTTCTCTAACCGGGGGGTACACTCCCTCAGCGCGTGTGAAGGACGAATGTTTACCTTTGAAGAGACGATCAGCGAGGGAACCCGCGGAAATGTTTCGTCCAGAAGATGAATTTCACTCGAGCGTCGAAGAAAAATCTCCCGTGCGCGAAACTTGGCACGGTTATTGCTTGTACTTGTTTGACGGATGTCGGCTGCACGTCCGCTCATGGGCTCGGCAGCCAGAATACGAAGGAGTATCGACGTGAAGCACCCCGTTGACGTGCATGTCGGCAAGCGAATCCGGCACAGACGCTGGATGGTCGGCATGACGCAGCAGCAACTGGCCGATTCTGTCGGCATCAAGTTCCAGCAGATCCAGAAATACGAAACCGGCATGAACCGGGTCAGCGCGTCGCGTCTTTGGGACATCGCGCGGACTCTCGGTGTGCAAATCGGGTTCTTCTTTCAGGGCCTCAGCGAAGATGAAAACGCCGCCGATGTCGAAGCCGACATTCTGGCAAACAAGGAAGCGATGGAGCTTGTCCGCGCTTACTACGCCATCCCCGAAGCGCAACGAAAACGTTTGTTCGACCTCGCTCGGGTTCTTTCCGACGCCGCCTGACGGGGGGTTGCGTCGCTGTGATCTGTACCAGTTCATGATCGGTAACAGCCAGTTTAGTCAGTATTTTTCTCGTACAGTACCAGTTGCCTGATCGTTCACCCCGTACCGAGCCTTCCCAAAATCCAGCCTTGCTGTGAGCCGTTCATCGTTGTAAGCGACGCGTCCGGCGCGGGATGCTTGCGTCGGTTGTAGTGACGAGTGCTCTGCGCCGCCATGTCCCGGCTTCCGCCGTGGGTGTGGCGGCGCTGATACTTTGCGGCGCTGGCTTTTGACGCCGGGCGCGTCTACACCCTCGGCAAGCCCCGCCGATCTGGGCGGCCGAGCTCGACCACCGACCTGGACCGAGGACTTGCCCGATGACTCGCCCGACGACTCCCTCTGCCGATCTCTCGCCCGAAACCCGCGCCGAACTCTGGCGCACGGCCCACGCACTGGCCGATGCCGCGCGTGACGTGACGCTTCGCCACTTCCGCGCCCGTGGCCTGACCGCCGACAACAAAGAGGCCGAGGGCTTCGACCCGGTCACCGTGGCCGACCGCGACTGCGAGGCCGCAATGCGCGAGATCCTTGCGCAGATGCGCCCGCAGGACGCGATCCTCGGTGAGGAGCAAGCCGACAAACCCGGCACGTCGGGCCTGACATGGGTGCTTGACCCGATCGACGGCACGCGCGGCTTCCTGTCCGGCACCCCGACCTGGGGCGTGCTGATCGGGCTGGCCGACGATCAGGGCGCGCGGCTGGGCATCGTTGACCAGCCCTTTATCGGCGAGCGGTTCTGCGGCGGCTTCGGCATCGCCCGCGTCACCGGCCCGACCGGCACCCACACGCTGGGCACCCGCGCCGCGCGGCCTCTGGATCAGTCCATCCTGTTCACCACCTTCCCCGAGATCGGCACCCCCGAGGACCGCAAAGCCTTTGAGCGCGTCTCGTCCCGGGCCCGGCTCACGCGCTATGGCATGGATTGCTACGCCTATGCCCTGCTCGCAGCGGGGCAGATCGATCTGGTGATCGAGGCCGGGCTGAAAAGCTACGACATTATGGCGCCGCTTGCGGTGATCGAAGCGGCGGGCGGCATCGTGACCGACTGGACGGGCGGCCCCGCCCATCGCGGCGGCCGCGTCATCGCCGCCGCGAACCCGGCGATCCATGCCGAAGCGCTCGCCCTGCTGGCAGAGTAAGCACCTCGGTGCCCACCTGCTGCGCGCGCCACAGATAAGCCCGGACACAACCGCGTAGACCCGCGCCTCGGGCCTTTATCGAAACGCCGTTTGCGCATAACAACCAAGGGCACGGGCGGCAGCGTCCGTCACCGGACGAGCACAGAACGCGACCCAGAAGCACGACACAAACGAGGCGCCGATGACAAACCCCGCCGACGACGAACTCCGCCTCCTGCGTGCCGAAGACCCGTCCGACGAATCGAGCCATTCCGAGCTCGACAGCGACCGCATCGACACGATCCTCGATGCCGTCGAGGCGGGCGATGCCGGAGCGGTGGCCGAAGCGCTGGAACCCCTGCACCCCGCCGATATTTCGGACCTTCTGGAACAGATCAGCAGCCAGCAGCGCCACGCGCTTCTGACCCTGTACCCTGCCGGGATCGATGGCGAGGTTCTGTCCGAACTCGACGAGAACCTGCGCGAGGAAATCATCGAGGCCTTGCCGCGCGAGGCGCTGGCCGAGGCGATGCGCGAACTCGATACCGACGACGTCGTCGATATTATCGAGGATCTCGAAGACGACGATCAGGCCTTCATCCTCGGCTCGCTGGAAAGCGATGATCGGGCTGCGGTCGAAAGCTCGCTCGCCTGGCCGGAATACTCGGCCGGTCGCCTGATGCAGTCGGAAACCGTCAGCGCGCCGCAGGACTGGACGGTGGGCGAAGCCATCGACCATCTGCGCACTATCGACTGGCTGCCCGACCAGTTCTACCACGTCATCCTTGTGGACGAACGCCACCGCCCGACCGGCCACGCGACGCTGGGCCGGGTGCTGGCCTCGAAACGCGACGTGGCACTGAAAGACATCACCGAAGACAGTTTCCGGACATTCGAGGCCAGCGAATCCGAAACCGAAGTCGCGCTGATGTTCAATAAATACCATTTGATCTCGACCCCGGTGGTCGATGACGCGGGCAGGCTGGTGGGCGTGATCACCATCGACGACGCCATGGTCGTGCTGGATGAAGAGCACGAGGAAGACATGCTGCGGATGGCCGGTGTGAACGAGGAAAGCTCGCTCAGCGACCGCATCATCGACACCGCGCGCAGCCGGTTCCTGTGGCTGTTCATCAACCTGATCACGGCAATCTTCGCCTCGGCGGTGATCGCGCAATTCGAAGAGGCGATCAACGCCATGGTCGCGCTGGCCGTACTGATGCCGATCGTGGCCTCGATGGGGGGCAATGCGGGCACCCAGTCGATGACAGTCGCCGTGCGCGCGCTCGCCACACGCGAGCTGACCGGCCAGAATACCCGCCGCGTCATCTGGCGCGAACTGATCGTGGGGCTGATCAATGGCTCGGCCTTCGGGCTGATCATGGCCGGCGTGGCCGGGGTCTGGTTCGGCGTGCCGATGTTGGCTCTGGTCATCGCGCTGGCCATGGTCGCCACGCTGACGGCGGCGGCGCTCAGCGGCATCGTGCTGCCGGTGATCCTGGACAAGATCAAGGTCGACCCGGCGCTGGCCTCGGGGCCGTTCGTGACCACCGTCACCGATGTCGTGGGCTTCTTCGCCTTCCTCGGGCTCGCCTCAGCGATCCTGCTCTGACCCGCCCAACGCACGAGGCTTCCATGATCGACGACATCAAGGCCGAAACCCGCAAAGCCGCTTTCGCCGCGCGCAAGGTCGCGCATGGTAAGGGTCTCGACGCGGCGGCGCAGGCGCATCTGAGCGCGGCTCTGGCCGGGTATCCCGGCGCGCCGGTGTCAGGCTATCTGCCGATCCGCACCGAAATCGACCCCCGCCCCCCCATGGCCGCCCATGACGGGCCGGTCGGCGTGCCGGTCATCCCGGGACAGGCACAGCCGCTTCTGTTCCATCTGTGGACGCCCGAGGCGGTGCTGGTCGACGGCCCGTTCGGTGCGCGCGTGCCCGAGAACGGCGTCGCGATGATCCCCCGCGTGCTGATCGTGCCGCTTCTTGCCTTCGACGCGCGCGGCTACCGGCTGGGCTATGGCGGCGGTTTCTATGATCGCACGCTGGACATGCTGCGCAAGGCGGGCCCGGTCACCGCGCTTGGCTTCGCCTATGGCGCGCAGGAAATCGCGGAGGTGCCGATCGATGGCTATGACCAGCGACTTGACGGGATCGTCACCGAGGACGGCCTGCGGCGCTTCGACTGAGGACCTGCGCTGGGCCCGCACGGCCGGGGGGCTGTCTGCCCCCCCTCTTGGCCTTTGGCCAATTCACCCCTCGAGGATATTTCCGGATTAAAGATGGGTTAACAACGGGTTAAGCGGCCTGCTTTGGAATGCAGCATTGCCTGAGCCGATCCGGGGGTCAGGGTCAGGCCGCGAGGGGCGCTTTCGGTTTGACGGCGCGGCCATTGGCATAGGTTTCGACCACGGCCCGGTCATCACCGAGGATCAGAAGCGCGAAGAGTTCGTCCTTGAGATCCTGCGCCGCCTGCATCCTCAGCGCCAGTTCCGGCGTCGCGTGGCTGTCGAGGACGACGAGATCGGCCTCGCTCCCCGGTTCGAGCGTGCCGATCCGGTCGGTCAGGCCCAGCACATCGGCATTGCCGCGCGTGATCCACCAGAAGCCTGTCAGCGGGTCGAGCTTGCGGTTCTGAAGCTGGGCGATGGCATAGGCCGCGCCACCGGTGCGGAGCATCGACCAGCTCATCCCCGCGCCGATATCGGTGGCGATTCCGGATGTCGCGCCGCGCTGCGCCAGCGCCGCCTCGTCGAAGAGGCCCGAGCCGAGGAACAGGTTCGAGGTCGGGCAATGGACCGCATGCGCGCCGGTCTCGGCAATGCGGTCCCGCTCGGCATCCGAGAGATGGATCGCATGGCCCAGAAGCGCGTTCGGGCCCAGCATCCCGTAGCGGTCGTAGATATCGAGATACCCCTTGGCCTGAGGATAGAGCGAGCAGGCAAAGGCGATTTCGGCGTCGTTTTCGCTCAGATGGGTCTGGATATGCAGGTCAGGATGGGCGGCGATCAGCGCCTGCGCGGCTGCCATCTGCTCGGGCGTCGAGGTGATCGCGAAGCGCGGCGAGATCACATACGAGGCCCGCCCCCGCCCGTGCCAGCGCGCGATCAGCGCCGCGCTGTCGTCATAGGCCGATTGCGGCGTGTCCCGAAGGGCCACGGGCGCGTTGCGATCCATCAGCACCTTGCCGCCCAGCATCCGCAGGCCACGCGCCTCGGCTTCGGTGAAATAGGCATCGACCGAGGCGGGGTGGACCGAGCAGAAGGCCGACGCCGTGGTGGTGCCGTTCATCAGGAGAAGGTCGAAAAAGGCCGTGGCAATGCGCCCGGCATGGCCCGGATCGGCGAACCGGGTCTCGGCCGGGAAGGTATAGGTTTCAAGCCAGTCCATAAGCTGCGCGCCCCAACTCGCCACGATCTCGCCTTGCGGAAAATGGATATGCGCGTCGATGAAACCGGCCGTGATCAGATGCGGGCGATGGTCGGTCACACTCACCCCGGCGGGCGCGGTGGTGGCGAAATCGCCGGTGGCGACGATCATCCCGTCCCGGATATGCACCGCGCCGTCTTCGAACCAGTCGCAGGCGGCAAGATCCGCAGGCCCCTCGGGACGGCGGCGGAAACTGAGAACCCGACCCCGCAAAACCTGTTCCGTCATTCCCGCGCTCCTGTTTGCCGCGCCTTACCCTATCCCTGCCATGCTGGGGGGCAATCGCAGAAAAGCGTGGCAGAGTTTGCGCGTTCTGTTGAAAATGGGCGCTGCGCGGGGCTTGATTGTCAACGGAACGGGCGAGTCGCCGGGCATTGGAGCGAAAATTGCCCTATCTGGAAAGCATCAAGGTCTTCGTACGGGTGGTTGAGCTGGGCTCGATCACCTCGGGCGGGCGCGACCTGCGGCTGACGCCGGCGGTGGCCTCGAAGCGCATCAAGGAGCTTGAGCAACGGCTGGGCACGCGGCTGCTGAACCGCACGACGCGCAAGCTGGTGACAACCGAGGCCGGGCGTCTGTTCTACGATCACGCGCGCGGCATGCTGGCCTCGCTTGAAGATGCCGAAGCAGCGATCGCGGGGCTTGAGGGGAAGCCGCGCGGCACGGTGCGGGTGACCGCGCCGCTGGGCGTCGGCCGGCGGCTGGTCGCGCCGCTGGTGCCGCTGTTTTGCGAGGCCCATCCCGAGGTCGAGATTCGGCTGCGGCTGTCGGACCGGCGGGTCGATCTGTTCGAAGACGAGCAGGACGTGGCCTTTTTCCTTGGTCAGCCGCAGGATTCCACGCTGAAGCTGCGCAAGATCGCCGATTGCCCGCGCGTGCTCTGCGCCGCGCCCGACTATCTTGCGCGGGCCGGGATGCCGAAAGCGCCCGGAGATCTGCTGGGCCACAATTGCCTGCTGCTCAGATTCCCGCGCTCGCCTGAATATTTCTGGGTGCTTGATGGCCCCGACGGCCCGATGAAGCTTGAAGTCTCGGGCCGGTTCGACACCGATGAAGGCGACGTTCTCCTCGACTGGGCGCTGGGCGGCTGGGGCATCGTCATGAAACCCCGTTTCGAGGTGGCCGCGCATCTGGCAAGCGGCGCGCTGGTCGAGATCCTGCCCCAGACGCCGCCACAGGCCGCGATGCTGGGCTGTCTCTATCCCCATCGCAAGCTGCAGGACCCCAAGGTTCAGCGCTTCATCGACTTCATGCTGCGCCATTGCCGCGCCGCGCTCGAACAGGCCTGAAACCGGCGGGCCGCCCCGGAACACCCCGTTTCCACGCGCCCAACAATTGCCCCGATTCGAACCATTGATGCCCACAATCCGGTCCTAGACCGGGGCAAACGCGTCCTATGCCCCCGTCTGGAGTTGTTCTGATGAGTAACGTGCTTAACGACCTGATCCTGACAGATGTCACCAGCCTTTCTGTCGGCGATACGCTCACGAATGGTGCGGGCCTGACGGGCGTCTCGGATTCCGGCGTGGTCACCGCGCAGACGGACCCCGCGGTTCTGGCCGAGGGCGACACGCTCTATCTTAACTCATCGACCGGCAGCATCACCGGTCTCAGCACGCTGCAGGCGAATGTCACCTATTCCAACGCGCTGGGCAGCGATGTCACGGCGGCGATGACGCTTGTAATGGTCGAAGTCACCGACAATGTCAGCGGCGCGACCTCGACCATGCTGCTGCCGCTCGATGCCAATGGCGATATCGTCCATATCAGCGCGATCGAGATCACCGCGCTCGACACCAATCCCGGGCTGACGCAGATCGATTTCGACAATGTCTCGGGCGACGAGACGGTGTCGCTGTCTCTGCCGGGCATCGTCGATGGCAGCGACGGCGCCGAATCGATGTCGGCAGGCTACACCGATGGCGACGGCGACGCGGTCGATGATTCGGGTAACGTGATCGAGGCCAATGGCGGCGACGACACGGTTTATGGCGGACTGGGCGACGACACGATCTCGGGCGGCTCGGGCAATGACTGGCTGTTCGGCGGCGACGGCAACGACTGGCTGTCGGGCAATGACGGCGCCGATTCGATCTGGGGCGACCGGGGCGACGACACGCTCTATGGCAACGAAGGCGACGACAAGCTGATCGGCGGTCAGGGCAACGACCTGATCATCGGCGGCGAAGGCGACAACCTGATGTATGGCGACAGCGCCTTCGGCGATACCGGCGGCTGGTCGCCGAGCGATTCGCCCGAACCGGGCTTCGGCAACGACACGCTGGTCATGGGGAATGGCGACGACACTGCCTATGGCGGCTCGGGTGACGATTCCTTCCGCGTCTTCGACACGTTCGGCAATCACCAGATCACCGGCGGCGAGGCCGGTGAAACCGTGGGCGACAAGATCGACGCCACGCTGATGACCGAAAGCACAAAGGTCACCTATACCGGCGATGAAGAAGGCACGATGGCGTCAGGCGCCAACACCGCCAGCTTCACAGAAATCGAGCGCATCAATCTGGGCTCGGGCGATGACGAGGCCGAGGTGATCAGCTCGACCACCGGCTATATCCATGGCGGCTCGGGCTTCGACCAGCTGGTCCTGCCCGAGGGCGACGATGCCCCCGAAGTCTTCATCACCAATTCGGTTACCAATCCCGACGGCACCGTCTCGCAGGACGGATACGTGATCTTCGACGACGGCTCGCGGCTCGATTTCGAGAGCTTCGAGAAGATCATCTGCTTCATGCCCGGAACCCGCATCGACACGCTGCGCGGCCGCGTCGCGGTCGAAGACCTGACGCCCGGCGACAAGGTCCTGACCCGCGATCACGGCTACCAGCCGCTGGCCTGGACGGGACGCCACGATTTCACGATGTCCGAAACGCTGGCTCATCCCAGCGTGGTCCCGGTCCGCATCGAAGCCGGTGCGCTGGGCAAGGGCCTGCCCGAGCGTGACCTCTACGTCTCGCCGCGCCACCGGATGCTGATCAGCGGCCCGCGTGCCGAATTGATGTTCGGCGAAAGCGAGGTGCTGATCTGCGCCATGGACCTGCTGGGCCTGCCCGGCGTGAGCCGCATGTGCAAGGGGCCGGTCAGCTATGTCCACGTGATGTGCGACACCCATCAGATCATCCGCGCCGAAGGCTCGTGGACCGAAAGCTTCCAGCCCGCCGAAGCAGTGCTCGATTCCATGGATGCCGAGATCCGCGCCGAGCTGCTTGCGCTGTTCCCCGAACTCGCGACCGAGGAAGGCCGCGCCGCCTACAACGCCGCGCGCCCGGTCCTGTCGGGCGCCGAAGCCCGCGTCCTGTTCGCCGCCTGATCCGGATATCCCTTCGGAACACCCCCGGTGGAAAGCCCTGCCGGGGGCTCTTCACGCCCACACACCGCATCTTTGATCCGGAAATATCCTCGGGGGGTGAATTGGCCGCAGGCCAAGAGGGGGGCAGACGGCCCCCCCTTCTCTCTCATCCGCCAGCGGAGGCGTTCTGCGGCGAAGGCCCGCCTTACTCCACGGTGCCCCGGGTTTCGATCATTCGCGCCATCAGCGCGGCCCCCAGCGGCAGCGTCGCGTCGTCGAAGACGAAGCCCGGATTATGCACGGCGACACCGCTGCCATGGCCCACGGTGCAATAGGCGCCCGGCACGACCTGCAGCATGTCAGCGAAATCCTCGGATCCCATCACTGCCTCTGTCCGCTCGACCGCCCTGTCGCCCACCAGCGTGGCGGCGGCCTCTAGCATCGCGCGCGATTGCTCGGCGTGGTTTTCCAATACGTCGAAGACATTGCGCATCTCAAGGCTGACGGTGCAGCCATAGGACGCCGCCGCGCCGTCGCAGAGCGCCTGCAGACGCTCGGTCACCGACTGCGCAAGGTCGCGGTTGAAATAGCGGACCGTGCCCGCCAGATGCGCGCTTTCGGGGATCACGTTATAGGCCGCGCCTGCATGGATCTGCGTGACCGAAACGACGATCCGCTCGGATGACGGGACGTTGCGCGATACGACCGACTGGATCTGGCCCACCAGACTGGCGGCAATCATCAGCGCGTCGATCGAGGCTTCGGGCATCGCTGCATGGGCGCCCTTGCCGTTGACGCGGATGTCGAAGAAATTCGCCCCCGCCATGGCCGGACCGGGCTTGAGGCCAATCTCGCCCGGCGCGTGGAAAGGGGAATTGTGCAGCGCATAAACCTCGTCACAGGGAAATCGCTCGAACAGGCCCTCGGCGATCATCCGGCGAGCCCCGCCCAGACCTTCCTCGGCGGGCTGGAAGATGAACACCGCCGTGCCCGCGAAATCACGGGTTTCCGACAGGTAGCGCGCGGCGCCCAGCAGCATCGCGGTATGCGCGTCATGGCCGCAGGCATGCATCACGCCCGGCGTTTTCGACGCCCAGGGCAGATTGGTCTGCTCGTCGATGGGCAACGCATCCATATCCGCGCGCAGACCGATGGTGCGGCCGGGGCGGTTGCCCCTGAGCACGCCCACCACGCCGGTCTTTGCGATACCCGTCGTCACCTCGATCCCCAGCTTTTCAAGCTGGGCCGCGACAATGCCCGACGTGCGGACTTCCTCGAAACCGAGTTCGGGATGTTCGTGCAGGTCGCGGCGGATGGCCGTCAGGTCGTCGGCGAAGTCCTGAATGCGGTGCGGGATGGTCATGGCGTTCTCCTGTTGCCCCGACAGGCTGGCGCGCGGACCCGCGCGAGGCAAGCCCAATCGCGGAAAAAGGGGGGCTGTCTGCCCCCCTCTTGGCCTGCGGCCAACTCACCCCCCGAGGATATTTCGGGATTA
>NZ_JAFKOK010000077.1 GCF_017303295.1 Rhodobacter sp. NTK016B | reverse complement strand
ATATTGCGGGCAGCACGCGCCTGTATGAACAATTGGGAGATGTTCAGGCCCTTGCTTTAGTATCGGCTTGTTTGGAAAAAATCAATGTCACAGTCCATGCGCATCAGGGAAAGGTTGTCAAAACCATCGGCGACGAAGTGATGTGCGCATTTGCCCTTCCCGACCACGCCGCTTCCGCGGCCGTAGGTATGCATGAAAGCATCTGCAGTGATCCAGACCTGGTGCA
>NZ_JAFKOK010000076.1 GCF_017303295.1 Rhodobacter sp. NTK016B | reverse complement strand
TGCGCTCGACCTGACCATTGGTCCAAGGGTGGTTTGGCTTGGTCAGTCGATGCTCGATCCCGCTCGCCCATTGTCCTCGGACCAATGGCGCGACAAGGCGCATTCGATGTGGAAAAATCCGATCGGATCGCGCCTGAAGCGCTGACGCTTGGGGTTGTCCGCTGCCCGGCATTGTATTGCGCAGCAATGTCCCGAGAGGGGCCCTCGACATCCGGTAGCCGCGAGATG
>NZ_JAFKOK010000075.1 GCF_017303295.1 Rhodobacter sp. NTK016B | reverse complement strand
ACAAGATCCGATATCTATTGCTGGTGGTATTAATCATTACCAATATGCAGTCAACCCTATCCAGTGGATTGACCCAACAGGTTTCCTTTGTGAAGAAGGGCTAAAACGCTTGGGTCAAATGTTGGCAGAGTATCAGGCGCAAAGCGATGTCCCCCAAGAGGTTTGCGATCAGATTTTAGAAGCAGCAAAAGAGTCATCCGTCGGAGAAGATGGCGTTCGCTCGCAAGTC
>NZ_JAFKOK010000074.1 GCF_017303295.1 Rhodobacter sp. NTK016B | reverse complement strand
TCCGGTAGCCGCGAGATGCCGTGCCGCTGAAGGCAGCGATGCAGCGCTGAGCGGGTCAGTTGCAGGATCGAGGGCAGCAAGGCGTACAGGCGATCATCAAGCGGCAGGAGAGTGTGGCGACGGAAAGCCGCCATCATCGCCTCCTCGGCTTCGCTGAGAACGGTCGAGCGTGGGTCCCCCGGACCCGTCTTGCGATCCGCGACCGTCCTGCGCTTGCGCCACTTCGCAACGGTC
>NZ_JAFKOK010000073.1 GCF_017303295.1 Rhodobacter sp. NTK016B | reverse complement strand
AGTGGCGCAAGCGCAGGACGGTCGCGGATCGCAAG
The DNA here is from genome assembly GCF_017303295.1 of Rhodobacter sp. NTK016B. Taxonomy (GTDB): domain Bacteria; phylum Pseudomonadota; class Alphaproteobacteria; order Rhodobacterales; family Rhodobacteraceae; genus Pararhodobacter. The sequence goes on along the minus strand of NZ_JAFKOK010000073.1, from coordinate 201 downwards.
ACGGGTCCGAGGGACCCACGATCGACCGTTCTCAGCGAAGCCGAGGAGGCGATGGTGGTAGCTTTCCGTCGCCACACTCTCCTGCCGCTTGATGATCGCCTGTACGCCTTGCCGCCCTCGATCCCGCACCTGACCCGCTCAGCGCGGCCTTCAGCGGCACGGCATCTCGCGGCTACCGGATGTCGAGGGCCCCTCTCGGGA
>NZ_JAFKOK010000072.1 GCF_017303295.1 Rhodobacter sp. NTK016B | reverse complement strand
GCCTCGCGTACCTCTTCGGTCAGGTTCGTGATTGGTAGCGACAGCTGCCGCACCTTCAGGCCGAGCGCAGCCTTGATCGGCGGCAGGCTCTGAATGCGCGGACCGACATAGCTGCGCGACGCCCCGCCAATCGTGAAGCTGCGCGTGCCGTTGCCCGACCAGAGGCCCAGCGAGACCGGCGTGCCCGTGTCGCGGGTCTTCGCCGTCACCCAGATCAGGGTGCGCGAGACGATGCCCGTGC
>NZ_JAFKOK010000071.1 GCF_017303295.1 Rhodobacter sp. NTK016B | reverse complement strand
CTGCGGTCCGGCGGGAAAGGTCTGGGTGCTGAAAATCAGGCGCCGGACCGCGTTGAAGGGAAGGATCGGCGCGCGCGTTACAGCGCGGACGGGCGGCAGCTCTGGCGCTCGCCGCCATAGCGGATGGCGAGCTCGACCTGCTGGCCCGCGCGGGGGCCGACCAGCTCGGTCTCGGCGATGGTGACGCTCTGACCGGGCCGGGCCTCGAAATCGCCGCCCTGCCGGATCGAGGCCGAGGGCGCG
>NZ_JAFKOK010000070.1 GCF_017303295.1 Rhodobacter sp. NTK016B | reverse complement strand
CATCCGCCGGGGTCTGGATCGTGTAGCTGTCCGCGCGGTCGCGCGTGGTGCCGCCGGGCACGAGCTGATCGGCCTCGGCGGTGCCGCCGTGAGCTGCCGTGATGCTGTCGCCGTCCCCGATGATCGTCAGCGGCTGGCCGGTCTGCAGCGCGCCGATCACCGGTGCCATGACCTCGGCGTTGTGGCGGCGCAGCTCGTCCAGCCCGGCGACGTGCCGGCGCGGGCGAACAGACTGGCGCTCGGCCA
>NZ_JAFKOK010000069.1 GCF_017303295.1 Rhodobacter sp. NTK016B | reverse complement strand
AAGGGGAACTCATTAAGGTCCTTAATATTGCTGCCGATATAACAGAAACGGTTGAACAAAGGGAGTCACTTGAAAAACAATCCAGCGAAATCAGCCGTGCAATTATTGAAATGAGATCCTTTAGCGAGGCAGTCGACAAAGCACTGATAAAATGTGTCTTTTCACCGGCCGGACAAATCCTTGAGCTGAATGAGAATTTTGAGCATATCACCGGATATACGGAAAAGGAAATGCTTGGTAAAAATAA
>NZ_JAFKOK010000006.1 GCF_017303295.1 Rhodobacter sp. NTK016B | reverse complement strand
TCGAAATGAACCAAACCGCCCACATATCCCTTCATATACCAAATTTTCAAAAAGCAGAGGACAAAAATTCCAGCGGCGCTTCCAGAGGTTTCCGGCTGCGCTGCCGTTCTTTGCTGTCCTGTCCGTGTCTTCCGGGTCTGTTTCCAGCGTCCCTTCCGGCGCGTCCCTCAGCGTCTCCGCTTCGGTGAGGCGGTATCTAGGGGTATCCGCAGATAGCCGCAAGAGGAAAAAACGCGCATCGACAAAAATTCGTCACACCAAATCGCGTTTTCTCTTTAACATACTGAAAATACTGATTTCTTTTTCAAATAGGTCAGCGTCTTTCCCGTGAAATCAGCGTTTTGTGGTTCGACGGACGCCAACCACGACATGCTGAGGGGGCCTCTCGGACCCCCCTGCCGACCCCCTCTTCAGGACCGTGTCGCGCGCCCCGAAATGGCCAGACAAAGCTGTGTAGCAAGGGCCATATCCTGCGCCGAGATCCATTCCAGCGGCCCGTGGATGTTCTGCATGCCCGTGAACAGATTCGGACAGGGAACCCCCATTTCCGTGAGTCGCGACCCGTCGGTGCCCCCTCGAATCGGAATCGACACGGGCTCAAGACCGATATCGCGGGCAGAATCGCGGGCCAGGTCGACCGGGGTCATGTCGTCTTCCAGCCAGTAGCGCATATTCCGGTACTGGGGCGTGATCTCGCAGGTTATCGTGGCGCGGGGCTCGGTCGCGGCGACGGCCTCGCAGACCTTGCGCAGAATCGCCCCTTTCTGTTCGAGCCCGTCGCGTTCGAAATCGCGGATGATGAGCTTGAGGCGCATCTCGGACGCGCCGCCCTCCATATCCGTGGCATGGATGAAGCCGTCGCGGCCCCCCGTGGTCTCGGGCGTCATCGTCGCCTGCGGCAGGGTCTCGATGATCCGTGCGGCCAGATGAATCGCGTTCACCAGCTTTCCGGTCGCATATCCCGGATGAATCGACACGCCCTTGATCGTCACCACAGCACCATCGGCCGAGAAGGTCTCGTCCTCGATCTCCCCTACCTTGCCGCCATCGAAGGTATAGGCGAATTCCGCCCCCAGATCCGCGGGCAGCCGCGCATCCACGCCGCGCCCGATCTCTTCGTCCGGGGTGAAGGCCAGCCGCAGGGTCGGACGGCGAATCGACGGATCGGCCAGCATCTGCCGCGCGGCGCTCATCAGGATCGCCACGCCCGCCTTGTCGTCCGCCCCCAACAGGGTCAGCCCCGAGGCGGTGACAATGTCATGGCCCCGCTTCTCGCCCAGATAGGGAAACGCGTCGGGCGTCAGGCTCAGCGACGGATCGTCGGGATAGGTGATCGCCCCGCCATTATAACCCCGGATGACGCGCGGCTTCACGCCGGTGGCATTGAATTGCGGCGCGGTATCGACATGGGCCAGAAATCCCACCACCGGCCCCTCGGCCGTGCCCGGGATCGTGGCCAGCACCGCGCCGTAATCGGTCAGGGTGACGTCCTCGGCGCCCATGGCGGTCAGCTCCTCCACCAGCAACCGCTGCATGTCGAGCTGGATCGCGGTCGAGGGCGCGCGGGGGCTATCGGCATCCGACTGGCTGTCGATCGCGCAGTAACGGACCAGCCGCTCGATCAGTTCCTCGGTGAGATCGGTCATGTCAGGGCCTCCGGTTTTCCGCCGATCAGGCCCGCCCACGGTAAGCAAGTCAAGCATCCGCCCGAATTCGGCGCGCGCCCAGCCCTCATCTTTAATCCGGAAATATCCCGGGGGGTCCGGGGGGCAGCGCCCCCCGGCCGGTCGTCCGAGGGGTCGTCTGCCGCAGGCAGGCGGGTCCGAGGGCGAAACCCCTCTCTATACGTCCCAGGCCACCGGCATCCGCAGCGGGCCACGGAACGCCCAGCCGCCGAACGGCACCGCGCCGTCCAGACGCAGGCCCGGCAGACGGTCGAAGATCATCGGCAGCGCCACCTCGGCAACAAGGCAGCGCGCGGCCCAGGCGCCGGCGCAGAAATGCGGACCCGCGCCGAAGGCGATCGAAGGCCCGCAATCGCGGGTCAGGTCGAAGCGGTCGGGATCGTCGAAGATGCGCTCGTCGCGATTGGCCGATCCGAACATGAAGAACAGCCGGTCCTCGGGCTGCAGCGCAACGCCCTCTACCACGTGCGCGCGCGCGATGCGGCGGGGCGACATGCCAATGGGCGCGATCCAGCGGGTGTATTCGTCAAAGACCTGTATCCAGCCCACCTGACCCGCCATCACGCTGCGCAACGCCTCGGGATGGGTCAGCAGCGCCCATGCCGCGCCGCCGATCACGTCGCGCGGCTCGTTCTGCCCGCCCGAGATCGCCAGCTTCACATTGGCGCGGATCTGCCGCTCAGGCAGTCCCGCCTGCATCTGGACCGACAGAAGCGAATGGTCGGGTGCGGCCTGCAGCGCGGGCATGCGTTCGTCGATATAGCGGTCGATGGCGGCGGTGCAGTCGTTGCAGCGCGCCTCGACCTCAGGGTCGCCGGCGTAATTGGCGATGCCGTCCATCATGCCCTGGCTTACGCGGTCCATCTCGGCCCAGCCGATCTGCGTCAGGCCGGTGATGCATTTCAGCGCCTCGCCCGAGATCGGCATGGCGATATCGGTCACCATATTGGCACGGCCCAGCGGGCGGACGCGCTCGAGCACCGCCTCGGTGGCGCTTTCGAACTGCGCTTTCCATACGTCGCGCACCGTCCGGGGCGAGACGGTCGGAAAGATCGCCGCGCGTTCGGCCTTATGCGCCTCGCCGTCCTTGCGCATCATGTTCTGGCCCATCAGCACATTCATCAGCCCGCCGGGCTGATCGGACGAGAAGATCTCGGTTTTCTTCTCGTTGACGAAGATATCGTCGCGCCGGGTCATCAGCACCGCGCCCAGCTGTGGCACGAAGGCCACCGGGGCCTCGTCGCGCATACGTCTGAGCGTCGGATAGGGATCGTGCCAGAAGGCCGCCGGATCGATCTCGAAAACGGGGGCCGGGCGGGCATCGGCGGTCAGGGTCTGGGACATGGCGGAACGGGCCTCCTCTCCCGTGTCGCGGGCTTATGTGAGCCCAGCGGACCGGCGCTGTCAACGCCGCACGGGCCGGAGCCTGCGGTCACACCGCCCGCCTCAACGCAAAAGGGCGCGCCCGGCCGGACGCGCCCCTTCATGCGATCAGGTCGTGTGGCTTATGCCAGCGACGAATCGATGCCTTTGCAGGCTTCGACGAGGCCCTTCACCGCGTTGACCGACTTGTCGAACATTTCCTGCTCGTCGTCGTTCAGCTTGATGTCGACCACACGCTCGATGCCACCGGCGCCGATGATGGTGGGCACGCCCACATACATGCCGTTGAGGCCCAGCGCACCGTCCACCCATGCAGCGCAGGGCAGCAGGCGCTTTTGGTCCTTCAGATAGGCTTCGGCCATTTCGATGGCCGAGGTCGCGGGCGCGTAGAAGGCCGAGCCGGTCTTCAGCAGGCCGACGATCTCGGCGCCGCCGTCACGGGTGCGCTGCACGATGGCGTCCAGACGCTCTTGCGTGGTCCAGCCCATCTCGATCAGGTCGGGCAGAGGGATACCGGCGACGGTCGAATAACGGGTCAGCGGCACCATCGTGTCGCCGTGGCCGCCCAGAACGAAGGCGGTGACGTCGCGCATCGAGACGTTGAACTCGGTCGCCAGGAAGTGGCGGAAGCGGGCCGAGTCCAGCACGCCTGCCATGCCCACGACTTTCTCGGCCGGCAGGCCCGAGAATTGCTGCAGCGCCCAGACCATCGCGTCGAGCGGGTTGGTGATGCAGATGACGAAAGCGTCCGGCGCATGGGCGGCGATGCCCTCGCCCACCGACTTCATGACCTTCAGGTTGATGCCCAGAAGATCGTCGCGCGACATGCCGGGCTTGCGCGGCACACCGGCGGTGACGATGCACACATCGGCGCCGGCGATATCGGCGTAATCGTTGGTGCCCTTGAAGATGCCGTCGAAGCCTTCGGACGGGCCCGACTCGGCGATGTCGAGCGCCTTGCCCTGCGGGGTGCCCTCGGCGATGTCGAACATGACGACGTCGCCAAGTTCCTTGATCGCGGCGAGATGGGCAAGGGTGCCGCCGATCTGGCCCGCGCCGATCAGAGCGATTTTGGGTCTGGCCATAGGTATCTCCGGTCCGGTTGTGTCTGTTGGCGACCTGACTAAGACCCTCGGGGCCGCCACGCAAGCCTCGGCGCGGGGCGGCGGAATGAATATGGGGCTGTTAACGCTGCCAGCGCGGGTTTCGCGGCCCTTGGCGGGGTTTTGTGATCACGTTGGGTTCCCGCGTGCGGGCTGCAATTCGGGCAGGGCGCGGAAATTACCGCCATTGGCCAGCAGGCAGCTGCGGCCATCGGGCAGGTTCAACAACAGGCTCCAGCCCCCGTCGTCGCTGGCGAACAGTTCGATCGTGGCGTTGCCGCGCGCGTCGCCGGTGGCGAGCCGCCTTTCGCCGCGCTGATCCATCACGAATTCCAGCACGCGCTCGCGCGGGGCGCAGGGAAGCACCTGCGCCAAAGCGGGGACCGGCAGCAGAAACGAAAGAAGCAGGAGAAGGCGCATGATCGGGTCCTTTCGGTTGCGACCCGCTCAGCGTGGCCGATCATGGATAAAGAATGGCTACGCGATCGCCCTCTCTGCGCCGCAGAATTTTAACACTTGCCTAATGTGTCCGAATCTGGTGGTTTGCGCGCAAGATTGTTTCAAAGAGACCCGGAGACCACCATGGACAGCCGCCCGTTTCGTTCCGTCCTTTATATCCCCGGCTCGAAAGAGCGCGCGCTGGAAAAGGCGCGCGGGCTTGCCGCCGATGCGATCATCTTCGATCTGGAAGACGCAGTCGCGGTCGAGGAAAAGGCGAAGGCCCGCACCCTGCTGGCCGAAACGCTGGCCAGTACCGATTACGGCCCGCGCGCCAAGCTGGTGCGGGTGAACGGGATGGACACCAAATGGGGGCGCGCCGATCTCGACACGCTCGCCGCCGCCCGGCCCGAGGCGTTGCTGCTGCCCAAGGTGAACGCGCCCGGCGATGTCGAAGCGGTGGCGAAGATCCTCGATGCCCGGCCCGAAACCGCCGACACCTCTATATGGGCGATGATGGAAACGCCCGACGGCGTGCTCAATGCGGGCGCGATTGCCCGTGCGCCGCGGATGGCGGGCTTCGTGATGGGCACCAACGATCTGGCGAAAGAGCTGGGCTGCCGGTTCCGCGCCGACCGGCTTCCGATGCAATACGCCCTGCAGACCTGCCTGATGGCAGCGCGCGCGGCGGGCATCGTCGCGGTCGATGGCGTCTATAATGCCTTCAAGGATGACGCGGGTCTGCGCGCTGAATGCGAACAGGGGCGCGATCTGGGCTTTGACGGCAAGACGCTGATCCATCCCGCGCAGCTTGAGATCGCCAATACGGTCTTTGCGCCCGACGATGCGGCCATCGCGCTTGCCCGCCGCCAGATCGAGGCCTTCGACGCCGCGACCGCGCGGGGCGAGGGCGTCGCCGTAGTGGATGGCAAGATCGTCGAGAACCTGCATATTGTCACCGCCCGGCAGGTGCTGTCGCGTGCCGAGGCGATTGAACAATTGCAGAAGGCTATGGGCTGATGGGATATACGCTACTGATACTGGGCCTTCTGGCCTGGTCGGGAAGCCATTTGTGGAAGCGGGCCGCGCCGGAAAGCCGTGCGCGGGCCGGGAATGCCGGGCGCGGGATCGTCGCGCTGGTATCGTTGATCGGCATCGTGCTGATGGTGCTGGGCTATCGCTGGGCGCCCTATGACCAGATCTGGCCGGAATCGCGCAGCCTGGTGCACCTCAATAACCTGCTGATGCTGCTGGCCTTCTATCTGTTCGCCGCGTCGGGGATGAAGACCAACGCCACCAAGATCGTGCGCCACCCGCAGCTTTGGGGCGTGCGGCTGTGGTCGATCGCGCATCTCATGGTGAACGGTGATCTGGCCAGCCTGATCCTGTTCGGCGGTCTGTTCATCTGGGCGCAGGTCGAGGTCGGCTATATCAACCGTCAGGAACCGGTCTGGGTGAAGTCCACCGCCCCCACCAACAAGGGCAAGGAAATCGGCGCCATCGTCGGCGCGGTGCTGCTTGTCGGTGTGGTCGGCTATATCCACATCCTGCTGGGCTATCAGCCCTGGGGCTGAGGAAGGATAGCATGCGATGAAACTCTATCGGTTGCTGACCGAGGACGACACCTCGGCCTTTTGCCACAAGGTCACGGCGGCGCTGAACAAGGGATGGGTTCTGCACGGCTCGCCCTCTTACGCCTTCGACACCCAACGCGGCGTGATGCGCTGCGCGCAGGCGGTGGTGAAGGATGCGCCCGGCACCTACACGCCCGAAACCAAGCTGGGCGAGCAATGAGACAGGGCGGAACCGGGGGTTTCACACCCCCGGACCCCCGTGGAGTATTTGAGACAAAGTGAAGGGGGCGCGGGCCGTGAAGACGAATCCGGGGCGGTTTTTCGAGGATTACGCGATCGGGCAGGTGATCCGGCACGCGGTGCCGCGCACGTTGTCGGGGGGCGAGCGCGCGCTTTATCATGCGCTTTATCCGGCGCGCGGGGCGCTTTATTCCTCGGATGACTTCGCGCGGTCCTGTGGTCTGCCGCAAAGCCCGCTGGATGACCTGATCGTTTTCCATACCGTGTTCGGCAAGTCCGTGCCCGACATCAGCCTCAACGCGGTGGCCAATCTGGGCTATGCCGAGGGGCGTTTCCTGAAGCCGGTCTATCCCGGCGACACGCTGAGCTCGGCCTCGGAAGTGATCGGGCTCAAGCAGAATTCAAACGGCAAATCGGGCGTGGTCTATGTGCGCACGACCGGCACGAACCAGCGCGGCGAGGCGGTGCTGGACTACGTGCGCTGGGTGATGGTGCGCAAGCGCGACCCGGACGCGCCGGCGCCCGCGACATTGGTGCCTGAGCTGGCCAAGGCGGTGGCGCCCGGTGACCTGATCGTGCCCGAGGGGCTGCGCTTTGATGACTACGATGCCGAGCTGGCGGGCGAGCGCTATCGGATGGGCGATTACGCATTGGGCGAGGTGATCGAGCATGTCGACGGCGTCACCGTCGAGGAGGCCGAGCATATGCTGGCGACGCGCCTGTGGCAGAACACCGCGAAGGTGCATTTCGACGCCACGCATCGCGAGGACGGCAAGCGGCTGATTTATGGCGGGCATGTCATCAGCCTTGCGCGCGCTCTATCCTTCAACGGGCTGGCCAATGCGCAGATGATCGTCGCGATCAATGGCGGCGCTCATGCCAATCCCTGTTTCAGCGGCATGACCGTCCGGGCCTGGTCCGAAGTTCTGGACAAGGCCGAGACCGCCGTGCCGGGTGTCGGCGCGATCCGGTTGCGGCTGGTGGCGAGTGCGGGACCGGGCCATGTTTTGCGCGGCGCGGACGGGAAATACGCCCCCGATGTGCTGCTGGACCTCGATTACTGGGCGTTGATCCCGGCCTGAGCTGATACCGGTATCATGTGATCACACCATTTCCCGGCGTGATCACAATGACCGGATTTTTACCAATTGCGGCGGGATTCCTGCGGCATTGCAGCAAATGCCTGCGTGACTTGAGCGAAAAATCCGCTATTGAAGGCGTGAGCCAGCCGGCCCTTGGCGGAGTGCGCCAAGGCCGGGCGCGCCAAGAGAGAGGGATACCCATGGCTGACGTGAACCGGGGCAACCGGCCGCTTTCCCCGCACCTGCAGATTTATCGTCTTCCGCTGGTCGCGGTGATTTCCATCATGACCCGGATCACCGGCGTCGCCCTTGGCGGTGCGCTGCTGCTGATCGTCTGGTGGTTTGTCGCGGGCGCTTATTCGCCCGATTATTTCGCAACCGCCGATTGGCTGCTGTCGAGCTGGCTGGGCATTGTGGTGATGGTGGCGGCGCTCTGGACGCTGTGGTTCCACCTCGCCAACGGCATCCGCCATTTCGTTTTCGATCTCGGCAAGGGATTCGAGCTGAGCAGCGTTGCGCGGTCGAACTGGTACGTGATCGGCGCCTCGGTGCTGATGACGATCCTGACGCTGCTGATCGTCATTCTGTGAGGGGGGCGGACATGAGCTACAAGACCGATTACAACCGCGTTCAGGGTCTGGGCCGCGCCGGTGAGGGCGTCGGTCATTTCTGGATTCAGCGCGTCACCGCGATGGCGCTGGTGCCGCTGGCGATCCTGTTCCTGATCCCCTTTGCCAATGCGCTGGGCGGTGGCTACGAAGCGCTGGTCGCGACCTATAGCCAGTTCGGCAACGCGCTGACCGCCGCGCTCTTCATTCTGGTGGCGAGCTGGCACTTTTCGATCGGCATCCAGGTGGTGATCGAAGATTACACCCAAGGTGGCACCCGGCTGGTGCTGATCGTTCTGAGCAAATTCTTCAGCTTCGTGCTGGGCGCCGCCGGCGTTCTGGCCGTCGCGAAAATCCTGTTCAGCGCCTGAGGACGACCCAATGTCTGCATATGAAATCGAACAACATACTTATGACGTGGTGGTCGTGGGCGCCGGCGGGGCCGGTCTGCGCGCGACGCTGGGCATGGCCGAGCAGGGGCTGAAAACGGCCTGCATCACCAAGGTTTTCCCCACCCGCTCGCACACGGTCGCCGCCCAGGGCGGGATCGCCGCCAGCCTGAGCAACATGGGCCCCGACAACTGGCAATGGCACATGTACGACACCGTGAAAGGGTCGGACTGGCTGGGCGACACGGATGCGATGGAATACCTCGCGCGCTCGGCGCCCGCCGCGGTCTATGAGCTGGAACATTACGGTGTGCCGTTTTCGCGTACCGAAGAGGGCAAAATCTATCAGCGCCCCTTCGGCGGCCACACGACCGAATTCGGCGAAGGCCCGCCCGTGCAGCGCACCTGCGCGGCGGCGGACCGGACCGGGCACGCGATCCTGCACACGCTCTACGGTCGCTCGCTGAAAGAGAAGGCGCAGTTCTACATCGAGTATTTCGCCATCGACCTGCTGATGTCGGAAGACGGTGAATGCACCGGCGTTCTGGCGTGGAAACTGGATGACGGCACGCTGCACCAGTTCAACGCGAAGATGACGGTTCTGGCGACCGGCGGCTATGGCCGTGCCTATTTCAGCGCGACCTCGGCGCATACCTGCACCGGCGACGGCAACGGCATGGTGGCCCGCGCGGGTCTGCCGCTGCAGGACATGGAATTCGTGCAGTTCCACCCGACGGGGATCTACGGCTCGGGCTGCCTGATCACCGAAGGCGCGCGCGGCGAGGGCGGTTACCTGACCAACTCGGAAGGCGAGCGCTTCATGGAGCGGTACGCACCGACCTATAAGGACCTTGCGTCGCGCGATGTGGTGTCGCGCTGCATGACGATGGAGATCCGGGAAGGCCGCGGCGTCGGCCCGAACAAGGATCACATCCACCTGCACCTCAACCACCTGCCGCCTGAAACGCTGGCGCTGCGGCTGCCCGGCATCTCGGAATCGGCGCGGATCTTCGCGGGCGTTGACCTCACGAAAGAGCCGATCCCGGTTCTGCCGACCGTTCACTACAATATGGGCGGCATCCCCACGAACTATTGGGGCGAAGTGCTGAATGCCGATGCCGAAAACCCCAACCGCGTGGCCCCCGGCCTGATGGCGGTGGGCGAGGCGGGCTGCGCTTCGGTTCACGGCGCGAACCGGCTTGGGTCGAACTCGCTGATCGACCTTGTGGTCTTCGGCCGCGCGGCGGCGATTCGCGCGGGCGAGATCGTCGATCCGGCCTCGGCCAACCGCGAATCGTCGAAGGCTTCGGTCGACAAGGCGCTCGCGCGTTTCGACCGTCTGCGCAATGCCAGCGGCTCGATCCCCACCGCCGAGCTGCGGATGGAGATGCAGAAGACCATGCAGGCCGATGCCGCTGTCTTCCGCACCGACAAGACGCTGGCCGAAGGTGTCGAGAAGATGAAGGTCGTCGCCGGCAAGATGGCCGACATTCAGGTCACCGACCGCTCGCTCGTGTGGAACAGCGACCTGATGGAGACGCTCGAGCTGGAAAACCTCATGCCCTGCGCGATGGCCACCATCACCGGTGCCGAAGCCCGCAAGGAATCGCGCGGCGCCCATGCGCACGAGGATTATCCGAATCGCGACGACGAGAACTGGCGCAAGCACACGCTGTCCTGGGTCGATGGGGCGAATGTGACGCTGGATTATCGCGCGGTCGTCGTCGATCCGCTGACCCCGCAGGATCAGGGCGGGATCGAACTCAAGAAAATCGCGCCCAAAGCGCGCGTGTACTGAGAAGGGACGCAGACATGGTACAGCTCACGCTTCCCAAGAATTCGAAGATCCGCACCGGCAAGACCTGGCCAAAGCCCGAAGGCGCGAAGACCCTGCGCACCTTCCGGATTTACCGCTGGTCCCCGGATGATGGCGAAAACCCCCGTGTCGATACCTATTTCGTCGACATGGACAGCTGCGGCCCGATGGTTCTGGACGCGCTGATCAAGATCAAGAACGAGATCGACCCGACGCTGACCTTCCGCCGGTCCTGCCGCGAGGGGATCTGCGGCTCCTGCGCGATGAATATCGACGGGACGAACACGCTGGCCTGCATTTTCGGCATGGACGAGATCAAGGGCGACGTGAAGATCTATCCGCTGCCGCACATGCCGGTGGTCAAGGATCTGGTGCCGGATCTGACGCATTTCTACGCCCAGCACGAATCGATCATGCCGTGGCTGGAAACCAAGTCGAACACCCCGGCCAAGGAGTGGCGGCAATCGATCGAGGACCGCGAAAAGCTCGACGGTCTTTATGAATGCGTGATGTGCGCCTGTTGCTCGACGTCGTGCCCCAGCTATTGGTGGAACGGCGATCGGTATCTGGGCCCGGCCGCGTTGCTGCATGCCTATCGCTGGATCATCGATTCGCGGGACGAGGCGACGGGCGAGCGTCTGGACGGTCTGCACGATCCGTTCAAACTATATCGTTGCCACACGATCATGAACTGCACCTCGACCTGCCCCAAGCATCTGAACCCGGCCAAGGCAATTGCCGAGATCAAGAAGATGATGGTCGAGCGGGTCGTCTGATTCGTCGAAACAGAGTTAAACAGGGGCCGCGTGATGACGCGGCCCTTTTCCTTTGGGTGCGAGAGCCCCTTTGCCTAGCAGGTTCTGTTCGCTAACAGAGTTTGGCGACCGAGCAACGACCTGTTCCCGCCAGTTAAGAACGGGCTGGATAGTCTGTTGTCTCGCAGGGATTTTTCTCGCCGGAGGCATCCGTCGACAGTCCGATCGTTGGCCATCTAAGCTCCGCGACGCCACAGCGTCTGTTGGACTTTGTCGCTCTGACCACTGGGCACAATTCCAAGCCGCAAGACCCTGTTGACTCGGCAGCCTTCAACCGACCGGCAACGCTAGGGTGTCACGCGACGCCTCGATTGCGACGGCGCAAATGTCTGCTTACGGCTGGCTACTCAGTGGTTTTTCCGTCCGAGATCGAATTTCTGTGGCCTCTCGGTCGGCACCGTTGAGCGCAGCGTTCACATTCCGGCTCAGCGCTGATTCGTCTGATTTCCCCGGAAACACCACGTCTCAAGACCGGAGCCTTTCGGACCCTATGCCCTCGCGACACGCAGGGACTCCGGTGAACAACGCGGCGACGCGCACCACCTAAGCGCTGACGTCGCTCGGACCCTCAGCGCCCCAGCACGGTTCTCAGGCTGGTTTGTCCTTGCTGCAACAGTGTCAGAGCCCCGCTTCCCGCGACGGTGGCAGCGTTGATCTGCTGCACCTGCTCGCCAAGGAAGAAGCGGCGAATCAGGCTCTCCATTGCTTCAGGATCCGTGAATTGCGCGACTTCGTCAGAGCCCGTCAGCTTCTCGGTCCGGGTCTTGAGGATTTCGACCTGTCGGTCGAGATCCAGCGCGCCGAAGCTGCTGGGCAGCATGAAGGCCGTCTCGAAAACCCGTCGCATCGAAGGCGTGCCGAGGATCGTGTACCAACGCGTCGCCTCGCTGCTGTTCTGCGCGGCAAGGTCTGCAAGGTCCCGTTCGAGCGCAAGCGCCAGCCGCATCGATTCGTTCTGCGCGCCCACGGCGACTTCGAACGAACGGTCGCGATAGTCGCTGAGCAGCGAGTCGGTGAACCCGTCGAGCTGATTCCACGAAATATAGGTATCGCCGAAGCCGAAGGCCTTGTTGAGCTGCAGATAGCGTTTGTCCGACAGCCGATTAACGAAACTGCTGTCATCCTTGTGGGAACTTTCCAGCACTTTCTGGACGTAGGCTCGGTTGGGCAGATCGTCCTGAAGACCGAATGCCGTCAGCGCGACATTCAGAAGGCGCCGGTCTGCGACCAGCTCTTCAGCGCTTGTCACCGACGCGATGTTCTCGCGGAAATACGCCTGATCGCGTTTTGACAGGCTCGTGCTGGCATGGGCTTCCTGCTGCTTGTCGAGCGTGCGTTGCAAGAACCGCCAGCCCACATACCCGTCGAGGGGAAGGATCGGCTGAAAGCTCATTGCCGGGTCGCGGCCGCGAAGAGCCGCTCCTCCCGCGGAATCAAGGCCCGCAAATTCCGCATCGCGGGATAGAAATCGCCGGTCATCACCGCCTGTGTTGCCTTGTCCAGCATGGCCCGGCTGTCGGCATCGGTCAGCACCTGGCTCAGCTGTTCTATCCCGCGCAGAAGCTGCGGGCTCGCGTCGTCCGGGTCGGCGTCGCCCGACAGGACCAGCTGGGCGATGTAAGCGACGCGGCGCACCGGCGTGCTGACTTCGGCAGGATGAATGGCGTCGCGCAGGCGCAGGATATTCGCGTTGGGGGTGACGATGGACAGGCGGCTGCGCCGCTCACCATTCTCGATCACCGCGCCATTGATAAGGACCCTTTCGCGCGGCGCGAGCTTGAGAATCAGACCGCTCATGGCTCGCCCCCCTGCCCTTTGAGACCCCGCATCACCGAGGTGTTGATCTCGGCAAGGATATCGGCCGTGGCCGCGCCCGTCAGAACCTGAGTCGTGTGTTTGAGGGTGAATTCAGCGAGATAGAAGAGTTGCGCACGCAAGGGCTGGGGGAAACCATTGCTGGGATGGGCGAGATCGGCGGCAAAGGCGGCCCATAGCCGGCGATTGTCGTTCAACGCGACCGTCAGGCGACCGCTGACTTTCCCGGGTTCGTGGGGAAGCTGGGATTGGATGCGCCCGGTGATCTGGGCAAGGACATCGTATTCGATGTCCCGGGGGGTTTTCAGCGCGCGGGCGTGGTGCCCGTAATGGGTGCGCGCGTGGGCTGCGACGCTCATATCAAGGCCTCATGGTGCGAAGTCATGGGTGGGAAGGGCCGAGGGAGTATCCCCCGGCCCCGAGGCCTTAGCGGAACAGCGCCAGGATGTTCTGCGGCGCCTGGTTGGCGATCGACAGGGCCTGAATGCCCAGCTGCTGCTGCACCTGAAGCGCCTGCAGGCGAGCCGAGGTCGCCTCCATATCGGCATCGACCAGCGCGCCGATCCCCGACTTGAGGGAATCCATCAGGCTGGAGACGTATTCGCTCTGGATCTCGATACGGCCTTGGACCGAACCGAAGTTGGCGGCAGCTTCGATGGCCGTCTGGGTAAGGCCTTCGATCGCGGCAAGACCGGCGGCCGCGCCTTCTGCGGTCGAGACGTCAACACTGGACAGGATTTCCAGCCCGCCGCCCGCCGTGCCGCCCGTATTGAGCGTCGAGGTGGTGGTGATACCGGCAGCGGTGTTGTTGGTGATCGTGATCGCCGCACCCGAAACCGTGGCCGAAATCCCGATCCCCGAGGTCTGCGCCTGGAAGTTCAGCATATCGGTCAGGCCCTTGGCGATGTCGTTGACCGTATCGCCATCGCGCGCGACGTAGCGCACGGTGCCGGTCACGCCGGTCAGACCCCCGATCGTGTAGCCATCACCCGCCAGCACCGCGTTACCCGCGCGCGCCGCCGTACCGGTATCGCCGACGACGGTCATCGTGCCGGTCGCACCGACCGCGATGGCGCCCGCACCGGTGAACGCGGTCGCCGCGAGATCGGTGCCGGTACCCGCCGCCGAGGCTTGCGTGCCAAGGTCGGCTTTGGCCGCCTGGATCGAGGCAGCCGATACGGCGCCCGAGCTATCCCGGTCGAGCGAAGACAGGATGCTGACCGAGCCCGAACCCAGAACGCCGGCGCCGGTGCCGGTATTGCCGACGATGTCCGCAACCGAGGCCCCGCCTTCGCGGTTCGAGAGCAGGTTGAGACCGTTGAACTGCGCGGCACCCACAACCGAGGAGATCTGGTTGCGCAGCGCCGACAGGTCGGTCTGGATCTTTTCGCGGTCGACGTTGTCTTCCTGCGCCGCGACGACCTTGCCTTTGATTTCGGTCAGCAAGTCGGTGATCTGCTCGGAGGCCGAGCGGGCCACGGCGATGGTCGACGAGCCCAGAGCGAGCGAATCGGCAATCCCCTTGAAGCCCTTGACGTCGCTTTCCATGGTCTTGGAAATCGCCCAGACGGCCGAGTTCTGGCGGGCGGTCGCAACCGATTTGCCCGTCGAGATCTCGTTCTGGGTCTTCGCCATATTGGCGTTGATGCTCTTCAGGGTCTGAAGCGCCACCATCGCGGTGTTGTTCGTCAGAATCGAGGACATGGATTTTCCCTTATTGAAAGGCGTGGTTTCACGCCGGTACGTGCCGTGGAATCACGGCGACCAAGCCCGTTCTGGACCTGCGGCTGTCCGCTTCACGGATGTCGCGCCACCGAGTCAGTGCATCATCAACAACAGTGCTTTGTCAGTGCGAGGCCAATCTCGGATCTTTCCCTTAACAAGCTCTTAAGATCAGCCCGGATGGACCCATTGCAGATCCTCATTTTCCTTATAATTTTCATAGACTTGTTACTCAAAACCATTAACCAGTTCTACAGATTTTACCGCCGATTGCAGGTACTTCAGGCCCGCCGATGCAGGCTGCCATGCGGCGGGTTCAGATCGGCGCGAATGCCGTCGCGTCCATAGGTCTTGGCCGTTCCGCCCTTGCGCGCCCTCGCCATGAGGGCGCGCGCATCCTTGATGCCGGTTATCGCCGCCTCGAACAGGCCGGCATTGCGGCCTGCCGCCTGCTGAACCGCGCGCGCAAGGCCGGTATCGGCGCGCGCGAGCTCGGGCAGTGCGCCTTCGACCCGCTCCAGGATGGCCACTTTGCGCGGCGCAAGCCGTTCGAGCCGCGCAATATCGCCGTGCAGAAGCGCCTCGCGTTCCTGCGCCAGAATCGCCGCGAGCCGGCGCAGATCCTTGCGGCTCATGACGTCCCCTCCGGCCCCTGTTGCGGCGTAAGCCCCGCCCGCAGGCGCAGGCTCGATTCGATGGCGTCGGCCAGCCCGATCCCCCCCTGCGCGACGATCGCGCGCGCCCGTTCATCGGCCAGAAACGACGTGAATTGCTGCTCGCCTTCGCCGCCGCCGCCCAGCGCTTCGGTCGGGCGGAACAGGCCGGCGCTTTTGAACATTTCCGCAAGGAACGTCGCCTCGAGCGCCTCGGCGCTGTGGCGAATCGCCGGATCGGCGCGGGACGGGTCGGCCTGGGGGGTTTCGGGCCGGGACCGCGCCTGAATCGGAACGGATGTGGCGCCAAGGGCAGTCAGTGGTTGCGTCATGGAAACCTCCTGTGGATCGGCGCTCAGCATCCCGGATCGCGGTAAAGAAGCGGTAACCACCGGCTGCTATTGCTGAGGCGTTCAAACCGGAGGCCAAGAATGCGCCAAGTCCCGTCGCTCGACCCTGTTTTCACCTCGATCTCCACCCCGCGCCTGGCACCGCCAGCGGCCCCTGTTACGCAGGAAACGCAGAGTTTCCGGGCGGTTCTGGCCGGTTTGCGCGGCACTGCCTCGGATATCGCACCGCAACAAGCCGCGACCGTCGACAGAGCGATTCGCTCTGATGGTCAGAAGGCGAAAGACACGCGCGGCGGCGGTATCGAGGCCGAGACTTCAGACGCTGGCAATACGGGCGCGGCCGATACCGGCGCGGGCGACGATCCCTACGATATCGACCTCCCCGAGCTCGATACGCCCCCGCCCGATGATGACCCCACCGGTCCCGAGGGCGATGCGCCTGGTATTCCGACATCGGGTGAGCTTGACCCGGTGGATCTGTCGACATTGCCCGATGACATCCAGCCCGCCGGACGCGATATGCCGATGCCCGATACGCCTGAACAGGCGCCGGATACGACCCGGATCGCAATGGAATTGCAGGCGGGCGACGCGGATGACGCCATCGACGCGCCAATGCCGCCCGCAGACCCTGTCGCGACCCGGCCTGTCGCTGCCCCCGGCTGGTCCCCTGACGCCGAACCGCTCGTGGTCTCGGACCCGTCGATCGAAGCCCCCCTGACCGTAGCACCAGAGCGCATTCCGCCCGCCGAACCGGCTATGCCGCTGCCCGTCGCGCAGCGCAGGGCTGACACCCGGGTGACAACCGACGCCTCTGCCGGCGCGGCACTGCTGCGCGCCCGGTTCGCCCTGCAGGCTGCGCCGATGGACAATGGGATGGCGCGGGCACCTTTTGGCGGACCCGAGACGCAGCCCCGCCCGATCGATGCCCCGCGTCATGACGGGATGATCGCCCTGACGCCCGGACAGGCCGCCAGCGCACGGGAAGGACGCGCCGTTCCCGTGGCGGGGCGCACGCCGGGCGTTCCCGGCACGCCGGGAATCGGAGGTGACGACGAAAGCCCCTCGCACCCATCGGGGCCTTCCCCTGCGCGCCTGACCGGCGCCGATGAGGCTGTGGCCGCGATGCCCCCCGCAGACGCGGAAGCTACGAGCTCGACGCTTGTTGCGCCTGTCGCAGAGCCTGAGGTGGCGGCGACACCGATGGCGGATGCCGGGTCGGGGAAATCGCTTGATCCGGTTTCGGTGCCGGTAGTTTCGGTACCGGTAGAGGGGCCTGCTCAGGCCCAGCCGGTCGTTGCCACGCCCGGCGCCGCACCGATGCCCTCCATTATGCCGGTTCCCGATACGGGCATTGACGTAAAGCCTTCTGTTCCGAGCGCCATAAGCGCCGCGATTCCTGGCGTGCAGGCGCCGTCTCTGCAAGCACTGGCATCGCCCGGTACGGAGAGTCGCGCCTTCACAACAGCCGCTCTGGCGACAGCTATGCCAGGCTCGGCGCCTGTCACCCCGTCAGCCGACAAACCAGCCGGGCAGCCTCGGTTGGTGCCTTTCTCCATGCCCGACACGCGCCCCATGACCGCCAGCCCCACAACCCGCGACGCGCCGAAAGCAACTGCGCCCATCGCGGCGCCGGTCGACGCCCCGGCGTCGACACAGGTCGCCTCCGCGACCCCCGCTTCGCCTTCCGCTACCGTCGTGGCCTTCAGCGAAACCCCGATGATGGCTCTGCCGCCAGCATCAAACGCCCTTCCTGCGCGGGCTCAAACCCTGCTCCAACAGCCCGTGGCGCAGGGCGAAATCCCTCTGCCCGGCCCGTTACCAGCTCCACCGATCGCTCCCGCGCGCCGCGAGGCGTCCGTGACCGACCGCGCGCCTGTTCAGCCCCCTACCCAGAACTCCGAGCGCCCCGACACACCCGACACCCCACGCGCAAAGGCGGATCCGACACCGATCCAGACCTCGTCTGCACCTGCCGCGGCCCCCGTGGCCCAAACACCGACGCCCGTACCCGCCGCGCAGCCCGAGATCCCGCCTGTCATGGCCGAGCAGCAAACCGATACGCGGGCTGACCGGATCGAGCTTTCGCCACGTGACGAGGCACCGGGCGACAGCCGCGCGGCAATCCCCCATGCCAGCACCCAGCACAGCCAGACCCTTCCCCCGTCCGCGCAGGCGCAGCGAATCGGACAACAGATCGCCGCGCAGATCCAGCAGCCCGCCCTGTCCGGTCCGGGTGGATTCTCGCTCGCGCTCGACCCCGAGGAACTGGGCCATGTGCGCCTGACGCTGGTGAATCACGAAGCCGCAAGCGTGCTGATGGTCCATGCCGACCGTCCCGAAACGCTGGACCTGATGCGCCGTCATATCGCGCTTCTGGAACAGGATTTGCGCTCGATGGGCCATGACGCATTGTCGCTGCGATTCTCTGGCGGCGAGGCCGGCCATCCGGGCGGCGGTGGCACCGGCACGTCTTCAGACCGTGCTACGCAGCCAGCCCTGCAGCCGCAGATGCCCGATAGCGCCGCGCCGCCCGCTCAGCGCAGCCCGGCCATGACCGGCCCGCTGGATCACCTCGACCTTCGGCTTTGAGAGGACAGAATGGAAATCAATTCGAGTTTTGGCAATTTCACCGGGGGTGCGGAGGGCAGTGGCTCGCCCGGGCAATCCGACTTCGTGACCTTTCTGCAGATGCTGACCACGCAGATGCAGAATCAGGACCCGCTCAACCCGATGGAGGCCTCGGATTTCGCCGTGCAGCTCGCCACCTTCGCCGGGGTCGAGCAGCAGACCTATACCAACCAGCTTCTGGCGACGATGATCGGCCAGACCGGCCTGTCCGATCTCGGCGGCTGGGTCGGGATGGAAGCGCGACTTTATGGCGGCGCGCATTTCAGCGGCGACCCGATCGAGCTGACACCCGATCCGGCCCTTGGCGCGGACGAGGTCGTGCTCATCGTGCGCAACGACAATGACGAGATCGTCGATACCCGTAGCCTCGACCCCGAAACGCAGAGCTATGTATGGGACGGGCAGGATACCGACGGCAATCCGCTGCCCGACGGCACCTACCGGTTCGAAGTCGAATCGCGGCTCGATGGCGAAGAGCTCGATACCCAGCCGGTCGCCGCCTATGTGCCGATCCTCGAAGCACGCTACGAGGATGGCATGACCATGCTGGTCCTGCCGGGCGGATTGTTCGTGGAAAGCGGGCAGGTCACGGGCCTGCGCCCCCCGAGCGAACCGGACGCGGCCGACACGATGTAGTGACGGCAGGGTTCAGAAGCGCCCCGGAACCGCGCAGGCTGTCTGCCATCGCGACCCTTTCAGGACACTGACGGTGTCGCAGACAAACGATGCGAAAGCCGGAAGCGACGTTGCCACCCCCGCCCCTTTGCGCGCCGCGACAGCGGCGCGCCCGGTCGCGCGAGAGCCAGGTGGCGGAGCCACCTTGCACGAGGGCGAAACACCCCCGTTTCCTGCGGGATGTCCGAAGCGGGAAAGCCCGCCCCCATCTACTCACACCAGCAACAGCGTCACCGCCACCGCCCAGGCCACCGCCGCACCGGCGACGAACCATGCAACGGGTGCGAAGGACAGGCGCATCGGCGGTGGTGTTTGCGGCTGGCGGACACGGATCAGCGCGGCTTCCACCGCGCCCGGCAGATGCGGACCGAAGCGCGACAGCACCATCGCCGCGCGGCCCAGGTCGCGCATCAGCGCGGCCGGACCCAGAGAGGTGCGGATGTAATCCTCGACCACCGGCTGGGCGACGCGCCAGATATTGATCGACGGGTTCAGCGAACGCGCGACGCCCTCGACCACGACCATGGTGCGCTGCAGGAGAATCAGCTCGGTGCGGGTTTCCATGCCGAAACGCTCGGTCACTTCGAACAGATAATTCAGCAGCCGCGCCATCGAGATCCGGCTCGCCTCCATCCCGAAAATCGGCTCGCCGACCGAGCGCAGGGCGCGGGCGAATTCCTCGACATCGCGGTCGGCGGGGACGTAGCCCGCTTCGAAATGCACCTCGGCGACGCGGCGGTAATCCTTGCGGATGAAGCCGTAGAGGATCTCGGCATAGACCCGGCGGGTATATTCGTCGATCTGGCCCATGATGCCGAAATCATAGGCGATGATCTCGCCCCCGGCGCCGACCTTCAGGTTGCCCTGATGCATGTCGGCGTGGAAATACCCGTCGCGCAGGGCGTGTTTGAGGAACAGCTCGAGCACACGCTCGCCCAGCTCGGTGCGGTCAACGCCCAGCGCGTCGATGGCGTCGTTATCGCCCAGCGATACGCCTTCGGCCCAGCCCAGCGTCATCACCGAGCGGCCCGACAGGTCCCAGACCGGGCGCGGCACGCGGAAGCCCGCATCGTCTTCGGTGTTTGCGGCGAATTCGGCGGCAGCGGCGGTTTCCAGCCGCAGATCCAGCTCGCCCATGACCACGCCTTCGAAATGCGCGATCACATCGGTGGGCCGCAGACGGCGGGTCGAGGGCAGCAGCCGCTCGATCATCCCGGCGGCAAAATAGAACGCGTCGATGTCGCGGCGGAAAGCTTTGACGATGCCCGGACGCAACACCTTCACCGCGACCTCTTCGCCGGTCTCGCGCACCCGCGCGCGGTGGACCTGCGCGATCGAGGCGGCGGCGACGGGGGCGGAGAATTCCGAGAACAGCACGTCAACCGGCTGTTCCAGCTCGGCCTCGATCATGGTGCGGGCCTGTTCGGTCGGAAACGGCGGCAGCTGATCCTGCAGATAGCGCAGCTGGTTGGCCATCTCGAACCCGACGATGTCGGGACGGGTCGAAAGGATCTGTCCGAACTTGATATAGGCCGGGCCCAGCGCGGTGATCGCGCGCGTCACCGGCGGCAGCGACGGGTCGCCCTTGTGTCCCAGCCACGCAAAAGGCCAGCCCATTACGCGGGCGACGAAGCGCAGCCGCGGCGGCACGTTCATCGCTTCCAGCGCGCTGCGCATGGCACCCGTGCGCTCGAACGTGGCGCCGGTGCGGATCAGGCGCCAGAGATTGTGGGGCCCCCTCACGTCAGATCTTCCATCCCGAATGCAGGGCGGCGATGCCCATCGACAGGTTGCGGTATTTCACCTGCTCGAAACCTGCCGTGCGGATCATCGCGGCAAAGGCTTCCTGATCGGGGAATTTGCGGATCGATTCGACGAGGTACTGATAGCTGTCGCGGTCGCCCGCCACCATCTGCCCCATGCGCGGAATCACATTGAAGGAATAAAGGTCGTAGACCTTTTGCATCATGTCGTTGGGGATCTGACTGAATTCCAGCACCACCAGACGCCCGCCGGGCTTCAGCACGCGGTAGGCTTCCTTCAGCGCGTCGGGAATGCGGGTCACGTTCCGGATGCCGAAGCTGATCGTGTAGACGTCGAAACTGTTGGCCTCGAACGGCAGCGCCATGGCGTCGCCGACTACCCAGTCGAGCCGGTCGGCCATGCGTTCGGCCTCGGCCCGCTTGCGGCCTTCTTCCAGCATCGGTGCGGTCATGTCGAGCACCGTCGCACGCGCTGTATCGCCCGCCCGGCCAAGGAAGCGGAACGCCACGTCGCCGGTGCCGCCCGCCACGTCCAGCAGGTGCTGGCCCGGCCGGGGCGCCAGCCAGTCCATCAGCGCGTCTTTCCAGACGCGGTGGATGCCCATGCTCATCAGGTCGTTCATGACATCGTATTTCGACGCCACCGACGAGAAGACGCCATGCACCATGCCGGCCTTCTGATCCTCGTCCACGGTCTGAAAGCCGAAATGCGTCGTGCGGTTGTCCGGGCTCATGCGGGTCCCCTGATCCTGTGCGCCGATCTTGCGCCTAGCCCTTCCATAGCCGAGGATGGCGGCCCTCACAATCCAAGCCCCCGTTCCAGCCCTGCGACCCGGAGTCACCATTGCCTGAACTGCCCGAGGTGGAAACCGTGCGCCGCGGCCTTGCCCCCGCGATGGAGGGAAAACGCATCCTTCAGGCCGATGTGCGCCGGCCCGATCTGCGCTGGCCGCTGCCCGACCGCATGGCCGAGCGTCTGACCGGCGCGCGGGTCGAGCGTCTGCGGCGGCGGTCAAAATACATCCTCGCCGATCTCGACACCGGCGAGACGCTGCTGATCCATCTGGGCATGAGCGGGCGCATGACCGTGTCGGGTCTGGCCGAGGCCTATGTTCCGGGCGAATTTCACCATGCCCATCCCCTGACGCTGAAACACGATCATGTCGTCTTCGACATGGAGGGCGGCGCGCGCGTGACGTTCAACGATGCGCGGCGTTTCGGGGCGATGGACCTGATCGACACCGCGCGGGCTGACGCGCATCCGCTGCTGGCCGCGCTGGGACCGGAACCACTGGGCAACGCCTTTAACGCCGATCTTCTGGCCGCGCGGCTGAAGGGGCGCAAAGGGCCGATCAAGGCACTGCTTCTGGATCAGAAGCTGGTGGCGGGGCTGGGCAATATCTATGTCTGCGAGGCCCTGCACCGCGCAGGCATCCATCCCGAACGCGCGGGCGGGCGGATCGGGCGGGCGCGGATCGAGCTGCTGGCCGTGACGATCCGGCAGGTGCTGCAAGAGGCGATCGACGCGGGCGGGTCGAGCCTGCGCGATTACCGGCAGGCCGATGGCGAGCTGGGCTATTTCCAGCACACGTTCCGCGCGTATGACCGCGAAGGCGCGCCCTGCCCCACACCCGGCTGCGACGGCACGATCCGCCGCATCGTGCAGGGGGGGCGCTCGACCTATTTCTGCCCGCGCTGCCAGCGCTAGGCGGGGCAGAGAGGCCTTGATCCCACATCAAGGACTGCTAGACACATCGGGAATACAGGCCGGGACTCCCGGCTCAGGGACAATGTCAGGGACACCTCATGGCCTATGAAACGATTGTCGTGGACGTCGCGCAGCATGTTGCGACGATCAAACTGAACCGCCCCGAAGCGTTGAACGCCCTGAACTCGCAGTTGCTGGGGGAACTGGCCGAAGCGCTGAAGGCCGCCGACAAGAACGAGAAGGTGCGCGCCATCGTGCTGACCGGCTCGGACAAGGCCTTTGCCGCCGGTGCTGATATCAGCGAAATGGCGTCGAAAAGCTTCGTCGACATGTTCGAGAGCGATTTCTTCACGCCCGAGACCGAGGTTCTGCTGTCGGTGCGCAAGCCGGTCATCGCCGCTGTCGCAGGTTACGCGCTGGGCGGTGGCTGCGAACTGGCGATGATGTGCGATTTCATCATCGCCGCCGATAACGCCAAGTTCGGCCAGCCCGAGATCAATCTGGGCGTGGTCGCCGGTATCGGCGGCACCCAGCGGCTGACGCGCTTCGTCGGCAAGTCCAAGGCAATGGACATGCATCTGACCGGCCGCTTCATGGATGCCGAAGAGGCCGAGCGCTCGGGTCTGGTCAGCCGCGTGGTTCCGGCCAAGAAGCTGCTGGACGAGGCTCAGGCCGCCGCGCAGAAGATCGCGTCGAAATCGGGCATCGCCACCAAGGTGGTGAAAGAGGCCGTGAACCGCAGCTACGAGACGACGCTGCGCGAAGGTCTGCTGTACGAGCGCCGGGTGTTCCACGCGCTGTTCAGCACCGAGGACCAGAAAGAGGGCATGGACGCCTTCCTGGAAAAACGCGAGCCGCAGTTCCGCGACAAGTGATCCGCCGCGTCGGGCGGGCGGGGGCGATTCGGGCTTTTCAACCGGCAGTTTTTGCCGTATGGCCTGCCCCCACATGCGCGTGGGCCCGCTTAAGGCAGGAATCGACCTGATCCCGAGACGATGTCTCAATGGATCGGTGGGTCTGGGCGCAACGATATTGTCACAGACCCGAAAGAGCCCGAACCCATGGCCAATACGCCCCAGTCCAAGAAGCGCGCCCGTCAGTCGGAAGTCCGCTTCGCCGTCAACAAAGCCCGCCGCTCGCGCATCCGCACCTACCTGCGCAAGGTCGAAGAAGCGATCGCCTCGGGCGATGCCGCTGCCGCCAAAGCCGCTCTGGACGCTGCCCAGCCCGAACTGATGCGCGGTGTGACCAAGGGCGTCCTGCACAAGAACACCGCGTCGCGCAAAATGTCGCGCCTGTCGTCGCGCGTGAAGGCCCTGAACGCCTGAGCCGACGCCCGGACCGGATTTAACATTTTGTAAATCCTTGAAAAAGCGCACCGCAGGGTGCGCTTTTTTGTTGCGGTTATCCCGTCCGCGCGACCGGGTCGTGACCCGAAATCGGGCAAGTGTGGCAGGAAAACTACGCCCGTTGCGATTCCTTTTGGCCCGCCACCTGTCAAGCCCGATCTAGTCCTTGTCCCTCCGCCTCGGGCCTTGCTAGCTTGCCCCTGCGATTCACAAAGCCCTGGGGGGGTTTTTCCTGAGCGCGCGACTCGTTGGCCGGGGCTGCCACCCGGCTGTTTGCGTTCGTGTCGAAGGGTCGGGCTGCCACCTGACACCAGCATCCCCTTAGACCACCGACCCGCATCGGGGCCGGGCGGCCTTGTTGTCTCGCGACCAGTCGACCGGAATCACCGGGCGATACAATAATGAAAAAAATCTGCCACGCCCGGGCGTGGATATGGGTCGGGACAGAATGACAAAGAACGCGTGGGGCAAAGTACGCAGTAAGCTTCGTGAGACGGTTGGCGAGCATAACTTCATCACATGGATCGCGCCGCTCGAGCTTGCCGAGATCCGCGACGGCCTCGCCGTCATTGATGCGCCGACGAATTTCATCGCCAACTGGGTCGACCGGAATTTCGCAGATCACATCCAGCGCGCGATGAGCAGCGAAGGGGCCAGCGTGCACCGCCTGCAAATCCGCGTCGTGCCGAAAAGCGCCCGTCCGGCCCAGCCGCAGCCCACCGAGGGTGCCGAGGCCGAGCCCGCGCGCCCGCTTTCCGCCGCCGCCGCGCCGACCACGGCTGCCAGCGCTGGCGAAGAGCTGCCCGGCGCGCCGCTGGATCAGCGCTATACCTTCGACAATTTCGTCGTCGGCAAGCCCAACGCGCTGGCCCATGCCGCCGCGCGCCGGGTGGCCGAAGGCGCCTCGGTCACGTTCAACCCGCTGTTCCTCTATGGCGGCGTGGGGCTGGGCAAGACCCACCTGATGCACGCCATCGCGTGGGACTTGCAGCAGCGCAATCCCGAGGCCCGCGTGCTGTATCTCAGCGCCGAGCAGTTCATGTACCGCTTCGTGCAGGCTCTGCGCGAAAAGCAGATCATGGATTTCAAATCGCTGTTCCGCTCGGTCGATATCCTGATGGTCGACGACGTGCAGTTCATCGCCGGCAAGGAATCGACGCAGGAAGAGTTCTTCCACACGTTCAACGCGCTGATCGACCAGAACAAGCAGATCGTCATCTCGGCCGACCGTGCGCCGGGCGAGATCAAGGATCTCGAAGACCGCATCAAGAGCCGCTTGCAATCGGGCCTCGTGGTCGACCTGCACCCGACCGATTACGAACTGCGGCTGGGCATCCTGCAGCAGAAGGCCGATCTCAACCGCGCGAATTACGGCAATGTCTCGATCGCGCCCGATGTGCTGGAATTCCTCGCCCACCGGATCACCACCAATGTGCGCGTGCTCGAAGGCGCGCTGACCCGGCTTTTCGCGCTGGCCTCGCTTCTGGGCCGCGAGATCACGCTGGACATGGCGCAGGACGCGCTGGCCGACATCCTGCGCACCTCGGACCGCAAGGTCACGGTCGAAGAGATCCAGCGCAAGGTGGCCGATCACTACAATATCCGCCTGTCCGACATGATCGGGCCCAAGCGCCTGCGCACCATCGCCCGCCCCCGGCAGATCGCGATGTATCTGGCCAAACACATGACCACCCGCTCGCTGCCTGAGATCGGGCGCCGCTTCGGCGGACGCGATCACACCACGATTCTGCACGGCGTGCGCAAGGTCGAGGAACTGCGCGGCACGGATTCGCAACTGGCCGAGGATCTCGACCTGCTGCGCCGGTTGCTGGAAAGCTGAGCCCCGGCACCGAAGAACAGCGCGTGAACCTTGACCTCGGTGCCAAAGCCACGCAAACAAACACACAAAGAGTAAAATGGCCGGACCGGCGCCTGCCGGGACCGGCCTGACGTGTCGGAGGGATCGACGATGAAGATCAGCATCGAACGCGCAACGCTGCTGAAGGCCGTGTCACAGGCCCAGTCAGTGGTCGAGCGGCGCAACACGATCCCGATCCTGGCCAATGTGCTGATCGAGGCCGAAGACGCCACCGTCAGCTTCCGCGCCACCGATCTCGATATCGAAGTGGTCGACCGCGCCGCGGCGATGGTCGAACGCGCGGGCGCCACGACTGTCTCGGCGGTGATGCTGCACGAAATCGTCCGCAAACTGCCCGATGGCGCGCTGGTCTCGCTGACCGACGATCAGCGCACCGGGCGGCTGACGGTGGAAGCGGGACGCTCGACTTTTGCCCTGGCGACCCTCCCGCGTGAGGATTTCCCGGTCATGGCCTCGTCGGAATACCAGACGAATTTCTCGGCCAAGGCGGGCGACCTGAAGCGGCTGTTCGAGAAATCGAAATTTGCCATCTCGACCGAAGAGACGCGCTATTACCTGAACGGCGTCTACATGCATGTCGCCGAGACCGAGAATGGCCGCGCCCTGCGCTGCGTCGCGACCGACGGCCACCGGCTGGCCCGCATCGACGCGCCGCTGCCCGAGGACGCGGTCGGCATGCCCGGCGTGATCGTGCCCCGCAAAACCGTGAACGAGCTGCGCAAACTGCTCGATGACGACGAGGCCGACATCGCCATTTCCGTCAGCGAAACCAAGGTGCGCTTCGCCACACCGGAAATCGCCCTGACCTCGAAGGTGATCGACGGCACCTTCCCCGATTATTCGCGCGTCATCCCGGCAGGCAACACCAAGCGGCTGGAAGTCGATGCGAGCGATTTCTCGAAAGCGGTGGACCGGGTGGCGACGGTGTCGTCCGAACGCTCGCGCGCGGTGAAGCTGATCCTCGACGAAGACAAGCTCACGCTCAGCGTCAATGCCCCCGATAGCGGCACCGCCGAGGAAGAACTGGTCGTGGCTTACGGCGACGAGCATCTCGAGATCGGCTTCAACGCGAAATACCTGCTGGAAATCGCCAGCCAGATCGACCGCGAGAACGCGGTGTTCATGTTCAATTCCTCGGGCGAACCGGCGCTGGTACGCGAAGGGTCCGACACCTCGGCGGTCTATGTTGTGATGCCGATGCGCGTCTGACAGGCGCCGCAAAAGACGGATGGGTTGAGAGGGGGGCTATCTGCCCCCCTCGGCCCTTCGGCCTCACCCCCCGAGGATATTTGTAGAACAAAGATGCGCAATTTTATTCAAATTGCTCGCTGTTCCGTCCCGGTGCCGCCCATCTTTGTTCCTCAAATATCCCAGGGGGTCCGGGGGAGGATCCCCCGGGTGTCGGGCTTCCTTGCGGCGCGGGGGATTGTTCCGTAACCCTTTCGCATGTCCTTGCGCCTGACCCGCCTCACCCTGTCGCGTTTCCGTTCGCATCCGCGAACCGAGGTGGCGTTCGACGGACGGCCCGTCGTGCTGTTCGGTGCGAACGGGGCGGGCAAGACCAACCTGCTGGAAGCCGTGTCCTTGCTGTCGCCCGGGCGGGGCCTGCGGCGCGCGGCGGGCGAAGAACTGGGCGCGCGACCAGCGGGGCTGGGATGGAAGATCGACGGCGAGATCGGGCGGTCGGGCGTTGCGCATGAAATCGAGACCGGCGCCACGCCCGGCCAGCCGCGCAGCGTGCGCATCGATGGCAAGGCGGCACCGCAATCCGCGCTGGGTCGGCTGATGCCAATGTTGTGGCTGACGCCGGCGATGGACCGGCTGTGGATCGAGGCGGCCGAGGGGCGGCGGCGGTTTCTCGACCGGCTGGTTCTGGGTTTTGTACCGGACCATGCCGAGGTTGCGCTGGCCTATGAAAAGGCGATGCGACAGCGCAACCGGCTGCTGCGCGACGGTGTTACCGATCCGCGCTGGTATGCCGCGCTTGAGGCGCGGATGGCCGAGGCAGGCGGTGCAATGAGCGCCAATCGCCGCGCCGCGCTGGCGCGGCTGGCGGGCGCGGTCGATCCGGACAGCCCGTTCCCGCAGCCCGACCTGACGCTGGCCGATGACAGCCCGGAAGATCTGGCCTCGGCGCTGGCCGAGGGACGGCGGCGGGACATGGCTGCAGGGCGGTCGCTGGTCGGGCCGCATCGAGCCGATCTGTCGGCGCTCTGGGCCGCGCGAGGCTGGCCGGCGGCGCAATGTTCGACCGGAGAGCAGAAGGCACTGCTGATTTCCACCGTTCTGGCCCATGCGCGCGCGCTTCATGCCGAGGTCGGACATGCGCCGATCCTGTTGCTCGACGAGGTGGCCGCGCATCTCGATGACGGGCGGCGCGCGGCGCTTTACGACGCGCTGAGCGCGTTGGGCGCGCAGGCGTTCCTGACCGGGACGGGCCCCGAGCTTTTTTCGCCGCTGGGCACGCGGGCGCAGGTGTTCCGCGTAGCCGAAGAGGCCGGGGATTCACGATTGCAGGAGGAAGATCTGGCATGAAGGCGCAACGCATCACCCTTGTCACGCTGGGCGTGGCCGATCTGGACCGCGCCAAGGCCTTTTATGCCGCCCTGGGCTGGGTGCCCGAGGAAACTGCGCCGGGTGTGGTGTTCTACGATCTGGGCGGCATGAAAATGGGGCTGTTCGGGCTGGACCCGCTGGCCAAAGATCAGGGGCGCCCGGGCGCCGCGCTGGGGACCGGAGCGATGACTTTGGCGCAGAATTTCGACAGCCGCGACGCCGTGGATGCTGCTTATGCTCTGGCGCTGGATTCCGGCGCGACACCGCTGAAGGCGCCCGAAGCGGTGTTCTGGGGCGGGTATTCCGGGTATTACACCGATCCGGACGGGCATGTCTGGGAAGTGGCGCATAACCCGTTCTGGGCGCTCGATTCCGAGGGGGCGCTTGCCTGAATGCCGACCGGGCGGCATGGTTTGTTGATGCCTCGGTCCACCAGACACTCGCCCGAGCGTAGCGCCGCGCGTCTGCGCTTCCTTGAAGCGGCGCGCGAGTCGATCGACCATCTGGCACGCTATGTCACGCTGATCTTCGGGAGAGAGACATGAGCACGATCACCTGCCGTTGCGGCGACACGGCGCTGGAACTGACCGGCGCGCCGATCATGACCGCGACCTGTCATTGCACGTCCTGCCGGAGAGCGGCGGCGGAGCTGACCGCGCGTCCCGGCGCGGCGCCGGTCGTGGATGCCTATGGCGGTACGCCCTATGTGATGTGGCGCAAGGACCGGGTGAAGGTTCTTCGTGGCGCGGGTCATCTGCGCGAACACCGGCTCAGTCCCAAAGGATCGCGCCGGCCCAAAGGATCGCGTCGTGTGGTGGCCCGGTGTTGCAACAGCCCGCTCTATCTGAACTTTCCCGGCGGGCACTGGCTGTCGCTCTATGCCGTGCGCTTTGACGATCCGCCGCCGCCCGGATTGCGAACGATGCTGATGGATGTCGAGGGTCCGTGGCCCGATGACGATGTTCCAGGCGCGAAACGGCAGACGGCGCGTTTCATGGGAAAACTCCTTTTGTCCTGGGCGGCGACCGGCTTCCGGCGCTTCCCTCTGGAACCGATGCCACCGCTGGAGGATGCAGGATGAGCGAGAAGATCGAGGTCGAGAACGTCAATTCCCCGGGCCGCACCACGCGCGTGGACCGGGCGAAATACGAAGCCGCGCGCGCGGCGTTGATGGCCGTCCTGCCGGGCGAAGCGCCGGGAATGATGCCGCGCGAGGCACAGGCGGCGATGGTCGCGCATCTGCCCGAGGATCTGTTTCCCGGCGGCGACAAGGTCGGCTGGTGGATGAAATGCGTGCAGCTCGACCTTGAGGCGAAGGGCGTGATCACACGGGCACCGAAATCCCCGGTCCGGCTGTGGCGCGCTTGACGGCACCGGGGCACGGGTTCAGCATCGGCTCTTGAACCCCGCTTTTGCCGGAGCCTGCCGATGCGTGCTTTCCTTGCCCTGCTGTGTCTCGCCGCCAGCCCCCTGACCGCACAGACCGTTCCGGCCGAGCTTCAGGGCCAATGGAGTGGAGAGGGATCACAACGGGGCGGGTCGGCATGGCGCGTGGATATCGATCTGGGGTCGGACAGCGGGGTTGCGTTCTATCCCGGCGACGCTCCGTGCACCGCGCGCTGGCGCTTCCAGACCGGGCTTGAAACCTTCAGCTTTTTCACCGCCGTCGGGCACGAAGAGATCGTCACCGGACAGGACCATTGCATCGACGGGCTGGGGGTGTTTCTGCGCCTCGGCACGGACGGTGCGCTGGTGGTGGAATGGCGCGGCGAGGGCGGGGTGCCGGTGGCAATCGCCCGTCTTGGGCGCGGATAGGGCAAGCCCCGCTCAAACCGCCCTAAATCTTGTGTCCGAAGCGTGACAATACCCCCGGAATCCGCTATCGACGGGGGGCAACAAGGACGGACAAACTCCATGACCGCACAAGCCGCTCCGCGCGAGGAATATGGCGCCGATTCCATCAAGGTTCTCAAAGGCCTGGATGCCGTGCGCAAGCGCCCGGGGATGTATATCGGTGACACTGACGACGGCTCGGGCCTGCACCACATGGTGTACGAGGTCGTCGATAACGGCATCGACGAAGCGCTGGCAGGGCATGCGACCTCGGTTCACGTCAAGATTCACGCCGATTCCAGCGTCTCGGTGCGCGATAACGGGCGCGGCATTCCGACCGATATCCACGCTGAAGAGGGCGTCTCGGCGGCCGAGGTCATCATGACCCAGCTGCATGCCGGCGGGAAGTTCGACCAGAACAGCTATAAGGTGTCGGGCGGTCTGCACGGCGTCGGCGTTTCGGTGGTGAACGCGCTCAGCGACTGGCTGGAACTGCGCATCTGGCGCGGCGGCAAGGAATGGAAAGCGCGCTTCGAAAAGGGCGAGACGGTCGAGCACCTGACCGAGGTGGGTCCGGCGAAAGAGGGCGAAAAGGGCACCGAGGTTCGGTTCCTGGCCTCGGCGAAGACCAATCACCCGGAAGGCACGTTCAGCAATCTGGACTTCGTCTTCAAGACGCTGGAGAACCGCCTGCGCGAGTTGGCCTTCCTCAACAGCGGCGTGCATATCGTCGTCGAGGACGAGCGCCCCGCCGATCCGCTGAAAACTGAGTTCTGCTATGAGGGTGGCGTGCGCGAATTCGTGCGCTTCCTCGACCGATCGAAACAGCCGGTCATGCCCGAGCCCATCTTCATTGAGGGCGAGAAGGACGGCATCGGCGTCGAAGTGGCGATGTGGTGGAACGACAGCTACCACGAGAATGTGCTGCCCTTCACCAACAACATCCCGCAGCGTGACGGCGGCACGCATATGGCGGGCTTCCGCGGCGCGCTGACCCGCACCATTACCCGCTACGCGCAGGAAAGCGGCATCGCCAAGAAGGAAAAGATCGCCTTTTCCGGCGACGACGCGCGCGAGGGGCTGACCTGCGTGCTGTCGGTGAAAGTGCCCGATCCGAAATTCAGCTCGCAGACCAAGGACAAGCTGGTCTCGTCCGAGGTACGTCCGGCGGTCGAGAATCTGGTCAACGAAAAGCTGTCGGAATGGTTCGAGGAAAATCCCGGCCCGGCGCGGCAGATCGTCGGCAAGATCATCGAGGCGGCGCTGGCCCGCGAAGCCGCCCGCAAGGCCCGCGACCTGACCCGGCGCAAGACAGCGCTGGACGTGGCCTCGCTTCCCGGCAAATTGGCCGATTGTCAGGAACGCGATCCCGCCAAGTCGGAACTGTTTCTGGTCGAGGGTGACTCGGCCGGTGGTTCGGCCAAACAGGGTCGGTCGCGCCAGAATCAGGCGGTTCTGCCGCTTCGGGGCAAGATCCTGAACGTCGAGCGCGCGCGCTTCGACCGGATGCTCAGCAGTCAGGAAATCGGCACGCTGATCACCGCGATGGGCACCGGGATCGGCCGCGACGAATTCGATCTGAAGAAGCTGCGCTACCACAAGATCGTCATCATGACCGACGCCGATGTCGACGGCGCCCACATTCGCACGCTGCTGCTGACCTTCTTCTTCCGGCAGATGCCTGAACTGATCGAGGCGGGGCATCTGTATATCGCGCAGCCGCCGCTCTACAAAGTGTCGCGCGGCAAGTCCGAAGTATACCTGAAGGACGTGCCGGCGCTGGAAGATTACCTGATCCAGCAAGGGATTGACGGCGCGGTGCTGCGGCTGAAGACCGGCGAAGAGCTGGCCGGGCAGGACCTGTACCGCGTGGTCGAGGCCGCGCGCGCCTTCAAGCGGGTGCTCGATGCCTTCCCGACGCATTACCCGCGCAACATTCTGGAACAGGCGGCGATCGCCGGGGCCTTCGATCCGGGCAAGGTCGATTCCGATCTGCAGGCGGTGGCCGACAATGTCGCCGCGCGGCTGGACATGGTCGCCAAGGAATACGAGCGCGGCTGGACTGGGCGCATCACGCAGGATCACGGCATCAAGCTGTCGCGCATCCTGCGCGGGGTCGAAGAGATCCGCACGCTCGATGGCGCGGTGCTGCGCTCGGGCGAGGCGCGGCGTCTGGCGCGCGTGTCCGAAGAATCGCGCCATGTCTACCGCGATGCCTCGTCGCTGGTACGGCGTGAGCGTCATCAGAACATCTATGGCCCGACCGACCTGCTCAACGCGATGCTGGAAGAGGGCGAGCGCGGGCTGTCGCTGCAGCGCTACAAGGGTCTGGGCGAGATGAACCCCAACCAGCTCTGGGAAACCACGCTGGACCCCGATGCCCGCACCTTGCTGCAGGTGAAGGTCGACGACGTGGCCGAGGCCGATGACATCTTCTCGAAGCTGATGGGCGACATCGTCGAACCGCGCCGGGAATTCATCCAGAAGAACGCGCTGAGCGTCGAGAATCTCGACGCCTGATCGCCAGGACCACGAACAATCCGAAAGCGGCGTGGTCTCTCGCGCCGCTTTTTCTTTGCGCCATTCACCTTTCGTGCAGCAGGTCCAGAAACAGGCCGGCGGCGCGGCTTTGATGGCGGGCCCGATGGCGCACGGCGTGGAACAGCCGCTCGGGAAAAGCGAAGGGCGCGGCACGGATATGGCCGCGATCCAGATGCGGCGCGGCCGCGAGCGCTGACAGCACGGTTGCCCCATGGCCGGTTTCAACGGCGGCGATGCAGGCCTCGTTCGACGGCAGTTCCAGCACCGGGCGGATCGGCGCGATGCCCTGATCCTGCATGGCCTCATCGAACTGAGCGCGGGTGCCCGAACCCGGCTCTCGCAGCACCCAGTCGCCCCGCGCAAGCTCCGCCGCCGTCAGACCCGACGCGCGTTGCCACGCATGGTCGGGCGCGGTCAGCAGGACCAGCCGGTCGCCGCCGATCATCTCGGTCTCGAAATCGGCGCCGTCGATCCGACCCTCGACCAGCCCCAGATCCGCCTCGCCCGCGCGCAAGGCGGCCAGGACCTGTGCAGTGTTGCCCTGCCGGAAGCTCAGCGCAATGCCGGGATGACGCGCGCGAAATCGCATCAGGTGGCGCGGCAGCACATAGCTGGCGACGGTCTGGCTGGCCTGCAGACGCAGGCTGCCGGTCTCGCCCCCGCGCAGATCGGCCAGCCAGCGCGCTGCGTCCTCGACCCGGCGCATCACCTCTTCGGCGCGGGGCAGAAATCCGCGCCCGGCCTCGTTCAGCGCGATACCGCGTCCGACCCGGTCGAAAAGCGGAACGCCATGCTGCGTTTCCAGAGCCGACAGCGCCGCGCTGACCGCCGATTGCGTCAGATTGAGCTGCTTGGCGGCACGGGTGACATGCTCGAGCCGCGCCACGGCAAGGAAGATGCGCAATTGCTCCAGCGTCATAAGCGGCCCTTTCAATCAGTTACCGCGATCATTTCATGAAAAACATTCGGTTGGAATGGTTTTTCGCCGCGCGCTATCCTCCCTTCATCGCCCGCCACGCCCCGGGCCACGGAGTCCCGATGATCGCCACCCTTCCGCTCGCCACCCGCAAAAGCCTGATCCCCCTGTTGCCCGGACTGGTCCTGGTGGCCGGGGTGACGGCCCTCGCCTTCGTGCTGCGCCTGCTGCCGGGGCTGAACGCGCTGAGCCCGGTCATCGTGGCGATCCTTCTGGGCATGGCGTTGAGCAATCTGCGCGCGCCTGCCGAGGCCGCGCAGCCCGGTATCGCCTTTGCGGGCAAGGGGTTGATGCGCGCCGCCGTGGCCCTGCTGGGCGCCCAGATCACGCTGGGCGATCTGGGCGCCTTCGGGATCGGCGGTGGACTGGCGGTGCTGGCGGCCGTGGCGATCACCCTTCCCGTCAGCCACGCAGTCGGGCGACGTCTGGGCGTTGCGCCCGATCTGTCGCTGCTGATCGCCACAGGCAGCGCGGTCTGCGGAGCCTCGGCCATTGCCGGGGCGAACGGCGTGATCCGCGCCCGTGACGAGGTCGTCAGCTATGCCGTGGCGACGATCACCCTGTGGGGCACGATCGGGCTGTTCGCAGTGCCGCTGGCCTCGGGCCTTCTGGGCCTGACGCCGGTCCAATCCGGGCTGTGGGCCGGTCTGTCGCTGCACGAGGTGGCGCAGGCGGTCGGCGCTGGATTCGCGGGGGGCGAGGTTTCGGGGCAGGCGGCGCTGGCGATGAAACTGGGCCGGGTACTGATGCTGGCGGGCGTCGTCGCGGTGCTGGCGCGCGGCCATCGCGGCGAAGCGCGCGGACAGGGCGCGGGCGTGCCGGGTTTCCTTTGGGTTTTCATGGCGCTGGTGGTGCTGAACACGCTCGGGATGCTGGCCGAGCCGCTGCGCATGGCCTCGGCGCAGATCACGCCGGTCTTGCTGGCTGCGGCGCTGGCCGGGCTGGGGCTGAACACCCGCTTCGCCCGCCTGCGCGCGCTGGGGCTGGCCCCGCTGGTGCAAAGCGGTGCGGCTTTCGCGATGATCGCCGCGCTGGGGCTGGGCGCCGCGCTTTGGATCGGCTGAGCCGCGCCACCGCCCGACGCTTGCAAAACGCCTGACTTCGGGGCAGTGCAGGGGCGCGCGGCATGGTTGACGCGCTCGGGGCGAGGGATGGACCGGCGAATGCAGGCGGAAAGAGCCGCGCGATGATCGAACTGCGCGATGTCACCCATCGCTATGGCGAGCGCGTGGTCCTGCGCGACTTGTCCCTGCGGCTGGAAGAACGGCGCGTCGCGGTGATCGGCGGCAACGGTTCCGGCAAATCCTCGTTCGCGCGGCTGCTCAACGGGTTGCAGCTGCCCAGCGCCGGACAGGTTCTGATCGACGGCCTCGACACCCGCAGCGACGGCAAGGCAGTGCGCCGCCGCGTGGGCTTCGTGTTTCAGAACCCCGACAACCAGATCGTCTTTCCCGTGGTCGAGGAAGACCTCGCCTTCGGACTGAAGAACCTGCGCCTGCCGCGCGACGAGATCCGCGCGCGGGTCGATGCGGCGCTGGCGCGTTACGACCTGACCGAGCTTCGCGAGCATCCCGCGCATCTGCTGTCGGGCGGGCAGAAACAGCTTCTGGCGATTGCCGGTGTGATGGCGATGGAGCCCGCGCATATCGTGTTTGACGAACCCACCACGCTGTTGGACCTGCGCAACAAGCGCCGGGTCGCCCGCGCCATCGCCGAGCTGCCGCAGAACGTGGTGATGATCTCGCACGATCTGGAATTGCTGCGCGATTTCGACCGCGTCATTGTGCTGGACGAAGGCCGCATCGTCGCAGACGACCGGCCCGGTCCGGCGATCGATTTCTATGAAAGGCGCATGGCGTGATCCTGTCGGATTACCTCCCCGGCACCGGCCTGTTGTGGCGCTTACCGCCCGGTATCAAGCTGTTGGCGCTGGCCGCTCTGGGCACGCTTTTGCTGGCTGTGCCCCTGCTGGATCTGGCGGCGATTACCTTTGTCGCCGTGATCGCGCTTTATCTGGGCTCGGGTCTGGGCTGGCGGGTGATCTGGGGCATTCTTCGGCCCATGCTGCTGATCCTTGCCATCGTCGCGGGCGCACAATGGTGGCTGTTCGACGCGCTGTCGGCGCTGATGGTGGCGTTGCGGCTGGCGGCCCTGCTGCTGTTCGCGTCGCTGGTGACGCTGACGACGCGGGCCTCGGACATGATCGCCGCGCTGGAGCGGGCGCTGTTCTGGCTGCGTCCGCTCAGGGTGAACCCGGCCAAGGTCAGCCTTGCACTGTCGCTTGCCTTGCGCTTCATCCCCGTTCTGGGCTCGATCACCGCCGAGGTGCGCGAGGCCCAGCGCGCCCGAGGGTTGGAACGCAGCGTGATCGCCACCGCCGTTCCGGTCATCGTGCGCCTGCTGAAGATGGCCGATGATATCGCCGACGCGATCGAAGCGCGCGGCTATGACCCCGGCAATGAGACGTCCCGCTCGACAGGAGAGACCCGACCATGACCACCCGTGAGATCGTCCATATCGCGCTGTTCGCCGCGCTGACCGCCGCGCTGGGTCTTTTCCCGCCGCTCACCCTGCCCGCCGTCGGTGTCGCCATCACCGCGCAAAGCATGGGCCCGATGCTGGCCGGGGCGCTGGTCGGCGCGAAACGCGGCGGGCTGGCGCTGGCGCTGTTCTATGTGCTGGTCGCCGTGGGTATGCCGCTTCTGGCCGGCGGGCGGGGCGGCATGGGCGTTCTGCTGGGCGCCTCTGGCGGGTTCGTGCTGGCATGGCCGCTTGCGGCTTTTGCCATCGGCTGGGCCTATCAGCGCGCGCGCTTCAATCCCGGACTGCCGGGCGAGGTGGCGATTCTGGTGATCTTCGGCATCGGACTGGTCTATCTGATCGGTGTGCCGTGGATCTCGGCGGTTGCGGGGCTCAGCCTGTGGCAAGCGCTTGTCGGCTCGATCGGCTTCATTCCCGGCGATCTGGTCAAGATCGCGGTGGTGATCGCCATCACCCGAACCGTGCGCCGCGCCTATCCTGCCTTGTCTCAGGGCCGGTAAGAGCGCCAAGAAAGAAAGGCTGGTTCGCGCTTCGGGGTGCGCTATCTGTCTGACAGGCGGGCCGCAGGCGCGCCCGCCCTTCCCTTGCCATACGGGATCCAGATGAAGCGCCGCACCCTTCTTCGAACCGCTGCCGGACTTGCAGGCGTCACCGCCGCCGGGGGCGCGACCACAATCGTCCGGCGGGGGCGCAACCGCTATTACGACGGCCCCGAAAGCGACCATTTCGACGGCGTGCGGTTTTTCAATCCCGACGGGTCGAGCCCCAAGGGCCTTACCGATGCGTTGCGCTGGCGTTTTGGCCCCAAACCCGCCGAATGGCCCGACTCGATCCCGATGATCCGCCCGGCCGTGCCCGCTGAGCGTGTACAGGACCTGACCATCACCATGGTCGGCCACGCAACACTGCTGATCCAGATGCAGGGGCTGAACATCCTGACCGATCCGGTCTGGTCCGACCGCGTCTCGCCGGTATCCTTTGCCGGGCCGAAACGGGTTATCGCGCCCGGCATCGCCTTTTCCGATCTTCCGCCCATCGACCTGATCGTGCTGTCGCATTGCCACTACGATCATCTCGACCTCGCCACGCTGCACCGGCTGAAAGAGGCGCATGATCCGCATGTCATCACGCCCCTGGGCAACGATACGATCATCGCCGGAACCGGGCTGCGGAGCGAGGTGATGGATTGGGGGGACGAGACCACGTTCGGCCCGCTGGGCGTGCATTGCCTGCCCTGCCATCACTGGAGCGCGCGCGGCGTGACCGACCGGTCGATGGCGCTGTGGGCGGCGTTCATGCTGACCGCGCCCGGCGGGGCCGTGCATTTCATCGGCGATACCGGCTTCGATCAGGGCCGCCCCTATCAGGGGCTCGAGCGTTTCGGCCCGATCCGCGCGGCGATCCTGCCGATCGGCGCCTATGATCCGCGCTGGTTCATGGCCGATCAGCATCAGGACCCGGACGAGGCGGTGCAGGGCTTCCTCGCCTCGGGGGCGGTTCATGCGGTGGGCCATCACTGGGGCACGATCCAGTTGACGAACGAGGCCCGCGACGAACCCCGGGACCGGCTGGCCGAGGTGCTGGACCGCCACGCGGTCGACCCCGCCCGCTTCCGCGCAATGGAGCCCGCAGAGGTCTGGGAAATCCCGGCGCTGTAAGCGCGGCTGTGGGTAGCCATGCCAACGGTTTTGGTGAACACTCCCGCTGTTGATCGTTGTCCAGAGGGAGGAATGGATGTCGAGACTCACACGGATCGCGGTGGCGTCGCTTGCCATGCTCGCAGCCCTGCCCGCTCAGGCACAGGATATGGATGCCGACGCGCGCTGCGCCGCTGCCATGGATCTTGCCGTCGACGGCGTGCGGCTGACCGAAGCCAGCTATAGCGCGGCGGGCGAGGATTCGCCCACCGATCATTGCATCCTGCGCGGCGTGATGGCCGAACGCACCGGCGCCGATGGTCAGCCCTATGCGCTGCGCTTCGAGCTGCGCCTGCCCGATGACTGGTCCGGGCGCTTCCTGCACCAGTTCAACGGCGGCGCAGATGGAGAGGTCGTCCCGGCCCTTGGCGGCGGCGCCGGAACCGGCAGCGTTTCGGCGCTGGGGCGCGGCTTTGCCGTGGTCAGCTCGGATGCCGGGCATGACGGCGCGGGACGGCCCGATCTGGGATTGGCGGGTGCCACGGCGTTCGGGCACGATTTCGAGGCGCGGCGCATGTATGGCTATGGCGCGGTCGAGACGCTGCAACCCGCCGCGATGGCCCTGACCGAAGCCTATTACGGCGAGGCCCCGCATCACGTCTACGGCTACGGCCGCTCGAACGGCGGGCGTCACGGTCTGGTTCAGGCCGAGCGCATGCCCGGTGCTTTCGACGGCATTCTGGCGGGGTATCCCGGTTTCAACCTGCCGCGCACCGGTCTGCAGAGCGCGCTGGACATCCAGATCTTCCTGTCGCTGGGCGGCACGCTGGCCGACGCCTTCAGCCGCGAGGATCTGACCGTCGTCGCGCAATCGATCCTGAATGCCTGCGACGCGCTGGACGGGCTGGAGGACGGCGTCGTCAACGCGCTGATGGAATGCCAGCAGGAATTCGACCCTCAGGTCATGGTCTGCGCCGAGGGGCAGAACAGCGACTGCCTGAGCGCCGAGCAGGTTGACGTGCTGGTGACCAGACATGCCGGGCCGATCAGCGCCGAGGGCGAGCAGCTTTACAACAGCTGGTACTGGGATCCGGGCATTGCCTCGGGCAATTGGCGGTTCTGGAATCTGGAAAGCCCGATCCCGCCATGGGACCACCACCCGCTGATCGCCACGATGGCGGCGGGCGCGACGGCGCAGATCTTTTCGACTCCACCGAACGATGTGGGGGGTTCGCCGCAGGATCTGCTGGATTTCATGGCCAATTTCGACATCGAGGCGGGCAGTCAGGCAATCTTCGCGCGGACCGGCGATTTCCCCGAAAGCGCGATGTCGCTGATCGCGGTGCCGAATGTGGATGACCCCTCGCTCGACGCTTTCGAGGCCGAGAACGGGCGGCTGATCATCTTCCACGGCGCGGCGGACTCGGTGTTTTCGGTCAAGGATACGATCGACTATGTCGGGCGTGTGCAGGCCAACAACCCCGAGGCCGACGACTTCCTGCGCCTCTATCTGGTGCCCGGCATGCCGCATGGTCCGGGCGGCAACTCGGCCAGCCAGTTCGATCTGCTCGACGCGCTGGTGGCCTGGGTCGAAGAGGGCGAGGCGCCCGGCACGCTGGACGCGGCCTTCCCCGAAGACGATGCCGAATCGGCGGCGAATGCGGGACGGACCCGGCCGCTCTGCGTCTATCCGCAGGTCGCCCATTATGTCGGTGACGATCCCGCTGTCGCGACCAGCTTCGAATGCCGCTGAGACGACAGGCGTATTAACGAAAACAGGCGCCCCGATCCGGGGCGCCTGTGTCGTTTCCGGGCAGCTTCAGCCCACCTAAATCACCCGACCGAGGCCAGTACGTCGCCGCGTTCATGCGGGGCTTCGAAATCCAGAATCGGCCCGATCGGGATGATCCGGTGCGGATTGATCGTATCGTGGCTGTAATGATAGTGGCGCGTGATGTGGTCCATGAAGACCGTCCCCGCCACGCCCGGCACCTGATACAACGCGCGCGTGTAATCCCACAGGTTAGGATAGTCGACGATGCGCCGGCGGTTGCACTTGAAGTGACCGTGATAGACCGCGTCGAACCGCACCAGCGTGGTGAACAGACGCCAGTCAGCCTCGGTCACGCGGTCGCCCATCAGGAAGCGGTTTTCCGACAGCCGCTCTTCCAGCCAGTCGAGCGAGTCGAACAGCGGGTGGACGGCCTCTTCATACGCCTCTTGCGAGGTGGCAAAGCCGGATTTGTAGACGCCGTTATTGACCGTGTCGTAGATCCGCGCATTGACCGGCTCGATCGCCTCACGCAGGTCTTCGGGCCAGAAATCCAGCGTGTTGCCGGTTATTTCGTTGAAAGCCGAATTAAACATGCGGATGATTTCCGAGCTTTCGTTCGACACGATGGTCGCGCGTTCCTTGTCCCACAGGATCGGCACCGTCACGCGCCCGGTCATCAGCGGATCGGCGCGGGTATAGACCTGATGCAGATAGTCGAAATCGAACAGGGTATCGCCCGTCGCGCCGGGAAAATCGTCCCGCAATTCCCAGCCGTTGGACAGCATGTCGGGATGCACGACCGAGACGTCGATGTGATCTTCGAGCCCCTTGAGGCTGCGGAAGATCAGCGCCCGGTGCGCCCACGGACAGGCATAGGACACATACAGATGGTAGCGCCCGCTTTCAGCCTTGAAACCGCCCTCGCCCGACGGCCCGGCCGAGCCGTCCGCCGTGACCCAGTTGCGCCAGCTTGCTTCACTGCGTTGGAATTTTCCGCCGGTACTTTCGGTGTCGTACCATTCGTCATGCCAGCGGCCGTCGACAAGTCTACCCATCACTCTATCTCCTTTTGAGTAAAGGTGGGTGTTCACAGCAGATGGTCAATCAAACACTGGGGATGCGCCCTGCGCAGCGTCTGTGCAGGGTCACACACCCGGAAAAAAACCGCGCTGCCACATATCGGTAACTTGTTTTTCGTATGGTTGACGACAAGGATGCCAGGCATCGGGAATCGGGAGGTCCGGTCATGTTCGAGTTTTTGCCAGAGGACGTGCTCAAAGGTCTGCACGCCGCGCAGGCGCGCGACAAGCGCAAGGGCTCGCGGCTGTCGGTTCATGTCGGCGACGACGTCTTTCCGATCCTGCGCCTTTGG
Organism: Rhodobacter sp. NTK016B; assembly: GCF_017303295.1. GTDB lineage: Bacteria > Pseudomonadota > Alphaproteobacteria > Rhodobacterales > Rhodobacteraceae > Pararhodobacter. The sequence continues at coordinate 209,690 of NZ_JAFKOK010000006.1, read as the reverse complement.
GAGACGGGCTTTGCCGTCGACGCCGAGCGCATTCCGCCGCTGCGGGGCTTCGTCGATATCTATGACGGCCCGCGCCATATCAGTCAGGCGCTGATCATTGCCGTAGAAGACGAGAACGGCGAAATGCGCTACGAGTTCAAGCGCGAAACCACGATCACCGACAGGCCGGTGCGCGACTATGCCATCGACCGGCCCGAACATGGCGGCTTCCTGCCCAGCCCGGCCTGATCAGCAACCGCCACATTTCGGAAATATCCGAATAAAAAAGGGCCCGTCACCGGGCCCTTGTTCGTTTACGCGCGTCTGTCCGCTTACTGCAGATCACCAAAGGCGGCGGCAAGGCGCGACACGGCTTCTTGCACCTGCGCGCGCGGCGTGGCGATGTTGAAGCGCATGAAGGTTTCGCCGCCGGTGCCGAAGGTCGAGCCGTGATTGACCGCGATCCGGGCCTCGGATTCGATCCGGCGGATCACCTCGGCGCTGTCCATCCCCGTTCCCGAGAAATCGACCCAGGCCAGATAGGTCGCTTCGAGCGGCATCGAGCGCAGGCCGGGGATCCGGTTGACCGCGTCGTCGAAAAGCTGCCGGTTGCCATCGAGATAGGTCATCAATTCATCGACCCAGGCCGCGCCCTCGGGGGTATAGGCGGCAGTCTCCATCCGCAGACCGAACGAGCCGGGCGACATGCCCAGCCCCATCATCGTCTCGCCGAAGGCTTCGCGCAGCGCGGGATCGGGAATGATGACGTTGCCGTTATGGGCGCCGGCAATGTTGAAGGTCTTGGTCGGCGCGGTCATCATCACCAGCCGGTCCAGCATGTCGGGCAGCGCGTTGATCGCGGGGGTATGGGTCTGGCCGGGAAAGACGAGGTCGCAGTGAATCTCGTCCGAGACCAGCAGCAGGTCATGCGCCTCGCAGAACGCGCCCAGCGCCTTGAGCTCGGCATCGCTCCAGCAGCGGCCACCGGGATTATGCGGCGACGAGATCACCACCATCTTCTCGTTGCCGGTCAGGCGTTTGGCGGCGTCCTCGAAGTCCATCTCGTAGCGGCCGTCGCGGAAGGCAAGCGGGCATTCCGTGACGGTGCGACCGGCCGCTTTGATGATCTTGGCGAAGACATGGTAGACAGGCGTGAACAGCACGACGCCGTCGCCCTTCTGGGTCCAGGTATGGATGCACAGCGCGGTGCCATTCACCAACCCGTGGGTGGTGAAGATCCATTCCGGTTCGACATGCCAGCCGTGGCGGTTGCTCATCCACCAATCGATCGACGCCTTGTAGGACGCATCGTCGCCGAAATAGCCGAACACCCCGTGGTCGATCATCGCCTGCAATTCGCGTGTGACCGAAGCTGGCGGGCGGAAATCCATATCCGCGACCCACATCGGGATCCCGTCTTCGGGAGAGACGCCGAACATCGGCTCCATCATGTCCCATTTTGCCGAATGCGTTCCGCGTCGGTCGATGATTTCGTCGAAGTTCATCAGGCTCTCCTTAACATGTGTGGTAGAATGCCGCCGCGAACGGCAGGATCAACCCCACAAATGACGCGGCGCGGGGCAATACCCCAAGGTTGCAGCCGGTTTGTCGCATCGGCGCCGTTGCGCGACGCCCGAGGATCGCCTAGATCAGCGAAATGAGCCTGAGATCCATCCTTCTGCACCCCGATTCCCGCCTGAAAAAGGTCTGCGATCCGATCGACAGCGTCACGCCCGAGATCGGCAAGCTGGCCGAGGACATGCTGGAAACCATGTACGAGGCGCCGGGCATCGGTCTGGCCGCGCCGCAGATCGGCGTGATGCAGCGCCTGTTCGTGATGGATTGCGTCAAGGACGAGGACACGGCGCAGCAGCCGATGGTACTGATCAATCCCGAGATCCTATGGACCTCGGAAGAGCGTAAAAGCTACGAAGAAGGCTGCCTGTCGATTCCCGATCAATTCGCCGAAGTGTCGCGCCCGGCCTCGGTGCGGATGCGGTGGCTGGGGCTCGACGGCAAGACCCATGAGGAAGAATTCGATCAGCTGTGGGCGACCTGCGCGCAGCACGAGCTGGACCATCTGAACGGCAAGCTGTTCATCGATTATCTGGGGCCGATGAAACGGCAGATGATCACCCGCAAGATGGAAAAGCTGAAACGCGACCGCGCGCGGGGCTGACCCGGCGCAGGGCGTGACATCTGCGCAATGGACGGACATGCCCGGCGGTGATAGCGCCTTGGGACATGCCCGTGAAATCCCTTATCCAGTATCCCGACGCGCGGCTCGGCCGGGTGTCACGCGCGATCACCGAGGTGGACGATACGCTCCGCTCTCTGGCGCGTGACCTTCTCGATACGATGTATGCCTGTGGGGCCGGCTCGCTGTCGGCGCCGCAGATCGGTGGAACAAGCCGGGTTCTGGTGATCGACGACGACTGGCAGCGGCGGGGGCGGGATCCGAGGATCTGCGTCAATCCGGCGATCATGGAAAGCGCGCAATCGCTGGTCGTCAATCAAGAGCATTGCCTGTCCATCCCCGAACTGACCGCGTGGATCGCACGGCCCGACTGGATCGTGCTGCGCTGGCTCGATCTTGACGGCTTGCAGCATACTGAGCTGTTGTCCGATTTCGACGGGATCGCGGCGCAGCACGGGCTGGACCTTCTGGACGGAAGGCTGTTGATAGACCGCATGGATGCCGTGAGCCGCGACGCGGCCGAGGCGCAGCTATCGAAACTGAGGATGCGATGATCCGACCCTGCCTGCCATGGCCCGACCGCCGCCTGCGCAGCCCGGCCGAGCCGGTCGAGGCCATCACCGACGAGATCCGCGCGATCTGGGACGACATGATCGACACGATGGAAGCGATGCCCGGCGTGGGCCTTGCCGCCGTGCAGATCGGCGTGATGAAGCGGCTTGCGGTGGTCGATGCCTCGGAAGCGCGCGGACAGGCGGTGCGGATGGCCAATCCCGAGGTGCTGCATGCCTCGGTCCAGCTGCGCGCGCATGACGAGGCCAGCCCTAATCTGCCCGGCGTCCACGCCCGGATCGAGCGGCCTCGTGCGGTGACGGTGCGCTTTCTCAACGCGGATGGCGAGATTGAGGAGCGCGATTTCGTCGGGCTCTGGGCGACCTCGGTCCAGCATCAGATCGACCATCTGAACGGGCGGATGTATTTCGACCGGCTCAGCAAGGTGAAGCGCGACATGCTGTTGCGCAAGGCAAAGAAGGCGCAAGGCTGACCCAGCCCTGTTGCACCGACCGCCGGTCCTTGTGTAGCTGAACCCCGCGCCGGATCATTCCGGCCCACAGGCAGGTCAGGAGCTATCGGATGCGCGTCATCTTCATGGGAACCCCGGATTTCTCGGTGCCGGTGCTGGAGGCGCTTCACGCCGAGCACGAGGTGATCTGCGTCTATTGCCAGCCGCCCCGCCGTGCCGGACGCGGCAAGCAGGAGCGCCCCACGCCGGTCCATGCCCGCGCGCTGGAACTGGGGCTGGAGGTACGCCATCCGGTCTCGCTGAAAGGCGCGAACGAACAGGCGGCTTTCGCCGCGCTCGGGGCCGATGTCGCGGTGGTCGTGGCCTATGGGCTGATCCTGCCGCAGCCGGTTCTGGATGCTCCCAAGCATGGCTGCCTGAACATCCACGCCTCGCTTCTGCCGCGATGGCGGGGGGCTGCGCCCATCCACCGGGCAATCATGGCGGGCGATGCCGAGACGGGCGTGTGCATCATGCAGATGGAGGCGGGGCTCGATACCGGGCCAGTGCTGCTGCGGGAAACGACGCCCATCGGCGCCACGGAAACCACCGAAGTGCTGCACGACCGGCTGTCAGCAATGGGCGCGCGGCTGATCGGCGCGGCGCTGGCGCAGATCGACCGGCTGACACCCGAGCCGCAGCCCGAGGACGGCGTCACCTATGCCGCCAAGATCGACAAGGCCGAGGCGCGCATCGACTGGACCCAGCCCGCCGAGGCCGTGGCGCGCAAGATCCGCGGCCTGTCGCCCTTTCCGGGCGCATGGTGCGAGACGCCGGGCGGGCGGTTGAAGCTGCTGGGCGCGGCGCCGGTGAGCGAATCAGGCATCCCCGGCACGCTGCTGCACGACATGACCGTGGCCTGCGGCGTGGGCGCTGTCGCCATCGACCGCGCCCAGCGCGAGGGCAAACGGGTGATGGAGCCCGGCGAATTGCGGCGCGGGGTTGATTGGGCCGACGGGGTGTCGTTCACCTGAACACGGCGCCCGGATCGCGCCAGCGGCAGCGCGGGCTGCCGCCGGCGCAAAGGGTCAGGGGCGCAGATAGGCCCAGCCTTGTTGTTGCAGTTCCATCAGATGGACGGCGCCCGACGGCACGACCTCAGCCTCGGACAGCAGCGGGACTTCATGCCCGGCCTGCCGTGTCATGCCCTGCAGCGTGTTGTTACAGGCCGAGAAAGCCAGCGTCTCGTATTCGAGCGACATCTGCGCGATGCGGTCGGCAACGGGCGAGGTATCGGCGCGCAGCATGTGCAGGCCCGGGCCATAGGTGACGATCTCGACCGCGACCTCTTCGCCCTGATCGTGGTAATAGCTGATGATATTGGCAGCATTGTTCAGCGCCATGTTCATCCGCGCCGGGTCGTTTTCATCGACATGAATGGCGACGCGATTCGCCTCGGCCATCGCGGCCATCGGCGCGAGGGCGGTCAGCACGGCAAGCGCGGCGGCGCGCAGGGATCTCTTGAGCATTCGGTTCCTCCCTTGGTGGCGCGCGTCCTCCCAAACGCGCGGGGCCTTGGCCCGTGGGCAGCATGCGACACTTCGCCACAATACGCAATCATATGCATGTACGAATGAAAAGACGGCCCCCGAAGGGACCGCCGATACTCGTTACGCAAGGGACGGGGTTATTCGGCCGGAACGGCGGCCACAGCGCGCGGGGCGCCGAAATGGCGGCGGTTCAGGGTGAAGACCAGCGCGATCATCGCGGCCTGCACGATCAGGGCGATGGCGATGAAGCCCCAATAAGCCGGCGAGAACTTGTCGACCAGATGGGTGGCGACCAGCCCCTTGTGGATGAAGAACTGCATCAGCACCACGAAACCGACACCAGGGCAGACCAGCGCATAGCTCATGACCGAGGTTTCACGGCCCCAGATGAAGCGCTTGCCGTAATTGTGGCGGGCAAGGATCAGCCAGCCGAACAGCGCGAAGACAAGCTGGATCGACACCATGCGGGCGAGGAAGGTGAAGGTTTCGGCGGCGGCGGCATGGGCTTCGAAATGGACGCCCAGACCGTGCGACTGACGCATCATCAGGATACCGAGGATCGTCATCAGCGGGATCAGGATCATCAGCGTCGGCGCGGTTTCGGCATTCGTGCCGTGATCCAGCATCGAGCGGATCCCGAGGATCAGCGCCACACTGGCGATCAGCAGCACCGTCACCATCAAGAAGGTCGACGCAAAGATCGACAGCCCGACCACGGCGGGATTGGTGCTCATCGCCGCCGGAGCGGCCATGCCGACGCCGATCATCGCGAAGGCGAAGGCGGGCAGGATCTGGCCGAAGCTGTTATTGGCAGCATGGTTGAACCCGCCCTCGACCTTGATGCGGGCGATGAAGTGGCCATAGGTGCGGAACGCGTGGATCGCGATCCCCGCGAAAGCCACAAGCGCCAGCGGGAACAGGTATTCGACTGCGTTCCACAGGCCCGGAACGAAGACGAGCCCCGCGATGAACAGCCCGTTGACGGACATGGCCAGCGCCAGCGGCATCGCCATGAGCTGGCTCTGCGCGTTGGTTTTCAGGAAGGCGCGATAGGCCTCGGTCCGCGACCAGGCGCGGAAATGCGTCAGGTTCCAGACCAGCGATTTCAGGTTGAGGAAGACGAACAGCGCGATGCCGGCCCAAGCGCCCACGATCATCGCCTGCATCAGCGTGTCGCCGGACTGGAACGCGGCCATGATGTCTTCGAAGACGGGCACGGTCTTTCCGGGATGCGGCACCCAGAACATCAGCCACATGAAAAAGGTCACCGACAATCCGCCCGCGCCCAGCGAGGACAGGAAATACATCGGTGAATAGGTGTCGGAGGGGCGGGAAGGGGTCATCTGTCGGCTCCATACATTCACTTTACGGAATGCATCTAACATTCCGTTTTTGGAATGTGAAGGGCCTGATTGTCGCAGGTGCAACGGTTCGATGCGCGGATCAGAGAAACCGGCGATAGGTGATCGAGGTCGGTCTGTCGTAACCCTTATGCGCAGTGCGCCCGATCTCAGCAAAGCCCATCGCCTGAAACGCCGCCTGATTCGCCGTCAGCTCCACCCGCGTCTGCAGCGTGACCGAGGGGCGGCTCAGCGCCCGGGCGCGCGCCACGGCGTGATCGACCATGACCCGCGCCAGCCCCTGCCCGCGATGCGACGCCGCCACGGCCAGCTTGCCCAGATACAGCGTATCGCCCTTGTCCGTCAGGATCATGCAGGCGACGGGGCCGGGGTCCAGAACCCAGAGCTCTTGCGCGCGGGCCTCGGCCGCAAGGTCGGCGATGGTCATCCGGCCCAGCGACGAGGGCGGGTCGATCACCGCGTCCATATAGGCGAAAGCCTGCGTCAGCAGCGCGTGGACCGGTTTCATGTCCTCATCCGGGGACACCCGGCGCGGGACCGGCGTCACAGCCTGCGCGCCATGAAGACCGACGCCGGGCTTTCGGGGTAATCGCCGAACGGGCCACAGACGACAAAGCCATGGCGGGCATAAAGCCCCATCGCCTCGGTATTGCGCGGACCGGTTTCCAGCTTGAGCGCGGGCAGGCCCAGCGCGCGGCCTTCGTCGATCAGCCGGGCCATCAATGCCTTGGCGGCGCCATGGCCGCGCGCGTCGGGGTCCACATACATCGACTTGATCTCGCCATAGCCGGACCTCAGCGCCAGCGCGGCGGTGCCGACCGGCTTGCCGTCAAGGCGCGCGGTGAAAAAGCGGATATCGGGCATGCACAGCGCATCGATGGACAGGAAATGGTTGTCCTCGGGGTCGTAGAGGCTTTGCAGATAGGCATGCGAGGCCTGCAATAGCGCGGCCACCGCCGGATCGCGCGGGGTATCGGGGGAAATCGTGACAGCCATCCGGGACCTCTTTTCCCCACACCCTAGAATGCTCGATGTGTGGCGACAATGCCCCAACATCTTGTGGATATCCGTGCAACCTCAGCAAGATCCGGCAGGGTTTCTTGACACTCGGTAAGGCTGTGCAAAGACTGGATAGACAGAGCAGAGACAGGACTTCACCCCTTGCATTTCACCCGCCTGCGCCTGAACGGGTTCAAGAGCTTCGTGGATCCCACCGAACTGGTGATCCGCGAAGGGCTGACCGGCGTTGTCGGGCCGAATGGCTGCGGCAAGTCGAACCTTCTCGAGGCCCTGCGCTGGGTCATGGGGGAAAACCGGCCCACGGCGATGCGCGGTTCGGGGATGGAAGACGTGGTCTTTGCCGGGACCAAGTCGCGCAGCGCGCGGGCCTTTGCCGAAGTGGCGCTCAGCCTCGACAATTCCGACCGGCTGGCGCCCGCAGGCTTCAACGACAGCGACGCGCTGGACGTGACGCGGCGCATCACCCGCGACGCGGGGTCGGCCTACAAGGTCAACGGCAAGGATGTGCGCGCGCGCGACGTGCAGATGCTGTTCGCCGATGCCTCGACCGGGGCGCATTCGCCCGCGCTGGTGCGGCAGGGACAGATTTCGGAACTCATCAACGCCAAGCCCAAGGCGCGCCGGCGGATCCTCGAAGAGGCCGCCGGCATCTCGGGGCTTTATCAGCGCCGGCACGAGGCCGAGCTGCGGCTCAACGCGACCGAGACCAATCTCGAACGCGTGGGCGATACGGTCGATCAGCTGGCCCAGCAGCTGACGGTGCTGAACCGGCAGGCCAAGCAGGCGGCGCGGTATCGCGAAATCGGCACCTCGCTGCGCAAGAACGAAGGGATGATCCTGTACAAGCGCTGGCGCGAAGCCGCGCAGGCCCGGGCCGAGGTGCAATCGGCTCTGGCCGAAGCCGTCACGCAGGCCGCCGCCGCCGAACGCGCCGCGCGCGAAGCCCGCGCCGAGCGCGAGGGGCGAGAGGATGCGCTGCCGCCCCTGCGCGAAGAGGAATCGATCGCCGGCGCCATCCTGCAGCGCCTGCATGTTCAGCGCGATACGTTGAGCGATCAGGAAAACCGTGCGCGCGAGGCGGTGCAGACCCTGATGGCGCGGATCGAGCAGCTCAGGCTCGACGCTCAGCGCGAGGCCGGTCTGGCCGCCGATGCCGACGAGTCCATCGAGCGGCTGCAATGGGAAGAGGAACAGCTTGCCCGGGCGTCCGAAGGCTATGACGAGAAACTGGCCGAAGCGGTCGAAGCCGCGCATGAGGCCTCGGACGTTCTGGCCGATGTCGAGGCGCATCTGACCGAGGCGACCGAGGATGTCGCCCGCCTGTCCGCGCGCCACCAATCGCTGACCCGGCAGGCCGCCGATGCCCGCGCCGAGGGTGACAAGGCTTCCGCAGGCGCCCAGCGCGCCGCCGACGAAGCCGCGCAGGCTGAAACCAATCTGGAAGCCGCCGAAGCCGAGCAGGACGCCGCGCGCGAAGCGCTGGAAGCCGCGCAGGACATGCTGGACGCCGCCGAAGAAGCGCTGGCCGATGCTGAAGCCGCCCGCGCCGAGGCGCAGGCCGCCGAGGTCGAAGCCCGCGCCGCCCGCGCCGGGGCCGAGGGCGAGGTTTCAGCCCTGTCCGCCGAGCTGACCGCGCTGCAGCGGCTCATCGACCGCGACAAGGATCAGGCGGGCGGCATCCTTGACAAGCTGCGCGTGGCGCCGGGCTTCGAACACGCGCTGGGCGCCGCTTTGGGCGACGATCTGCGCGCGGCTCCGGCCGAGGCGGGTTCGGGCTGGCGCGCGCTGCCGGGCTATGACGACACGGCGCCGCTGCCCGCGGGCGTCGACCCGCTCGCCGCCAAGGTGACCGCCCCCGCCGAGCTGGCCCGTCGCCTGTCGCAGATCGGCCTTACCGACGCCGCGCGGGCCGAGGCCCTGCATGCCGATCTGCGCCCCGGTCAGCGGCTGGTGACGATCGAGGGCGATCTGTGGCGCTGGGACGGGTTGATGCAACGCGGCGAGGATGCGCCCTCGGCCGCTGCGATCCGCCTGACGCAGCGCAACCGGCTGGATGCCCTGCGCGCCGAACTGGATGAAGCCGAGGAACGTCAGGACAACGCGCGCGAGACGCATGAAGAGCTGCAATCGGAACTCGCCCAGCGGACCGAGGCCGACCGCATGGCGCGCGATGCCCGCCGCGCCGCCGAACAGCGCCTGACCGAAGCCACCCGCGCGCAGTCCCGCGCCGAAGCCGCCGCAAGCCTTGCACAGTCGAAACGCGAAAGCGCCGGGCTGACGCTGGAACGGATGCAGGCCGAGGCCGAGGACGCGCAGTCGCGCCGCGCCGAGGCCGAAGAGGCGCTGTCAGAGCTCGAGGATATCGACGCCGCGCGCGGCGCGCTGGAAACCATCCGCACCCGTGTCGAGGCCGCGCGTGTGGCGATGCTGTCGCGCCGGGCCGCACAGGAAGAGATCCGCCGTGAAGGTGCGGCGCGGCGCACCCGCTCGCAAGAAGTGGCACGCGATATCCAGAGCTGGACCGCGCGTAAGACCAACGCCGCCGAGCGCATCGCCGATCTTGAGCGCCGCGCCGACGACGCGCAGGACGAACTCTCGGAAGCGAATGCCGCGCCCGAGGAAATCCTTGCCCGCCGCGAAGAGCTTTCCGAAGCGATTGCCGAGGCCGAGGAACGCCGCACCGCCGCCGTCGAGGCGCTGCTCTCGGCGGAAAGCGCGCTGCGCGCCGCGCAGGAGACCGAACGCACCACCGAACGCGCCGCCGGTGAATCGCGCGAAGCCCGCGCCCGCGCCGAGGCCCGTGTCGATGCGGCAGGCGAAGCGGTCACGCTGGCCGCCAACCGCATCGCTGACGAGCTGGACGCGACCCCGCAAGGGCTGCTGAACCAACTGGGCATCGCCTCAGACGACATCCCCGATTCGACCACGCTGGAAACCGAGATCGCCCGCCTGCGCCGGGCCCGCGACGCGCTGGGCGCGGTCAATCTGCGCGCCGAGGAAGACGCGCGACAGGTCGAGGAAGAGCACGGCACGCTGGTAACGGAAAAGGCCGATCTGGAAGCCGCCGTGGCGAAGCTGCGCGGCGGCATCGCCGCGCTCAACCGCGAGGGACGCGAGCGGCTGCTGGCCGCCTTCGATCAGGTCCACGCCAATTTCGCCACGCTGTTCACCCATCTGTTCAACGGGGGCGAGGCGCGGCTGGTTCTGGTGGAATCCGACGATCCGCTGGAAGCCGGGTTGGAAATCCTGTGCCAGCCACCGGGCAAGAAGCTGGCCTCGCTGAGCCTGTTGTCGGGGGGCGAGCAGACGCTGACCGCGCTGGCGCTGATCTTCGGCGTGTTTCTGGCCAACCCGGCGCCGATCTGCGTTCTCGACGAGGTGGACGCACCGCTCGACGACGCCAACGTCGTGCGGTTCTGCGAGCTGCTGGACGAGATGACCCGCCGCACCGAGACGCGCTTCCTGATCATCACCCACAACGCGCTGACCATGGCGCGGATGGACCGGCTGTTCGGCGTGACCATGGCCGAACAGGGCGTGAGCCAGCTGGTGAGCGTGAACCTCAAGGACGCCGAGTCGCTGGTGGCGTAGCGGGCGGGGGGCTGTCTGCCCCTCTCTTTGGCTACGCCAAATTCACCCCCCGAGGATATTTCCGGATTAAAGATGCGGCGGGTTCAGCCTTCGGGAACGAAGCTGGTGAACCGGGCCTGCTGCGCGATCAGGACCGCCTGCGTTCGGCTTTGCACCCCGAGTTTGCGCATGATCGCGGTGACATGCGCCTTGACCGTCGTTTCGGCGATCGAGAGTTCGAAGGCGATCTGTTTGTTGAGCCGTCCTTGGCACAGAAGGTCGAGGATGCGCGCCTGCTGACGGGTAAGCTGGGCGAGGCGCGCGACGCTGTCGGCGGCCTCGTCCCCTGCTGCCTGCTGCGCGGTTTCGGGCAGCCAGATCTCGCCCCGGGCCAGCGCATCGAGCGCGGCGCGGAAGCTGTCGCGCCCGGAATGCTTGGGCACGAAACCGCGCGCGCCGGCGGCGATGGTGGCCTGAACCAGCCGGGGCTCGGTCATCGACGAGACCACCAGCACCGGCAGGTCGGGATGCGCGGCACGCAGCCGCAACAGCCCGTCGAGCCCGTCGATATCCGGGAGGTCGAGATCGAGCAGCAGCAGGTCGGGCGGCGGTGCCGTGTCGAGCCGGGCCAGCGCGTCAGTCAGGGAATGCGCGGTGTCGATCTCGATCACGCCGGATACCGCGCGCAGGGTAAGCGCGAGTGCGTCGCAAAACAGCGGGTGGTCATCGACGATCAGCGCGCGGGCGAAACCGCGGGCGCGGTTGTGATCCGGGCTCTGGGGCACGATTGGCGAGGCTGCGGCCATGGCGATCTCCGTGTTCGGTTGTGAGAATAGCAGCCGCGGCGCCGTCCCGGAACCGCCACCAAGGTGTCGGGCCTGAAGACCGCCGTTGCGACCAAGGTCTCACAGACCAAAGCCTGCTTTCGCCTTCCGCGTGGCTGGCCTATCCTGCGCCGCGAGAGGGAGGCACATGTCATGCAGATGAAAGATACCCGCACGATCGCAGCGCCGGTTCCGGTGGTCTGGGCCGCTTTGCAGAGCCCCGACGTGCTGAAAGATGCCGTTTCCGGTTGCCAGGAGCTGACCGGCAATCCCGAGGACGGGTTCGAGGCGACGGTTGTGCAGAAGGTCGGTCCGGTGAAGGCCACGTTCAAGGGCGTGGTCAGCTTTGCCGATGTGGTCGAAGGCCAGAGCCTGACGCTGATCGGCGAAGGCAAGGGCGGCGCGGCGGGCTTTGCCAAGGGCGAGGCGCATGTGTCGCTGGAAGCCGTGACACTGGAGAGTGGCGCCGAGGGCACCGTGCTGAGCTACGAGGTCGACGCCAAGGTGGGCGGCAAGCTGGCGCAGCTGGGCAGCCGCATCATCGACGGTTTCGCGCGCAAGATGGCGGATGATTTCTTCGACCGCTTCACCGACGCGGTGGAAGGGCCGAAACCCGACGAGGCGGCTGCGGAGGCCGAAGAGAGCGAGGACGCGCCGCGCAAGGGCTGGTTCCGCAAGCTGACCGGCGGGTAAACCCCGTACTGCAAGGGGCTGAGCGCTTGCGCTCAGCCGTTCTCGCGCAGGATGCCGCCCGCAAGATAGAGCGAGCCGCAGATCAGCACGCGAGCATGCGGCGTGGCGCTTGTGATCGTGTCCAGCGCCGCCTGCACATCCTCGGCAAAATGCGCGGCAAGCCCGGCCTCGGTCGCGGCTTTCGCCGTGGCCTCGGCCGTCAGGGTCGCCGTTTCACCGGGGATGGACACCGCATAGAGCGCCTCGGCATGGCCGGCGAGCGGGCGCATGAAACCGCCGATATCCTTGGTGTTGAGCATCCCGCAGATCAGCCAGGTCGGGCGCGGCGGCAGCCGGTCAAGCGTGGCGGCAATCGCGGTTCCCGCAGCCGGGTTGTGGCCGCCGTCGAGCCATAGCTCAGCCTCGGGCGCGCTGTCGGGCAGCGGCCCTTCGCGCAGGCGCTGCATCCGGGCGGGCCATTGGGCCTGCGTCACCGCCGCCTCGCAGGCATCGGCATCGAAGCCCAGCGCGCGCAAGGCGGCCAGAGCGGCGCCAGCATTCTGGATCTGATGCGGGCCGGGCAGGTTCGGCAGCGCCAAGTCGAGAAGCCCGTTTTCATCCTGAAACACCAGCGAACCGGCATCTTCGAAGCAATGCCAGTGCTGCCCGAAGCCAAGAACCGGTGCGCCAAGCGCGGCTGCGCGGGCCTCGATCACGTCGAGAGCCGCGTCTTCCTGCGGGCCGACCACGCAGGGCACGCCGCGTTTGATGATCCCGGCCTTTTCGCCCGCGATCTCGGCCAGCGTATCACCCAGAAATTGCTGATGGTCGATCGACACCGGCGTGATGATCGTCAGCGCGGGCTTGGCTACGACATTGGTGGCATCGAGCCGCCCGCCAAGCCCCACTTCGAGCAGCAGGAAGTCCGCTGGCACGCGCGAAAAGGCGAGGATGGCGGCGACGGTGGTGATCTCGAAATAGGTGATCGGTGTGCCGCCATTGACGGCGTAGCACTCGTCGAGCACCTCGGTCAGCGCTTCCTCGGTGATCAGCGAGCCGGCGATCCGGATGCGTTCGTGAAACCGCGCCAGATGCGGCGAGGTATAGGCATGAACGCGCTTGCCCGCCGCTTCCAGACCGGCGCGGATCATCGCCTGTGTCGATCCCTTGCCGTTGGTTCCGGCGATATGGATCACCGGCGGCAGGTCGTTTTGCGGATTGCCCAGCTTGTCGAGCAGCGCCCAGACGCGGTCAAGCGTCAGGTCGATGATCTTCGGATGCAGCGCCATCATCCGCTCGAGGATGACGTCAGAGCCCGGAACGCTCGATGTCGCGGCGCTCACGGCTTGGCGTCGCCTTTTGCAGCCGGTTTCGCGCCTGCCTTTGCGGCCGGTTTCGCGGGAACCGGCGCGGCTTCGGGCGCGGGCGTCTGCGGGATCGCGGCGGGCTCGGCGGCCGCTTCGACCTCGGCTTCGGGCGCGGGCAGATCGCCCATCGTCGCGGGGGGCAACCCGGTCAGCATGCGCAGGATGGTGATCAGCTCGGTACGCATGTTCTTGCGGTTGGTCACCCGGTCGAGCATCCCGTGATCGAGCAGGTACTCGGCGCGCTGGAACCCTTCGGGCAGCTTTTCGCGGATCGTCTGTTCGATCACGCGCGGCCCGGCGAAGCAGATCAGCGCGTTGGGCTCGGCGATCTGCACGTCGCCCAGCATCGCATAGGACGCGGTCACGCCCCCGGTCGTCGGATGGGTCAGCACGCAGATATAGGGCAGGCCCGCATCCTTGAGCATCTGAATCGCGACCGTGGTACGCGGCATCTGCATCAGCGACAGGATACCTTCCTGCATCCGCGCCCCGCCCGCAGCGGCAAACACCACAAGCGGCGCCCGGCGCTGGATCGCGCGTTCGCAGGCGGCGATGAAGGCATTGCCCACATACATCCCCATCGACCCGGCCATGAAGCTGAAATCCTGACCCGCGCAGACGACGGGCATGCGCCCGATCTCGCCCTCGGCGACCAGCATCGCTTCCTTCTCGCCGGTGGCTTTCTGGGCCCCTTTCAGACGGTCGGGATACTTCTTCTGATCGCGGAATTGCAGCGGGTCGGCGACCGGCTCGGGCACCGACACCTCGCTGAAGGTTCCGGCATCGAACAGCGTCTTGAAACGCTCACGCGGCGAAATCGCCATGTGGTGATTGCAGTTCGAGCAGACCTGCAGATTGTCCGTCAACTCGCGGTGGAACAGCATCGTGCCGCATTCGGGGCACTTGGACCACAGGTTCTCGGGCACCTCGCGGCGAGAGAACAGCGAATTGATCGTTGGGCGGACGTAGTTCGTGATCCAGTTCATCGGGTCTCCCCTTGCGCTTGGGTCCAGATAGGCCGGGCTTTACGGGAATGCAACATCACCGACGCCGGATCCACAGCCGACAGGCCACCCAGACGGCGATCATCAGCCCCATATCGGCCAGCAGGATCGGCCGCAGCACCGCTTCGGGCAAGGCGCCTTCGGGTGCGCGCAGCAATGCCAGCCCGCCCAGACCACCCATCACGCTGACGATCAGGATGGCGATCACGTTATTGGCGAAATGCAGACCCCAGGCCAGTCCCAGCGCCCCGCTGCGCTGCGTCAGATCCGATGCGATCAGCCCGAACAGCGCCGTCGCGGCGAACACGTACCACACGGTATCCCCCAGCGCCGCAGCGTCGAAATGCGCAAAGCCGAACAGCAGGGCGGGCACGGTCATGTAGACCAGCGGCGCGGCGAAACGCGCGGCAAGCTGGCTCTGCAGATAGCCGCGAAACACAAGCTCTTCGGCGCCGGTCTGGATCAGGATCCCCAGCAGTGCCAGCGGCAGGAAGGCCAGCCACTGCGCCGGATCGGGCGTCAGCGCCAGCGGCGGCAACAGCGGCGAGGCCGCCAGCGTCAGCCCGCCGCCCACCAGAACCATTGCCGCCACCCCCAGCGTGAAATCCCGCAGCACGACCGGCGCGCGGCCCAGAAGGCTGCGCAACCGCCGCCCATGCAGCAGATGCACTGTGATCCACACGCCCAGCCAGCCGCCGAGAAAGGTCGACAACAACAGGATCAGCGACCACGGATCGGCCCCGGTCGAGATGCGCTGCAGGCTTTGTTCGAACCCGGCCAGCCCCTGCACCAGCCAGATCGCCACCCCAGTCAGCACCATCCACAGGAAATACACCCCACCGACAAGGCACAGCCCCACGATCGTGCGCCAGAACTGACGGCGCGGGCGGGCCGGGGCCACGAGCGGTTCATAGGTCGGAGGAATCAAGCCCCGGGCCTTTCGAAGGCGGCGCGCGCAGCCTCGGCCTTGGCGTGATGCGTGCAATCGGGGTGGTGATCGTTGATCAGCCCCATCGCCTGCATGAAGGCATAGACCGTGGTCGGGCCGACAAACGCCCAGCCGCGCTTCTTCAGATCCTTCGACAGCGCAACCGATTGCGGCGAGGTCGTGTCGCCATAGACGGGCGGGCTTTCGGGCTCATAGGACCAGATCAGCGCCGACAGGCTTTCTCCCGCCGCCTGCATCGCCAGAAGCGCACGGGCATTGGTGATGGTCGCCATGATCTTGCCCCGGTGACGCACGATCCCCCGGTCGGCCAGAAGCCGCGCCACGTCGTCCTCGGTAAAACCCGCCACCTGCACCGGGTCGAACCCCGCGAAGGCCGCACGAAAATTATCGCGCTTTTCCAAGATGGTGCGCCAACTCAGCCCCGACTGAAACGCTTCGAGCGTCAGCTTTTCGAACAACTCCCGGTCGCCCGTGACCGGATAACCCCAATCCTCGTCGTGATAGACCACGTATTCCGGCGTCGCCAGACACCAGCCACAGCGGGGCCGCCCATCGGGGCCGGGCGCGGTTTGCATCTCTGTGTTCCTTTCGCCGTTGTTGCGGCATCCTTTGCCGGGCATTGTCGGCGAAACCCGGCTGGCGTCAATGCGCCACCGGGCAGGAAACGACAGGAAGACACGATGACCGGATGGGCCGAATTCGCGCTGGCGATGGGCTGTTTCCTGATCTCGCACGCGCTCGCCGTGCGACCGGGGCTGAAGGCCGGGCTGGTCCGCGTCCTCGGTCCGCGCGGCTTCACGCTGGCCTATTCCGCGTTGTCGCTCGCGCTTCTGGCCTGGCTCATCGCCGCTGCCGGGCGCGCGCCCTATGTCCCGCTGTGGGATCCGGCCCCTTGGCAGGCCGCGCTGGCCCTGGCGCTGATGCTCGCGGCCTGCCTGCTGGTCGCCTATGCGGCGGCGGGAACCAATCCGCTCAGCTTCGGCTCACGCGCCGCCCCTTTCGACCCGGCGCGCCCCGGCATCGCCGGGCTGTCGCGCCATCCCGTGCTGTTGGCGCTGGCGCTCTGGGCCTTCGCGCATGTGGTCGCCAATGGCGATCTGGCGCATCTCGCGCTCTTCGTTCCGCTCGGCCTCTTCGCGCTGGTGGGGATACTGGCAATCGACCGCCGCAAGCGCCGCGCCCTGCCCGGCTGGGCCGATCTTGCACGCAACACCTCGCTTGTCCCGCTCTCGGCGCTGGTCACCCGACGCTGGCGCCCGGGCCCTCCCCGTATCGCACCCGCCCTTATCGCGATTCTCGTCTGGGCTGCGCTGATCGCCCTGCATCCGGTCGTCATCGGCCCCGACCCGCTGGCTTGGTTCCGCTAAGCGCGCATCTTTGATCCACAAATATCCTGGGGGTGAGGCCGCAAGGCCGAGGGGGCAAAGCCCCCTGCCCGCTAACCGCCCAGAATCATCGACGCCGCTTTCTCGGCGATCATGATGGTGGGGGAATTGGTGTTGCCCGAGGTAATGACCGGCATGATCGAGGCATCCGCCACCCGCAACCCCCGCACTCCGTTGACCCGCAGATCGGGCCCCACCACCGCGCGCGGATCGGTGCCCATGCGGCAGGTGCCGACCGGGTGGAAGATCGTCGTGCCGATATCGCCCGCCGCGCGAATGAGTTCGTCTTCGGTCTGCGCGTCCGGGCCCGGTTTGAATTCCTCGGGCCGGTACTTCGCCATCGACGGCGCCTGCATGATCCGCCGCGTCAGCCGGATCGCGTTGGCGGCGACGTGTTTGTCGCTCTCGGCGGTCAGGTAATTGGGCGCGATGACGGGGGCTTCGCGCGGGTCGGCGCTGTGGATGCGGATCGACCCCCGGCTTTCGGGCCGCAGATGGCAGACCGACGCGGTGATCGCCGGAAAACGGTGCGGCGGCTGGCCGAACGCATCGAGGCTTAGCGGCTGCACATGGTATTCCAGATCCGCGCGCTCGACATCCTCCGAGGACCGCGCGAAGGCCCCCAGCTGCGACGGGGCCATCGACATCGGCCCGCGCCGGAACAGCGCGTATTCGGCGCCGATCAGCGCCTTGCCGACCAGCGAATTGGCCATCGTGTTCAGCGACTTGCCGCCGGTGATCTTGAAACACAGCCGCAATTGCAGATGGTCCTGCAGATTCTCGCCCGCGTCGCAATCGTGCCGCGGGACGATGCCCAGATCCTTCAGCCGCCCCGCCGGGCCGATCCCGGCCAGTTGCAGCAACTGGGTCGACCCGACCGATCCCGCGGACAGGATCACCTCGGCCGCCGCGCGGGCCTCGGCGGGATGGCCGTCGCGCAGGTAGCGCACGCCTGTGCAGGTGCCGTCCTCGATGATCAGGCCAGTCGCCTGGGCCTGGGTGTGGATCTCCAGATTGCCCGACCGGCGCGCGGGGCGCAGGAAGGCCTTGGACGTGTTCCAGCGCCAACCCGCGCGCTGATTGACCTTGAAATAGGCCACGCCCTCGTTGTCGCCGGTGTTGAAATCCGGGGTGTCGGGAATGCCGGTTTCCTGCGCTGCACGGGCCCAGTCATCGAGAACCTGCCAGCGCAGGCGCTGATTTTCGACCCGCCATTCGCCGCCGGTACCATGCATCTCGCCGGGTTCGCCGGCGGCGTAGTCTTCGTGCTGTTTGAACAGCGGCAATACGTCGTCCCAGCCCCAGCCGGTATTGCCCATCTGCCGCCACTGATCGTAATCCGCCGCCTGCCCGCGCAGATACAGCATGCCGTTGATCGACGAACACCCGCCCAGCATCTTGCCGCGCGGATAGAGCAGCGAGCGGCCGTTCAGCCCGGGCTCGGGCGCCGTTCTCAGCTGCCAGTCGGCGCGCGGGTTGTCGATGCAATAGAGATAGCCGACCGGGATATGCGTCCAGATGTAATTGTCCGACCCGCCCGCTTCGAGCAGCAGCACCCGGTGCTTCCGGCTCAGACGATTGGCCAGAAGCGAGCCGGCGCTGCCCGCTCCGACGATGATATAGTCCCAATCCGCCATGCTGCTGTCTCCTCCACCCGGGCGCGACGATAGCGGTCGGGCGATTCGCACGCAATCCGCCGACGCGCCGAGATGTGACTTCACAGGGCGATCACGGCTGTGTCATGATGCGTGCATCTTGGGCCGGGCAGGCCCGCCGACACCATGCGTAGCGGTTGGCGGAACGACATCTTTTTGCTATGATTACGAACGGGTTATAAACCATTGTTAAGACGGCCGCGAAAGGTCGCACCTTCCTGGACAGAGGCAAGAATGAAACATCTTATCACTGCGTCCGTGCTCGTATTCGCGACGATGGCTCCGTCGCTTGCTTTCGCCGGACCCATCGAATCCGCCTGCAACCGTTCGGACCGTCCCGGTGCCTCGCGCCAGCTTTGCCGCTGCATCGAGGCCGCCGCAGACGACACGCTGACGCGCAGCGAACAACGCCGTGCCGCGCGGTTCTTCGCCAATCCCGACGAAGCGCAGGACGTGCGCATGTCGCCGAGCGCCCGCGACAACGAATTCTGGACCCGCTACCGCGCTTTCGGTGCCCGCGCCGAACAGATGTGCGGCTGAGACGGCGACAATCCGGACAGACAACAAAAGGGGTGCTGCAGAGCACCCCTTTTGCGTTGTGCAGTCGGGAACGGGGTCAGTCGCGGACTTCGGCCACCCGCGCGCGCCATAGCGTGAACAGACCCGCGCAGACGACGATAGCCGCGCCCACGGCGACATTGGGGCGCAAGGTCTCGCCAAACACGGTCAGGCCGATCGTCGCCGCGAAAACAAGCTGCAGATAGGCGAAGGGCTGGATCGCGCTGGCCTCGGCGACCTCATAGGCGCGGATCAGCAGGAAATGACTGCTGGCCGAGGTCAGGCACAGCGCACCCATCCAGATCCAGTGCGGGGCGCTCATCGGCTCCCAGTACCAGACACCCACGGCGGTCGTTACCGCCGCGCCGATCACCCCGGTCCAGAAAAAGCTGACAGCGGCGGAATCGAAGCGCGCAACATAGCGGGTGATCAACCCGTACAGCGCAAACATCAGCGCGGCGAGAAGCGGGATCAGCGCCTCGGGCCGGAACACGCCGATCCCGGGCTCGAGGATCACCAGAACCCCGGTAAAGCCGATGCCGATCGCCACCCAGCGCCGCCAACCGACCTTTTCGCCCAGAACCGGCCCGGACAAAGCGGCAATCAGCAGCGGATAGGTCGCGAAGACGGCATGCGCCTCGACCAGCCCCAGCACGACAAAGGAAATGATCGCGACGTAGATTTCCAGCGCCAGCAAAGCAGCGCGGAACATCTGCGTCTTGGTCACGCCGGACCGCGCGGCGTTGCGGACCCCGCCTGCCATGCGGCTGGCCAGCGTCACCACGAACAGCGCGAAAAACCAGTAGCGGATCATCACGATCATGAAGACGTTGTATTCGTCGGCCAGATAGCGCGAGATGCCGTCCTGCACCGCGAAGATGAAGGTCACCGCGACCATCAGCCAGATGCCCAGCGTGGTGTTCTGCTTGGCGCTCATGCCGGGATCCTGCCGATGCTCATGTGTTTCTTGCGCCCGAAGCCCGGCACGCGGCTGACGACAAAGCCCGCCTGTTCCAACGCGCGGCGGACATGGCCTGCGGCGGTATAGGTGGCAAATGTGCCGCCGGGGCGGGTGTGGTTCGCGACCTCGGCCAACAGCCCCTCGTCCCATAGCTCGGGATTGCGGGCCGGGGCGAAACCGTCAAGGAACCACGCATCCGCCCTGTCGGTCCAGCCGGGCAACACGATGCGCGCGTCGCCGATGCGGATCTCGGCGTCCACCTGCCCCAGTCTGAAACGCCGCACGGGCCCCTCAGACGCCGCCCAGCCCGCGACCAGCGCCTCGGCCATCGGCTGCGCGAAGGGTTTCAGCGCGCGGGCCATATCGGCGGGGGCCATCGGGAAGGCTTCGAACGAGGTGAAATGCACGGTTCCGGGCCCGTCCCAGATCTGCGCCAGCGCCAGCAGGTTCAGCCCGGTGCCAAAGCCCAGCTCGGCCACGCGAAAGCCGTCCCTCAGCCGCGCGGGCAGATCGTTGCCCTGCAGGAAGACATGACGCGTTTCCTCGAGCCCGCCGGTGAAGTAGGGATCGTCGAACGCGGTGGCAACCGGCGTATCGCCGTCGAGCCAGGACAGATCGGGCCGGGACAGATCGGGATGGGTCATACGCGTGTGAAGGATTAGGACGGGCGACCTTTACGCGCCTGAAGGGGAAACGCAATGCCACAAATCACCGTCATGGGTGCCGGAATCCTCGGTCTGAGCGCCGCTTGGGCAATGGCGCGGCGCGGCGCTTCGGTCCGGGTGATCGAGGCGCGGCGCGTGGGTGCGGGCTCGTCCGGCGGGATCGTCGGCGCGCTGGCGCCGCATGTGCCCGAGAACTGGAACACCAAGAAGGCCTTTCAGTTCGACAGCCTGATCATGGCCGAGGCGTTCTGGCGCGACGTGGCGGACGCAGGAGGCCGCGATCCGGGATATGCGCGGACCGGACGGGTCCAACCGCTGGCTGACGAAGCCGCCGTCACGCGGGCGCGAGAGCGGGGCGAGAACGCGCGCGACCTGTGGCAGGGGCGGGCCGACTGGCGTGTGGTCCCTGAGGGCAGCGTCAACGGGATGCGCTTGCCCTCGCCCACCGGGCTGGTGATCCACGACACGCTGAGCGCCCGGATGCGCCCACGCGGCGCGGCCGAGGCGCTGGTGGCGGCGCTTGCCACCAAGGGCGTTGCCGTCGAATTTGGCAAGGATGCGCCCGATGGTATCGTGCTCTGGGCCACCGGCGCCGCAGGGCTGGCTGCGTTGGGGGCCGATCTGGGGCAGCCGATGGGCACGGGCGTGAAGGGGCAGGCCGCGCTGTTGCAGGCCGATTTCCGCGATGCGCCGCAACTTTTCGCCGACAGCCTGCATGTCGTGCCGCATGCCGATGGCACGGTGGCGATCGGATCGACCAGCGAGCGCGATTTCGAAACACCCGACAGCGTCGATAGCCAGCTTGAGGACATCATCGCCCGGGTTCGCGCGCTGTCCCCCGATCTGGCGCAGGCCCCGGTGATCGAGCGTTGGGCAGGCGTGCGTCCGCGCAGCCCGTCGCGCGCGCCGATGCTGGGGGCATGGCCGGGCCGTGATGGGCATTTCGTGTTGAATGGCGGGTTCAAGATCGGTTTCGGCATGGCCCCGAAACTGGCCGAACTGGCCGCCGACCTGTTGCTTGATGGCGCCGATACGGTGCCCGATGGTTTCAGGGTCAAGGACAACCTCAAACGCCGCTGAGCGCCGCCCAAACGAAAAGGCCCCGCTTTCGCGGGGCCTTTCGGGCGATGGCGATCAACGTCAGTGCAGACGCTGTTCGACCGTCGCGATCGAGGATTCGATCAGCTTGTTGCCTGCTTCCGCCGACATGTTGGCCGCGATCAGCTCGCGCGAGGCTGCGATCGACACCGTGATGGCACGATCCCGAACCGCTTTCACCGCGCTCGCCTCGGCCGAGGCGATGTGATCTTCAGCCGAACGAAGGCGACGCGCGATCGTGGCTTCCAGATCCGACTGAGCCTGCTGGGCCGCAAGCTCGGCATCGGCCTTGGCCTTCGCGATGATACGCTCGGCCTGGTCCTTGACCTCAGCCTTTTTGCGTTCAAACGACGCCCGAAGCTCCTGAGCTTCTTCCCGCAGCTTGCGCGCTTCGGCGAGCTCGGCGCGGATCGTCGCGGCGCGCTTGTCCAGAAGGCCCGCAATCAGCGACGGAACCTTGAAGTAGAACAGCACCCCGACGAACAGGAGGAACGCCAGCAACACGACGAAGTTGGTGTTGCGCAGCGAGAAGAAAGGCCCGGTAGCGGCCAGTGCCGGCGACGCGGCAAAGACCGTGATCAGGGTCAGAAAGCGGGTCATGCAGCACCCCCGTTCAGACGTTGGTCGACAGCCGACTGAACCGCCGCAGCATCGGCCTGAACGCCAAAGGCGGTCAGGATTTCCTGCGTCGTATCCTTGGCCACTTTGCTCACGGCTTCGGCGGCGCTTTCCCGGATCTCGGCGATCCGCGCTTCCGATTCCGCGGTGCGGGCGGCGATTTCGGCATCAGCCTTGGCGATGGCCACGTCGAGCTCCTTCTGGATCTCGGCGCGCGATTCCTCGACCACCTTGGCTGCCGCAGCGCGCGCGTCGTCGAGGGCCTTGTGATAGGCGGCCTCGGCCTCGGCGGCCTGCTGTTTGAATGTCTCGGCGGCGGCGATATCGTTGGTGATGGTGCCGGTCCGCTCGGCCAGAACCGAACCGATCCGGGGCAACGCCACGCGCGAGAGGATGAAATAAAGCACGACCAGCGAAACCACGAGCCAGAAGATCTGGTTCGGGAATGTCGCAAAATCGAGCTGCGGCATGCCACCCGACGCCGCCTCGGCACCATGTGCGGCGGCAGCCCCGTGTTCGGCCGCTTGCTCGGCTCCGTGCTCGAGAACTGTTTCTTCCATCGGATGCTCCTGATTGACCGTATCCGCCGGGCAGGTCGTCAGACCCGCCCGGCCGTAAGGATCACGGGAAGGTCAGGATCAGACGGCGAACATCAGCAGCAGAGCGACGAGGAACGAGAAGATCCCCAGCGCTTCGGCGAAGGCGATGCCGATGAACAGCGTCGCGGTCTGGCCAGCAGCGGCCGAGGGGTTGCGCAGCGCGCCCGACAGGAAGTTGCCGGCAACGTTGCCCACACCGACAGCAGCCCCACCCATGCCCATGCAGGCCAGGCCAGCGCCGATATAAGCACCCATTTGAACGATCGAGCCTTCCATATTCGTCACTCCTTACGGTTGGAATTGGCTATAGAGAGATATCCGGGGACCAGTCAGCCGGGCCGTCAGTGGCTCGGATGCAGCGCGTCCTTCAGGTACACGCAGGTCAGGATGGTGAACACGTAGGCCTGAATGAAGGCCACGAGAATTTCGAGCCCGTACATCGCGGTGATGGCGACGATGGACAGCGGCGTCACAGCAACCCCGATCCCCGAGATCAGGATCAGCGGCGCGAAAGCGGCGAACACTTTGATCACGGCATGGCCGGCCATCATGTTGCCTGCAAGACGAATGGAATGGCTGACCGGGCGCACGAAGTACGAGATGACCTCAATCAGCGCCAGCACCGGGCGCAGCGCCAGCGGCGCCGACGACACCCAGAACAGACCCAGGAAGCCCGCGCCGTTCTTGACGAAACCGACGATGGTCACGGTCAGGAACACGCCGATGGCAAGGATCGCGGTGACCGCGATATGCGAGGTCGGCGTGAACGCCATGGGCAGTAGGCCCAGGAAGTTCGAGAAGACGATGAACAGGAACACGGTGAAGATATACGGGAAGAACGACAGCGCTTCCTTGCCCGCGACATCCTCGACCATCTTGTGGATAAAGCCGTAGGCCAGTTCCGCGATCGACTGGATCCGCGTCGGCACGATGGCGCGGCCGCGGGTCCCCACGATGAACAGAAGCGCGATCGCCAGAACGCTCAGCGCCATCCACAGCGTCGCATTGGTGATGGTGAAGACGCCCACTTCGCCGTCGCCGAACAGCGGCGAGACGATGAATTGATCCATCGGGTGGAAGGCCAGGCCTTCGCCATGCTCTTCTGCGGCCACGTGTCAGTCCCCTTCGTTCTTGGCGGCTGTACCCGCCTGCGTGCTCTTTCGCTGGGCTTCCTGCGCGGTCCGCATCATCGTGCGGATCCCGGCCACAAGACCCAGAAGTATGAACAGCACCAGGAACAGCGGCATGGTGTCGAACACCTTGTCCAGCCCGAACCCGATGCCGAAACCGATCAGAAGACCGGCAACCAACTCGGTGACCATGCGCCAGGCGTAATTCGCCATGTCGTGGCCTTGCGCCACCCCGTTAACCTTCGGCGCCTGCGCCTTCTTCAAGCTCGCGAGCCGGGCGTCGAGCGCTTTCAGGCGCTCAAGATCGGACGGTTCGGACATGGCGAAAGCCCCTACGACTGTCGGGGTGACGGTCGGGCGCAACCTAGGGTCGGGGGGTCACAGAGTCAACAAGTATTAGTGATCTACAAACCACTGTAATAAAAGGATAAAACTTTCCCGCCTCTGGCCCTTCCGGACAAATTGCCCCGCCTTATGCCGCGCCTGCACATTCAACCGATCCGTTGAATATCTTGACCGCCCCGCACAGCGCCGATACGCCCGATGCCATGAGCAGCCCGATGAGCGACGCCAAAACCCTCGATGCGGTCTTCATGGCGCTGGCCGATCCCACACGGCGGGCAATCCTGTCGATGCTTCTGGAAGACGACATGGCCGTCACCGATGTCGCCGACCCGTTCCCGATCTCGCTCGCCGCGATTTCTAAACACCTGTCGATCCTCGCCGAGGCCGGGCTGATCAGTCAGGAAAAGCGCGGGCGGCTCAAATGGTGCAAGCTCGAACCCGACGCGATGCGCGCCGCCTCGGTCTGGATGCAGGCGTTCGGCCAGTTCGAGCCGCTCAATCTCGACGCGTTCGAGCGCTTCCTCGCCTCGGAACTCGGCATCCCGACCGACGGCGACTAAGCCGCGCGCATCTTTGTTCCGAAAATATCCTCGGGGGGTGAATTTGGCGCAGCCAAAGAGGGGGGCAGACAGCCCCCCTGCCCTGTGTCAGCGCCGCATCCGTTCGAGCAGGGCGAGCGAGACATAGCCATCCGGCGCCAGCCCGTTCTGTGCCTGCCAGTCGCGCACGGCGGCCAGCGTGCCGGATCCGACCCGCCCGTCGATATCACCCTCATAATGCCCCGCGCGCGCCAGATGCTGCTGCAGTTCTTCGCGTTCCGGGCGGCTGAGCGGTCGGTCGTCGCGCGGCCAGCTTGCCACGAAACCGGGCCCGTCGCGCATCCGGTCGGCCAGATGACCGATGGCAATCGCATAGGCATCGGCGTTGTTATAGCGCTTGATCACGCGGAAATTCTGAAATGCCAGGATCGCGGGCCCGCGAGAGCCTGCCGGGAACATCAGCGTGGCCTCGCCCGAGCGCGGCAGCGAAGCGCCGCGTTGCGGGCGTACGCCCAGCCGGGTCCATTCGCCGACCGAACGGCTGGTATTGGCAAGCCGCGGGTTGAAATTCGACGGGATCGTCACCTCGACCCCCCAGGGCTGTCCGCGCTGCCAGCCATGGCTGGCCAGATAGGCCGCCGTCGAAGCCAGCGAATCCGTCGGGTCGTCCGACCAGATGTCGCGCCGCCCGTCGCTGCGAAAATCCACCGCGTAGGACAGGTAGCTGGTGGGGATGAACTGCGTATGGCCCATCGCGCCCGCCCAGCTTCCGACCATGTGGCTGGCATCGACATCGCCTGCCTGAATGATCCGCAGCGCGCCGATCAGTTGCTCTTCGTAGAAATCCGCCCGGCGCGACGAGATCGCCAGCGTGGCAAGCGCCGGAAGGATCGGGGTGCGCCCGCGCAGTTCGCCGAACGAACTTTCCAGACCCCAGACCGCGACCACGACCTCGCGTTCGACGCCGTAGCGGGCCTCGATCTCGCCCAGAAGGGTGCGGTAGCGGCTCAGCGCGCGGCGCCCATTCTCGATCCGGGCCTGCGAAACGGCGCTGTCGAGATAGGCCCAGATCGGGCGGCTGAATTCCGGCTGATGCGCTTCGCGCTGCAGGATATCGTTGTCGGGACGAATGCCCGCCATGGCGGTGTCGAAAACACGCGCCGTGATGCCTTCGCGCAGCGCACGGGTGCGGAAATCGCGCAACCACGCATCGAAGCGCGCATTGCCGCTGCCGCCGGTAACCGGCGTCGGTGCGCTTGTCCGCGCGGTCGCCCGCAGCCCCGAGGGCCGGGCGTTCGGGCGCAGGCTGCTGGCCGGGGCGAGCATCGCCAGAGCGGCGGCGCGCGCGCTCACCGACGTTGCTTGCGGCGTCGGGGTCGCGGCGCGGGTGGCGGGGGAGGGCTCACGCGCGGCGGCAGGAACCGGCGCCCGCTGTTCGACACTCTGCTGCGGACGCGGCATCGGGCGCGGCGATACCTCGACCGAGGCCAGCACCGACCCGGACGCCGAGACCGACGCAATGGCGAAGAGCCAGAGGATTCCGGCACGAAATGACATCTGAAGCCTGCTCTTTGCTTTGTTTTTCTGGAGTATACTGCAAACTCGCCTTTAACGGAAGCGAGCCGCGGCGCGGGTAAGCGGAACTATGCGATTCCGCCCGATGCCGGATTTCCGGCACCGTAACTGCCTTGCGATGAGATCAGTTGAGCGGAACGACGCAGTCGCAGATGCGCATATTGACCCGCGTTCCGTCCGGGTGATCCTGCCCGGGACCCGAGATTACGACGAAACAGGTTTCGTCTTTCTTAACCCAGTAGATCTGATCGTGGCCGCGGAATTCGCGTCCGACGATCACCGCCGCGCCATTCGGGTCGGCTTCGAGCATGATCTGCTCAGGGCGCACGGCCAGCGAGACCGAGCCATTCGCCGCGCGGGTCATCGGCAGGTCGCCGAACGGGGTATGCGCGTTCATGCCTTCGGCCCGGCCCGACACGATGTTCGAGCGGCCAATGAAATTCGCCACGAATTCCGAGACCGGGTTGCGATAGATCTCGTCGGGCGTGCCAAGCTGCACGATCCGCCCGCCATCCATCACCGCGATACGATCGGCAAGCGCCAGCGCCTCTTCCTGATCGTGGGTGACAAGGATCCCCGCCGAGCCCGTCGATTTCAGCAGCCGCCGGACCTCTTGCCGCGTCTCGATCCGCATCTTCGCGTCGAGATTCGAGAAAGGCTCGTCCAGCAGGATCAGCTGCGGCGCTACGGCCAGCGCCCGGGCCAGCGCCACGCGCTGTTGCTGACCGCCCGACAATTGATGCGGGCGGCGGCGGCCAAGATCGGACAGGCCGACCAGCTTCAGCATGTCTTCGGCCCGCGCGGTCGCCTGCGCGCGGGGCATCTTGCGCAGCCCGAAACGGACATTGTCCAGAACCGACAGATGCGGGAACAGCGCGTAGTCCTGAAACACGAAACCGATGCCGCGCGCTTCGGGGGGCAGCGTGGTGATATCGTGACCGTCGAAGGTGATCGTGCCTTCGTCCGGCTGCTCGAACCCGCCGATCATCCGCAGCGTCGTCGTCTTGCCACAGCCCGACGGACCCAACAGCGCCAGAAGCTCGCCCTCGCCCACGGCCAGCGAAACGCGCTCGACCGCCGAGGTCGAGGCATGCGGAAAGGTCTTGCGCAGGCGGTCGACGTCGAGCAGCGGCTTGATGGGCCGCTGGCGGAAACCGAGAGGCGAGGCCTCGGCCGGCATTCTGAAGCTGCGTGTCGCAGGCAGTTCGGTCATCGGATCAGGGGCCTTTCAGCCAATTCCAACCGTTGCACTTGGGAATACGGGATTAGGCTTGGGCGAAGCAGATGTCAATTTTCTTTGGTGTAACCCCTGTCTGACGTAACAATCAAAAGCGTTCTCGCCCGCCCCACGCAACGACGCCGCGTTTTTTGACCACTTGGTCAAGCTGGGATTGCAGGGGCGCGTTCACTCGATCATACTTTGTCCTTTCACCGCTGCCGGAACCCTCTTTCATGTCGCACGACCGCAACCCCGGACTGCCCCTGACGACCGACTGGTTCGACCGCATCCAGATCAACCGCCCCGCCGCCGAGCGCAGGGCGGCCTCGCTGCTGGCGCGGCGGTCGGTGAAGAAAGAACATCAGGCGGCGTGGCTGGTAAATGCCATCCGCTGTATGGATCTGACGACGCTGGCGGGCGACGATACCGAGAACCGCGTGGCCCGGCTTTGCGCCAAGGCCCGCCGCCCGATCGCCGACCATATCGCCGAGGGGCTGGGCCTGACCGAGATGCCGAAAACCGGCGCGGTCTGCGTCTATCCGACGATGGTGGGCGCAGCCAAGCGCGCGCTGTCGAACAGCGGGATCCCCGTGGCCTCGGTCGCGACGGGCTTTCCCGCCGGTCTGATGCCCTTGGACCTGCGGCTGGCTGAGATCCGCTATGCGGTCGATCAGGGCGCGGACGAGATCGACATCGTCATCACCCGCGCGCATGTCTTCGACGGCAATTGGCAGGCGCTTTACGATGAGATCGCCACGATGCGCGAAGCCTGTGGCGACGCGCATATGAAGGCGATCCTTGCCACCGGCGATCTGGTCACGATGTCGAATGTCTACAAGGCGTCGATGGTGGCGATGCAGGCAGGCGCGGATTTCATCAAGACCTCGACCGGAAAAGAGGGCGTCAACGCAACCATTCCGGTGTCGCTGACCATGGTCCGGGCGTTGCGCGACTATGGCGACAGGACCGGCGTGCAGATCGGCTTCAAGCCTGCCGGCGGGATGAAGACCGGCAAGGACGCGCTGTCGTGGCAGATCCTGATGAAGGAAGAGCTGGGCCGGGACTGGCTCGAGCCCGACCTGTTCCGCTTCGGCGCATCGTCCATGCTGGGCGATATCGAGCGTCAGCTCGAACATTACGTCACCGGGCGCTACGCCGCCTCGCACCGCCACGCCATCGCCTGAGGTCCCAATGCCCACTGTCACGGAAGCCCTACAGATGATGGATTACGGCCCGGCCCCGGAATCGGCCACGATCGCCAAGGACTGGCTGAAGGATCGTCGTTTCGGACATTTCATCAACGGCGCCTTCACCAAGCCGGGCGAGACCTTCGCCACCACCAACCCGGCGACGGGCGAAGAGCTGGCGCATATCGCGCAAGGCAGCGCCGAGGACGTCGCCGACGCGGTGAAGGCCGCACGCTCGGCCGCGAAAGGCTGGGCAAAACTGTCGGGCGGGCAGCGGGCGCGGCATCTCTACGCACTGGCCCGGCTGATGCAGAAGCGCGAGCGACTGTTTGCCGTGCTGGAAACGCTGGATAACGGTAAGCCGATCCGGGAATCGCGCGATATCGACGTGCCGCTGGCGGTGCGCCATTTCTATCACCATGCCGGCTGGGCCGAGCTTCTGGCCGATGAATTCCCCGGTATGCGCCCGCATGGCGTCTGCGGGCAGATCATCCCGTGGAACTTCCCGCTGCTCATGCTGGCGTGGAAGGTCGCGCCCGCGCTGGCCGCCGGCAACACGGTGGTGCTGAAGCCTGCCGAGTTCACGCCGCTGACCGCGCTGCTCTTTGCCGAGCTCTGCGTCGAAGCCGGGCTGCCCAAGGGTGTCGTCAACATCGTCACCGGCGACGGGCGCACCGGCGCCGCGCTGGTCGAGGCCGAGGTCGACAAGATCGCCTTCACCGGCTCGACCGAGGTCGGGCGCATCATCCGGCAAGCCACGGCGGGCACCGGCAAGGCGCTGACGCTGGAACTGGGCGGCAAATCCCCCTTCATCGTCTTTGCCGAGGCCGATCTCGATGCCGCGGTCGAGGGCGTGGTCGATGCCATCTGGTTCAATCAGGGCGAAGTCTGCTGTGCAGGCTCGCGGATTCTGGTGCAGGAACAGGTGGCCGAGACCTTCACCAACCGCCTGAAAGCCCGCATGGCCAAGCTGCGCGTCGGCGATCCCTTGGACAAGTCCACGGATATCGGCGCCGTGGTGCATACCACCCAGCTTGAGCGCATTCGCGGGCTGGTCGATCAGGCGGTGCAACAGGGCGCGGTGCTGCATCAGGCGCCGGTCCCCAACGGGCCGGGCAGCTTTTGCGCGCCGATGCTGCTGACCGATCTGGGTGCTGCCAATATCGCCAATACCGAAGAAATCTTCGGCCCGGTGGTCACGCTGATGACCTTCCGCACCCCCGGCGAAGCCGTCGAGCTGGCCAACAACACCCGCTACGGCCTTGCCGCGAGCCTGTGGACCGAGAACCTGACGACCGCCATGGACATCGCCGGGCAGGTCAAGGCGGGGATCATCTGGATCAACGGCACCAACATGTTCGACGCCAACGCCCCGTTCGGCGGGATGCGCGAATCCGGCTTCGGCCGCGAAGGCGCACGAGAGGGGATGCTGGCCTATCTGACCTCGGACGAGGCCACGGGCAAGGAGCGCAAAGCACGTGCCCCGCTGTCCGCCCTGCCCGCCTCGGCTTCGGGCGACGCGGTGGACCGCACGCGCAAGCTCTATATCGGCGGCGCGGAGAAGCGCCCGGATGGCGGCTATTCCTATGCCGTAGATGGCGCGCAGATCCCGCTGGGCGGGCGCAAGGACATCCGCAACGCCGTGGAAGCCGCGCACAAGGCGTCCGGCTGGTCCAAGGTCACCGGCCATAACCGCGCGCAGGTGCTGTATTTCCTGGCCGAGAACCTGAACGCCCGCGCCCGCGACTTCGCCCCGAAAGACGAGGTCGCGCAGGCGGTCGAACGCGCCTTCTACTGGGCGGCCTGGGCCGACAAGTATGACGGCAAGGTCCATTCGACGACCGGCCCGAATGTCACGCTGGCGATGAAGGAGCCCTTCGGCGTCATGGGCGTGATCTGCCCCGAGGAAGCGCCGCTTCTGGGCTTCGTCTCGACCGTTCTGCCGGCGATTGCCATGGGCAACCGGGTGATCGCGGTGCCGTCGCAAGCGGACCCGGTGCCCGCGCTGGACCTGTATCAAGTGCTCGACACGTCGGACGTGCCGGGTGGCGTGGTCAACATCGTTACCGGCCCGCGCGCCGAGCTGTCGGATACGCTGGCCAAGCATGACGATGTCGCGGCGCTGTGGGTCTTTGCCGATGCCGAGACCTGCACGAGCGCCGAGGCGCAATCGGCGGGCAACCTGAAACCCGTCTGGGCCGAAAGCCGTGCGCGCGACTGGTCCGGACCGGCCGGGCAGTCCCGCGACTTCCTGCGGCGCGCGGTGCAGGTCAAGACGGTCTGGGTTCCCTACGGCGCCTGATTTTCCAAGATAACGCACGCGACCGCGTGCCATTGATCCCGGACGGGGGGCTATCGCCCCTGTTCGGGCATTCCGGGTTGGGAAACACGGAAGGCAAAAGGGTCGGAGCCCGCGCTGTAACAGGCGCGCGCCCCGACCCTTTTCGCCAGAATTCTTGATTCGACCTGACGCCGTTTAGCCGTAGCGCTCGTGCAGGGCGGCGATATGCTCGGCGCCGATGCCGCAACATCCCCCGATCAACGTGGCCCCCGCAGCGATCCAGCGGTCGGTCCAGTGGGCATAGCTGTCGGGCGTCAGGTCGTCGCGGATCGCGGCCAGCACCTCGTTCGCTGCGCCATCTTCGCCGCGCGCGGTGAACGCGTTGGCATAAACGCCGACAGGGATGTCATCGGGCAATGCCGCACGGGCCTGTGCCACGGCGGCCTCCATCACCTCGGGCATCGAACAGTTGAAAAGCACCGCGCGCGCGCCGTGCTCCATGGCCAGCGCGACAGCGTCAGTCACGCTTTCGCCCGAGCGCAAGGCGGGGCTCCTTTCGGCATCGGCGGGATCGTCGCGCAGGCTGAAGGACATCCATAGCGGCTTGTCCGACCCCGTGACCGCTTGCGCCGTGACCCGCGCCTCTTCGAGGCTGCTCATCGTTTCGGCCAGCCACAGATCGACATGCGGCGTCAGGCCCCGGACCAGAACCGACAAAATCCGCGCCCCGGCCTCCGGATCGAAATCGCGCGGCAGGTACGAGCCGCAGGCAGGCGGCAGCGACCCCGCGACGCGCCCGTCAGGACGGGCCACGCGGGCCGCATCGCGCGCCAGCTTGCCGGCCAGATCGGCCAAAGCCTGCCCTTTATCGGCAAAGCGGGCCTCACCGATATGATAGGGCACGACGGCATAGGTGTTAGTCGTCGCGATCGTGGCGCCCGCCCGAAAGAAGGCCTCATGCGCAGACTGGACGGCCTGCGGGGACTCCATCAGCGCGCCGGCGGACCATTCGGGCTGGTGCAACTGCGCGCCATAGGCCAGCAATTCACGGCTCAGGCCGCCATCGAGCAGGGTAATCTGGGGCATGGGGGACAAACCTGAGTGCAAGGGCTGGCCTGAGTGCAAGGACTGGCGCGCTTATACCCACGACCCGCGCAAAAGAAAACGGACCGGAGGTTTCCCTGCCGGTCCGTTTCGATCGCCTGGACGCGGATCAGTCGAGCGTGCGTTCGACCGTCGTACGCTCGAAGATCTCGATGACGTCGCCCTGACGGATGTCTTCGTAATTCTCGAAGGCCATGCCGCATTCCTGACCGGACTGAACGTCCTTCACTTCGTCCTTGAAGCGCTTCAGCGTCTTCAGCGTGCCTTCGTGGACAACCACGTTGTCGCGCAGCAGGCGCACACCGGCCGAACGACGGGCAACACCTTCGGTGACCAGACAACCGGCAACCTTGCCGACGCCCGACACCTTGAAGACTTCGCGGATCTCGGCGTAACCGATGAAGGTTTCGCGCACTTCGTCCTTCAGAAGACCCGAGGCCGCCGCTTTGATGTCGTCGATCAGATCGTAGATGATCGAGTAATAGCGGATCTCGACGCCCTTTTGCTGGGCCGAGTTCCGCGCCATCGCGTTGGCCCGGACGTTGAAGGCGATGATCGGCGCGCCCGAGGCTTCCGACAGGCCGACATCCGAATCCGTGACCGCGCCGACACCATAGTGCAGCACGCGCACGCGGACCTCGTCGTTGCCGACTTTCTCCAGCGCCTGAACGATCGCCTCGGCAGAGCCCTGCACGTCGGCTTTCACCAGAACCGGCAGCTCGGCCACGTCCTTGTCGGCCTTGGCCTTGGCCATCATCTGTTCGAGCGTCGTCGCGGCACCGGCGGCAGCGCGCTTGTCTTTCGCGGCTTCCTCACGGTACTCGGCGATTTCACGCGCCTGCGCTTCGGTCTCGACCACGTTGAGCACGTCACCGGCTTCGGGCGTGCCGTTGAGACCCAGCACCTCGACCGGAACCGAAGGCCCGGCTTCGTCGACGCGCTCGCCCTTGTCGTTGATCAGCGCACGGACCTTGCCCCATTGCTCGCCGACGACGAAGATGTCGCCGCGCTTGAGCGTCCCGTTCTGAACCAGAACGGTAGCGACCGGACCGCGACCCACGTCGAGCTTGGCTTCGATGACCGCACCCTGCGCAGCGCGCGTCGGGTTGGCCTTGAGCTCGAGGATCTCGGCCTGCAGCGCGATGGCTTCCAGCAGTTGTTCCAGGCCCTGACCGGTCACGGCCGAAACCTCGACATCCTGCACGTCGCCGCCCATCTGCTCGACCACGACCTCGTGCTGCAGCAATTCGGTGCGCACGCGGTTGGCGTCGGCGGCGGGGCGGTCGATCTTGTTGATCGCCACGATCATCGGCACACCCGCCGCTTTCGCGTGGTTGAGCGCTTCGATCGTCTGCGGCATGACCGAGTCATCGGCAGCCACGACCAGAACGACGACGTCCGTCACCTGCGCGCCACGGGCCCGCATCGAGGTGAAGGCCGCGTGGCCCGGCGTATCGAGGAAGGACAGAACCGCCCCCGATTCCGTGGTCACCTGATAGGCGCCGATATGCTGGGTGATGCCGCCGGCTTCGCCCGAGACGACGCTGGTCTTGCGAATGGCATCAAGCAGCGAGGTCTTGCCGTGGTCGACGTGACCCATGATCGTGATGATCGGCGGACGCGAGACGAGGTCTTCGTCCTTGTCCTCGACCGTGTCGATGACCTGCTCGACATCGGCGTCCGACACGCGAACCGCGCGGTGGCCGAATTCTTCGATCACCAGCTCGGCGGTGTCGGCGTCGATGGGCTGATTCATCGCCACCATCATGCCCATCTTCATCAGCGACTTGACCACGTCGGCGGCGCGTTCGGCCATCCGATTGGCAAGTTCCTGCACGACGATGGTTTCGGGCAGCTGGACGTCACGCGCCTGCTTTTCGGCGCGCTGGCCCTGACCCAGCGCCTTGGCGCGGGCCTTTTCCTGCTTGCGCTTCATCGCAGCGAGCGACCGCTGGCGGCCGCCTTCGTTGCCGCTGAGGGCCGCGTTGAGCGTCAGTTTGCCCGCGCGACGGCCACCGGCATCGCCACCGCTTTTCTTGCCACGCTGGTCGCGGTCGTCGCGTTCGCGGTCGGTCTTGCGCGGGGTCGGCGCACCGCCGCCACGCACCGGGCCACGATCGGCGGCACCGCCGGGGGCGGCGCGCTCGGCGGGTTTTTCGGCAGCGGCGGGCGCAGCCTTGGCCGCGGCGGCGTCGGCTTTCGCCTTCTCCGCTTCGGCGACCTTGCGCGCCTCTTCCTCTTCCTTGGCTTTGCGGGCCTCTTCGCGCTCGCGTTCCTCACGCTCGCGCTGCTCGGCTTCCTGCCGGCGGCGTTCGCGATCTTCCTCGCGCTGCTTTTCGTCGGCCGCGCGCTGCGCGGTTTCCTCGGCCTCGCGGGCCTTGGCCGCGCGCACCGCTGCGAGGCGACGGTCCATTTCCGCGTCCGAGATCCCGGCGGGACGGCGGTTACCGCCGCCACCCGAGGCCGGCTTGGAAGACGACGCATCGCCAGACGCTGCGGAGCCGGGTTTCGGCACCACAACGCGTTTGCGCTTCGTCTCAACCACCACCGCCTTGGTCCGCCCGTGGCTAAAGCTTTGCTTCACCTGACCGGGGGTCGAGCCGCCGCGCAGCCCAAGGGGTTTCTTGCCGTCTGTATCGCTCATGCGTCTCGTCAATCCTCTCCGGTGGCATCGGCACCACCGACTGCCTCACGCAATCGCGCGAGTTTCGCCGCTTCCTCTACTACACGTGACGACAGACCGCCATAGGCAAGCGCGGCATGGATCACATGTTCACGGCCAAAAGCCGAACCCAGCTCTTCGGCGGTGAGGCAGCCGATATAGCTGCCACCCTCTGCCGGGGGCCTGAGCTTCGTCTTTCCCCGTTCGGATCCGTCCGAGGCCTGAATAAGCACCTCTGCCGTTTCCGTCGTCAACCAGTCGCGGACCTTTTCATAGCCCGCAACGGCCTGCCCGGCCTTGCGACCCAGCGCGATCAGTTCGATCACGCGCCGGGTCAGCAGGTCATGGACAAGTCCGTCCAATCCGTCGGGCACCGTTACCGGGGCCCGTGCCGCGCGGGCAAACAGCTTTCGCTTGGTTGCCTGCGCGATTGCCGCCCTGTCGGCCGAGACATAGATGCCCCGACCGGGCAGTTTGCCCTCGATATCGGGCACGACCTGCGCTTCGGGTCCGACCACGAAGCGGATCAGCCCGCCTTTGGGCTGCGTCTCGCCCGTGGCGATACACCGCCGCTCGGGTTCGTCGCGGTCCCTTGTGCGCCCGCCCCGCGTCATGATCCGGGCTCCTTACGCCTCTTCCTCGCCCTCGGCGATCTCTTCCTCGATTTCCTCGGATTCGAGATCTGCCGGATCGACCCAACCAAGCTGGATACGGGCCGTCATGATCAGGGTCTGAGCTTCTTCGAGGCTCATCTCGAAGGGCTCGAGAATACCGTCGTCTTTCATGCGCTGGCCGTCGACCGTGGTCCAGCCACCGGCCAGTTCCCAGTCGGCGCAGGTGGCGAAATCGTCGAGCGACTTCACGCCATCCTTGGCAAGCGCCTCAATCATCTGGGGCGTCAGACCCTCAAAGTCAATGAGGCTCTGTTCCACACCCAGCGCGCGGGCATTGTCCAGCGCCGCCTGATTGGCCGCTTCGATCTTGTCGCGGGCACGCGCCTGCAGCTCGGTCGCGGTGTCTTGGTCGAAGCCGTCGATCGCCAGCAGCTCGTCGAGCTCGACATAGGCAACCTCTTCCAGATTGCTGAAGCCTTCGGCCACCAGAAGCTGCGCCATCATCTCGTCGATATCGAGCGCTTCCATGAACAGGTTGGTACGCTCGGTGAACTCGGCCTGACGACGGGCGGATTCATCGGATTCCGTCATGATGTCGATGTCGAGACCCGTGAGCTGGCTGGCCAGACGCACGTTCTGACCACGACGGCCAATGGCGAGCGACAGCTGCTCGTCGGGCACCACGACCTCGATGCGCGCGGCATCTTCGTCGATCACGACTTTCGAGACCTCGGCGGGCTGCAGCGCGTTCACGAGGAACGTCGCCTGATCTTCATTCCACGGAATGATGTCGATCTTCTCGCCCTGCAGTTCGTTCACCACGGCCTGCACGCGCGAGCCGCGCATACCGACACAGGCGCCGACCGGGTCGATCGAGCCGTCATAGCTGATGACCGCGATCTTCGCACGCGAACCGGGATCGCGGGCCACGGCCTTGATCTCGATGATGCCGTCGTAGATTTCCGGCACTTCCATCTTGAACAGGGCGGCCATGAAATCGGGCGCGGTGCGCGACAGGAAGACCTGCGGACCACGGGCTTCGCGGCGCACATCCTTGATGAAGCAGCGGATACGGTCGTTCGGGCGATAGCTTTCGCGGCCGATCTTTTCGTTGCGGCGCAGGATGCCTTCACCACGGCCGATATCGACGATGATGTTGCCGTATTCCTCGCGCTTGACGGTGCCGTTGATGATCGTGCCGGCGCGGTCCTTGAACTCGTCGTACTGACGATCGCGCTCGGCCTCGCGGACCTTCTGCAAGATCACCTGCTTGGCCGATTGCGCGGCGATGCGGCCCAGCTCGACGGGGGGCACGTCATCCTTCAGCTCATCACCGATCTGCGGATCGGCCATGAATTGCTTCGCCTGCTGCACCGTCAGCTGCGCGTGATGGTTCTCGAATTCTTCATCTTCGACCACGGTGCGCACGCGGGTGAACTGCGCGCGGCCGGTCTTGCGGTCGATATGGACGCGGATGTCCATATCGGCGCCGTAACGCGATTTCGCGGCGCGGGCGAGGCTGTCTTCCATCGCCTGAACGACCAGTTCGGGGTCGATCAGTTTCTCACGCGCGACCGCTTCGGCGGTTTGCAGCAGTTCAAGCTGGTTGGCGCTGGTAATGGCCATCTGTCACTCCTCCTCGGAAGCGCTATCGGTTTCGATGGTGTCGAAGTCGGACTCGTTGATGACGCCCGCGGATTTCCGCGCGCGCAGTGTTTCCTCGATCAGCTCATCCGTGAGGATCAGCTTGGCGTCGCTCAGCCACTCGAATTGCAGGCCGATGATCACCGGCTCGCCGTGATCCTCGATCTCGATCAGGACCTCGTTCTCTTCGACGCCCTGCAGCGTGCCCTTGAAGCGGCGGCGGCCATCGATCAGCTCGTTGGTTTCAAGCCGCGCTTCATAGCCGGACCAGGCTTCGAAATCCTTCAGCCGGGTCAGCGGACGGTCGATGCCGGGGCTCGAGACTTCCAGCACATAAGGGTCTTCCAGCGGGTCCTCGACATCGAGAACGGCGCCCACCAGCGTGGTGATCTCGCCCAGTTCGTCGATTTCGATCCCGCCATCGGGCCGGTCCGCCATGATCTGCAGCGTGCGCGTCTTGCCGGCCATCAGGCGCAGGCGCACCAGTTCGAAACCGGCGGCTTCGACCGCGGGTTTGACGATCGACGCAAGGCGCCGGTCAACGGCGGCACGGGCCACCAGATCGCCGATGTCTTCGGGTTGTGACTGCTCGCTCATCGCGGCGAACTCCAGAAATAAAAAAACGGGCCGAAGCGGCCCGCGAAAGTGTCCGGTGGGCTGCAGGTTTGGACCCTCCAGCGCCGCTGTTGAAGGCGATATACGCCCCGGTCGCGAGAAATTCAAGCGATATGTGCGGATGACGCCCGGTGACGGATTCCCTCGCGCCCCGAGCGGCGCTAGGATCGGCACCGCCATGCGATATTCCCGCCGCGATGTCATGACCCTGGGCGCTGCCAGCGCCGCCGCCGCGTTGCTGCCCGCAAAGGCCGCGCAGGCGCAGATCGTGCGCCCCGATACGCTGCTGCGCTGGTCCGAGCCGGGCGAGTTCTTCGGCGGCTTTTCGGGCATCGAACTGAGCACCGACCGCAGTCGCGCGCTGTTTCTCAGCGACCGGGGTTTCGTGGTGCGCGCGCGGTTGATCCGCGATGCACAGGGCACGCTGACCGGCATCCAGAAGATCGAGCATTTTCGCCTGCGCGGCACGGCGGGCAACGCGCTGCGCGGCGGGCGGGGCGATTCCGAGGGGCTGGATCAGCGGCTGGACGGCACGCTTTATGTGTCGTTCGAGAACCGGCGCGGCCGGATCTCGGTCTATGCCGATGAACGCGGCGCGGCCACCGCGCTGCCGGTCGCGCAAAGCTGGGAACGGCTGCCGCAGAACGAAAGCCTCGAAGGGATCGCCGTCGATGAACAGGGCGCGGTCTATGTCGTGCCCGAAGCACCGCTGGACGGCACCTTCCCGCTTTATCGCCTGCGCCAGAACTGGGAGATCCTCGCGCTGATCCCCGACCGCGACGGGTTCAGACCGGTGGGTCTGGATTTCGGCCCCGACGGCAATCTCTATATGCTTGAGCGCAAGTTCCGGCTGGCATTTTTTGCCAGTCGTATCAGTCGCTTGCGTCCCGGCGACTGGAGCAGACCGGAAACGCTGGTGGAAACCTCGATGGGGTCTTTGGACAATCACGAGGGGATCTCGATCACCCGTGACGCGCAGGGCCATCTGTGGGCGACCACGGTATCCGACGACAACCAGAACGTCCTGCAGAGGACCGAAATCGCCGAATACCGTCTGACCTAGCGTTCCAGCAGGCCCGAGCTTTTCAGCCCTTCCATCACCGAAACCAGTTCACGCGTGATGCCGGGTTCCGACAGCGCATGACCCGCCATCGGCACCAGCGACAAGGTGCTGCCCGACCACGCGCGGTGCAGTTTCCACGCGGTGACAGGCGGGCAGATCATGTCGAACTGACCCTGCACGATGGTGCCGCGCACGCCGTTCAGCTTCCAGATCTCGTCCAGCAACTGGCCATCGCGGTCGAAGAAGCACTTATGCGTGAAATAGTGGTTTTCGAGCCGGGCAAAGGCGCGGGCGTAGTCGACCGGCGTCTCATGCGGAAAGCGCGTCTCGACCGTAGCGAGCGCGTTTTCCCAATCCGACCAGAGCCGCGAATAGCGCGTTTCCTTGGCAAAGACGCCAGAGAACAACCGCCGGTGATAGGCGGCGATCAGGTCGTCCTGCTCGTCATCGGGAATCGCCTCGGAAAAACGCGACCATAGCTCGGGGTAAAAACGCCCGGCGCCGCCGCCATAGAACCAGTCGAGCTCGGCCTGCGTTCCCATGAACACGCCGCGCAGGACCAGCCACGCGGCATTGGCGGGATGGGCCTGCGCATAGGCCAGCGCCAACGTCGCGCCCCAGCTTCCGCCGAACACGACCCAGCGGCCGATTCCCAGCGTTTTGCGGATCCGCTCGATATCGGCGATCAGGTGCTGGGTGGTGTTCGCCTCGACGCTGGCATGGGGACGCGAGCGCCCGCAGCCACGCTGGTCGAACAGCACGATCCGGTAATGCCGGGGATCGAAGAAACGCCGCATCATCGGGCTGCACCCGCCGCCCGGCCCGCCATGCAACACGACCACGGGGACGCCGTCGGGGTTGCCGCATTCCTCGACATACAGGGTATGCCCGTCGCCGACCTCCAGCATCTGCCGGTTGTTGGGCTCGATGGGCGGGTAGAGATACGCGGCTGCGCTCTTTTGCTCGTGGGACTTATCCATCATCCAGTCTATATACCGCTCGGCGGAGGCATTCCACGGGATGCGGACACAAAAGGCAAGGCGGAGCGCAGCATGAACAGCACCATCGACCCAGCGGAAGTTGCGAAATTCGAGGCCATGGCCGCGGATTGGTGGAATCCGCATGGCAAGTTCAAGCCGTTGCACATGCTCAACCCCTGCCGTCTGGATTACATCACCAGCCAGATCGCCGCCGAATTCGACCGCGATCTGTCACAGCCGCGCCCGTTCGAAGGGCTGCGTCTGCTGGATATCGGCTGCGGCGGCGGGCTGTTGTCGGAACCGATGGCGCGACTGGGGGCCGAGGTGGTCGGCGCCGACGCAGCCGAGCGCAACATTCCC
Source organism: Rhodobacter sp. NTK016B (assembly GCF_017303295.1). GTDB lineage: Bacteria > Pseudomonadota > Alphaproteobacteria > Rhodobacterales > Rhodobacteraceae > Pararhodobacter. The sequence goes on along the minus strand of NZ_JAFKOK010000006.1, from coordinate 169,337 downwards.
GTCGCGCAGGTCCACGCCGAGCAATCGGGGCTCGAGATCGACTATCGCCACACAACGGCCGAAGATCTGGCCGCAGCGGGAGAGCGGTTCGACGTGGTGCTGAACATGGAAGTTGTCGAGCATGTCTCCGATCCGCTGGCCTATCTGACCGCCTGCCACGACCTGCTGAAAACCGGCGGGCTGATGATCTGCTCGACCATCAACCGCAACCCGAAAAGCTATGCGATGGCGATCTTCGGGGCCGAGGTGGTGATGCGCTGGCTGCCGCGCGGCACGCATGAATGGGCAAAATTCATCACCCCGGACGAGCTTTACGCGCTGATCGGGCAAGCCGGCCTGGACCCGGTGGACCGCAAGGGCATGGTATTCAACCCGATCTTGTGGAGCTGGTCTCTGTCCGAACGCGACCTGTCGGTGAACTACGTCACCGCCTCGATCCGCCGGGACTAAACAATCAGCCGGGCGGCAATGCCGGGCAGGGCGGCCCAGTCGTCGAACGCCTCGCTATGCGGGATCTCATCCAGACCCGTCTTGCGATAGCCCTCGGTGTAAAGCGCGAAGGGCACGCCCGCAGCCTGCGCGGTCATCGCGTCGACCTCGCTGTCCCCGACATAGACCGCAGGCCCGTCGCCCAGCGTCTCCAGCACGGCGTGCAGGGGGGACGGATCAGGCTTCATCTGCGGCAGCGAATCACCCCCCAGAACGGTCTCGAACAGATCCGACCAGCCGAAATGCGCCAGCACCGCCCGGGTCGGCACCATCGGCTTGTTGGTGCACAGCCCGATGCGCCAACCTTGGGACTTCAGCGTGGCAATCGCCGCTTCGACCCCCGGATAGATCACCGTATGCCCGTGGGCGCGCTCGTATTCCGTGATAAAGCGGGCGCGCATGCGGGCAGTGCGGTCCGGCGCGTTCCCGCCAGCCGAGGCGCGTTCCAACCGCTCGACAAAGACGCGCGCGCCGTTGCCCACGAAACTGCGGGTCTGTTCCAGCGTCACCGGCGCGAAGCCCTCGGATTTCAGCACCTCGTTCGCGGCGTGGGCGATATCGGGCGCGGAATCGATAAGCGTGCCGTCAAGGTCGAAGACGATCCTCATTACAGGGCCCTCACTGCGCAGCCATCAGCGGCGCGTTGATCGGTTTCTCGCGGATCGGCAGATGGACCAGCGCCGAGAACGCCCCCACCGCGACGCCGACCCACCAGACCAGCGTGTAATCGCCGTAGACATCGTACAGCGCGCCGCCCAGCCAGACGCCGAGGAACCCGCCGATCTGGTGGCTGAGGAACACGAAGCCATAAAGCGTGCCCATGTAGCGCAGCCCGTAGATATGCGCGACGAGGCCCGAGGTCAGCGGCACCGTGGCCAGCCACAAGGCGCCCATCAACAGAGAAAAGATCAGCACCGAGGCGGGCGTGATCGGCATCAGGATGAAGGTCGCGGCGATCACCGTCCGGGCCAGATAGATCCCCGCCAGCAGGTACTTTTTCGTCCAGCGCTTGCCCGCCCAGGCGGCGGTGATGGTGCCGGCGATATTGGCCAGCCCGATCACCGCGATCGCCACGGCGCCCAGCGCCGAGGTGGTGGTGATGCCCAGCGCCGCCAGATAACCGTTCGGCGAGATCGCGCCGCACATCTCGGTCACCATGGCCGGGAAATGCGCGGTGATGAAGGCCAGCTGATAGCCGCAGGAGAAGAAGCCCAGAAAAATCAGCGAGAAGGACGGATCGCGAAAGGCCTGCAGCAGCGCCTGCCCCATGCTTTGTTCCAGCTCGGCCCGCGTGGCCATCACCGGCGAGCGCATCATCGGCAGCACCGCCAGAACGGCAAGGATAGCGACCGCGAAGATCAGGAACACGGTCTGCCACGGGAACGAGGCGAGCAGCAGTTCGGCCACCGGCGCGCCGAAGACCTGCCCGGCCGAGCCCGCAGCGGTGGCGATGCCCAAGGCGAGCGAGCGGTTCTCATCCGAGGCGGCGCGACCCACCACGGCCAGGATCACCCCGAAGCCGGTGCCGGCGATGCCGAATCCGACAAGGATTTCAAGAAGCTGCATCGAGCCGGGCGTCATGGCAAAGGCAGACAGGACCAGACCGGCTGCGTAGAACAGCGCGCCCAGCACGATGGCCCGGCGGTCGCCGAAACGCTCGGCCACCGCGCCGAACAGCGGCTGGCCGATCCCCCATGCAAGGTTCTGGACGGCGATGGCGAGCGAGAACTCGGCACGCGGCCAGCCGAATTCCTCGGCAATCGGGATCTGGAACACGCCGAACGAGGCACGGATCGCGAAGCCGATCATGATGACCAGACAGCCGCCGATCAGGACGGGAGTGATGAGCGGGGCTTTCTGAGGCATCGATGCGATCCGTGACAGGCGACAACGCGGGGGCCAGCCCCCGCACCCCCGGAGTATTTCAGACAAGATGACGCAGGATCGATCCGGTCTGCCCGGGGCAGGGTCGCGATAATCTGTTCACGCGGGTGTGAGGGTCAAGGCCGGATCAGCGCGACTGCGCATGATATTCCGGATTGGGTTGCATTCCGATCGCTGATGCGACGCGGTTCGACATGTTGTAAAAGCCCACGGTCGAGGCGATGTCGAAAATGTCGCGGTCGGTGAAACCCTGATCGCGCAGCGCCTGACGGTCGGCCTCGACGATCTCGGCCGAGGCCTTGGTCGCTTTCTCGGCGAAGGTCAGCATGGCGGTCTGGCGCGCGTCGAGATCGGCATAGCGCCAGTTCATCACCATCGCCTCGCCCAGTTCCGGCGTGCCCAGCGCGCGCACGGCGGCGCCATGCGCCACCTGACAATACCAGCACCGGTTGATCGAACTGACCACCACAGCGATCATCTCGCGTTCCAGCTTCGACAGGCCGGACGGACCCATCATCAGGTCGTTATACATCGCCGTGAAGGCATTCAGCTTGGTGATGTCGAAGGCATAGGCCTGCAGGACGTTCGGCACCATGCCCAGCTTTTCCTGACAGATGTCGAAATAGCGCTGCGTTTCGGGCGGCAGCGGGTCCATCTGCGGCAGGTCCAGCGCGCTGATCCGGGTCATGGTGTCTTCTCCCTGTAGTGGTAAGCAGCAACCTCGGACATGCCAAGATCATTGTAAAGCGCCCGCGCGCCCGCATTGGCGGCGACCACGGCCAGCGCGAAGGTCTGCGCGCCGTTCTGCTCTGCCCACCAGGCAAGGCCGCGCACCATGTCGCGCCCGACGCCTTCGCGCCGGAACGGCGGTTCGACATAGAGGGCATGCAGCATGGCGATGCCCTCATGCACCGAGACGAAACCCACACCCGCGGGCTTGTCGCGGATGCGGGCGATGGCGGCGGTCTTCGGATCGGCGGCGCGGTGCATGACGGCGATGCGGGCGGGACCGACCTGCGCCGCTTCCCAGATCCGCCGGTGGATCGCGAGCGGCGGCCAGATCGTCGGCAGGGTGATCGGCTTGGGCTTCTCGGCGATGGTGTCGATCGGCGCGGTCATCAGCACGGTGGGATCGACGATATGGTAGCCGCGCGCTTCAAGCGCATGATCCAGCGCGTCCTGATCGGCATCGGCGCCAAGGCGGATCTGAAACAGCGGGTCAGGCCCCAGCGCGTCGAGCGCGGCATCGGAATACGCGCCCTCAAGCACCGTCGCGCTGGTCCGCTTGCCGCCCCCCGCGCCGTCGCGGCGGCGGAAGGGACCGGCGGCCTCAGACGATACAGGCGGCCAGCTTGCCTCGAGCGCCGCGAACAAAGCCGCGCTCATGGTGCCAGCGCCGCCAGTTCGACCATCGCCCGGTCGAGTTGCCCCGCATCGGTGCCGCGCACGACCAGCTGCGTGCCATAGGCGCCGTTGCGCTGATAGGGGTAGCTGCCGAAGCTCAGATCGGGGAATTTCTCGGCCAGAGCCTTCAGCTTGCCCGCAATCTCGCCCTCGCCCCGGTCGATATCGATCATCTGGCTGAGCAGCGGATCGCCACCCGTCAGCGTGGGCAGGACACTGGCGACCATCGCTTCGAAAATCGCGGGCACGCCGGCCATCACATGGACATTGCCCAGCGTGAAACCCGGCGCGGCCGAAATCGGGTTGTCGATCAGCGTGGCGCCTTCGGGGATGCGGGCCATACGCAGGCGCATCTCGTTCAGCTCGAACCCGGTGCGCTGGTAATGCGCTTCCAAGATCGCGCGGGCATCGTCGCGCACATCGATGGAGGCACCGAAGGCGCCGGCAACGGCATCGGCGGTGATGTCGTCATGGGTGGGGCCGATCCCGCCCGAGGTGAAAACCGTATCATAGGCCGCGCGCAGGGCATTCACCGCCGCGACGATGGCGTCTTGGTCGTCGGCCACCACGCGGGCCTCGCACAGGCGGATGCCACGGGTCGACAGCTCTTTGGCGAGGTGGTTGGTATTCGTGTCGCGGGTGCGGCCCGACAGGATCTCGTCCCCGATGACGAGCATGGCGGCGGTGGGATTGCCCATGGCGCTGTATTACCTCTTTGCGTTCGAGCCGGAGGTTAGCGCGGTTATGCGGGGTTTCCAATCGGTGCCGGGCAGAACTCAGCGATGGGTGGTGAAGGGGATTTTCACGCCCAGCGACAGCGTCATCGGCTGCATGCCGCCGGACTCGATGCTGGCAAGGCGCCCGATCCCCGCCGAGATCCGCCAGCTTTCGCCAACACGGTAGTCGATATCGGCCTGCAGCCCGGCAACGATACCGCCCGCCGTGTTCACGCCGCCGCCGCCGGCCGCGCCCAGCAGGCCCTCGACCGAAATGCTCCAGCGCGAGGTGAGCGGCATCTCATAGCCCAGCCCCACCATGCCCAGCGCGTAACCCGCGACACCGCCCTGCAGCGCGGTCATGGCGCTGCCGGTGGCATAGAGCCGGTCGCCAAGGAAGTAGTCGAAGGCGCTGTGCTGCATGACCACGTAATCGGTGCCCGGACGCGGGGTGATGAAAAAGCCCGCCTCGGCCGACTGCGCCTGAATACCGCCGGTATAGGCCCAGCGCTGTGCGCCGCCCCCCATGCCGTCACGGTTGAAATGCCGCATCAGGCCCAGCGTCAGGGTCGCCGCCGAGAAATCCCCATCCGGCGCCATCGTCGCGCCGACCGACAGCTCGACATCCATCGTGCGGGTGACCGGCATGCTGGCGCCCAGCGCCGCGCCCAGAAGCAGGCCCGCGCCGGTATCGACCAGCCCGCCGCCCGCAAAGCCCGCCGACCCTTCGGCAAAGAAGCTCAGGCCGCCGACCGGCTGGATATAGCGGGCGCCGCCCATGATCTGCATGTACCCCTGCGCCCCGCGCGCCGCACCGGCGCCGCCGAACCAGAGCTGCGTGTTGGGGCCGGTATCGACATGGAAGCGCGCGCCGACCATCGAGATATCGGGCTGCTGGGGCCCGGGCCGCGTGCGCGTGCCCGAGGGCGAGGTGGTCTGCGTGGCGAAAACCGAGATCGCGTCGAATTCCGGCACGCCGCCGCTGCTGAAGCCCAGCCCGCCCGCACCGACACGGTAGCGCAGGCCAAGCCCGAAGGTCGGGCCGTCGATGGGCGCACCATCGATGCGCAGCCACGCGGCATGGGCCTGCACGTCCCACGACGGCGAAAGCTGATAATCCAGCGCCACGCCCGCGCGCAGCATCAGCCCGTCGCCGATCACCTGCGCCGCACCTCCGCCACCGCCGACGAAGCCCGACAACGACAGCGACAGCCGTTGGCTGACGGGCAGGGTGGCGACGCCTTCGAAACCCCAGAAGAACGCGCCACCGGCATCGCCCAGCGCGCCGGAATAGATGGACTGACCGACGCTGAAGACGGGCGAGACGCGGCGACCGATATAGAGCCGGTGCAGCCCTTCGATCAGCGTGTTGGGGGATTGCAGCACGTCGAGGCCGGTTTCGATCTCGAAACCCTGTGCCCGATAATCCTGTGCCTGCGCGCCCGATCCGACCGCGAGGGTCACGGCGAGGGCGCTGGACGCCCAGAAAGCGGTTTTGTGCTGCATGTCGTCATCCCCCGGGAACGCGCCCCAGTCTATGGGGGATGGGGTCAGAGACAAGAGAGCCATGCGCGATCGCCCTGACGTCGCGTCTTCGGCGCAACACATTCACGCATAGCGCCGGTCCCGTGCGGTCGAACGGCGCCACCGGGGGCGCCCGACTGGTCATTTTCGCCAAGAGCGCCTATTTAGAGCGGGCAAAAAAGAGGTCATGCCGTGTACGACAAGAAGGGCACCGTCACCCGCGAAGGGATCAGGCTTCACGATCCGGAAGATTTCGCGGGGATGCACAAGGCGGGGCAGGTTGCCGCGCAAATTCTGGACGATATCGCCGAGCATGTGTTTCCCGGCCAGAAGACCGGCGAGATCGACCGCCTGATCGAAGAGATGATCAAGACGGCGGGCGTCACGTCAGCAACGATCGGCTATCGCGGCTATCAGCATGCGAGCTGCATCTCGGTGAACCACGTGGTCTGCCACGGGATTCCCGGTGACAAGGTCCTGCGCAACGGCGACATCCTGAATATCGACGTTACCGTCATCGTCGATGGCTGGTTCGGCGATACCTCGCGGATGTATGTCGCGGGCGAACTGGGCCGCAAGGCCGAGCGGCTGATTCAGGTGACGCATGACGCGCTGATGCTGGGGATCGAGGCCGTGAAGCCCGGCAACACGTTCGGCGATATCGGCTACGCGATTCAGAGCTATGTGGAATCCCAGCGCATGTCCGTGGTGCGCGATTTCTGCGGGCACGGGCTGGGCCGGGTGTTCCACGCGCCGCCCAACGTGCTGCATTACGGCCGTCCGGGGCGCGAGGCGCGGCTGGAAGAAGGCATGTTCTTCACCATCGAACCGATGGTTAATCTGGGCCGCGCCGAGACCAAAGTTCTGGCCGATGAATGGACCGCTGTGACGCGCGATAAATCGCTGTCGGCGCAATTCGAGCATTCAATCGGCGTAACAGCCGATGGTTGCGAGATCTTCACACTTTCTCCCGCAGGCAAGTTTCATCCGACCTGGGGTTGAAAGCCGGGGCACAAAAAGCGGCCTCAGGTAACCATAAGTTGAATAGAAAGCGGCGGCCAAACGGCCGCCGCTTTTTCATTTTCCGCGAATTGCGATGACAAGTGTCAACAATCCGGATTAATGGTCGCATTAATAAACGTTCACAAAACAAAAATAACGAACGTGTTAATTAACGCATTCAGATCGCCATATCCTCGAGCGATTTGCCATCGCTGAGGGCGGCTTCGATCCAGCGCGGGCGGCGGCCACGTCCGCTCCAGGTCTGCGAGGGATCTTCGGGATTGGCGTATTTCGGTGCAGCAGGCTTGCGCGTTTTCTTCGCGACCAACTGGTTAAGATCCGCAACGGTCAGCCCGCGCTCACGCGCGAAAGCCTCGACCTCTTCCAAGGCACGGCGGCGTTCCCGTTCGGCATACTCGATAACCGCTGCATCAACCTCTTTCTTGAGTTGCTTGAGCTCTTTTAACGAAAGAGCGTCCAGATCGATCATGGTTTGATCCTGTCAATGAGTGGTAACAATCTTGCTCTGCACAAGAACCGCTCTCAGGTCAATAGCATTTTGCAAAACCCGGTCACGCCGATTTCCGCGTTTCCCGCCAAATCAGATAAATGCCGGCGCCCAAAATCAGGCTTATTCCGGTCCATGAAACCGCATCCGGCCATTCGCCGAAAATCGCCACGCCCCAGAAAACCGCCATCGGCATCGCCACGTATTCCAGCGGTGCGACCAGCGCGGATTCGCACAGGCGATAGGCCTGCGCGATCAGGAAACCGCCCATCGCCGTGCCGATCCCGGCGAGAACGAAAAACGGCACATCGACCATTTGCGGCCAGATCCAGCCGCGCAGAAGAAAATCCACCGAAGGCCCCGCATCGACCGGCAGGAAATCGCCGCGCCCGGCAATCAGCCCGAAGACAAGGCTGAAGCCGAGAAAGGTGAATTGCGTATAGGCCGCCATCGACGCCGCCGTTTCGCGCACGCCCATATGCCGGGTCATCGTGTTGAGCGCCGCATAGGCGGTGGCGGCCAGAAGCGGCAGCAGGGCGATGGGGCTGAATGCCTCGGTCCCCGGGCGGATCATCACGATCACGCCCACAAGCCCCGCGCCGATTGCCGTCCAGCGACGCGGACCGACGGTTTCGCCCAGAAATACGATCGAGAACAGGGCGATCACCAGCGGGCTGACGAAGAAGATCGCCGTTGCATCGGCAATCGGCATCGCCGCGAGCGCGATGAAATAGGTCATGTTGGCCATGACGATGAAACAGCCGCGCAGCAGGTGCTTGCCCAGCATCGTCGTGCGCAGAATGCGGTAGCCGCCGGACAGAGGGATGACCACCGACAGGATGATCGCCAGTGCGACCATTGAGCGGAACAACACTACCTGATGCAGCGGATAGGCCCCGGACAGGAACTTGACCGCCATGTCATTGAGCGAGAAGCCCAGCGCAGCGCCCACCGCGCAAAGCCCGCCCACCAGCGCGACGGGCGGGGCGGGGCGCGCGGTGGCCCCGCTCATCGTGCCCTCGTCAGCGCCCGGTCCAGCGCCTGCGCAAAACGCGCCCGGTCGCGCTTGGTAAAGCTCTTGCCTGACCCCTGACGGAACGGATCGGCCGAGCGCAGATCGGCGGCGAGATCGCGCATCGCCAGCGCCTGCCCCACGCTGGACGTCGTCAGTTCGGACCCGTCGGGCTTGAGCACCAGTGCCCCGGCATCGACGCAGCGCGCGGCCAGCGGAATGTCGGCGGTGACGGCAATGTCGCCCGGCGCGCAGGCTTCGGCGATCCATTTATCCGCCGCATCCGCCCCCTGATCGACATAGACCATCCGGACCTTCGGGTGATCGACCGGACGGATCCCGCCATTCGAGACATAGACGATGGTTGCGTCGTGCCTGAGCACCGCGCGAAGCGCTTCGTCGCGCACGGGACAGGCATCGGCATCAATGAAAACGGTGGGCATGAGGACCTTTTTGGTTGCCGGTCGATCTATGCCCGCCGCCCGAGGGATTACAAGCGCGCCTTAGCCACCCAGTATGCAGCAACCCGACAACCCGTCGCGCTGCCCGCGCCAGTAGACCTGCGCCTCAAGCCCATACAGCCGGTCGCTCATCCCGTCGTCGCAGACCGCGTTGCGGATCGTCACCATGCCGCTGCGCGGCCCGCTGAACGGCACGGCAAGGGTATAGGGGCCCCGCGTCATGGGCAGGTTCGGCGCGTCGGTGGTAAAGGTCATCGCCCCGTCGGCAAGGCTGTCATAGGTCGCGGAATTGCCGGGAAGGTACAGATGGAAGGTCCAGAACGGCTCGGTCCCCATGCAGGTCAGGCTTTGCTGGCCGTCGATCCAGCTGTCGCTGCGCTCGGCTTCGAGATAGCGCATCGACGACCAGCCGACTCTTTCGTCGGTGCGCACCAGCCCCCAGCGGCGGTCTTCGGACAGACCGATCACCTCGATCCCGGTTTGGGTACGGTCGAAACGGCCGAGGATCTCGGCCCTTGCATCGGGTTCGGCGCGGATATTGAGCCAGTCGCCGGCGCGGACATCGACCACCCGGTGCAGGGCGGGAAATTCCTGCGCAAGCGCGGTCTGGGCTAGGAACAAACAGGTCAGAAGAAGGAAGAAACGCGAAAGCATGGAAGACTCCTATTGCTTGGCGCCCCAGCTCAGCGATGCCCGCCTGCGGGTATAGAACTCCCCCATCAGGCCGACAAGCAGCAGGGCGAAGGTCACGACGACCGGGTATAACGTGCTGGTGTAATGCGGGTTGTAATTGAGGAACGCGAAGCCGCGCGCCTGATCGATGATGTGAAAAAGCGGGTTCCACGCGAAATAGGGCAGCATGATTCCGGGCAGGGAATTGGCCACGAACATCTTGCCCGAGGCGAACATGTTGGTCCGCGAATAGATCTGCGACGCCAGCCCTACCGCCTTGGGCGACCACGGCTTCATCGCCAGAAAGATCGTGCCCACCGCAACGCCCGAAAACCACGCCAGCAGCAGCATCAGGATACAGCCCAGCGGATCATGGATCACCAAAGGCTCCCACGCGGCATGGTAGATGAACAGCACGACCGACACCGACAGGATCTGCACGTAAAGTTCGCCCAGCGCGGCGGCGCCGATGGCGACAATCGTGTTCATCGGCGCGTGTTTCATCATCGCCGAGGTCGGACCTTCGGCGCCGACGACCGCGCCCATCGCCTTGACGTGGCACATGAACAGGAAGACCCCGGTCATCAGGTAAAGCAGGAAATCGCCCCGGATACCGCCCGGTTTCCAGCCCACGAAATAATACATGCCGTAGAACACGCCGACCAGAAGCAGGGTCTGGGCGATGTTCATCAGCAGGCCCATCATGGCGTTGCCATGCTGGTTGCGCACCGACCGCACCCCGGCATGATAGATCAATTCAAGGATCGTGAAGGCGGAAACGAACCATCCGTCCTGACTGCGATTGCTGAGCATCGGTGTTCTTTCCGCCGGTAAGAAACCCCGAACCTTGCATTCCGGGAGCAGCAAAGGATAAGTCCAAAGCCGAATTCGATCAACTCGCGCTCTGACGCGTCCACCCAAGGATATTATTGATGTCGGACGATTTTCATCAACTCATCGAGACCGCCTTTCGCAAGATCGCCCTGCAGGCCGGCGAGGTCATCATGGAGGTCTATGGCCGCCCCGATTTCGAAGCCCGCGCGAAATCCGACAATTCACCGGTCACCGAGGCTGACGAGGCCGCCGACGAAGTGATCCGCGCCGAGCTGGCCAAGGACTTCCCCGAGATCGCCGTCGTGACCGAGGAAGCCGCCGAAACCCACAGCCTGAAGGCCGACCGCTTCATCATCGTCGACCCGCTCGACGGGACCAAGGAATTCGTCCAGCGCCGCGGGGATTTCACCGTGAATATCGCGCTGGTGGAAAACGGGGTGCCGGTGCGCGGCGTCGTTTATGCGCCCGCCAAGGAACGGCTGTTCTATACCCGCGCCGATGGGGCTTCGGTCGAAGAGACCGGGCCGTTCGGCGAAGAGCAGGGCGAGGTGACGCCGATCCGCGTGTCCAAACCCGACAATGACGCGCTTCTGGTCGTGGCGTCGAAATCGCATCGCGACGCGGCGACCGACGAATACATCAACCGTTATGCCGTCAAGGACGCAAAAAGCGCGGGCTCGTCGCTGAAATTCTGTCTGGTGGCGACCGGTGAGGCCGATTTCTATCCCCGCCTTGGCCGCACGATGGAATGGGACACCGCCGCCGGTCATGCCGTGGTGCTGGGCGCGGGCGGCACGGTGCTGCGATTCGACGACCATACGCCGCTGACCTATGGCAAGCCCGGTTACGAGAACCCGTTCTTTCTGGTTCTCAGCCCGGAAGTGGCGCTGAAATAAGCACACCCGCCCATCTGGCGCGCGCCTCGCGGCATTGCGGCGCGCGCCGGCCCCGCTTTTCTTGATTCATCAACAAAATCCCGGTTTCCGGACACAATCGCGCCCCGATTGGCCGCGATTAACCATCTTGTCGGTGGGCAGTGAGACCCACGATGTGTGTAGCAAGGTGGAGCGTCCCGATGCGCAAGAATAAAGTCACGAAAGCCGTCTTCCCTGTCGCCGGTCTGGGCACCCGTTTCCTGCCCGCGACGAAAGCTGTTCCGAAAGAAGTTCTGACGCTGGTGGATCGCCCGCTGATCCAATACGCGATCGATGAGGCCCGCGAAGCCGGGATCGAAGAATTCATCTTCGTCACCTCGCGCGGCAAAAGCGCGCTCGAAGATTACTTCGACCGCTCGCCCGAGCTGGAAATGTCGCTCAAGGCGAAGAACAAGCAATCGCTGCTGGATATCTATAACGACACCTGCATGGAATCGGGCGCGATTTCCTATGTCCGCCAGAACCAAGCGCTGGGTCTGGGCCATGCCGTGTGGTGCGCACGCCATCTGGTCGGCGACGAGCCGTTCGCGGTGATCCTGCCCGACGACGTCATCGCCGCCGAGAAGCCCTGCCTCAAGCAGATGCTGGAAGCCTACGAGGAAACCGGCGGCAACATGGTCGCGGCAATGGAAGTCCCCGAGGACAAGGCCTCGTCCTATGGCATCCTCGACGTTCCCGCCGGGATGAGCGCGGTGCTGCCGGTCTCGGGCATGGTCGAGAAACCCGCGCCGGGCACCCAACCGTCGAACCTTGCGGTTATCGGCCGCTACGTGCTGTCCGCCGATGTGATGCGCGCGCTCGACAGCCATGAAACCGGCGCCGGCGGCGAGATCCAGCTCACCGATGCGATCGCCCGCCAGATCGTCGAAAAGAACAACGTCTATGGCTATCGCTTCGAGGGCCAGCGCTTCGATTGCGGCTCGAAGGCCGGGTTCCTGCAAGCGACCCTCGCCTTCGGTCTGGCTCGCGAAGACCTGCGCGACGAGCTGCAGGATTACATCTACGACATGATGGCGATGCGCAACGCGGCACAGTAAGCCGCCCGCATCGGCAAAGACAAAGAGAGGGGGCTTTCCGCCCCCTCTTCGCTTTCGCGAATTCACCCCCGAGAGTATTTAGGGCAAAGTGAAGCACGCGAAGGAGTCCCATGCCCAAGGCCCGAAGCCTGTGGAGTGCCTATAAGTGGCGCCGGAGACGGCAGCTGCGGATCGCGCGCGCTTTCTTCAAGCGGCGTCAGCTGGCCGCGCTGGCCGACCGTACGGACCAGATCGCGCCGGGCGACGTGCTGGCCTTTAGCTGTCTGCGCAACGAAATCCAGCGGCTTCCCTATTTCCTGAGCCATTACAGGAGCTTGGGTGTCCGTCACTTCCTGATCGTGGATAATGACAGCGACGACGGCAGCGGCGATTTTCTGGCCGCGCAGCCTGATGTGTCGCTGTGGCATACCCGCGCCAGTTACCGCGCGGCGCGGTTCGGGGTCGACTGGATGATGGCGCTGATGCAGCGGCACGGGGTCGGGCATTGGTGTCTGGGCGTCGATGCCGACGAGCTGCTGGTCTATCCCCATCACGACACGCGCCCCTTGCCGGCCCTGTGCGATTTTCTGGATGCCGAGGGAGAGGTGGCCTTTGGCGCGCTGATGCTCGATCTCTATCCCAAGGGGCCGCTCGACGCGGTGGCCTATCGCCCCGGCCAGAATCCGGTCGAAGCGTTGGGCTGGTACGACAAGGGCAATTACACCATCGCCCGCAAACCCGATACCGGGGCGCTGTGGATCCAGGGCGGGCCGCGGCCACGGATGTTCTTTACTGAGCGGCCCGAGCGCGGCCCGACGTTGACGAAGATCCCGCTGATCAAGTGGCACTGGCGCTATGTCTATCTGAATTCGACCCATGTGCTGCTGCCACATTGGCTGAATGGTTCGGTCTACGACCGGGATGGCGGCGAGAAATTGTCGGGCGTGTTGCTGCACACCAAGTTCCTGCCCGGCATCGACGCGAAATCCGTCGAGGAAAAGACCCGGCGCCAGCATTTCGGCGAGCCGGGCGCTTTCGACGATTACTATGACGCGCTGACGCGGTCGCCGGATCTGTGGACGCCGTGGTCGACCCCCTATCGCGACTGGCGCCAGCTGGAAGCCGAGGGGCTGATGTCGCGGGGCGGCTGGGGGTGATCAACCCTTGCGGCAGTTAGGGGTTTGCCGGTGATCCGGATCGGGTTAAAGTCGCGCCAAGAAAAACGAGCCGAAACAGGCTTGGGCAGTGGGTGACGCGTGGGCGTTGTGTCTTCATACCGGTTGCGTTTGCGACGTCGGCGCTGGCTGTTCCGCGCCCGGCGCAAAGCGCGTGATCTGCGCGCGGTGCGAAACCGGACCAGCGGGATCGACCGCAACGCCATCCTGCTTTTCGCCACGCTGCGCAACGAAAAGCCGCGGCTGCCCTATTTCCTGAAATATTACCGCGATCTGGGCGTGCAGCATTTTCTGATCGTCGATAACGGTTCGGATGACGGATCAACCGACTATCTGGCCGCGCAACCCGATGTCTCGCTCTGGCGGACCGAAGCGAGCTACAAGGCGTCACGCTTCGGCATGGACTGGATGAATGCCCTGTTGCGGCGCCATGGTCACGGGCACTGGTCGCTGGTGGTCGATGTCGACGAGTTCTTCCTCTACCCGTTTTGCGACACGCGGCCGCTGCGCGCGCTGACCGACTGGCTGGACGATGCGGGTCTGCGCAGTTTTGGCACGCTGCTGCTCGATGTCTATCCGCGCGGGCCGGTCAGGGAGCAGCCCTGTATCGAGGGGCGCAATCCGCTGGAAATCGCCAGCTGGTTCGACAGCGCGAATTATACGATCACCCGCAATGCCGATTTCCGCAATCTGTGGATTCAGGGCGGCCCGCGCGCGCGCGCCTTCTTTGCCGATCACCCGAAGGCCGCACCCGCCCTCAACAAGGTGCCCCTGGTGAAATGGCACCGGTCTTATGCCTATGTCAGTTCGACCCATATGCTGCTGCCGCGCGGGCTGAACCTGACCTATGACACGCTGGGGGGCGAGAAGGCCTCGGGCTGTCTGTTACACGCGAAATTCCTCGCCACGCTGGGCGAAAAGGCCGACGAAGAGCTGGCGCGTGGCGAGCATTACATGGGCGGGCGCGAATACCACGCTTATGCGCGCGGGCTCGACGACGAGACGAACCTGTGGACGAAATGGTCCGAGCGCTTCATCAACTGGCGGCAGCTGGAAATCATGGGGCTGATGTCGAAAGGAAGCTGGGCATGAGCGAACGGCTGGGCTTCATCATGCTGGTGCATACCGCGCTGGACCGGGCCGCGCAGGTCGCGCGCTTCGTGGCGGCCTCGGGCAGTCCGGTGGTGATCCATGTCGATGCGCGTACGCCTCAGGATGACCGCGCGGGACTGGTTCAGGCGCTAGCCGATCTGCCCGACGTGCGGTTCAGCAAGCGCTTTCGCTGCGATTGGGGCAAGTGGTCACTTGTCGCGGCGATGCAGGCGGCGACCGAGCTGATGCTCGAGAGTTTTCCGAAGATCGAGCGCGTCTATGCCCTGTCGGGCGCCTGCCTGCCCCTGCGGCCCGTCGCGGATCTGCAGGCTTGGCTTGACCGCCATCCCGATACCGATTTCATCGAATCCGTCAGCGTGGCGGATGTGAACTGGACCAAGGGCGGCCTGTCCGAAGAGCGCTTCACGCTGCATTTCCCGGTGGGCTTCAAGACCAACAAATGGCTGTTCGACCGGCTGGTCGACGCGCAGCGATTGTTGCACGTGAAACGCGACATTCCCGACGGGATCGTGCCGCATATCGGCAGTCAGTGGTGGTGCCTGACTCGCGAGACGCTCGAGGCGATCCTGAAGGACCCGATGCGCCCCGTCTATGACCGCTATTTCAAGCGCGTCTGGATCCCTGACGAGAGCTATTTTCAGACGCTGGTGCGGCTTCATACGCGCCAGATCGAAAGCCGCTCGCCGACGCTGGGCAAGTTCGACCATCAGGGCAAGCCGCATGTGTTCTACGACGATCACCTGCAGCTTTTACGCCGCTCGGATTGCTTCATGGCGCGCAAGATCTGGCGGGGGTCGGATCGGCTGTACCAGCACTTCCTGTCGCCGCGCCCCGGGCCGGTCAATCTGGCCGAGCCTCAACCCTCGCGCATCGACCGGCATTTTGCCCGCGCTACCGAGCAGCGCATCAGGGGCCGCGCGGGGCTTTACATGGCCAGCCGCTTCCCGATGCAGAACCGCGAGAACGGCAAAACGGCCGAGCCCTATTCGGTGTTTCAGGGTTTCACCGAGGTGTTTCAGGATTTCGAGGGCTGGCTGTCTTCGGTCGCGAATTGCCGGGTGCACGGGCATCTCTTCGCCCCCCACAAGGCCGAATTCGCCGGGCGCGAAAAGACCTTCGCGGGCGGGCTGTCCGATAGCGCCAGTCTGCGCGACTATAACCCGCGCGCTTTCCTGACCAATCTGCTGTGGTCGGCGCGGGGCGAGCGGCAGTGCTTCCAGTTCGGCCCCGCTGATACACAGGGCCGGCGCTATGACCTGCTGTGGTTCATGGCCACCGATTCCAACGCGCAGATCTCGGTCATTTCCGGGGCTTGGGCGGTGCCGCTTTACCTATCGGGCCGCGACGTGGCCGAGATCCGGCGCGAGGCGGCGCGGCTGCAGCGCATCGAATCCGACATGATCGACATCCTGCATTCGCCGCATGTGCGCGCGCGGATCCGCATCTGGACGATGGCCGAGTTTCTGGAGAATCCCGCCGAGCCGCTGCATCTGCTGTTCGACGAGATCGCGCCCCATGCGCAGTCGCGGATGATCCGCATTCCGGAACTGGTCGATCTGAACGGCTTCGGCTCGTTCCTGCAGGACCTGCGCAATCAGGGCATGCAGCCGGTGCTGATGGGCGATTTCCCCACCACGCCGCTGCCGCCCGGCCCCTCGCATCGGATGAAATGATGGCCTTCGACTATTTCGTGATCCTCGCCGAGATGCGCACGGGTTCAAACCTGCTGGAATCGAACCTGAACGCCTTCGACGGCATCGAATGCCATGGCGAGCTGTTCAATACCGGGTTCATCAACACGCCCGGCACCGAAAGCTATCTCGGCGTGAGCTTCGCCCAGCGCGAGGCCGATCCTTGGTCGCTGATGATGGCCGTCCGCGATACCAAGGCGCGGATGCCGGGCTTCCGGCTGTTTCACGACCACGATCCCCGGATCTGGGACCATGTGTTGCACGATACCGCCTGCGCCAAGATCGTGCTGACACGCAACCCGCTCGACAGCTATGTCTCGCGCAAGATCGCGGCGGCGACGAACCAGTGGAAGCTGGGCGATGTCAAGAACCGTCGGCAAACGCAGGTGAGCTTCGACGCCGACGAATTCGAAACCCATCTGTCCCGGCTGCAATCCACGCAGATCGAGATCCTCAACACCCTGCAGACCACCGGCCAGAGCGCGTTCTATATCGGTTACGACGATGCCAACGATCTCGAGGTGCTCAACGGGCTGGCGCGCTGGCTGGGTCTGGCATCGCATATCGACCGGCTGCCGCGCGCGCTGAAGAAGCAGAACCCCGAGCCGCTGGATCAGAAACTCTCCAATCCCGGCGATGTGGCCAAGGCGCTGGCGCGGATCGACCGGTTCGATCTGGGCCGCACGCCGAATTTCGAGGTACGGCGCGGGCCGATGCTCGACGCGGCGCAGGGCGGGGTTCAGACGCCGCTCTTGTTCCTGCCCCTGCGCGGAGCGCCCGAAACAGAGGTGATCCGCTGGATGGCTGCACTCGACCGGGTGACGCCCGACGCGCTCGCCACCGGCTTTGACGAAGGGCGGCTGCATCGCTGGCGGCAGGGGCAAAAGGGACAGCGCAGTTTCACCGTTTTGCGCCACCCGCTCAAACGCGCCTATGACGTGTTCACGACCCGCATCGCCACGGGCGAGGTCGAGCCCGTGCGCGAGCATATGATCCGGCTGTTCGGCAGCGATCCCACCCTTGCCCGGGGATCGCTGAACGCGGACCGCGACGCCTTCAAAGCCTATCTGAAATTCTGCCGCGCTTCGATCTCGGGGCAGACCGGGCTGCAACCCTGGCCGATCTGGGCCACGCAGGCCGCGTTGCTCGACGGCTATGCCAAGGTAATCTCGCCCGATCTGGTGCTGCGCGAAGAGGATCTGGCCGAGGATCTGCCCCATCTTGCCCGCCGCATGGGCCATCCGTCGCCCCCCGAATGGAGCGACGAGTGGAGCGATCAGACCACCCCCGCCGCGCGACCCCTGTCCGAGATCCGCGATGATGAGATCACCCGCCTCGTGCGCGAGGCCTATGGCCGGGATTTCGATACGTTCGGTTTCGCGGATCTGTAGCCGCCACAGGCGCAGCCGGAACCGTCCTCTTTCAGGGTCGTCATTCGTCAGCGTCTTTCGAGGGGAAGTCAGGAACACCGCCGCGCCACGTTCCGCCAAAAAAGGTCGGGGGCGCACAAAAGCGATGGGGGTTCCGATCGCCCGGAACCCCCATCTTCCCACGTGCCCTTCGCACCACACGTAGATCTGGATATGTCCCGGGCCATCCTGGCCCTGAACTCACCCTGTCACAGTCGCGCGCTCAAGGCAAAGCGCAAGTATCTGGCATTTCAGTCAAATGCCACGCATTCCAGAAGTGCGCTCAGGCGTAGACCGCTTCCTTGCCGAAATGCTTGCAGAGCATGTAATAGACCACCGCGCGGTACTTGTTGCGCTCGGACTTGCCATAAGTCTCGATCACGCTGGCAATCGCCTCGTCCAGCGCCGGACCGTCGGGCAGGCCCAGTTTCTTCATCAGGTACTTGGTCTTGACGGTCTCGATCTCACCCGGCTGGCTGGCCGCCACCGTCGCCGCGTCGGCGTCGTAGATCGACGGCCCGCAGCCGATGGTGACCTTGGTCAGCAGGTCCATATCCGGCTCCATGCCGCATTTGGTGCGCAAATCCTCGGCGTATTTCGCAATCAGCTCGTCGCGGCGTCCCATCGTGGTCTCCCCATTGGTTTCTTCCATCTCACGGGTGAGCTTACGAAGACGCCGCGCTTTCGGGCAAGCCAAAAGCGCGGCGTCGCGGGTCCGGGGGACCGATCAGGCCGAAATCACAGACGGCGCAGCAGATCCGGCGTCGGCCAGCCATCGGCAGGCAGGCCAAGCTGCGCCTGAACGTCCTGCACGGCGGCACGCGTCCCCGCACCCAGAATCCCATCGGCACCGCCGACATCGAACCCGCGCGCCTGCAGGCGGCGCTGCAGATCGACCATCTGGTTCTGATTCAGCCCCGGCTGCGGATTGCCCGCGTCATAAACCGGCGCGCCCTCGATCCGGGTGGCGAAATAGGCCGCGGTCACCACATAGGTGAACGACTGGTTCCATTCGAACAGCACGCGGAAATTGTCGAAGATCATGAAGGCCGGCCCGCCACGCCCCTGCGGCAGGATCACCGAGGCCGGCAAACGGCCGGACGGCATCGAGGTTCCGCGCGCCTGCACGCCCAGCCGCGCCCAGTCGCTCACGCTCATCTGCGTGCGCAGACCCGTCTGGCGCAGATCCAACCCCTGCGGCACCGAGACCTCGATCAGCCACGGCTCGTTCGGGCGCCAGCCATGATGGCGCAGCAGCGCGGCCCCGGTCAGCACCGCGTCGGCCATCGAGCCGCGCACATCGACATGACCGTTGCCATCGGCATCGACGCCCAGCTCCAGAATGTCGCGCGGCAGCATCTGCACCATGCCGATCTCGCCCGCCCAGGCGCCCTGCGTGGTGCGCGGATCCAGATCGCCACGGCGATAGAGCTCGGCCATGGCCAGAAGTTGCGGGCGGAACAGTTCGGGGCGGCGGCAATCATGCGACAGCGTCGCCAGCGCATCGGCGGTGTTGATATCGCCCTGCACCGCGCCGAAATCCGTCTCGAAGGCCAGGAAGGCCAGCATGACGCCCGGGCTGATGCCGTATTGCGACTGCAGGCGCTGGAACAGGCCCGATTGCTGCGACAGAAGCTGGCGGGCGCGGTTCAGCCGGTTCTGGCTGATCAGCGCGCGCGAGAATTCGATGAAAGGGCGCTGGAAAAACCCCTGCGCGCGGTCGCGGCTCAGCACCGTCTGGTTCTGGCGCAGCCCGCCGAAAAACGCATCCGCGACGTTCTGGGGGATGCCGTTGCGCACCGCCTGCCCGCGCATGTCGTTGACAAAGGCCTGCCAGTTCCCGCCACAAGCCTGCGCCTGCGCGATTGCCGGGGCCACCATGAAAGCGGCCAGAGCCGCGGCTTTAAAGAAACGCATGAAAACTCCTGTCGATGATGTCGCAGCCTAGCAACAATCGCGTCCAGCGGCCAAGGTATCGCGCCGCCGCGCCGCGTCTATCGTCCGGGCGAAAATAGCCGCCCGCATCTTTGTTCCGGAAATATCCTCGGGGGTGAATTTGCCGGATGGCAAAGAGGGGGCAGACAGCCCCCTCTCTCCCGTTTCCAAAGGCGCGGCCTTCAGGCCGTCAGATGCGCCGCATGCCAATCGAGATGCGTACCCATGAAGCTGGAAATGAAGTAATACGAATGATCGTAGCCTTCATGCACGCCCAGCTCCAGCGGCTG
Source organism: Rhodobacter sp. NTK016B (assembly GCF_017303295.1). Classification (GTDB taxonomy): domain Bacteria; phylum Pseudomonadota; class Alphaproteobacteria; order Rhodobacterales; family Rhodobacteraceae; genus Pararhodobacter. Next base: position 149,267 of record NZ_JAFKOK010000006.1, on the reverse strand, counting down.
ACCCGCCGCCTTGCAGGCCGCGTCCAGCTTTTCGGGCATCAGCTGGGTCTCAAGGAACCCGTCCGCCGCCCCCTGATCGACCTTCAGCGCCGCCACCCGCGCGCCACCCTCGATCAGACGGCAGGCATCGTAATCGGCCCAAGCATCCTGATCCGAACCCAGATACTGGCCCAGCGCCTTCTGGCCCCATGGGCATTGTGTCGGCGCACAGATCGGCGCGAAGGCCGAAACCGAGCGGAAGCGCGACGCGTTGCGCAGCCCGATCGTCAGCGCCCCGTGCCCGCCCATCGAATGGCCCATGATCGCCTGACGGTCCATATCCATCGGGAAATGCTGGCGCAGCAGCGTCGGCAGTTCCGTCTCGACATAAGACCGCATGCGGTAATTCGTGGCCCAGGGCGCGCGCGTGCTGTCGACATAGAACCCCGCACCCAGACCGAAATCATAGGCGCCTTCGGGATCGTCGGGCACGCCGTCGCCGCGCGGCGAGGTATCGGGCGCCACGAAGATCAGGCCGTGTTTCGCACAGGCCGCGCGAAACTCGCCCTTCTCGGTGACGTTCGACCAGTTGCAGGTCAGTCCGGACAGGTACCACACGACGGGTTTCGGACCTTCCCCATCGGGCAGGAAGATCGAGAACTCCATCGGCGTTCCCGTCTCGTCGCTGTCATGGCGCCAGACTTCCTGCCAGCCGCCGTGACTGCGCCAGCGGTTGATGCGTTCCATCAGAACACCACCACCGACCGGATCGACTCGCCCGCATGCATCAGGTCGAAACCCTTGTTGATCTCTTCCAGCGACAGCGTGTGAGTGATCATCGGGTCGATTTCGATCTTCTTGTTCATGTACCAGTCGACGATCTTCGGAACGTCGGTCCGGCCCCGCGCACCGCCAAAGGCCGAGCCCTTCCAGACGCGCCCGGTCACCAGCTGGAACGGACGGGTCGAGATTTCCTTGCCCGCCTCGGCCACGCCGATCACCGTCGAGACACCCCAGCCGCGATGGCAGGCTTCCAGCGCCTGACGCATGACCATGGTGTTGCCGGTGCAGTCAAAGGTGTAATCCGCGCCGCCATCGGTCATCTCGACCAGCTTGGCGACGATGTCGCCGTCGATCTTGGTCGGGTTCACGAAATCGGTCATGCCGAACATCTTGCCCCACTGGGCTTTCTCGTCGTTGATATCGACGCCGATGATCTTGTCGGCACCCACCATGCGGGCGCCCTGAATCACGTTCAGACCGATGCCGCCCAGTCCGAAGACCACGACATTCGCGCCCGGCTCGACCTTGGCCGAGTTGATCACGGCGCCTACGCCCGTGGTTACGCCGCAGCCGATATAGCAGGCCTTGTCGAAGGGCGCGTCCTCGCGGATTTTCGCCACGGCGATTTCCGGCAGGACGGTGAAGTTCGAGAAGGTCGAGCAGCCCATATAGTGATAGACCGGCGCGCCCTTGTAGCTGAAGCGCGATGTGCCATCGGGCATCACGCCCTTGCCCTGCGTGGCGCGGATCGCGGTGCACAGGTTGGTCTTGCCCGACAGGCAGCTTTTGCACTGGCGGCATTCGGGGGTGTAAAGCGGGATCACGTGGTCGCCCGGCTTGACCGAGGTCACGCCCGCGCCGACTTCGCGCACGATACCCGCGCCTTCATGGCCCAGCACCGACGGGAACAGGCCTTCGCTGTCCAGCCCGTCCAGCGTGTAGGCGTCGGTATGGCAGATGCCGGTCGCCATGATTTCGACCAGCACTTCGCCCGCTTTCGGGCCCTCAAGGTCAAGCTCGACAATCTCGAGCGGTTTCTTCGCCTCGAAGGCGACGGCGGCACGGGTTTTCATCAGAGGTCTCCCGGGTAAGTGGTTCGCGAAAATGCCCGCCGACCTTGCCGGAATCGGGCCGGAACATCCAGCCCGGACTTGTCGCCGAAGACCCTCGAAAGGCGGCTTTTGAAACCGCTTAGCGCTGGCGCCACGCGCGCAGCGCCTGCCCCGGCAGGATCACGATACAGTCGAAATACCGCTTCGCCAGCCGCCGCGGGTTCGACATCATCCGCCAGACCCATTCCATGGCAATCGCGCGCACCCATTCCGGCGCCCGCTGCTGTCGTCCGGCCAGAAAATCCAGCCCCGCCCCGATCGAAGCAAAGCCCACCTGCGGCGCGATCTGGCGTCCGAAAGCGGCGAATTGTTCCTGCTTGGGCGCCCCCAGTGCGACGAAGCACAGCCTTGCGCCCGATGCGGCGATCTCCTGCAGAATGCGCCGGGCGTCGGGGCCGGTGGGATCGAACCCCATTGGCGGCGCGATGCGCGAGACGATCCGCAGGCCCGGGACGCGTTCGGACAGTGCAGCGCCTGCATCCGACAGCGCCTCGTCCGTCGAGCCCATCAGCGCCACGGGAACCTCTTCGCGCGCGGCAAGGCTGGCCAGCGGCACCACCATGTCCGAACCGGGCACCAGAGAGACGGGCTTTCCCGCCAGCTTCGACAGCCAGACGATCGGATTGCCATCGGCACAGACCAGATCCTGCGCGGCATAGACCTCGCGGAAGGCCGGATCGCGCGCCAGCTTCACAAGGTGATCGAGATTGATCGTCGCCAGCGCGAAGCCTTCATCGGCGCGAAACCGGCGCCGCACCTCGGCCAGCAGCGCAGCGGAATCGGCCATGTTGACCTCGATCCGATGCGGCGGGAATGAAAACTCCACGAATCCCCCATACTCTGGACGCAATTCGCCACCATGCTCCCCGGCTGAGGGCAGACAGCGCGTCCGGAGATGGTTATAGATAGCCCCGCCGCGCCATGAAAGCCCGCAAGCGTGCAGGCAAGACGAGTATCGCGGTTTGGGCAAAGAACGGGCAATGAGACGGCAGGCAATCACTCCGGGCGGGCCGTTGCGCGCAGGGGATGCGCAGGCATGATCCAGATCGGCAATATCTTCGCGCTGCTCGCGCTTGTCGGCTATCCGGTCGTCGTGATCGTCATGTTCCGCACCATGTCGCAGCAGCGGGCGCTGATCTGGTCGATCCTTGGCGCCTATATGTTTCTGCCGCAGATCAGCGCAATCAACTTCCCGCTGATCCCGCCGTTGAACAAGGAAAGCATTCCCAACCTCACGGCCTTTGCCATCTGCATGTCGTATTGGGGCCGGATGCCCAACCTTGTGCCGCAGGCCTGGGTCGGGCGGCTTCTGGTGGTGATGTTCCTCATCAGCCCGGCGATCACCGTTTTCAACAACATGGATGCGATCCAGTTCGGCGTGGACCGGTTCGGCTCGATGCGGCTGGTCGATCCCAATGCGCTGGAATTGTGGGGACTTCCGGGGCTCAGATTCTATGATTCCGGCTCGGCGCTGGTGCAGCAGATCTTCTTCATGCTGCCCTTCTTCCTTGCCCGCGAGGCGTTGCGCGGACCCGAAGGCATGCGCGAGATCCTTCTGGCACTGGTCATCGGCGGGATGCTCTATGCCCTGCCGATGCTCTACGAGGTGCGGATGTCGCCGCAGCTGCACACCCGCATCTACGGCTTTTTCCAGCATGATTTCGCGCAGGCGATGCGGCAGGGCGGGTTCCGGCCCTTCGTTTTCATGCCGCACGGGCTTTGGGTCGCCTTCTTCGTCTTCATGGTCACCATGGCCGCCGCCGGACGGTTCCGCATCGCCCCCAAGGATCTGGCGGGCAAGCGGTTGCTCATGGTGGGCTTCGGGCTGTTCCTTGTTGTGCTGACCAAATCGATGGGGCCGCTGCTTTACACGCTGGCCTTCGTGCCGGTCATCCTGCTGATGAAACCGCGAATCCATCTGGCCATCGCGACGATGCTGGTCACGCTGGTCATCGCCTATCCAATGCTGCGCGGGCTGGAACTGGTGCCGACGCAGGCGATCCTAGATCAGGTGTCCGAGATCAGCGAAGAGCGCGAGCAATCGCTGGAATACCGGTTCAACAACGAACAGCGCATCCTCGATCATGTCGAGGAACGGCCGCTTTTCGGCTGGGGTGGCTGGGGCCGGTTCATGGTCTACGACGCCGCCACCGGCGAGACCGAGACCATCGTCGACGGCCAATGGATCATCACCATCGGGCATTACGGCTGGCTGGGCTATATCGCCGCTTTCGGGATGCTGGCGCTGCCGCTTTATTCACTGGCCTTTCAGGCGGGTCGCCGGGGGGCCGCCCCCGTCCCGGTCGAGGTCAGTACGATTGCGCTGATCCTTGCCGTGAACATGTTCGACCTGTTGCCCAATGCCACGCTCATTCCCTTCACATGGCTGATGGCGGGCGCGCTTCTGGGCTATGCCGAGGATATGAAACACGCCACCAACGCCACCCGCGACGAGCGGTTGCGGCGCGCTCATCGCGGCGTCATGTTGGGCCTCAATCGCGGCGAGCAAAGCAGTGGCCCGGCACAAGACCCGGCGGCGAGCGGGCCCAGAACCTTGATTTGACGCCCGATTTCAGCCCGATTGGGGCGCCACTCTCGCCCCAAAGATCAGCCAGTTTCCGTTCGAATTCCGTTGCATCAAAGGTACGCCATGTCCGCCGATATCTCCGACACCGACATCGCCATCGTGGGCATGGCCGCCCATCTGCCGGGTGCGCCGTCGGTCGATGCCTATTGGGAGATGCTGCGTTCGGGCACCCGTGCCATCCGTCAACTGACCGAGGATGAGCTTCTGGCTGCGGGCGAAGACCCGGCCAATATCCGTCAGCCCAACTACGTCCCCTTCGCCGCGCCGCTCGACAAATTCGCCGATTTCGACGCCGAGTTCTTCGGCTTCTCGCCCAAGGAGGCCGCGATCCTCGACCCGCAGCACCGCCAGTTCCTGGAAGTGGCGTGGGAAGCGATGGAGAACGCGGGCACCACGCCCGACGGCTTCGACGGCACGATCGGCGTCTATGCGGGCTGCGGCATGGGCAGCTATTTCTATTTCAACATCTGCTCGAACCGCGACATCGTGCGCGATGTCGGCATGTTCCTGCTGCGCCATACCGGCAACGACAAGGATTTCCTGTCCACCCGCGTCAGCCATATCTTCGACCTGCGCGGCCCGTCGATCAACATCCAGACCGCGTGTTCGACCTCTCTGGTGGCGCTGCACTATGCCTCGCAGGCGCTGTTGAACGGCGAATGCGACATGGCGCTGGCGGGCGGCGTGACTATCGAGCTGCCGCAGATGCGCGGCTATTTCTACAAGGAAAACGAGATCCTGAGCCCCGATGGCGAATGCCATGCCTTCGACCATCGCGCGCAGGGCACGGTGTTCGGCTCGGGCGCGGGCTGCGTGGCGCTGAAACGGCTGGACGATGCGATCCGCGACGGCGACCATATCTGGGCCGTGGTCAAGGGATCGGCGATCAACAATGACGGCGCGCAGAAGGCGGGCTATCTGGCGCCCTCGGTCGAGGGTCAGGCGCGCTGCGTGGCCGAGGCGCAGGCATTGTCCGACGTTCCCGCCGAGACGGTCGATTACATCGAATGCCACGGCACCGGCACCTATCTGGGCGACCCGATCGAGGTCGCCGCGATGACGCAGGCCTTTCAGCAGACCACCGACAAGACGCAATTCTGCAAGATCGGCTCGGTCAAGACCAATATCGGCCATCTGGACACGGCGGCGGGCGTGGCCTCGCTCATCAAGGTGGCGCTGTCGCTGCATCACAAGGAAATGCCCCCCTCGCTGGGCTTCGAGGCGCCGAACCCGACGATCGATTTCGAAACCTCGCCCTTCGCCGTCAACGCCGCGCTGACGCCGTGGGAGAACCGCGGCCATCCGCGCCGCGCGGGCGTCAACTCACTGGGCGTGGGCGGCACCAATGCCCATGCGATCCTTCAAGAAGCGCCCGAACGCGCCCCGTCCGAGGAAAGCGACTGGCCGTTTCAGCTGTTCACCCTCTCGGCGCGCTCGAAAACCACGCTGGACGGGCAGGCGGCCAATCTGGCCGCTCATCTGCGCGCGAACCCCGATCAGAACCTTGCCGATATCGCCTGGACGCTGAAGCAGGGCCGCCGCGCCTTTGACAAGCGCCGCGTGGTGGTGGCCGAAACAGCCGAAGAAGCCGCCTCGCTTTTGGAAACCGACAACCCGCGCCGGGTCTTCAGCCATACCGCGCTGGACAATCCCGACGTGGTTTTCCTGTTCCCCGGCGGCGGTGCCCAATATGCGGGCATGGCGCGCGATCTCTATGAAACCGAGCCGGTCTTCGCCGAATGGATGGATCGCGGGCTTGAGATCCTGCAGCCGCGCCTGTCCTACGATCTGCGCGCGCTCTGGTTGCCCGAACCGGGGGCCGAGGACGCGGCGAACGAGACGCTGAAAAAACCCTCGGTCCAGCTGCCGCTGATCATGATCACCGAATACGCTCTGGCGCAGATGCTGATGGCGTGGGGCGTGCAGCCCTCGGCCCTGGTCGGGCATTCGATGGGCGAGAACACTGCCGCCTGCCTTGCCGGCGTCCTCAGCTTCGAAGATTGCATCGGTCTGGTGCATCTGCGCGGCTCGCTGTTCGACACCGTGCCTGCGGGCGGGATGCTGTCGGTGCCGCTGGGTCTGGACGCGCTGACGCCCTATCTGGGCGATCTGGATATCGCCTCGGTCAACGCGCCGGAGCTGACAGTGGTCAGCGGCCCCGATGCGGGGCTTGAGGATCTGGCCAAACGGCTTGAAGCGGATGGCATCGATACCCAGCGCATCGCCATCGACATCGCCGCGCATTCCAAGATGCTCGAACCGATCCTCGGTCAGTTCCGTGCTTATCTGGCGTCGATCCGGCTTAGTCCGCCGCAACTGCCGATCATCTCCAACCGCACCGGCCAGCCCCTGACGCCCGAGCAGGCCACCAGCCCCGATTACTGGACCCAGCACCTGCGCAGCACGGTGATGTTCGCCGATTGCGTGGCCCATCTGGCCGAGACCCCCAACCGCATCTGGATCGAGGTCGGGCCGGGCAAGGCGCTGTCCTCGCTCACCCGGATGCATGGCGCGGTGCCGCCGCAACAGGTTCTGGCCGCGCTGCGCCATCCCGACGAAGACATCGCCGACGATATGTACCACATGGGCCTTCTGGGCCGGATCTGGGCACTGGGCGGCGCGTTCGATTGGGCGCAGATCTGGGGCGAGGCGCGGCGGGTGAAACTGCCGCTGCCGGGCTATGCCTTTGACCGGCGCGAATATTTCATCGCCCCCGCCAAACCCGCCACGGCGGTAGAAACCGCCCTTCCCGCGCGGATCGAGGATGTCGCGGACATGGGCACGCGGCTGGCCTGGGTCGCGCGCTCGGCCGAGGTGGATCTCGATGTCGAGACCGAGCTGGATCAGGCCCCGGCGGAAAGCTGGCTGATCTTCGCCGATCAGGACGGCATCGCCGCCCCCGTCATCGCCCGCCTGCGCGACGCCGGACAAAAGGTGATCGAGGTGCAGACCGGCGACACGTTCTGCCGCCGGGGCGAGAATGCCTATACCCTGCCGCCCGAGCGCGGGCGCGAGGGGTATGATCTGCTTGTTCAGGACCTTGTCCATCGCGGCACCGTGCCCACCCGCATCGCGCATTTCTGGCTCGCCTCGGGCGAAGAGCGGTTCCGCCCCGGCTCGAACGCGTTTCAGGCGCATGTGGAACAGGGCTTTTATTCGCTGCTGTTCCTCGGTCAGGCCATTGCGGATGAAGGCCTCGCCGGGCCGATCCACATGAGCGTCATCACCGCCGGCGCCCAGCGCGTCCGGGACGAAGCGCTGCGCTGGCCGGAAAAGGCGCTGATCGCCGGGCCCGCCCGCGTGATGCCGCATGAGGTCACCGGGATCACCATCGGCACGCTGGATATCGACCCCCGCACCCGCAAGCGCGGATCGGCGCCGGATCAAACCCTGCCGATCCTTGAAGAGCTGCTCGCCCAGCCCGGCAACCATGTCGCCGCCCTGCGCGGAACCAAGCGCTTCGTGCAGAAACTGCGCGCGCAGCCGCTGACCGACACCCCCGACTTGCCGCAGGGCGCGGCCTGGGTCATCACCGGCGGTTTCGGCGGCATCGGGCAATCCGTGGCCGAGGCTCTGATCCAACGCTCAGGCGCGAAGATCGTGCTGATCGCTCGCACCGCCCTGCCGCCGCGCGAAGAATGGGAGGCCGCGAAGGCGCGCGGCGACGCCGCGACCCGCCGCATCCTGCAGGTCGAGCGGCTGGAAGCCATGGGCGGCGAGGTGATGATCACCGCTGCCGATGTCTGCAATATCGACGAGATGCGCGCAGCCCTCGACGCCGCCCGCACGCGGTTCGGCAAGATTCACGGCGTGATCCACGCGGCGGGCACGATTGACGACGCGCCGATGGCCGCGAAATCGGTCGGCAGCGTGGAAAACGTCTTTGCCCCCAAGGTCCACGGCACACGCGTGCTCGACAGCCTGCTGCCCGACGGCGCGGTCGAACGGATCGTCGTGTTCTCGTCCACCTCGACCCTGACGGCGCCCGCCGGTCAGGTCGATTACGTTGCCGCGAACGAATATCTCAACGCCTGGGCCACGGCGCGTTCGGGCAAGACCCGCGTCACCGCCATCGACTGGGGCATCTGGGCCGAGGTCGGCATGGCCGCCGACGCTATGGCCTCGCGCCTGGGCCACGACCCGGCGATGCCGGAAACGCCCGTCGCGCTGCCTTTGCTGGAAACGGCGGGCTTTGACGCGGGGATGAACCGGCGTTTCAGCGCGACCTATACCACCGATATGTGGCTGCTGGACGAACACCGCACCAAGGACAACCGCGCGCTGGTGCCCGGCACCGGGATGCTGGAAATCGCCGCGCAATCGCTGCACGGACAGGGCGAGGTCGAACCCTTCGAGATCGCCGACCTGACCTTCTTCCGCGCGCTCGAGGTCGACGACCCCCGCGCGATCCGCGTGACGCTGACGCGCAACGATGCGGGCTATGACTTCGCGCTGCGCTCGGGCGTGACCCTGCGCGGGCGGGACGGCTTCGTGCTGAATGCCAGCGCGCAGATCAACATGCGCGACATCGCCCGCCCCGCGCCGCTGGACATCGCCGCGGTCGAAGGGCGCTGCCAGACCGGGATCAAGAAAGATCCCTGCGGCATCGCCACGGGGCAGGAGACGCATCTGAACTTCGGCCCGCGCTGGCGGGTGCTGAAACGGCAGGGCTATGGCACCGGCGAAGGCATCGCCCGGCTGTCCCTGCCCGAAGCGTTCCGCGCCGATCTGGATCAGGGCTTTGTGCTGCATCCCGCGCTGACGGACCTTGCCACCGGCTGGGCGATGGAGCTGATCGCGGGTTACGGCGGTCGCGCGCTCTGGGTGCCGGTCAGCTATGGCAGCGTGAAGGTCTTCCGCGCCCTGCCCGCCGAAATCGTCAGCCATGTCCGTATCGCCCCCGCCGAACAGGGCGTGGCCAGTTTCGACATCACCCTTGCCACGCCCGAGGGCGAGGTCTGCGCCGAGATCGCCCGCTTCACAATCAAGCGGCTGGACGGCGGCTTTGGGACGCCCGCGCCGCTTCTGCCCTCGGAAGTGGAGTTCGACGCCGGGACCGACGACCGCGCGCTCAATCCCGGCGAAGAACGGCTGGCGCGCAATCTTGCGCAGGGCCTGACCGCAGCCGAGGGCGCCGAGGGTTTCCTGCGCGCCATCGCTACGGATCGTCGGCAGGTGGTGATCTCGTCGCTGACGCTGCCCGAACTGATCGCCGAGGCCGCGCAGCCTATCGAGATCGAAACCGGCGACGGGCAGAAATTCGAACGCCCCAATCTCGACAGCGCCTATGTCGAGCCGCGCAACGATGTCGAGCGGATGCTGGTGGCGATGTTCGAGGAATTGCTGGGCGTGCAGGGCGTCGGCGTGCAGGACAGCTTCTTCGATCTTGGCGGCCATTCGCTGATCGCCGTCCGGCTGTTCGCGCGCGTGAAGAAAACATGGTCGGTCGATTTCCCGATCTCGATCCTGTTCGAAGCGCCGACCGTCGAAAAAGTCGCCGCCATGGTCGCCGAACGCGCCGGGATCACCGAGACGGGCGATGCCCCCGCCGTGGCCGTGCCGCAGAAACGCTACGAGTTCCTCGTGCCGATGCACGAGGGCGAGCCGGGCGCGAAGACGCCGTTCTTCCTGTGCGCGGGCATGTTCGGCAACGTGCTGAACCTGCGCAATCTCGCCCAGCTTCTGGGCCGCGACCGGCCGTTCTATGGCCTGCAGGCGCGCGGCCTTCTGGGTGGCGCCGAACCGCATCGCCGTCTGGATGACGCCGCGCGCGACTACCTGACCGAGGTCCGGCAGGTGCAACCGCACGGGCCCTACCTGATCGGCGGTTTCTCGGGCGGCGGGTTGACGGCTTTGGAAATGGCGCGGCAATTGCGCGCCGAGGGCGAAGAGGTCGCGCTGCTGACGCTGCTGGACACACCTCTGCCCGAGCGCCCGGCGCTGAATCGCACCGACAAAGCGCTGATCAAGGCGACCGAGTTCCGGCGCAAGGGTCCGGGCTATTTCGCCGAATGGATGGCCAACCGCAAATTGTGGAAGGAAGAGCTGGAACGCATGGCGCAAGAGGCGCAGGCCGAAGCCGATAGCGGCTTCCACAACCGCGCTATCGAAACCGCTTTCCGCAATGCCCTGCCGCATGTCGGCCTTGCCCCCTATGACGGCCGGGTCGCGCTGTTCCGCCCGCCGCTGGACCGGCATTGGAAGGTCTCGGGCGGGCGCTGGGTCAGCAGTGCGAAGGAATACGTCTATGACGATAACGACTGGTCGCGCTTCATGGCCCGGCTCAGCGTGCACGAGGTTCCCGGCGATCACGATTCCATGGTGCTGGAACCCAATGTCCGCGTCATGGCCTCCAAGCTGAAGACCCTGATCGCCGAGGTCGAGACATGAGCCGCGTTCTGTGCGTGATCCTGAACTGGCGCACCGCCGAGATGACAGCGCGCGCCACCGAGGCCGCAATCACCGCGATGGAAGGGATCGAGGGCGCGATCACCATCGTCGACAATGACAGCCAGGACGGCAGTTTCGAAACCCTGAGCGCCCGTGCCGAAAGCTGGCCACGCGTGCGGGTGATCGCGTCTGAACGCAATGGCGGCTTCGGGGCGGGGAACAATGTGGGCATCCGCGCGGGCCTGCCGGACGGAACGCGGCCCGATTACGTCTTCATCATGAATTCGGACGCCTTCCCCGAACCCGATGCGATCCGCGTGCTGCTCGATTACCTCGACACCCATCCGCAGACCGGCTTTGCGGGCAGCGCGATCCGGGGGGATGACGATGTGCCGCATGTCACCGCCTTCCGCTTCCCCTCGATCGCCAGCGAGTTCGAGGGCGCGGCGCAGACCGGCCCGGTTTCGAAGCTGCTCAAACACGCCATCGTCGCCCCGCCGCTGCCCACGCAGACCACGCAGGTCGACTGGGTCGCCGGGGCCAGCGTGCTGATGCGGCAGGACATGCTGGATGAGATCGGTCTCTTCGACGAGACGTTTTTCCTGTATTTCGAAGAGGTTGATCTGTTCCTGCGCGGGCGGCGCGCGGGCTGGAACGCGGCCTATGTGGTTGAGAGCCGGGTCGTGCATATCGGCTCGGTCAGCACCGGGATGAAGCAATGGTCCCGCGTGCCGGATTATTGGTTTCAGTCGCGGCAGCATTACTTTGAAAAGAACCACGGTCGCCTCTACACGCTGACCGCGACCGCCGCGCATATGGCCGGGCTGGGCCTGTTCGGGCTGCGGGTGTTGCTGCAACGCAAACAACCCCACACCCCGCCACATTTTGTCCGCGATCTCTTGCGACACAGTCTGGGAACGCGCCGACCGCAGGAGAGTTAAGAATGACGTCTTTTTCGAGTGTCCTGGTTGGGAATGAATCCCTGCTGGTGGAATGCGCCAAGATCCTTCTTGGCCGGGGCCACCGGATCGTCACCGTCGCCAGCCGCAATGCCGAGGTGATCGCCTGGGCCGAAACCGCCGGCCTGCCAGTGGTTGAGCCGGGCAAGGGGCTTGAGACCCGTGTCACCGAAGATTTCGACTGGCTGCTGTCGATTGCCAACCTGTCCGTTCTGCCCGACGCGCTGATCGCCCGCGCCGCCAAAGGGGCGGTCAATTTTCATGACGGCCCGCTGCCGCGTTATGCCGGGCTGAACGCGCCGCTCTGGGCGATGCTGAACGGCGAGACGCGCCACGGCGTGACATGGCACCGGATCGAGGGCGGGATCGACGAAGGTCGGATCCTGCAACAGGCCGCCTTCGACATTCAGCCCGACGATACCACCTTTTCGCTCAATGCCCGCTGCTATGGTGCGGCCATCGAAAGCTTCCCTGCCGTGGTCGCCGCGCTGGAAAGCGATGCGCCCGGCACCGCGCAGGACCTGAGCCAGCGCACGCTCTATCGCCGTGACGACCGCCCCGCCCGCGCCGCGCGGATCGACTTCACTCGCCCGGCGGCCGAGATCGTCCGTCTGGTGCGCGCGCTCGATCATAGCGGTTACTGGAACCCGCTGGCGCTGCCGAAGGTCGAAACAGCCAAGGGCGTTTTCGCCGTGACCGGGGCGGAAATCGTCCCCGGCTCGGGCGTGCCGGGCACCGTCTTGGACACGGGCGACGCGCTGACCGTTGCCTGCGCCGATGGCGCGGTGATTCTGACGGGCCTGACCTGTCTGGGCGGCCTGCCCGAAAGCGACATCGCCGCGACCGGTGATCTGCTGCCTGCCCCGTCCGACGCGCTGACCGACGCCATGGCCCGCGTCACGCCCGGCGAAGCGCGCTGGCGCAAGGCGCTTGCCGCCTTTGCCCCGTCCGAGCTGTCCACCAGAAGCGGCGGCACCGGCCGGGCCGAGCGTGCGCTGGACAACGTCACCGCCCCCCGTGCGGCGGCGATCCTGTCGTCCTTTACCCCCGGCAGCTGGGCCTATCGCGGCCCGATGACCGGCGATGCGCATCGCGCCGCCACCGCGTATATCGCCCCGTGGGTGCCGATGAACGTCACGGGGGACAGCCTCGGCGCGCTGGAAGCCGCGATTGCGGACGCCAAAGCCTTCACTGAAACGCATCCCTCCTATGCGCGCGACCTCATTGGCCGCGACCCGGCGCTGATGCCGCTTTCCGCCCCCGCGCTGGGCCTGTCGGAAACCGGTACGCCCATCGAAGGTGTGGCGCTATGCCTCGTATCGGGACCTGCGGGTCTGACGCTGAGCGCCGATCTGTCCCTGACCGACGAAGCGGCGCTGGATCTTGCCGCCGCCCGCATCGCGCATTTGGCGCAGGCCGAAATCGCCACGCCGCTGGCCGAGCTCGACCGCCTCAGCGCGCGCGAGCGGGCGATCCTTGCGCGGCTCAACGACACCGCCGAGCCTTTCGACAACCAGCCGATCAGCCGCCTGTTCGAAGCGCAGGTTGCCCGCACGCCCGACGCGACCGCGCTGGTCTTCGAGGGCCGGTCGCTGACCTATGCCCAGCTCAACGCGCGCGCCAACAAGGTCGCGCATGTATTGCAAGACATGGGCATCAAACCCGACACGCCCGTCGCGCTGTGCGCCCGCCGCTCGCCCGATCTGCTGATCGGCGCGCTGGGCATTCTGAAAGCAGGCGGCGCTTATGTGCCGATGGATCCGTCCTATCCCACCGACCGCCTGAAGCATTTCGTCACCGATAGCGGCGCGCCGGTCATCGTGACGCAATCGGCCCTGATCGACAGTCTGCCGGACCACGCCGCGCAGCTGCTGGTTCTGGACACCGATACCCGCGTCGCCTCGGCGCCCGAGGGAAACCCCGAAACCGGCGCCGCGCCCGAAAACCTTGCCTATCTGATCTATACCTCGGGCTCGACCGGGCTGCCCAAGGGCGTGATGGTCGAACACCGCAACGTCGCCAACTTCTTCGCCGGCATGGATCAGCGCATTCAGCACGATCCGGCAGGGGTTTGGCTCGCGGTGACCTCGCTGTCCTTCGATATTTCGGTGCTCGAGCTCTTCTGGACGCTCGCGCGCGGCTTCAAGCTGGTGCTGACGTCGGACGAAGACCGCATGATGGTCTCTGGCGGGTCGATGGCGATTTCCGACAAGAAGATGGATTTCAGCCTGTTCTACTGGGGCAACGATGACGGCCCCGGGCCGAAAAAATACGAGCTGCTGCTGGAAGGCGCGAAGTTTGCCGATACCCACGGCTTCCGCGCCGTCTGGACGCCGGAACGCCATTTCCACGCCTTCGGTGGCCCCTATCCGAACCCCGCCGTTACCGGCGCGGCGGTGGCGGCGGTGACCAAAAATATCGACGTGCGCTCGGGCTCTTGCGTGGCGCCGCTGCACCATCCGCTCAGGATCGCCGAGGAATGGGCAGTGATCGACAACCTGACCAACGGGCGCGTGGGCCTTGGCATGGCCTCGGGCTGGCACCCGGTCGATTTCGTGCTGCGGCCGGAAAACAGCGTGCCCCACAACAAGGCCGCCTTGTTCGACACGATCGAGAAGGTGCGCAAGCTGTGGCGTGGCGAGGATGTCGCGTTTGACCATAATGGCGAAGAACGCATCGTTCAGTCGCTGCCGCGCCCGGTGTCCAAGGAATTGCCGATCTGGCTGACCACGGCGGGCAATCCCGAGACGTGGCGCGAAGCCGGGCGCATCGGTGCGAACGTGCTGACCCACCTTCTGGGCCAGTCGATCGACGAGGTGGCCGAGAAGATCAAGATCTACCACGAAGCCCTGCGTGAGGTGGGACGCGATCCTGCCGATTACACCGTCACGATGATGCTGCACACCTATGTCGCCCGCACCCGCGAGATCGCGCGCGAAACCGCCAGCGGCCCGATGAAGAGCTATCTTCTGTCCGCTGCCGGGCTGCTGAAGCAATACGCATGGGCCTTCCCCGCGTTCAAGAAGCCCAAGGGCACGTCGAACCCGATGGAGATCGACCTTGCCACGCTCAGCCAGGACGAGGTGGACGGGATCCTCGATTATGCCTTCAACCGCTATTTCGAAGACAGCGGTCTGTTCGGCACGGTCGACGATTGCATCCGTCGCGTCGAGCAACTCAAAGCCATCGGCGTGGCCGAGATCGGCTGCCTGATCGATTACGGCATCCCCACCCAGCAGGTGCTCGAAGGGCTCTATCCGCTGGCCGAGGTGCTGCGCCGGTCGAACGCGCCGGCCGAGCTGGACGCGAATGACTTCTCGCTCGCCGCGCAGATCCAGCGCCACAAGGTCACCCATCTGCAATGCACGCCCTCGATGGCACGGATGCTGGTCACCAATGACGAGGCCCGCGCAGCGCTGGGTCAGGTCAAACACATGATGGTCGGCGGCGAAGCGCTGCCGGGCGCTCTGGCGTCGCAGCTGGCGGGGATCACCGGCGCGCCGGTGCAGAACATGTACGGCCCCACGGAAACCACGATCTGGTCCACCACCGCCTTTTCGAAGGGCGGCGAGGGCGTGGTCGGCATCGGCTCGGCCATCGCCAACACGACGCTGCACGTTCTGGACGACCAGCAACGCCCGGTCCCGGTGGGGCAGGAAGGCGAGCTGTGGATCGGCGGGGCAGGCGTCACGCGCGGCTATTGGCAGCGCCCTGAGCTGACCGCCGAGCGGTTCGTCACCATTGACGGCGAGCGGCTCTATCGCACCGGCGATCTGGTGCGGCTGCGCGCGGACGGGACGGTCGATTTCTTGGGTCGCGCCGACCATCAGGTGAAGATCCGCGGCTACCGGATCGAGCTGGGCGAGATCGAGACGCAGCTCGACGCGCTGCCCGGCGTCACGCAATCGGTCGTCATCGCGCGCGAGGATCAGCCGGGCGACGTGCGGCTGGTGGCCTATGTGCTGGGCCATGCCGATACCGGCGCGCTCAAAACGGCGCTGGCGGGGGTGTTGCCCGCGCATATGGTGCCCTCGGCTGTCGTGCGGCTAGACAGCTTCCCGCTGACGCCCAACAAGAAGATCGACCGCAAGGCGCTGCCCGCACCGGGCGTGGTGCGTGCGGCGGTGATCGCGGCCCCTGTGGCGGCGAATGGCGGCGATACGCAGGCCCGCATCGCGGCGATCTGGCAGAAGGTTCTGGGCGTGGCCGAGATCAAGCCCGCCGACAACTTCTTCCAGCTTGGCGGGCATTCGCTGCTGGCCGTGCAGGCGCATCGTGAGATCCGCGAGGCGCTGGCGCTGCCGGGCCTTTCAATCACCGACGTGTTCCGCTTCCCGGTTTTGCAGGCTCTGGCGGCGCATATCGACGCCAAGTTGAAGCCTGCGGGCAGCACCGCGCCGCAAACTCCCGAACCCGCCAAGGAGGTCGAGCAAGAGGCCGCACGCGGACGCATGGACGCGATGTCGCGCCGCCGCGCGATGCGGGCCGAGCGGCTGAGCAAGCTCGGATGATCCCGGCGTGAACGCCATCGACCTTGAAACAACGCGCCGCCAGCTCGAAGGGCTGGCGGTGCGCGTTTTCCCGGCACCTATGCGGGTGGCTGTGGTGCCCATCGGTGATGTTTCGCTAAAACCCGAAGAAGAGCGCGCCGTCGAGCGTGCCATCGACCGGCGTCGTGCAGAATTCTCGGCCGGACGACAGGCGGCGCGGCAGGCGATCGGCCGCGATGTCGCGATCCCGATGGCCATAGACCGCAGCCCGGTCTGGCCCGACGGTGTCACGGGCTCGATCTCGCATGCCGGGGGCTGGGCCGTCGCGGCTGTGGGTGAGGGGTTGATCGGCCTCGATCTGGAGCTGGATGCCGAGCTGCCCGAAGAAATCTGGGACACCGTGCTTTTGCCGCAAGAGCGGGGCCTGACCCCGCATCAGGCACGGCTGATCTTCAGCGCGAAAGAGGCCGTCTACAAAGCGCAATACCCGCAAACCGGCGCGCTGTTCGGGTTCGAGACGCTGGCGATTACCTTGGGCGACGATACGTTTCGCGCAGAATTCCAGCGCGATGTCGGCCCTTTCCGTGCCGGTCACGGCATCGACGGGCGCTTTGCCATCGGCGGCGGCTTTATCCTGACCGGGACGCAATGAACCGCGCGGCACCATCACCCGCCCAGCGACCCGTCGCAAGACAGGCGGTCAGCAGGTAGCCGCCGGTCGGGGCCTCCCAATCCAGCATTTCACCCGCAGCGAAGGTGCCGGGCAGCGCGCGCAGCATCAGGTCTTCGGTCAGATCCGCGCGGCGGATACCCCCAGCGGTCGAGATCGCCTCGTCCATCGGGCGCGGTCCGGTCAGCGGGATACGCAACCGTTTGAGCGCCTGCGCCGCTTTCATGGGATCATCGGGCAGCGGCCGCAGGAATTCCTGCACAAGGGCCAGACGCCCCTCGATCAGCCCCAGCTTGCGCAGACGGTTGGCCGAGGATTCCCGGCTGGGACGGCGGGCGATCCGGTCGGTCAGCGCATCGATGCTCAGATCCGGGAACAGGTCGACGAAGAGCGGCGCGCCGTCACGCAGGGTACGGCTGAGCGCATAAATCCCGCCGCCTTCGAGGCCGCGCCGGGAGATCACCGCTTCGGCCCGCACGCTCTGACGACCCGCGATCAACGCAACCCCTTTGAGCGGCTGGCCGAAATGGCGCGCCATGTGGTCGGACCAGTCGATATGGAACCCCATATTCGCCGGCCTGAACGGCGCGGGCTCGATGCCCTTTTGCCGCAGCAGATCGGCCCAGGCGCCATCGGACCCCAACCGCGCCCAGCTTGCGCCGCCCATCGCCAGCACATTGGCCTTGGGCGTCACTGTCACCGGCCCCTCGGGGGTGTCGAACCGCCCGTCGCCCTGCCAGCGCCAGCGCGGGCGCAGATCCAGACCCCGCGCGCTCAGATCCGCCAGCCAGTAACGCAGCAGCGGCGAGGCCTTCATCGCCTGCGGAAAGACCCGCCCGGACGAGCCGGTGAAGACTGCCTGTCCCTGCGCGTGCATCCACTCTTGCACCTCGGCGGGGCCGAAGGCGGTCAGCATTGGGCGCAGCCATTCCCTTGCTTCGTAATAATTCGAAATAAAGGCGTCGAACGGTTCGTCCTTGGTGACGTTCAGCCCGGATTTCCCCGCCATCAGCAGTTTGCGGGCGGGCGAGGGTTTGGCCTCGGCCAGCAGCACCGAATACCCGGCGGCAAGCAGGCGGTCGGCGGCCATGAGCCCGGCAGGACCGGCGCCCACGACCAGCGCGTCAGGAATCATAGCGTGCCCAGATCGCCGCCTCGCCCAGCTTTTCAACCAGCTTGGCATGGGCGGCGGCTTCGTCCGGCGACAGCCGCGAGGGCAAGGGCGCCGGGCGCGGGCGCGGACGCCACTGGCTGTCGACCGAACCCCGGTTACGGGACGATCCCGCACCGCCCAGCACAAGGTCGGGCTGCCGCCCGCCCATCAGTTCCAGATAGACTTCGGCCAGGATTTCCGAGTCGAGAAGCGCGCCGTGGAGCGTACGCGACGAGTTGTCGATACCGAAGCGGCGGCACAGCGCGTCGAGCGAGGCCGGCGAACCCGGAAAGCGGCGCCGGGCGATGGCAAGCGTGTCGATAACCTTGTTTTCCAGCTTCGGCCGCCCCGATTTCTCAAGCTCGAAATTCAGGAACTTCATGTCGAAAGCGGCGTTGTGGATCACAAGCGTGGCGCCGGTGAAGAATTCGACAAAGCCATCCGCGATCTCGTTGAATTTCGGCTGCGGGCGCAGGAAATCCGCCGACAACCCGTGCACGTTGAACGCCTCTTCGGGCATATCGCGTTCGGGGTTGATGTATTGGTGATAGGTGCGACCGGTCGGCATGTGGTTGACCAGCTCGACGCCGCCGATTTCAACCAGCCGGTGGCCTTCGGACGGCTCGAACCCGGTGGTTTCCGTATCCATGACGATTTCACGCATCGGGCGTCTCTCCGCTCAGCTTGGCGACCAGTTCGAACACGGCGCTGCGGGTCTGATCAAGGGTCAGCGTTTCGATGACGTGGTCGGCGCGGGCGCGTTTCTCGGCATCGGGCATCTGTTTCGACAGGATGGTCTGGAAATGCGCCTCTGTCATGCCGGGGCGGGCGAGAACCCGCTCGCGCTGCACCTCGGGCGGGGCGGACACGACCAGCACTTCCTCCACGCCACGCTCACCGCCGGTTTCGAACAGCAGGGGCACGTCGACAACGACCAGCGGCTTGTCGGCATTGTCAGCGATGAAATCGGCACGCGATTGGCCGACCAGCGGGTGAACTACCGCTTCGATCTGCTTCAATGCGGTCTTGTCCGCAGCGATCCAGTCGCGCAAGGCGGCGCGGTCGATGGCCCCGTCGACAACCGCCGCCGGGTGCAGCGCGGCCAGCGGCGCAACAGCCGGGCCGCCTTTGCGATAGAGCGCGTGCACGGCGGCATCGGCATCCCAGACCGGCACGCCCGCGTCGCGGAAGAAGCCTGCCGTGGTGGATTTTCCCATGCCGATCGAGCCGGTAAGCCCCAGAACCAACGTCATCCCAACACCGCCTTGCGCAAAGCCTCGTCAACGCGCGGACGATGGCCGAACCAGCGCTCGAACCCCGGAACCGCCTGATGCAGAAGCATCCCCAGACCGTCGACCACCCGGTTGCCGCGCGCGCGGGCCGCGGCCAGAAGCGGCGTTTCCAGCGGCGTATAGACCAGATCGGTGACAAGCGCCGTGCCCGAAAGATCATCCAGCGCCAGATCGAGCGGAGGATTGCCCGACATGCCCATCGCCGTGCCGTTGATCAGCGTGTCGCAGCCCTCCAGCATTGCCGCGCGCTCAGCCCAGGGCACAACGGTGATGCCGTCGCCCAGTTCGCCCGCCAGCTCATCAGCCCGGGCTTCGGTGCGGTTGGTGAGGCGGATCTCGTCGGCCCCAGCATCCTGAAGGGCAGCGATCACCGCGCGGCCGGCACCGCCGGCACCGACCAGAGAGACCACGCGCGGCGCCCAGTCGGGATGCGCATCGCGGATGTTCTGGGCGAAACCATAGGCATCGGTATTGTCGGCCTCGATCCCGGATTTGGTGAAGGTCAGTGTGTTCGCCGCGCCAATACGGTCCGCAAGCTTTGTCACCGTGTCTGCCAGCCCCAGCGCGTCGTGCTTGTGGGGGATGGTGACATTGACGCCGACAAACCCCATGCGCGGCAGGATGCGCAGGGCTTCGGCGAAATCGTCAGGTTTGATATGCAGCGGCACGTAATGGCCCTCAAGCCCGTAGCGCTGCAGCCAGTGACGGAACAGGCGCGGTGAGCGGCTATGTGCGACCGGGTCACCGATCACACCGGCGATGCGAAGCTGGGTCATCCGTCGATATCCTTTCGACGCGTGAGTATCTGCAGAAGTTCGAGCAGGGGCAGGCCCTGAATGCTGAACAGATCGCCCTCGATGGCCGAAAACAGGCGCACGCCTTCGGCTTCGATCTGATAGGCGCCGACGCAATGGCGGATTTCGTCCCAGTTCCGCTCGATATAAGCGTCACGGTAGCTGTCGGAGACATCGCGCATCGTCAGTCGGGGTGTCGCGACATGACGCCAGACCGGCTCGCCCTGTGCGAAAAGGACGGCGGCGGTGTGCAGACGGTGGGTTTTGCCGCGAAGGGCATCCAGTTGTGCGCGCGCTTCATCTTTATCGCGCGGCTTGGCGAAGATGCGGCCATCACATTCAAGGATCTGGTCGCAACCCAGTACCATCCCCTGCGGGTTTCGCCGCGCGACCTTCAGCGCCTTATGCTCGGCCAGCGCATCGGCGAGATCATGCGCACCCGCGCCTTCGGCCTGAAGCGACTCGCGCAGCATTTCCTCATCGATTCGCGCCGGCTGGACCGCAATCTGCAACCCTGCGTTGCGCAAAAGCGTCGCCCGGATCGCGGAGCCTGAAGCGAGGGTGAGGACAGTCATGTGGATAAGTCCGCTCGAAAACTCTGGGTGAGTTGGGGGCCAAAGGGGGTGCTGGCGAGAGATCGCCGGTTACACCCAAGAAAGTCAAGCCGCGGGGCCCAGTTCTCCACACGGGAAAACCCCGGTGCACAGGGTGTGAAAGATCGGTGACAAGCAATCGGATGAACTTTGCTGGAACTTGATTCAGTTAATGATGTCAGAGACCTGCATAGGAAGTTTGCCACCGCGCATGAACAAGCGGCCTGTGGACAAAGATGGGGACAGCATCGGAATTCATGTTATCCCCAGGACAATAATCATCATCTATCCTAGATCTCTTTTCTTATTCTTTAAGAAAGATGGGTGGGCTGCGCAGACCTGGCATGGATCTGTCACGCAATTGACTCGGTTCCTCCATTCGCTTAGAGAAACGCCAAAGCGGACCCGTCCGGGACCCCGTGTTTTCCGAAGACTTTGTGATTGATCCGATGCAGACCCCGAACCGGGGGCATCGTGGAGGGCTATGCATGGCCGAGAACCGACTGAACCTGTCCGAGCTGAAAGCCCAGACACCCGCCGAGCTGTTGGCACTGGCCGAAGAGCTTGAAATCGAGAACGCGCCGTCCATGCGCAAGGGCGAGATGATGTTCTCGATCCTGAAAGAGCGCGCCGAGGATGGCTGGGAAGTCGGTGGCGATGGCGTGCTCGAGGTTCTGCAGGACGGTTTCGGCTTCCTACGCTCGACCGAAGCCAACTATCTTCCGGGTCCTGACGATATCTACGTCTCGCCCGAGATGATCCGCCAGTTCAGCCTGCGGACCGGCGACACGATCGAAGGTGTGATCGTTGCGCCCGGCGAGAACGAGAAGTACTTCGCGCTGACCAAGGTGACGTCTATCAACTTCGACGATCCTGAGCGGGCGCGCCACAAGGTCCATTTCGACAATCTGACGCCGCTTTATCCCGATGAGCGTCTGAACATGGAAATCGAGGATCCGACGATCAAGGACCGGTCGGCCCGGATCATCGACATCGTCGTGCCGCTGGGCAAAGGCCAACGCGCGCTGATCGTGGCGCCGCCGCGCACGGGTAAGACCGTGCTGATGCAGAACATCGCGCATTCGATCGCCTCGAACCATCCGGAATGCTACTTGATCGTGTTGCTGATCGACGAGCGGCCCGAGGAAGTCACGGACATGCAGCGCTCGGTGAAGGGCGAAGTTGTCTCTTCGACCTTCGACGAGCCGGCGACGCGTCACGTTGCCGTGGCCGAGATGGTGATCGAAAAGGCCAAGCGTCTTGTCGAGCACAAGCGCGACGTGGTGATCTTGCTCGACTCGATCACCCGTCTGGGCCGGGCTTTTAACACCGTCGTTCCGTCTTCGGGCAAGGTGCTGACCGGCGGTGTCGACGCCAACGCCCTGCAGCGTCCGAAGCGTTTCTTCGGCGCCGCACGGAACATCGAAGAGGGCGGGTCGCTGACCATCATCGCCACCGCTCTGATCGATACCGGCTCGCGCATGGACGAGGTGATCTTCGAGGAATTCAAGGGTACGGGTAATTCGGAAATCGTGCTGGACCGCAAGGTTGCTGACAAGCGCGTGTTCCCGGCGATGGATATCCTCAAGTCCGGGACGCGGAAGGAAGACCTGCTGGTCGACAAGTCGAACCTGCAGAAAACCTTCGTTCTGCGCCGCATCCTGAACCCGATGGGTACGACGGATGCGATCGAATTCCTGATTTCGAAGCTCAAACAGACCAAGACGAACGGCGAGTTCTTCGATTCCATGAACTCGTAATCGGGTCGCTCATCCGGAGGGACAGATGGACACGATTGTCGCCCTTGCCACCGCGCAGGGCCGAGCGGGCGTGGCGATCATCCGCGCCTCGGGTGATCAGGCCTTTGACCTATGCGAGGCAATCGCCGGTTTCGTGCCCGCTGAGCGCGAGGTTCGCTGGGCACGGTTTCGCGATGCGACCGGCTCCGTGATCGATACCGGGCTTGTGCTTGCCTTCGAGCAGGGCCGCAGCTTTACCGGCGAACGGGTTTGCGAGTTTCAGGTGCATGGCAGCGTAGCGGTCGCGGGGGCGATGCTGCGGGCGTGTCTGGCCGTGGAAGGTGTGCGCGCCGCCGAGGCCGGTGAGTTCACGCGGAGAGCCTTCCTGAACGGACGCATGGACCTGACTGAGGTTGAGGCGCTGGCGGATCTTATCGACGCCGAGACCGATGCTCAGCGACGTCAGGCTCTGAGCGTGATGGATGGGTCGGCGCGGGCCATGGTCGAAGGCTGGCGCGAGGATCTGTTGCAGTCCCTGGCGATGATGGAAGCGGCGCTGGATTTCGCCGACGAGGAGTTGCCCGACGACCTGACCGAGCATGTCGTTTCACCGCTCCGCTCGGTTCAGGGTAGTTTGCAGCGGCAATTGGCCGGTCGGCGCGCGTCGGAATCCGTGCGCAGCGGGTTCGAGGTGGCGATCATTGGCCGTGTGAATGCTGGGAAATCTACGCTTCTCAATGCATTAGCAGGCAGGGATGCCGCGATTACCTCATCGCGTGCAGGTACCACGCGGGACGTGATCGAGGTACGGATGGAGCTCGATGGACTAGCCGTCACGCTGATCGATACGGCTGGTCTCCGCGAGTCCGATGATGAGATCGAGCAGACGGGGATAGAGCGCGGTCAGTCCCGTGCGGCCCGCGCCGATCTTCGGGTATTTCTGCAAAGTTCCCCTGATGAAGAGCCTGTAAACGTGGTGGACGGCGATATCGTCGCGCTGTCGAAGGCGGATCTTTGGGGAATTGAGGGGCTTTCGGCGCAGAACGGGCAGGGTATATCCGATCTTGTCGGGCGAATTACAGATGAACTTCGCGACCGAGCGCAGGACAGTTCGGTGTTCACCCGCGAGCGGCATTTCGACAAATTGACGCGGGCTCAGGAGAGGATTGATGCGGCGCTCGACGCTCTGGGACGGGGTGTTGACTGGGACCTTGTGTCGGAAGATGTGAAGGCCGGGATCCGGGCTTTGGATGGCATTATCGGGCGTGTCGATGTAGAAGACGTGCTTGGGCGGATCTTTGCGTCGTTCTGCATCGGCAAGTAGGGACTGTTTCACGTGAAACAATATGACGTCATCGTCGTCGGAGCCGGCCACGCCGGTGTCGAAGCCGCTTTGGCAGCGGCGCGCCGGAAAGCGCGTACGGCTCTGGTTACCTTTCGCAAGAGCGATCTGGGAATCATGTCGTGTAATCCGGCGATCGGTGGGATCGGCAAAGGTCATCTGGTGCGCGAGATTGACGCGCTTGACGGGATGATGGCTCACGCGGGTGACTACGCGGCGATTCAATATCGGTTACTTAACAGATCGCGCGGTCCGGCAGTACAGGGGCCGCGCGTGCAGGCCGATCGCGATCGTTATGCAGAATTCGTTCAGCGCTATGTCAGTGCGCAACAAGGTCTCGACGTTATCGAAGCTGAAGTGGTTGATCTGCGTGTGGAGGCAGGCGGCGTGCAGGCCGTTATTTTGGCCGACAGAAGCGAAATTCAAGCGCGCGCGGTTGTTCTCGCCACGGGGACCTTTCTTCGGGGAGAGATCCATATCGGGACAGAACGGATCAAAGCCGGTCGCCGCGGATCGCCAGCAGCCGAACGTTTCGGAGACCGGTTGCGCGAGGCTGCTCACGGCGTAGGTCGCTTGAAGACGGGGACACCGGCGCGTCTGGTTGCGTCGAGTATCAACTGGGATTTGGTTGGCCAGCAGCCTGGCGATGAAGAACCTGAGTTCTTGTCATTTGAGACCAAGGCGATTCAAGAACGGCAGGTCCCGTGTGGCGTGACGGAAACCAATCCGCATACGCATGAGATCATTTCGGCCAACCTGCACCTGTCGGCTATGCATGTGGGCAATATTTCTGGCGTTGGGCCTCGCTACTGCCCCTCTATCGAAGATAAGGTTGTACGTTTTGTCGACAAAGCAGAGCACAACGTATTTCTCGAGCCGGAAGGGCTAACCAGTGATTTGGTTTACCCCAACGGCATTTCCACGTCGCTACCCCAGGGCGTTCAGTTGAAATTTCTTCAATCTATCAAAGGGTTGAAGAATGTTGAAGTTCGCCATTTCGGATATGCTATCGAATACGACTATCTCGATCCACGTGGTCTGCATAGCAACTTGGAGCACCGCGAAATCGAAGGTTTGTTCCTGGCGGGCCAGATCAACGGCACAACTGGCTATGAAGAAGCCGGGGCGCAGGGCTTGCTCGCCGGGGCGAATGCTGCTGCGTGTGCCTTGAATGAGGCGCCGCTGACACTCTCTCGCTTCGACAGTTACATCGGTGTGATGGTCGATGACCTTATCCACCGTGGTGTCAGCGAACCTTATCGTAT
Organism: Rhodobacter sp. NTK016B; assembly: GCF_017303295.1. Taxonomy (GTDB): domain Bacteria; phylum Pseudomonadota; class Alphaproteobacteria; order Rhodobacterales; family Rhodobacteraceae; genus Pararhodobacter. Next base: position 124,119 of record NZ_JAFKOK010000006.1, on the reverse strand, counting down.
GTTCACCTCTCGCGCTGAGTATCGGTTGAGTATCCGTGCAGACAACGCAGACCAACGGCTGACCCAGCTTGGTTTTGACTATGGATTGGTGACGGATCGGCGACGCGACGTGTTTGAACACAAGATGTTGCGCATGTCTTCCCTTAGAGCCGAGATGGAAGGCAGCACCGTTCCCGCAGAGGTCATGGAAGAACTCGATATTTCGACTGTCAGAAGCGGGCGTAAGCGGAACTGGCGGGACCTCAGCGCCCAACTTGTCTCAGAGAAGCGACCCGTTTCAGTGATGGGAACCTATTTCGGCGATGCGGAGATTGCCGATATTGAGCAGATTGCGCGGGACACGTTCTATGAACCCTACCTTGATCGTCAAAAGCGTGAAGTGGAAAAACTGAAGCGCGAAAGCGCGGTGGTGATACCCGCAACAATCGACTACATGGCTATATCGTCGCTTTCAAACGAACTGAGATCAAAGCTCTCTCGCGTTGCTCCCGAGACGATTGCCGACGTCGAAAGAATCGAGGGAATGACACCCGCAGCAGTTTCAGCTCTGTTGGCGCATATCCATCTTCAGGGCAAGAAGCGCCGTGTCACACAGTGAAGAAGCGGCGGATGCGTTGGGATTCGATGTTTCACGTGAAACAGTTGATCGCCTTGATGTCTATGCGCAGGCCTTGCTGACGTGGTCAAGAAAAATCAACCTGATCGCGCCCACGACACACAGCGATATCTGGTCCCGACACATCGTCGATTCCCTTCAGGTGATTAAATCCGCACCTGCGGTGTTCCCGCGCTCTTGGTGCGATATCGGATCCGGTGGGGGGCTGCCGGGCATCGTAGTGAGCATCATTGCCCGTGAAACCTCACCGTCCTCAATCATTACGTTGATCGAATCGGATAAGAGGAAATCGGCGTTTATGAAAATAATTTCGGATCAGTTGGGACTAAACACACGTGTGATCACGGAGCGGATCGAAGCTGCACCGTCGATTGGCGCCGAGATCGTGTCCGCAAGAGCGCTGGCTCCACTACCGGCCCTGCTGCACTATTGCTCGCGGCATCTGACGTCGGATGGATCGGGCATTCTTTCAAAGGGACGTCAGTGGCGCCAAGAGCTTGAAGAGGCGCGTCAATCATGGCACTTCGAGTATGATATTCAGGATAGTCGCGTCGACCCTGACAGCGTCATTCTCACTGTAAAAAAACTTCGCCGGTTGGACAGCTTCACATGAAAATCATTGCGATCGCGAACCAAAAGGGCGGAGTCGCCAAAACAACCACGGCCATCAATCTCGCAGCCAGCCTTGCCGAAAAGGGGCGCAAGGTTCTGGTGGTGGATATGGACCCTCAAGGCAACGCCTCTACCGGGCTAGGCATCCTCCTCGATCAACGGCAGGAGACCATTTACGATCTTCTGTTGGCCGAAGCATCACCGGAGTCCGCAATTGTCGAGACTGAAACACCGGGCGTCAGCCTGATCCCTTCGACGACCGAGCTGTCGTCGTCCGATGTACAGCTCTATAACGTCAACAAGCGCAGCTACTTGTTGAAGGATTCCTTGGCAAGCCCGGCGCTTGCTACGATGAATTTCGACTATGTGTTGATCGACTGCCCCCCGTCGCTGAACCTTCTGACCGTCAATGCGCTGGTTGCTGCGCATTCCGTGCTTATCCCTCTGCAAAGTGAGTTCTTCGCGCTTGAAGGGCTTTCACAATTGATGCTCACCATCCGAGAGATACGCCAGACGGCCAACAATGCGCTGCGTGTCGAGGGCATTCTGCTGACCATGCATGACCAGCGGAACAACCTCTCACAGCAGGTCGAGCGGGACGCGCGTGACACTCTGGGCGATCTCGTTTACCAGACCGTTATCCCGCGCAATGTACGATTGAGCGAGGCTCCGTCATTCTCCGTTCCGGCGATCACCTACGATCCCAGCTCGAAAGGGGCGCAGGCCTATCGTACTTTTGCGGAGGAATTCTTGAAGAATAACAACGATATGCGAGGAGAATCCTGATGACAGAGCGAAAGCAGTCACGTCGGGGTTTGGGGCGCGGTTTGTCGGCGCTGATGGCGGATGTCGGAATTGACGCCAAAGAGACAAACCCTGAGGCAGTGCAACCGACCTCTGGTGCGCGTGTCGAGCAACTGCCGATCGAGTTGATCGAAGCAAACCCGGATCAGCCGCGTCGAAAGTTCGACGAGCGCGCACTGGGTGAGCTTAGCGAATCGATCAAGTCGAAGGGCATCGTTCAGCCTCTCGTTGTGCGCCCCTCGCCGCGGCAAGCGGACCATTACGAAATCGTTGCTGGTGAACGCCGTTGGCGTGCGGCGCAGCTTGCGCAACTATCGACCCTGCCTGTGGTGGTGCGGCAATTCGATGATCAGGAAGTCCTCGAAGTTGCAATTATCGAGAACATCCAGCGCGAAGGGCTCAACGCGATCGAGGAAGCGACCGGCTATCGTCAGCTGATCGACAAATTCGGCCATACGCAGGAGAAGATTGCCGAAGCGCTCGGCAAGAGCCGAAGCCATATCGCAAACCTGCTGAGACTTCTGAATCTTCCGGCCGAAGTTCAGAATATGGTGGTTGTGGGAACCATCTCGGCGGGGCATGCGCGTGCTTTGGTGACGGCCGAGGATCCGGTGAAGCTTGCCATGCGAGCGGCGGGGGAGGGGCTTTCGGTGCGTGAAACCGAAGATCTCGCGCGCCGCATGTCTGTGCCGCCGGTCAACCCATCGGTGCGTCGCAATCCGCAGAAAGATACCGATACCCGTGCGCTGGAAGAGGATTTGTCGGCAAATCTGGGCATGGGTGTCGCGATTGACCATCGCGCTGGCGGCGAAGGGCAGGTAACCATTCGCTACAAGACGCTTGAGCAGCTTGATCAGCTTTGCCAATTGCTGTCATCGGTGCGCTGAGGCGGGCTACAAAAGCTCTCTGAGCAGTGAATTCAGCAAGGGGCGCCCGGTCTCTGTGGCGCCCATTCGCGTTCCATCGCGCCAGATCAGGCCCATATCAGACAATTCCGACAAGGTTTGCGCGCGCAGGGTGGAGCCTCTCAGTGCTGTATAGCGCTCCAGGTCGATACCTTCGGAAAGCCGCAATCCCATTAAGAGCAGTTCATCGGCCTGCTCGTCGATTGTCAGAACGCTGATTTCATCCGCGCTGACCTGCCTATTGACTTTGGAAAGCCAGTCACCGGGCTGACGCGCGGCAACGGATGCGATCCGACCCTGCTGCGTCGTAACCCGACCATGCGCGCCCGGGCCGATACCGACATAGTCACCGTAACGCCAATAGACCAAATTATGCTGTGATTCCAGACCCTTGAAAGCGTGGTTTGACACTTCGTAGGCCGTCAATCCCGCCGCGTTGCATTGATCCTGTGTGATTTGCCACAGGTCCGCGCCCAAATCTTCGGATGGCAGCCCGCCTAGCCGCCCGCGCGCGTGACGGTCTCCAAAGGCGGTCCCGGGCTCGATGGTTAGCTGGTACAGCGACATATGGCTGGGTTTAAGCGCCAGAGCGGTGGCCAGTTCACGGTCCCAATCCTCTGCCGTTTGATGCTGGCGGGCATAGATCAGGTCAAGACTCGTGCGCGAGAAAACGGAATTGGCGATCTCCCAGGCCTTCATCGCCTCTTCGACGCTGTGCAATCGGCCCAGCTTCGCCAGATCGGCGTCGTTCAACGCCTGTACGCCCAAGGATAGCCGGTTCACCCCGGCATCGGAAAATCCCTGAAAACGCTCAAAATCGACCGATGTCGGATTCGCTTCCAACGTCACTTCAAGGTTGTTCGACGCGTGCCAGCTGGATTTCGCTGCATTGATGACCGCAGCGACCGTTTCTGGTTGCATCAATGACGGCGTGCCGCCGCCGAAAAAGATCGATGTCAGCACCCGACCGCTTGTTATCTCCGCCCAGCGGTCAATTTCGCGCAGATAGGCCTCGCGCCAATCTGCGTGCGAGATGCGCGAAACGACGTGGCTGTTGAAGTCGCAATAGGGGCATTTCGCCGTGCAGAACGGCCAGTGCACATACAATGCGAACCCGCCGTTCCGCCAATCTTCGGCGATGGAGTGTTTCACGTGAAACGCTCGAGAAACGCAGACAGCGCGCGGGCCCGATGCGACAGCGTGTTCTTTTCTGTCGCCGTCATCTCGGCAAAGGTCCGTTCGTGACCTTCCGGCACGAACATAGGGTCATATCCATGGCCCAGAGCCCCCCGAACTGGCCAGACCAGATGCCCGGGCACCGACCCTTCGAATACCTCGTCGCGCCCATCGGGCCACGCCATCACCAGCGTGCAGCGAAATTCGGCGTGCCACGGCGTGTCCTTGCCCTGCAATTCCGTGTGGGTCCGCGTCATCGCTCGCATGAAATCGCGCCCGCCGGGCCCTTCCGCCCAATCCGCCGTATAGACGCCAGGCGCACCATCGAGAGCGTCGACACACAGCCCGGAATCGTCGGCCAATGCCGGCAACCCAGTGGCCTTTGCCGCTGCATGCGCCTTGATCCGGGCATTACCGACAAAGGTCGTCTCGGTTTCTTCCGGTTCAGGCAGGCCCTTCTCGGCTGCAGAGATGATCGACACGCCATGCGGCGCCAGCAATTGCCGCAGCTCTTCGACTTTGCCCGCATTGTGGGTCGCGAATAGCAGGGTTTCGCCGCGCAGGGTCACAATGCGGCCTTTTGCGCCGCGACCAGCTCACCCACGCCTTTCGACGCCAGCGCCAACATGTTGTCCATATCGTCCCGCGAGAAGACCGTGCCTTCGCCCGACATCTGTACTTCGATCATACGACCGTCATCCAGAAGGATGAAGTTTCCGTCAACGCCGGCCGCGCTGTCTTCGTCGTAATCGAGATCCAGAACCGGCTGCCCGGCATAAAGCCCGCAGGATACTGCTGCGACATTGCCGATGATCGGATTGGTCGCGATGGCCCCCGTCTTCATCAGGGTGCGGATCGCCATTTCCAGCGCCACCCAGCCGCCGGTGATCGAGGCGCAACGCGTCCCGCCATCGGCCTGGATCACGTCGCAATCGACGGTGATCTGCCGCTCACCCATCGCCGAGCGGTCAATGCCCGCGCGCAGCGACCGCCCGATCAGGCGCTGGATCTCGATCGTGCGCCCGCCTTGCTTGCCGGTCGCGGCTTCGCGCCGGTTGCGCTTGTTGGTGGCGCGCGGCAGCATACCGTATTCGGCGGTGACCCAGCCCAACCCGGTATTCTTCAGGAAAGGCGGCGTGCGATCTTCGACCGAGGCCGTGCACAGGACATGGGTATTGCCCATCTTGATCAGACAAGACCCTTCCGCATGCCGCATCACTCCGGTTTCGATTGAAACCACTCGCATTTCATCTAGATTTCTTCCCGAAGGGCGCATGTCCGGATCCTCTTGTCGATGTGACTCCAGATACATCCCGCGCGCCCGGGGTTGCAACCTGAATGACGCCGTGCGCAGCCACGGCCCGAGGAGCGATGAGCGCAGAGAACAAGGCCTTTCACGACATGAATGACCGCGCCCGCGAGGTCTTTCGCCGCGTCGTCGACAGCTACCTGCAGACCGGTGCGCCGGTCGGCTCGCGCACGCTGACCCGCGATTTCAGCGAGAAGCTCTCGCCCGCCACGATCCGCAACGTGATGCAGGATCTCGAATATATGGGGCTTCTGGAAAGCCCGCATGTTTCGGCCGGGCGCGTGCCCACGCAACAGGGGCTGCGCCTTTTCGTGGATGCGCTGCTCGAAATCGACCCCGTCACCAGCGCCGATCGCGAACGGCTCGAAGCCACACGGCATTCCAACGAACGTGACGTGACCGCGCTTTTGGACAGGGTGGGACGGGCGCTGTCGGGCGTCACGCGCGGGGCTTCGCTGGTTCTGGCCCCCAAGCACGAGGCGCCGATCAAGCATATCGAATTCGTGCCGATCTCGAATGACCGCGCGCTGGTGGTGCTGGTTTTCGATGACGGCCATGTCGAAAACCGCGTTTTCGCCACGCCGCCGGGCCTTGTCCCGTCGGCAATCCGCGAGGCGGTGAATTTCATCAATGCGCTCGCCTCGGGCCTGACCCTCAGCGAGCTGCGCGGTCGCATGCGGACCGAGATCCGGGCACGGCGGCAGGAAATCGACTCGCTCGCCTCAGACCTGATCGAACGTGGCATGGCGCTTTGGGAAAACGAGGGCGAGCGCCATGAGCGTCTCATCGTCAGCGGCCGCGCCAACCTGCTGGAACAAACCGATACCGACAGCCTTCAGCGCATCCGCGAGCTGTTCGACGACCTCGAGCGTAAACGCGACATCGCCGAAGTGCTCGAACATACCGAACAAGGCGACGGTGTGCGCATTTTCATCGGTGCCGAGAACAAACTCTTTTCGCTGACGGGTTCCACTTTGGTGGTTTCTCCATATATGAACGCCGACAGCAAGATCGTCGGTGCGGTCGGGGTCATCGGCCCGACCCGGCTCAACTATGGCCGCATCGTCCCGATCGTGGATTATACCGCTCAGCTCGTCGGCAAGATGCTGACCGAGCTGGGTTCCGATTGACACGAGGACCCAATGGCTGACCCGCAGCAGAACCCGGCTGAAGAACCCGTCGAAACCGAAGACCTCGCGACCCCCGAGGAACAGCTCGATCCCGTCGCCGCGCTGGAAGCGGCGCAGGCGAAGATGGAGGCCGAGCGCAACGAGATGCGCGACCGGCTGATGCGCGCGCTGGCGGATCTGGAAAACACCCGCAAGCGGGCCGAGAAGGACCGGCGCGAGGCGGCGATCTATGGCGGTCAGAAACTGGCGCGCGACATGCTGTCGGTTTTCGACAACCTGAACCGGGCGCTGTCCCTGATGGATGACAGCCTGCGCGAGCAGCAGAAAGGGCTGGCCGAAGGGCTGGACCTGACGCTGCGTGACCTGATGAACATCTATGCCCGCCACGGGATCGAGCGCGTCGCGCCCGAAGTCGGCGAGACCTTCGATCCGCATTTCCACGAAGCGATGTTCGAAGCCCCGGTGCCCGGCACCAAGGCGGGCCAGATCATCCAGGTCGTGTCGGAAGGCTTCCGGCTGAACGATCACTTGCTGCGCCCGGCCCAGGTCGGCGTGTCCTCGACCCCGGGCTAAGACGCGCGAGGCTGTAGGGTGCGTGCTTTGCACGCACCGCTCCCGGCAAGGGCGGCAAGGCACCGTAGCGCGCCTTAGCCCTTGTCGTCGCCCAGCAGGTCCCGCAGCTCGTACAGCATCGTCAGGGCCTCGCGCGGCGTCATCGAATCCGGATGAACGCTGCGCAGCTTTTCCTCCACCACAGATGCTTTGGGCTTGGCGGCCCGGACAGGGGCCGGGGGCGACGCTGCGGCAAAGAGCGGCAGCTCGTCGATCAGCGCCTTCGCGCCTTTCTGCCCCTGATCGCCCGCTTCCAGCATTTCCAGAACTTCGCGCGCCCGCACGATCACCGCGTCCGGCAGACCCGCCAGCCGCGCCACCTGCACGCCATAGGACCGGTCCGCTGCGCCCTTGATCACCTCGTGCAGGAAAACGACCTCGCCCTCCCATTCGCGGACGCTGACGGTGGCATTCTCGATCCCGTCCAACCGCTCGGCCATCGCCACCATCTCGTGGTAATGCGTGGCAAACAGCGCGCGGCAGCCATTGACCGCGTGCAGATGTTCCAGCACTGCCCAGGCGATGGACAGGCCGTCATAAGTCGCGGTGCCGCGCCCGATCTCGTCAAGGATCACGAAGGCGCGCTTGCCCGCCTGATTGACGATCGCCGCCGTCTCGACCATCTCGACCATGAAGGTCGAGCGCCCGCGCGCCAGATCATCTGAGGCGCCGACGCGGCTGAAGACCTGATCGACCAGTCCGATCCGCGCCGAGCGCGCCGGCACATAGCCGCCCGCCTGCGCGAGGATAGCGATCAGTGCGTTCTGGCGCAGGAAGGTCGATTTACCGGCCATGTTCGGCCCCGTAACCAGCCAAATCGCCGCCGCGTCGCTCTCCTTGGGGTCCAGCGCAAGATCGTTGGCGACAAAGGGCTGGCCATTCTTTGCCAACGCCGCCTCGACCACCGGGTGCCGCCCGGCCTCGACCTCGAAATCGCGGCTGTCATCGACCTGCGGCCGCGTCCAGTCGCGCAGCCGCGCCAGCTCGGCGAAGCCCGCCGTGACATCGATCTCGGCCAGCGCGCGGGCGGCGCCATGCACGTCGGCGGCGCGCTCGAGGATCGCCGCGCGCAGCTCTTCGAAGATCCGCCGCTCGATATCCAGCGCCCGCGCGCCCGCGTTCAGGATCTTGGTTTCCATCTCGGACAGCGGCACGGTGGTGAACCGGACCTGATTGGCCGTGGTCTGCCGATGCTTGAACACCTCGTTCAAAGGGGCGGACAGCATCTTCTCGGCATGGGTCGCGGTCGTCTCGATGAAGTAGCCAAGCACGTTGTTGTGCTTGATCTTCAGCGAGTTGATGCCGGTTTCCTTGATGTACTCGGCCTGCATCCGGGCAATCACGCCGCGCCCTTCGTCGCGCAGCTCGCGCGCCGCGTCCAGCTCTTCGTCCACGCCCGAGGCGATGAAGCCCCCATCGCGGGCCAGAAGCGGCGGCTCCGCCACCAGAGAGCGCTCCAGCAGCCCCGCCAGCGCCTCATGTCCGGACAGGGCATCCCGGGCCGCCGAGAGCACGTCAGGGCCGTCCTGAGGCAGCATGGCGGCCAGAGCGCCCGCCTGTGCCAGCCCGCCGCGGATCATCGCCAGATCGCGCGGCCCGCCGCGTTCCAGCGCCAGCCGCGACAGCGCGCGGTCGATATCGGGCACCGCCTTCAGACAGGCGCGCAGATCGCCGCGTAACAGGTCGTCGCCGACCAGCAAATCCACCGCCGCCAGCCGCGCCCGGATTACGCCCAGATCGCAGGACGGCGCGGAAATGCGCCGCTCGAGCAGGCGCGCACCGCCCGCCGTGACGCTGGTATCGATCGCGCTCAGAAGCGACCCGTCACGCCCGCCCTGAAGCGACGATGTCAGTTCAAGGTTCCGCCGCGTCGGCCCGTCGATCTGCATCGCCGCGCCCGCGCTTTCCTTTACCGGCGGGCGCATCAGCGGCATCCGGCCTTTTTGCGTCAGGTCGAGGTAATCGACCAACGCCCCGAGCGCCGAAACCTCTTCGCGCGTGAAGGTGCCAAACCCGTCCAGCGTCTGCACCCCGAACAGCGCACAAAGCCGCTTCGTACCGGCGGCGCTGTCGAAGGACGCGCGCCCGCGTTCGGCCAGCGTCAGGGCCATGTCGTCGGCCAGTTCGCGCAGGCTTGCGGCGTGATCCTCGGCCACGATCAGTTCCCGCGCGCCCAGCCGCGCCAGTTCGGGCGCCAGCCGCACGCGCGGGCAGGGCATCACCCGCAACTCGCCGGTGGAAATATCCGCCCAGGCCAGCGCCGCCTCGCCGCGAATGTCGCCCCACGCGGCAAGGTAATTGTGCCGCCGGGGCTCCAGCAGCGCGTCTTCGGTCAGCGTGCCGGGCGTGACCAGCCGCACCACGTCGCGCTTGACCACCGATTTCGAGCCGCGCTTCTTGGCCTCGGCCGGGTCTTCCATCTGTTCGGCGATGGCCACGCGGAAGCCCTTGCGGATCAGCGTCAGCAGATAGCCTTCGGCCGCATGGACCGGCACGCCGCACATCGGGATATCTTCGCCCAGATGCTGGCCGCGCTTGGTCAGCGAGATATCCAGCGCCGCCGCCGCCGCGACCGCGTCGTCGAAGAACATCTCGTAGAAATCGCCCATGCGATAGAACAACAGCGCATCTGGATTTTGCTCCTTGATCTCAAGGAACTGCGCCATCATCGGCGTGACTTGCTGGCTCATTCCGCCCCCGGTTTGCATCCGTACGCGACTGTAATGCAGCCGGATTCCGGGCGAAAGGGCGATCCCCGTGCCGCGCCGGGGCATCGGCAGGGCGTTCGCCGGCCAAATCCCGCGTTGTTCCACGCGCGCTTGGGCGCTAAGGAAAAACAGTTCCCCGGAGGAGGCCCCATGTCCCGCAAGTCCCGTATCACGCCCGACGAGGCGCTTCGCTATCACTTCGAGCCCACGCCCGGCAAATACGAGATCACCGCCTCGAAGCCGATGGCGACCCAGCGCGACCTGTCGCTGGCCTATTCGCCCGGTGTCGCGGTTCCCGTGGAAGCGATCGCGCAGGATCCTGGGCTCGCCTATGATTACACCACCAAGGGCAACATGGTGGCCGTGGTGTCGAACGGCACGGCGATCCTTGGCCTCGGCAATCTGGGGGCGCTGGCCTCGAAACCGGTGATGGAAGGCAAGGCGGTGCTGTTCAAGCGCTTCGCCGATGTCAACGCCATCGATATCGAGCTTGCGACCGAGGATGCCGACGAGATCATCAAGGCCGTGCACCTGATGTCGCCCACTTTCGGCGGCATCAACCTTGAAGATATCAAGGCGCCCGAATGCTTCATCATCGAAAGCCGTCTGAAAGAGCTGTGCGACATCCCGGTGTTCCACGATGACCAGCACGGCACGGCGGTGATCTGCGCGGCGGGTCTCATCAACGCGCTCGAGATCAGCGGCAAGAAGATCGAAGACTGCAAGGTCGTGCTGAACGGCGCCGGCGCCGCCGGCATCGCCTGTCTTGAGCTTATCAAATCGATGGGCGCCAAGCACGAAAACTGCCTCATGTGCGACACCAAGGGCGTGATCTATCAGGGCCGCACCGAGGGCATGAACCAGTGGAAATCGGCCCATGCGGTCGAAACTGAAGCGCGCACGCTGGAAGAGGCGATGGTCGATGCCGACGTGTTCCTTGGTGTGTCGGCCAAGGGCGCTGTCACGCCCGAAATGGTGGCCAGCATGGCCGAAAACCCGGTCATTTTCGCCATGGCCAACCCTGATCCGGAAATCACCCCCGAAGAAGCCCACGCCGTGCGCCCCGACGCGATCGTGGCGACCGGGCGCTCGGATTACCCCAATCAGGTCAACAACGTGCTGGGCTTCCCCTATCTGTTCCGGGGCGCTCTGGACATCCACGCCCGCGCGATCAACGACGAAATGAAGATCGCCTGCGCGCAGGCCCTCGCCGCGCTGGCGCGCGAAGACGTGCCCGACGAGGTCGCCATGGCCTATGGCCGCAAGCTGTCTTTCGGACGGGACTACATCATTCCCACGCCCTTCGACCCGCGGCTGATCTACACGATCCCGCCCGCCGTGGCGAAAGCCGGGATGGATACCGGCGTCGCGCGGCGGCCGATCATCGACATGGACGCCTATACGCAGAACCTGCAGCGCCGGATGGACCCGACCGCTTCGATCCAGCAAAGCCTGTTCGCCCGCGCGCGCCAGAGCCAGAGCCGCATGATCTTTGCCGAGGGCGATGACGAGCGCGTGCTGCGCGCCGCCGTGGCCTATCAGCGCGCCGGTCTGGGCAAATCGCTGGTCGTGGGGCAGGACGACGATGTGAAGCGCCGGCTCGAAGCGGCCGGTCTGGGCGACGCGGTGCGCGAGCTGCAGGTGGTGAACGCCGCCAACACCCGCCATCTCGAGACCTACAAGGAATTCCTCTACGGCCGCCTGCAGCGCAAGGGTTTCGACCAGCGCGACGTGCACCGCATGACCACCCGCGACCGGCATATCTTTTCGGCGCTGATGCTGCAGCATGGGCATGGCGACGGGCTGGTGACCGGGGCCACGCGCAAGTCGGCACTTGTGATGGACATGATCAACCACGTCTTCGATGCCCGCGCACAGGACGGCGCGGTCGGGGTCTCGGCCTTGCTGCACAAGGGCAAGATCGTGCTGATCGCCGACACGCTGGTGCATGAATGGCCCGAAGAAGACGATCTTGCCGATATCGCCATTCGCGCCGCGTCGGTGGCGCGCACGCTGGGGCTTGAGCCGCGCGTGGCCTTTGTCAGCTTCTCGACCTTCGGTTATCCGATTTCCGAGCGCGCGCAGAAGATGCATCTGGCCCCCGATGTGCTGGAAGCGCGCGGCGTCGATTTCGAATACGAGGGCGAGATGACCGTCGACGTGGCCCTTAACCCGCAGGCCGCCACGCATTACCCGTTCTCACGGCTGACGAAGCCCGCGAATATCCTTGTCGTGCCCGCGCGGCACTCGGCCTCGATCTCGGTCAAGCTGATGCAGGAGATGGCGGGCGCCACGGTGATCGGTCCGATCCTGACGGGGGTGCCCAAGCCGATCCAGATCCTGCCCACCAACGCCACCGTCAACGACATCATGAACATGGCGGTGATGGCGGCCTGCCGCGTGGGGATCGCGTCGCGATGAGTGTCTATTGCCTCGGCTCGATCAATATCGACCACGTCTATCGCCTGAAGGCCCTACCGTTGGCGGGTGAGACGCTGTCGGCCACCGGCTATCAGCCGGGGCTGGGCGGCAAGGGCGTGAACCAGAGCATCGCGGCGCTCAGGGCTGGGGCGAAGGTCGTGCATATCGGTGCGGTGGGGCAGGGGGATGCCTGGATCGCCGGGGCGCTGGTGGAGCATGGCGTGGCGATGGATTGCATCGCCACTGTCGCCCAGCCCACCGGCCACGCGATCGTTGCGGTCGATGACGCGGGCGAGAACCAGATCATCATCTATTCCGGCGCCAATCTCGCGCAGGATCCGGCGTTGATCGACGCGACGCTCACGGCGGCGCAGCCGGGCGACATCCTGCTGTTGCAGAACGAAACCTCGCATCAGGTCGAGGCCGCGAAAGCCGCCCGGGCGCGCGGGATGAAGGTGTTCTATTCCGCCGCTCCCTTCGCGTTGGAGCCGCTCAGCGCCGTTTTGCCCCATGTCACGCATTTGCTGGTCAATGCAGGCGAGGCGCGCGCCCTGACCGAGGCCACGGGTATTCCGCTCGATGCCCAGCCGGTCGAGGCGGTTATCGTCACCCATGGCGCCAAGGGCGCGGAATGGGTGAGCCAGGGCGCCGAGCCGCTTTTCATCCCGGCTTTCAAGGTCACGCCCGTCGATACAACCGGCGCGGGCGATTGTTTCGCAGGCTCTCTCGCCGCTGCGCTCGACCAGGGGGCGAGTGCCCCTGACGCCCTGCGCTATGCCTCTGCTGCTGCAGCGTTGCAGGTCACACGCCCCGGCGCAGCCCCGGCGATGCCCCTGAAATCCGAGGTTCAGGCCTTGATCGACAGGGCCTGACACATACAATCACCGCATCCCTGCCTTTTTTTCGCCTTTGTTAAGGGTTGGTTTAGGAGTCGAGTTCAACCTGTTCCCATTCAGCCGGAAGGTGATCATGACCGCTCAGACCAATACCGCGCTTCATGTGGCAGCCACGAAGCCGGGTGCCTCGCTCCCTGCCGGTGCCGGTATCGCACTGGCCATGGTTCTTGGCGGGGCGATGTGGGTGGGTATCTTCGCGCTTTTCCTCTGAATGCTCTGACCCGTCGCGCAGCTCCTCCCCCAGGCGATGCGACACCGGACAATGCGTCCGAACGCAAACGGGCCGCGATCTTCGCGGCCCGTTTCGTTTATGCAGCGATGCAATCCAAATCCGGGAAAGCAAAACGGGCCGCCCAACAGGACGGCCCGATTAAAGCAATCTTTATAGAGGCTTAGCCCTTTTCAGCAACCCGCGCATTCCGCGTCGCGATCAGTTTCAGGCGCAGCGCGTTCAGGTGGATGAAGCCGGCGGCGTCCTTCTGGTCGTAGGCGCCCGCATCTTCTTCGAATGTCACGTGCTTCTCGGAATACAGCGAGTAATCCGACCAGCGCGCCACGGTCCGCGCCACGCCCTTGTAGAGCTTCAGCTTGACCGTGCCGGTGACGTATTCCTGCGTCTTGTCGATCAGCGCCTGCAGCGCCTCGCGCTCGGGCGAGAACCAGAAGCCGTTATAGATCAGCTCGGCATAGCGCGGCATGATCGAATCCTTCAGGTGGCCAGCGCCCGAATCGAGCGTGATCTGCTCGATACCGCGATGCGCTTCCAGCAGGATCGTACCACCCGGCGTTTCGTAAACGCCGCGCGATTTCATGCCGACGAAGCGGTTTTCCACGAAGTCCAGCATGCCGATACCATGCTTGGCACCGTATTCGTTCAGCTTGGTCAGGATCGTGGCGGGCGACATGGCCTCGCCATTGATCGCCACCGCGTCGCCCTGCTCGAAAGCGACCTCGATGAATTCCGGCTGATCCGGCGCGTCCTCGACCTGAACGATGCGCTGCGCCACGTAATCGGGCGCCTCGACACCCGGATCTTCCAGAACCGTGCCCTCGGACGAGGTATGCAGCAGGTTCGCATCGACCGAGAACGGCGCTTCGCCGCGCTTGTTCTTGGCAATCGGGATCTGGTTCTGTTCGGCGAATTCCAGCAGACGGGTCCGCGAGGTCAGGTCCCATTCCCGCCACGGCGCGATCACCCGGATCGACGGGTCTAGCGCCAGCGCCGACAATTCGAACCGCACCTGATCGTTGCCTTTGCCGGTCGCCCCATGGGCGATGGCATCGGCGCCGTGTTTGTGGGCGATTTCCACCAGATGTTTCGAGATCAGCGGTCGCGCGATCGAGGTGCCCAGCAGATAGAGCCCCTCATACAGCGCGTTGGCACGGAACATCGGGAAGACGAAATCCTTCACGAATTCCTCGCGCACGTCGAGGATGTGAATGTTCTCTTCCTTGATGCCCAGCATCAGCGCCTTGGCACGCGCGGGCTCCAGTTCCTCACCCTGGCCCAGATCGGCCGTATAGGTGATCACTTCGCAGCCGTATTCGGTCTGCAGCCATTTCAGGATGATCGAGGTATCGAGACCGCCGGAATAGGCCAGCACGACTTTCTTGGGCGCGGACATGAGCATCTCCCATGGAGTGGAACGGGCTTCGACTATCCCCTTTACCCTTGCTGCGCAACACCTCGCCGCGATTGACAGAGGGCGGCGGCAGCGAAACACTCGTACCGAGACACCCATGCGTCAGGCAGGACCCGATGAAAGCCATTGCGATCTTCACTCACGCACTGCGAATGGTGCTGGGCAATGCCGGCGCTGCGCTGCGCCTTGGCGCGGTGGCGCTGGTGGTCATGGTTGCGCTCAACGTCAGCGTCGGACGCGAAATGATCCTGTCCTCCGTTCCGGGACAACAGATGATGCCCTCGCCCGCGACGCTGTTTCTGTCGCTCGCACGGTTCGTCACCGGCCTTTGGGTCGCGGTCGCATGGCATCGCTACATCCTGATCGAGGAAACGCCCGGTGCCTTCCTGCCGCCATGGCACGGCGCGGCGATCTGGCGCTACGTGAAGGCCGGGGTCATTCTCGGGCTTGTTCTGGCTGCGGTGTTCATACCCTTCATGGCGGTCAGCGGCCTGATCCTGGCGCCGATGATGGGCGCGACATCGGCCTCGCCGGGAATGCTGGTGGTGCTGATCGGGTTCCTCGTGGTCTTCCTGCCTGCGGGTTACGTCTTCTACCGGCTTGCCCCGATCCTGCCCGCGGCGGCCATCGGCAACCGCCTCACCCTGCGCGAGGCATGGTTCCAGACATCGACCGGCGGCGGCGCAATCTTCGGGCTGACCCTGATTTCGGTACTGGCCAGCTGGCTGGTTCAGGTTCCGGGCACGCTCCTTGGCCAGATCAGCGTGCCGCTCGGCCTGTTATGCATGGCTGTGGTGCAATGGCTGGTGATGCTCGTCGGGGTCAGTATCATGACCACCCTCTACGGCCATTACATCGAGAAGCGAGACCTGAATGCCTGACCTGCGCCAATCCGGACGCCCCGAACTTCTGCGCGGGGTCGTTCATCCGTGGCACCACGACATTTTCGGCCACATGAATGTGCGCCACTACGCGCCGTTCTTCGACGACGCCTCGTTCTTCCTCTACACCACGCTGAACATCCCGATCTCGTGGATGATGGAGGAACACGGCGTGCATATCGTCTCGGCCAAGGCCGAAACCAATTTCATTCAGGAACTCAAGGCGGGTGACAGTTTCATCATCGACGGCGCCGCGCGCCGGCTGGGCGGCAAGTCGATGACCTTCCACCTGCGGATGATCCATGCCGAAACCGGCGCGTTGCACGCGACCTATGACCTGACCGAAGTTTTTTTCGACCCCAAGACGCGAAAATCCGCCCCCATGCCCGAGGCCGTGCGCACGCGCCTGACCCCGCACCTGATCGCGGATTGACAAAAGGGGCCGCCTCGCCGGCCGCCCCATCTTTAATCCAGAAATATCCCGGGGGGTGAGGCCGCAGGCCGAGGGGGGCAGCGCCCCCCTGCTGCCGGGATCAAAGCACGTAGCGGCTCAGATCTGCCGAGCGCGACAATTCGCCGATATTCGCCTCGACATAATCGGCGTCTACCGTGACCGTTTCGCCGCCCTTGTCGGGGGCAAGGAAGCTCAGCTCTTCGAAGACCCGTTCCATCACCGTGTAGAGTCGGCGCGCGCCGATATTCTCGACACTCTGATTGACCTCGGCGGCGATCTTCGCCAGCGCGCGGATGCCGTCCTCGGTGAACTCGATCCCTACGGCCTCGGTCTGCATCAGGGCCGTGTACTGGCGGGTGAGGGCATTGTCGGTCTCGGTCAGGATGCGGACGAAATCGTCTTCGCTCAACGCGCGCAGTTCGACCCGGATCGGCAGGCGGCCCTGAAGTTCGGGCAGCAGATCCGAAGGCTTGGCGACGTGGAACGCGCCCGAGGCGATGAACAGGATATGGTCGGTCTTGACGGCGCCGTGCTTGGTCGAAACCGTCGTGCCCTCGATCAGCGGCAGCAGGTCGCGTTGCACGCCCTCGCGGCTGACATCGGCGCCGCGCGTTTCGGCGCGGGCGCAGACCTTGTCGATCTCGTCGAGGAAGACGATGCCGTTCTGCTCGACCGCTTCCAGCGCGGCGGCTTTCACGGTTTCCTCGTCCAGCAGTTTGTCGGCTTCTTCGCTCAGTAGGATCTCGTGGCTTTCCTCGACCGTCATGCGCTTCTTGACCGTGCGCTGGCCAAAGGCCTTGCCGAAGATATCGCCTAGATTCATCCCTTGCGCCTGCATGCCCGGAAGCTCCAGCATCGGCATCGCGGGCGGCGCGTCCGAGACTTCCAGCTCAATCACCGTATCGTCCAGCTCGCCTGCGCGCAGCTTTTTGCGAAACAGGTCCCGCGTGCCCGAGCGCGCCTCTTTGCCGGCGATCGCGTCCAGCACGCGTTCCTCGGCGTTCTGTTGAGCGCGCGAGGCCACTTCGCCCCGCATCGCTTCGCGGGTCATCACCATCGCGCTGTCGACCAGATCGCGGATGATCTGCTCCACGTCGCGCCCGACATAGCCGACTTCGGTGAATTTCGTCGCCTCGACCTTCAGGAACGGCGCCTTGGCCAGCTTTGCCAGACGGCGGCTGATCTCGGTCTTGCCGACGCCGGTCGGGCCGATCATCAGGATGTTCTTGGGATAGACCTCGTCGCGCAGATCCGCGCCCAGCTGCTTGCGCCGCCAGCGATTGCGCAGGGCCACGGCTACGGCGCGTTTGGCGTCGGCCTGGCCGATGATGAAGCGATCCAGCTCGCTGACGATTTCGCGGGGGGTCAGGTCGGTCATGGGAACTCCTTCGTGCGTCTCCCACTTGGGCGCTCACCGCCCGGATGGCAAGAGGCAGGGCGGTTTCCCGCCCCGCCCCGGCCCGCAAGCAGGCGCGTTCAGTCCTTCAGAAAGTCCAGAAGGGCTGCGTTGAATGCGTCGGGATGGCTGGTGTTGCAGCCATGCGGCGCGTCGGGGATCGTCACCAGTTCGGCATGGGTCACCATCCGGTGCGTGCGCTGGCCCGACCCTTCGAACGGGACGATCCCGTCGGCCAGCCCGTGCAGCACCAGTGCGGGGATTTCGATCTTGATCAGGTCGTCGCGGAAATCGGTCGTGGCCCAGGCCTGCATGCATCCCAGAGCTGCTTCAGGCGAGCTTTGCAGGCAGAGATCGAGCGCTTCCTTGCGCTCGTCCTCGGTCACCTTCAGCGTGTCGCCTGTGGTGAAGAAATCCTTGGTGAATTGCTCGAAAAACGCCTGCCGGTCGGCGGTCAGATTTGTCTCGAATTCGTTGGCCGTCGCATCGTCCAGCGGGCCTTCGGGATTGTCGTCGCTCTGTTTCAGATAGGGCGGCACGGCCGAGGCGAAGACCACGCTATGCAGCCTTTCCGCGCCATGCGTGGCGACATAGCGCGCGACCTCACCACCGCCCATGGAAAACCCGACCAGCGTCGCATCGCGCAGGTCCAGATCGGTCATCAGCCGGTCCAGATCCTGCGTCAGCGTGTCGTAATCATATCCGGTCGCAGGCTTGTCGGACCGACCGAAACCGCGCCTGTCATAGGCGATGACGCGGTAACCGGCCTCGCTCAGGGCGGGGATCTGCTTGGACCACGCGGCCGAGGACAGCGGCCAGCCATGGATGAGGACGACGGGACGACCCGTCCCGCCGGTATCCTGATAATAAAGGGGCATGCGGTTTTCTCCTGTTCATTGTCAGACAGAAAACCGGCAGGCCCGGGTCAGGGTTCCTTGCGGATCGTTTCGACCGTCAGGTTGCCATTGGTGTAGACGCAGATCGAGGCGGCGATTTCCATCGCCTTGCGGGCGATCTTTTCGCCGTCCCAGTCGGTCTCCATCAGGCCCCGCGCGGCCGAGGCGGCAAAGTTCCCGCCCGACCCGATCGCGGCGATGTCATATTCGGGTTCCAGCACGTCGCCCGCGCCGGTCAGCACGAACAGCTCGGCCCCGTCGGTGACGATCAGCATCGCTTCGAGATTGCGCAGATACTTGTCGGTGCGCCAGTCCTTGGCCAGCTCGACACAGGCGCGCGCCAACTGGCCCGGCGTCGCTTCCAGCTTGTTTTCCAGCCGCTCGAGCAGCGTGAAGGCGTCGGCGGTCGAGCCCGCGAACCCCACGACGATTTCGCGCCCCGGGGCGCCCACGCGGCGCACCTTGCGAGCGGTGCCCTTGATCACGGTCTGGCCAAGGCTCACCTGCCCATCGCCCGCAACCACGACCTGTCCGCCCCGGCGAACCGCCAGAATCGTCGTGCCGTGCCAGCCGGGAAACTTGTCGTCTGCCATTACGCATCCCTTTCCTGTTCCGGCCCTATATGGCTTCGGGGTCGCGCTGTCGCAAGGCACGGCCCCTCTGGCAGCGCCCGCGCAGCGCGGCTAGTCTGCGTGCATGACCATGGTGCACCCCCCCGTTTTCCTGCCCGACCCCGAGGCCACCGACGCGCTGGCGGCGCGGCTGGCCGCCTGCGTGGGGGCGGGCGACGTGCTGCTGCTCGACGGGCAGATCGGCGCGGGCAAGACGCATCTGGCGCGCGCCCTGATCCGTGCACTGGGCGTGGCCGAGGATGTGCCGTCGCCCACGTTCACGCTGGTGCAGGTCTATGACGCGGCGACGACCGAGATCTGGCACGCCGATCTCTATCGGCTGGGCGATCCGGACGAGGTGATCGAGCTGGGCCTCTCGGATGCGTTCGAAACCGCGCTTTGCCTTGTCGAATGGCCCGCCAAGCTGGGGCCCGAGCGGCCCAAGGGCGCGCTGGAGCTGCGGTTCACGCTGGAAGGGGACGGTCGGGCGGTCGCGTTCCTGTCCGATGATCCGGCATGGGAGGCGCGGCTTGCAGATCTTTGAACCCAACGGCGCGCCCCGCGTCTTTGGCGTGGCCCCCGGCGCGGATTTCCCCGCCGAGCTGGCGCGCGGTTTGCGGGCGCGGTTTGCCGGTCAGCCGCCCGAGGCGCTGGCGCGCTGCGACGTGCTGGTGAACACCGCGCGAATGCAGACCCGGCTGAGGGAAGCGCTGATGACCCAAGGTCCGGGCTTTCTGCCCCGGATCCGGTTGCTGACCGAGATCGCGGGCGGCGAGGTCGATCCGCCCCTGCGCACCCGGTTCGAACTGTCCCAGCTGATCCGCCAGTTGTTGCAGGCCGAACCCGATCTGGGCCCGACTTCGGCGGCCTTCTCGCTGGCCGAAAGCCTGTTCGGCCTGCTCGACGAGATGCAGGGCGAGGGCGTGTCGATGGAGATCCTCGACGATCTCGACGTGTCGCAGCATTCGCTGCACTGGGATCGCTCGCTGCGCTTCATCCGGCTGATCGCGCGGTTTCTGGGCCCGGCCTCAGGCGGGCAGGCCCGGCTGCGCGCCGCCGTGACGCAGCTTGTCGCCGACTGGCAGGACGCGCCGCCCGCGCACCCGATCATCGTCGCCGGTTCCACCGGTTCGCGCGGGCCGAATGCGATGCTGATGCACGCGGTCAGCCGTCTGCCGCAGGGCGCGCTGGTCCTGCCGGGTTTCGATTTCGACCTGCCGGACGCGGTGTGGCGGCAGCTTGATGAGCCGCTGGAATCCGAAGACCATCCGCAATTCCGCTATGCACATCTGATGGCCGCGCTCGACCTGCCGCCACGGGCGGTTCAGGGCTGGTCTGAGGCCCCGGCGCCCGATGCCGCGCGCAACACGCTGATTTCGCTGGCGCTTCGGCCCGCACCTGTGACCGATCAATGGCTGCGCGACGGGCCTGCGCTGGGCGATCTGCACAAGGCCACCGCGCATCTGTCGCTGATCGAGGCCCCCAGCCCCCGCGCCGAGGCACAGGCGATTGCGCTGTGTCTGCGCGACGCCGCCGTGTGCGGCAAGCGTGCTGCGCTGATCACCCCCGACCGGACGCTTGCGCGCCGGGTTACCGCTGCGCTCGACCGCTGGCACCTGACACCCGATGATAGCGCCGGGCGGCCGCTGGGCCTGTCTGCGCCGGGCCGCTTCCTGCGCCAGACGGCCGAGTTGCTCACCGGCACCGTGACCGCCGAGGCGCTGATCGCGCTGCTCAAGCATCCGCTCGCCCATAGCGCGGGCGGGCGGGGCGATCACCTGCGCCATCTGCGCGATCTGGAGCTTTATCTGCGCCGCTTCGCCGTGCCTTTCCCCGACGCCGACGCGTTGGCCGATTTCGCCGCCAGGGGGCCCGAGCGCGGTGACTGGGCCGCGTGGCTGTCCGGGGCGCTGGAGACAAGGCCCGAGGAGGGTGAGCGCCCGCTGGAAGACTGGGTCGCGGCGCACGAGGCATTCGCCACGCTTCTTGCCGGCGGCACCGAGGAGGGCACGGGCGAGCTGTGGCTGAAAGAGGCAGGCCGCGCCGCCCGCGCGCTGTTCGACGAGCTGACGCTTCACGCCCCGCATGGCGGCGCCGTCACCGGGCGCGATTATCTGGCCATTCTGGACGCTCTGTTCGTCGGCAAAGAGGTGCGCGAGATCACCCAAAGCCACCCTGAGGTGATGATCTGGGGTACGCTGGAAGCCCGCGCGCAGGGGGCGGATCTGGTGATCCTTGGCGGGCTAACCGAGGGGACATGGCCCTCGGCCCCCAGCCCGGACCCGTGGTTCAACCGGCAGATGCGGCGCGATGCCGGGCTGTTGCTGCCAGAGCGCCAGATCGGTCTGTCCGCGCATGATTTCCAACAGGCCGCCGGGGCGCCCAACGTGGTGCTGTCGCGCGCCGCGCGCAATGCCGAGGCGCAGACCGTGCCGTCGCGCTGGCTCAACCGGCTGACCAACCTGATTGCGGGGCTGCCGGGGCAGGGGGGCGATGCCGCGCTGGCGGCGATGCGCGAACGGGGGCGCCACTGGCTGCAGCAGGCACAGATCCTCGACGCCGATCTGCGCGCGGTGCCGGAGGCCAGCGCGCGCCGCAACCCGCGCCCTGCGCCCGCGCCGCCTGCAAAGGCGCGGCTGAGCGGGCTGCCGGTGACGCGGGTCGAGATGC
Organism: Rhodobacter sp. NTK016B; assembly: GCF_017303295.1. Classification (GTDB taxonomy): domain Bacteria; phylum Pseudomonadota; class Alphaproteobacteria; order Rhodobacterales; family Rhodobacteraceae; genus Pararhodobacter. The sequence goes on along the minus strand of NZ_JAFKOK010000006.1, from coordinate 102,379 downwards.
TGATCCGCGACCCTTACCACATCTATGCCGAGCGGATTCTCAAGCTTTCGCGGCTGGACCCGCTGTCTCCGCAGGCCGATGCGCGACTGCGCGGCACGGTGCTGCACCGGGTGCCCGAGGAATATCTCAAATCCCATCCGCCCGGCACGCCGCCCGACCGCGAGGCCTTTCTGCGGATCGCGGAACAGGTGCTGGACGCGTATTGCCCCTGGCCCGCGACCCGCCAGCACTGGCGCGCGCGGCTCGATCCGGTGGCGCAGGATTTCGTCACCTGGAACGCGGCGCTTCCCGGCACCCCGGTGCTGAGCGAACAGAAAGGCGCGATGACACTGGCCGAGCCGCCCTTCACGCTGACCGGGAAACCCGACCGCATCGACCGACTGCCCGACGGGCGGCTGCAGATCTACGATTACAAGACCGGCGCGCTGCCCGGCGCGAAGGAGGTGGTGCATTTCAACATCCAGCTCAAACTGCTGGCGCTGATGGCGATGCAGGACGCGTTCGGCATCGGCGCGGGCGACGTGGCTCTGGCTGAATTCGTCTCGCTCGGTTCGAAATTTGCGCGGCGCGACGGCGAGGCCGACCCCGACAGCGTCGCCGATACCCGCGCGCGGCTGTTGCGTTTTATCGCCACCTACCGCAAGCCGGATCAGGGTTTCACCGCCCTTCGCGCGCCGAAATTCGAAGACCGCGCAGGCGATTACGATGCGCTGTCACGGCGCGGCGAATGGGAGATCACCGACCGGCCCGAAACCCTGCGCGTCGGAGACCACGATGAATGAAGCCTCGCTGAACCAGATCCGCGCGGCCGATCCGCGGGCCTCGACATGGCTGTCGGCCAATGCCGGTTCGGGCAAGACCAAGGTGCTGATCGACCGGGTGGCGCGGCTCTTGCTGAACGGCACTCCCCCGCAGCGCATCCTGTGCCTGACCTATACCAAGGCCGCCGCCAGCGAGATGCAGAACCGGCTGTTCGCGCGGCTGGGCGGCTGGGCGATGCTGGACGACGCGGCGCTGATCGCGCAGCTGCGCGAGATGGGCGAAGCGCATCTCGACCCCGACATCCTGCCCCGCGCCCGGCGCTTGTTCGCCCGCGCGATCGAAACGCCGGGCGGGCTGAAAATCCAGACGATTCACGCCTTTTGTTCGGCTCTGCTGCGCCGGTTTCCGCTGGAAGCGGCGGTTTCGCCCGATTTCACCGAGATCGAGGAACGCAGCCTGCAGCAATTGCGCATGGATCTGCTGGATCGGCTGGCCAGCGGCCCCGATGCGACCATCCTGCGAGCCGTCCTGACCCTGCTGGGGGAAGAGGCGTTCGCCAAGCTGCTCGCGGATCTTGGCCGCCACCGCGACGCCTTTACCGGCGATGCGCCCGATCTGGACCGGCTGTTCGACGTGCCCAAAGGCGCGACCCTGGACGGGATGCTGGCCAGCGTTTTCGACGGGGACGAGGGGGATCTCTTCGCGCGTCTGATCCCCAAGCTGCGGCAGGGCGGGGCCAACGACAACAAGCTGGCGGATGCGCTGTTCGGGCTGGTGCCGGGGCTCGAAGCGCTGCCAGTGCTGGAAGAAAAGCTGCTGACCGGGGCCGGGGCGAAAGAGCCCTTCACCGCCAAGACCGGCAAACACGCGACAAAGCCCACGCAAAAGCTGATCGGCCCCGACGATCTGGATGCGCTCGATCAGCTTGGTGAACGCGTCGAGGCCGCGCGCCTGCTGCGCCTTTCGCTTGCCTCGCGCGATGCCACCGCCGCTTTGCATGCCTTCGCGCGCGCATGGCTGCCTGCGCTCGATGCCGCGAAGGCCGCGCGCGGCTGGCTGGATTTCGACGACCTGATCCGCCTTGCGCGCGATCTGCTGTCGAAAAGCGAAGTCGCACAATGGGTTCTGTTCAAGCTCGATGGCGGAATCGACCATATCCTTGTCGACGAGGCGCAGGATACCTCGCCCGGACAGTGGCAGGTGATCGACCTTCTGACGCAGGAATTCACCGGGGGTGAGGGCGCGCGCGAGACCGAGCGCACGATCTTCGTCGTCGGCGACCGCAAGCAGTCGATCTATTCGTTTCAGGGCGCCGACCTGCAGGGGTTCGAGACCACGCGCGACCGTTTCGACGCGCGTATGGCCGCGTCGCAGCAGCATCTCAACCGGATGGAGCTGAAGCACTCGTTCCGCTCGTCGGACGCGGTGTTGCGGCTTGTCGATCAGTGTTTCGCGCAGGATGCCGGCGGCCTTGGGGGCACGCCCGAGCATCTGGCGTTTCATCCCGCGATGCCGGGCCGCGTCGATCTGTGGCCCGCGATCCCCAAGCCCGACAAGGCCGAGGAAACCGACTGGGAAGATCCGATCGACCGGCCGTCCCCCGACAATGCCGAGGCCGAACTGGCCCGCCGTCTTGCCGCCGAGATCCGCGCCATGCTGGACCGGGGCGAGCAGATCCAGACCGGTGACGGCCCGCGCCCGATCCACGAAGGCGACGTGCTGATCCTTGTTCGCCGCCGTCGGCTGCTGTTTCACGCCATCATCCGCGCCTGCAAGGCCGAGGGCCTGGAAATCGCCGGGGCCGACCGGCTGGCGCTGGGCGAGGTTCTGGCGGTCAAGGATCTGATCGCGCTGTTGCGCTTCCTTGCCTTGCCCGAAGACGACCTGTCGCTGGCCACGGTGCTGCGGTCGCCGCTGTTCGGGCTGGACGAAGACGCGCTGTTCCGTCTGGCGCAGGGGCGGCCGGGCTATCTGTGGGAAAAGATGCGCAAGGACCCCGCCGGTCATGAGGCGATCCTGAGCGTGCTGAACGACCTGCGCGATCAGGTCGATTTCCTGCGTCCCTACGAACTGATCGAGCGCGTGCTCACCCGGCACGATGGTCGCCGCCGCATCCGCGCTCGTTTCGGCGCCGAGGCCGAGGATGCGCTGGAAGCCTTCGTCGATCTGGCCATGGCTTACGAGCAGGGGCATGTCCCCTCGCTCGACGGGTTCCTTGGTTGGCTCGATGCCTCGGATGCCGAGGTTCAGCGACAAGCCGAAGGCAAGGGGCGCTGCATCCGGGTGATGACGGTACATGGCTCGAAAGGGCTGGAATCGCCCATCGTCATCCTGCCTGACACCGCCTATCGGCAGGACCCGCGCGGCGGTGCCGTGACCGTGGCTGCGGGTGTGCCGATCCTGCGCGCGACGAAGGACAACGCGACCGATCTGCAGCGCGAGGCCGATCAGCACGATCTGGATCTGCGCAGCGAAGAGGGCGACCGCCTGCTCTATGTCGCGCTGACGCGGGCGGAAAGCTGGCTCATCGTTTGCGGCGCGGGCGAGGTCGACAAGCCCTGCTGGTATCAGAGCGTCGCCAATGCTCTGCCTGCGCTGGGCACTGTGCCGCTGGAATCACCCACCGGACCGGGGCAGCGGCATGTCCATGGCGACTGGCCCGAAGCGCAGCCCGGTTCCGCGCGCCAGACGACCGAGGCCGCGCCGTTTATCGACCTGCCGCCCGTGCCCGTCCTGCCGCATCGCGCGCCCGTGCTGACGCCGTCCGCGCTGGGCGGGGCCAAGGCGTTGCCGCTGCTCGATGGCGGCCCGCCCGAGGATAGCGAGCAGGCGATGGCGCGCGGCACGCTGATCCACGTTCTGCTGGAACATCTGGCGCCCCTGCCGCCCGATCTGCGCGCCGAGCGGGGTGAGATCCTGATCGCCGGGCATCAAGGCGGTCCCGAGGCATTGGCGCAAGCGCTGGCCGTTCTGGACGCGCCCGCGCTTGCGTCCGTCATGGGCCCCGACGCGCTGGTCGAGGTGGCGCTGTCGGGCACGTGGAACGATCAGCCGATCTGGGGCGTGATCGACCGGCTGATCGTCACGCCCGACCGGGTACTTGCGGTCGATTTCAAATCCAACCGACAGGTTCCTGCCAGTGCCGATGCGGTGCCCGAGGGGCTGTTGCGGCAAATGGGCGCCTATGCGCATCTGCTGTGCGGGGTTTATCCTGATCGCCGGGTCGATTGCGCGCTTTTGTGGACCGCGACCGCGACGCTGATGCCGCTTTCGGCCGAGGTGGTCGTGGCGGCGCTCGAACGGGCCGCCCTTGACCCCGATCCGGGGGGTTCCTAGTTAGAAGCAGACCCGAAGTTAAGCCCCCCACAGCACCCGATTCCGTCAGGAGATTCCGACATGGCTACTTTTCCCGTGACCGACGCCACTTTTGACGAGGAAGTGCGCAACAGCGACCTGCCCGTCGTCATCGATTTCTGGGCCGAATGGTGCGGCCCGTGCAAGCAGATCGGCCCGGCGCTGGAAGAGCTGTCGGAACAGTTCGAAGGCCGCGTCAAGATCGCCAAGGTCAATGTCGATGAGAACCCGCAGGTGACCGCCGCCATGGGAATCCGTGGCATCCCGGCGCTGTTCCTCGTCAAGGACGGCCAGATTGTCGCCAACAAGGTCGGCGCGGCGCCCAAGGCTGCGCTGCAAAGCTGGATTGAAGGCTCGATCTGAGCCCTTCACCCAAGTTGGCAGGGAAACGCCGGGTCGGAGGACCCGGCGTTTCTCGTTTTAAGGGGGCGCATGTCCGCCGGTCGTGACCCGCTCCGTCAGGCGCTGGCGCGCAGAACCTGCGCGCGGCTGCTTTCCGGTGCCGGTCGTTCGCGCGGGGCGAAAGTGATCATGACCGCCCCGGTCGAGGTACGCCGCGCATCGACCTGCAGCGTCTCGCCATCCGGCAGCCGCATCAGCCCGCGGATCGCCGTCGCTTCCGAGCGCGGGGCGCGGGTCAGGGCCGCGACCTTGTTCCACAATTCGGGGTCGTCCCCGGCCTCGCGCCAGTTTTCCAGCGCCTCGGGCAGGGTGACGGCGGTCAGGGTCTCTTCCCCGTCAAGCGTCCAGAGTTCGGAAAAAGCGGTATTGGTCAGCAGCAATTCGCCATTCGGCGCAAAGACCGCGATCGCATCGTCGAGCTGGTTCAGCACCGACTGGCTCGTTTCCATTTCGGCGCGGACATTGCGCGTCAGATGCGTTTCCGAGGTGATGTCCTCGATCAGGAAGGCCAGCGCGCCGTCGGGATGGGGATTGGCGCTGACGCGGAACGTCTGGCCCGAAGACAGGCTCCATGTTTCTTCGAAACCGCCGGTGGGCGCGCTCATCTCGATATCCAGCAAGCGCTTGGCCCAGCTGCGATAATCACGCGGCTCGGGCAGGACGTGCTTGTCGCGCATCCGGTTGAGGAACCCTTCGATCCCCGGCTTCGACAGCAGGAATTCGGGTTCCAGCCCGGTCAGATCCGTCAACGCCGGATTGAACATCTGCAGCCGGCGCGAGCGGTCGAAAACTGCCAGCCCGATCGGCAACGTGGCGAAGGTCTTGGTCAGCGTCTGCACGAATTCATGCTTCGCGCGTTCGGCCCGGTGGGCGGCGTCGGCGGGCACGGCGAAATTCAGCGTGCCCGAGGGATGTTCGACCCGCGAGATATCGAACCACGACTTGCGCGCGCCGATATGGGTGGCGCGGGCCGGCGGGCTGCCGGGTTCGTTCACGCTGTTGAACAGAACCGGCATCGGCCACCGCAGGGCTTCGCCCGGCCGCGCGTCGGTCAGGCATTTCAGATAGGCGGCATTGGCCCAGGTGATGCGCGACTCGCTGTCTTCGCGCCACAAAAGAAGCGGGGCTTGTTCCGTCACCTCACGCAGCAAGGTCAGTTCGTCTTGCAGCGCGCGATAGCTTAGCCGGTCCAGCACAACACTGGCATCTTCGGCGCGGGTGTCGATCACCACCACCCGGACCGCGCCGGCGACCCATTCCAGCGTCAATTCCAGCCCGTTGTCGTCGCGGCCCGGAACCCGAGCCTGCTGAGAGACGGGCAACCCGTCGAGCCGGTCCTGAAAATCGGGGAATTCGGTCATCAGGAAGCGCGACAATCGCGTCCAGTCCTCGCCCGCGCCCTTGTCACTGTGCCGCAGGGAATCCAGCAGGGACGCGCCCCGCGGATTGACATCGATCAGCGCGCCGGAATCGATCAGAAAGGCGGCATCGCCGCCGGGACCGAGTGGCTGAATTGCCGAGCCCCGCGGCCCGCGAAGCGCGCCGACCAGCAACAAAATACCCAGCACCGTCAGCGCCGAAGTGCCTGTAAGAACGAGCGCGAAGGTTAGTGACGCGGGCATGAATTCCCCCAAATTCGCGGACCAGGAGACGCGGCGCAGTCGCTTTCGCTTGACGAAGAGCCGATTCCCGGGAGGAACCCAGATTTCGTCAGAATGGTTAAGTCGGGGTAAACATCGGCAAGAATCCGCCTGCCATCAATGGATAGGCGCGTTATCGCCCAAGGCACGGCGCGGATCGGCCTGAATCGCCGATAGCGGCCAGCGGACCTCGGCCAACGCGCCGCACCGCACGCCCGGCGCCATGCGAGGATGTCCGTTGCCCGCGCAATTGCGAAACCGCACCTCGGCCCCGGTCCGAGCCAGCAGCGTCTTGGCGATGAACAGCCCCAGCCCCATCCCTTCGTATTCGGGCCGCGTCTGGTCACGCGGGGTGGCGCCATGGCGGTCGCGCAGATAGGGGTCGCCGATCCGGGTCAGCAGATGCGGCGGAAAGCCCGGGCCGTCATCGATCACCCGGACGGACAGGGAATCGGGTGTAAGATCGGCCTCGACCCAGACGCTGGACTGGGCGAAATCGACCGCGTTCTGGATCAGGTTGCGCAGGCCGTGGATGATCTCGGGGCGGCGCTGGATCTCTGTCAGCCGCGCTTCGGCGCCCGCAATATCGACAATCAGCGCCTTGCCTCGGTCGGCATGCGGCGCGGCGGCTTCCTCTAGCACGGTCTCAATGGGCGCGTGATGGACATGCAGGTCGGTCTTTCCTGCCTGACCCATTGAGCGCAGGATCGCACGGCAGCGGTCGGCCTGTTCGCGCAGAAGCCGCGCGTCGTCCTTCAGGTCGGGATCGTCGAGCGCGTCGATCAGTTCCGACGAGACCAGCTTGATGGTCGCCAGGGGTGTGCCCAGCTCATGCGCGGCGGCGGCGACCACGCCGCCCAGATCGGTCAGCTTCTGTTCACGCGCCAATGCCAGCGAGGTCGCCAGAAGCGCCTCGGTCAGCGCATGCTTCTCGGCCGCGACCGAGCGAGAATAGAGCCCGATAAAGGCGATGCCGATCACCAGCGCGATCCAGAACCCGAAGCGAAACAGGTCCGGCAGCACCAGAATATCGCCGTTCACCGTGCGCAAAGGCTCGAACGAGAAGGCCAGCAGCGAGGCCAGCGCCACCGCCAGCCCGCCGAGGATCAGCACCGAGCGCAGGGTCAGCGCGGTCGCGGCGATGGTCACGGGCGCAATCAGCAGCAGGCCGAACGGGTTGTTCATGCCTCCGGTCAGGAACAACAGCAGCGCAAGCTGCGTCGTGTCAAAGACCAGCGTCAGCAGCGCTTCAGATTCCGACAGCCGGCGCGAACGCGGAAAAACCACGGTCGACAGCAGGTTGGACGCCGCCGACACCGCAACGACGGCCAGACACAGGCTGAGCGCGAAATACAGATCGAACACGTAATGCGCGATCAGCAGCGCGAAAACCTGCCCGCTTGCCGCCAGCCAGCGCACGCGAGTCAGGGTCTGCAGGCGTACCCACTGGCCCTGAACATCGCGGTTCATCAATCCCTGGGCTTGTCTGTCCATCGGCGTCCTGTTGTCGCGGAGAGGGATTTGCGCCTTGTTACGCTCGCTGGCCTGAGGCATCAAGCGCGGGAAAGCGACATGAGGAATGCCGGAATGACACGCAGCTATGCCATCGGGGCCGCCGCCTTTGTAACGCTGATGCTTGTGACGCTGGCGGTGCTGGCCTTTCTGCAGCCGCCATGGATGCGCCAGCTTCTGGGCATGTCCGACGATCCCTTCGCGCCCTGCCGGACCTCGGTGGCGATGGGCGGGCTCGACCAGATCGGCGGCCCGTTCGAGCTGATCAACGCTCAGGGCGAGACGGTCACCGATGCCGATGTGATCACCGAGCCGTCGATCCTGTATTTCGGCTATACCTTCTGCCCCGATGTCTGTCCGCTCGACAGTGCCCGTAACGCGCTGGCGACCGAGATTCTCGAAGCCGAGGGCGAGATCGTGCAGCCGGTCTTCATTTCGGTCGATCCCGCGCGCGACACGCCGGAAGTGGTGGGTGAATTCGCTTCGATCTTTCATCCGCGCATGGTCGGCCTGACCGGAAGCGACGAACAGGTCCGCGCCGCGTCGCGCGCTTACCGGACCTATTTCAACCGCAATGACGGCGAAGGCTCGGACGAGTTCTACCTCGTGGACCATTCGACCTTCAGCTATCTGGTGCTGCCGGGTCACGGAACGGTCGAAATCTTCCGCCACGACGAAAGCGCCGAAGCGGTCGCCGAAAAGACGCAGTGCTTCCTGTCGCGCGCCTGAAACGGGTCCGGTTCCTGACGGGCCGCCGCGGCGCGAGGGGCCGGATGCCGCAAAACGCATCCGGATTTGATTTTCGCGCGTAAGCTGACTAGATCGTTTGAAGAAACGCGAGGACCTGCGCATGAGCGACGACATCCTGCTCGATCTTGGGGACGACCCGTCCCTTCTGTTGGTCGATGATGATGAGGTGTTCCTCAAGCGCCTCGCCCGCGCGATGGAGCGGCGCGGCTTCGTGGTCGATACCGCCGGGTCCGTCGCTGCGGGCAAAGCGCTCGCCGTCTCGCGCCCGCCCGCCTATGCGGTGATCGACCTGCGGCTGGAAGACGGCAACGGGCTCGACGTGGTCGAAGCGCTGCGCGCCAAACGTCCCGATGCCCGGATCGTCGTGCTGACTGGTTATGGCGCCATTGCCACCGCCGTCGCGGCGGTCAAGATCGGCGCGACGGACTATCTGTCGAAGCCCGCCGATGCCGGGGAAGTGGTCAACGCCCTGCTGCAGCGCGAAGGCGACGTTCTGCCCGAGCCGCCGGAAAACCCGATGTCCGCCGACCGTGTCCGCTGGGAGCATATCCAGCGCGTCTACGAGCAATGCGACCGCAATGTCAGCGAGACCGCGCGCCGTCTGTCGATGCACCGCCGCACGCTGCAACGCATCCTCGCCAAGCGCTCGCCGCGCTGAGCCGGGCGCTCTTTCAGCCTTTGCTGTCGATCTCGGCCATCAGCCGGGCGTGACGGGCGATGTAGTCGGCGCGCACTTCGGCCGGCGGGCGGGGCTTGATCGTGATGCCAGCGACCGCGTCGTTGGGGCGGCCGAAAATCCGGTTGGCCTCGCCTTCGGAAAAGCCCGCGATCTGTGTCGCTTCCAGCCAGGCGCTGAGCGTGTCGGCGCGCTTGATCCGGGCCTTGACCGTTTTCGGCAGCGCCGAGGGCAGGCCGAAGCGCAGATGGATTGCCGTCGTCAGCCGCGCGTCCAGCAGGCCATAGCTGGGCCCCACCGCCGCCTTCACGGGCGAGATCATGTCGCCGATCACGTATTCCGGGGCGTCGTGCAGCAGCGCCGCCAGACGCCAGCGTGCGGGCCAGCCGGGATTGAGCCGCTCGACCAGCGTTTCCACCAGCAGCGAATGCTCGGCCACCGAATAGGGCCAGTCGCCGGTCGTCTGCCCGTTCCAGCGCGCGACGAAGGCCAGCCCATGCGCGATGTCCTCAAGCTCGATATCCATCGGCGTCGGGTCCAGCAGATCGAGCCTGCGGCCCGACAGCATCCGTTGCCAGGCACGCGGCTGCTTCATGATCGTCTCCGGGAAGCGCGAGGGGGGGACTCGCGTTGAGGGGCGGCGCGGGGCCGTTTCCCGGTCGATACCCAATCGCGCGCCGTCTCTCAACCCGTCAGGCAAGGGGCCGGGCGGGAGGGCGGGCGTGGCGGTTCGCGAAACACCAAGACCCCCCGCCCCGCCCGCAGGAAAGGCCTGACGGCAGCGGGATGGCGCAACGCAAAAGGGCCACCCCGTCGGGTGGCCCTTTGGTCAGATGTCTGACGCGGTCCTGAGATCAGGCCACGGCATCCTTAAGCGCCTTGGCGACGGTGACCTTCACCGCGCGGTCGGCGGGCTTCGTCAGCGTCTCGCCGGTGGCGGGGTTGCGCACTTCGCGCTCGGGGCGAGCGCGGCAGGCAACTTTGCCGATGCCCGGCAGGGTGACGGCGCCGCCGGCGGCGACTTCGCTGGCGACGATCGAGGCCAGGGTATCGAGCGCCGAGGCGGCGGTCTTCTTGTCGGCGCCCATCTGTTCGGCGAGGGTCGCGACGAGCTGGGTCTTGGTCATCGGCTTGGTGGTCATTCTCTTGCTCTCCGTATGTCAAGCGACGGTGGCGGGGTTCTGAGGTCCCGCTGATGTGGTGCAGCGCGTCTATCTTCTGCGCGCGGATCAGGCAATCGCAAAGGCACTGGTACAGGCGAAATTACACCGAAAACACGGCGTTTCGCTTGGAAATCCGGCCTTACAGAAAGGCCGTTTCCTCGAAGCTGCGCAGTTTGCGAGAATGGATGCGATCCAGAGGCATCTCGCGCAGACGTTCCATCGCCCGTACACCGATCAGAAGGTGGCGCGCAACCTGCGTCTTGTAGAAAGCCGAGGCCATGCCGGGCAATTTCAGCTCGCCATGCAGCGGCTTGTCCGACACGCATAGCAGGGTCCCATAGGGCACGCGGAAGCGGAAACCATTGGCCGCGATCGTTGCGCTTTCCATGTCGAGCGCGATGGCCCGCGACTGGCTGAGCCGTTGCACGGGGCCGGAATGGTCGCGCAGCTCCCAGTTGCGGTTGTCGACAGTGGCGACGGTGCCGGTCCGCATGATGCGCTTAAGCTCGTAATCCTTGAGCTGCGTCATCTCGGCCACCGCTTCCTGCAGGGCGATCTGGATCTCGGCCAGCGCGGGGATCGGCACCCAGATCGGCAGATCCTCGTCCAGCACCTTGTCCTCGCGCAGGTACGCATGAGCCAGCACGAAATCGCCCAGCGACTGCGAGTTCCGCAGCCCCGCGCAATGGCCCACCATCAGCCAGGCATGCGGGCGCAGCACGGCGATGTGGTCGGTCGCGGTCTTCGCGTTCGACGGGCCGACGCCGATATTGACCAGCGTCACGCCCTGACCGTCCTTGCGCTTGAGGTGATAGGTCGGCATCTGCGGCAGGCGCGTCAGCATCGGTATCTTGCCGTCTTCGCTGTCGATCACGTGATTGCCCGGCGAGACGAAGGCGGTATAGCCGCTGTCGGGATCGGCCAGTTGAAGCCGCGCATAGGCTTCGAATTCGTCCACGTAGAACTGGTAATTGGTAAACAGGACGTGGTTCTGGAAATGCTCGGGGTCGGTCGCGGTGTAATGCGCGAGCCGCGCCAGCGAGTAATCCACGCGCTGCGCGGTAAACGGCGCCAGCGGGATCGACCCGTCGGCGTTGCGCACGCCTTCGCCGTTGACGATGTCGTCATTGGTAATCGACAGGTCCGGCACGTCGAACACGTCGCGCAGGGTAAAGGCCAGCTCGCCCGCCATCGCCACATCGTCGCGCCCGGCCATGGCGAAATGCAGCGGGATCGGCGTGTCGGAATAACCGATGACCACCGGCTGGCCGTGGTTCTTCAGCAAAAGGTCGATCTGCTGTTCCAGATAATGCCGGAACAAATCGGGCCGTGTCACGCTGGTGGCATAGGTGCCGGGTTCGGGCACATAGCCGAAGGCAAGGCGGCTGTCGGGCAGGTCGAACGTCGTCGTGGTCAGGCGAATTTCCGGATAATAGGCGCGCGAACGGGCCTTGGGCATCCCGTCGGACACGGCTTCGCGGAACTGGGCGGCCAGAAAATCGGTCGCGCGGTCATAGAGCATCCGCAGATGCGCCACGGCCTCTTGCGCGTCGGTAAAGGATTGCGGCTCGGCATCGGGTGCCGTCTGGATCGGCAAAGAGCGGGTCGGTTTCATGCATCATCTCGTTTCTTATAAGTGTCCCCTCCCTGCCGCAGGGTTGCGGCGGGCCTATGACACAAGGCTGAGGGGAAAAGTGGTTCCATGCTCCAAGATGGCGGTGAAAGCCGTGTTCGGCAAGGGGTATCGGGAAACCTGACGCAGCGCTGTGCGGCACGGCGCCGGGCTTATCCGCGCTGGACGCCGTCAGGCTGCGCGCAGTTCCGCCCGCACCTGCATCAGCAGCTGTCCCAGCCGGTTGAGCCCCGTTCCCTCCGCGCCGCAGCCCCAGTAGCCGTCGCCGGGCGCGTTCTCGACGATCGGGCGCTGGCCGGTCGACAAAAGCAGGTCGCGCGGAACCGGATGCGTGGCGAATTTCACCCGCAGCGCGTCCAGCATGATCGCGTCCTTCACCGCGTCCCAGTCGTCGCGCAGCGGCAGGTCGCGGGTCATGCCCAGCCCCTTGGCCTGTTTCGGCGTCGACGCGCGGCGTATCTTCTCGCGGTAGCGCGCGTCGTGGAATTTCTGCGCCTGAAAGTAATGCTCGACCGTCGGCCAGTAGACGCCCGCCATTGCCACCCCATAGGGGGCGAAGTTCGAGAATTCGGCATAGGGATCGGTCTGGGCGTAGAACCAGATAGTGTCGGGCGAATGGGTCATGTCGGGTCGTATTGTCGGATATTGCCGTGATCTTGTCATCGGTCGTCCGGCGCGACGGACCGGTTCAGTGAAGACGCATCGCAAAATCGTGGCGGCAGCCGAAAAGCACCCGGAACGCGCCATGGTGTCGTCCTGCTTGAAGCCTCAAGGAGCAGGGTAAACAACGCTTTAGCCATGAGGCCGGGGTACGGTGTCCGGCAAGTTTCATCTTTCCCTGACCGTTTCCGCTTCGGCCATGTCGCTTGCCGCCGGGTCGGCGTTGGCTACGGGCCCGGTAACGATATCCGAGCGCGTCTCCCTCGCCGCTTCGATCAGCGCAGAGCGGGGCTGGACCAGACAAGCGGGCTGGGCGCCCGCATCGACACCGCGACGCTGCGCGTGGGTTTCCGGTTCTGAGATCAGAGCATCAGACAGAAGGACGGCCGCACCTTCGGGCACGGCCGTTTGCGTTCAAAGCGGCAAAGGTTACGCCCGCTTCGCGCCGATCCGGGCAACCCCCAGCACGTCGAGCACCTTCGCTTCGATATCCGCCGCCGTCAGGCCCGCCGCCTCGTACATCTGCGCGGGCGAGGCCTGGTCGATGAAGATGTCGGGCAGAACCATCGAGCGGTACTTGAGGCCGGTATCGAACACGCCCTCCTCGGCCAGAAGCTGCGCGACATGGCTGCCGAAACCGCCGACAGCGCCTTCCTCGATGGTGATCAGCGCTTCGTGGTCGCGGGCCAGCGTCAGGATCAGATCGCGGTCGAGCGGCTTGGCGAAGCGGGCATCGGCGACGCTGGGTTCGATGCCGCGGGCCGACAGCGCCTCGGTCGCCTTCATCACCTCGGACAGGCGGGTGCCGAAGGACAGGATGGCGACGCGCTTGCCCTCGCGGATCATGCGGCCCTTGCCGATTTCCAGCGGCACGCCACGTTCGGGCATCTCGACGCCCTCACCCTCGCCGCGCGGGAAGCGGAAGGCGATGGGACCTGTTTCATGCGCGGTGGCGGTGGCGACCATGTGGACCAGTTCGGCCTCGTCTGCGGCGGCCATGACCACCATGTTGGGCAGATTGGCCAGATAGGCCACGTCGAAGCTGCCGGCATGGGTGGCGCCGTCCGCCCCCACGAGGCCGGCGCGATCGATGGCGAAGCGCACGGGCAGGTTCTGCAGCGCGACGTCGTGGACGACCTGATCGTAACCGCGTTGCAGGAAGGTCGAATACATCGTGCAGAAGGGCTTGAGCCCCCCCGCCGCAAGCGCCGCGCAGAAGGTCACGCCGTGCTGTTCGGCAATGCCCACGTCGAAGCAGCGTTCGGGGAAATGCTCGGCGAACAGATCCAGCCCGGTGCCGGTCGGCATGGCGGCGGTGATCGCGACGACCTTGGTATCGGCCTGCGCTTCCTTGATGAGCGATTGCGCGAAGACTTTGGTGTAGCTCGGCGCGTTCGAGGGCGCCTTGTGCTGCTTGCCGCTGATGACGTCGAACTTGGCGGTTGCGTGGCCCTTGTCGTCGGCCAGCTCGGCGGGACGATAGCCTTTGCCCTTCTTGGTCAGCACATGGATCAGCGTCGGCCCCGAGGCACGGTCATGCACGGTGCGCAGAACCGCCAGCAGGCTGTCCATGTCGTGGCCGTCTACCGGGCCGATATAATTGAAGCCCAGCTCTTCGAACATCGTGCCGCCGACGGTCATGTGCTTGAGCATGTCCTTGGCGCGATGCGCGGCATCCTGGAACGGCGGCGGGAAGAAACCCAGCGCGCCCTTGGCGACGGCTTTCAAATCCTGCAGCGGTTTCTCGGCATAGAGCCGCGACAGATAAGACGACAGCGCGCCGGTGGGGGGCGCGATGGACATCTCGTTATCGTTGAGGATGACGAACAGCCGCTTGCCCATATGGCCCGCATTGTTCATCGCCTCGAACGCCATGCCCGCCGACATCGAGCCGTCGCCGATCACCGCGATGGCGTCGCCCAGCGCCGGGTCGGGCGTGCCGCCCAGATCATGCGCGACCTTGAAGCCCAACGCCGCCGAGATCGAGGTCGAGCTATGCGCGGCGCCGAACGGGTCATAGGGGCTTTCGGTGCGCTTGGTGAAGCCCGACAGCCCGTCCTTCATGCGCAGCGTGCGGATGCGGTCGCGGCGCCCGGTCAGGATCTTGTGCGGATAGGATTGGTGCGACACGTCCCAGATCAGCCGGTCGCGCGGCGTGTCGAAGATCGCGTGGATCGCCACGGTCAGTTCGACCACGCCAAGACCCGCACCCAGATGTCCGCCGGTTTCGCTGACGGCGCTGATCGTCTCGGCCCGCAACTCGTCCGCAACCTGTCTGAGCTGGGAATCGCTCAGCCGTTTCAGGTCGGCAGGACTGTGCACGGTGTCGAGGAGCGGAGTGGCGGGTCGGCTGGTCATGTACGCTCCGGAACTTATCTGTCGCGGCTGATAACGAAACGGGCCGCCTGCCGCAAGGAATCCGCCCGCGCGCCATAAGGCGCCAAAGCGTCACAGGCCTGTGAGATCAGCCCCGAGGCGCGGTCCTTGGCGGCCTGAAGGCCCAGAAGCGAAACGAAGGTGGCCTTGCCCGCCTCGGCATCCTTTTGCAGGCGCTTGCCGGCGGTCGCGGCGTCGCCCTCGGTATCAATGATGTCGTCGGCAATCTGAAAAGCAAGCCCCAGAGCCTTTGCATAGGCAGAAAGCGGCGCGGTATCGGCGCCTGCCAGCATCGGTCCGGCGATGCAGGACCACCCAAACAGCGCGCCGGTCTTGCCCTGCTGCAGGTGGACGATCTGGTCCAGCGTCAACGGCGTGGCGGCGGTTTCGGCCTCGATATCCAGCGCCTGTCCCAGCACCATGCCCTGCGCCCCGGCGGCGCGGGCCAGCGCGCCGGTCAGCGCTGCGTCGCCGGTCAGCGCGCACAGCTCGAACGCCAGCGTCTGCAGCGCGTCGCCCGCAAGGATCGCGGTCGCCTCGTCATAGGCGATATGCACGGTGGGGCGACCGCGGCGCATGTCGTCGTCATCCATCGCCGGCAGGTCGTCATGGACCAGCGAATAGGCATGCATCGCCTCGATCGCGGCGGCGGCGGCAAGCGCCTTGCTGCGGTCCACGTCGTGCAGCGCGCAGCTTTCCAGCACAAGGTAGCCGCGCAGCCCCTTGCCGCCATGCAGCGCGTGGCCCATGGCATCGCGCACCCGGCTGGGCGGCAGCGCTTCCAGCGCGGTGGCGAGGCGGCCAGCGACGGCGATGGTGGCCGCGCTCAGATCGTCGGGAAAGCTCATTTCGCGTCGAAAGGGGCGGTGCCGTCGGGCTGGCCGTTTTCCGCCAGCGTGATCTGTTCGATCCGCGCCTGCGCCTGCGCCAGCTTGCTTTCGCAATGCTTCTTCAACAGCGCGCCGCGTTCGTAAAAGGCGATGGATTTCTCAAGATCGACATTGCCGCTTTCGAGCTGTCCGACGACCTGCTCAAGCTCGCGCAGAGCCTCTTCGAACGACATCTCGGCCACGTCTTTCATGCGCCCTGCTCCATCAGTACCCGGACATGCGCCAGCGCCGAGGCGGCGAGCGCGTCGAGGTTATATCCGCCTTCCAGCGCGCTGACCACCCGGCCTGCGCAATGCTGCTTTGCCATCTCGCAGATCCGCCGCGTGATCCAGACGAAATCGTCCTCGGTCAGGGCAAGCTGGGCCAGCGGGTCGTCGATATGGGCGTCGAACCCGGCCGAGACCAAGATCAGCTCGGGTCGGAAATCCTCGAGGCGAGGGAAGACCATGCTGTCCCAGGCGTGGCGGAAATCGTCGCCCCGCGTGCCCGGCGGCAGGGGCAGGTTCACAAGCGTGCCGTGGGGGCCGGTTTCCTCGGCCCTGCCGGTCCCGGGCCATAGCGGGAACTGGTGCGACGAGACGAACAGCACGCGCGGATCGGATTGCAGCAGGTCCTGCGTGCCGTTGCCGTGATGGACATCGAAATCCAGCACCGCGACGCGTTTCAGCCCGTGATGGTCGAGCGCACGTTTCGCGGCGATGGCGACATTGCCGAACAGGCAGAAGCCCATCGGCGTGGCGGTTTCGGCATGGTGGCCGGGCGGGCGGATTGCGGCAAACGCGTTGTGCGCCTCGCCCGCCATCACGGTATCCAGCGCGGCAAGCAGCGCACCCAGCCCGCCCAAAGCCGCGTCCCAACTGCCGGGCGAAAGCCAGGTATCGGCGTCAAGCTGGGCTTGTCCGCTCTCGGGGATCGCCGCGCGGATCCGGTCGACGTATTCCTGCGGGTGACAGCGCAGAAGCTCGGCTTCGGGTGCGGGCTGGCTGTCGCGGCGGTCAAGCTCAAGCGGTGCCAGCGCGTCGAGCACGGCCTTCAGCCGCGCCACGCGCTCGGGGTGGCCATCGGGGGTGACATGGGTCAGGCAGGCGGGATCGGTGAAAAACGCGGTGCTCATGGGAAAGACGCTAGCGCCCGACCCCGGTCACGGCAAGCGGCGCTCAGTCCAGCCCGGCAATATCGCGCAGATCGGTCATCCGGCGCGAGAACACATGCTCGAAGGAATTGGCGCGGGCGAAATCGACGGCGCGGCGGCTGGCTTCGATGATCTGCACCCGGTCGCGGTCAAGCTCGGCGATGCGCGCGGCCAGCGCGCCGGGCCGCCCGTGACGGCAGACCCAGCCCGCCTGCGATTCCCGGTGCATCCGTTTCCATGTCCGGTTGCCATAGCCCACGATCGGCAGGCCGCAGCCCAGCGCCTCGATATAAAAGCTTTGCGGCGACGACAGGCGGCGCGGCGCGAGGAACAGGTCCGCCTGCTTGCGCAGATGGGGCACCAGAACCGGGTCAAAGGGGCCGGGTTCCTTCAGCGACATCACGTCCTGCAATCCCAGCGCCGCGATACCGTCATGGATGCGCCCGCTCAGGGGGCCGGTGCCGAACATCTCAAGCCGGAAATCGACGCCATGCTGGCGCAGAAGAAACGCCACCTGCAACAGATCGGCGGCGCCCGACATCGGCTCGACATGGCCGAACCATGCCAGTTTCAGCGGCTCACCCAGATGCAGCCGGGTCGCGCGGTCCGATTGTTCGCCGGGACGCGCGGTCATCGGTACCCGCATCCGGTTGTCGTGGTAGCGAAGCGAGCGCGCGGCGATACGGCGATAGGCGGTTTCGGCGGGATAGCCGTCGAAATGCACGCCGTCCGCCGCCGCCAGCGCCCGTCTGAGCGCCCGTTCATGGCGCAGGTTCCACAATGTCGCGCCCATCCGGCGGCGGATCGAGGGTGTCGCGGCAATGGCATGGCGGATGCGCCCGCCCAGCGCGTCCTCGACGGTGTAGACCAGCTTGCCGACCCGTTTCTGCATGGCCTTGGGCAGATCGAGATACTGCATGTCATCGGCGGCGACATAGAGCATCGCGGCCTCGTCCAGCAGGGTTTCGGGCACCGGCGCGTCGGGATCGAGCACCAGCAGCTCGAACCCGAGCTGCGCCACCGAGTAGCGCATCGGGGTGTCGATATGGGTGGCTCCGCGCCGCATCACGCAGCGCACGGCGCCGGGCCACAATTGGCAATGCAGTTTCATCCCCTCGACGAATTTCACGTCGAGGATGACTTCTCCGCCCGGCAATTCGATCATCGGAGCGGGGGAGAGCATGACGAGGGAGGCCATACTGCCGATAAAACCCTTGGCTACCTGTACGCACGCAGAAAACGCTGGAAAGTCAGGAAAAGTCCATCCTAAATTGCACCCGGCGCAGCACAGGAGACCCGGCACCATGCCCTTCAAGCCTCTTTCCGCAGCGCTCCGGGCGCTTGTTACACTGATCGTTCTGGCCGTTGCCGGCACGGCCGGCGCGCAGATCGACACCGCCGCCCGCGAGGGCCGGCGCGCGCTGGGCATGAACCTGGCCGAAGTGGTCGGCTGGTCGACCGAGCTGCCGTTCATCGACGTGATGCACAGCGCCGCGCGCTGGACCGGGCATACTGGCAGCGGCTGGGGCGGGATGGACGCGGACGCGCTGGAGGCCTCGGGCGCGCTGGATGCCGATGGCTGGGTGCCGGAATTCCCGCATTCCGTACGGCGGCTGTCGACCTTCGTGCTGGTGGACCTGCCTGCAGAAATGACCTCGGCTGCCGGAACGTGGCACGCGACGTGGGAGGGCACGGCGTATCTCGGCTTCACCGGCGCGGCGCGCAATGTGCGCTACGGCGACAATTCGGCGACCTTCGAATTCACGCCCGGTCAGGGCTCGGTGCTGATCGAGTTCAACCGGGGTAGTCTGCGCAACCTGTCGATCGTGCATGAGCGCAATCTCGAGCGTCACGCGGCGGGCGAGATCTTCAACCCCGACTGGCTCGCGCGGGTGGCGGACATGGAGATCTTGCGCTTCATGGACTGGATGCTGACCAACAATTCCACGCTGTCGCATTGGCGCGACCGTCCGCAGGTCGGCGATTACACCTATGCGCGTCACGGGGTGCCGGTCGAGATCATGCTGGCGCTGGCCAATCAGACCGGGGCCGAGCCGTGGTTTACCCTGCCGCATCTGGCCGATGACGATTACGTCCGCCAGTTCGCGCAGATGGTAAAGGACGGGCTGAACCCCGATTTGCGCGCATGGTACGAATTTTCCAACGAAATCTGGAACTGGGGTTTCACGCAGGCCGACTGGGCCGAGCAGAACGCCCGCGCACGTTGGAATCGCGACTGGGCTTGGGTGCAGTTCGGCGCAGTGCGCGCGGCCGAGGTGATGCGTGTGATCGACACGGTCTATGCGGGTGACGAGGATCGGCGCGTGCGCGTGCTGGGCCTGTTCACCGCGTGGCTGGGGCTTGAGCATGACATGCTCGAAGCGCCCGATTACATCGCCGAGGATCCCGCGCATCGTCCCCCGCACGAAGCTTTCGACGCGCTGGCGGTCACCGGCTATTTCAGCGCCGAGCTGCATTCCGAGGACAAGGCGCCGCTGATCCGCGACTGGCTGCGCGAAAGCCGGGCCGAGGCCGAAGCCGCCGCCCGCGCACAGGGGCTTTCGGGCGGCGCGTTCGACGATTACGTCGCCGCGCATCGCTTCGACCGGGCGATCGACCTGGCGGCGCAGGAACTGACGGATGGTTCGGTCTCGGGCGATGCCGAACATTCGGTACGCGACCTGATCGACCGCACGCTGACCCATCACGCGCAGGTGGCCGAGGAATACGGCATGGCGCTGGTGATGTACGAGGGCGGCACGCATGTGGTGGTGTCGCCGTCCGAGCATTCGAATGAAGACCTCGTCGAATTCTTCGAGGCACTGAACTATTCCGAGGCGATGGGCGTTGTCTATGGTGTGCTGCTGGAGGGCTGGCAGCGCCTGACGCCGTCGCCCTTCGTGGCGTATATGGATATCGGCCAGCCCTCGATCTGGGGAAGCTGGGGACATTTGCGCCATCTGGACGATGATACGTCCCGCTGGCGCGCCTTGATGGAAGCAACCGCACCGTGACCGCCAATCTGAGCGTCATTATCCCTGCCAATAACGAAGAACGGTATATCCATGCCTGTCTGTCGGCGCTTCTCGCCAGCGAGGGGCCCGGGACGCTGCAGGTGATCGTCGTGGCGAATGGCTGCACCGATCAGACCGTTTCGCTGTCGATGGCGCGCGGCGCGGCCTTCGCGGCGCGCGGCTGGCGGCTGGAAGTGCTGGATTTGCCCGGACTGGGCAAGATGGGCGCGCTGAATGCCGGCGATCAGGCCGCGGCCTATCCGGCGCGGGTGTATCTGGATGCCGATGTCGTGGTCTCGCCGCCGCTGCTGGCGCAGTTAGGCGAGGCGCTGGATGACGACCGCGCGCTCTATGTCTCGGGGCAACCGCATGTCACCGCGCAGGGATGGCTGTCGCGGGCTTTCGCGCGGTTCTGGGTGCAGGTGCCCTTCGTTGCCAACGGCGTGCCGGGTTTCGGGCTGTTCGCGGTCAACGGTGCCGGGCGCGGGCGCTGGGACAAATTCCCCGAGATCATCTCGGACGACACCTATGTGCGCGTCCATTTCGCGCCCGATGAGCGGATCAAGGTGGCCGCCAGCTATGACTGGCCGCTGGTTGAGGGATTCGAGACGCTGGTGCGGGTGCGGCGGCGGCAGGATCAGGGCGTGGCCGAGCTGGAACGCCTGATTCCCGACAAGATGGCGAACGAAGCCAAGGACACGCCGCCGCGCGGCTGGCTGATGCAGCGCGCGCTGGCCGATCCGATGGCGTTCGTGGTTTACGCGGCGGTCAAGCTGGCGGTCCGGCTGGGCTGGGCGCGTCAGGACGGCTGGGTGCGCGGGCGCTGAGCGAAATGCTCGGCCAGCTTGCCGGCCTCGATATCGATATTGTGGCGCATCAGCACGCGGGCACGCGCGGTCGATCCCATCCGCCTGAGCTTGTCGTCGGCACAGGTGGCAAGCTGGGTGATGGCCTCGGCCAGTTCCTCGGCATCGCCGGCGGGGACAAGCCAGCCGGTGCGCCCGTCCTGCACCAGTTCGGGCACGCCCGCGACCCAGGTGGCGATGGCAGGACGCCCGGTGACCATGGCCTCCATCACGACCATTGGCAGGCCCTCGGCGAAGGAAGGCAGGGCAAGCGCGTGCGAGGCTTCGATTTCGCGCCGCACACCCGCTTCGTCCAGCCAGCCGGTCAGGGTGACGCGGTCGCCAAGTCCGGAACGCGCGATCGTACGCTCGATCGGCAGGCGCATCGGGCCGTCGCCGACCAGAACCAGCCGCGCATCGACGCCGCGCTTGGTAACCAGCGCCATCGCTTCGATCAGGATAAGCTGGCCCTTCTGCTCGACGAAGCGGCCGATATTCACCATCTGGATCGGGCGCGAGGACGGCATCGGACGGGCGGATTCGTAGTGATGCGGCTCGATCCCGCAATGCACGACCTTGATACGCGGCCAGTGGCGATATTCGACCAGACGGCACAGCTGAGAGCGCCCGAAGGACGAAATCGCCACAGTGAAATCCGCCTTGCGCAGCTTCAGGGGCAGCGCGATGGCGGCCGGTTTGTCGAATTCCTCGGGGCCGTGCACGGTGAAGGAAAAAGGCTTGCCGCTGATTTCCGCGACCAGCATCGCCACGGTGGCCGAGTTGGTGCCGAAATGCGCGTGCATTCGGTCGATCCGCAATTCCTCGATGCGGCGCGCGACATAGGCGGCCTCGAAGAAATAGATCAGGTGCTTGAACAGCCCGGCTTCAGACCCGCGGCTGGCCTGAATCGCAAGGAACAGCGCCTTGTAGATCCGGACAGGGCCGCGCAGGCCGATGATGAAGATGGCCATGATCATTGACGCCACGCCCTTCGACAGAACGTATTCGGTCGCGCGCTTTTCCTCGCGGTCCGAAGGGTCGGGCAGATCGCCGTCAAAGGCGCGCATCGCGAAGCGTTTGACCGTCACGCCGCGCCGTTCAAGCGCGCGCATCTCGCGGCGGATGAAGCTTTGCGACGGCGACGGGTAGGTATTGAGGATATAGGCTACTTTCACACCGGCACCTATCTGTGGTTGATCAGGGGCTAGGGGGGAAACAAGGCAAATTCAAGAAAGCCTGAGGGTAATGAAGCGGCGCCGAACAGGTCATATTGGCGCCTCAATTAACCTTCAGGTAGATGGTGTGCCGTCATCACCCTGTCTTTCGGTGCAGGGTGCTTTAACTATTTAGCGGAGTACGCCGACGTGTCCCATGCCGCCACGATGACCAGCGAGCCCGAAAAAGCCAGCCTGACCGGACGCATCATGCGGTCCTCGATGTTCACCATCGCGGGGTTCGGCTTTCAGCAGGCGATCCGCTTCGGCTCGAACCTGATCCTTGCGCGGCTGCTGTTTCCCGAAGCCTTCGGGACGATGGCACTGGTGACGGTGCTGCTGGTCGGTCTGACCATGCTGTCGGATCTGGGCATCCAGCCCGCGATTCAATCGTCCAAGCGCGGCGACGAGCCCGATTTTCTCAATACCGCCTGGACCTTGAACATGATCCGCGCGGTGGTGCTGTTCGCCGCTGCCTGCGCGCTGGCCTGGCCGATGGCGTGGTTCTACGACGAACCGATGCTGCTGCAACTGATCCCGGTCGCCGCGATCAGCATGCTTTTGCTGTCGCTCGAGCCGACGCGGGCCGAGACCGCCTCGCGCCACATGCTGCTGGGGCGGGTGACCCTTCTGGAAATCTCGGCGCAGGTGATCTCGATCGCGGCGATGCTGCTTCTGGCATGGTGGACACAATCGATCTGGGCGCTGGTCGTGGGCAACCTCGTGAATGCAGGCGCCCGCGCGGCGCTGGCCTGGGTGATTCTGCCGGGGATCGTGAACCGCCCGCGGATCGAGAAAGAGGCCGCGCATGAGCTTGTGCATTTCGGCCGCTGGATCTTTTTCTCGACCATGGCGGGCTTTCTGGTTCTGCAATCGGACAAGCTGATTCTTGGTCGCTTCCTGTCGATGGAAGAGCTGGGCCTCTACAATATCGGCTTCTTTCTGGCCGGGTTTCCGCTGATGCTGGGCCAGCTTCTGGTGCAGCGGCTGATGATCCCGATCTATCGCTCGTCTCCGCCGTCGGAATCGCGCGAGAATTTCCTGCATCTGCGCCGCATCCGCTTCATGCTGTCGGTGATGCTGTTCCTTGGCGTGGCGCCGCTGGCGCTGGGCGGGGTGTATATCGTCGATCTGCTCTACGACGCGCGCTATGTCGAATCCGGCGCAGTGACGATGCTGGTCTCGATGGCGCTGCTGCCGCAGATGCTGGGCCTGACCTATGATCAGGTGACGCTTGCCTCGGGCGATTCGCGCGGCTTCTTCACGCTGAACGCAACCCGCGCCGTGGTGCTGGTGGTGCTGCTTCTGGTGCTCGTGCCGATGCTGGGTATTCCCGGCGCGCCGATCTCGATGGCGGCGACCGCGCTGATCAGCTACCCGCTGCAGGTCCGGCTGGCGCGCAAGTACGGCGCATGGGACCCGCTGCACGATGTCATCATGGCCAGTGCCGCGGCGCTGCTGCTGACGGTGATGCTGATGGTGCATGGCGAGCGGCTGGCGGCGATTTTCGCCGGCTGATCGCGCCCAGCCCTGTCTTGGCGGCGACAATCACCTTGCTTCTGCCCAATTTGTGACAGGCTTCCCGGTCACCTTTTTCCTGGAAATGGTATAGAGAGCGCGCAGCGCCGTTTGCGAGCGCCTGCGCGCCAGAGGGTCAGGTATGGTCAACACGCGTATTCTGGAAGAACGCCTTGGCTGGCGCACCACCGAGGACGGCGAGGCGCCGACACCGCCAAGCCGCGCCATCGGGCATCAGCCGATGTTGCAAGGCCGGGTCGACAGCGCCACGCGCGGACGCGGGCGCCGCGTCGGCCCCAGCCGCCTGAACCGCAAGAGCGAGGCTGAAGAGGCCTGGGCCTCGATCCCCGTGATTCTCGACGATCTGGACCGGCTCGCCGCCCGGGGCCATGCGCCCTCGATCGCGCGGGGCTCGGCGGCGGCGGTGGCGATGGATCAGCTGCGTACGCAGATCCTGCGGGTGATCGACGACAAGGGCCTGCGCCGGATCGGCATCACCTCACCCGCGCGGGGCGCCGGGCGCAGCTTTGTCGCGGCCGGTCTGGCCGCCAGCATCGCCCGGCTTGATGCGATGCGGGTGGTTCTGGTCGATTCCGATCTGGAATATCCGGGCCTTGCCGACCTGCTGGATCTGGACCCGCCCGGCCCGCTGGAAGCGGTACTTTCCGAACAGGTCGCCCCCGAAGAACAGCTGCGCCGCGTCGGCGGCGACGATCACGGCGGGCTGGCGCTGGCGCTGAACGCCGCGCCGGTGGTTCAGGCCGCCGAACGGATGATGACGCCCGAAGCCATCCTTGCGCTGCGGGCGATGATCGATTGCGTGGCCCCGGACGTGGTGATCCACGACCTGCCGCCGCTTCTGAACGATCCGGTCGCCCCGTCCCTGCTGTCCCAACTCGACGCCGTGCTTCTGGTGTCGGATGGCAAACGCTCGACCGCGCAGGACGTGCTGGAATGCGAGCGCGTGCTGGAAGGGCAGGTGCCGCTTCTGGGGATCGTGCTGAACAAGTCCGAAGACCGCGATCCGCGCCGTGCGCGCGGCCGCCACTGACAGGGGGGCCGCCGGATGGGACCGATCCAGAATCTTCACGAATTCACAAGCTGGCTGCGCCGCCGCTGGCGCATCATGGTGCTGCTGACGGTGATCGGCGCGCTGGGCGGCATCATCATGGCGCTGCAATCCCAGCGGATCTATTCCGCCAGCGCCGTCATTCAGGTGATCAACCCGGTGATCGTCGCCAGCAGCGAAGACGACACCGCCGCGACGCCCGATGTCACCCGCCGGGTGCAGATGATCGAACAGCGGCTGATGTCGCGCGAGGCGCTTCTCGACCTTGCGCAACGCTACAACCTGTTCGACGGCGCCCCGCTGAGCCCGGTCGAGCAGGTCGCGCTGATGCGCCAGAGCTTCTCGATCACCTCGATCGCGGCCGCCCAGCAGGGCTTCGCGCGCGACGGATCGCTGTCGGCCCTGATCGTCTCGGCTTCGGACGCCAACCCGGAAACCGCCGCCGCGATCGCCAATGAACTCGCCGATCAGCTGGTCGAGCAATCGGTCAGCGCGCGGCAATCCAACGCCCAGCAGGCGCTGGTGTTCTTCGAGGCCGAAGAAGCCCGCCTGGAAGAGGCGATCTCGGCTCTGGAAGACGACATCGCCGATTACCGCTCGGAGAACGAAGCCTTTCTCGCCGATTCCGTGGCCCTGCGCCGGACCGAGCGCAGCAGCCTGACCAGCGCCCTGCGCGATTTGCAGGCCGATCTCAGCGCCCGCCGCAGCGAGCTCGACTCGCTCGATGTGGATTCGACGCGGATCGTTGTGCAACGGCAAGTCGAGGCCCTGCAGATCGAGATCGAGCAACTGGAACAGCAGGAAGCCGAGATGCGCTCGCGGATCGCCGAGATTCAGGACATCCTGACCCGCGCCCCGGTCTACGAACAGCAAGTTACGGCGATGAACCGCCGGATGGAACAGCTTCAGGCGCAATTGATCGCCGCCTCGGATCGTCGCCGCGAAGCCGAACTCAGCTCGCGGATCGAGGATGATCAACAGGCCGAACGTTTCGAACTGCTTGAACGCGCGCTGGTGCCGGAATTCCCGGTCTCGCGCAGCCGCAAGATGATCGCGGCGCTGGGCCTCGTTGCCGGGATCGGTCTGGGCGTGATGCTGGCCTATGCGATGGAATGGATGCAGCCGGTGATGCGCACCGCCCAACGGATGGAGCGCGATTTGCAGCTGCGCCCGGTCGTGTCGATCCCCTATTCGATGCCGGTGCGCGAGAGGCGTCGACGGCAGATGATCTGGGGCTTCGGCACGCTGGTGCTGATCCTCGCCGGTCTGGGCATGGCGCTGACGCTAACCGGCGCGATCTGAGCCATTCGGGCCCGTGTTCCTGATCCAGCCGTCGCAAGCGCCGCCCGCACCCCCTTTCCCAAGGCCCCCGCTTGGCGCTAGAAGCGCTCTGGGCCTTGGAAGGATCACGATGGCGCAGGACATTCCCGTCTGGATCGACGCGCAACTGCAACCGATGGACAAGCTCGACGTCCACCGCCGCGGGCTGAAACACCCGGCGGTTTCGGTTTTCGTGGTGGCTGATGGCAAGCTGCTGATCCAGCAGCGCGCGCTCGAGAAATACCATACGCCGGGGCTGTGGGCGAATACCTGCTGCACGCATCCGTTCTGGGGCGAATCCCCCGCCGATTGCGCCACGCGACGGCTGGATCAGGAACTCGGGCTGGAAGGCATCGCGCTCGAACATCGCGGCGTCGTCGAATATCGCGCGGCAGTGGGCAACGGCATGATCGAACACGAGGTGGTCGACCTGTTCCTCGGCCATTGCGACACGCCCCCCGCATTGGATCCCGACCCAACCGAAGTGAAAGCAACACGCTGGATCGCGCCCGCCGATCTGCGCGCCGAGATTGCAGATTTCCCAGAACGCTTCACGCCGTGGCTGCGGGTCTATCTGAGCGAGCATGCCGACCTCGCCCTCGCCGGACTTTGAGAGCCGTGCAGAAGGGGGGCTTTGCCCCCCTCGGCCTGCGGCCTCACCCCCCAGGATATTTTTGGATTAAAGATGCGCGCCTTCACCCCTTATCAAGGTTAACACGCCAAGCGGGTCAGCGGGCACAAGCGGTGACGCCGATGGCCGTGAACGAAGATGGCGGCGCGATCCGGATCAGGGTCGCGCCGTTTTGCCCATCTTTAGTCCAGAAATATCCCGGGGGTCCGGGGGCAGCGCCCCCGCCCTTCGGGCTCAACGTGCCACAAGCAGTAATTCAGCGGTGATGCAGATCCCGTTGGCTCCACGTTCGAGGCGACCGTTGTGGCGCGTGGATCCGAGGGTGATGAGGTCGATATCCAGATCCGCCACGCCGCCGGCAAGACGCCCTTCCGTCACCAGCAATTCGGTTGCGAAGCTGTCGATGCGTGGCTGGCCCTGAAGCTTGGGGTGCACCACGGAGCCAAGACCGAGGATGCGGGCTTCCGTCATGCCCGCAGAGGCGGCGGCGGTTTCGATGGCCGTAAGCAGGTCCTGATTGGGTCTGAGCGTCAGGAGCGCCGCGTTGGTCGGTGGACGGGGCCCGACCGCGCGGGGTTGGAACAGCGGGAAGGCGGTTTCCGGGTCGGGCATAACCTCGAGCCGGGCCCCGCGTATCGCCCAGCCTTTTGCCGTAACGGGCCGGGACAGGCGGCTTTCCAGTGGCATAACATGGCCGAAATCGGGGCCCTTCCAGTCGGGCGCGGCAACGCTGCCATGGCCGTGGATCCACGGCGCGCCGCCCTTGCGCCCGACATGCATGCCCAGTTGGCGGATGGTCCCTGCGCCCATCTGGTAGGGGCCGGCATACCACGCGGCATGGGCGCCGGTCGGGTCCTCGCCCGGGATGACGATGTCGAGATTGGCAAGCGGCGCGTCTTCGATCACCAGCCAGCCGCCATCGTAATCCGCCAGCGCCAGCGCGGCCGATTGCGCGAGGGTATCGGCGGGTGGCAGCGTCACGGTGACCGGCTCGGCGTGGCAGGGGGCGAGGGCGAAGCGGTCGGGAGTGGCGGCGCCGGGATGGGCGAGGGTTCTGATCATGCGGGCGGGATCTCGCCGCGCGCGTCAAGCGTTTCGCGGATCATCTTCTTGGTGATCTTGCCGTAGGCGGATTTGGGCATTTCCTCCCAGAAGACCACATGTTGCGGCAGCTTGTATCGCGCGAGCTTGTCGCCCAGCCATGACAGCAGCTCGGCGGCCTCAACGGGTTCGCTGCACACACAGACGGCCATGCCGACCTCGCCCCATTTGCGGTGCGGGACGCCCAGTACGGCGACTTCGGAGATGGCCGGGTGCAGCAGGATTTTCTCTTCGATCTCGCGCGGATAGATGTTCGAGCCGCCCGAGATATACATGTCCGAAGCCCGTCCGGTCAGGTAAACGAAGCCCTCGTCATCCATGTGGCCCAGATCGCCGGTCAGGAACCAACCGTCCTTGAAGCTTTTGGCATTGGCGTCGGGGTTGTTGAAATAGCCGGCGAAGACGGCGGGGCCGGTGGCGCAGATCTCGCCGGTCTCGAAGGGCGCGCATTCGCTCCCGTCGTCGCGCCGGATCGTGACCTGCATCCCCGTGCGCGCGAAACCGCAGGTGCCCAGCTTCATCTCGCCCGTCGAGTGATGCACCGGGGGCAGGACGGTGATGTTGCCGGTCACCTCGCCCAGCCCGAAATACTGCACCAGAACCGGTCCCAGCTTGTCGAGCGCGGTGATCTGATCGGCGCGGTACATCGGAGCGCCTGCGTAGATCACGTAGCGCAGGCTGGAATGGTCGTGCTGATCCACCGCCGGGTGTTCGACCAGCAGTTTCACGATCGTGGGCACGGTGAACATGTTGGTGACGCGGTGCTTTTCCACCAGCGCCCAGATTTCCGCCGGGTCCAGCTTCGCGCCCGTGGGCAAGATCGAGGGCACGCCATGCGCGACCTGCGCCAGCTGGTGGATACCCGCGCCGTGGCTCAGCGGCGCCACGACCAGCGACGCATCCTCGGTGCCCCAGTCGGGTCCGGTTCCGGGCATCAGGTCGCACAGGTGGTTCGTTACGACAAATCCCATCTGGCCATGCGTCAGCACGGCGGCCTTGGGGCGCCCGGTGGTGCCCGAGGTGAAGAAGAACCAGCAGGGATCGTCGCGCTGCACGGCGGCGGCGGGGCGCGCCGAGCCGAGGAAAGGGGCGATCAGCGTTTCGTAATCCCCGGCGAAATCGCTTTCGCCGATGGCGATGGTGAAATCGAGATGCGGGGCGCAGGCCCGGGCATGGGCGGCGAATTCCGCGCCGACCAGCATGCCGCGCGCCTGCGAGGACTGTGCGAGGAAGGCGACATCCTCGGGTGTCTGGCGGAAATTGGCGGGCACCCAGACGCAACCCGCGCGCCAGCAGCCGAACATCGCCTCGAACATCTGGTTGTTGTTGGCCGACTGGACGAGGATGCGGTCGCCCTTTTGCACGCCGAAGCGGTCGATCAGCGCCTCGGCAAAGGCCGCCGCGCGCTGTTCCATCTGCGCCCATGTCCAGCTTTGCTCGCCCCAGATGAAGCCCGGCTTGTCGGGATGACGGCGGGCCACATCGGTCAGGAAATGCGACAGGTTCATCACCCGGGTCGAGACCGGGGTGATGCCTTGGGACAGGTCCAGCCTCACCTGACGCGCTCCAGGATCGAGCAATAATTCGCGACCGCGACGCCGCCCATGTTGAACACGCCCGCCACGCTGGCGCCGGGTACGGCCATGTCGCCAGCTTCGCCCGAAAGTTGCATCGCCGCCATGACATGCATCGACACGCCGGTCGCGCCGATCGGGTGGCCCTTGGATTTCAGCCCGCCCGAGGGGTTCACGGGCAGTTTGCCGTCCTTGGCGGTGACGCCGTCGCGGATTACGCGGTGGCCCTGCCCGCGTTCCGCAAGGCCCATCGCCTCGTATTCCAGCATCTCGGCCACGGTGAAACAGTCATGCGTTTCCACCAGCGACAGGTCGTCCAGTGTCAGCCCGGCCTGATCCAGTGCGCCCGCCCACGCCTTGCGGGCGCCCGCGAATTCCAGCACGTCGCGCTTTGACATCGGCAGGTAATCATTGGCCTGTACCCGGCCCCGGAAGGCGATGGCGCGTTTGAGGTCCTTCGCCGTTTCGTCATCCGCCAGAACGAGGATCGCGGCCCCATCCGAGACCAGCGAGCAATCGGTGCGGCGCAGCGGGCCCGCGACATGGGGGTTCTTGTCGGACGGCGTGTTGCAGAACTCGAAGCCGAAATCCTTGCGCATGTGCGCGTAAGGATTGGCCATGCCGTTCTTGTGGTTCTTGGCCGCGATCATCGCCAGCGCGTCGGACTGATCGCCGTAGCGTTGGAAATAGCTCTGGGCGATCTGGCCGAAGAGACCGGCGAAACCGGCGGGGACATCGGCCTCTTCCTTGACATAGGACGCGCCCAAGAGGATGTCGCCCACCTGCGCGGTGGGGGTGGCGGTCATCTTTTCCGCGCCGACCACCAGCGCGATGCGGCCCCGGCCGGATTCGATGAAATCCATCGCGCCGTAAAGCGCGGCCGAGCCTGTGGCGCAGGCATTCTCGTAGCGGATCGCCGGGGTGTAGCGCAGCGCCTCATCGGCCAGCGCGACCAAGGCGCCCTGAAAATCCTGCCGCGAAAAGCCGCCGTTGAAGACGCCCACAAAGATGCCGTCCACGGCGCTGGCCTCGACGCCCGCGTGCTCCAGTGCGGGGGCAAGGATACCGGCGATCAGGCTTTCGGTATCGGGGGCGTCGGCCTTGCCGAACTGGCTGTGGCTCCAGCCGACGATCTGTGCGCGGGGCATGGGGGATCCTCCTCTTCCTCGGCAAGAATGCAACACATCCACGGCGCCTTGCACAGAGGGAACGTGCAATAATCTTGCGCACTGGACACCCAACCCTGCGCTTTCGTAATCCCATAGGGAACGAGGGGCCCCCGATGAAACGCGCCAGAGCTTTGCCCAAGATCGACGCCGTGGTCATCGGCCGGAACGAAGGCGCGCGGCTTGTCGCCTGTCTCGACTCGCTTGCGGGCCATGTCCGGCGGGTGGTCTATGTCGATTCCGGGTCGACCGATGGCTCACGCGAGCGGGCGACCGAGCGCGGTGCCGAACTGGTCGAGCTGGACCTGTCGAAACCCTTTACCGCCGCGCGGGCGCGCAACGCGGGGCTGAAACGGCTGGCGGCGGACCCGCCCGATTACGTGCAGTTTCTCGACGGCGATTGCATCCTGCGCGACGGCTGGATCGAGCGGGCGGTGAGCTTCCTGTCCGAGAACCTGCGCGCGGCGGTGGTCTGCGGGCGGCGGCGCGAACAAAAGCCCGAGGCGAGCGTCTACAACCAGCTGATCGACGCGGAATGGAACACCCCGGTCGGGCAGGCGCTGGCCTGTGGCGGCGACGCGATGATGCGGTATCAGGCGGTCAGCGCGGTGGGAGGCTATCGCGACGACCTGATCGCGGGCGAAGAGCCCGAGCTGTGCCTGCGGCTGCGCGCGCGGGGCTGGACGATCTGGCGTATCGATGCCGAGATGACGTGGCACGATGCCGATATCACCCGCTTCCGCCAGTGGTGGAAGCGGACCGAGCGCGCGGGCCATGCCTTTGCCGAGGGCGCGGCGCGGTTCTCGACCCGCCAGCAACCGCATTGGCAGGCCGAGGTGCGGCGCATCTGGATCTGGGGCCTGTGGCTGCCCGCCGTGATCGTCGTGGGCGCGCTGATCCATCCCGCCGCTTTGCTGCTGGCGCTGGTCTATCCGCTGCAGGTGGTGCGGCTGCAGCGGCGGCTGGGCTGGGCGGGGGCGCTGTTCAATGTGCTGGGAAAATTCCCCGAGGCTTTGGGCGCGTTGCGGTTCTATTACCGGCGCTGGCGCGGCGGTCAGGCGAAGCTGATCGAATACAAGTAGCGCCGCTTCAGTCGTCGCGTTCCAACTCGACCCGCAGATCGCGCAGCACCGGCAGCGTGGCGCGGACCTTTTCGATGCCGATCTTGTTGGCCAGCTTGCCGATCACCGGCGCGATCGCCTGCAAAGCCGCGTCGCGCGCCTGTCGGCCCGAGGGCGAGATCGACACGAATTTGCGCCGCGCATCGTCCCAGTCGGGGCGGATATGGATATGCCCGGCGGCTTCCAGCTTGGAAAGCGTGTTGGTCATCGCCCCGCGCGTGACGTGGAACGACTTGGCAAGCTGAGCGGGGGTCCGTTCGCCCTGTTTGCGGGCGAGATGGTTGAGCACGCTGAAATGCGACAGTTCCATGCCCTTGGGCAGCACCTTGGACAGCCGCGCGCGCGCCAGCTGGTCGGTCATGAAGAGTTCCGCGAAAAGCGGGACCGCAAGGTCGTCGGCGGGCTTCACGCGATTGTCTCCGGCGGGTCGTAGGGCCGGTCATGGGTCAGCGCCGGCACGCGGGCCCGGGCTTTCTCGACCTCGTTCATGTCGAGATCGGCAAAGATCACACCCGGCGCCGTGCCCGCATCGGCCAGAACCTCGCCCCAGGGCGCCACGGCCAGCGCATGGCCATAGGTAGCGCGCTTGCGGCCCGTGGTTTGCGGATGCTGGCCGGTCTGGGCGGGGGCCAGAACATAGCAGCCGGTTTCGATGGCGCGGGCGCGCAGCAGCGTTTCCCAATGCGCCTCGCCCGTCACCGGGCTGAAGGCGGCAGGCACGGTCAGGACCTGCGCCCCGGCCTTGGCCAGCGCGCGGTAGAGATGCGGGAAGCGGATGTCGTAACAAACACTCAGGCCCAGCGTGGCGAAGTCGGTGCGCGCGGTCACGGCCCGGTCGCCGGGGCGGATCCCGTTCGATTCGCGGTAGGTTTCGGTTTCCGAGACCTGCACGTCGAACAGGTGGATCTTGTCGTAGCGCGCGGTAACGGCGCCATCGGGGCCGATCAGGACCGAGCGGTTGGCAAAGCGCGGGTCGCTGTCGTCGCCGGTCTTGACGATGACCGACCCCGCCAGCAGCCAGATCCCGGCGCGTGCCGCCTCGTCGCGCAGCATGGCAAGGACCGGGTCCTCACCCTCGGGGCGCAGGACCTGTTGCTGGTGCTTGCGGTCGGCCGAGATGCAATTCGTGCATTCCGGCGTCAGCACGAAGCCCGCGCCGCCCGTCACCGCCGCGCGCACGGCCTCACGCACCGGGGCCACGTTGTCGGCGGGCAGATCGCCGACGCTCAGTTGCAACAGACCCGCGCGCACCGGATCAACCCGCCAGAAGCGGATCGAGCCCGCCCTGCCGGTCGAGCGCATGCAACTCGTCGCTGCCGCCGATATGGCGGTCGTCGATGAAGATCTGCGGCACCGTGCGGCTGCCCTTGGCGCGCTCGATCATCGCGGGTTTGATCGTGGGGTCGCTCATCACGTCGTACTCGGTGAAGTCGACGCCTTTATTGTTCAACAGCCGCTTCGCCGAGTGGCAGAAACCGCAGAAAGGCGAGGTATAGATTTCGACCTTGGCCATGACGCATCCTTTCTCATTTGCAACGGATGTAATGCGCCGGGGGGGTGTTGTGAACCGCGAAGGCGCTCAGGTCGCCGTATTGAGGCCATCCTCGCGCAGAACGCGGGCCAGAACGACCACATCGACATCGTCCGCGCCCGCCGCGAAACAGGCCTCGGCGGCTGCGGCGAGTGTCGCGCCCGAGGTCATCACGTCATCGACCAGCAGAATATGGCGGCCGGTGATACGTGTGGCGCGCGCCGGGCGGGCGGCGATGGCTTGGCGCAGATTGTCGAACCGGGCGGCACGGGTGCGTCCGTCCTGAATCGCGGTGGCACGCGTGCGGATCAGCAGATCGGGGCAATGCGGTCGGTCCAGCACGCGGGCAAGCCGCGCGGCCAGCAGCGCGGACTGGTTGTAGCGGCGGTGGAACAGGCGGCGGTAATGCAGCGGCACCGGGGCGACCAGCGTATCGGGCCGGATCAGCGGCGCGGCGGCACGGGCCATCCAGTGCCCGGCGGGGCGGGCGATATCGTGCCGGTCGCCGTATTTCAGCGCCAGCACCAGCTTGCGCGCCACCGCGCCGTAGACCAGCGGCGCGCGCGCGTGACTCCACGGTCGGGCGATATGTCCGCAATCGTCGCACAGGACCGGCGCATCGGCGACCGAGCCCGGCAGCGGCACGGCGCAGCGGTCGCAGGCCAGCCCGGTGATGAAGGGCGTCCCGGCCCAGCAGGCGGGGCAAAGCGTACCGGGTTCGGTCACCGCCGCGTCACAGGTGAGGCAGCGTGGCGGGTAGAGCACGTCGAGAAGCGCCCGCACGGCACGCTTGACTTCGCCGCCCCGGGCGCCAAACACATCCGACATGACGACCACCGCCCCCCCTGCCTTGACCGACCGCCCGGCGCTCGAGCGTTTTCGCGCCCGGGCCCGCCGCGACCCCGCGCTGTTCCTGCACGAGGATATCGCGGACGAAATTCAGGAAAGACTCGCCGAGGTTAACAGGACGTTTACAGCGCCCGCCGTGGTGACGCCCTTTCCCGCGCTCTGGCAGGACCGTCTGCCCGGCGCGGTGATCGTGCCCGACGCAGCTGTCCTGGCGCTGGAACCCGGCGCGCATGACGTGGTGATCCACGCGCTGGCGCTGCACTGGGCCGACGACCCGCTGGGCCAGATCATCCAGAGCGCCCATGCGCTGAAGCCCGACGGGCTGTTCATCGGCGCGCTGTTCGGTGGCCAGTCGCTGCACGAATTGCGCGCGGTGATGGCGCAGGCCGAAAGCGAGGTCACCGGCGGGCTGTCACCACGCGTGCTGCCGATGGGCGAGATCCGCGATCTGGGTGCGCTGCTGCAGCGCGCGGGGCTGGCGCTGCCGGTGGCCGACAGCTTCACCCGGCAGGTGCTGTATCGCGACCTTCTGCATCTGGTGTGCGATTTGCGCGCGATGGGCGAGGTCAACGCAATGGCGGGCCGTCACCGGCGCACGATGCCGCGCGCCATGCTCGCGCGTGCGGCGCAGCTTTATCACGAGGGTTTCGCCGATGCCGACGGGCGGCTGCCCGCGACGGTCGAGACGCTGGTGCTGACGGGGTGGAAACCCGCCGAGGGCCAGCAGCAGCCCTTGCGCCCCGGCTCGGCCGCGCAGAGGTTGGCCGAGGCGTTGGGCACGCAAGAGACAGGGCTGGAGCCTGCGCCCATTGCCGCACCCCGGCCTTCAGACGACTAACCGCCATTGACCCGCGTCTCGTTCCCGCTAGGTCAGGGGCGCACCGCCAGAGGATTCCGCATGACCGATAGCCAAGGCTCCACCCCGATGGGCATCCGCCCTGCGCATGCGCCCGCCGATCATCCGCCCGTACCGGCGCCGAAAATCGGTGTGCTGATCGCCAATCTGGGGACCCCCGACAATTATGATTACTGGTCGATGCGGCGCTATCTGGGGGAATTCCTGTCCGACAAGCGGGTGATCGATATCCCCAACTGGAAATGGCAGCCGCTGTTGCAGCTGATCATTCTGACCAAGCGGCCCTTCACCTCGGGCAAGAATTACAAGTCGATCTGGAATCACGACAAGGGCGAAAGCCCGCTGATGACGATCACCAAAGCCCAGACCGAGGCGCTGGCGCAGCGGATGGAGGGGATGTTTGGCGATCAGGTGATGGTCGATTTCTGCATGCGCTACGGCAATCCGTCGACCGAGAGCGTGGTCGACCGGATGGTGAAGGCTGGCTGCGAGAAGATCCTGTTCTTCCCGCTTTACCCGCAATATGCGGGCGCGACGACCGCCACCGCGAATGATGAGTTCTTCCGCGCGCTGATGGGGCAGAAGCGCCAGCCCGCCGCGCGCACGGTGCCCGCCTATTTCGACAGCCCGCACTATATCGAGGCGCTGGCGCAATCCATCGAGCGCGCCTATGAGGCCGCCGAAGAGCGCCCCGAATTGCTGCTCGCCAGCTATCACGGGATGCCCAAGCGCTACCTGATGGAAGGCGACCCCTATCACTGCCAGTGCCAGAAAACGACTCGCCTTTTGCGCGAACGGCTGGGCTGGGACGCTGATTCGATCCACACGACGTTCCAGTCGGTGTTCGGGCGCGAGGAATGGCTCAAGCCCTACACGGTCGAGCATGTGGCCGAACTGGCGAAGTCCGGCGTGAAGCGCATCGCCGTGGTGGCGCCCGCTTTCAGCGCCGATTGCATCGAGACGCTGGAAGAGGTCGAGGGCGAAATCCGCGAGGCGTTCGAACATGCGGGCGGTGAAAGCTTCACCTATATTCCCTGCCTGAACGACGATCCGCTGCACATGGATGTGCTGGCGCATCTGGCGGCCGAGAACCTGTCGGGCTGGACTGGCTGAGGCGCAGAATTATTCTGCAGTGCAGAAAAAAGCGAGGCCCGGCTGGGGATTACCCGCCGGGCCTGACGCAAGTTCTGTGTCCGGAACCACCATTGCGGCGCCCCGGAAAACCGAAAGGGGTCAGGCAAGCCCGACCCCTTTGGTTTGGATCGCGTGAGCGGATCAGCTCGCCAGAGCGGCGACGACGATCAGCAGCAGCAGCGGGACCACGATGCCGCCAACCGACGACGACGAGTGGGCCACAACAACTTCCGGCTCGACGTAGGGCGCCGGCTCAACGTAGCCGGTGGCCATAGCAGCGGTGCCGGCGACGGCCATCAGGCCAGCGAGAGCGAGTTTCTTCATGTTAACCTCCAGTATTCGCATGCCCCTGTTTTTGTTTGAGGACAGGAACATGCACCCAAGACGATACCTCGTACCCGATCTGAAAGCAGTTTGCGCGCTCAATTGCAACGGGGGACGTGAGGCTTTTCGCGTGGTTCGCGGCGATGTCGTCAAATTAGCAACACCTGTGTTCCGACCCGTGCGAAAGAATAAAGCTCTGCAATATGCTCGTTGTAAAGGCCGATACAGCCGCTTGACGAGCGGCGACCGATCTTGCGCGTGTCGTGAGTGCCATGGATGCGATAGAACTGCCAGCCAAGATAGAGCGCATGCGTGCCCAGCGGGTTATCCGGCCCGGGCGGCACATAGGGCGGCCATTCGGGATAGCGTTCCAGCATCGACGGCGTGGGTCGCCAGTCGGGGCCCAGAACCTTGCGCACGACCTCGGTCCGGCCCCGGCGCGTCAGTTCGTCGGTCATTGGCACGGAGGACGGATAAATACGGTAGGTGCCGCCATCCTCGGACCAGAAATGCACGCAGCGGCTGATCGTATCGGCCAGGATCGCGCCCCCTCGCAGCGACGAGAAATGGTCGCGCCATTCAAGCGTGCGGAAGCTGGAGATGTTGCGCGGGGTTTCCTGCCGGATGTCCGATTCCATCTCGGTGGAATTGTCCAGCGCGCTCTGGGCATCGGCACGGGATGCGCCGAAACCGGCCCCCAGCATGGCGGAACCCAGAAGAAGACCGCGACGGGAAACCCGCGCGAGGGGATTTTCTGACATGGGAAGGCCTCGACTGCTCTTATATTTTTTTGAATATATACAGCGAATCGGCCTTGATCGCAACGTTCTCGGCAGGGCTCTGACCGTAAACGCGCGGGGTGTTGATCGCCTTGGGGTTTGAGTTCGCAGGGGGAATTGGCTATGCCAAGACCGGCTCGCATTATGGCAGGACCCCGATGACCGGACGCGCCCTTCTCGCTGTTGTCGCCCTTCTGGCGCTCGCCGCCTGTGGCGCGCCGCCGCCCCCCGCCGCCACGCTTGGCCCGGACGGGCGCCCGGTGCAGACGATCTACGCCATCGGCTCTGCCGATATCCCCGAGATTCAGGCGCGCCTGCGCGACGCGCTGAACACCGTCCGCCAGCAGCAGGGCCGGATGCCGGTCGAGTTCGACGTCAACCTGACCTCGGCTGCGGCGACCCATGCACGCGACATGTCGGTTCAGGCGCGGGCATGGCATTTCGGCTCGGACGGTTCGTCGCCGATCGACCGGGTGCGCAGGCTGGGCTATGGCGGCTATTTCATCGGCGAGGCCGTGTCGGAAACCTATGAGACCGAGATCGAGACGCTGACCGCCTGGCTGTCGCAGGAAGACACGCGCGAGATCCTGCTGGACCCGCGCGCAACCGATCTGGGTTTCGCGTGGCATCAGGACCCGAACGGCAAGCTGTGGTGGGTGATCGGGCTGGGCGCGCGCACCGTTCCGGCGGGCGCGGCGCAAACGATCGAACAGCAGGCGCCGATCGCCGATACCCGGCCCAACCGCTAAGCCTCTATGCCGTCAGGATAATGCGCGTGCCGTTCTCGACCATGGCGTAGATCTCTTCGATCTCGCGGTTGGTGACGGCGATGCAGCCATTCGTCCAGTCCCCGCGCCGATGGCGACTGAAGCGCGATCGCGTGCCGGTGCCATGGATGAAGATGTCGCCGCCCGGGTCCTGACCGGCGGCCTCGGCCCGCGCGCGGTCCTCGGCATTGGGATAATCGAGACCGAGCGACAGGTGAAACGCGCTTTCGGGGTTGCGGCGGTCGATGGTGTAGACGCCTTCGGGCGTGCGCATGTCACCTTCGTGCTGCTTGTGGCCCAATGGGTTAGCACCCAGCGCGATATCGTAGCTTTCGAGCCTTGTGGCGGCGGACCACAGCTCCATCCGGCGGTCGGATTTGTGCACCCGGATCTCGGTCACCGGCGGGCCGTCATAGCTGCGAAAACGCGATCCGCCCGCGCAGGCGGCGAGCGGCAGGGCGGCGGCGCTCAGCAGCAGGTTGCGGCGGGCGATCACGCCAGCCACCGGATCGCACGGGCCACGAACTCGGCATCGCCGTCATTGCCGACGATCTCGGCGGCCTCGTAGGGATCGGCCCAATGCGCGGAATGACCCGGTTCCGTCGGCGGGCCCAGCGGTCGCACCGGAAAGGCCAGATAGATCATGCAGACCTTTTCGGCCCACAGATCGTATTCGGGCATGTAGGTGAAGCGGCGAAAGGTGCCCATGCGACGCGGCGCGGCGATGCGCCAGCCGGTTTCCTCGTACACCTCGCGGTGCAGGGCCTGAACCGGGCTTTCGCCGGGATCGATCCCGCCGCCCGGAAGCTGGAATTCCGGCCATGGTTCAAGCTGATGCGTCAGAAGTACCTGCCCGCCGCGCCACAGCACGCCATAGGCGCCCGCACGGCGGGTATAGCGGCGCCCGGCTTCGGGCCCCGGTCCAAATCGCGGGTTCATACCCGTCTCCTGTTCGTTGCTCGCAAGAGGCGAATCAGCATTGCCCCTTGGCCCTGCGCCAAGGATTCCTATATGACGGCCTCAAAACCAAGCCCCTTACGTGAAGGTTTCAACATGACCCTCGGTGCGCAAATCGCCTGGGACGATACGATCCTGCCCTTTCAGCTGGACAAGGCCGATGTTCGCGGGCGGGTCGCGCGCGTCGATGGCGTTCTCGATACGGTGCTGTCGCAGCACAATTACCCGGCCCCGATCGAAGATCTGGTGGCCGAAGCCGCGCTGCTGACCGCGATGATCGGCCAGACGCTGAAACTGCGCTGGCGGCTGTCGCTGCAGGTCCGTGGCAAGGGTGCCGCGCGGCTGGTCGCGACCGATTATTATGCCCCCGCCGAAGAGGGCGCGCCCGCGCGGATCCGTGCCTGGGCCAGCTATGATGCCGAGCGGCTCGAGCTGGATCAGGAAGGGTTCGGTCAGATCGGCGAAGGCTATCTGGCGATCATCATCGACCAGGGTGAAGGGATGCAGCCCTATCAGGGCATCACCCCCATCGCCGGCAAGTCGCTGTCGGATTGCGCCGAAGCCTATTTCGCCCAGTCCGAGCAGCTGCCGACGCGGTTCTCGACCGCGTTCGGGCGGTCGATTCTGGCCGGGCAGGAAGAGCGCTGGCGCGCGGGGGGCGTGATGCTGCAGCACATGCCCAAGGCAAGCCCGCATGCGCAGGGCGGCGCCACCGGCGATGACGGTCTGCTGCATGCCCGCGATCTGGTCGAAGGCGACGACGCCGAAAACTGGAACCGCGCCAATGTGCTGTTGGACACGGTGGAAGAGCTTGAACTGATCGGCCCCTCGGTGCATCCGACCGACCTGCTGCTGCGTCTCTTCAACGAGGAAGACCCGCGCGTCTACGATCCGCAGCGGATCGAGTTCGGATGCTCGTGTTCCGAGGACAAGGTGCGCCAGTCGCTGTCGATCTACTCGGCCCGCGACATTGCCACGATGACCACGGATGATGGCGAGGTCACTGCCGATTGCCAGTTCTGCGGCGCGCATTACGTTCTGGACCCGAAGACCGTGGGTTTCGAGGCGGAAAAGTCCGGGACCGATGATGGTGACGCGCAATGAGCTGATCCGCAGGTTGCGGGCCGCGCTGAATGGCGACGGCCCGCAATCGAGCGATTTCGACCTGAATCCGCAGTTTCGCCCCAAGGGTGTGAAACTGCGCCCCGCTGCGGTGCTGATCGCGCTGGTCGAGCGGCCTGAAGGCTGGTGCGTGATCCTGACGATGCGCGCCTCGACGCTGAAGCATCATCCCGGTCAGATCGCTTTTCCCGGTGGCAAGGTCGATCCCGGCGATGCCGGTCCCCAAGCTGCCGCCCTGCGCGAGGCGCGCGAAGAGGTCGGGCTGGACCCGGCGCAGGTGACCGTTCTGGGCGCGATGCCGCCGCACGAGACCGTCACCGGCTTTACCGTCATCCCCTTCGTTGCCGTGGTCGACGGCGAATTCAGCCCCGTTTGCGAAGAGGGCGAGGTCGCCGAGACGTTCTTCGTGCCGCTGACGCATCTGCTGGACGAAGGCGCTTATTCCGTCCAGCGCCGCCAATGGCTGGGCCAGTGGCGCAGCTATTTTACCGTGCCGTGGGGTCCTTATTACATCTGGGGCGCGACCGCCCGGATGCTGCGCGCGCTGGCGGCGCGGGTGGCATGAAGATTTCGGGCGAATGGCTGGAAAAGCCCGGCACGCAGGCGGTGATGGCGATGCTGACGGACGCCGGACATCATGCGCTGGCGGTCGGTGGCTGCGTGCGCAACGCTCTGTTGCGCGTGCCGGTGACGGATGTGGATATCGCTACCGATGCCCTGCCTGAACGGGTGATGGAACTGGCGCGCGATGCCGGTCTGAAACCCGTCCCGACCGGCATCGCGCATGGCACGGTGACAGTGGTTTCGGACGGCGAGGGATACGAGGTCACGACCTTCCGCCATGACGAGGAAACTTTTGGCCGCCATGCCCGCGTGAGTTTCGGCGCGACGCTGGAACAGGACGCGGCACGGCGCGACTTCACCATGAACGCGCTTTATGCCGATGCGACAGGCGCGGTGGTCGATCCTCTGGGCGGATTGCCCGACCTGCAGGCGCGCCGCCTTCGCTTCATCCGCGACGCCGATGCCCGCATCCGCGAGGATTACCTGCGGATCCTGAGATTCTTCCGCTTTCACGCGCAATACGGCGACCCGGAACAGGGCCTTGATCCTGACGCGCTGGCCGCCTGCGCCGACCATGCCGACCAGCTGGGCACGCTGTCGGCCGAGCGGATCACCGCCGAGCTGAAAAAGCTGCTGGCCGCGCCGGATCCGGCGCCCTCGGTCGCGGCGATGGCGCAGGCCGGGGTTCTCAGGCAGGTTCTGCCCGGCGCACAGGCGCAGGCGCTGCCGGTGCTCGTACATCTGGAAGACGGGAAGCCCGGCGGGTTCCTGCGGCGGCTGTCGGTTGTGACCGATCGGGTCGATACGCTGCGCCTGTCGAAAGCCGAGGCGCGCGATTTCGACAAGCTCCGCGCGGCGTTTTCCGGCATGGATAGCCCCGCCGCGCTGGGCTGGACGCTGGGTCTGCGGCTGGGAACAGATGCGCTTCTGGGGCGCGCCGCGTTGCTGGAAATGCCACCCGCGCCCGATTGGCGCGCCGAGGTGATGCGCGGGGCGCAGGCGGATTTTCCGTTGAAGCCCAAAGACCTGATGCCCATGCTGATGGGGCCCGCGCTGGGCCTTGCGCTGACGCGGGCGCAGACGCATTGGCTCGAACGCGATCTTCAACCGACGCGTGACGACCTGCTGGCGCTTCTGGGGCTGGCCTGACCCGCCTCGTCGGCCTAGATTGCCCTTCGCGTGTGAAGCACCGCGCGCTCTTTTCATTCCGACAGAACCCAAGACGACCGGGGACGCGCACCGTGTTCAGATTCTTTGAAAACCTGGTCGACCCCTATGTCGCCTATACCGAAACCGACACCCCGCCGCGGCGGCTTTGGCCCTTCATGGCGGGTTACGCGCGTCCGTTCCGCAAGGTCTTTGCCGTCACCACGATCTTCTCGGTCACCATCGCCTCCATCGAGATCGGGCTGTTGTGGTATCTGGGCCGGCTGGTCGATCTGCTGGACGAGACCGGCATGCAGAGCTTCTGGGCCGAGCACTGGCACGAGATGGCGGCGGCGGCCCTGTTCCTGCTGGTCCTGCGGCCGGTGCTGCAGTTTCTCGATGTCGGGCTGATCAACAACGCGATTATGCCCAATTTCGGCACGCTGATCCGCTGGCGCGCGCATCGTCATGTCCTGCGGCAATCCGTGGGCTGGTACGAGAACGACTTTGCCGGGCGGATCGCCAACCGAATCATGCAGACGCCGCCCGCCGCGGGCGAAGCGGTGTTCCAGATCTTCGACGCGCTGACCTTCTCGATTGCCTATATCGTCGGCGCCGCCGTGCTGCTGATGGGGGCCGATCTGCGGCTGGTGCTGCCGATGCTGATATGGCTGGCGCTTTATGTGGTGCTGTTGCGCTGGACCATCACGCGGGTGGGGCCCGCGTCGAAAGCGGCGTCGGATGCGCGCAGCGCGGTCACCGGCCGGGTGGTCGATGCCTATACCAATATCCATTCGGTCAAACTGTTCGCCCAGCACGATCTGGAAACCGATTATGCCCGCGAGGCCATCGAACATGCGCGCGACACGTTCCAGAAGGAAATGCGCATCTTCACGGTCATGGACCTGTGCCTTGTGGCGCTGAACGGCTTCCTGATCGTCGCCGTGGTCGGCTGGTCGATCTGGCTGTGGTCGGTGGGATCGGCCAGCGTGGGCATCGTCGCCGCCGCCTCGGCGCTGGTGCTGCGGCTCAACGCGATGACCGGCTGGATCATGTGGGCGGTGTCGTCCTTCTTCCGCAATCTCGGCGTCGTGGCCGAGGGGATGGAGACCATCGCCCAGCCGATCACCCTGACCGACGCCCCGGATGCCAAACCGTTGGATTTCCGCGAGGGCCGGATCGAGATGACGGGCGTCAGCCACCATTACGGGCGCGGGCAGGGCGGGCTGGATCATCTCAGCCTGACCGTCGCGCCGGGCGAAAAGATCGGGCTGGTCGGGCGCTCGGGTTCGGGGAAATCGACGCTGGTGAAGTTGCTGTTGCGGTTCTACGACCCCGAGGGCGGCACGATCCGCATCGACGGGCAGGACATCACGCAGGTGACGCAGGACAGTCTGCGCGCGCGGATCGGCATGGTGCAGCAGGACACGGCGCTTTTGCACCGTTCGGTGCGCGAGAATATCCTCTATGGCCGCGCCGAGGCGACCGAGGCCGAGATGATCGCCGCCTGCGACCGCGCCGAGGCGTCCGACTTCATCGCCAGCCTTGCCGATGCCGAGGGGCGGCAGGGGTTCGACGCCCGCGTCGGCGAGCGCGGGGTGAAGCTGTCGGGCGGTCAGCGGCAGCGGATCGCCATCGCGCGGGTGATCCTGAAGGACGCGCCGATCCTCGTGCTGGACGAGGCGACCTCGGCGCTCGACAGCGAGGTTGAAGCCTCGATTCAGGAAACGCTTTACGGGATGATGACCGGCAAGACGGTGATCGCCATCGCGCACCGGCTGTCGACCATCGCGCAGATGGACCGGATCGTGGTGATGGATGACGGCAAGATCGTCGAAGAGGGCACGCATGCCGCGCTTCTGGCGCAGGGCGGGCTTTATGCCGGATTCTGGGCCCGCCAATCGGGTGGGTTCATCGGCACCGAGGACGACGCGGCGGAATGAGGGAAGACCGGGGGCGCTGCCCCCGGACCCCCGGAGTATTTGAGGCAGAATGAAAGGGCGCGGGATGGGCCGCGCGACAGGCATGGCGATTTCGACACTGATCAAGCCTTTCCGCCCCGCCGAGGGCGCCCCGCCGCGCACGCTGTGGGCTTTCATTCGCTGGGCGCTGATGGGGGCGTGGCCGGGGATCAGCCTTGCCACGGTGATTTCGGCGCTGGGCGGCGCGACCGAGGTTATGACCGCCTGGGTGCTGGGCGCGGTGGTCGATGCTGCGACATCGGGCGATGCGCTGGGCTTCTTCGCCGATAACTGGGCCTTGCTGACGATCTTCGTGGTGTTCTTTCTGGCGATCCGGCCGCTGGCCTTCGGTCTGAACAGCGCCGCGAATTTCATGATCATCGCGCCCAATATCGACCCGCTGATCCTGTCGCGGCTCAATCGCTGGTCGATGGGGCAGGACATCAACTTCTTCGACAACGATTTCGCCGGGCGTATCGCGCAGAAACAGGTGCAGACCGCCCGCGCGCTGACCGAGGTGGTGAGCGAATCGATCAACACCGTGGCTTTTGCCCTGTCCTCGGTCGCGGGGTCGGTGGCGCTGATGGCGGCGATCGACTGGCGGCTGGGGCTGGGTCTGGCGGTCTGGGCGATCGGCTATCTGGCGCTGATCCGCGGCTTTATTCCGCATATCCGCAAGCGCGCCGCTGCGCGCGCCGGGGCGCGGGCGCAGGTGACGGGGCAGGTGGTCGATACGATCACCAATATCCGCACCGTGAAGCTGTTCGCCCATGCAAGGTTCGAAGACAGCAACGCGCTGGATGCGATGGGTCATTACCGCGAGAAGGTGCTGGCTTTCGGCAAGCTGTCGGCGATGTTCCGCGTGTCGCTGATGCTGTTCGCGGGGCTGTTGCCCGTGGGTCTGGTGGGCGGCACGCTGTGGCTGTGGTCGGGGGGCATTGCCTCGACCGGGGATATCGTCGCGGCGGGGTCGGTGGCGATCCGTCTGGCTCAGATGACCGGCTGGGTCAGTTTCACGCTGATGGGGATCTACGCCAATATCGGCGAAGTTGAAGACGGGATGCGCACGCTGGCCGTTGAACACGCGTTGACCGATGCCGAGGACGCGACCGAGATGCCGCCGGTGCTGGGCGAGATCGTGTTCGACGATGTGAGCTTTGCTTATGGGCGGCGCACCGGCGGCG
Source organism: Rhodobacter sp. NTK016B (assembly GCF_017303295.1). GTDB lineage: Bacteria > Pseudomonadota > Alphaproteobacteria > Rhodobacterales > Rhodobacteraceae > Pararhodobacter. The sequence continues at coordinate 57,682 of NZ_JAFKOK010000006.1, read as the reverse complement.
TGGAAAAGCTGGACCTGACGATCCGCCCGGGTGAGCGGATCGGCATTGTCGGCGCCTCGGGCGCGGGGAAATCGACGCTGGTGTCGCTGTTGCTGCGGCTCTACGACACCGAGCGTGGTGCGGTGCGGATCGACGGGATCGACGTGCGCGATGTCACGCAGGAAAGCCTGCGCCGCCAGATCGGCATGGTCACGCAGGATACGGCGATGTTCAACCGCTCGGCGCGCGACAATATCCGCTACGGGCGGCCCGATGCCAGCGAGGCCGAGGTGGCCGCCGCCGCCGAAGCCGCCGAGGCGCATGAATTCATCGGCACGCTGCGCGACAATGCCGGGCGCAAGGGCTACGACGCCCAGCTGGGCGAGCGCGGGGTGCGGCTTTCGGGCGGGCAAAGGCAGCGGATCGCGCTGGCGCGGGCCTTTCTGAAGGACGCGCCGATCCTTGTGCTGGACGAGGCGACATCGGCGCTCGACAGCGAGGTCGAAGCGGCGATTCAGGAAACGCTGGACGAGATCATGGCGGGCAAGACGGTGCTGGCCATCGCGCACCGGCTGTCGACCATCGCGCGGATGGACCGGATCATCGTGCTTGACGCCGGTCGCGTCGTCGAAGAAGGCACGCATGACGCGCTGCTGGCGCGGGACGGGCAATATGCCCGCTTCTGGCAGCGCCAGTCGGGTGGATTCCTTGGGATGGACGAGGACGCATGATGGATCTGGAAACGGTGGACCCTGCCACCTTCGGGCGCAGCCTGACGGGGTTGGGCGTGAACCTGCTGACCCGCGATGTGCGGGCACTGGCGGGGTTCCTGACGGGTGTCTTCGGGCTGTCCGCGCATCGGCTGTCGGATGATTTCGCGCTGATCCGGCATGGCGATGTCCTGATGCAGCTCCATTCGGACGCCACCTTCGGCGCCCATCCGCTGCTGGGCCTGTTGCCCGAAAGCCCGCCGCGTGGCGCCGGGGTGCAGGTGTACTTGTTCGGGCTGGACCCGGACGCCTGCTGCACGCGGGCCGAAGCGTTCGGCGGCACGGTGATCGAAGAGCCGCGCGACAAGCCGCATGGCCTGCGCGAGGCGGTGATCCTGTCGCCCGAGGGCTATGCCTTTTCGCCCGCGAGGGAGAGCGCATGATCACGATCGAGCGTCTGAATACCCGCGCCGATGGCGTGGGCGCCGGTGTCAGCGTCGCGCGCGCCTTGCCCGGCGAGGTTGTCGAGGGCACGCCCGAGGGCGGGCGCATCGCGCAGCCGAAAATCCTGACCCCAACGCCCGAGCGGGTCGCCGCGCCCTGCCGCCACTACAAGGCCTGCGGCGGCTGTGCGTTGCAGCATGCCTCGGACGCGTTTGTCGAGAATTGGAAGACCGATGTGGTGCGGCAGGCTTTGGCCGCGCAGGGTATCGAGGCGCCGATCCGGGGCATCCATACCTCGCCGCCGCGCTCGCGCAGGCGGGCTGTGCTGGGCGGACGGCGGCTGAAATCCGGCGCGCTGGTGGGGTTCCATGCGCGCGCTTCTGACAGCGTGACGGCGATCCCCGATTGCCTGCTGCTGGACCCCGCGCTGATTGCGGTGATCCCGGCACTGGAAGCGCTGGTGACTGAGGGCGGCTCGCGCAAGGGCGAGATGCGGCTGGCAGTGACGCTGTTCGAACAGGGGATCGAGGTCTCGGTCACCGAAGGAAAGCCGCTGGACAAGGCCCTCTCGCTGTCGCTGCCCCAGATCGCCGGCGCGCATGGCTTGGCGCGACTGGCGTGGAACGGCGAAGTGCTGTTGCAGGAAGAGCCGCCGGTGCTGCGGATGGGCCGCGCGCGCGTCTCGCCCCCGCCGGGCGCGTTCCTGCAAGCCACGCCGCAGGGCGAGGCCGCGCTTCTGGATTGCGTGACCGAGGCGGTCGGCGACGCCAAGCAGGTGCTCGATCTGTTCGCAGGCGCGGGCACCTTTACCCTGCCGCTGGCCGAGCGGGCCGAGATCCACGCGGTCGAGGGTTATGCGCCGATGCTGGCCGCGATGGACCGGGGCTGGCGCAACGCGCAGGGGCTGAAACGTGTGACGAGCGAGGCGCGCGACCTGTTCCGCCGCCCCTTGATGCCCGATGAGCTGAAACGCTTCGACGCGGTGGTGATCGACCCGCCGCGCGCGGGCGCCGAGGCACAGATCGCCGAGCTGGCGAAAGCCGCAGTGCCGGTCATCGCGCATGTATCCTGCAACCCGGTGACTTTCGCGCGCGACGCCAAGACGCTGCTGGCGGCGGGTTACCGGCTGGATTGGGTGCAGGTGGTGGACCAGTTCCGCTGGTCCGCGCATGTCGAGCTTGCGGCGCGGTTTTCGCGGCCCCATATGGGCTGAAACACCTCGGACCCTTTATGACCCTTCGCGACCGTATCCAATCGATCCTTGCCCGCCCGATGGTGAGCAACGCCATTATCGTGGTCATCCTGATCAACGCCGTTGTGCTGGGGATGGAGACGTCCGACCCGCTGATGGCGAATTTCGGCCCGCTGATCGTGGCCATCGACACGGCCTGTCTGGCGGTGTTCGTGGTCGAGTTGCTGGCAAAGATCTATGTCCAGCGCCTGCGTTTTTTCCGCAATGGCTGGAACCTGTTCGATTTCGTCATCGTCGGCATATCGCTGGTGCCGGGCGGGCATTCGCTCAGCGTGCTGCGCGCGCTCAGGGTGCTGCGTCTGCTGCGCGTGATCTCGGTCGCGCCGGCGCTCAGGCGGGTGGTCGAGGGCTTCGTGCGGGCGATCCCCGGCATGGGCTCGGTCATCGTGCTGATGGGGATGATCTTTTACATCTCGGCGGTGCTGGCCACGCAGCTTTTCGGCGCGGGCTTTCCCGAATGGTTCGGGGATCTGGGCGCCTCGACCTATTCGCTGTTCCAGATCATGACGCTGGAAAGTTGGTCGATGGGCATCGTTCGCCCGGTGATGGCGGTCTATCCCTACGCCTGGGCGTTCTTCGTGCCCTTCATCCTGATCACCACCTTCGCGGTGGTGAACCTGCTGGTTGGCCTGATCGTGAATTCGATGCAAGAGGCCCATAACGAGGAAAGCAGCGCGCGCACGGATGAATACCGCGACGAGGTTCTGGTGCGGCTGAAGGCGATCGAGGCGCGGCTTGAGGCGCGCGAAGACAACGATCAGAACCCGAAGCCGTAATCGAACAGCGCAAGGCTGATATCGTCGGGGAAATCGTCGTCGCCGTGCCAGCGGCCCAGCTCCCATATCAGCGCGGTCAGCAACTCGGACCCCTGAAGGCCTGCCAAGCCGCGCAGCATCCGTTCCAGCCCGTCCTGACCCAGCTCAACCCCGTCGCGATTGGGGCATTCGGTAACCCCGTCCGAAACCAGAAGCAGCCGCTCGCCGGGTTTGAGCGTGGTCTCGATCCCCGACCAATGCGCGCTGTCCAGCAGCCCGATGGGCAGGCCGCCGTCGCCCAGCGCGGTGAAACTGCCGTCATTGTGCAAGATCAGCGGATGCGGATGGCCGGCCTGCACCAAGCGCACGCGGCCGTTATTGCGGTCGATTTCGGCATAGATCAGCGTCAGGTAGCGTTCGGTGTCGATCTGCGTCAGCAACATCCGGTTCAGCGCGGCGGCAACCTGCGCCGGGGGGCGGCCGACCGGGCCGAACGGGGTGGCGACGATGGCGATGTTCTGGCCGGGTGAATTACTCGACAGATAGCCCGAAAGCCGGGCGGTCAGCAGCGCCGAGGCGACGCCGTGGCCCGATACATCAAAGGCATAGAAGCCGGTGACGCCCGGCGAAATCTCGAAAAAGCCGACCATATCGCCGCCGACATGTCCCGACGAGCGCAACAGCAGGCTGATGCGGCCTTCGTCATAGACATGTTCGCTTTCGCGCAGCAGCGATTGCTGCAGGCTGCGCGCTTCGCGCAGGTCGCGGTCGAGCGAGTCATAGAGGCTGCGCAGCCGGTCGAGCGTGTCGGTCAGCAGCGCATTGTTGCCCCTGAGCGCCCGCTCCATCGCCAGAACCCGTTCGCCCGCGCTGATCCGCGCGCGCAACTCATCGGCATCGGGCGGCTTGGTAAGGAAATCGTCGGCACCGACATCAAGCGCTTCGGCCACCGCGCCCTTGTCGGATTTCGAGGTCAGCAGGATGAAATACACATACCGATCCGAGGGCAGGGCACGAAGCGCGCGGCAGAATTCGATACCCGTCATGCCGGGCATCACCCAGTCCGACAGCACCAGATCGATATCGACGCGCGCACAAAGATCCAGCGCTTCGGCGCCCGTCGAGGCATGCAGGATTGTCAGGTCTTGATCCCGCAGGGCGGTTTCGAGCACCATCCTCTGAGCGCGCGAATCATCCACGATTAGCACGTTGCGTATTGCCCGGCTGGCTGTGGACAGGCCGCCGGATACATCCGAAGACGCATCGACAGACGTGCCGATTGACCGCGATTGGGTCGATGAAGTGGCGAATGCGGACAATTGGCACCCAAGGTTTCGGTTGCGGCCACGGTGGGATGTAATACTTAACAAGTGTTGAAAGGTTGAATTGTTTTCATCGTCTGTCTGGCGTTAGGCTTTCGCACAGACAGTGCGTTAATTATCGGATCAGCAGGAAGGAGAGACCATTATGGTCACTGCCATGATCGACTGGGCCCAGGTTGACGAACTGCGCTCTGATATGGGCGACGCCTTTGGCGATGTCGTGAAGGTCTTCATGCAGGAAGTCGAAGAGGCGCTTGCGACGCTGTCTTCCGAAGCCGATGCCGGAACGTTGAAGGAAACGCTGCATTTTCTCAAAGGGGCCGCGCTGAATCTCGGCTTCAGCCAGTTCGCCGCGACCTGCGCCACAGCGGAAAAAGACGCTGCGGCAGGACAGGTCGACGGGATCGACCCGGATGCGATCCGCGCGCTCTATGCGGAATCGGAAAAGGAATTCCGCATCGGGCTGGCCAAGCGCGCGGCCTGACCGCCCGCTACAGCAGGAAGTTCGCCAGCGTTTCGTCCACCGTGACATCGCGGTAATCGAACCCGGCGGCGTCCATCCGGCGAAACAGCGCGTCGATATTTTCGGCCCGCGCGGTTTCCACGCCGATCAGCACCGAGCCGAAATTGCGCGCGGATTTCTTCAGGTATTCGAAGCGGGCGATGTCGTCCTCGGGGCCGAGGATCTCGAGAAAGTCGCGCAACGCGCCCGGACGCTGGGGCAGGCGCAGGATGAAGTACTTCTTCGTCCCGGCAAAACGCATGGCGCGTTCGCGGACCTCGGGCAGGCGCTCGAAGTCGAAATTCCCGCCCGATGTCAGGCAGACCACGGTCTTGCCGGCGATCTGATCGGCCAGATCGGGCAGGCAGTCGACCGACAGCGCGCCCGCCGGTTCCAGCACGATGCCTTCGACATTGAGCATCTCCAGCATGGTGATGCAGATCCGGTCTTCGGGCGCCAGAAGCACCTGCGCGGGGTCGATATCGGCCAGCGCGGCAAAGGGGCGCGCACCGATGCGGGCAACCGCGGCGCCATCCACAAAGCTGTCGACGCGCGGCAGCGTCACCGGTTCCCCCGCCTGAAGCGCCGCCGTAAGGCTGGCCCCGCCCGACGGTTCGATGAAGCGGAAATCGGGCGCTGTTCCCAGCGCGTTGAAATAGCGCCGCACGCCCGAGGACAGGCCGCCTCCGCCCACCGGCAGGACGATCATGTCGGGCGCATGGCCCATCTGGTCCATGATCTCGACGCCGACGCTGGCCTGACCTTCGATCACGTCGTCATCGTCGAAGGGCGACAGGAAATGGCCGTTCACCTCGGCGCAGAAGGCCTGTGCGGCGGCGAGAGACTGGTCGAAATAGTCCCCGGTCAGACGGATTTCGACCTGATCGCCGCCGAAGGTGCGGGTCTTGTCGATCTTCTGCTTAGGTGTCGTCACCGGCATGAAGATCACGCCGCGCTTGCCGAAATGGCGGCAGGCAAAGGCCACGCCCTGCGCATGGTTCCCGGCCGAGGCGCAGACGAAGGTTTCATGCGCGGGGTTCTGTTCCAGCACCCGCCGCATCGCATTGACCGCGCCCCGGATCTTGTAGCTGCGCACCGGCGTCAGGTCTTCGCGCTTGAGCCAGATATCGGCACCGAAGCGCTTCGAGAGATGGTCGTTGCGCTGCAGCGGCGTCGGGTCGAACAGGGACCGGAGGCTGTCGGCGGCTTGGCGGGCTGAGGTCAGGATATCGCGCATACCGCGTCCATACTTCGGTTGGCGCCGCATTGGGAGGACAGAATCGCGCAGGGCGGCATTGTTTGCATGACGCTTCTGGATCGGTGTTGTATCACGGCGCTGACCGGCTCGGGGATCTTGCGATGCGCGTCGTCTTGTTTCTTTCGCTTACCTTTCTTGCCGCCTGCGCGGTGAGGGCGCAGGTCGATTACGTCGACGCGCCGGGCGGCAGCGTCCCGGGTGCGACGTTGCGCACGATCCTTGTGGGCACGACGCGCGGCCCCGACACCGAGCAAAGTGTGCCGGGAACCGAGCGGGCCGAAGCCATAAGCTATGGCCGCTATGTTGTGTCGATCCCCGATGACCGCGAATCCGGCGAGATCCCGCGCCAGAGGACGCGCCAGCAGGCCGACCCGCGCGAACATTTCATGCTGGCCGGGAACGAGACGCTGAGCGCCCCGGCGTTCCGCGCGGCGCTGCAAGCCGAGATCGCGCAGGAACTCGTCTCTGAGCGCGAGGCAGTGGTCTTCGTCCACGGCTTCAACAACGCCTTCATCGAGGGCGTCTATCGCACCGCGCAGCTGGATTACGACCTGCAGATGCCCGGCGTGATGCTGCATTACTCGTGGCCCTCTCTGGGGGCGCCGCTGGCTTATGTGCATGACCGCGACAGCGCGCTTTTCGCGCGCGACGGACTGATGGAGATGCTGCATCAGATCCGGGACTCGGGCGTGACGCGGATCACCGTTCTGGCGCATTCGATGGGGTCGCAACTGACGATGGAGACGCTGCGCCAGATGGCGCTGATGCGCGATCCGGTGCTGCGCAATGTCGAGGGCGTGATCCTGCTGTCGCCCGATATCGATGTCGAGCTGTTCCGCTCGCAGGTGCACGCGATGGGGCGTCTGCCCGAACTTTTCGTCATCGTGACCTCGCAGCGCGACCGGATCCTGAACCTTTCGGCCAGCATGACGGGCGAGGCGGCGCGTCTGGGCAATATGGCCGATCCGAGCGCGGTGGCCGATCTGGACCTGACGGTTGTCGATGTCAGCGCCTTCGGGCGCGGGGCGGGGCATTTCACTATGGGCTCCTCGCCCGAGCTGAACCGCCTGCTGGCACAGATGAATGCCTCGCTCGAAGACGAAGTTTCGGGTCGGGTGCCTTTGCTACCGGCGGCGTTCCTGACCCTGCAGAATACCGGGCAGGTGATCCTGACACCGTTCAACGAGATTCAGGACGATCTGACCGGGGCCGGAACCGGAACGGGCCGTCCCGCCGTGCTGCCGTGGTGGTTGCGGCGGATGGTGATGGACGAAGAGCCCGACGCGGATGGGTCTGCCACAGAGGCCCAGACGGCGGAAGAGCGTTAACGCCGCCGGCGCAGATAGACGTAATACGCGCCGGTCCCGCCATGGCTGCGATGCGCCTCGCGGGTTTCCAGCACCAGCGGCCCGAGCGGCGCCGCGCGCAGCCATTGCGGCACTTCGTGTTTCAGAACGCCCTGCCGCACGGGCATCGGCGCCGCGTGATCGGGGCCCGCCTTGCGCCCCTTGCCGGTGATCACCAGCACCAGCCGCAATCCGCGCGCATGGGCGCTCATCACGAAACCCAGAAGCGCGGTATGCGCCTGCGCGACGGTCATGCCGTGCAGGTCGATTCGCGCCTCGGGCTCGAGCTTGCCGCGCGACATCGAGCGATGAAGGTTGCGGTCCATGCGCACCGGCTCGCGCGCCAGCCGGTCGCCGACACTTTCGGCCAGATCGACGCGCGTCCTGGGGTGGCTATGGGGCTGTGTCTTGGGAAAGCTCATGCGACCGGGGATCGGCGCGGGCGCCGGGGTCGAGGTCTGAGGCCCGGCAGGCGCGCGCGGATCGGGGACCGGGCCGTCGCGCAGATCGGGTTTCGCCGGGTCCGACGAGGGATGCAGCCGGTTGGCGCTGCGCGCCACCCTGTGCCACAATTCGCGCTCGTCTTCCGTCAGACGCCGGCGGGGCATGAGATACCCTCCGGTTGGGGATCAGTCGCCGGTTGCGACCAGTCGCCAGTTCGGGTTGTCCGAGCCCATCACGCGGGCAAAGGTCCAGTTGTCGCGCTGCTGCTTGATCTGGTTCGGGTCGCCTTCGACCGGATTGCCGTCGCGGTCATAGACCACCTGCGTCAATTCGCCCACGAAGCGGATGGTGATTTCGGCCTCGCGGCTGGTGGGATCGAAGCGTGCCGAAGAAATGCCGATCTCGCGCAGGCCGACGAAATTGGCCTCGACCTTCAGGCCCTCACGCTCGCGCAACTGGACCACTTCGTCGAAACTTTCGAACACGTCGCGCGACAGGAACGGCACCAGATCGTCCAGCTCGCCGCGCTCGAACCCCATGAGGATCATCTCGTAGGCGCCGCGCGCACCGCCCAGAAATTCCGACACGCTGAACGACGGCTCGATGCGTTTCATCGCGGCAAGCGCCACGGCGGCGTCCGAACTGGCGGGAACGTGATCGGTAATATCGTGATCTTCGCCGCCTTCGATCACCTCGAAGCCACGCTGGGACGCCTGACCTTGCGGTGCCGGGCCTGCCATCGGCTCGGGCGGACGCTCGTAGCCGTCGCGGGTGCCAAGCACATTACGCAGCTTCAGGATCAGGAAAACCGCAATACCGGCGAGAACGAGTAGTTGTATCACTGCGGAATCCATCATGTCCTCGGGGCGTGGCTCGGGCTTGGTTTCACTCAATCGTTGACTATGTAGGGTGCGTGACGCCCCGTGTCTACCGCAGGCGGGGTATGCATTGTCGAAAGGAATCGTCTTGCCCGCCTTGTTGGTCTTCGTCCTGATGCCGCTCATCGAGATCGCGCTCTTCATCGCCGTCGGCGGAGCGATCGGTGTCGGGGCCACGCTTGCGCTGATCGTTCTCAGCGCGCTTCTGGGCGCCGCCGTCCTGCGCGGACAGCAGGCGCGCGCGGTGGCGATGATGCAAGGGGGACTGCGGGTGCAGCCCGGCACCTTTCTGGCGCAGGGCGCGTTCAGCGTGGTTTCGGGCATTCTGCTGATCCTGCCCGGCTTTCTGACCGATACGATTGGGCTGATCCTGCTGATCCCGCCGCTGCAACGCGCCATCGTGCGGGGCATCGGCGCGCGCACGACGGTGGTCAGCACCACGACCTACCGGCAGGGCGACGTGGTGGACGGCGAGTTTACCGTGCACGAACCACGCCGCGACCCGCTCGATCCCGACCGCCGGATCGACGATCACCGCCCTTGATTGTGGCCGTGATCATTGCAGCGCCTGATGCGCTTTGTCGCAGCTTGGCGTGTGGGTAAGGTCCAGCGCCATTGAGGCAGGGGAAAGCACCTGCTAGAACCGCCGCGACACATGACCGATGCAGGAGAGTTTCATGGCCGAAAGTGGCAACGGCGCGACGCCGCAGCCTGGCGCCCCGACGGGCGCACAGCCCGGCGGGCAGCCGCAGGTGAAGTTCCAGGTTCTGGCGCAATTCGTGCGCGACCTGTCGTTCGAGAACGCGGTCGTCCGCGGTGACGGCGTTCTGCCGCCGGGCCAGCCCGACATTCAGGTGCAGGTCAGCCTCGACGCCAAGAAGCGCGACACCGATGGCCATTACGAAGTCATCTCGAAATACAAGATCGAGTCGAAACACAAGGAAACCGGCAAGGTCCTGTATCTTGTCGAGCTGGAATACGGCGGCATTTTCCTGATCGACGGTCTCCCGCAGGACCAGATGCATCCGTTCCTGCTGATCGAATGCCCGCGCATCGTCTTCCCCTTTGCGCGCCGCATCATTTCGGATGTGACCCGCGACGGCGGCTTCCCGCCGCTGAACCTCGACATGATCGACTTCATGGGTATGTACCGCCAGCAGCTGGCGCGTCAGGCCCAGTCGGGCGCGCCCGAAGGCACGAAGATTTCCTGATCTGAACGCCGGATTGACCCTTTGAAGCGGCCGGGCCCCCTGGGTCCGGCCGTTTTCTGTGGGGCGGTTGCCGTTGAGAGGTTGTTAACACCTTCGGCGCAGGCTTGGTCGCATGGAAAGTGCCGATTCCGACCTGACCGATGCTGACGCCCCACCGGCAGACCCCGACGGGGAGCCGCCCGCGCGCGCCGCGCGAAACGGTGACCGGCAAGCCCGTGTGGGAATCCTGCGCAACCCCAATGCGCCGCCGCGTCCGCCGCCGCGCCGGGCTTCGCTGACCGGGCGCTGGCCCCTACTGCGTAGCAAACGACGCCCGCCCGGTCGTCGGGGGAAGGGGGCGGACCTGGTCGATCCTCCGATCCTCGCTGACAACGACGAAAGCAATCAATCCATCGCGCGCGCGGTCCGCAGGGCCGAGAATGGGCGCGTTCAGTCCATCGATATCGACAGACTGATGGACTCGGTCGCCGGGATCGGCCGGGACGGGCCGACCCGCACCCCCTATTCGGCCATCGCGCTGGGCAGGGGGGACGCGGACGACCCCTCAGCCGCTCCCCGCAAGCCCGCCGTTCTGACCGCCGCAGCGTGGATCGAGGATGAGGACGGTGATGAAGACGACGACCCGCTGGGGGACGCGTTCAGCCAAGCCCTGAGCGACGGATCGCCCTGGCCTGAGCAAGAGGGAGACGGCGACGCAACGGACGGCCCGCAATCCCCCGATGCGCGGGCCGGTCGCCGCCGATGGTCGGGTCTGTTGGTATGGCTCGCCAGCCTTCTTGTGGCGGTTGGAGCGGTCTATTTTCTGACCCTTTAGCTGCTTTGGCCGGGAAGCGGGTCTGCAGACATGCATGTTGTATGGGAAAAGCGTGCTCGCGACGGGGGCGGGAAAACCATGGCGGCGTCCGTTTCGATGTGACGACGGCGGCTAAGATCATGGAATGTAACAGGAAGACCCAAGGTCTTCTTGTGCTCTGACAGCGATAATTGATGGCCGTTACCTGACGAGCAGGTCGATCCGAACGCACTGCTCCAACGGACCCGCATTGACCCACCAAACCCGCCAACGCAGTCAGCCGACGGCGGGCAGAGTCACCTCGACGATCAGGCCGGGCCTGTTATCCCTGAGCGCAACGCGTCCGTTATGCTTTTCGGCAATCGCCCGAACCAGCGCCAGTCCCAGACCGTTGCCCGGCTTAGACCGGCTGGGGTCGAGCCGGTGGAAGGGTTCGAAGACCCGCTCCATCGACGCTGCCGGAATACCCGGCCCGGTATCGGCCACCGTGAAGCGAACCTGTCCGTCCGCATGGCCCAGCCGGACTGTGATCCGGTTGCCATCCGGGCCATGCGTGACCGCGTTCTGCAAAAGGTTCACCACCATCTGCTGCAGCATCTGGCTGTCACCCATGACCGCGTAAGCCGCCCCGGCCTCGGTGTCGAAAGACAGGCTCTGTCCTTCATCCTCGGCGATCAGCGCGAAGGTCTCGACCAGTTCCGCGATCAGGGCCTGCAAATCGACCCGGGTGTTCAGATGCGCTTCGCCAGCAGCCTCGATCCGCGACAATTGCAGATACGAATCGAAGATGACGCGCATAGTCTCAAGCTCGTCCTGTGTATCGGTCAGCGCGTCGGACGGGTCGTCGCCGTGATCCACCATCTCCATGGCTTTGCCCAGCGAAAGATAGGCGCGGCCCAGCGGCGATTTCAGATCATGAGCAGCAGCGGCGGCGGTGTTGCGCGTCGTGGCGATCATCCGCGACAGACGGTCGAGATGCAGGTTCATCTGCCGGGCGATCCGGTCGATCTGCGTCGTGCCGCCGTTTTCAGAGATCCGCACCGCCGTGTCGCCCTCGCTGGTTTTCGACAGGGCCATTTCGATGTCCCGCAATCGCCGCAGGCTCTTGCTGCTCAGGAAATAACCGACCGAGAGCATAGTGAGAACGATCAGGAACCCGCTCAGCGTCAAGGTGCGGAAGACAAGGATTTTCGTATGATAGAGCAGGTCCAGCCGCTGCCCGACGACCAGAATGTTGTCGCCCAGCGGACCGGAGAAATAGACGTAATCGCGGGTCACGTCGTCCGGCGAGGCGGCGGCGTGGTCGAGCGGGCCGACCTGCAGGCCATCGGCCTCGGGGCGGGTCATAATGTTCCCGGCGATGAAGCGGTCCGACGTTCCGAACAGCGCCGCCGCGTGATGCGCGCTCGCGCCCACCCGCGACAGGTCCGTGATCGTGGTGACAATGGTCTCTTCACCGTCGCTGGCATGTTCGGCGGCGATGATGTCCCAGCGCTGCTGCACATCGTCGCCCAGCTCGTCTATCAGGCTGCGCTCGACATAGAACAGCGTGATCCAGCCAAACAGCAAAAGCAGGACCACGAACGCAAAGGCCGAGCGCAAAACCGCCGAGAACGCGGCCCCCGAAAGGATGTCACCGCGGTCCATGCATCGAATACCCGGTATTGCGAATCGTATGGATCAGCGGCGTGTCGTACGGCTTGTCGATCTTGGCGCGCAACCGGCTCATATGCGTTTCGACCACGGTGGTGTTGGGTTCGAAATTGAAGTTCCAGACCCGTTCGAGAAGCAGGGTGCGCGTCACCACCCGGCCCGAATTGCGCATCAGGATCTCGAGGATGCTGAACTCTTTGTTGTGCAATTCGATCATTTTACCCTGACGCGTCGCGGTGCGTGCCAGCAGGTCGAGCGTCAGGTCATGCACGGTCAGGGTGGAGTCGACGCTCGTTTCGGTCCTGCGCCGGGCGATGGCGTCGATGCGGGCCACCAGCTCCGAGAAATGGAACGGTTTCGTCAGGTAATCGTCGCTGCCCGCCGCCAGCCCTTCGACGCGGTCATCGACCTGCCCCAGCGCGGTCAGGAACAGAACGGGCAGGGACTTTTTCGACGCCCTGAGCGCCCTGAGGACCGACAGCCCGTCCATGCCGGGCAGCATCCGGTCGAGGATCGCCAGATCGCAGTCATTGTACAGACAATAGCTGAGCGCATCCCGGCCATCGGCAACGTGATCAACGGAATGGCCGAGTTCCGAAAGACCGGCGACGATGTAGTCGGCCACTTTGGCGTCGTCTTCCGCGAGCATGATTTTCATCGGGTGCGTCTCCTTGCCGTCATGTAACGAGAATCGCCCCCGCAGTGCCAGCGAAACAGCTTTCTTTGCACGGAAGTAAGGTTCGCGCGAAACAGGGGCGATGGCGCGCGCCTAGCGTGCCGCTGTGCCCGACAGACTCTCACGGGCCCATGGGAGCTATTCCAATGCAGACTTATCCAACCTCACCTATGCCCCCGGTCGGGGATCGGGCGGGTTTCAGACATCTCAGACTGGTCGGAGTCATTCTGGCCGTGATCGGCGCGCTGGCCATCCTGTTGCCGACGCTTGCCACCTTCGAGGCCGAGCTGCTCGTCGCGTGGATGCTGACCGTCTGGGGGGCCGCCGGCCTGTGGTTTTCGTGGGCGATCCGGCCCGCACCGGAATCGCGCTATGGCTTCGCGGGCTTCGGTATTCTGTTTGTGGTCGGTGTCGCGTTCATTCTGTTTCCGCTCGCAGGGATCGCCACGCTGACGGTCCTGATGATGGTGTCGTTCCTGATGGAAGGCATCCTGTCGATCCTGTTCGGGTTGCGCAGCAGCGCGAAGGTATCGAATTGGGGATGGCTGGTGTTCAGTGGGCTGTGTTCCTTTGCGGCGGGTGTCGTGGTGCTGTTCGGCTGGCCATGGACCGCAAGCTGGACGCTGGGCCTCATGATGGGTTTGAATTTTCTGTCGACCGGGCTGTCGCTTGTGATGCTGGACCGTCGGCAAAGCGCGCTACGCTGACGCGGCAAGATGCGAGGGGACGCCGCTGATGATCGTCAATTTCGAAACCCATGCCTCGAATGAGCGGACGTTTCTGGCATGGGTGCGCACCGCTGTCGCCATCGTCGGCTTCGGCCTTGCGGCGGCCCGGCTGGGCGAGCGCCCGGTGCCGCAATGGTCGACCTATCTTCTGTTCGCGGCGGGCGGCGCGGTCGTGACGATTGCCTGGCTGCGGATGCGGCATGTGCGCAAGCGGATCGACATTGCGCAGCGGCTGCCCGATGACGATGGCCCGGCCGAGGTCTTTTTGCTGTTGCTGGTGATGGCACTGTTCGTCCTGCTGGGCAGTTTCGCCGTTCATGTCGCGCCGTGAATTGCGCGTCGATAAGCCTTCGAAATCATGGTGCGGCGGGATTTGCCGCATCGCCAAGAACGCTTCTGCGGCGAGGTCAGCTCATCACACTGGTCATCGGCTATCGTATCGGTTTTTATGGACCGGACGCCCCGGGTCTTGCCGTCGATCCGACACTCGTCCAGCGGCTGACGCGGTCGGGGCCGGACGGCGGGCATGCCGCCCGAACGCGCCCCGAAAGATCAACAGGCGGAAGACAGCAGGACGAACAGAGATGAGATTTCGGCACGTTTCCAAAGTCATGCTGTTGGCGGGCTGTCTTGCCTTGGCGGCCTGCAACGGGACAGGGGACACGTTCCTGTTGCCTGCCGGACCGATCGCGGCGGCGCAACGGCTTGAGCTTTTCAAGATCCTCGGCTGGACGCTGATCGCGATCCTGCCGGTCTTCGTGTTGGTGCCGATCTTTCTGTGGCGCTATCGCTACCGCAACGGCAAGGCGCGCTATACGCCCGATTGGGACAGGTCGTCGGTGCTCGAAATCCTGATGTGGGGTGTGCCGCTCGTCATCGTGACGATCCTGTCGGTGCAGCTATACCGCACGACCCACGCGCTTGACCCGTTCAAGCCGATTGAGTCCGATAATCCGCCTCTGCGGGTTCAGGTGGTCGGCCTCGACTGGAAATGGCTGTTCATCTATCCCGATCTGGGCATCGCGACGGTCAATGAGCTGGCCTTCCCCGCGCAGACCTCGGTCGCGCTGGACCTGACGACCGATACGGTGATGCAATCCTTTCTGATCTCGGCGCTGGCGGGACAGATCTATGCCATGCCGGGGATGCGCACGCGGCTGCACATCCTTGCCGACGCGCCCGGCGAGTTCGAAGGCGAGAACACGCAGTTCAACGGCACCGGTTTTCCGGATCAGAGGTTCAACGCCATCGCCATGACGCCCGAGGCGTTCGACACTTGGGTCGCGCAGGTCCGCTCGGACGGTCAGGCGCTGACCTCAGACAGCTATGCCGTGGTCGCCGAAGCCTCGACCGGGGTGCAGGCGCAGCAGCGGATGGGCGGCGAAGATCAGCCCGAGGGAGTGCTGCATTTCTCATCGGTCGAGGACGATCTCTTCGGGACCATCCTGCACCGCTACACGCGCGGAACCGCCGTGCCGCCATCCGCCCAGCCCGGCGCGACAGGCTATGACCCGCAGGCTGCCACAGGGGGGCAAAGCCAATGACCGACGCGATTTTCGGCCGCCTCGGCCTGTCCTCTCTGGCCCTGTGGCGGGCTTTCGAAAACCCCGATCTCAGCGAGCTGATCGCGGCGGGCGCCGCCATGGCGGTGATCGTCGGCGGGCTTGTCACGGTGGTGTTGCTGACGTGGTTCCGGCTCTGGGGTCCGCTGTGGCGCAACTGGCTGACCAGCGTCGATCACAAGCGGATCGGCATCATGTATTGCGCGCTGGCACTGATCATGCTGGCGCGTGGCGTGATCGAAGGGGCGCTGATGCGGACCCAGCAGGCGTTCGGCCTGCATGGCGGGTTCCTGTCGCCGGACCATTTTTCCGAGCTGTTCAGCACCCATGGCACGATCATGATCTTCTTCGTGGCGATGCCCTTCATCGCCGGGGTGATCAATTATGTGATGCCGCTGCAGATCGGCGCGCGGGACATGGCCTTTCCGGTGATGAACCAGATCAGCCTAGGCCTGACCGCGACGGGCGCCGCGCTGGTGATGATCAGCCTTGTGCTGGGCAAGTTCTCGACCGGCGGCTGGGCCAATTACCCACCGTATACCGGTGCGGATTTCCAGCCGGGGCCGGGGCCCGATTACTGGATCTGGTCCATCGTGCTGGCCGGGATCGGCACCACGCTGTCGGGCATCAATTTCGCCGTCACGATCTACAAGGAGCGCGCGCCGGGGATGCATTTCCTGCGCATGCCGATCTTCTGCTGGACCGTGATCTGCACCTCGATCATCATGATCTTTGCGCTGCCGCCGCTGACCGTGGCCGCGCTGATGCTGGCCGCCGACCGTTATCTCGAGTTCCACTTCTTCACGAACGATCTCGGCGGGAACATGATGAATTACGTCAACCTGTTCTGGCTGTTCGGCCATCCTGAGGTCTATCTGCTGGTCATCCCGGCCTATGGCATGTTTTCCGAGGTCATTTCGACCTTCTCGGGCAAGCGGATCTACGGCTACATGTCGATGGTCTATGCCACCATGTCGATTGCCGTCCTCAGCTTCTGCGTCTGGCTGCACCATTTCTTCACCATGGGGCAAAGCGCCAATATCAACGCGGCATTCGGCATCGCCTCGATGGCCATCGCCGTGCCGACGGGGATCAAGGTCTATAACTGGATGGCCACGATCTTTCGCGGGCGGGTCCGCATGACGGTGCCGATGATTTATGCGACTGGGTTCTTCTATCTGTTTGTGATCGGCGGGCTGACCGGCGTCATGCTGGCCAACCCGGTGATCAGCTATCAGGTGCACAACACCCTGTTCCTGGTGGCGCATTTCCACAATGTCATCATTCCCGGCGTGCTGTTCGGGCTGCTGGCGGGCTATCACTACTGGTTCCCAAAGGCGTTCGGCTTCCGCCTGCACGAAGGCTGGGGCCGGGCGGCGGCGCTGCTCTGGATCGTCGGGTTCTCCTTTACCTTCCTGCCGCTCTACTGGCTGGGACTGCAGGGGATGCCGCGCCGGTCCGCGTCGTTCAGCGATCCGTCGTTTCAGCCGATGCTGTGGCTGGCGTTGTTTGGCGCGGCGTTGATCGTGTCGGCGCTGACCTGCCTTGCGATCCAGCTTTGGGTCAGCATCCGCAACCGGGCCCAACTGGCCGCGCCGCTGGGCGATCCGTGGAACGGGCGGGCGCTGGAATGGTCGATCCCCTCGCCGCCGCCCGCCTACAATTTCGCCATGGTGCCGCAGGTCATGGCGCGCGACGATTTCGCCGAGGCCAAGGCCGACGGCCGCGCCTATGCCGAGCCCGAGGCCTACGAAGACATCGAGATGCCCAATAACACCGCCATCGGCATGATCGTCTGCGTCTTCGGCACGCTGCTGGGGCTGGCTCTGGTGTTCTGGATCTGGTGGCTGGCTGTGCTGTCGCTGGCGGTGATGCTGCTGGCGCTGATCGGGCGCACCTTCCGGCTGAACGTCACGCATGTCATCCCCGCCGCCCAGATCGCCGCCGAGCATCGCGCGTGGCTCGCCAAGGTGAAAGCCGCCCCGGCGGTGGACCGGCTTGAGGAAACGCATGCGCGCAATCTGGGCCGTGCCGTTCTGGAACGACCCATCGGATCCGAGGCCGCGCAATGAGCACATCCAACATCCATCCCGGTCTCAATCTGGGTGCGCGGCACGGCGAGGCCCATGTGGGCGCCGAAACGATCGTCTTCGGGTTCTGGATCTTCCTGATGAGCGATCTGGTGATCTTCGGGCTGGTCTTTGCCTCGTATCTCACGGTCGCCAACCCGATGGGGATGGCGGGCGGTCCCGGCCCGGCAGAGGCGTTCGACCTGCGCAGCATCTTTGCCCAGACCATGATCCTGCTCACCAGCAGCCTGACCTTCGGCTTCTCGACGCTGGCGATGCGGCACGAACGGGGCCGGGCGGCGATTGCGGGCTGGCTGGGCGTGACGCTGCTTCTGGGCCTTGGCTTTCTGACGCTGGAACTGCGCGACTTCGCTCACATGATCGACGTGGGCGCGGTGCCTCAGCGCAGCGGCTTCTGGTCGGCTTTCTGGGGCCTTGTGCCGCTGCACGGGTTTCACGTGGCCGTGGGCTGTCTGTGGATCATGGTGATGCTGGTGCAAATGGCGCTGATGGGGCTGGTACCGGTCGTCAAGACGCGGCTGCTCAGGCTTGGCCTGTTCTGGCACTTCCTCGACCTGATCTGGGTCGCGATCTTCTCCATCGTTTATCTCGGAGGGCTGATGCCATGAGCGATCCGGACCACCGCCGCGAAGCGCGCCTGTATCTTGCTGGATTCGGGCTGGCCCTGACGCTGACGCTTGTTCCCTTCGGACTGGTTTCGTGGGGGCTGATGCAGGGCAGGGCGCTGGCGATCACGATTGCGGTTCTCGCCGTGGCGCAGATCGTCGTGCATCTGCGGTTCTTCCTGCATATCGACCTGTCGCGTCAGAAACGCGAGGATCTGCAACTGATCCTGTTCACCGTCCTGCTGCTGGCGATCATGGCCTTCGGCACGCTCTGGATCATGGGCAACCTCGCCACCCGGATGTAGGCCGCCCCTCGGCCCTTGAGCCCGCTCAGTGGGCCATGGCCGAGGCGGCGTTACGGTTCGGGCGTTGCAGGATCAGCACCACGGGCAGCATCAGGAACGCCGCGACCCCGGTCAGCCAGAACGCATCCTGAAAGGCCAGCAGGCTGGCCTGTTGCTGCACCTGCCCGGCGATGTAGGCGGCCCCCTCGGCCGAAGACGGATCAAGGTTCAGCGGTGCAAGCCATGCCCGTGCCGTCGCATCGAACGGCGTGATGCCCGAGGCCAGCGTCGCGTAGTGAAACTGCATCCGGCTGGCCACCTGCCAGCCGACCAGCGCGATGCCCACCGAAGACCCCAGCGACCGGGTCACGCCATAGATACCCGACGCCTCGTCTTGCTGTTCCGAGCCGATATTCTGGAAGGCGAGGGTCGACATCGGCACGAAGAACAGCCCCATGCCAAACCCCGACACGACACCGGGCAGCGCCAGATCCCAGAACCCGGCATTGAGGTTCAGAAGGCCCAGCAGGATATTGCCCGTCCCGGTCAGGATCAGGCCCACGACCAGCAGCTTGCGCGGATCGAACCGTGTGACCAGAACCGATCCGGTCAGTACCATGGAAAAGCCCGCCGCCGCCCCGCGGGGGATGAACAGAAAACCCGCATCCAGCACCGGATAGCCCAGAAGGCCCTGCACGAAGAGCGGCAGGATCGCGATAGAGCCGAACATCGCCACGCCGAAGCCCATGATCGCGACATTCGCGCCGGCAAAGCTGCGGTCGCGAAACAGCGAGAAGTTGATGATATTGTCGGGTTTGCCGCGCCCGCGCAGGACGAAGGTCGCGGCGCAGGCGATCATCGTGATCGCGGCGACCTGAATCAGCTTCGACGCGAACCAGTCGCGGGTTTCGCCCAGATCCAGCATCAGTTGCAGCGACGCGATGGCCCCGACCATCAGCGCAAGGCCGATCCAGTCGACCTTGATCCGCTTGGTGTCTTCGGATTTCAGCTCGCCCGACATCATGATCAGCGCAAAGGCCGCGATGGGCAGGTTGACGTAGAACACCGCGCGCCACGAGAAATACTCGGTCAGCAGCGCGCCGATCGTCGGGCCCAGCACCGGCGCCACCACGACGCCGAGGCCGAAGAACGCCATCGCCTGCCCGCGCTTTTCCTTGGGAAAGCTGTCGAACAGGATGGATTGCGACAGCGGGATCAGGAAAGCGCCGAAGATGCCCTGACCAAGGCGGCAGGCAACCATGACCTCGACGCTCCATGACAGGCCGCACAGCGCCGAAAAGGTGGCGAAGCCCAGAATCGCCGTGATGATCAGCCGCCGCCGCCCGATTCTGCGCACGAAGAACCCGGTCAGCGGCATGACCACGACGGAGGCGACGATATAGCTGGTCAGAATCCAGACCGTCTGATCGTTGGTGATGCCGAAAGCGGCCTGAATCTGCGGCAGGGCCACGTTGACGATTGTGCTGTCGAGTACTTCCAGCACCGCCGTCAGCACCACGGCCAGCACGATGGTCCAGCGCACGGCCTTGGCCGTGTCGCCTGGTGCAGCCGCGGCGGTCATTGCCCGTCATCCAGTCCCGACGTGTCGACGGTCACGCTGGCACTGGCACCGACGCGCAGTTGCATTGCGGGATCATCGGGGCGGGTATCGAGGGTGATGCGGACCGGGAAACGTTGCGTGACCTTGACCCAGTTGCCGCTGGCATTCTGCGGGGGCAGCAGCGAAAAGACCGCGCCCGATCCCGCGCCGAGGCTCTGGACCGTGCCGTCAAGCGTCAGGCCCGGATACATGTCGATGCCGATCGTCACCGGCTGACCGGGTCGCAGGCGCGCTAGGTCGGTTTCCTTGAAATTCGCGTCGATCCACCACGCATCGTCCTCGACCAGCGAAAAGAGCGGCATGTTCGGCGCCACCAGCGCGCCGGGCCGCAGGTCGAGATTGGCGACCCAGCCCGAAACCGGCGCCGTCACCTGCGCGCGCGCAAGGTTGATCTGCGCCAGCGTCAGCTGCGCCTCGGCCGCGCGTACGGCGGGATTGTCGCGTCCGGGCGTTCCGGCCCGCTCACGCGCCGCCGCCAGCGCGGATTGCGCATTGTCCAACGCGGCCTGCGCCTGATCGCGCGCCGTCGTGGCCTGATCCAGCGCGGCCTGAGACACGTCGTTGAGGTTGAACAGCGCCTCGGTCCGGTCATAAGCGTTCTGCGCGTCGGTCAGCGCCGCGCGGGCGCTGTCGACCTGTGCCGAGACCGAAGACAGGTCGGTGATCGCCGCGTTGGTCTGCTGAAGGGCGGCGTCATAGCTGGCCTGCGCAGCCTGTACCGACGCTTCCAGATCGGCGGTGTCGATTTCGAACAACAGATCGCCGGCCTCGACATGCTGGTTTTCCACGACCGCCACCCTGTCGATCGCGCCGCTGACCTGCGGGGCGATGGTCAGCACATGGGCCCGGAGATAAGCGTCGTCGGTGGACGGGTGAATGCGTTCATGTTCCCACCACAGCCACAATCCGCCGCCCGCGGCGACAACGGCTGTGACAAGGACGAGGGTCTTGAGATGTTTCATGGCGGGACCTGGTAAGACGGGGGCGGACCCCGATCAGGGGCCCGCAGCCAGTGGTGACGGGCGCTCAGGCGCCGAAGAGTTGGGGGAACAGCCCGGCCAATCCGAACAAGATGAGATAGGCGGCGATCACGTAGTTCAGTATCCTCGGGAAGATCAGGATCACCACGCCCGCGATCAGCGCCAGAAGCGGCTGAAGGATGAAAACCCCGGTCATGCGTCTTGCGGCGCGGAAGCGCCGACCTCGGCTTTGTGCGCCTCGTCAAAGGCGAGCCGCAAGTGGTTTTCCGCGTCGGTGTCCAGATTGGTCCGCAGCACCCGTCCGCCATGTTCGCCCAGCCGTTCGATGACCCGGTCGGAGGCTTCGGTGCGCACCATCATGAACAACGCCGCCTGACCCGGTTGCAGGACACCGGCCACGTCTTTCATGAAATTGTCGTTGATCCCGTAATCGGTCAGCGCGCCCGACAGCGCCCCGGCCCCGGCGCCGACCGCGACCCCCAGCAGCGGGTTGAAGAAGATCATCCCGACCAAAAGGCCCCAGAAGGCGCCACCGGCGGCCCCGGCGGTCCACATATTGACCATCTGGTTCAGCTTGACGTTGCCCTTGTCATCCGCGACGGCGACGACCGCGTCGGCCACGTCGACCAGATATTCCCGGGCCATGGTCATCAGATCGGTGCGGGCTTCTTCGGCTTTTTCGGGTGTGTCGTACCCGATGACGATCAGTTCGGACATGAGGTTCTCCTTTTCAGTCCAGCTGTTTCAGGTTCGGTGTTTCAGGTTCGGTGTGATGTTCAGTTGGGCGAGACGTAGGCGGTGTCGAAGCTTTCGACCCATTGCTGCACCGACCGCTCGAGATCGCTCACATGACGGCCATGCGCCTCGGCATCGGCGAATTCGCCGTTCAGCCGGGCCTGCAGCCGCGCGTAACGCTCCTTGAGCTCTTTCGCGGTCAGATGCGCCGAGTCGTGGTGCCAATGCGCCTGTTCGCGCAGCTTTTCCTCGGCGTTGTGGATCTTTTGCCCCAGCGCCTGCAGGCGGTCGTGAAGGGTGTCGTTTTCCATGGCAGGTCTCCTGTTTCGGGGGGTCAGTTCATGTACCAGCCGTGGCTGACGACCAGCGACTGACCGGTGAGCGCGTTGGTGGGGAAGGCGGCAAAGACATGGGCCACTTCGGCCACGTCCTCGATCGTGGTGAATTCCTGATCGACGGTTTCGCCCAGCATGATCTTGTTGACGACTTCGTCTTCCGAGATGCCCAGATCGCGCGCCTGCTCGGGGATCTGCTTTTCCACCAGCGGCGTTTTCACGAAGCCGGGGCAGATGACGTTGGCGCGGACACCGTGCTTGGCGCCTTCTTTCGAGATAACGCGCGCAAGGCCCAGCAGGCCGTGTTTCGCGGTCACATAGGCCGATTTCAGCGGGCTGGCTTCCTTGGAATGGACCGAGCCCATGAAGATGATCGACCCCGAGCCCGCCTCGTACATATGCGGCAGCACGGCTTTCGTGGTCAGGAAGGCACCGTCGAGATGGATCGACAGCATTTTTTTCCACTGCTCGAAGGGGAAGTCCTGCAGCGGATGCACGATCTGCACCCCGGCATTGGACACCAGCACGTCGATGCGGCCCCATGTCTCGATGACCTTGGCGATACCGGCATTGACCTGATCTTCGTTCGTAACGTCCATCTCGACGGCGATGGCTTCGCCCGGCCCCTGCGCGGTCAGGTCGTCGGCGGTCTTTTGCGCCGCGTCCAGTTTCAGGTCGGCGATGACGACCTTGGCGCCGTCGGCGATGTAGCGTTTGGCGATGCCGTGGCCGATACCGCTGGCCGCGCCGGTGATGATGCAGACTTTGTCTTTCAGGTTCATGGTCTTGTCTCCTTTGAGGAATTCAGGGCAGCTCAGGCGAGGTAATCGTGCACGACCTCACCCAGACCCAGCGTCAGGTCGGTGAGCAGGTGAACGGCAGAGAGGACTTCGCGCACCGGCAGGTCCGATACCGGGGCCAGCGCGTGCTGGTGCAATTCAAGCCCGGCGGGGCCTTCCCATGCGCCTTTCAGGGTCACGTCCTTGGTGTAGTAGCGGACCAGTTCGCAGATGCGCGGCGTGCAATCGACATGCGGGATGACCTTGAGCATGAAGTTCGGCGCGTCGAATCCCTTGAGCACCGTGGCGTGGTCCAGCTCGCGGTGTTTGTAGCCCATGGTCCCGGTGGCAACCCGGACGGACCCCACATCGAGCGTCCCGACCAGCGTGTCCTTCTCGACCCTGAGCGCGGGATCGGCGAGCTTCTTGGGAAAGCCCCAGATTTCGCGGCCCCCGGCGATGGGCGCGTCGTCATTGAGGAACATCGAGTGGACATAGCCACCGGCGACGCCGTTGAAGGAAACGGGGATCACCTGCCCGCTTTCTGTGTAATCGCCAAAGCCGGTGCTGTCGGGCATACGGATGAATTCGTATTTGACCACCGGTTCGAGGATCTCCAGCGGCTCGGGCACCACGCGGCGCAAAGCCGCCATGTCGGTGCGGTAGGTGATCGTCAGGAATTCGCGATTGACGAAGCGATAGGGCCCTTTGGGATAAGAGGGGCTGGTGACCGGCATCGCGAAGGCGTTTGCCACAAGGTCCTGGGCATTCATGTCAGAGTTCCTTAGCTTTCGGGTGTTCCAAGATCGAAGACGTGCAGGCCATCGGCCTCCACGCGGCGGGATTTCCATGACGGGTGAGACAGCGTGCGGGTGACGTCCCCGATCCCTGCGGCCCAGTGGTCGGACATCGACGGGCGCGAGAATTCGTAATCCTTGCCGCTACCCTCGAAGCCCTCCTTGCGGTGGATCAGATGCACCAGCGTGACGGGACAGGACGGTCCGGCGTGGCGCAGCAGGGCAAGGTCGGGGTCGTCCTTCAGCGCGTCGGGCAGTTTCGCGGCAAGCCGGTCCGCGGCGGCACTGAGCGCGTGCAGCTGGCGGTAGCGATCCGTGGTCAGGCGCGTCCGGCTGGAATACTGGATGTCCTTCTGGCGCTGCTGCACCTCGATGACATCGACCGGCAACCCGCCGCGCGCATTGAACAGATCGACCTGAAAGACACAGAGCGGCGTGTCGCCCTCGGCCTGTTCCATCACGTATTGCAGCGGCGTGTTCGACACGAGGCCACCATCCCAGTACCAGCGCCCGTCGATCTCGACCGGCGGAAAGCCCGGGGGCAGGGCTCCGCTGGCCATGATGTGGCGCGCGTCGATCCGGGTGGTGCGGCTGTCAAAGTAGCGGAAGTTCCCGGTCTCGACATCGGTGGCGCCGACGCAAAGCCGCGGGCCGGTGGCGTTGAGACGGTCGAAATCGACCAGCTCGTTCAACGTCGCCTCAAGCGGGGTGGTGTCGTAGAAGCTCAGGCTCGGGTCGGGCAGGAAGGGCCAGAACGCGCTGGGCATCCGCGGCCGGAAAAAGCCCGGCGCCCCGGCAAGCGTAACCTCAGCTGCCGCCATTTCCGAATAGGCGCGGCGACCGGCCGGGGTCCAGAAAGGCGCCGATACCGGCAGGTTCGACGTGATCCTTTTCCAGAAGGCCTGAAGGGCGGGCACGCGGTCCTTGTCGCGGTTGCCGCAGATCAGTGCGGCGTTGATCGCCCCGATCGAAATTCCGGCGATCCAGTCAAAGGAAAACCCGGCCTCGTCCAGCGCCGAGAACGCCCCGGCCTGATAGGCGCCAAGCGCTCCGCCCCCTTGCAAGACCAGTGCGTTGAGTTCGGAAGTGGCCATGTCGAGCGTTCCCTGTAAGCGGCGTATCGTGCCATGGCCCAACATTTAGGAACGCTCGTCTACGCAGGCTTTTCGGCAACCTTACATCTGCGACAGGTTCGCCAAGTCTTTCTGACACAAAGAGAAAACCCGCCACCAAGGGTGACGGGTTCGCGGTCCGGGAGGGGGCGATGCTCAGTTGCCGTAGAGCCATCCGTGCAGCGGGTAATCATGCGGCGGCGGGCCGCCGAACACCGCGTCATAGGTTGCCTGTTCGAAGCCGCGCACGTTCGCTTCGCTGCGATGGTCGGCGGGCGCATCCGAGTTGAGATAGGTGCAGAACGCGGTGATCATGATGTCGGCGACATCCGCATCCGTGGCATTGGGATAATCGCCGCGGATCTGCTGCGCGACTGTATAGAGCGACTGATCGTCAAGCTGGGCCGTACCGACCGTCTGCGCCAGTTGCGACAGATCAAGCGTGTTGCTTCCGGCTTCGGCGAAGACCGGCGCGGGCTGCGGGCATTCAAGCGGTTGCGTTTGGGCGAGGGCCGGGGCCGACAGGCACAGGACCGTCACGACAGAGAGAAGGGGGTGTTTCATAACGCGTTCCTTTCAGAAATCTTGGTGAGGCAGACGTGCCGGATCACGGTGAAGCATCGGGGCGCGCCCCGAGACCGGGACGGGGATCAGCACCATGGGCTTGGCTTGGCGCGGGAGCAGGCCAGCAAACGCGGCGCCGATCCTATCGGTCAGATGTTTCAGGCAGAGATACAGCATGGTCGGCCTCTCGGGGTTGCATCACCATGAGGGACGTTCTGACCGATCGTTTTGCAGCAGGTTTGTCCGAAGACTTACATTCGTGACAGGTTTCCCGGCGCGTGGCGAAAGACCCTGTGCGGCGTGCTCAGGTCCGGATCGACAGAAACCGGAACTGGATCGAACCATCCTCGGGGTCGATCATCGGCGTGGCGCGGACCCGGAAGATGCGGGCAAGGCAATCGGGGGTCAGCACCTCGGCCGGCGGGCCGCAGGCGACCATCCGCCCCTCGGACATCACGCCCACCCGGTCACAGATCATCGCCTGATTCAGGTCGTGCAGCGCCATGATCACGGTCACCGGCAGCGCCGCGACCAGCCCCAGCAGCGACAATTGATGATGGACGTCGAGATGGTTCGTCGGCTCATCCAGAATCAGCAGGCGTGGCTTTTGCGCCAGTGCGCGCGCGATGTGGATGCGCTGCCGCTCGCCGCCCGACAAGGTGGACCACGGCCGCGCCGCCATCCCGGCCATATCGACGGCTTCGAGCGCTTCGTCGACGATGCGGTGATCCTCGGGGCCGAAGGGGGACAGCGGCGAGAGCCACGGCGTGCGCCCCAGCTCGACCGCGTCGCGCACGCAGAGCGCCTCGCCGGTATCCGCGAATTGCTCGACCAGTGCGATGCGCTGGGCGACCTGACGGCGGCTCAGCGTGGCCATCGGTTCGCCGTCCAGCCGGACCTCGCCCGCTGCGCGCGGCACCAGACCCGCGAGAAGCCTCAGCAGCGTGGACTTGCCCGAGCCGTTGGGTCCGACAAGGCCGAAGGTCTCGCCCGGCCGGATCTCGCACGAGACGTCGCGCACGATACGGCGCCATCCGAGATTGCGGGCCTCGATCTTCACGGCTGCCTCCGTTTGCGGATCAGGATCAGCGCGAAGGCCGGGGCGCCGACCAGCGCGGTGACCACGCCGATGGGCACGACCTGGCCGGGGATCAGCACGCGCGACGCGATGTCGGCGGCAATCAGGAAGATCGCGCCTGCCAAAGCCGAGGCGGGGACAAGCCGGGCATGACGCGGCCCGACAAGGAAGCGCATCGCGTGCGGGATCACCAGCCCGACGAACCCGATCGACCCGACCAGACTGACAAGCGTCGCGGTCATCAGCGTGACGGCGGCGATCAGCACCAGTTGCACGCGCCGCACCGCGATCCCCAGCGCGGCCGCCGCCCCCGAGCCGAACGAGAACGCATCGAGCGGGCGCACATGGGCAAGGCAGGCAAGGAACCCGGCCACCACGACCGGAAGCGCCAGCGTAACATCGGGCCAGCGGACGCCCGACAGGTTGCCCAGCAGCCAGAACATGATGCCCCGCGCCTGTTCCGCATTGGCCGATTTGGCGATGATGAACGACGTCAGCGCATTGAAAAGCTGCGATCCGGCGATACCCGCAAGCACCAGCTGCGCGGGCCCGCCGCCTGCCGCCCGCGCCAGCAGCGCCACGATCACAAAGGCCGAAGCGGCACCACCGAAAGCCCCGGCGGTAATCCCGATCGCCCCGCCTCCGAGGCCAAGGATCGTGACCGCCACCGCGCCCGCCCCGGCCCCTGCCGAGACGCCCAGCAGATAGGGATCGGCCAGCGCGTTGCGCACCAGCGCCTGCAGCACGACCCCCGACAGCGCCAGTCCCGCGCCACAGCAGGCGGCGACCAGCGTCCGTGGAAGGCGATAGCTCCACAGGATGCCCGCGTCGATGGGGTCGATCGCCCGCTCGGCCCCCCAGAGCTTGACGGCCAGCACGTCGCCCACCAAGCCCAGCGGCAGCACCACCTCGCCGATCATGACGCCCGCGAGAATCGCGAGCGCCAGCAGCACCGCCCCCAGCCCCCCGCGCGTCAGCACGGGGAGGGCAAGCGCCGAGAGGGCGGCGCGATGGGTCATTCCGGCGTGAATCCGGCCAGCGCGGCAGACAGGGTTTCAAGCGCGTCGATATTGCGGATCGACGGATCCATGCCATGCGCATCGAGGATGACGATGCGGTTATTGCGCACCGCGTCCATCTGGCTTGCGACCGGATCGGTGCGCAGGAAGTCGAGCTTGCGTTCGACA
Organism: Rhodobacter sp. NTK016B; assembly: GCF_017303295.1. GTDB lineage: Bacteria > Pseudomonadota > Alphaproteobacteria > Rhodobacterales > Rhodobacteraceae > Pararhodobacter. The sequence goes on along the minus strand of NZ_JAFKOK010000006.1, from coordinate 30,002 downwards.
TCGTCCGCCTCGAACCGGCGGCGATCCATCCGGGCCAGCACGATGATGGTCGGATTGGCGCGGGCGATGGATTCCCAGCCGACGACGGGCCATTCCTCGTCGCTTTCGATGATGTTGCGCAGTCCCAGCGCCTGCATCATGTAGGCCGGTACACCGCCCCGGCCTGCGACGAAGGGGTCGGTATCCATCTCGGCCGACGAGAACCAGAACACCGCCGAGGCGTCGTCCAGATCGAGTGCCCGCGCAGTCTCGATCGCCGCCGCCTCGCGCGTGCGCAGCTCTTCGACCAAGGCCGTGCCGCGTTCGGGACTGTCAAAGATCCGCGCCAGTTCGTCCACGCCCTGATAGAGACTGTCCATCGCGTAGCGTTCAAGCCGCGTCCCGTCCGACCCGGTGCTGTTGTCCTTGCCGATGCAATCCGACGGCAGGACATAGGTCGCGATCCCGAGATCGGCGAATTGCTCGCGCGTGGCGACGATGCCCTGCGGTCCGACATGCCATTCGTATTGCACGGCCACCAGATCCGGCCGCAGCGACACGACGCTCTCGAAGCTGGGGTCGTTATCGGCGATGCGCGGGACGATTTCGTTCACAGCCCCGAATTGCGGCAGGACCGACGTGAACCAGACCGAGGTGCCGAGCACCCGCTCGCCAAGGTCCAGCGCATATAGGATCTCGGTTGCCGCCTGCCCGACCGAGACGACACCTTCGGGCGCGGCGTCGAAGGTCAGCTCGACCCCGCAATTATCAAGGGTCAGTGGATATGCGGTCTGCCCCAGCGCTGGAAGCGCGGGAAGCATCGTCGTCAGCGCAGCGGTCAGAAGCGCGCGCCGGGCTGTGGGGGAACGGGTCGTCATGGGAAGGCTCCGGTGTGAAAGGGGCCGGAGGGATGCGAAGGGCAGGGTGCCGGGCCAACCCCATGGCTCGCCCCTGCCGTGACCATGGCGGTAACGGCTTGGAAGCTGGCGATGGCGCACGGTATCGTGCGCGCGAGGGAGAACATCATGGTACACCTCCCCGGACACCCCGCCCGGGCCACGTTGCAGACAGGTCGGCAGGTCTCCTGACTGGCGTGTCGTCACGGGCAGCTGCCTTCCCATGGCCCGGCGAACCGGGGTCACAGTGGCATTTTCGCTGCGCGCTCGGCGCCTACAGTTGCGGGGGCAGTTTCGGTTCACCGGCGGACCGGCGGCGAATTCCCTTTTGATCCCTTGCGGGAACCGACAGCGGAATGGGTAGAGGACGGGCCGTCCCTTGGCAAGTGTGCGTTGCAAGCCCGCGCGCAAGAACGCCTGTCCGGGTGGGGCTCAGGTGGGCAACGTATGTGTTCTGCGACGCCGAGGTCGCTGTTCGTGGGGACCGCTTTCACACCGAAAAGGCGCTTCTAACAGTACGTGGCGCTGCCATGACGAACTTGTCCCATAGTGCTTCCTTCCATTCCGACGAACGGATCGCACCATCAAACCGTGGGAGCAAACACCTAGAGAGGCTTTCTCGTTCTGGGGCAGCTACTGCGTAACGTCCACCACGGTGGACATGTTGAGAGGTAGAGAAGGGCTGCGAAATGGGTGACCGGAAGTGAGATCGGAAGAGTGGCTTCCGGCGCCCGTCTTAGAGAATATCTGATGGCGAAATCTGCCCAGAAAGTCACCCTGTCCCCGTCCCGGGATATTCCCTTTGACAAGCTCGTGCTGAGCCAGTCCAACGTCCGTCGCATCAAGACGGGCATCTCGGTCGAGGAACTAGCCGAAGATATCGCCCGCCGCAGGTTGCTGCAGAGCCTGAGCGTCCGGCCCGTTCTGGCTGATGATGGTTCCGAGGCCGGTAAGTTTGAAATCCCAGCGGGCTGTCTGCGCTTCCAGGCCCTGTCTCTTCTGGTGAAGCAAAAAAGTTTGGCCAACACGACGCCCATTCCATGCATCGTTAGGGATGCCAAGTCCGTGATCCTCGCCGAGAACGACTCGCTCGCTGAGAACATGCAGCGCGCTGCCCTGCATCCGCTCGATCAGTTCCGCGCCTTCGTGGCGCTGCGGGAGAAGGGTCAGGGCGATGAAGAGATCGCAGCCGCCTTCTTCGTCACACCGCAGGTGGACAGCCACGCCTCCGCCTTCTTCGGCAGGGTGCCGGTATCGGTCCTCTACGACAACGACAGCTGTATGGTTGCGAAGATCCTGGCGGACGGCACACGTCAGCGGGTTCCTGTCCCACTACCTGTTCCGCGACCGCTATGGCCGCCCAGGCAAGGGGAACGACAGGGGCAACGCGCAAGGATTGGTCGGCTACTCCCGCCGCAACTTCATGATCCCGGTCCCGCGGTTTGTGAGTTGGGCTTCGTTCAACGCCTACTTGGAGGAGCCGTGGCGCAAACGTCAGGCGGATGTGTCGTCAAGCCCTTGCGTAATGGTCATCCCGCAGACCGGGTCTACGTCAGCGGACCCGGTCTGCGGGCCGCCCTGCAGCTCCGAAAGATCGTCGTCGGTTGGGTTCTGATGGTCTGGTTGCGGATGGATGGGGCTCATGTAAAAGTCCTTGAGTTTGCTTGAGCCCGCACCAGCAGCCTGATGCGGTTTCACGAATGGCCCGCGCGCGCCCTTTGTTTGGAGGGCAAAGCCATGTGACGCCGTTCATTGGCAGCTCAGATCGCAGCCACGGCCTTGGCCAGCAGGTCGCGCACTTGGCCTGCGACGGCTGTCAACTCGGTGTTGTCGATTGCCTGCATTGAGGCAACCGGGTCGACCGCGCTGACCTCGACCCCTCCCTCAACCTCCCGAAGGATCACGTTGCAGGGCAACATGGCGCCGACGCGTGGTTCGATCCCAATGGCTTGATAGGCCATCTTCGGGTTGCAGGCGCCGAGGATTCTGTAGGCGGGCATGTCGGCATCGAGCTTCTTCTTCATCGTTGCCTGCACGTCGATCTCGGTCAGAACGCCAAAGCCATTGTCGGCCAGCGCTGTGCGTGTTCGGGCATCAATATCTTCGAAGGATACCCCCTCGAAGGTTCGGTTGATCGTGTAGTTCATGGCAGCATCCTTTCAGTCGAAACCATCGATCGCGTGGTCCGGGCCCCGCCGAGGCGCGTGTCCGGGCTGCCGCGTCGGGCTCAAGGCCCACGCTTCGAAGGTCTTAGTCTCTTCGTTATGATATCCCCTGAAAGCAGCGCACAGAGTGATGCAGATCAGTGTGCGTTCGGGACATTTCCGATTTGATGTTCGCAGAGTGGCCTTTGCCGCCGCAGCCGCCCTGACGGCCAACATGGCCTTGGCGCAATAGGGTGAAATGCCCAACCGTGATGCACCCTTCTATCACGGGCACGATATGATGTGGGGCAGCGATCAATGGGGAGGGTTCGGAATGGTACTTGGTCCGATCTTCATGATCCTGATCCTGGTTGGGATCGTCGTTGGTACAATCTACGTCTTGCGTCTGTTCTGCGTGGCCGGCAGTGGCCAGCCCGCACATGATCGGGCGCTGATGTTACTCAAGGAGCGCTACGCAAAGTACGCAAAGGGTGAAATCGACACGCAAGAGTTTGAAGAGCGTAAGAAATTACTGGCGCACTGACGCATGTCAATCTTGCAGGTGCTCCGATGTATCATGCTCAGCCATGTAGGTGGGCAATGGCCATTCTCAGAACAGATAGGAATACAATGAACCGGATCGTATACATCGTCGGCCTCGTGGTCATTGTCTTGTTCATCCTCGGCTTTTTCGGCCTTCGCTAAGGGCAGACATTCTCGTAACCAAACAATTGGAGGCGAAACCATGATCCGCGATAAAATCCCAAAGTCCGACGACGCCGACCACGGCCTTGGTGCAAAAGGCACGATATCTCAAGCAGGGCGTTCAAGTGGGCGTTTGTCGCGTGACATCGGCACGCAGGATGCGGCAACCAGATCGTGCTTGGTACCTTCTTGTCCACCTTCGGTATTGCCTGTTGGTCCTTGCCACCGTTCGGGGAAGCGGCACTTCCTATTTCGTGCCAGTGATCGCCATGACCTTGGTTATGATCCTTGCCGTCGCCAGCCTTGCAACGCTCACCAATTTCATCCACCACATCGCGACGTCAATACGCATCGAGACCATACTGGCCAATCCTTCGGCATAAGCCTGCAAGACTGTTGCGCGCATATTCCCAGAGCCGGGGGCCTCGTCAGCACCTCTTCCAGAGACACCGATTGCGCAGGCTCTGCCGCCGGGTTTTGACGACGATAGCCGCTCTGTGGTCACGTCAGGCAGCGGTTACATTCAGTCGATCGATCTGGACGGGCCTCTGCAGGTCGCCAGCGACAATGATTTTGTTGTCCGGCTAGAGCGTCAGACCGACAACTTTGTTCGCAGCGCCGAATCCTTTGGCTTTGCTTTCGCCTACGGCCGGGTCTCCGATACGGTAGCCTACGACCTGTCCAATGCGTTCTCGTTTGGTCCCGAGCATACGCCCGAATACGATATCGAGTTCTCGCTAAGGCGGATTGTGGAAATTGCGCAACTGCCTTGTCTTCAGGGGACAACCACCCGACAACCGCGCTATATTGCGTGGATCGTCTGGGCGAGGTTCTTGGGCTTTTGGCAGATCGTTAGTTTCCCTCGGGCCGGATCGTGGATCAGTACAGGAAACTGTGGATCCGCTTCCCCCCGAAGCCTCTTGGCCAGAGGCGTGACGGTGAGCCCTTGCACGATGATCGGGAAGACGATCAGCAGCGTGCCAATCTGGAGAGCGTTCACCGAAACCTGCGTTTTGCGGCGTGCCGGCTTACAGGGAGGCTTGGCTGGACCACCGGACTCGGGCCCACCCCGGGGTGGGATCGTTAGCTTTTTGTCACGTCGCCGACCGGGAAGCCGCCTGTCGCCCGGCGTGTCGGATGAATCATTGCCAAGGCCCAAGCTTGTCCCGGCATATGTATCGCCGGAAGATCCGCCCAGATCAAAGCCGGGACGGTCGAGCTTTTTCCCGCTGTCATCTGTTGCGTAGGGTTCGTTCTGTGCAGGCGTCTTGTTGCTGTTCTTATTGGGATTTTTGTCACCTCTTGCGCCTCGAAAATAGAAGCAGCGGCCGATTTCTCACTATGTTTCATGGTCTTTCTCCTGTCGTAGGGGGCCTTCCTCCGGACACGGAGGGTCACAAAATGAGGACATGCGCACAGTCAGGGTCTGCGGACTGAATTCCCTCCGGCGATGATCCTGCGGATCAGAGCTGCAGCGGCGCGGTGCTTTACGGCATCAGCTTCGGACCCGATTGCGTTCTCGTGGGTTGCCGCTGCATCCGTGAGAACACCCATGATCTCTTTCTCGGGCAAAATCTGCGCGTCATTCAGCGCGAGAAGCAGAGCTTCGCAGATGGTAAGCGCGGCCATTCCTGAATGCATTTGGTCGTCTGTCATAGGGTATTGGCCTTTCCAACGAGCGCGACGCTGAGATGCGCCTGCTGCTTACGGAGCAGACTCGCAAGGAATCTAATATACTGTGCTGATGGACATCAGTCCCACGGGCGATTTCTTTTGCTAGGTCTTCGCCGACTACCGAAGAGGGACAAATGATCGAAAACACACCGCTTGTCCGCAAGCTTGGCGCATTCGTCGCCCTGTCAGACCCCGAATTGTCGGTGCTTGCGTCCTTGCACAAGCGCCGCCGTACGTTCGTGGCGGGGCGCGATCTTGTCCATCAGGGGCAGTCAGATCAGGCCGCCTATATCCTCGCCTCTGGTTGGGCCTGTTCCTACAAGCTTCTTGAGGATGGTCAGCGGCAGATCGTTGATTTCCAGATCCCTGGCGATTTTCTGGGGCTTCGCAGTGTGCTTTTGAACGTGTCGGATCACAGCATCGAACCCGTGACGGACATCGAAGTGACGGAAATTCTTGTCACCGACCTTCTGACCGCATTTGCTCACACGCCCCGACTGGCCACCGCGGTACTGTGGGCCGCGTCCCGCGACGAGGCGATGGTGGTCGAGCATCTGGTGGATTTGGGACGCCGCGATGCGGCCGAACGCATGGCGCATTTCCTGCTGGAGCTTGGTGCCAGGCTTGCCTTGGTCGGATTGGGGAGCAAGGAAGGTTATGCCTGTCCGCTGAGCCAATACCTTCTGGCTGACGCGCTTGGGCTGAGTGCCGTCCACGTCAACCGAGTGCTGAGGCAGTTGCGCGAAGCCGGAATGGTCACGTTTCGGGACGGGTTCGTCGCGTTCGACGATTATGATCAACTGGTCAATTTCGCCGGGTTCGAACCGTCTTACATGGACCAGAAAGGGCCACTTCTCCATTAAAGTCGTGCTGTATTTGCCTGCCGTCAGATGCGACCCAGCAGCATCAGGATGACCACGATGATCAGAAACGCGCCAAGAACACCGGTTCCGGCATGACCGAAGCCGTAGCCATAGCCGCCGAAGCGCCCGCTGAACCCGCCGAGAAGAAAAATGATAAGAATGATGATCAGGATCGTACCGAGTGACATAGCGATTTCTCCTTTGGGGGGCGCCGCGCGTCATGCAAGACGCACCGATGGTGGTATTGTCGGCAAGAGGTCGTTTCAGTTCCCCTCGATGGTCACGCCATGCTCGTTGATCTCGATGTCGATGCCGCTTTGGCGTTCCTGATAGTAGAAATAGCCTGCGCCGATGAGGCAGACCGCGAGGACTCCGATCAAGACGAGAAGAAGATTTCGGCTCATAGGAACTGTCCTCTCTGGCACGTGGAACTCTTGTCCAAGACGGAACACTGATCGCTAGGGGGCCGTGCTGCCGGGACCATTGCCTGCGAATTGGTGGACGCTCGAAGTACGGGGGTTCTAGGCGTCACGGATGGTATCTTTGATGCTGCCGACAGCGTTCTGAACCTTGCCCTCGACCTTTTCAGCCTGTCCTTCCGCCTCAAGCTTTGAGTCGCCGATCGCCTTGCCGACTGCAACCTTAGCCTTGCCTTTGACGACCTTTGCGGAGCCGATCACCCGATCCTTGTCCATCACCCGTTCCTTTCCTAGAGCTGCGGCCGCCAAACGTGTGGCGACCATGAAGCATCCTGCCGTGTTTGTGCAGTTTGCGTACTGATGCAGGTCAGCGCGTCGGCGTGATCACGATTTCGACCCGACGGTTTTGCTGCCTGCCGGCAGCGGTGGCATTTGTCGTGATTGGCTCGTTGTGGCTGCGACCGGAATAGGTAATCCGCGACGAGGATACGCCGTCCCCAATCAGGATGCGTGCCACGGCCAAGGCCCGGTCCTGGCTCAGCTGTTGGCAATAAGCGGCAGAGCCGACGTTGTCGGTATGACCCACGACACGGACGGTTGAGTTCGGGTGCGCTTCCAGCGATCAGGCGACCTCTCGCAGGGCGGGCCGGAAACTGGAGGCCACCGCGGCGCGCCCTGTCAAGAACGTTACACCCTCGGGCAGATTAACACGCAACTGGCTGCCGGTGTTGGTGATGACCGCGCCAGTGCCTGCGAGCTGCTGGTTCAACTCGCGTTCCTGTTGGGCGATGTTGGCCCCGATGGGACCTCCGACTGCAGCGCCGATCGCGCCGCCGATGATGGTGAATCGCGTGTCATCCCCAATGACGTTGCCAACAGCCGCGCCCGTTACGCCTCCAATTATTGCACCCGTTACCGGTTGGTTCGCCGTGCCATCGTTGTAGGTACAGCCAGCCAAGGCGATGATTGTTGTCGCAGAAAGAACTCCAGAAATCTTGATCATGGAACGTGTCCTTCTGGAGAGAGCCTTTTCAGAAAATGACGTGGTGCAATGCGTCGAACTGGGCGAAAAGTCTTTTTCGTCTATTGTCTCAAGGCGAAGGTTCGAGCGGGAACTCATAAATTGGTTTCCCGTTTTCGCCTGCCCGGCTCGTATTTCCGGGCAGGGAAGCCATCACGTCACGCGAGAGCGTGGGTCGCGGCGTCGAGGGACTTGTGTGTGTCGGCGTCGTTCTTGGCCGTGTGGGCCTTTTCCGCAGCTTGGTAATGCTTCAGCGCCGCGTCCTTCTTCGGACCGGAGGGCGCCTTGTCCCACGCGGCCTTCACGGTTTTCATCTTGTCGGCGACGTTGGTCGATTTGTTGGTGGCGGGTGTCATTGGATTGTCCTTTCGAGGACGGTCCGGAAACGGGAAACACGCGGGGCATGGGGACGAGGGGACAGCTTGCCCCCCGTGTCTCAGGCTCACTCGGACTGGTAAATGTCCACCGATATACGGTGAACGTTCAGACTATCGCACCACCGTCGTCGAGCCATACTGATACAGGTTGGTCTGCTCCCGTGAATCCGGAGGACTTTTGACCTGGGTCGGTTTTTCGGAGGGACTTTGCCTTGTTCGGCAGCACGCGCGTGCCTGCCCGGCCCTCAAGGATCGCGCGAGCGTCCTTCAATTGACCAATACCCGCACGCTTTCCGCTGGCCTGGACAAAGGCGATGGCGGCACCGACCTTTGGACCCATCGACCCCGGTGCGAGCTCGAGGTCGCTCATCGCCTCGGGTGTCGCTGCGCGAATCGCGCTTTGATCCGCTTTGCCATAGTTGCGGAAGACCGCCGGCACATCGGTCAGCAGCAAGAGCGCGTCGGCCTCGACGCCCAAAGCCAGCAATGCCGACGTGCGGTCCTTGTCGATGACCGCCTCGACGCCCATCATCTCCCCGTCCGTGTTCCGCATGACGGGAATGCCACCACCCCCGGCGCAGATCACGGTGTGCCCGGCGCCCAGAAGGACCTTGATGGCGTCCAGGCCCACGATCCTGAGGGGCAGCGGCGAGGGAACGACGCGGCGGCGGCCGCCGGAGCCTTCGGTGACCATGGCCCAGCCATGATCTTGTGCCGCCTGCTTTGCATCGGCCTCAGTGTAGACGGGACCAATGGGCTTGCTCGGGGTCTCAAACGCGGGGTCATTCGGATCGACCTCTACCCGACTGAGCAGGGTGGCACATTGCGATCCCTCGGGGAGGGCGTTCATAAGCTCTTGCTCGATCAGATATCCGATCATGCCCTCGGTTTCGGCGCCCAGCACATCCAGCGGCCAGGGCTTCGCCGCATCGTAGGCCGCCCCCTGAAGCGCCAGAAGGCCGACCTGCGGCCCGTTGCCGTGCGCCACCACGATCTGATGATCGCGGGCCAGGTCTGCCAGCGCCGTTGCCGCGATCCGCACATTCGTATGCTGCGCTTCGGCCGTCATCGGCTCTCCGCGCTGCAAAAGCGCGTTGCCGCCAAGGGCCACTACCACGCGCATTTCAGGACCCCATCGTGGCGACAAGCACCGCCTTGATTGTGTGCATTCGGTTCTCTGCCTGATCAAAGACGACGGAGGCTGCGCTTTCGAACACTTTGTCGGTCACCTCCATGCAGTCGATCCCGAATTTCTGGAACGTCGCCTCGCCCACTTCGGTGTCGCGGTTGTGGAAGGCAGGAAGGCAGTGGAGAAACTTGGCGTAGGGATTGCCGGTCATCTCCATGACCTTTGTGTTGACCTGATAGGGCGACAGGAGAGCGATCCGCTCTTCCCAGACCTCATCAGGCTCCCCCATGGAGACCCAGACATCCGTATAGACGAAATCGGCTCCTTCAAGCCCTTCGGCATGCTTCTCGGTCAGGGTTATCCGGGCTCCGGTCGTCTCGGCCAGGTCTCGGCACTGCGCCACGAGGCCCGCGTCAGGCCAGCAGCTTTGGGGACCACACAGGCGGATGTCCATTCCGATCAGGGCGGCGCCCACCATCAGGCTTGAGCCCATGTTGTTGCCGGCATCCCCCATGAAGCAAAAGGCGATATCAGACAGATGTTTGTGTGTGAACTCGCGCATGGTCATCAGATCGGCGAGGATCTGTGTCGGGTGGAAATCATCCGTAAGCCCGTTGAACACCGGCACGCCTGAGAATTCCGCCAGAACCTCGGCATCCTTTTGGCCAAAGCCACGATACTCGATCCCATCGTAGAACCGGCCCAGAACCCGCGCGGTGTCCTTCATGGTTTCCTTGTGGCCGATATGGCTGCCCGATGGCCCAAGATAGGTGACATGCGCACCCTGATCGTAGGCCGCCACCTCAAACCCACTGCGGGTGCGCGTGCTGTCCTTTTCAAAGATCAGGGCGATGTTCTTGCCGTCCAGCATTTGCTGTTCATATCCGCCCGCTTTCGCCATCTTGAGGGTGGCGGCGAGTTGCAAAAGATGCCGGATTTCGTCCGGCGTGAAATCAAGCAGCTTGATAAAGCTGCGTCCGCGCAGGTTCTGTGGCATTGGATGTTCCTTAAATGGGGTCGCGGATCAGGGGGCAGGTCATGCAGTGTGATCCACCGCGCCCACGTCCAAGTTCCGATCCGGGAATGGTGATGACCTCGACACCCGCCTTGCGCAGAAGGGTGTTGGAGTAGACGTTGCGTTCGTATCCGACGACAACGCCGGGCTCGAGGCACAGCAGGTTGTTGGCATCGTCCCATTGTTCACGGGCGGATTCATAGGCATCGCCGCCGGTTGGGACGGTGCGCAGTTTCTTGAGGCCAAGGGCGTCAGCCACGACCTCCAGAAACGGTTTCGTTTCGGCCTCCACGACGACGTCATCTCCCTTGCCGGGGCGCAGACTGTAGCAACGGATGGCATCGGTGACTTCGGCAAAGACAGTGACGAGATCGCGGTCGCAGAAGGTGAAGACCGTATCCAGATGCATGGACCCGCGCGCGCGGGGAAACTGGCAGGCGATGACACGGGTCGCGCCACCTCCAGCGAATAGCCCGCGCGCAATCTGGCTGACCGCTTGCGGTGTTGTGCGCTCCCCCATGCCGATCAGAACGGTGCCGTTTCCGATGGGCATGACATCCCCACCTTCGACCGTCGCCGGGCCATGATCCTGCTTTGGATCTCCCCACCAGACGGGAAACCCCGCGTCCTTGAAGTCGGGGTGAAAGCGATAGATCGCGGCGAGGTTCAGCGTTTCCAGTCGCCGCGCGGGCCAGTGCATCGGGTTGAGCGTGACGCCGCCGTAGATCCAGCAGGTCGTGTCGCGGGTGAAGATGTGGTTGGGCAACGGTGGCAGGATGAAATCTGCAGGCTCCAGCATGGGGGCAAGTACGCCCTTGTCCGGGATCGGCAGTTCGGCCCGGCTCATACCGCCGATCAGGATGGTGGACAGCAGATCGGCGTCGATCTCCATCAGGTGCGCCATGAGGTCATCCGCCAGACCGACGCCCACGGTGTTGTCATTGATCCGCGCCTCAAGAAGCCAGCGGCGGGCGTCCATCTCTTTCAGTGTTTCCATCAGCAACTGGCGCAGAAACACCACCTCGACCCCGCGATTGCGCATGGCATCGACAAAGGTCATGTGGTCAATCCGCGCCTGTTTGACCCACATCACATCATCGAACAGCAGCTCGGCACAGTTGCCGGGCGTCAGCCGCGCCATGGCGGCACCGGGCTTGTGAACGAGGACTCGCCGCAGTTTGCCCGCCTCGGAATGGACGCCGTAAGTGATCGTCATGTCGGGGTTCCTTGCAGAAGGACGCCAAGGCTGAGGGCGGCCATGACAATAATCGTGAGACCCAAGAGCACCGGCCAGACGAAGCGCAGCCAGCGTTCATAGGGCACGCGCCCGATGGCGAGGCCGCCCATGACAACGGCAGAGGTTGGTGTGACCAGATTGACCATGCCTTCTGCCGACTGGAACGCGGTTACCACAAGGCTGCGCGATACGCCGGCAAAGTCACCGACGGGGGCAAGGATCGGCATGGACAGAACGGCAAGGCCCGAGGTTGAGGGCACGAAGAAGGACAGGACGACCTGAATCCAGTACATCACGTTGATGAAAACGACCTCGTTCAGGCCCGCGACGGTGCCTTCGGCCCAGTGCAGGACAGTATCGGTGATGTGGCCCGCGTCCATGATCACGACGATGCCCCGCGCCAGCCCGATGATCAGCGCCACGCCCAGCAGGTCGCGCGCACCGCCAACGAAGGCGTCGACGAGTCCCTTTTCGCCCAGACGCCCCACGATGCCTATGCCGATGCCGGCGAACAGGAACAGTCCGCTCATCTCGGCCATCCACCAACCGCCCAGCGAGACGCCCCAGATCATCACGGCGAAGGTCGCGGCGAACAGCAGCATCACTATCTTGTGCAACCCGGTGAAGTCGCTGGCTCCGGCCTCGGTTGCGCTCAAGAAATGCGTCTCGTTCTCGCCCTTCCTGTCATAGACGAGTGAGCGCGACGGGTCGGCCTTGACGCGTGCGGCATATCGCATGACGTAAGCGACGGCTGCGGCGAAGGTGAGTGCGAGCAGGACCAGCCGCAGCATCAGCCCGTCGGTGAACGGCACCCCGGCGGCGTCCGACGCGATCACGGTCGAAAAGGCGTTCACGGTCGAGCCGAGCACACCCACCCCGGCGCCCAGCAGGATAACGGCCACGGCAGTCAGCGCGTCATAGCCAGCCGCGATCATCACCGGCGTCAGGATGACGTAAAAGGCCAGCGTTTCCTCGGCCATGCCATAGGTCGAGCCGCCCGCTGCAAACAGCGCCATGAGGATCGGGATCATCCACTTTTCCCGCCCCTTCAGCCGTGCCATCGCGCGCTTGATGCCCGCATCGATGGCCCCCGTGGCCGTCACAACACCGATGAACCCGCCGATCATCAGCACGAACAAGGCGACGTCGATGGCATTGGCGGCGTAGCTGCCCGGATCGTAGAAGCCGGCGATCGGGGCCAGGATGACGTCGAAAAAGCCTTGCGGATTGGCGTCGGTGGGCGCGTAGGTTCCCGCCACCGGAATGTCCTGGCCAAGCGCCTCCGAGGCAACGCGTTCATACTCACCGGCCGGGATCACCCATGTCAGGCCAGCGATGATCACGATCAGCGCGAACAGGATGGTATAGGCAGAGGGGAAGCGGAACCGGGACGCGGTGTCGGTAGCGGGCGTTGCGGGGTGTGCCATCGGGTGTCCTTTTGCCGGCGGGGGCCGCGAGGATGGGCGCGGCTGTTACGGCAAGGTTAGGCGAAGATGGCAGGTGACGGACTGACAGGGGTTAGCGGGGATGTTTGAGGCTGAGGAGTCTGCAATGCGGACGAAGCTGTCATTGGCAGAATAATCGCCTTGGGCAAAATGTTCAGTTTCTATGATTTATGCAATTTGCCAAAGGCGGGACTAGGGGCAAGAGAATGTCAGATCGCGAGCTTTCGCCCAACCGTGGATGAACTGACGAAGTTCCTCGCTTCGTTCCTGCGGTTGCGCTTTGCCGTCACGTATAGCGACGGTCGCTTCGTGCCCGACGAGCCAAGGGAACAAACCTAAACGGTCGAAGTTCTCGCCCGCATCACAATGACCTGGATTTAGCCATTGCACGAAAATGTCAAAATCATTCTCAACGACGTAATCGAGCGTCTTACGCACTATCTCGGTGTATTGGATTGAGCACAATATAATGCGGCAGTCCTGTTGTTCGAGAATTTCTCCAGCGTAGAGTTGACGCTCTTCGGGTGATCCGCTGATCAAAAAAATCTCAACGCATTCCCCGCCGTAGAGGGTTAGAGTTCGAGGGTTCTTGCCTGTGCGCACCGTCGCGTTGAACAACGTATTCCACGTCGTCGATTTGCCCGAGTTCCGGTTGCCGAGAACTCCAACGAAAAGGCGATCGATCAAAGCACCCTCCTGATCTTGATGCTCGCTAGATAAAGGCAATCACGAGCCTTACGCAAATCCTGATTTTTGAGTCCGGAGATCAAGACCGGCTATTCGACTTGTTGCGACAAATTGGTGGGTTGGGCTCACAGCGGACCTTCACCAGTTCACCCTTCGCGCGCATCCCCCATCGGCGTCTGCTGGTGCGCAAGGCGCAGCCACTTGCCGTCGTCGTTCAGGTAGGTCGAGGTGCAGAGCGCCTCGCAGATCGGCTCGTCTCCCCGTTCGGCCGAGACGCGATAGGCCAACACGGCAATGTCGTTCTGGCGCGAGAGGTAACGCTCGCTCATCTCGACCGAACGCCACCGCTGGGCGACGTCTTTTTCTCTCCAAAGCGCATCGCCTTGAAGAATACCGGCAGGAAAGGGCAAGACGAAAACGGCGCCTTTTGCCGTGGCGTGACGCGCACTGTCGGCGCCCTGTGTCCAGAAGCGTTCTTCCAGATCCCAGAGGGTGTCATCTGCAGTCATTCAAGGCTCCTTTCAAGATTGTCGGTTGTGCTGGGTGATGGCTGTTTCGCTCAGGCGCACAACTCATTGGCCTTGGGCCAGCATGGCGATCCAGCCACCGAACAGGGCTGCCGCGATGATCCAGTAGAATGGGGATCCCTGCGCCGGCAGCGGAAGCTTGGCCGAAGTGCCGTCCTCGGGTGAACGTGCCGTCGCGGCCCGCCTCGGCAGCAGGCCAAGAAGGCCCGAGACAATTCTGCTCCGATCCGAAACAGGGGTCGGTACATCATGGAAACGTGTCATCAGCGCCTCCAATCTTTGCCGCGCCGCACCCTCGGGCAACTTGGCAAGGTCCGAGGCCTCACCCCAGGGGTCGACGCCGAGCCGGGCAAGCATCGACAGAACGGTGACGCTGCTTCCGCGTCGATCTTCACCCAAGGGCGCGTGCAGAAACGGCTCAAAGTGCGGGTCTTGTCGATGTTGCGTCGGGGCGAATGCCATGCGGGATCCTTGCTGGCGCCGTTTGCATGAGCCGAACTGGCCGATGTCATGGCGCCGGTCGAACCAAAACGGGCGGGTGCCACAGCTTTGGTCACGACCAACATGACGGAAATCGCGCTACATTGTGCTTACCCAGATCAATAGGAGGCTACGATAGCCCCGTAGCGCTCACCTTGCGTCGTGCGCGGACGCAGTACCGGTCCCCAGCTCGATGATTTCGGCTGTGATCGCTTCCTGTCGTACCTGCCGCAGAGTCGCCTCGAACTCGCCCAGCTCGCGCGTGATCTGGCTGCCCGCGGCGGACATGGCCTCCATGCGCGCCTCGTTCTCGGCGGCAAAGGCATGAAGTGCTGCCTTGCAGACCAGAGCATGAAGATAGTCCCCGCTGAGGCTATTGATCAGGGCGTCTGTTGGAAGCTGGGTCAGCGGACGTGTCGCCCCGGGCGGCGGCAGGGCCGACAGATCGACCGGCAACAGAATCTGCCGGACGACTTGAGGTTGCCCGGACGCCCATCCGGCATGGACCATATCCACGCGTTCGAGGCGACTCTCGCCCAGGGAGCGGTAAATCGCCTTGACGATAGTATCAGCCAATTTCGGGATGCCGGGGGTGTGCGAGGACATCGGCACAGACCAGACCGGATCGAGCCCACGCGCGGCGGCGATGGACAAGCCACGGCTGCCGATCAGAAACAGGGTGGTGGCCGACAGGTCGCCTTCGATGCTGTCCAGAACGCGTTCACTGAAGGCCCCGGCAAAGCCCTGTTCGGCGCAGAATACCAAAAGACCGGCGATGCCGTCGGCTTGGCTTTCGGAGGTCTTGGCCGATGGTGAGGGACTCGCGGGGCCAAGTGCATCGGATATCGCGTTTGCAATTGTTGCGGCATAGCTGTCGACGGCCTTGATCTCGGCGCGCGCGGTGCTGGCGCGCGCGGCGGCGATGCCCTTCATCGCGTTCACCACGGCCCCCAACTGGCGAATGCCGTCGATCCGGGCGCTGACATCGGTCAACCGTTCGGTCATGTCGCGGGCTCCGCATCGCCAAGCTGCGTCACAAGGCGGGTCATCGCGGCGATCAGGGCAGCCCGTGCCGTCTCAGTCAGTTCCCCGGTCTCGGAAAGGACGCGCAAAGCATCGCGGGCGTCACGGTCAAGGATATCCGGCAGTTCGTCCCGAAAGGCGGCAACAGCATCGAGTGACAGGGGGTCCAGCAGTCCCGACTGCACGGCGAGCAGGATCGCCACCTCATCTGCCAGCCGAAGCGGCGCATTCTGCGGCTGACGCAGGATTGCGCGGATCCTTTTCCCGCGTCTGAGTTGCTCGCGCACGCGACCTTCGGGCATGCCCCCGAACCGGGTGAAGACCTCGAGCTCCAGAAACTGCGCATAGTCGAGCCGCAGCGTACCGGCCGCCTCGCGCAGCACGGGCGCCTGGGTCTTGCCGCCGACCCTGCTGACGCTCAGCCCCACATCCACCGCCGGTTTCTGTCCCTGATGGAACAGATCGGCATCCAGCACGATCTGCCCATCGGTGATCGAGATCAGGTTGGTCGGAATATAGGCCGACAGGTTCCCGGCATCGGTTTCCGCAATCGGCAAGGCGGTCAGGGAGCCGCCGCCCCGCGCCTTTGACAGCTTGGCCGCCCGTTCCAGCAGGCGGGCATGGATGTAGAACACGTCACCCGGATAGGCCTCGCGCCCCGGAGATTGCCGGGTCAGGAGGGCGATTTCACGATGGGTGGCGGCGTGCTTTGACAGATCGTCGATCACCACAAGGGCATGCTCGCCCCTGTCGCGGAAGTATTCGGCCATGGTCATGCCCGCATAGGGCGCGATCCATTGAAGCCCCGGTGCCGAGGCGGAGCCTGCAACAATCACGATGCATCGTGCGAAATTGCCATGGGTTTCAAGCGCGTCGATGGCGCGGCGCACGCTGGACGTCTTTTGCCCCACAGCGACATAGACGCAGATCATGTCGCTCTGCGCTTGGGCGATCATCGCGTCGGTGGCCAGCGTCGTCTTTCCGGTGGAATGGTCGCCGACGATCAATTCGCGCTGACCCCGGCCAAGCGCGAAAAGCGTGTCCATCACGAGTATCCCGGTTTGCACCGGCTGGGTCACGAGATCGCGTTCGATGATCGACGGCGCCGGGCGCTCGATCGGCCAGCGCTCTTCGGCCTCGATCGCTCCCTTGCCGTCCAACGGGCGGCCAAGTGGGTCGACGATGCGCCCGAGCAGCGCCTCTCCGACGGGCACGCTCACCACTTCGCCCGTGCCGAAGACGGCGTCGCCCGCCTCGACCTTGGTCGCGGCGTCGATGAACACGCAGCCAATCAGATCAGGGTCCAGAACCCGGGCGAACCCGAATTGGCCGCCCTCGAACCGCAGGACTTCGTCAAGCCGAACGTCGCGCAATCCCGAGATCATCGCCACACCGTCCCCGATCTCCTCGACACGGCCCCTGTGCTCTGGTCTTGGGCCCAGTGCCGCGCGCCGCACTGCGCCTTGCGCCGAGGTGAACCAGTTTGGTGCGTCAGGCGGCATTCTCGACCTCCTTGAGGATAGTCTCCAGATCGGCCCGCCAGCTGTTGTGCAGCACGAAATGCCCGCTGTGCAGTTCCAGTCCGGCGATCAGGCTGGGATCGGTGACAAGACGAACGTTGGGCGTGCCGTCCAACGCATCCTTTACCGCGCGTTCGATCTTGGCCCTTTCCGAGTCCTCCGGGTTTGTCGCGGTGATGATCTCGATATCATCTGCCGAGGCTATCAGCGCTACGCGGTCGGATGCGGACAAGCCCGAGATCGCCTCGACAAGTTGCGCAAGGAACGTCGCCTGAACCGCAGGCGTGTTGAACCGCCCCAGAAGCCGGGCGGCAATCTCGACCGACAATTCGGTGGCTCTCTTTGCGTTCTCTTTCCGTGCGGTGTTTCGGTCGCGGTCAATGGCGGTACGCGCGGCGGCGATCAGGGAGTCGGCCTTGGTTTGCGCATCCTTCAGCGTAGCTTTCGCGACTGTGTCCGCCGCTGCCTTGGCCTCGACAAGTATGGCATCGCGTTCCGACGCGATGCCTGCGCGGGCCTCGGCCACCTCTGCCAGCGCCGCATCGGCCTTCGCTTGTGCCGTCTTGCCTTCGTCCAGCATGGCTTGCGCCGCTTGCTGGCGCCGGGTAATCGCCCCGGCAACCGGACGCCAGAACACGCGGCTGAGCAGCCAGACGAGGATCAGGACGTTTATGGCCTGAAGACCCAGTCCCCACCAATCGAGGGTCATGCGCTCATGCCAGTAGCGGGTTGGCGAAGAGCAGCAGGAGCGCAATCACCAGACAATAGATTGCCGTGGTCTCGATCATCGCGAGCCCAACGAACAGCGTGCGAGAGATCGTGTTTGCCGCATCGGGCTGGCGGGCGATGGCATCCATCGCGGCGGCGACCGCGCGACCCTCGGCAAGGGCGGGGCCGATAGCGCCAAAGGCGACCGCAAAGGCGGCGCAGAAGATACTGGCCAAGCTGAGATAGTCCATCATGACTCCTTTTTCTTTAGGGGCAGATCGGTTTTGGGTGTGCCGTCCTCGACCGCAGAGGTAATGAACACCATCGCAAGCACCGCGAAGATGTAGGCCTGCACGAGGCCGGTCAGAAGATCGAGCGCCATCAAAGGGATCGGTACCAGAAGTCCAGCCAGCGAGGCGACGATGCCGATGACGAACACCCCACTCATCACGTTGCCGAACAGGCGGACGAACATGGAAAAGACCCGCGTCAGGTTTTGCAGGATGTTCAGCGGGATCATCACCGGATTGGGCGCGGCGAAAGTTTTCAGCCAGCCGCCAACGCCGCCCGCGCGAATGCCGAACCAGATCACCGACATGAACACCAGAACGGCGAGGGCGGCATCGGTTTCAAGCTGTGCGGTCGGAGGGTCGAGCCCCGGCACAAGCGAGGACCAATTCGCCACGAGGATGAACAGAAAGAGCGTGCCGATGAACCCGCGATAGGGTGTGGGCACGGCGCCCGTTGTCTCGGTGATCTGGGTGTCGAGCGTGGCGACCATCAACTCCAGCGCGGCCTGCCGCCGGGTCGGTCTGAGGTCTAGCCGCCGCGTCAGGGCAAAAGCCCCGATCACCAGGATCGCCATGATCGCCCAAGTTGTGACGATGGCTTGCGTGATCGAAACCGGTCCAATCTGGAACAGGACGGTGGAGTCGAGCGGAGAGTTCATGTTGGGATATCCCGCAACCTGCGGAGCATGATCCACTTGGCGCAGAGGACCCCTGCAAGCGCCGCCAGCAGGGCAAGGCCGCCTGCCAGCACGGCGATGAAGAAGCCGGTGGCCAGAAGCGAGATGCGCGCGAGAGTCAGGACGATCGCCCTGAGCGGTTTGCCCCCTTCGACGATCAGGTTGGCAGTCTCGCGAAGCGCACGGAAATAGCCCCACCCGATGAAGAGCCCACCCAGAAAGCAGATCGGAAGAAGGACGATGAGCGGGAGAGTGGAGGGATCGGTCATCGTGCGTTCATCCATTTCCAAGCGGTCCAGCCGCCTATGAAAAGTCCGAGCAGCATCATCGGGGCGCTCCAGAAGATGCCTGTCTCAAATTGCGCATCGAGCCAGCGTCCGAAGAACAGGCCCGCGAGCGTCGGCACCACAAAGATCCAGCCCAGCACGCCGATTTGCGCCAGACGCCTGCCGACGGACATGTCACCTTCGCGCAGCCACGCCTCGCGTCGGCTGCGATGCTTGCGGATCTCCTCGACAAGAGGATCGGTTTCTGGGGGTTCTGATGGGTCTTCGGTCACCGGAACTGCCCCCTGTCCGCGCCCCGACGCAACCCGCTGATCATCTGGCGGATGGCGTTCATCTGAAGTCGCATCGTTTCGACATGTTCGACCCGTTCTTCGTCGGCGTCGGTCTGAAACCGGGTCAGAACCTCCGCGTCCAGCGTGGCCAGATCGTCGCCCGCCACGGCCTCGCGGGTGGCGATCGCGACGGTGCTACCACCGGCCACGGTCAGCACCCCGCCCCGCAAGGCGCAGAACCGCTCAAGCCCGGCGGTCTTCCAACTTAGGATGGAAACCGCGAGCGCGGTCAGGAATGGGGCATGGCCGGGCCGAATGCCGAAGCTGCCGCTGGCGTCCTGAGCCCGCAAGCTTTCGGCATCCTCGTCCACAACGACAGACAGGGGGGTCACGATACGCAACCTCACGCCACTTCCTCGGCGTCAGTGGCGTCCGAGGCATTGGCAGCGGCTTCTTTCTGTCTTGCGTCCGCCAGCGTTCCGATCATGTAGAGCGAGCTTTCGGACCACGCGTCGGCTTCGCCGTCCAGAATGGCGCGGCACCCCGAGAGGGTCTCGGTGAGGGGCACGCTGGCGCCCGGTGTGCCGGTAAAGGCTTCGGTTACCATGAACGGCTGGGTCAGGAACCGCTGCAACCGGCGTGCGCGTTTGACGATGAGGCGGTCGGCGACTCCAAGCTCCTCGACTCCCAGCAGCGAAATGATGTCCGTCAACTCGCGGAACCGCGCCAGCGCTTGCCGGACCGCTTCTGCGGTTCGGTAATGCTCGTCACCGACAACCAGCGGATCGAGCAGCATCGACGACGATCCCAGCGGGTCAATCGCGGGATAAAACCCCTCGGAGGCCTGGGCGCGGGACAACATGATGACGCAATCCATGTGCCCGGAAATCGTGGTCACGGCGGGATCGGTGAAATCGTCGGCAGGCACATAAACAGCCTGAATGGCGGTCACGGCAGAGCCTGCCACAGAGGCAATACGCTCTTGCAGGCCCGCCACTTCGGTCGCGAGCGTCGGCTGGTAGCCCACGCGCGAGGGCAGGCGGCCCAGAAGGCTCGATACCTCGGCCCCGGCCTGAACAAAGCGGAACACGTTATCCATCAGAAGAAGGACATTCTTGTGCTTCTGGTCGCGGAAATATTCCGAAATCGTCAAGGCTGTGAGCGGAGCCCGCCAGCGCGCGCCGGGTGGCTCGTTCATTTGGCCGTAGACCAGCACGGTGCGCTCCAGAACGCCCGAGTCCTGCATTTCAGTCAGCAGTTCATGCCCCTCGCGTGATCTCTCACCGACGCCCGCGAAGACGGAAATACCTTCATATTTCTCGACCATGGCGCGGATCAGTTCCATCACCAGAACGGTCTTGCCCACGCCTGCGCCGCCGAACATCGCGGCCTTGCCGCCCTGAGCCATCGGGGTCAGCAGGTCGATCACCTTGATCCCCGTTTCGAACACGTCGGTGGCGCCAGTCTGGGATTTCAGAAGCGGTGGCAGGGCGTGGATCGACCGTCGCGGTGTATCGTCAGGAAGGGCAGGCCCTTCGTCCTGCACGTTACCCACAACATCCAGAAGCCTTCCAAGAACCGCTTCGCCCACGGGCACGGTAACCGACCCGCCGCTGGCATGGACCGAAACGCCACGGGCAAGGCCCGCAGTGGATTGGAACGCCACCGCACGGACGGTTTTCTGGTCGAGGTGGCTGTGGACTTCGAGAGTAAGGACGGTCGGGCGGTCCCATTTCACGACCAGGGCAGAATTGATCGGCGGAAGCTCGGCCCCGGCAAAGACAACATCGACAACCGCCCCTCTGACGGCATGTACAACACCGTCGAGCGCCTCGCTGCAATCATCCACCTGTGCGTCGTTCCCGACCCGGGTATTGTCCGTCTTCGGTGTTCGATCTGAGCGTTGGGGTGTCAAACGGGGCCTCTTTGCTTGCCTGTCGCGGGCAACCAGCCAGAAAACGGCAGCCTGCGGGGAACACTTGAAAGCAGCATAGAACTCTGCGCGACGGTGGGCGCTAACCTGCATCAATGCGACCACAATTGTCGTTTGCCACACAGGGCGTATGCGCCGCTCAGGCTTTGGTCAGTCCGTCTACAAAACCCAACTGTTCACTGACAGCGATATGACTTTTGTCCTGACGAGCGGCGGCCACAACAGCGGGATCATCAACGAACCAAAGCTGGCGCGCGGTCACCATCGGAGCTCGCGTCATACTGCCGGGGCGCACTATGTCGGCCCCGAAGCCTGGGTTGCGCAAAATACGCCGCAACCGGGCTCTAGGTGGCCCGCGTGGAAGACTTGGCTGGAAGGGAAAAGCAGCGGTGTCGCGCCGGCACCCCCCATCGGTGCGCCAGACAAAGGCTTGGACCCAATCGTGCAGGCACCCGGCACCTACGTTTACCAGACCTGATCCCAAGCCCGCTTTTGACGGTAGTAGGCCGCGGCGAGAGGCCGCTTTATCGGGCCATGAAATGAAGCAGGACGCTTCATGACGCCCGTGGTGAGCACTTATGACCAAAGGCGGATTTTGGCCAATCGAACCGCAGCGAAGTGAAACGCATCATGCTGCTAACGCCGATCAGTGCGGCCAAGATTTACCTGCGGCACACAGAGTCATGTCGTCCAGCCAGGCGATGAAATGAGCGGAGAGGCACCATGATCGGATATGTCGCGAATATCGAAGAACTGACAGAAGAGAACGCCAACTTCCGACGTGTTCTTTATTCAGGGACAAAGCTGCAATTGGTTCTGATGTCTCTGGAGCCGGGGACGGAAATCGGCGGCGAGATACACGCCGACACGGATCAGTTCTTTCGCATCGAAGAGGGCAAAGGAATGGTCGTGATCGACGGCGTGACGCACAAGGTCAAGGCTGGAGACGGCATCGTCGTGCCCGCAGGCGCGCATCACAATGTGATCTGCAGAGGTCATAAGGCGCTCAAGCTCTACACCCTCTACGGCCCACCGCATCACGAGGACCAACTGGTTCAAAAGACGAAAACCGAGGCCGATGCGTCTGACGAGGCTTTCTCGGGAGAAGGCACTGAGCAGGCGGCAGAGGTCGTCCGGGTCTCCGCCCGAACCTGATGCGCTGCGCATTCAGGTCACGCCCGCACAGCACCTCAGATGCCACGACACCCCAAAACCCGCCAATCAAAGGAAATCATTATGTCATCTGATAGCAATACCAGCACCAAAGCTACCGCAGAAACCGATATGGAAGCAGTAGTCCATCAAATGGCCGCCCTGCGGGAGGACATGTCGCGGCTCGCTGAGACTGTCAGCGGGATCGCGGGACGTCGCGGAAGCCGCATGGTTGCGGACATCGCAGAAGGCTTTGACGAAGCGAAGCATTATGCCGAGAGCAAGGGCCGCTCCGCTGAGACGCAGCTCGAGGAATCCGTCGCGGCGCACCCTTTCATGACAATCGGCCTGGCCGTCGGCGCGGGATTTCTGGCCGGGACCCTGTCGCGGCGGTGACGGGTGTATTCGATGACATCGTGCGCAGCATCGGTCACAGCGTCCGAAAGGACGCGCGACACTTGCTGCTGCCGATCGTGCTTGCTCTGGCTGGGGGCGTGACCGGAGCCGCAGGTGCGGCGTTCCTGACGACCTGGGCTTACCTCACGCTCAGCGTGGTTGTGGGGTATGGACCGGCGGCCCTTTTCACCGGATTCGGATTGACAGTTCTGGCTGCGGGCCTGCTGGTCCTTGCCAGAAATCGCTTTACGAAAAAGACCGCTTCAGACCCGCCGGTCTCCCGACCAGTGGCAACTGCCACGGGCAAAGCTGATCTTGCGTCCGAGTTTGCCTTCACGGCAGCGTTTGTCCTTGCCCGATACCTAGGCGAGGGCAGGCGGGATTGAGATCGACCGCCATGACATACGTTAGCACGCAGCAATGCAACCTGTGCATCCTCTCCCGAACTTATCCATTTGCAGGAGAGCCATCGTGACCGGTGCCGCGTCGGGCATCGGTGCGGCAATTGCGCAGGATCTGGCTCGCTATAAGGCCAAAGTGGTCTTGGCGGATATGGACGAAGCGGGAATGTCCGCCGTGGCCGAGCAGATCAAGGCATCCGGCGGCACAGCTCACATCCACTAGACCAACGCAAGTGTCGCCGCTGATGTAGAGGCTCTTTTGGCGTTTTCTGCGGCGCAGACGGATGGGACTTCACCTGCTTGTCAATAACGCGGGTACTAGCGGTCCGGTCCAACCGGTTGGCGAATATCCTCTTGATGGATGCCAACAGGTCATCGACGTCAACCTGACGGGTGTGTTTCATGGCATGCGCTTTGGCCTTCCCGAAATGGTCAAGGCAGGCGGCGGCGCGATCGTCAATATGGCGTCTATCCTTGGGTCGGTCGTTTTGCGACGGCCGGTGCTTATGTCGCCGCGAAACATGGGGTTGTTGGCCTGACAAAGGTTGCGGCCATCGAATACGCCAAGGCCGGGGTTCGGGTAAACGCGGTTGGTCCGGGCTTCATCGCGACGCCGCTTCTGGACAAGAACCTCGACGCAGCGGCGCTGGACGGCATCGCCGCCCTGCACCCGGTCGGGCGTCCGGGTGAGGCTGCGGAGGTGTCGGCAATGACCTGTTTCCTGCTATCGGATCAAGCCAGTTTCATCACCGGAAGCTACCACCTCATCGATGGCGGCTATTCCGCGCAGTAAGCACTCGCTGCCTCGGCCTAACCGGTCATAATCCCGTCGCCCACGACGATCTGGCGCCGACAGAAACCGGCAATCTTTTCGTCATGGGTCGAGATCAGGAAGGTCGTGCCTTCCTCGCGGTTGATCTGTCCGATCAGGTCCATCACCTGATTTGCTGAGTCTCGGTCCAGGTTCCCGGTCGGCTCGTCCGCCAGCACCAGTTCCGGACTGTTCATCAAGGCACGGGCAACAGCGACTCGTTGCTTTTGCCCGCCCGAAAGGTTGGCCGAGGGGAATTCGATACGATCAGCCAGCCCCATGCGGGACAGTAACTCGCGGCCACGCGCACGGGCGGCAGGTGTCTCGCGCCCTTCACGTACGGCCGTGGGGAAGACCACGTTTTCCAGCGCAGTGAAATCTGGCAGAAGGTTGTGGAATTGGAAAACGAAGCCAATGTGGGCATTGCGAAAGTCGGTCAGCGCTTTGTCATCTGCGGCGATCATGTCCTGGCCGAGCATCACGTAGCTGCCGGAGGTGGGCTTCATCAATGTTCCGAGGATTGTGAGGAGCGTGCTCTTGCCTGAACCTGAAGGACCCAGAAGCGCGGCCAGTTCTCCCGCCTCAAGGCACAACGACAGGCCGCGCAGCACTCGTGTTGTGGCCTCTCCCGTGCCGTATGTTTTGAACAGCTCGCGGACCTCGAGAAGCGTGCTCATTGGCCGATCGCCGTGACGGGATCGACCCGCGCGGCCGAACGTGCGGGTAAGATCGAGGCCAGGATCGCGCCGATCACTGTAAGCGTGATGGCCAGACCGTAAGATCCTTGCGTGATGTCCATCGGCAGAGTGCCCGGCTGGAACGCGTCACGCGAGGGAAAGGGCAACAGGGCGAGGTATCCCAACGCCGCACCTGTGACCCCGCCCATCAGTCCTATCAGCGCCCCTTGTGCGACAAAGACAAAGATCACAAACCTACGTCCGGCCCCCATCGCCCGCATGATCCCGATCTCGGGGCGGCGACGGTAGGTCGACAGCAGAAGGGCAGAGGCAACACCGATCACGATCGTGATGAGCGCGAAGGTCTTCAGGAAATACCCGGTCTGCGCCTGAGCATTCAGCGCCTCCA
Organism: Rhodobacter sp. NTK016B; assembly: GCF_017303295.1. Taxonomy (GTDB): domain Bacteria; phylum Pseudomonadota; class Alphaproteobacteria; order Rhodobacterales; family Rhodobacteraceae; genus Pararhodobacter. Next base: position 4,848 of record NZ_JAFKOK010000006.1, on the reverse strand, counting down.
TCAATTGTTCGGCCCCGTCCGTCCATGGAACAGCATCAAGCCCCGTCAGGGCCCGTATCCGCAGGGCGGTCGCATCGGCGGCGTTTAGATCATCCAGCTTGATTTCGATCCGCGAGACGCCTTGCGGCATGGAGAACAATGTTCGAGCGGTCGAAAGACTGACAAACGCGCGTGCGCCGTCCATCCCGCCATTGCCGGTCTTGAATATGCCACTGAGGGTCAGCGTTGAAATGACGCCACTCGAACTCTGGAGCCGCAGGGTCTGACCGACCGACAGCGCAAGATCATCGGCCAAGTCACGTCCAAGAACGATCAGCCCCGAGCCGAGCCGCACATCGCCCGTAACCATATAACCGGCAAGGTCGAGAATCGCGGATTCGCGCCCCGGCTCGACCCCGGTCACGCTGACCTGAGAAACCTGCGCGCCGCGGGTGAGAAACCCGGCTCCCGTGATCTGCGGTGAGACGGCGCGCACGCCGGGGACGGTCTCGATCAGTGGCAGCCACGTGGCGGCCTCGGCCAGGGTCGCCGTTCGCGCGCGGCCCCGTTCGGCGACGACCAGCACATGGCCTTCGGGCGAGATCAACAAGGCCGGGTCGGCAGTTTCCGCTTCTATGGTGATGTGTGAAATGTCCCCTACGGTGCGCGAGAGAATGAATTCGGCCAAGCCCCCGATCAGCGCCGACATAAAGATGAAGATGAACACGCCCACCGCGACACCGGTAACCAGGAGGGCGGTCTGGGCTTTGTTGGCCGTGAGGTAACGGGTCGCAATCTTCAGCGCGTAGAGCATCAGGGTTCATCCACGGCGACCGGCTGACCGTTCGAGATGCCTGTTGCATCGACGATCACGGCGTTGCCTTCCTCCAGCCCCGCCGTTGCAATCAGTCGGGCTGCGGGCCATTCCACAACCGTCACGGGATGCAGTTGCGCCACGCCGTCGACAAACACGAAAACCGCATCACCATTCACCAAGGCGGTGCGCGGCACGGTCAGCGCCGCATCGCGCTGGTCCACGATGATGTTCGTAGTAACCGTCAGGCCGACGGGTGCCGCAACAGGCGCATCAAAGCTGATCTCGATGGCAAGCCCACCGGTCGCCTCATCCACGCGGTTTGACACGAAGCTGACATGTCCCTGATGCGTTCCGGTGTCACCGGCCAGTTGCAGCACGGCAGGCTGGCCTACGGCGATCTGCGTCGCATAGGCCTCGTCGACATCGGCCTCGACCAGTATCTCGCTCAGATCGGCGAGGGTGAGCAGGCGGCTGGTGGGGCCAACGATCTGCCCCTCTTCGGCGTCCAGTTCAAGAACGGTTCCGGCGACGGGGGCACGGATCGTATGATCCTCCAGAACGATTTGCGCCTGATCCAGAGCGGCCGTGAGGCGGGCGACCTCCTGTGCTGACGACTGGACGGCATGGGTGTTCGCCTCCAGTTCCGATCTGGGAATATTGCTACCCAGTGCTACCGCACGCTCATAGATCTCGGTCGCCTGTTGCTGCGCCACGAGGGCGGCGTCCAATGCGGCCATGGCCTGCCGGACCGTGGCATTCTGTGCCGCCGCATCGACTTGCGCCAGGATCTGGTTTTTCTCCACGATGTCGCCCTCTGCAACGTGAAGCCCCACCAAGTTGCCAGACACCACGGATCTTACATCGACGGAACGCACCGCCGCGATCCGGCCGTTGACCGCAAGCACACGCGTGACCGGGGCGAGGGCCGCGATTTCCACCGTGACCGCTGTTGGCCGCGCCATCCAGAACTGGGACCAGACGAAGCCAGCGAGTGCCAGGCCCAGCAGGCCGGCAGCGCCCCAAAACCAGAGTCGACGCTTTGCGGCAGGCTTGGGAGCGACCGGTCGCAGAGCTGGAACAAGCGGTCCGGATACAGGTTTATCTCGCGGCGGAGGACTCCCCTGTTCCCTTGTGGGTCTGTTTTTTGCCGCGTCCAAGCTGGCTCCTTCCGAGAAGTCTTTGCGCACTGGTGAATAGAATTCTTCGGTGAGACATCACCTTGTGAATTATACCGGATCATGCCTTTCCCACCCTGACATAGATCAGCGACGAAGCAGGCGTCGCTATGGCATTTTGAACGGGTTCATTCCGTTCGCGGGGGCTTGCCACCTCACCATGCGATGGGTGTCGAACAGGGAGCCCGGATGTCCAACGATCCATACGAAGTGCTCGGCCTCACGAAGGCTGCCACGGCTGACGACATAAAGAAGGCGTATCGGAAACTGGTGCGGACAAGCCACCCCGATCTGCATCCAGACGATGCAGGGGCCGAGGCGCGGTTCAAGTCGATCTCTGCCGCCTACGAGATCCTGAAAGATCCCGAGACCCGCGCACGATACGATGCGGGAGAGATCGATGGCCTCGGCGCAGAGCGCCCTCAGCGGCGGTACTATCGTGATTTCGCCGATGCGGCGGACAACACGTATCAGCAAGGGCGCGGCTTCGGACCTGACGCCGACCCGGCGGATTTCTTCGCGGAGATCCTCCGCAATCGCGCGCGGTCGCAGGGAACCGATTTTGGCGGCGGCGGGTTTTCGGCGTCGGGCGCGGATCTGCGCTATTCGCTCGAGGTGCCCTTCCTCGATGCGGCGCGGGGCGCCGAGACACGGATCACCTTGCCGGATGGCCAGAGCCTCGCGGTCAAGATCCCTCAGGGCACCGAAGACGGCCAGACGCTGCGGCTGCGCGGCAAAGGGGCGCCGGGCTTGGGCGGCGGGCCTGCCGGGGATGCGCTGATCACTGTCTTCGTCCAACCCCATCCGGTGTTCCGGCGCGAGGGCGACGATATCCTGCTGACGCTGCCGATCACCATCGACGAGGCCATTCTTGGCGGCAAGGTGCCGGTTCCCACGATCGACGGCCGGGTCAGCCTGACGATCCCGCCGGGCGCAAGTTCTGGCCAGGTGCTCAGGCTGCGCGGACGTGGCGTCGCGTATCCGCGGAGCAAGACGAAAGGCGATCAGAAGGTCGAATTGCGGATCGTCGCGCCATCGGAGGCCGATGACGGCCTGCGCGATTTCCTCGCAGAATGGCGCAAGACACACGCCCATGACCCGCGGGTCGACCTGATGAAGAGGGCCGGGACATGACAGACCTGTTTACCGAGGCAGACGTCGTCGCCACTGTGACACGGTTGACGCGCGCCCGGCTGTACCAATTCGTGCAGAGCGACCTCGTCCGGCCGCAGCGTGACGCCGGCGGCTATGTCTTTCGACGCATCGACATCGCGCGCCTGGAACTGCTGTGTGACCTGTCTCAGGACCTCGATCTGGACGAGACGGGCCTCGGCATCGTGATCTCGCTCGTCGACCAGCTGCACGCGGCGCGTCAGGAACTCGCGGCGGTGGCCCGCGCGATCGACGCTCTGCCGGCCGACCTGCAGGCACGGCTCAGGGCTGAGTTGAAGCGGCTGTGAATGCCTTCTTTCCGCGGCCAGTTTCAAGACTTACCGGCCTGTCAAAAAAGAGTCCGTCCTGGATTGTGCGTTTCGCATCGCGCCACAGGAGCCAAGGTTGCCGCAGCCACGGGGCGGCCGCCATCGGTCTGGCCCCAATCACGCAAGGAGCTATCCCATGAGCGGTCTCTCACACTCCGAAAATCACATGATCCATCGCATCGGCTGGCTGCGGGCGGCCGTTCTCGGAGCCAATGACGGTCTCGTCTCCACCGCAAGCTTGGTCGTCGGGGTCGCTGCGGCAGGTTCCGGGCGTCCCGAGATCCTGATCGCGGGTCTTGCCGGGCTCGTCGCCGGCGCGATGTCGATGGCGGCGGGCGAATACGTCTCCGTCAGTTCACAGACCGATGCGGAGCAGGCCGACATCGCGCGCGAAACCCGCGAACTGGGGGAAACACCCGAGGCCGAGCTCGACGAGCTCACACGCATCTACGTTGCGCGCGGGCTTGACGATGGCCTCGCGCGCCAGGTCGCGATCCAGCTGTCCGACAAAGACGCACTTGGCGCCCATTCGCGTGACGAGCTTGGCATCTCTGAGACCGTGACCGCGCATCCGATCCAGGCGGCTCTGGTGTCAGCGGCGACCTTTGCTGTCGGCGCCGTCATACCGCTCATCATTGCTGTGCTGGTTCCTGCGCCCCAGATCACTCTCGTCGTCGCGGTCACCACTCTGGTCGCGCTTTCAGTGCTGGGCGGACTCGGCGCATCGGTCGGTGGTGCGGGCGTCGTCAAGGGAGCCGTTCGCGTCACGCTCTGGGGCGCACTTGCCATGGCCGCGACCGCTGGCGTTGGCATGCTCTTCGGGGTTGTCGCTTGAACGCTCACCGCCATGAAACTCGCGGCTTGCACACGCGGGCCAAGCCATTCTCCCGCGTAGGGCGGTGGGCCGACGACCACGCACGTCGGCCTCTTCGCGGGCGCTGTCGTCGTCATACTTGCGCTTCTTTGGTTCCTGATCTCGCGGCTCCGGCGGGGATGGCCCTTCGCGGTCTCCATCCTGCGTTCGCTCGGAACGGCGATCCGGGACAATCCAGAAGCCCGCGCCGGTGTCGCGCGCCACCCGAAGTTGTTTCGATTTCTTGCCGCCCGAGTGTCGCTGGCAACCTTCCGGAGCCTGCCGACGACGCTGCTGGGGCCCGCATTCCGTTTATGCAACCTTCTTGCCTGACCCAGTCTCGCGGGAAGTTCGTTGACGGCACGGTTTTCAGGTCATCCTGAAATCGAGGGCCGCATGGTTTCGCGCCGAAGTATCTTGGGCTATTGTTATTGATCTGCCTGCAACTATCCATGCACTAGCCAAGTGAAGAGCCCCCTGTCACGTTGCTGGGTGTTTTGTCCCACGGTTTGATGGTGCGATCCATTCGACGGAATGGAAGGA
>NZ_JAFKOK010000068.1 GCF_017303295.1 Rhodobacter sp. NTK016B | reverse complement strand
AGCCTGAGCTGCCGACAGAACCGATCACTTGCCCCGGTTCGACAATCTGACCGGTTTTGATTCCTTTGGCAAAGCCGTTAAGGTGGGCAAAGTAATGATACGTATTATTCACATCTCTGATTCCAATTCTCCATCCTCCGAAGCGGTTCCAGCCTTTCATTTCAATCACCCCGTAGCAGGTAGACCGGACCGGCATCCCGTAATGGGCGAACAGATCCGTTCCTTCATGGATGCGCCTGCCTCCAAAACCGC
>NZ_JAFKOK010000067.1 GCF_017303295.1 Rhodobacter sp. NTK016B | reverse complement strand
CCGACATCCCGCCTCATCACCTTAATGAAGTCATTGATGCCGCCATCATGCGGATGGAAAAGCCGGATAGTACTGTAGATGACCTCATGACGGTCTTAAAGGGACCTGATTTCCCTACAGGCGGTATCATCCAAGGGGTAGACGGCATAAAGAAAGCCTATGAAACAGGAAAAGGAAAAATTGTGGTAAGAGGGAAAGCGGATATAGAGAATATCCGTGGAAGTAAACAGCAGATTGTCATAACAGAAATCCC
>NZ_JAFKOK010000066.1 GCF_017303295.1 Rhodobacter sp. NTK016B | reverse complement strand
AGGCCTTGCTGACCTATGACGCGCGGTTCGCGCCGGTCGAGATCCACCAGGCGTTATTCAAACATGACACGCGTGCGCTGCTGGCCGAGCCGCGCCGCATCTTCAAGGGCTGGGTTGACCAGCAGCCGATCCAGACGGCGGCAGAGGGCGGCGACAGCTCGGCAACGTTGGTGCTGGTCAGTACCGCCCGTGCGCTGACGCGCAAGCCGCCGCTCTACCAGTCCGACGCGGATCAGCGCCAACGCGACACCGACGATG
>NZ_JAFKOK010000065.1 GCF_017303295.1 Rhodobacter sp. NTK016B | reverse complement strand
TGCCAAGGATCTGCGGCGTCGAGATCCGCACGATCTTGGCTTCCTCGAACCCCGAAGCGCGGCTTTCGGCCAGCTTCTCCGGGTCGCCCTTTGACGTCATCTCGAACTTCGCGACATCGTCCATCAGGACGAGGCGGCGCGTCGTGCCAGCAAGGTCGTCGGGCGATCCCGCGCTCACCACCTTCAGGGTCCCGTCGCGGCGCAGGGTTTCCTGGTTGTGCAGCGTGTCGGTCTGGTCCCCGCGCCCCTCGCCGAAGA
>NZ_JAFKOK010000064.1 GCF_017303295.1 Rhodobacter sp. NTK016B | reverse complement strand
CGTAATGTCGCGGTGCTGGTGCCTTCGCTGTTCTGGATTCAAGCGGGCAGTAAGCGTGTGTTTCAGACGCACCAGACAGCCGACATTGAGGCGGGGATGATGTTGCTGGTGTCTGCTCGTGAGCGGCTCAGTTTTGAAAACCGGCCGGCGCAGGGCCGGTTTTGTTCTCTGCAAGTGAGCTTTCACATCGCGCCCGCTCGTGACATGCTGGAGTATAGCCGTTGCTGCGCCGCGGACAGGAGCGGGGCGCTGTTAAAAC
>NZ_JAFKOK010000063.1 GCF_017303295.1 Rhodobacter sp. NTK016B | reverse complement strand
CAAAAGCCAGGTACTAAGACTTTATCGAGGCCGCTGCTACACATTCTGGACTACGGCGAGCGTCCGGGCGACATGGTTGCAAAGCCAAAGCAGGTCGCCCTTCACGGTCAAAAAGACGTTTATATCGCCAGAGCCGAAATCGAACTGCGAAATGCGATGCAGTCTCTGGCCTTCATGACTAATTCAGAGATCAACTCAATCTCTACTTTGACAGCGCTTTCCTTACCAAAAGCCGTCGCTCCCATGTTTTGGACGATCA
>NZ_JAFKOK010000062.1 GCF_017303295.1 Rhodobacter sp. NTK016B | reverse complement strand
TCGCGACCCTGTCCGAGCCGCGCGTCGCGCGCATCCTGCCCGACCGCAGCGTGCCCGCCGCAACGCTGGTCGATCTTGCCTCGGCCCTGAGCGCAGGCGGGGCCGAGCGGATCGTGCTTCTGGGCGAGCGCGGACAGCCCGGGGCCGCGACTGAGGCGGGGGAAGAATGACCAGACATTTCACAAATTCGACGCCCGGGATCGAAGATGCCGCCTCTGTGCCACCCTTTCTGGTCCTTTTCAGCCGATTGATGAGGCAAG
>NZ_JAFKOK010000061.1 GCF_017303295.1 Rhodobacter sp. NTK016B | reverse complement strand
TGGGGCTGGTTGACCTCGTAATCCACACCAGCGGTCAGCACGGCGCTGTCACTGTCGCGCGTCACGGTGATGGCAGACCACCAGCGCGCGGGCAGCGGGTTCCGCTCCAGATACCGCAGGTTGAGCGTGGTGCCGACGACGCTGGTTGCCCCCACCGCGTCGAAGGTCAGGGCCTGCGACGGCAGCACCTGGTCGCCGTCGAGCGCGCTCACCGACAGGTCGGGCAGCGTGAGCGTGCGCGATGCCTGCCGCCGGGGAAG
>NZ_JAFKOK010000060.1 GCF_017303295.1 Rhodobacter sp. NTK016B | reverse complement strand
CTCCAGATCAAGGAAGAGCAGGCCCGGAAAGCGCGCCGGGACAATGCGCGCGACGAAGGGCTCTGGCTTCTGGCCGAAGAGGTCCAGCGGCAATCGGGACAGGCGCTCGCGAAGGAAGTGGCCCTGTTCGAGACGCTGGTTCGCGAGATGGCCCGGGCCGTGGCAGACCAGATGGGCGTCGATTACCGGGAAACCCGCAAGGTCATGATGGACCGCTGGCGGGCGCACCGCACCGTGCGGGCCGAGCAGCTGGAGGATCTGGC
>NZ_JAFKOK010000005.1 GCF_017303295.1 Rhodobacter sp. NTK016B | reverse complement strand
CGCGCGCAGCCCCCTGCCGCCCCTGCGCCCGACCGCGCGCCCCGCCGCCCCGTCGCCGCAAGGCCCTGCATCGGCGCCGCAACGCGCGCCCGAGGCGCCGGACATCCAACCCGGCGGCTCGGTCGAAATCTACCGCCGCCGCCCCGGCACATCGCAATTCCAACGCTCGGAGGTCCGCGATGCGTGACACGCCCGCCCCCATCAAGCTGCGCGGCCAGTATATCGGCGGCCGCTGGATCCCCGCCGCGCGCAGCTTCGCCGATCTCAACCCTTCGACCGGCGCGCTCTGGGCCGAGGCGCCCGACGGCACCCGCGCCGATGCCGCCGCCGCGATCGAGGCCGCGCATGCCGCCTTTCCCGACTGGGCAGCGATGAAATTCACCGAACGCTCGCACATGATGCACAAGATCGCCGAGGTCTGGGAACGCCGCGCGCCCGAATTCATCGCCGCCGTGCAGGCCGAAGGCGGCGGCTGGTACGGCAAGGGCGCGTTCGAGGCGCATTACGTGACCGAGGTTTTCCGCTCCGCCGCCGCGATCTGCTATCAGCCGCTGGGCGAGGTTTTGCCGTCCGAATACGGCAAGTTTTCCAGCGCCGTGCGCTCGCCCATGGGGGTGATCTCGGTCATCAGCCCGTGGAATTTTCCCGGCGTCCTGACCGCGCGCGGCTTTGCGTTCGCACTGGCTGCCGGCAACACCATCGTGCTGAAGCCGTCCGAGGACACGCCCTACATCGGCGGGCTGTGGTTCGCCGAGGTGCTGGAAGAAGCAGGCGTGCCGCCCGGGGTGTTCAACGTCATCACCTGCTCGCGCGACGGGGTCGCGGCGATGGGCGACGAGATGATCGAGCACCCTTTCGTCAAGGGCATCTCGTTCACCGGCTCGACCCCGGTGGGCCGCGCCATCGCCGCCAAGGCGGGCGCGCATCTGAAGAAGGCCTGCGTCGAGCTGGGCGGCAAGGACAGCCTGATCATCCTCGACGACGCCGATATGGAGCGCGCCACGCAGGCGGCCAATTTCGGCAGCTTCATGCATCAGGGCCAGATCTGCATGTCGGTGGAAAAGGTGCTGGTGCACGAGGCGATCTATCAGCCGTTCCTTGAACAATTTGCGGCCCGTGCGGCACGGCTGAAGGTGGGCGACACCGCCGACAAGGCGAATGTGATCGGCCCGCTCATCAACGACCGGCAGGTCGCGCGGGTGAAGGCGCAGCTGGAAGACGCCATCGCCAAGGGCGCCGAGATCGTCACCGGCGGCGGCATCAACGGGCGGTTTGTCGAACCCACCATCCTGACCGGCGTGACCCCCGACATGCTGGTCTACCGCGATGAGACCTTCGGTCCCGTCGTGCCGGTGATCCCCTTCCGAACCGATGACGAGGCGATCGCGCTGAACAACGACACCGAATACGGGCTGAGCGCGGGCATCATCACCCAGAACGAGGCGCGCGCGCTGGACATGGCGCGGCGGCTGGAGACGGGCATGTGCCACGTCAATTGCTCGTCGGTGAACGATGAGCCGCATGTGCCCTTCGGTGGGTCCAAGGCCTCGGGGCTGGGGCGGCACGGCGGGCGCTGGTCGATCGAGACCTTCACCGAAACGCGCTGGATCACCCTCGACCGGGGTGGTCGGCCCTATCCTCCGGTCTTCTGATGACGGCGCCTCTGCCCCTTCTGCGCGACAAGCGCATCGCGGTCATGGGTTCGGGCTCGGGCCTCGGACTGGCTGTCGCGCGCGCGGCCGAGGCGGCGGGGGCCGAGGTTCTGGGCATCGATGCAGAGGCGCGTTTCGACCATCTGGCCGAACTCTACCGCGTCGATCCGGGCGATCCCGCATCGGTCGATGCGCTGGCGCAGGCCCTGCCCGACGATCTGGACGGCCTTGCACTGTTCCCCGCCCTGCCCGACGGCCCGCCCGCGCGCCAACTGGCCGAGGCACTGGCCGCGCCCAAGCGACTGGCCGCAATGCTGGCCCCGCGCCTGCCGAAGGGCGCGGGCATCGTCGTGCGGGGCGCAACCGTTGACAAGGCACGCCCCGGCGCGCTGGCCGCGATCCGGGCGGGCGTCAGCCTGCAGCCCGGCGCGTCCGAGACCTTCGCCGCAACATGGGCGCTGGACACCGAACCCACGGGCACCGCCCGACTGATCGGCTGGGCCATAGCCGCCTGGGCGCTAGGCCGCGCGCAGGCCTGGCCGTCGCTGCGCGTCAACGCGGTCATTCCGGCCCAGCCCGATGGCCGCCTGCCGCTGGCGCGTGCCGCCGAGCTTGGCCTCGACGCGGGCGAAGGCGCCGCCATCGCCGCGCGCGCCGCGATCTTCCTTCTGTCCGACCTTGCGCAGGGTCTGACGGGCGCCAGCCTTGCCGCCGATGGCGGGCATTCGGCGCAGATACAAACCCGCCTCGAGGGGCTTTGAGGCATCCGGAAAGGACCCACAGATGAGCACCATCTTCTGGATTATCGCCTTGATCGTCGTGCTTGCCGTGCTGATCGGGCTGGCCGCCGCGTTCTACGAGCGGTCGACCAATGCCGTCAGCCTCGTGCGGACCGGGATCGGCGGGCGCAAGGTCGTCATCGACGGCGGCGTGCTGGCCCTGCCATGGTTCCACGAGGTCAGCCGCGTCAACATGCAGACGATACGGCTGGACATACAGCGTCAGGGTGAACGCGCGCTCATCACCCGCGACCGGCTGCGCGTCGATGTGGCGGCCGAGTTCTATCTGTCGGTGCCGCCCTCGGACGAGGCCGTCGCGCGGGCCGCGCAGGCGCTCGGGCGCCGCAGTTTCCAACCCGATGAGCTGCGCGCGCTGATCGAGGGGATGCTGGTCGATGCCCTGCGCTCGGTCGCGGCGCGTCATACGATGGACGAGCTGCACGAAAACCGCGCCGAATTCGTCGACGCGGTGCGCACGGCGCTGTCGGCCTCGATCACGCGGTATGGGCTGGCTTTGGACAGCGTGTCGCTGTCCGCGCTGGACCAAACGCCCTTTGGCGCGCTCGATGAGAACAACGCCTTCAACGCCGTGGGCCTGCGCAAGCTGGCCGAGGTTGTGGCGCTGTCCAAACGCGAGCGGGCCGAGATCGAGGGGGAGACACAGGTTTCCGTCCGGCGCGCGGCGATGGAGGCCTCGCGCCGTCAGCTTGAGATCGACCTTGAAGAACGCCGCGCCGAAATCGCGCAAGCTCAGCAGATCGAAGCGCTGATGGCCACCCAGCTGGCCGAGATCGCGCGCGCCAAGGCCGAGGCCGAACGCGCCGCCGCCGAGGCCCGGATCCGGATGGAGCAGGACATTCAGGCCGCCGATATCGCCCGCGAACAGGCGATCCGCGAGGCCGAGATCCTGCGCGCCCGCGCGCTGGAGATCGCCGAGCAGGAACGCGCGGTGCAGGTGCTGGCGAAAAGCCAGGAAGAATCGCGCGCGCAGGCCGAGGCCGATCTGGCCCGCGCCGAAGCGGTCCGCGCGCATGAGGCGATCGAGACCGCCCGCGCCGGGGCCGAGGCCGAACGCAAGCGCGATCTGGGTGTCGTCAGCGCCGAGGCCGAAGCCGCCGCCGCCGCACGCCGGGCCGAGATCGCTGCGCAATCGGCGCACAAGGTCGCGGGCGAGGCGCTGGAATCCGCCCGTCTGGACGCCGAGGCCGGGCTCACCCGCGCCAAGGCCGATGCCGAGGCCCTGACCGCCCGCATCGCTGCCGAGAATACCCGTTCCGAGGCGACGCTGGCGCATGAGGCCGAACTGGCGCGGCTGGATGCGATGCCGAAGATCATGGGCGAGATGATGAAGCCGGTCGAAAAGATCAAGGAAATCAACATCAACCAGGTCGGCACCGTCGAAGGCTCGCGCGGGGCGATCCTGCAGGCGCTGGAATCGGTGCTGGATCAGGCGGTTCAGGCCCCCAATCTGCACCGCGTTCTGGACCGGCTGACCGATGACATCCGCGACGGCGATCTGGACCGCAAGCGCCGCCGCGACCGGCGCGACGATTGAGGAAGGCCCACCCATGACCACCAATGCGGCGATGCCCCTGAAGGCGCCCGAGCGCTTCTTCATCAACGGCGACTGGGTCCGCCCGCGCACGTCGCGGATGACCGAGGTGGTCTCGCCGGTGACTGAGGAAACCATCATCCGCTACCCCGAGGCCGCGCCGGAGGATATCGACGCCGCCGTCGCCGCTGCGCGCGAGGCCTTCGAGCATGGCCCCTGGCCCCGGATGGAACCGGCCGAGCGGGCGTCCTATCTGCGGCGGATCGCGGCGCTGATCACCAACCGGCTGGAAGAAATCGCCTGGGCCTGGACCATGCAGGTGGGCGCACCGATAAGCCTGACACGCAAACTGGTGCCCCAGAACGCGACGCTGTTTCGCTATTACGCCGACCTGATCGAACACTACCCGTTCCGCGACGACCGACGCCGCGCCGATGGCGGTGCCGTGCGCGTCCTGCGCGAACCGGTGGGCGTCTGCGCAGCGATCTCGCCATGGAATGCGCCGATGGTGCTGCTGACCTACAAGATCGCCGCCGGGCTGGCAGCGGGGTGCACCTTCGTCGCCAAGCCGTCGCCCGAAACACCGCTCGAAGCCTATATCCTTGCCGAGTGCATCGAACAGGCCGGGCTGCCGCGCGGGGTGTTTAACCTCGTGCCCTCGGGCCGCGAGGGCGGCGACCACCTGATCCGGCATCCGCAGATCGACAAGGTGGGCTTTACCGGCTCGACCGCTGTGGGCAAACATATCATGCGGGTCTGCGCCGACCGGCTGGCGCGGGTGTCGCTGGAACTGGGCGGCAAGTCCGCCGCCGTTCTGCTGCCCGACGCGGATTTCCAGCAGGCGCTGCCGTCGCTCATGGTCTATTCCATGCCGATCACCGGGCAGGTCTGTTTCTCGCTCACCCGGCTTCTGGTGCCCAATGCGCGCAAGCAGGAATTCCTCGACACGTTCCTGCCCGCCGTCCGGTCGCTGAAGGTGGGCGATCCGGCTGATCCTGCGACCCAGATGGGACCGCTGGCGATGGCCCGACAGCGCGAGAAAGTCGAAGGTTATATCGCCGCCGGGCGCGCGGGCGGGGCGATGCTGGCCTGCGGCGGCGGGCGTCCCCGCGGGCTGGACAAGGGGTTTTATGTTGAACCCACGGTGTTCAGCGACGTCACGCCGGACATGAAGATCGCACAGGAAGAGATCTTCGGCCCCGTCGTCTCGGTCATTGGCTATGACGACGAGGACGACGCCGAGCGCAAGGTCAACGCCACCCGCTACGGGCTGAACGGCGCGGTCTATTCCCGCGATGTCGAGCGCGCCTATCGTTTCGCCAAACGGATGAAAACCGGTGGGCTGACGATCAACGGTCTGATCGTCGACCCCGAGCACCCGTTTGGCGGCTACCGTGAAAGCGGCATGGGACGCGAAGGCGGGCCCGAGGGGCTCGACAATTATCTTGAGGTCAAGACGATCCATATCGCCTGACAGGGCTTTCCTGACCGCGATTTCCGGCTCGCCAAGGGGCCGTTTTCCGGCGCATGGCGGTGCCGGAATGCCCCTTCTGTCGGTGCTTTTCCCCTTTGAGAACCCGCGTTTTCAGCGTGCCGAAACCCTTGTTCGCCGGGAAATGGCAGGCGCCGTCAGCGGTATTGATTCGGTGCTATTGATGCAGACGCGGCTGCATCCGATCCCATCGCCCCACAAGGCCGCGTTGACAGCCCTTTACAACATTCACTTGACTGAAAATCATTTTATCCCGCGCGTCCGTGCAGCATTCGCGCATCGTGCAGTCGCAGAAATTCCACCCCAACGGCCTAAAACTCTTCGCTTTTCATTTGCGGCATCGGCAAGGCCACCGGAGCGGAGGAAACCACGTTTACAAATTTACATTTTTCAGCGCGCAACAAAACACTCGAATTATCACTGGATTTTGAAACATCGCTATGGAACCCATTTAACGATGGGGCTTCCCGGATCTGGAGGAGACGAGCCGGGCCGCAACCATCTTATGGGAGGAATACATGTCTGATCTGAAACTGTCGCGCCGCGGACTTCTGCGAGCGGGTGCCGCGTCGGGTATTGCGATGGCCGCGCCCATGATTTTCACCAATCGCGCCTATGGCTTCACCAACGAACCTGGCTCGGGCAGCGTCACGCTGGGCTTCAACGTCCCGCAGACCGGCGCCTATGCGGATGAGGGCGCGGACGAGCTGCGCGCCTATCAGCTTGCCGTCGAGCATCTCAACGGTGAGGGCGATGGCGGTATGCTCAACACCTTCTCCAGCCGCGTGCTGGATGGCACCGGCATTCTGGGCCGCCGCGTCGAATACGTCACCGGCGACACGCAGACCTCGTCCGATGCCGCCCGCTCGTCCGCTCGCTCGATGATCGAACGCGACGGTGCGATCATGATCACCGGCGGCTCGTCCTCGGGCGTGGCGATCGCCGTGCAGGGCCTCTGTCAGGATGCTGGCGTGATCTTCATGGCCGGTCTGACCCACTCGAACGACACAACCGGCAAGGACCGCCGCGCGAACGGCTTCCGCCATTTCTTCAATACCGAGATGACGGGCCGCGCCCTCGCGCCGATCCTGGAAGCCAATTACGGCACCGACCGCAAGGCCTATCACCTGACCGCCGACTATACCTGGGGCTGGTCGCAGGAGCGGTCGATCCGCGCCTATACCGAGGCAATGGGCTGGGAGACCACCAACGCCGTGCTGACCCCGGTGGGCGCGGGCGACTTCTCATCCTACCTGACGCCGGTGGCCAATTCGGGTGCCGATGTGCTGGTGCTGAACCATTACGGCGGGGACATGGTCAACTCGCTGACGCAGGCGGTGCAGTTCGGCCTGCGCGACCTGCAGGTCAACGGCAAGAACTTCGAAATCGTCGTGCCGCTGTTCTCGCGCCTGATGGCGCGCGGTGCGGGGTCGGCCATCGAGGGGATCTTCGGCTCGACCAACTGGCACTGGTCGCTGACGGATGAAGGCTCGCAGGCCTTTACCCGGTCGTTCGGCGAGAAATACGGCTTCCCGCCCAGCCAGGCGGCGCAGACCTGCTACGCGCAGACCCTGCTCTATGCCGATGCCGTGACCCGCGCGGGCACGTTCAACCCCTGCGGCGTGGCCGAAGCGCTGGAAGGCTTCGAGTTCGACGGGCTGGGCAACGGCCCGACGCTGTACCGCGCCGAGGATCACCAGTGCTTCAAGGACGTGCTGGTCGTGAAGGGTAAGGAGAACCCGCAAAACGAGTTCGACCTTCTGGAGATCGTCGAGATCACCCCGCGCGAGACCGTCACCTATCCGGTCGATCACCCCGATTTCCAAGGCGGTGACCTGGGAGCCTGCAACCCGGGCGCCTGATCCTTTTGCAACCGACACGGCCCGGGCGCTTCACCGCGTCCGGGCATCCGCGCTGATCGCCCCGGTGATCAGCGGGTGATCCCCGCCCTTGTGGCACCGGATTGGGAACTTCCATGGAATCGATCATCCTGCAAATCCTCAACGGCCTGGACAAAGGGTCGGCCTATGCGCTGATCGCGCTGGGTCTGACCCTGATCTTCGGGACGCTGGGCGTGGTCAACTTCGCGCATGGGGCGCTGTTCATGCTCGGCGCGTTCGTCGCCGTGACGGTGAAGAACCTGCTCAACCTGTCCTTCGAGACCATCGACGAGACACGGCTCGACTTTCTCAACCGGCCCCTGCGGGTGCAGACCCCCTATGTCGAGCACTGGTTCGGCCCCGAGATCGGCGCGACGATCATCGACTGGTCCGTGCCGCTGGCGCTGATCGTGGCGGTGCCGGTCATGGCGCTGATCGGCGTGGCGATGGAGCGCGGGCTGATCCGCCATTTCTACAAGCGTCCGCATGCCGACCAGATCCTTGTGACCTTCGGGCTGGCGATCGTGCTGCAGGAGATCATCAAGGCGAATTTCGGCGCCAACCCGATCCCGACACCGGCGCCAGAGATCTTCATCGGGTCATTCGATTTTGGCGTCTGGCTGGGCTTTGATCCGTACGCAATCATGTATCCCTACTGGCGCCTTGTGTATTTCGGCTTTGCCGCCGTGGTGGTCGGCGCGGTCTTTGCCTTCTTGCAATTCACCACCTTCGGCATGGTCGTGCGCGCCGGTATGGCCGACCGCGAGACCGTGGGCCTTCTGGGTATCGATATCGACAAGCGCTTCGTCATCGTCTTCGCGCTGGCCTCGATCGTCGCGGGCTTCGCGGGGGTAATGTACACGCCGATCCTGTCGCCCAATTACCATATGGGGATGGACTTTCTGGTCCTCAGCTTCGTCGTCGTGGTGGTCGGCGGCATGGGCTCGCTTGCCGGTGCGGTCGCGTCGGGTTTCCTGCTGGGGATCCTGCAGAGCTTCGCATCGATGACGCAGGTGATCGAGCTGATCCCCGGTATCAATCAGGTGGTGATCTATCTGGTCGCCGTCATCGTGCTGTTGACCCGTCCTCGGGGCCTTCTGGGCCGCAAGGGCGTGATGGAGGAATGAGCCGTGCTCGGACTTAACAAGGCAGATACAAGGCTCTACGTCATCATCCTGATCATGCTGATCTTCGCGCCGTTCATTCTGAACCCGTTTCCGGACGGATCGAGCCTCGCGCAGTTCAATGCAGGCTATCCCGACATGATGCAAAAGCTGGTGATCTTCGGCATCTTCGCGGTCGGCTTCAACATCCTGTTCGGGCTGACCGGCTATCTCAGCTTCGGCCATGCCGCGTTTCTCGGCGTCGGATCCTATGCCGGGGTCTGGATGATGAAGCTGCTCACCATGAACGTGATCCCCGCGCTGATCCTGTCGGTGCTCGCGGCGGGCGCGCTGTCGCTGATCATCGGCTTCGTGTCGCTGCGTCGTTCGGGGATCTACTTCTCGATCCTGACGCTGGCTTTCGCGCAGATGTGCTACAGCCTCGCCTATTCGGTGCTGACCCCGATCACCGGCGGCGAGACCGGGCTGCAATTGTCGCTCGACGATCCGCGCGTGATCGGCACCAGCCAGACCGCGTCGGGCAATATCCCCGTGCCGCATTTCTTCGGCATCGAGATGGGACAGGGCATCACCATCGATGTCGGCGCGTGGAGCTTCGTGTTCAATTTCGGCTATTACTTCGCCGCCACCGTCTTCGCGCTTGCGATGTTCCTTGCCATCCGGCTGTTCCGCTCGCCCTTCGGGCTGATGCTGAGGGCAGTGAAATCGAACCAGAGCCGGATGAGCTATACCGGGCTAAGTTCGCGCCCCTACGCGCTGGCGGCCTTCGTGATCTCGGGGATGTATGCCGGGCTCGCGGGCGGGCTGATGGTCGCGATGGACCCGCTCGCGGGCGCCGAGCGGATGCTCTGGACCGCTTCGGGCGAGGTAGTGCTGATGACCATCCTCGGCGGTGCGGGCACGCTGATCGGCCCGGTTCTGGGTGCAGGCGTGATCGTCTATCTGGAATCGATCATCTCGACGATCAACGAAGCCGTGCTGCATGGCTGGTTCTCGGGTCTGCCCGCGTGGCTCGACTCGGTCTTCGTGACCATCATCAAACCCTTCGTCGGCGAAGGCTGGCACCTGCTTCTGGGCGCGGTCTTCATGCTGGTGGTGATCTTTCTTCCCGGTGGCATCGTCGAGGGCGGACAGCGCCTTGGCCGGCTCTTTCGTCGCGACGGCGCCCGGGGGCGCAAGAACGGCGCGCCAAAGAACGGCGCCCCAAAGAATGGCACGGACAGCGCCGAACAACCCGGCGAATGAGGGAGACGTCTGATGGGAATTCTTGAAGTCACCGGCGTCAACAAGAAGTTCGGCGGGCTGCAGGCGCTGGGGGATGTCAATCTCGACGTGGCCGAGGGAAGCTGCCACGCGATCATCGGCCCCAACGGCGCGGGCAAGTCCACGCTGCTGAATTGCCTTGTCGGCAAGCTGATGCCGGATTCGGGCAGCGTGACCTTTCAGGGCAAGAACCTGCTGGGCCTGAAGCCGCACGAGATCAACCAGTTGGGGATCAGCCGCGTGTTCCAGACGCCCGAGATCTTCGGCGATCTGAGCGTGATGGAAAACATGCTGATCCCCTGTTTCGCGCGGCGCGACGGCTCTTTCCGCCTGCACGCTTTCGAGACCGTCGCTCGCGAGAAATCGCTCAACGACGAGGCCGAGCAGATGCTGGCCGAGGTCAACATGCTGGAAAAGCGCAACATGCAGGCCTCGTCCCTCAGCCGGGGCGACAAGCGGCGGCTGGAAATGGCGATGTGCCTTGTTCAGAAACCCAAGCTTCTGCTTCTGGACGAGCCCACGGCCGGCATGGCGCGCGCCGATACCAACAACACGATCGAGCTGCTCAAGGACATCAAGGACCGGCTGCACATCACCATGGCGATCATCGAACACGACATGCACGTGGTGTTCAGCCTCGCCGACCGCATCACCGTTCTCGCCCAGGGCACGCCGCTGGTCGAGGACGTTCCCGAACGGATCAAGGGACATCCCAAGGTGCGCGAAGCCTATCTCGGCGAAGCGCAGGTCTGACAGAAAGGGCCACGACATGAACGCGAAACCCCAATGGGATCCGAACGCCAATCACGCCAGCCATGCCCCGGCCTTTCTGTCCGTCTGGGGGCTCGAGGCCTATTACGACGAAAGCTACATCGTTCAGAATGTCAGCTTCAACGTGCATGAAGGCGAGATCCTCGCGCTTCTGGGCCGCAACGGCGCGGGCAAGACCTCGACCCTGCGGGCGCTTGCGCGGGTCGACACGCCCGAGCTTCGGCATGGTGAAATCTGGCTCGACCATCAGCCGCTGCACAAGATGAAAAGCCATCAGGCCGCCGTCGCGGGGCTGGCTCTGGTGCCCGAGGACCGGCGCATCATCCCCGGCCTGACGGTCGAGGAGAACCTGAAGCTCGCGCAGATCGTGCCGCCCGTCGGCTGGTCGCTCGACCGCATCTACGAGCTGTTCCCGCGTCTGGGCGAGCGGCGGCGGCAGGAAGGCGTGACGCTGTCGGGCGGCGAACAGCAGATGCTGGCCATCGCGCGGGCACTGGCGCGCGACATCAAGCTGCTGCTTCTCGACGAACCCTATGAAGGGCTCGCCCCGGTCATCGTGCAGGAAATCGCCAAGACGCTGAACGTGATCCGCGATCAGGGGATCACCACGATCATCGTCGAGCAGAACGCCGTGGCGGCGCTGGACCTGTCGGACCGGGCAGTCATTCTGGATACCGGAAGCGTGGTCTTCGACGGCGACGCGAAAGAGGTGCTGGAAAACTCGCAACTGCGCGAGGAATATCTGGCCATCTGACTGCGCCTTTCGGGCGACGGCGATGGAACGGGCGGGCCGGTCTTGCGACGGGCCCGCCCCTGCTTTTGTCAGAACGGTTCGGTCTGGGGCACCCAGTTGCCACCCTCGACCCGGTCGATCGAGATCATCTCGGGCATGGCGTGGTTGTTCTCGAAATGCTGCTCGCCATAGGTCATGAAATCCGAGTGCGTGGTCGCATTCGCGCCCTCAATGAAGCTTTCGGCGTTCAGATCCTCGCCCGCCGCACGCAGCGAATTCAGGAACCAGTTGGCATAGGAATAGGCATTCGCCGCGTTCTCGTCGGGGACCGAGTCATAGGCCTCGCGATAGGCGGTGATGAAGGCCTGCGCTTCCTCGTCGGTCGTATCCTCGCCGTGCAGACGCCAGCCGCCGATGCCGTAAAGGCCCTCGACATCCTCACCACCAAGCCGGGCCACGATGGTCGAGCGTCCGGGAATCGCGGTCAGCACGTTGACATCGTCCCAGCCCAGCTTCTTGACCTCGGACATCACACCCACGGTCTCGCGGATGATGGTGCCGGCGACGATCAGATCGACATCAGCCGCCCTGAGCCGCGCGACCTGACTTGAGAAGTCGATATCGCCGGGGCGATAGGCGGCTTCCTCGGTCACGGTCATGCCCAGCGATTCCAGCGCCGGGTTGACGCCTGCGCGGATCAGGTCGCCGAACGGGCCTTCCTGATAGATCACCCCGACCCGCTGCGAACCCCATTCCGGGATCACCCGTTCGAGCGCGCGCTGCGTGGTCGTGTTGTAGTTCTGCACGGTGGTGAACAGATGCGGATCCCCGCCCGCGATCTGGTGCATGACGGCCGAGGCGGCCCAAGGCGCAAAGGCGATCGTGCCCGAACCGGTCGTCAGGCCCATGGTCGCGGCATTGGTGCCCGACCCGAAGCTGTTGAGCAGCGCGAAGACTTCGTCCGAGCGGATGAGCTTCTGCACGGCGCGCACCGCAAGCTGCGGCTGCCCGCCGTTATCCTCGACGATCCAGCGGACCTGACGGCCATGGATGCCGCCCGCGGCATTGGCCTGCGCGATGGCAAGCTCGGTCGCGTTCCGCAGCGCGGGCATCCCCGCCGCAGCCGGACCGCTGAGATCCAGATGCGCGCCGATGACGATTTCATCGGCATGGACCCCGGCGGCACGCGCCGGGCGCAGGCTGCCGCCCAGGGCAAGCGCGGCGGCGCTGCTGGCGAGCATCTGACGACGGTTCATATTCATGGCGTCCTCCCTTTTGGTGTCTGACGGCGTGTTGATGTCTCGGACATGCTCTCCTCCTTCCGCCTGCCGTCTCAGGCGGAATACATGCCTTCGATGAGGGGCGCGTATTTTTGCGCGATGACTTTCCGCTTCAGCTTCATCGTGGGCGTCAGTTCTTCATCCTCGGCGGTGAGAAGCTGGTCGATGATGCGGAAGCTCTTGATCTGTTCGACCCGCGCCAGCCGCGGATTTACCGCGTTAATTTCACCCTGGATCAGCTCGACGATAGCGGGCGCCCGCGCGAGGCTGGCGAAATCGGTATAGGGGATCGCCTGTTCCTGCGCATAGCGGGCGACGTGTTCGAGGTCGATCATCACCAGCGCGGTCACGTAGCGCCGCCCCTCGCCGATCACCACCGCGTCGGTGATGAACGGGCTGAACTTGAGCTGGCTTTCGATCTGCGTGGGCGTGATGTTCTTGCCGCCCGCCGTGATGATGATGTCCTTGATGCGGTCGCGGATCGCCAGATACCCTTCGGGGCTGATCTCGCCGCAATCGCCGGTCTTCAGCCAGCCATCGGGCGTGATCGTCTCGGCGGTCTTCTCGGCATTGCGCCAGTAGCCCGCGAAGACATTGGCACCGCGCACCTGAATCTCGCCTTCGTCGGCGATGCGGATCTCGGTTTCCCCGGCGGGCAGTCCCGCCCAGCCCAGCCGGATCCCGCCCTTGGGCGTCGAGGCCGCGAAACCGGCGGTTTCGGTCATGCCGAAAGCTTCGCGCAATTCGATCCCGATGGACAGGAACCAGCGGATCAGTTCGGGCGGGACCGGGGCCGCGCCGGTCAGCGCGCTGCGGCAGTTCTGCAGGCCCAGAAAGATCCGGATGTTGCGGAAGGCCAGCGTGGCGAGCAGCCGCGTATGCAGACCCTGACGCGGCGGTTTGCGTCCTTCGAGCGCCGCGTCAACGCCTGCGCGCCCGGCGTCGAGGGCGTGGCGATAGACCCAGCGCGCGGGCCCGATCGCGTCGCGCAGAAACAGCTCGATCTGGCTGTGCATCTTTTCCCAAAAGCGCGGCGGCGCGAAGACGATATGCGGCGCCACCTCGCGGATATCGTTGGCCACGGTGCCGGCGTTTTCGGGGAAATGGACGACCAGCCCCAGCGCCATCGGGTTAAAGACCGAGGCCATACGCTCGGCGATATGGCACAACGGCAAGAAAGAGAGCGTCTTGTCGCCCAGCCCGGCATCCAGATATTCGCTCGCCTTGCTGAGCTGGAACACCGCGTTCCGGTTCGAGATCATCGCCCCCTTGGGCGCCCCCGTCGTGCCCGAGGTATAGACCAGAAAGGCCAGATCCGCACCGCGCCCCGCTTCGATCGCGGCTTCGAAATCCGGCGACTGGGTTTTGGAAAGCTCTTCGCCCCGGCGCAGGAAATCGTCGAAGAAACCCACCTGCGGATCGGACAGGTTTCGCAGGCCTTCGCGCTCGATCACCAGAATACGCCTGAGGTCGGGGCAGTCATCGCGCACGGCGAGCGCCTTTTCCAGCTGCTCCTGATTTTCGACCACCAGCACCCGGCAGGCGGAATCCTGCAAGATGTATCGCAGCTGATCGGGCGAGGCGGTCGGATAAACGCCGTTGCCCACATAGCCCATGCATTGCGCGCCCATATCGGCAAACAGCCATTCGGGACGGTTTTCGGCCAGAACGCCGATCACCTCGCCGCGCGCCATACCCAGATCGCGCAAAGCCAGCCCGAAGGCGCGCGCCTTCGCGTAGTACGCGCCCCAGCTATAGCTCTGCCACAGCCCGCGATGCTTGTGGCGCAGGGCCGGCAAATCCGACCATTCCTGCACCCGCGCGCGGAACACGCGGGCCGGTGTGTCAAAGCCCAGAAACGTCACGGCAGGCGGCATCATCGCGTTCATCTGAGGCTCATCTCCACGTTTTTCTGCGCTTCCAGCGCTGTTGCGTGCCCGACAGCCCCTCGCCCGCACCGCCGCCCAGATAGGCCTCGCGCACGTCTTCCTTCTGGCTGAGGACGGCGCAGCTATCGGCGGCGACGATTCGGCCCAGTTCCATGATGTAGCCGTCGTCGCCATGCTTGAGCGCCACGGCAGCGTTCTGCTCGACGACCAGAACGGCGGTGCCGGTTTCGTCGCGGATCTTGCGGATGATTCCGAAGATTTCATGCGTCAGCATCGGCGACAGGCCCAGACTGGGCTCGTCCAGCATCAACAGCTTGGGCGCCGACAGATAGGCGCGACCGATGGCCACCATCTGCTGCTCGCCGCCCGAGAGCAGGCCTGCATGTTGCGCATCGCGCTCTTTCAGCCGCGGGAACCACGCCTGAACGCGCTCGATATCCCGCTCGACCGCGTCGCGATCCCGGCGCGCATAGGCGCCCATCATCAGGTTTTCGCGCACGCTGAGAAACGGATAGACCTGCCGCCCCTCGGGCACCAGAACCAGCCCGCGCCGGGCGATGGCATCGGCCTCTTGGCCCTGCACCTCGACGCCGTCGAACAGCACCTTGCCCTTGAACGGGTCGATCACGCCGGCCAGCGTGTTCAGAAGCGTGGTCTTGCCCGCCCCGTTCGCGCCCAGCACGGCGGTGATGCGGCCCTCGGCCACCTGCAGGTTCACGCCCTTCATCGCGGCGATAGGCCCGTACCACGTTTCCAGATTCTGCACGTCCAGAAGCATCGTCACGTCCCCAGATAAGCGGCAATCACGTCGGGATGCGATTGCACCTCGGCCGCGCTGCCCTGTGCCAGAACCCGCCCCTGCGCCATGCAGACCACCCGGTCGGCGACCGCGTTCACCAGCGACATATCGTGTTCGATCATCACCACGGTGATGCCCAGATCGCTGCGGATGTCGTCGATCCAGAAGGCCAGATCGCGCGTTTCCTCAGGGTTGAGCCCAGAGGCGGGTTCATCGAGAAACAGGATCTCAGGTTCCGAACACAGCGCGCGGCCCAGCTCGACCACCTTGCGCACGCCGTAGGGCAGGCCCGCAACGCGGGCATTGCGCCACGGCGACAGGTCGAGAAACTCGATCACCTCTTCGGCCTTGGCGCGGTGCGCTTCTTCCAGCCGGGTAAGCGCGGGCGTGCGCAAGACCTGCCGCCACCATACACCGCCGCCGAACCGGTGACGGCCCAGCAGCAGGTTGTCGAGCACGGTCGCCGCGTCGAACAGCTCGATATTCTGGAAGGTGCGGGCGATGCCCAGATGGGCGATGCGCGCGCGCGGCAGGCGCGAGATGTCCTGCCCCTTGAACGCGATGCGCCCCTTGCTGGCATCGAACACCCGCGTCACAAGGTTCAGCATCGAGGTCTTGCCTGCGCCGTTGGGGCCGATCACGGCCAGCACCTCGCCCGCCTTGACCGAGATCGACAGATCCGAGATCGCCGCCAGCCCGCCGAAATGCAGAGCCACCTGATCGAGTTCCAGAACCGCGCCGGTCATCGGTTACGCTCCGATTTCATATAGGCCTTCTGTCGCCGGAACGTGTCGCGGCGATACAGCGGAAAGTTCTCGAGCAGCGCGCGGATCTTCATCCAGCGCCCGTTCAGGCCGGTCGGTTCGAACAGCACGAAGAAGGCCAGAACGGCGCCCGCGACGAAGATCTCCAGCCCCGATTGCCGCGCCATGGATTGCGGCAGCACGTCTTTCAGCAGGGCGACACCGTTGGGCAGCATGCTGATCAGCACCGCGCCAAGGATCGCGCCGCGCAGGCTGCCCATGCCGCCGATTACCACCATGAGCACCAGATCGAGCGACAGAAGCAGGGTGAAGGCGTCGGGCGTCAGATAGCCGATGTGATGCGCCATCAGCGCCCCGGCCAGCCCGGTAATGCCCGCCGACAGGCCGAAGGCGCCGACCTTCATGCGCTTGACCTCGATGCCCAGCGCATAGGCTGCGGCCTCGGAATCGCGCACGCCGGTAAAGGCCCGCCCGATGCCCGAGCGCAGCAGGTTGGCCAGCGCCAACAGCACCAGAACGACCACCAGCAGGCAGAGATAATAGAACACCTTGGGCGATCCCAGCGAGATCCCGGCAATGCTGGGCGTCTCGACCAGCATCCCCATGAAACCGCCGGTCACACCGCGCCACATGCCGATCACCTGCTCGACGACGATCGAGAAGGCGAGCGTCACCATGGCCAGATACAGGCCCGACACGCGGATCGCCGGAATCCCCACGACCAGCCCCGCCCCGGCAGAGATCAGCGCAGCCAGCGGCAGGGCCAGAATGAACGGCACGCCATGCGCCAGCAGCCATGCATGGCCGTAAGCACCGATGGCGACGAAGCTGGCATGGCCGAGGCTGATCTGCCCGGTGAACCCGCTGAGCGTCATCAGGCCCAGCGACGCCACGCACAGGATCAGCACGTAGCTGAGTTCGCCCACGAAGTAGTTCGACGCAACCAGCGGCACCACCAGAAGCGCGGCCAGAAGGACACCGTAATTGACCCAGTCGGCGGGATGCTTGAGCAGCGCGAAACCCTGCCGGTAGCGCGTATGATAATCGAACCGCAAAGCTCAGACCCTCCGTCCATGCGCGTCGCCCATCAGGCCATTGGGCTTGAGGATCAGCACCACGATCAGGACCAGATAGGCCGCGATGTCCTTGAAGCCGTCGGGCAGGTAGACGCCCGCATATTGTTCGATCAGGCCGATCAGGATACCACCCAGCACCGCACCCGGCAGGCTGCCGAAGCCGCCCAGCACGATGGCGGCCAGCGCCTTCAGCGTGATCAGCCAGAGCGCCGTATCGACCAGCGTCAGCGGCGCAAGAAAGATCCCCGCAATCGCCGCCGTCACCCCCGCCAGCGCCCAGACCAGCGAATTGAGCCGCTTCACCCGCACGCCGTTCAGATGCGCGGCCAACTGGTTCTGGCTGGCGGCCTGCATCGCGATACCCAGACGGGTCTTGCGGAAGAACACCCACAGCAGTGCCGCGATCAGGAACACCACCGCCATGATGACCAGCGACAGGTCGGCGATCGTGACCCCGAAAAGCTGCACCGAGCCGCCCGTCCACGGGGTGTCGTAGCTTTGGGAATCGGTGCCGAAGATCATCTGCACCAGGCCGCGCAGCATGAAGGCCAGCGCGATGGTCAGCATGACGCCCGCGAATTGCGGCTGACCGGCGATCCGGCGGACGATCAGCGCGTCCATCCCATAGGCCAGAACGCCCAGCCCTGCCGCCACCAGCGGCAAGACCAGCCAGAAGGGCATGCCCGCCCCGGCGATCAGCGCCCAGGCCGAGAAGGCCGACAGCACCAGAAGGTCGCCATGCGCGAAGTTCAGCACCTCGGTGGCCTTGTGGATCAGCACCACCCCCATCGCCACCAGCGCATAGATCGCCCCGACCGCGATGCCGTTCACGGTAAGCTGCGCGAAAAGTTCCAAGGCCGGACTCATGCGGCGCCCTCCGTTTCGAAACGGACATCCCAGGCGTTCAGCCGCTCGTGGCAATGCCCACAGGTGGCGCGCGGCACGAAGGCTTTGCCGCAGGCCTTATGGCGCGGGCGGATCGAGCTGGGTTCGTTGAACAGATGCTCGGACGCCCAGACGCTCAGCAGCGCGATATAGGGAAACAGCGCACGTCCCGCAGGGGTCAGCAGATAGACACGGCGGCGGCGGTCGTCGCGGTCGGGCTCGACGCTCAGAAGTCCGGCCTCGACCATGGCAGGCAGACGGCGGCTCAGAAGCGGCGGGCTGATCCGAAGCACATGGGACAACTGGTCGAAATGCCGACAGCCCAGAACCAGCGCCGAAACGATCATCAGCGTCCAGCGATCCATCCGCAGCGCAAGATGGTCCATCGCGCCGTCGGTGACCGTGACCTTTGGCGTGCGCATCGGCGCGTCAGGATCGTGCGGCAGGTGCGGATTGGGCTTCAGCGTCAGCTCAAGGTCGCGCAGCGTTACCGTCTCGCCGCAGGCCGCGCAGCTCAGCTGCGGGATGAACCCATGGCCGCAGGTCTTGTGGACCAGCCGGGTCGGCAGGGCGATGCGGTTCTCGCCAAAGCGCTGCTCCCAGTCCCAGGTCATCAGCGTGGCCTCATAGACCGCCATCCCCTTGCGGGTCAGATGATAGGCGTAGCGCTCGGGCCGCTCCTGATAGAGACGCGGACGCATCAGGTCCATCTGCATCAGCGATTTCAGCCGCGACGACAACGTGCGGCGCGGGATCGCCAGCCACGACTGGAAATCGTCGAACCGCTTTACCCCCATAAAGGCGCCCATCAGGATCTGCATCGTCCAGCGGTCGCCGATCAGCTTCAGCGCATGGCTCAGCGTCGAGGTGCTCAGCGCGTCGCGGATCAGGTCGAGATCGGGCGTTTCGCTCATGCCACCCGCTCGATGATAAGAGCCGAGGCAAGCCCGGCTGCCCCGCAGGCGGCGATCAGCGCGCGCCGCGCGCCGCGCCGCTCGAGTTCATCCAGCGCGGTGCCGATCAGTGCCGATCCGGTGGATCCCATGGCGTGGCCCAGCGCGATGGCCCCGCCATTCACGTTGAGCCGGTCCTGCGGCACATCCATGTAGCGGGCGAAATGAAGTGCAAGGGCCGCGAAGCTTTCATTGACTTCGAACAGATCGATATCGTCGGCCTGCAGACCGGCCCGGGTCAGTGCCGCCTGCGCCGCGTCGACCGATCCTGTCAGCGCCAGCACGCGGTCCACCGACAGCTCGGCGCTGGCCAGAAGTCGCGCGCGGGGTTTCAGCCCCGCCGCCTGTGCCGCCGCCTGCGTCCCCAGCAGCACCGCCGAGGCGCCATCGGCCATGGCGGGCGAGTTCCCCGCATGGTGAACGTGGTCGATACGGTCAAGCCCGGTATAAGCCATGAGCGCCGCGTCGAACCCATAGGCCTGCCCCATCTCGGCAAAGGCCGGGTCCAGCGCGGACAGCTTTTCGGCGCTGGTGCCCGCGCGCGGCGTTTCGTCCTGTTCCAGTCCGGCCACAGAAACCAGTGACGCGAAGGCCCCGGCGTCGCGCGCGGCAATAGCGCGGCGCTGGCTTTCGGCGGCATAGGCATCGCAGTCGGCGCGGCTGAAGCCCTCGGCCGTTGCCACAGCGTCGGCACTGATGCCGATCGGGACAAGCCCGGCGGCCTTCTGGAACGCATGGTCGTGGGTCAGCGGCCCCTTGTCGGACGCCATCGGCACCTGCGACATGCTCTCGACCCCGCCGCCGATGGCCAGACCGTCTTCGGCCTGCGCCTTGAGCGCGGCCAGCGTCACCGCCGTAAGCCCGCTGGCGCAGTAGCGGTTGACCGTCAGACCCGGCACCGCGTCGGAATAGCCCGCCGCGATCAGGCCCAGCTTGCCGATATTCGCCCCCTGCCCGCCGGTCTGCGTGACGCAGCCGAAAATCGCATCGGCCATTGTCCGTCCCTTGAGCGCATGGCGCTCTGCCATCGCCCTGAGCGGGGCAGCCAGCAGATCGACCGGCGTGGTCTGCGCCAGCGCCCCCTTGGCATTGCCGCGACCGCGCGGCGTGCGCAATGCGTCGATGATGACGATCTCGGTCATCCGTTCCTCCCTTGTCGCCGGTCGCCCGGCGCGATGGCCTTGGCGTCTTACTGCGCCTCGACCACGAAACTCACCACGGTGCCGAACGAGCCGCCGATATTCAACGTCTGCATCCGTTGGGCCCCCTCGATCTGCATGGCTTCGGCCTGACCCAGCACCTGCCGCGCCGCGTCGCGCAGCATCCGCGTACCCGTCGCGCCGACCGGATGGCCGCAGCCGATCAGCCCGCCCGACATGTTCACCGGGCAGCGGCCCCCCGCCTCGATGCTGCCATCCTCGACTGCCTGCCAGCTTTGCCCCGGCGGGGTCAGCCCCAGATGGTCGATGGCGATGTATTCGGTGGTGGTGAAACAATCATGCGTCTCGACCCCGCTCACCGCCTCGATCCCGGCGATCCCGGCGCGGCGCCATGCATCCTCGATGGTCTGGCGCACATGCGGAAAGACGTAGTCGCCCTGCCGTTCAAGCTTGTCGCGAAAGCGCAGCCCGGCATTGCGATGGCCCCAGCCCGCGATCCGCGCCGCGCGCTTGCCGGTGCGGCGCGACCATTCCGCCGCGAAGGCGGGCGAGGCCAGAACCAGCGAGGCCGCACCATCGGTGATCTGCCCGCAATCCTGCCGCCGCGTGCCCGGCTCGATCACCGGGTTGGCGTTGTCGTCATCGGTGAAGCTGAGCGCGTTGAAAGCCCAGCCGCGTGTCTGCGCCAGCGGATTATTTCGGGCATTCCCGTAATTCAATTCGGCGATCCGGTTGAGATGGCGCCGGTCCAGCCCATAGCGCGCGTCGTATTCCTGCGCGGCCAGCCCGAACACGGCGGGCCACAGGAAGCGGCAGTCAATATCCTCGTGCCCCTGCCAGCCGGCGGCGTTCTGGTTGACCGAGGCGGCGTCCCCCTTGGTGTTCTTGAACTCCTCGGCACCGACGACCAGCACGCAATCGTAGCGCCCCGCCTCGATCTCGGCCATCGCCGCCAGCACGGCGAGCGAGGCACTGGCGCAGGCCCCTTCGTGACGCATCGCCGGAACACCCCAAAGCTCGGGCACCACCTGCGCGACCATGGCGCCCAGATGCGCCTGCTGACGCTGCATCTCGCCGAATGCGTTGCCGACATGGATGCTCTCGACCTGATCGGGCGTGACCTGCGCGTCTTCCAGAACGTCCAGAACCGAGTCCCGGATCATGTCCGAGATATCCAGCCCCTCGCGCGACCAGGCGCGGGCGAAATCACTTTGCGCGGTGCCAAGGATGAAAGTCATGCGACGCTCCGGTCCAGCCGCGACGACAGGCGTCCGCGCGCGGCGTCATATTCCGCTTCCAGCCGCGCGACGATGGCCGAGGCTGGTTCCGTCCCGGTTACCGCGCCGACGCCCTGCCCCGCCGACCAGACATCGGCCC
Source organism: Rhodobacter sp. NTK016B (assembly GCF_017303295.1). Classification (GTDB taxonomy): domain Bacteria; phylum Pseudomonadota; class Alphaproteobacteria; order Rhodobacterales; family Rhodobacteraceae; genus Pararhodobacter. Next base: position 248,766 of record NZ_JAFKOK010000005.1, on the reverse strand, counting down.
AGCGCTTGCCTTTCAGGCTCTGGCTGCTGTCATAGGCGCGGCCCGGCGCGTCGGGCATGTCGTCGGGGTCCATCCCGTTGTCGCGCAGCGACGGCTTCAGCCAGCTTGCCGGGGTGCCGGTGATCCCGGCGCTAATCAGCAGATCCTCGATCTGGGCGGCGGCCAGCATGTCCTTGTAGGCTGCGGGCGCCATGCTTTCCTCGGCGGCGATGAAGCGCGTGCCCATATAGACATAATCCGCTCCCGCCGCGATCGCCCCGGCAATGCCCGCGCCATCGGTAATACCGCCGCCGACGATGACCAGACCGTCGAAAAAGGCGCGCACCGCGCTGACAAAGGCAAAGGGCGACAGCATCCCGGTATGACCGCCCGCCCCGGCGCAGATACAGGCCAGCCCGTCCGCCCCCGCCGCGACCGCCTTGCGCGCCAGCGCAACGCTCGTCACATCGGCGATCACCTTGCCGCCATAGGCATGCACCGTCTCGATGGCCGGTTTCGGCGATCCCAGCGCGGTCACGACGAAGGGCGGCTTGTGCTTGTCGATCATCTCGAGATCCTGCGGCAACCGCGCATTCGAGGAATGCGTCACCAGATTGGCGCACCATGGGGCCTCGCCGACCTCGGCCCGGATCCGGGTCATCCAGTCGTCGAGCTGTTCGATGCTGCGGCAATTGGGCGTCGGAAAGGCACCGACAATCCCGGCTTTGCAGGCGGCGATCACCAGTTCGGGACCCGAGACGAGGAACATGGGCGCGGCGAATACCGGCAGGCGAAGCGGATCAGCCATTATCGGACCTCTCGGGACGGCGGAACAGGACGGCGGGATTGAGTGACGGCAAAGCGCGAGGCGACGAAAGCCAGCGTGGTCAGCGCCGCATTGCCCGCGCCGTTCAGCCCGGTGACGTGGTAATCGCTATAGGCGGCAGCGAAATTGAGCGGCATGGCGCCGGTCAGGTTGATGGTCAGCTGCGCACCGGCGCGGGAATAGGCGTCTTCGGCGCGGGCAATCAGATCCTCGTCCCGGGCATAGAGAAAGCCGGTGATCCCGCCTTTCTGCGCCGCATCCGTCGTGGCCTGTTCCAGCGCATCCTCGGCCGAGTCGCAGTCAATGACGAAGCCGATCGGGCCGAAGCGTTCCTCGGCATAGAGATCGCGCGCCTCTTTGCCCAGCTGCACCAGAAGCGGCGTCGCGGTGCGGGCGCCGGGGAAATCGGGATGCTCATAGCGGCGGCTATCGAGCAGCACCTTGCCCCGCGCGCGTCCCTCGTCGCGCATCCGCGCGATCAGGTCCAGCGTTCCCGCCCCCTGCACTGTGGCAAGGATCATCGACGCGCGGCGCGGATCCTCTGTCAGGCGGGCGATGGCGGCAGCCAGCCGCGTAGCGACCTCTTCGCGTGCAACCGGGCCATCGGACGTGTCGATCTGCGGCGGCAGATAGACATTCTGCGGGCTCGTGCACATCTGCGCCGAGAACATGCACATGGTCGTCGCCAGCGAGCGGATCGCCGCGTCCAGATCCTCGGCCCCGGCCAGCACCACGGTGTTGCAGCCCGAGGTTTCGGTGAAAGCGATGGCGGGATGGGCGTTGGCCTCGACCCACTGACCGAAACGGGCCGAGCCGGTGAAATCGACGATGGCGCAATCGGGATGCTTGATCAGCACCTTGCCCAAGGGCGCGTCGAGCGTATCGAGACACAGCGTCACAAGGTTTGGATCGAAGCCCTGCTCGTCCAGCAGGTCACGAAAAACGCGAACGGTGATCGCCATCGGCAAGACGCTGGCGGGATGCGGCTTGACGATCACCGCGTTGCCGGTGGCAAGGCTGGCAAGCATCGACGGCCACGCGTTCCATGTCGGAAAGCTTGCGCAGGTGAAGCAGACCGCGACGCCGCGCGGCACCAGCCGATAGGTCTTTTCCAACGAAATCTCATCACGACCGAACCGCCGCGCCCAATGCGCCTGCGGCGTGACCGCGCGCATCGCCTGTTCGGCATAGACCAGCGCCTCGATCCCGCGATCGAGCGCGTTCACCCCCGACCCGGCATAGGCCATGTTATAGCTCTGGCCCGCCGTATGCATGACCGAATGGACCAGCGTGAACAGATGGTCGCGGTAGAGCCGGTCGAGCCCCTCCATCAACAGCATGAGGCGGGTGTCGACCCCGGCGGCGGCCCAGCCCGGCATCGCGGCCTTGGCGGCGGCAAACAGCGCGTCGGAGTCGGCCTGCGGATAGGTGATGCCAAGGGGCTCTTGCGTATAAGGCGACAGCTCTTCGCCCGCCTGCCCGGTTACGCCCGGCAGATCCAGCGCGAAGGGCTTGCCCAGCATCGCCTCGAACGCGGCCTGCCCCGCGGGGGCGGCGCTTTCTGCATCGGGGTAGAGCTTGGGCATTTCGGGATAGGGCGACCAGCAGGCGCGCTCGGCACAGGCCTGACGCGCGCGGTCGAGTGTGGCGGCGTGATCGAACATCAGCGTCTCCAGCGCAGGCGATGATGACGGGGACCTTCCTGCGCCGACAGGGTCAGCGCGCCGCCCTCAAGGTCGATGCGGCGCACCTGTTCGGTGCCGGGAAAGTCGGGATTCAGGCTGTGGGTGACGGCATGGACGACATGGGGAATGCCCTCGCGCTCTTCGATCCGCCACGTGCCCGCGTAGTGAAAATAGCTCTCAAAGGCGGCGATCCGCTCGGCATCGGGCGCCTTGCGCGGATTGCCGGTCGACCAGCGCGGACGATCCGCGCGGGCGATGCAGGCCGACATGAAGCCATCGTCGGTATAGCAGATCATCCCGGTCGGGGACTCGCCGAAGGGATGCGTGACGCGCCCCTCCGTTTCGATCTCCCAACCGACCAGATGCCAGGTTCCTCCCAGATCCGGCATCAGGCCACCTGCGCCGCACTCAGCTGATCTTCGCGCACCCAGCAGGAATGGAAGCCATGCGGCACCCGCTGCGGCACGATCACCCGCGCGATGGGACCTTTCGAGATGTCGCGCGCATCGGTGACCCAGACTTCCGATCTGTTGGCCAGCCCGTTCCACACGAAGCCCACGACATAGCCGTCATCTTCTTCGACCGCCCCGTCGCGCGGCGCGAAGGGCGCTTCCGAGAACCAATAGCCCTCGCCCGGGTGATAGGCGACGGCAGCGCCGGTCTGCAGGTCGTATTTCACCAGCCCGGCGAAATGCGGCTGTTCAAGCGTGCGCGGACGCCCCATCAGAACGTTATAGGTGTAGCGGTTCTTCACCCCCTGAAAGCGGGTGTTGATCATCGGGAATTCGGTGTTGAGGATGTCGTCAACAACCCCTTCGCGCGTGGCCCCGGTATCGAGGTTCATGCGCCACTGATACAGCTCGTAATCCGTGCCCTGTGTGCCGATGGTAAACAGCAGCCGCTGCACATCCAGCCCGCCATCGTAGCCGCGCGGCATGGCATAGGGCGTGCCGAGCATGACCAGCTCGCGTTCGCCCTGCGCGTTGGTTTCCTCCCACGCATTCGAGACATGCAGCATGTAGCGCGGGCTGAACTCGAACCAGCGGATCTGATCGGGCGTGCCGTGCCGGGGGATGACGGCAAAACGGGTCGGCCAGTCCTGATGGAATTCCAGCGAATAGCGGCCCCGTTGCAGCGCCTCGCGGTTATTGACCAGCGGGAAGTCGTGCAGGATCGTGAAATTCGGCGTGATCGCGCAATCATGCGGCAGGCGCGGCCCCGGCAGCTCGACCGGCATGAAGGTTTTCAGCGCGCCATCCGGCCCGATCACCCCGTAATGCATGTAGGGATGGCGGTTGCCATAGGCGAAGAACACGAATTCGCCCGTCGCCTCGTCGATCCGGCTGTGGGCCGAGATCTGCAATCCCACCAGCCGGGGGTCCTGTTCCAGCTTGCCCAGCGTCTGCAGGCTGCCGGGATCGACGGTATAGACCGCGCCGCCCCGGTACCACATCGAATAGAGCTTGCCGTTGTGGAACTTCACATCGGTATTCGCGGTGTTCTTCAGCGCGTCATCGGGCAGCGTGCCATCGGGCATCCGGTCCTTGAGCCCCGGCCACAGCGCGCGCCCGGCCTCGCGTTCGGCTTTCAGACCGTCGGTTTCCACCATCCGGTTGCGATAGGTGGCGCGGCCCCCCTGAAAGCGCACCGCGTGCAGCATCCCGTCGCCGTCGAACCAGTGATACTTCCCGTGCGGCGCATGAGCGGGCGAGGGCCCGTTGCGCACATAAAGACCGTTCAGATCCTCGGGCAGTTCGCCGATCACTTCCAGATCCTGCGCTTCGATCTCGCTATGGATCGGCGCGAAGGCCCCTTGCATCGAGGCATTCTCGACCAGCCAATCCTGTTCGGCGGGTATCGTCTCGAGTCCCATGGTTTTCCTCCCTCAGCCCATGGCCGCGCGCGCCAGAATCCCGCCATCGCGGAAATCGGCACCGTTGGCCCAGCATGAATGCGTCCCGCTCGCCAGCTGGTGCGGAAGCTGCAGCTTGCAGACCGCCCCCTTGTCGAAATCCTTCGCGTCGATCAGCCAGACTTCGGACTTGCCGGTCTTTTCGTTGATCACGAAGGTCACCAGATAGCCGTCATCCTCGGACGTGGCGCCGACGCGCGGTGCAAAGGGCGCCTCGCTGGCGTAGAGCCCCTCGGGCAGGGTCAGCTGCCAGCTTTCGCCCGTTTCGAGGTCGTGCTTCACATAGCCGTTGAAGATGAACCAGCCGGGCACCTGCACCGCCGAATAGGCGTAGCGATAGGGCTTGCCCGCGTATTTCTGGTTGATCATGCCGAATTCCAGCACCCGGTCGTCCAGCCGCTCTTCGCGCGTCTCGCCGGTCTTCAAGTTAAAGCGCCAGCGATGCAGCTTGGTGCCCATCTTGTGCTGGTCGAGATAGGACATCATCCGCTCGTAGCCCGGCTTCGCCCCCTCGTAATTCGTGGGCATCGGGTCTTCCTGAAAATACCCGTCGAGCACGATCTCGTCGCCGTCTTCATAGGCGTTGAGCCAGTGCAGCACGAAGGTCGGCGCGGCCTCGAACCACTGGACATCCTCGGCCCCGCCCCGGCGCGGGATCACCGCGAAGCGCGAAGGCTGGTCCTTAAAGAACCGCACCACATGCTTGTCGCGCTTCAGTAGCTCGGGGTCCCAGTGCAGCGGGAAATCGTTGAGGATCGCGTAATTCTTGGTGAAGGCCATGTCATGCGGTAGGCGTGGCCCCGGCAGCGGCACCGGCGTGTAATGCACCAGCCGGTCGCTGCGATCGACGACGCCGTAATGCATGTAGGGCGGCGTCTTCGAATAGTTGAAGAACAGCAATTCGCCAGTTTCTTCATCCACCTTGGTATGGGCCGAGATGCCGTGTTCGGGCGACCAGTCGGGCACACCCTGCTGATCCAGCGTCAGCGGGTCCATGCGGTAGCCTTCGCCGCATTGGAAATAGGTCGATAGCGCCTTGCCGGCATGAACAACCACATCCGTGCTGCTGGCATCCTTCAGCGCGCCATGCGCGCCCCAGCCGGGGCGTTTGGACAAAGCCGGGTCTTCCATCAGCCCGGCCCAAAGCCGCCCGCCGCTTTCGATTTCGGCCTGCAAGCCCTTGGTTTGCACGAAACGATTACGATACTGCACCTTTCCTTCGCGAAAGGCCGCCAGATGGATCATCCCGTCCCCGTCGAACGGATGGTACCGATCCATGGATTGATGCAACGGATTCTGCGTGTTGCGCAGGTAGACCCCGTCGATATCGGTCGGGACCTCGCCTTCCAGCAAAATTAGGTCATCAGCGTTGACCTCTTGATGCAGCGGAGCCCAGGGACCTTGCAGATAGGGGTGATCTCCCGGCTCGATCGTGCCGGAGTATTCTTTGACCACGTCGTGGCTCATGACACTCCTCCCGTAGCATCAGGAAACTTCACTTACGTTATTGTACTATTGATTCCGACAAAACATGACTCTGTCAACAACTTTTCCGCGACGCGGTTTCGACAGCACCCGCCCGGCCCCGCATGGGCCGCGCTTCTTGCCCCGGCCCGGTCCGGGCGGTAAGCCTGCTTCATGCGCATTCTGGACAACGTGATCTCGGACCGAGGGTCGAAATACGCCGTTTCCGGCGGCCCCTGCGCGTCCGAGGACGAGGCGAAAACCTTCATCAAGACGCTGTGCCGCAAGAAGAAATTCGCCAAGGCCACGCACAACACATGGGCGCTTCTGACCGATGAGGCACCGATCAAGAACGACGATGGTGAAGCCGGGGCGGGCATGGTGATCCTGCGGATGCTCGAACGCGAAGAGCTGCGTGATCACATCATCGTCGTGACGCGCTGGTTCGGCGGCAAGCATCTGGGCGGCGACCGATTCCGCCACGTTCAGGACGCGGTGCGGATGTATCTCGACGATCTGCGGTCGTCCTGAAGACCCCCATTAGGAAACGCTGACGGACCGGGGACGCGGCCCGCATCCCCTTGCCTGCCAGCACGCGCGGGATAAGACTTTCGCATCCCGAATACGAGCCACCCAAGACTTCACAGGATCGCAAACAATGCCGAGCTTTGACATGGACGCCCTGCGCACGATCGTGGTCGGGACCGATCTGGGCAGCTTTGCGCGCGCGGCGGTGCAGCTTGGGCGGTCGCAATCGGCGGTCAGCATGCAGCTGAAAAAGCTGGAACATCAGGCCGGCGCGCCGCTGTTCCTGCGCAAGGGACGCGGGCTTGTTCCGACCGAGGCGGGCGAAGCGCTGATTGCCTATGCGCGCCGAATCATCGCCCTGAATGACGAGGCAGCGCAGCAATTGGGTGCCGCAAGCCCGGCGGCAACGGTCCGTCTTGGCCTGCCGCAGGATTTCTTCGACGACGTCATGCCCGCGACGCTGACGCAGTTCACGCGCGAGAATGACGACGTTCATGTCGACATCCGCGCGGGCGACAACCACCGGCTTGCCGACGAGGTCCGCGCCGGGCGCCTCGATGCGGCGATTGCCTTTTTCCGTCCCGGCAGCGCCGCCGAGGGCGAAACGCTCTGCGAATTGCCGATGCGCTGGTTCGCCCACCGCGACCGGGCCGGGCGGTCTTGGCCCCAGCCACTCCCGCTTGTGCTGTTCGACCATCCCTGCCTGTTCCGGCAGGCGACCCTCGCCGCGCTGGATCAAAGCCGGATCCGATGGCGCGCGGCGCTGACCACGCCCAGCCTGCCCGCGATCTGGGGGGCGCTGCGCTCGGGGCTGGGGATTGCGGTCCGCACCGATCACGGCAAGCCCGAGGATATCGTGGCGCTGACCGATCACCCCAACTTGCCCGCCCTGCCAAATATCGAGGTGCGGCTGCTGCGCGCTCCGGACCTTTCGCGCATAGCCGAAAGGCTGGCCGATACCCTGCGCGCCGAAACGCTGACGCATGTCGCCCCCGGTGCGGCGCCGCGCGAGACCTGTTGAACCCGCAGCGTATCTTGGTAGGATGAGACACACCGAGGGGGGTCCCGACAAGGGGCTGAGATATTGCTGGCCGGACACCACGACCGCGCAGCGCAGTGACCCTTAGAACCTGATCCGGATCATGCCGGCGAAGGGACAGGACCGCAGCGCTTTCTTGCCCTTGCCGGCCTCATTGCCCGAGGCCGCCATGCCAAACCCACAGACACCCGACCACCCGATCCCCGCCGTGCTGGCCGTCGTCATCCGGGGGGATGACATTTTGCTGGTGCGCCGCGCCAATCCGCCCGATGCGGGCCTGTGGGGCTTTCCCGGCGGCAAGATCGACAAAGGCGAGACGCTTCAAACCGCCGCCCTGCGCGAATTGCACGAAGAAACCGGCGTCACCGCCAAGGCGCTGCAGGTCTTCACCGCGCTCGATGCGTTCGACCGGGACGCGGCCGGGATGCTACGGCGCCATTTCATCCTGATCGCCGTTTTGTGCGAATGGACCGGGGGCGAGCCGGTCGCGGGCGATGACGCGCTCGAGGCGCGCTGGGTCGATCTGGCGGGGCTTCCGAACTCGGGCCTGCCGCTCAGCCGAGACGTGGCCGATGTCGCCGCGCAAGCCGCCGCGCTGCTGGCGGAGGGCGGGGCATGATCGCCAATATCCTCAGCATCGCGGGCACCGATCCGTCGGGCGGGGCCGGGATTCAGGCCGATATCAAGGCGATCTCGGCGCTTGGCGGCTATGCCTGTTCGGCGATCACCGCCGTGGTCGCGCAGAATACCCAAGGGGTGCGGTCCTTCGTGGCGCTTGAACCCGCCTTCGTCGTGGATCAGATCGATGCGGTCTTCGACGATGTGCGGATCGACGCGGTCAAGATCGGCATGATCGCGAATGCCGCGATTGCCGAGGCCGTGGCGGACCGGCTGCGGCACCATAGTGCGCGCAATGTGGTGCTCGACCCGGTGATGGTGGCGAAAAGCGGCCATGCCCTGCTGGCGCCCGAGGCGGTCGCCGCAGTGCGCGACCTGCTGGCGCCATTATCCACAATCATCACGCCGAACCTGCCCGAGGCCGCCGTGCTGCTGGGCCGCCCCGACGATTGGGATACCGGGTCAATGCGCGCGGCCCTGCCCGCGCTGCAGGCGCTGGGGGCGGACTGGGTGCTGCTGAAGGGCGGTCATCTGACCGAGAGCGCCGACAGCACCGACCTGCTGGCCGGGCCCAGTGGCGTCACCGCTTTTCCCGCGCCACGCATCGCCACGACCAACGACCACGGCACCGGCTGCACGCTGTCTTCAGCCCTTGCCGCGCTGCTTCCCCGGATGGCGGTGCCCGAGGCGGTTGCGCAGGCCAAGGCCTATCTGAGCGGCGCGCTTGCGGCCAGCGACGCGCTCGATGTCGGCCGAGGCCATGGGCCGGTGCATCATTTCCACGCGCTCTGGCGGTCAGCGGGATAAAGCGTCGATCTCCTCGCGCATCGCCTGCGCCGCGGTTTGCGGATCGGGCTGGCCGCAGATCGCCGACACCACCGCGATGCCCCGCGCACCGGCGGCGAAGGCCTGTGCGATATGTTGGCGTTTCATCCCGCCGATGGCGACCGCCGGGACCGGGCTGGCCGCGACCTGCGCCGCCAATCCGTCAAAGCCGACCGGGCGCTTGTGGTCCTGTTTGGTGGGCGTGGCAAAGACCGGCCCGGCGCCGATGTAATCGATCAGATGCGGATCGACCGCCGCAGCCAGCGCGGGGCTTTCCACCGACAGGCCCAGAAGCATCGCCTTCCCGATCCGCGCGCGGGCCTCGGCCACGGCCATATCGCCCTGCCCGATATGCAGGCCATCCGCGCCGATCGCGACCGCAGCCTCGACATCGTCGTTGACGATCAGCCGCGCCCCGCTTCCCGCAAGCGCGCGTTTCAGGGCTCGGCCGGTTTCGATCATTGCCGCCGTGCCGCCCGTCTTGTCGCGCAGCTGGACCATCGTCGCGCCGCCCGCGACCGCCCGGCGCGCGGTTTCCACCATCCCGATCCCGGCGCAAAGGCCGGGATCGAGCACGAGGTACAGCGACAGGTCGAAAGACGGCTTCATGCCGCGACACTTTCCAGCGCGCGGATTTTGACCTCGGCCCCCAGCGCTTCGGGAGTCACGGCGTGCAGCGCGTCGAGGAAACGCGGCGCAAAGCTGCCCGGCCCCTGCGCCCCCTCATGCGCGCGGCGCCCCGCAACGGCGAAATGCGCCAGCGCCGCAATGGTGGCGTCGAACGGGTCATCCGCAACCGCCGCATAGGCGCCGCACAACCCGGTCAGGGAACAGCCCAAGGCGGTGTTCATCGGCATATAGGGCGAGCCGCCCGCGATCCGTGCCGCGCGCGTGCCGTCGGTGACGAAATCGCTCTCGCCCGTCACCGCGACCACGCCCCCGGTCTGCACAGCCAGCCAGCGTGCCGCGTCTTCCGCGAGGCTCACGCTGTCGCGCCCGTCGACGCCCTGCCCCTGACTGGCCTCGCCCGCCAGCGACAGGATCTCGGACGCGTTGCCCCGGATGATCGTCGGTTTCAGCGCCACCAGATCCGCCGCCGTCCGGCGCCGCAGCGCCGTGGCCTGACAGGCGACGGGGTCCAGAACCCACGGTTTCCCGGCGGCCTGAGCCCCCTCAATCGCCGCGCGCATCCCCGACAGGAAGGGCGAGGACAGCGTGCCGATATTCACCGTCAGCGCACCGGCGATGCGGGCAAATTCCCCGGCTTCCTCGGCATCCGAGACCATCGCAGGCGAGGCCCCGGCGGCCAGCAGCACATTCGCGGCGATGTTCATGGCGACATAGTTGGTAATGCATTGCACCAGCGGCGGCGCGGCGCGCAGCGCGGCCAGCAATTCCTGAGGTGACTGGCTCATTTCACGTCCTCCAGCGGGATATACAGATCTCCGCCTTCGCGGAACTTCTCGGCCATCTTCTCCATCCCCTCTTTCTGGGCCTCGGCGCGGATGTCGTGGCTGATCCGCATCGAGCAGAATTTCGGCCCGCACATCGAACAGAAATGCGCGACCTTGTGGGCTTCCTTGGGCAGGGTCTCGTCATGCATCGACCGCGCCGTTTCAGGGTCGAGCGACAGGTTGAACTGATCTTCCCACCGGAACTCGAATCTTGCGCGTGACAGCGCATCGTCGCGGGCCTGCGCCGCCGGATGTCCCTTGGCCAGATCGGCGGCATGAGCGGCGATCTTGTAGGTGATGACGCCGGTCTTCACATCGTCGCGGTCGGGCAGGCCCAGATGTTCCTTGGGCGTGACGTAGCAAAGCATCGCGCAGCCGAACCAGCCGATCATCGCCGCGCCGATACCGCTGGTGATATGGTCGTAGCCCGGCGCGATATCGGTCGTGAGCGGCCCTAGGGTGTAGAACGGCGCCTCGGCGCAGGTGGCGAGCTGCTTGTCCATATTGGCCTTGATCTTGTGCATGGGCACATGGCCCGGCCCTTCGATCATGACCTGACAATCCTTGGCCCAGGCGATCTGCGTGAGTTCCCCCAGCGTCTCCAACTCGGCAAACTGCGCTTGGTCGTTGGCATCGGCGATCGAGCCGGGGCGCAACCCGTCACCCAGCGAGAAGCTGACATCATAGGCGCGCGCGATGTCGCAGATCTCGTCGAAATGCTCGTAGAGGAAGCTCTCGCGGTGATGGTGCAGGCACCATTTCGCCATGATCGACCCGCCGCGCGATACGATCCCCGTGACCCGGTCGACCGTCATCGGGATCATGTGCAGCCGCACGCCCGCATGGATGGTGAAGTAATCCACCCCCTGCTCGGCCTGTTCGATCAGCGTATCGCGGAAGACCTCCCAGCTCAGATCCTCGGCAATGCCGCCGACCTTTTCCAGCGCCTGATAGAGCGGCACCGTGCCAATGGGCACGGGGCTGTTGCGCAGGATCCAGTCGCGGATGTTGTGGATGTTGCGCCCGGTCGACAGGTCCATGACCGTATCTGCGCCCCAGCGGGTGGCCCAGACCATCTTTTCGACCTCTTCGGCCATCGACGAGGTGACGGCGGAATTGCCGATATTGGCGTTGATCTTGACCAGAAAGTTGCGGCCGATTGCCATCGGCTCGGCCTCGGGGTGGTTGATATTGGCGGGGATGATCGCCCGTCCCTTGGCCACTTCGTCACGCACGAATTCGGGCGTTATGAAATCAGGGATCTCGGCGCCGAAATCCTCGCCGTCGCGCAGCAGCGCCTCCTTGGCGGCCTTGCGGCCCATATTCTCGCGGATCGCGACGAATTCCATCTCGGGCGTGACGAGGCCCGCGCGGGCATAGGCCATCTGCGTCACCGCGCGACCGCCGGAAGTCCGGCGCGGGGCGTGGCGCACCGGGAATTCCGGCACCAGCCGCGCGCCATCGGCAAAGCCGTTATCCTCGGGCCGGACATGGCGACCGTCATAGCGTTCGGTATCGCCACGAGCGTCAACCCAGCTCTCGCGCAGACGCGGCAGCCCGCGGTCGATGGCGATCCGGGCATCGGGATCGGTGTAAGGGCCAGAGCTGTCATAGACAGACACCGGCGGTTCGCCCGAGGTCGGGTGCAGGTCAATCTCGCGCATCGGCACGCGGATATCGGGGTGCAGCACGCCCGCCTGCCAGACGCGGCGCGAGGCGGGCAGCGGGCCCGTGGTAACGCTTGGGGTCAGGTCTTTCATCGGTCGGAGCCTCCATAGCTCGAAGCGTTGGAGACCCAGTTCCGCGTTCGAATGGAGGTGGCCCGCGCAAGACGCCGATTGGTTCGGGGCGACCCCCGCGCAGCCATGACACCATCCCTACGCCAGTGTGAACTGGATCAGGTTCATCGGGTCACTGCGCTGCACGGTCTTGGAATCCGGCCAGCAGTATCTCAGCCTCTTGTCGAGACCCCCCGGGTGAGTGCGGCCAACCTGCCGAGCGGGACGCGCCTTGTCAATGCGTCGCTGGCGGCCATCCATTTACCGGAAATTCGAAAGCGTGACTTTCCATAAATTCGTTTTTCCTAACATGAACGCCCCCCTAACCTGCGCGACAGACAAGGAGGGCTCGCCCATGCCAACCACCGCATCCACCGGCTTCATCGGCCTTGGCACGATGGGCGCGCCGATGGCGCTGAACCTCGTCCGCGCTGGCACGCCACTGACGGTCTGGAACCGGACCCCTGAACGCAGCACCCCTCTCGCCCAAGCCGGGGCCGAGGTCGCGCCCGATATCGACGCCGTGTTCGCCCGCTGCGAGACGGTGTTGCTGATGCTGGAAAATGATGTCGCCACCGATGCGGTACTGGGCCGCAGCACCGAAGCCTTCGCCCATCGCGTTGCGGGACGGCGGATCGTGTCGATGGGGACGACCGCCGCGGCGTATTCCAAAGCGCTGGCCGAGGATATCCGCGCCGCCGGGGGCCGCTATGTCGAAGCGCCTGTTTCCGGCTCGCGCGCGCCGGCGGAAGCGGGACAGCTTGTGGGAATGCTGGCCGGTGATCCGGGCGATCTGGACGGGCTTGAGGCGCTGCTCGCCCCTGTGTGCAAACAGATCTTCCTCTGCGGCAAGGTTCCCGGCGCGTTGCAAATGAAGCTCGCGGTCAACGTGTTCCTGATCACCATGGTGACCGGCCTTGCTGAATCGGCGCATTTCGCGGCGCAGCATGGGCTGGATATGGCACGCTTCGTCGAGATCCTGAACGCCGGGCCGATGGCCAGCGACGTCTCGCGCGTGAAGCTGGACAAGCTTCTGCGCGATGATTTTTCGCGGCAGGCGGCGATTTCGGATGTGCTCAAGAACAGCCGTCTGGTGGTAGAAGCCGCGCAGGCGGCGGGCACCGCGCATCCGCTGATGACGGCCTGCACCACGCTTTACGCCCAGACCGAAGAATTGGGGCTGCAAGACGAAGACATGATCGCGGTTGTCCGGGCTTTCGACGCCCGGACAAGCCGTGAAACGGATTGAGCCGACGGCCCGCTCCGACGTGGCTCCGGCCCGGGTTCAGGCCGTATCGACGCGGTCCAGCGCGTGGCACGCCGCCTGTCCGATCGGTGTCGGCTGCGGCTGCGGCACTTCGTGGCGGCAGCGGTCATGGACCAGCGGGCAGCGCGGATGGAAGGCGCAACCCGGCGGCGGCGAGATCGGATTGGGGATCTCGCCTTCGACCGGACGCCGCCTGCGCCCCGACAGCGCCAGATCCGGCACCGCGTCCAGCAGCATGCGCGTATAGGGATGCTGCGGCTCGGTGAACAGCTTCTTGCCCTGCGCCACCTCGACCAGCCGCCCCAGATAAAGCACGCCGATCCGGTTCGCCATGTGCCGGACCACCGACAGGTCGTGACTGATCAGCAGATAGGTCAGGCCGAATTCGTCCTGCAGGTCGCGCATCAGATTCAGGATCTGCGCCTGCACCGACACGTCCAGCGCCGAGGTCGGCTCGTCACAGACGATGAATTCCGGCTTTGACGAAAGCGCCCGCGCGATGGCGATCCGCTGACGCTGACCGCCCGAGAATTCATGCGGAAACTTGTTCACATCCCCCGCCGACAGACCGACGACTTCGAGCAGCCGCGCGGCCTCTTTGCGGGCGTCGGTCGGGTTCATCAGGCCAAAGGTGCGGATCGGCTCTGCAATGATCTCGCCCACCCGCCAGCGCGGATTGAGGCTGGCGAACGGATCCTGAAAGATCATCTGGAACCGGCGGCGCAGGCTGCGGGGGATGCCTGCGCTGGTGTCGATCCTCTGTCCGTCGAAGGTGATCGTGCCCGCCGACGGCGGCAGCAGGCCCACCACCATCTTGGCAATCGTCGACTTGCCCGACCCGGATTCGCCCACCAGTGCAAAGGTCTCGCCCCGTGCGATTTCGAAACTGACATCCGCGTTGGCGGTGAGGAATTGCTTTTCCTCGCGCTCGATCACCCGGTTGAGCCAGGGTTTCGAGACGTCGAACCGGCGCGTCAGCCCGTCTATCTTCAGCAGCGGCTCAGCCATGAGGCACCTCTTGCGCTTTGGCCGGATCATGCAGCCAGCAGGCCACCTGCCGCCCCGCTTCGGGCGACAGCAAGTCGGGGCGGTCGGTGAAACAGGGGGCAAAGGCCCGGTCGCAGCGCGGATTGAAGGCGCAGCCCTGCGGGATCGCGTTGAGACGGGGCATCGAGCCGGGGATCTGCACCAGCCGGTCGCTTTCCTGCGTCAGCGTCGGAATCGAGCCCATCAGGCCCTGCGTATAGGGATGCAACGCCTCGGTGATCACTTCGCGCACCGGGCCCACCTCGGCCATGCGTCCGGCATAGAGCACGGCCACGCGGTCGGCGGTTTCGGCGATCACGCCCATATCGTGGGTGATCAGCATCACGGCGGCGCCGCGTTCGGCGCAGATGTCCTTGAGCACCTCGATGATCTGCGACTGCACCGACACGTCGAGCGCCGTTGTCGGCTCATCGGCGATCACCAGTTCCGGCTCGGCGCAAAGCGCCAGCGCGATCACCACGCGCTGCCGCATCCCGCCCGAGAAATGGTGGGGATAGTCGTCGATCCGTCTTTCGGCGGCGGGGATACCCACGCGGTCCAGAAGCGCGACGGCCCGTTTGCGCGCCTCGGCCTCGGAACAGTCGATATGCGTGCGGATCGTTTCGATCAGCTGCTGGGCGACGGTATAGAGCGGGTTGAGCGAGGTCAGCGGGTCCTGAAACACCATGCCGATCCGCTTGCCCCGGATCTTGCGCAGGGCGTAGGGGCGCAGGTTGTCAATCCGCTCGCCCTTGAGCCGGATCTCGCCGCCAGCGATGCGGCCGGGCGGCTCGATCAGGCCGATGATGGCGGCGCCGGTGATGGATTTCCCGGCGCCGGATTCACCGACCATGCCCAGCACCTCGCCCGGCATGATGTCGAAGCTGACGCGATCCAGCGCGCGAAGCGTGCCGCGGCGGGTGGGGAACTCCACCACCAGATCGCGGACGGAAAGCAGGGGGTCTGCCATTGCGGGCCTCCCTTAACGAAGACGAGGGTTCAGCGCGTCGCGCAGCCAGTCACCCAGCAGGTTGACCGACAGCGCAAGCGCCAGAAGGGTGAGGGCGGGGAACAGCAGGATCCACCATTCGCCCGAGATCAGGAACGACTGCCCGATGCGGATCAGCGTGCCCAGGCTGGGCTGCGTCGGCGGCACGCCCACGCCAAGGAACGACAGCGTCGCCTCGGCAATGATCGCCAGCGCCAGCGAGATCGTCGCGATGACCAGCACCGGCCCCATCACGTTGGGCAGGATATGGCGGAACATGATCTTGGCCGGATGCGCGCCGATAACGCGGGCGGCCTGCACGTATTCCTTGTTCTTCTCGACCATCGCGGCGCCGCGAACGACGCGGGCGAACTGCACCCAGTCCGACAGGCCGATGGCGACGATCAGCACCCAGATCGCCATCTGGTCGCGCAGGTTGTCGGGGATGAAGCCGCGCGCGATGCCGAAGATCAGCAGCGCGATCAGGATCGCCGGGAAGGCCAGCTGCACATCCGCGACGCGCATCAGCGCGCTGTCGACCCAGCCGCCGCGCCAGCCCGCGAACAGCCCGATGGAAATGCCCAGCACCATGGCGAACACGACAGCCATCGCGCCCACAAACAGCGAGGTCCGGGTGCCATACATGATGGTCGACAACATGTCGCGGCCCTGATTGTCGGCGCCCATCACGAAGGTTTCGCCGGTAAAGGCGTTGGGCTCCATCGGCGGGGTGAAACCGTTCATCAGGTTCAGCCCGGCGGGGTTATAGGGGTTCATCGGCGCCAGCCACGGCGCTAAGACGGCGCAGAAAATGATCACCAGCGCGACGAGCGTCGCGACAACGGCCACCGGCGAGGTACGAAAGGCATAGGCCAGATCGCTGTCCCAGGCGCGGTACAGGCGACCGGGGGGCTTGGACGGAACGGGGGTTTTGCTCTCAGGGGTCATGGCGTGGCTCCCGTCAATGGGCTTTGCCGGCGCGATCCACGCGCAGGCGCGGATCGACCGCGTAATAAAGCAGATCGACGATCAGGTTGATCACGACGAAGACCAGCGCGATCATCATCAGATACGCGGCCATCACCGGCACATCGACGAAGCGGACCGAGTTGATGAACAGCGCGCCGACGCCGGGCCAGTTGAACACCGTCTCGGTGATGATGGCGAAGGCGATGATCGAACCCAGCTGCAAGCCGGTAATGGTGATCACCGGCACCAGCGTGTTCTTCAGCGCATGGCCGAAATTGATCGCGCGGGCCGACAGGCCACGGGCGCGGGCAAACTTGATATAATCGGTGCGCAGGACTTCCAGCATCTCGGCACGCACCAGCCGCATGATCAGCGTCATCTGGTACAGACCCAGCGTGATCGCCGGCAGGATCAGCGCCAGCCGCCCGGAATGCGTGAGCAGCCCGGTCGACCACCAGTCACCCAGCGCCACGACCTCGCCCCGCCCGTTCGAGGGCAGCCAGCGCAGCTCGACGGCAAAAACCCAGATCAGCAGGACGCCGATCAGGAAGGTAGGCAGCGACACGCCGATCAGCGAGCCGGTCATGATGATATTCGACATCACGCCCCGTCGCCTGAGCGCGGTATAGACCCCCAGCGACAGCCCGACGACAAAGGCCAGAAAGCCCGAGACCAGCGCCAGTTCGATCGTCGCAGGCAGGCGCTGCAGGATCAGCTCGGTCACCGGCATCTGCAGGCGATAGGAAATCCCGAACTCGCCCTGCGCGGCATTGCCCATGAAACGGGCGAATTGCAGAAGGATCGGATCGTTCAGCCCAAGGCTGTCGCGAAGCGCCTGACGATCCGCGATCGAGGCTTCCTGCCCGACCATCGAGTTGACCGGGTCGCCGACGAAGCGAAACAGGGTGAATGAGACCGCCGCAACCGCCACCATGACGATGATGGATTGCAGCAGACGTCGGATGATGAAGGCGATCATGGGCGTGTCCCGTCATGGTTCGCGCGTGGCGGGGCTGGCGATGACACCGCGGCGGCGCCGGGCATCGGGATGGTCGGCTTGGATAGCGCCGCGCCCAGCCTAGACGACAGGCGGGCGCGATGGCAAACGCCCGGCCGGGCACGGGGCCGGCCGGGCGCATGGCTCAGAGCCGAGGTCAGTCGACGGTGACGGTCCAGAGCGTCGGCGAGTTCTCGGGATGCACCTCGATATTCAGACCGTCGCGCACCGCATAGGCCAGAAGCTGGTTATGCACGTTCAGGAAGACGCGGTCTTCCATCACCTGATCCCAGATCTGCGCGATCACTGCGTTGCGCTCGTCCAGATCGGTCATCGTGGCAATCGATTCGATCATCGCATCGACTTCCGGGTTCGAATAGCGGCCACCGTTATAGGCGCCGTACGACCCTTCGCGCGTATGCACGAGGAAGTTGAAGATATAGGCCGAATCGAAGGTCGGCACGCCCCAGCCCAGCATGTAGAAATCGGTTTCCCAATTCTCGATCAGCGGGAAGTGCAGCGAGCGCGTCTGCGAGTTCAGCGACACGTCGATGCCGATACGGCCCAGCATCCCCACCATCGCCTGGCAGATCGCCTCGTCGTTCAGGTAGCGGTCGTTCGGGCAGTCGAGCTGCACCGAGAAGCCATCGGGATAAACCGACGAGACCAGCTCGGCCGCGCGCTCGTAATCGGGCGCGCCGTACTCGTTCATCTCTTCCGTCCAGCCATTGACGAAGGGCGGCAGCGGCGCGGCCGACGGCTGCGACTGGCCGCGCATCACGACCTGCCGGATCGCGTCACGGTCCAGCGCCAGCGCCATGGCTTCGCGGATCTCGGGATGCGAGAACGGGTTGTCGTCCACGTTGCTCGATTGCAGCGTGTCCGAGCTTGCGTCATAGGCGAAGAAGATGTTGCGGTTTTCCGGGCCGGTGACGACATTCACGCCCTCGGTCTGCTCGAGCCGGGCGATATCCTGCACCGGCACGTCCTGCACGAAATCGACCTCGCCCGACAACAGCGCGGCGATGCGCGTCGCGGCTTCCGGGATCGGCTGATAGATCACCTCGGTGACCTGCGGCGCGTCGCCCCAATACGTGTCATTGACCTCGAGCACGGTGCGCACCTCGGGATCGCGCGACACAAGCTGGTAAGGCCCGGTGCCGTTGGTATTACGCACCGCGTAGTTTTCGTCGCCGGCGGCGTAGTTCTGCGGCGTGACGACGTCGTTCGCCTCGGCCCAGTCCTTGTCGACGATGAAGAAGTTGGTCAGGTTGTTGGGATACAGCGGCGACGGGCCGCTCATCTGCACGTGCACGGTGTAATCGTCCACCGCCTCGGCGCCGACAACATCGGCGTGAATCGCGCGGAAGCCCGAGTCTTCGTGCAAGACCCGCTCATACGAGAACACGACGTCCTCGGCGGTGAAGGGTGAACCGTCCTGGAACGTCACGCCTTCGCGCAGCGTCAGCACCCAGATCGTGGGATCGTCGGGGTGGATCTGCCAGTCGGTGGCAAGGCCCGGCGCCAGCGTGCCGTCGACGTCGCGCGACACCAGCGTGTCGTAAACGTGGCGCAGCAGGGCCAGCGTGGGCCCTTCGTTCTGGCTGTGCGGATCAAGGGTCAGCGCATCGGCGACGCGGGCCCAGCGGACGGTTTCGGCCTGTGCGGCCCCGGCGGCCAGGGCCAGCGCGGCGGCTGAAACCGAAAGGGTCAGCGCACGTGCAAGCTTGGTCATGGTCGTCTCCCTATTAGGTCAGATGCCTGAAGAAGGCAGGCAATAGACGAAGAGATACAGATTTGATCATGAAGTCAATTCAGCCTCGCCAATCAAAAGTGACTTTCCGACAAGAATGCCGCAAGGGCAAGTTCGCTTCCCGCGCGCGAGGCTGACGAACGATCGGGTGCGAAATATTTTTCTTTAGTCAAAGCATTGTTATTAAACGACTTTGATGATCTTTAGGCGTTGAGAACGGCAAGGTATTCTTGAAATTCTTGCGCAGCGCACCATTGCGCCTAAAACGCTGCGGACCCCGCATCAGGGAATGCCGGGCCGGCCTGAATACGCTTTGGATCGGACATGGAAAACCGACAGCGCAGGGTGAATAACTTAACACATAAAAGAATAAGCAGCCCGTAGTCAGGCCCGACTTAAACCCTCCCTCCTGGGGGCAAAGCGCAAGCGCTCAGGCGGATTCGACGAAGTCGATCAGGCGCGGAAGGCAGACGCGCCGCAGGTCGTAATTCTCGACGATATGGGCCCGCGCCGCCGCGCGCATCGACCGATGCGCATCCGGCCGGGCCAGCGCGTCGATCAGCGTGGCGGCGATGTCGTCGGTATCGAAGAAATCGACCAGCCGCCCCGTCACGCCGTCCTCGACGACCTCTTCCACCGGCGCGGTGCGCGACCCGACGACCAGAGCACCCGCGCTCATCGCTTCCAGCATCGACCACGACAGCACGAAAGGAACCGTCAGATAGCAATGCGCCCGCGTGCACTGCATCAGCGACAGGAAGCTGGCATAGGGCACCTTGCCGGTGAAATGGACCCGGCTCATGTCGAGCCGGTCGCGAACCTCGTCAAGAAACAGTTCTTTCCAGCTTTGGCCCGCCGGCGGACGCGCTCCGTAGCTGACATCGTCGCCGCCGATGATCACCACCTGCGCATTCGGACGCGCGCGCAGGATCTCGGGCAGCGCGCGGATGAACGAGTGATAGCCGCGATAGGGTTCGAGATTGCGATTGATGAAGGTCAGAACCTCGTCGCCCGCGCGAAACCGCACGCCCGAGGGCAAGGTCACCTGCGCGTCGCGATCCGGACTGACGCGGTCGGTATCGACGCCGTCATGGATGATGGTGATCTTGTCGCGGAAAGCGGCGGGAAACGTGTCGGCCTGAAACTCGGTCGGTGACAACGCGCCATCGGCCTGCGTCATCATCAGCGCCTGATGGCCCTGCCGGGCGATGACGGACAACGCTTTTTCGGGATTATCCGAAGCAAACTCGGGGTCAAAGCCCACATCCAGCCCGTGCGGCGCGTAATACAGCTCGGCATAGACCAGAAGCCGCGCCTCGGGCCAGATTTCTTTCAGGAATAGCGTCTCGCCCCAGCCGCCATGGCCGAAAATCACGTCGGGCACATATCCATGCTGATCGCGCAGCACCCGCGCGGCCCGCGACACGCGATAGGCGCGGTTCGTCATCTCGCAATAGGTGGTGCCAAGCTGCGTGACCTTGGGATCGGGGCGCGGGTCCGGCTTGCGGTAGCGAAAGGTGGTGATCGAGGATTGGCGCGCGTTCGTCTCGTCGGTCAGGGCGGTGACATCGTGCCCGCGCTCCACCAGAGCCGGCGCCAGATGCAGGAACTGGCCCGGAAAATTCTGGTGGACGAACAGGATCTTCACGCGTCCTCCGTATCGGACCGCCCAATGGTCTTGAGATCGAACGCCGCCGCGAGCAATGCGCGCGTATAGTCGCTGCGCGGCGCATCGAACACCTGCGCCGCCGGCCCGTATTCCAGCACGTCGCCCTGCTTCAGCACAAGGATCTGATGCGACATCGCCCGCACCACGCGCAGGTCGTGGCTGATGAACAGATAGGCCAGATGGTGCTTTTTCTGCAATTCCCGAAGAAGCTCGACGATCTGCACCTGCACGGTCATGTCCAGCGCCGAGGTCGGCTCGTCCAGAATCACCAGCTTGGGCTGCAGGATCATCGCGCGAGCGATGGCGATCCGCTGCCGCTGCCCGCCCGAGAACTCGTGCGGATAGCGATCCATCATCGACGGATCCAGCCCGACCTCGGTCATGATCGCCGCGACCGCCTCGCGTTCGGTACCGCCGGTGGGCACGCCGTGCACACCCAGCCCTTCAGCGATGATCTCTTCGATCGTCATGCGCGGCGACAGACTGCCGAACGGGTCCTGAAACACGATCTGCATTTCGCGCCGCAGCCCGCGCAGCGCTGCGCGCCCCGACCCTTTCTCGCCCGAGGACGAGATATCGCGACCCATGAACACGATCTTGCCTTCGGACCGGGTGAGCCGCGCGATGGCCAAAGCCAGCGTCGTCTTGCCCGAGCCCGATTCCCCGACGATGCCCAGCGTCTCGCCCTCTCGCAGGCTGAGCGAGGCCTCGTTCACCGCCTTGACGTAACCGACGGTGCGCCGCAGGAAGCCGCACTGGATCGGGAACCAGATGCGCAGATCCTCGGTCCGCAGGATTTCCGACGCGCCCTCTGGCACCGGCAGGGGCGCGCCCGACGGCTCGGCTTCCAGCAGCTTGCGCGTATAGGGATGCGCGGGGGCGGTGAAGACCTGCTCGGTCGGGCCATGTTCGACGATCTCGCCGTTCTGCATGACGCAGACCCGGTCGGCGACCCGGCGGACGATGTTCAGATCGTGGGTGATGAACAGCATCGACATCCGCTCGGTCCGCTTCAGATCGGCGAGCAGTTCAAGGATCTGCGCCTGAATCGTCACGTCCAGCGCGGTGGTCGGTTCATCGGCCACCAGAAGCTTCGGACCGTTGGCCAGAGCCATCGCGATCATCGCCCGCTGACGCTGCCCGCCCGAAAGCTGGTGCGGATAGCTTTTCATCCGGGTCTCGGCGTCACGAATGCCGACCTTGTCCAGAAGCTCGAGCGCGCGGGCGCGGGCATCGTCGCCGCTGACCGCCTGATGCAGTTCGAGCGCTTCGGTGATCTGCTTCTCAATCGTGTGCAGCGGATTGAGCGAGGTCATCGGCTCTTGGAAAATGAAGCTGATATCGTTGCCGCGCACGCGCCGCAGCTCGGCCGCGGGGGCGCCGACCATCTCGGCCCCTTCGAAGGTGATCGAGCCGCTCAGATGCGCGGCATCCCCCAGCAGGCCGACGGTGCTGAGCGCGGTCACCGATTTGCCCGAGCCCGATTCGCCCACCAGCGCGACGGTCTCGCCCTCGGCGATCTCGAACGACACGCCGCGCACCGCGCGGGTTTCCTTGCCGCCCTGCCGAAAGGCGACACCGAGGTCGGTCACTTTGAGCAGGGTCATCGGAACGTCTTTCGTGGATCAAAGGCGTCGCGGATGCCTTCGAAGACGAAGACCAGAAGGCTCAGCATCAGCGCGAAGGTCAGGAAGGCGGTAAAGCCCAACCACGGCGCCTGCAGGTTCTGGCGCGCCTGAAGCGTCAGGTTGCCCAGCGACGGGGCCGAGGCGGGCAGGCCGAAGCCCAGAAAGTCCAGCGTCGCCAGCGTGCCGATCGCGCCGGTGACGATGAAGGGCAGCATGGTGACGGTCGCGACCATGGCATTGGGCAGCAGGTGGCGGAACATGATGCGGGCATTCGACACGCCCAGCGCACGGGCGGCGCGGACATATTCGAAATTGCGTGCCCGCAGGAACTCGGCCCGGACCACCCCCACCAGCGCCGTCCATGAGAACAGCACCATCAACACCACCAGCAACCAGAAATTCATCGGTATGATCGCCGCGACGATGATGATGACATAGAGCGACGGGACCGAGCCCCACAGCTCGATCAGGCGCTGCGCGATCAGGTCCGTCAGGCCGCCGAAAAAGCCCTGCACCGCGCCCGCCACGATGCCGATCACCGACGAGATGGCGACGACAATGAAAGCGAAGGTCACCGACAGGCGGAAGCCGTAGATCACCCGCGCCAGCACGTCGCGCGCGGCGGCATCGGTGCCCAGCCAGTGATCGGCATCGGGGGCCGAAGGCGCGGGGCCGCCGATATTGTTGATCGTATCATAGGAATAGGGAATCAGCGGCCAGAGCAGCCAGCCCTCATAGACCTCTTCCCCTTCGACCATGCCGGTCGTGGCCTGCTCCATCGCGTCCTCGGGATCGTCGAGACACCATTCGACGCCGCCGGTTTCGATCAGGCATTGTACCTCGGGGATACGGTAATCGGCCTGCGTGCGGAACTCGCCGCCATAGGCGGTTTCGGGATAGAACTGGAAGATCGGAAACTGGATCTCGCCGCGATAGCTGACGGCGACGGGGACGTCATTGGCCAGAAACTCGGAAAACAGGGTGATTCCGTACAGGATCAGAAAAATCCACAACGACCAATAGGCACGCCGATTGGATTTGAAGTTCCGCCAGCGACGCTGGTTGAGCGGGGACAGGGCCATCGGTCAGGTCTCTCGCGTTTCGAAATCGATACGCGGGTCGATCCAGACATACATCAGGTCCGAGATGATGCCGACGATCAGCCCCATCAGCGTGAAGATGAACAGCGTGCCGAAGATCACCGGGTAATCGCGCTGCAGCGCCGCTTCGAAGAACAGCCGCCCCAGCCCGTCGAGCGAGAAGACCTGCTCGATGATCAGCGACCCGCCGAAGAAGGCACCGATGAACACCGCCGGAAAGCCCGCGATCACGATCAGCATCGCGTTGCGGAAGACATGGCCGTACAGCACCTTGCGTTCGACCAGCCCCTTGGCGCGGGCGGTCATCACGTATTGCTTGCGCAATTCGTCAAGGAACGAGTTCTTGGTCAGCAGGGTCAGCGTGGCGAAGCTGGAAATCGTCAGCGCCAGCGTCGGCAGCACCATGTGATACGCGTAATCTAGGATCTTGCCGCCAAAACTCAGCTGCTCCCATACCTCGCGCTCGGAATGAATGCCGCGCGACGGGAACCACTGGAAATACGAGCCGCCCGCAAAAATCACCAGCAACAGGATCGCGAACAGGAATGCCGGGATCGCGTAGCCAACGATGATGACGCCCGAGGTCCATGTGTCGAAGGGCGTGCCGTCCTTGACCGCCTTGCGCACCCCCAGCGGGATCGAGACGATATAGGCGATCAACGTGGACCAGAGCCCCAGCGAGATCGAGACCGGCATGCGCTCGATCACCAGTTCGATCACCGTTTTCGAGGTGAAGTAACTGGTGCCGAAATCGAACTGGAAGTAATTCACCATCATGTCGATGAACCGCTCGAAGGGCGGTTTGTCGAAGCCGAATTCCCGCTCGAGCTGCGCGATGAATTCGGGCGGCAGGCCGCGCGCACCGATATAGCGGTCGCTCGCCCCGCCCCCTGATCGCGCCACATCGTCGCCGGCGCCCGAAAAGCCGCGCGTCACGTCGCCTTCGCCCTGCATGGTGGCGATGACCTGCTCGATCGGGCCACCGGGGACGAATTGCACCAGAACGAAGTTGATGACCATCACGCCGATCAGCGTCGGGATCACCAGGAGAAGCCGTCGAAGAATATAGGCGCCCATGATGTATGGCGGCCCTTACAAGGCGCCTTCGGCGCGCAGTTCGGCCATGCGGTCGGCATCGAACCACCACCAGTCCATCACACCGGCCGACAGGAAGGGGAATTCCTCGGGGTGACGATAGACATCCCAGTAGGCGAACCACTGGTTGGGGCTGTACCACAGCGGGACCATGAAACGCTCATAGCGCAGCACGCGGTCCAGCGCCCTGAGCGCGGTGTCACGCTCTTCCGGCGTCTCGGCCATGAGCGAGATGTCGATGATCCGGTCGACCAGCGGGCTGGCCAACCCGGCGGGGTTGAACAGCGAATATTCGGCCGCTTCCGAGCCGAAGCGCTGATGCAGGCCGGTGCCGGTATCGAGGAACGCGACATAAGCGTCGAAGATCATGTCATAGTCGCGGTCGCGCTGGCGCAGCGTGTATTGCGACGGGTCGATGCGCTGACCCACGGCCTCGATCCCCATCGCGCGCAGATTCTCGAGAAAGCTCTCGATGATCGCCTCGCCGGTGGCCGAACCGGCGGTCGAATACGGGAATTCGATACGCATGGGCTGGCCCGCTTCGTTCCGGCGCACCCCGTCCTCGCCGACGATCCAGCCCGCTTCCTGCAGCAGCCGGTTGGCGCGGCGCATGTTGCGGCGGTCCTGCAACGCATCGGCCGAGGATTCCGGCGGGATATAGGCTTCCTCGGTCAGCAGATCGGGCGGCACCAGATCGCCCAGCGATTCCAGCAGCGCCAGTTCATCGCCCTCGGGGACGCCGGAGGCTTCCAGATTGGTGCCCTGGCTGAACGAATAGCGCCGCGCCATCAGCCCGTATTGCAGCTGCTGGTTCGACCACTCGAAATTATAGGCGAGCGTGATCGCCTCGCGCACGCGCGGGTCCTGAAGCTGCGGGCGGGCAAGGTTGAACACGAACCCGGTCGGCGTGGGGGGCGTGCCGTCGGGCACCTCTTCACGCGTGACCCAGCCGCGATCGACCGCCGGGAAATCATAGGAAATCGCCCATTGGCGCGAATTGCCCTCGGTCCGGAACAGGTATTCGCCGGTCTTGAACGCCTCGAACGCGGCGGCGTCATCCGAAAAATACTCGACCCGGATCGTCTCGAAATTGTGGCGGCCCTGATTTTGCGGCAGGTCCCAGCCCCAATAGTCCGGATTGCGACGATAGGTGATGTGGCGGTTGATCTCGTATTCGTCGAGCATATAGGGCCCCGACCCCGGCGAAGTTTCCAGCCGCGGCTCATCGAGCCGGGCGTTGTTCTCTTCGAACCACGCTTTCGAGAAGACCGGGGTCGAGCCCACCTGATCGATGAGCGACCGGCGCGAGATCCCTTCGGCGAAGTCGAACCGCACGGTGTACTCGTCGATCACCTCGGCCGAGACGACGCGCTGGCGCACAGCTTCGGCGTAAGAGGGCAGCCCCTGTTCGAGAAACAGGTTATGCGTGAAGACCACGTCTTCGGCCGTGACCGGCGTGCCGTCGGAAAACCGCGCCTCGGGTCGCAGATGGAAGATCACCCAATCCATCGTCTCGGGATATTCGAGGCTTTCGCACAGCAGGCAGTAATACTCGCCATAGGCATCTGCCGGCGCGCCATCGCCGAACGGGCCGCCGGTTTCCAGCAGGCTTTCGTAGATCGACTGGCTATAGCGCCCCGCCCGACCCCGGCGGCTATAGGGATTCATCGAATCAAACGTGCCCGAGGCGTGTTCGGAATACTCGCCGCCCACCGGCGCATCGGGGTTCACGTAAGAGAAATGCGGGAAATCCGCCGGATAGCTGAGATCGCCGTAAAACGAATAAGCATAGGTCTGGATAAGGTCGGGCTGCCGCGCCTCTTGCCCCCCGGCTTGCCCTGCGACCACCATCCCCCCGAGGGCGAGAACCGCGCCGCCGATCAGGCTGCGGATCAGGGGCATAGGATCAAGATTCCGGGCGCGGGCGGCGGGTCGGGTCATGCGGCTCTCCTGCTTGCGTCTGACTTCTCGTGGGTCAGATAGGCTCTCCCCAGCTAAATCCAGCCAGGGCAGCGGTTGCAAGTGGCGATTGCGTGAGTATCGCGTCGCGGGCCTGCAAAACATCGTGTGCAACCCCCCGCAGGGTCAGAGAAATGCGCAAGGGAAAGGGCCGCGCGCGAATGCGGCGGCCCTGTTGTCCTGGCGCGGTCGGCGCCCCGTCCGGGATCGGCGTGGATCAGGCGGGGTGCTCTTCCAGATACTTGATCAGGTTCACGCGGTCTTCCGGGTCCGGCAGACCACGGAACGACATGCGGGTGCCCGGGGCAGCGCCACGCGGATCGGCGAGGAAGGTGAACAGGGTCTCGACATCCCAGGTCGTGCCCAGCTGTTCCAGAGCGCCCGAATAGTTGAAGCCTTCGACCGCGTCGATCTGGCGACCGACGACGCCGTCCAGATGCGGACCGGTGCCGTTGGCGCCTTCCAGCGAGTGGCAAGAGCGGCAGTTGCGCCACAGGCCTTCACCAGCGCTGGCATCAGCCTCGGCGTAAAGCGCCATGACGTCGATTTCTTCGGCCGGTTCTTCGGTGGCCGGTTCTGCGCCCTCTTCGGGAGGCAGCGGGTAAACCGCATGCGCATGGGCTTCGTCATGGCCCGGCATGTAAACAGTTTCGGCAATCCATTTGCCGACAAGGAAGAACAGGAACGTGGCGCAGATCGCCCCGACCGCCTTCGTAAGAACCATGGTATCGAACATGTCGCATCCCGTTCCTGCAGAGAAGTCGCGCCCTTCTACCCGCTTCCCATCGCCCAATTCAAGCGCTACTTACCGCGACAATTCACTGCAGGGGCCGTATTTTTCGGCAGGAGGCCACGATGACCAAACGTATCGCTTTTCAGGGCGAACCGGGCGCCTATTCGCACGAGGCCTGCGCGGCCTCGCGTCCCGATTTCGAGGCCGTTCCCTGCCGCACCTTCGAAGAGGTCATTGACTCTGTCCGCGACGGCCGCGCCGATCTGGCGATGGTCCCGGTCGAGAACTCGACCTATGGGCGGGTGGCCGATATCCACCGCCTGCTGCCCGAGAGCGGGCTGCATATCGTCGATGAGGCTTTCGTGCGTGTGCGCATCGCGCTGATGGGCCTGCCGGGCACCAAGCTGGAAGACATCCGCCATGTCCGCGCCCATCTGGTGCTGATTCCCCAGGCGCGCGGGTTCCTCAAGCGCCACGGCATCAGCGCCGATGCCGCCGCCGACAGCGCTGGCGCGGCTGCGGAACTGGCCAAAGAGCGCAGCCCGCACGAAGGCGTGCTGGCCAGCGAACTTGCCGCGCAGATCTACGGGCTCGATGTGCTCGCCACAGATATCGAGGACAACCACCACAACACGACCCGCTTCCTTGTGATGTCGCCCGAACCCGATCTGACCCGTCGCGGCGATCACGGCATGGTCACGACCTTCGTGTTTCAGGTCCGCAACATCCCCGCGGCGCTGTACAAGGCGATGGGCGGTTTCGCCACGAACGGCGTCAACATGACCAAGCTGGAAAGCTACATGGTCGACGGCTCGTTCACCGCGACGCAGTTCTACGCCGATATCGAGGGCCATCCCGACGACCCCAATGTCCAGCTCGCACTGGATGAGCTGAAATATTTCACAACGCGTTTGCATATTCTGGGCACCTACCCCGCATCGCAACAGCGCGGCTGAAAGCCGTAACGTCAGACGGCGTGGCACTTTTCCTCTTACCGGGCGCAGTCTAGTCTCGCCGCGATCAGAGGGAGGAAACCATGACCACAGATCTCAAGGGCCGCCACGCGCTCGTCACCGGCGGGGGAACCGGCATCGGGCTGGCCATCGCGCAGATGCTGGCCGCGAACGGCGCGCAGGTCACCATCACCGGTCGCCGCAGCGGCGTTCTGGAAGAGGCTGCCGCCGCAACCAGCGGCCTGCATCCGCTGGTCATGGACGTGGCGCAGGAAGAGAGCGTCGTGCAGGGCATCGCCGATGCCATCGCCGCGCGCGGCCCGATTACCATCTGCGTTGCCAATGCGGGCATCGCCGAGGGCAAGTCGATGGCGAAGATGGACATGACCTTCTGGCGCAACATGATGGCGATCAACCTCGACGGCGCCTATGTCACCGTGCGCGAATGCCTGAGCGGGATGCTGTCCGAGGGCTGGGGCCGCACCCTCTTCATCTCGTCCATTGCGGGTCTCAAGGGGCTGAAGGGCGCGCCTGCCTATACCGCGTCGAAACACGGCATGATCGGCCTCATGCGCGGCCTGTCCGAGGATTATCTGGGCTCGGACCTGACCTTCAACGCGATCTGCCCCGGCTATGTCGACACCGATATCGTCGCGCGCAATACCGAGTCCATCGCCGCCCGCGCCGGGATCGACACCGATCAGGCGCGCGCGATGATGGTCAAGACCAACCGCCACAAGCGCCTGATCTCGCCGGTCGAGGTCGCGGCGGCGGCGGAATGGATGGTCGGCCCCAATTCGGGCAGCATCAACGGCCAGACGCTTGAAATCGCGGGGGGACAGATGTGAACCCCCGCCTCTGCACCTGAACAGGACCGAATGCCCAATCTCAGCCGCCTGCTTTCCGGCATCCCGCTACCCACCATCGTTGTCACCTTTGCCCTCAGCGGTATCGGCGGTCTTCTGGCGAAGTCCTTCGGCCTGCCTCTGGCAATGCTGCTGGGGGCGATGGTCGCGGTGACGGGGGCCACGGCGCTGGGGCTTCAGGTGTCCAATCACACGCTGGCGGTGCCTCAGAAATGGCGCACCGCCTTCGTCCCGATCATCGGCGTGTCGATCGGCGCGGGTTTCCCGCCCGATTTCGCCACGCAGGCGCTGCATTGGTGGATTACGCTGGCGGCGCTGGTGGTGTTCATCCCGGTGGTGCAGCTTCTGGGCTATGCCATCTTCGTCAAGCTGGGCGGGCTGACGCCCCCGACGGCTTATTTCGCGGCGATGCCGGGCGGGTTCATCGAATCGCTCGATATGGGCGAGAAATCGGGCGCCGACATGCAGATGCTGATCATGCTGCAATTCCTGCGCCTGATCCTGTGCATCGTGCTGATCCCCATCGCCTTTTCCATCATCGAAGGCCATGCCGTCGGCTCGTCGACCGGCGTCACGCTGGGCGCCCGTGCGCCTCTGGATACGGTGGATGTGGCGGTTTTGTTCGCACTGGGGCTGGGCGGCTGGGGCATTGCGCATGTGCTGCGCTTCCCCGCCGCGATGCTGTCGGGCCCGCTGCTGCTGAGCGGCATTGCCCATGCCATGGAACTGACGCATGCCGCACCGCCGATCTGGGCGGTGCTGGTCACGCAATGGATCATGGGGACATCGCTGGGCGCGCGCCTTGCCGGGTTCACGCGCGGTCAGGTGGGGCTGGCCCTGCGGCTCTCGCTGGTCCATGTCGGCACGATGCTGCTGATCGCCGCCGGCATCGCCGTTTTGGCCGCGGGCTCGGTCGATGAACCGATCTCGGCGGTGATCCTGGCTTTCGCGCCGGGCGGGGTCACCGAGATGGCCCTTGTCGCCCTGTCGCTGCAGGTCAGCGCCGTCTACGTCACCCTGCACCACCTCGCCCGGATCATTCTGGCCGTGCTGATGGCCAGGCTCGGGCAGCGCTGGGTGAAGCTCTGACCTTACTTGGTCAGGATCAGCTTGCCCGCGCGGGTGATGCGCAGATCATAGACCTTGCCATCCAGTTCGATCTGCGCCTGCGTGCCGCCTTGCGTCAGCGCGCGGGCCGAATGCAGCGGCAGATCGTTGCGGGCAACCGGGGTCGAGCGGGTGAAATCGGGCTGTGAATAAAGCGACATATCGGGCTCCTGTTCCATGCCTTCATTTCCTGACAAAATCACTCAGGCGAGTCAATCCCGATTCTTTTGGTCGGCTTTTCTGACAGCACCGTTTTGCAGGTGAAATCCCGCAGCCCCCCGCGAGCGGTTGAGATTTGATCAAAAGAGGCCTAGCACGGGGTCAGACGATCACCGGACCCGGTGCCAAAGGGCTCAATGTCGCAGGGGGCTTTCATGCGCGTGATGATCAACGGTTTCGGACGCATCGGCCGCACAGTGCTGCGCGCCTGGCTCTCGGGGCGCTGGCCCGGGCTCGAGATCGTGGCGATCAACGATATCGCCCCGCCGGAAACCTGCGCCTATCTGCTGGAATTCGACAGCGTTTTCGGCCCGCTGAGTGGGGTCGAGCTGCAAGATGGCGCGCTGAACGTGCAGGGCCATCGCCTTGCGCTGACGCAGCAGACCGACATCTCGACGCTGGACCTGTCGGGGATCGACCTCGTGCTCGAATGCACCGGCAAGGCCGACAACCGCGATTTCGCCGAGCGGGGCCTTGCGGCGGGGGCGCAAAGGGTGCTGATCTCGGGGCCCTCGGACAGCGCGGATGCGACGCTGGTTCTGGGGGCCAATGACGGGCTTCTGACGCCCGGGATGCGTGTCGTCTCGAATGCCTCCTGCACCACCAACGCGCTCGCTCCGCTGGCGCGCGTGCTCAACGAAGCCTTCGGGATCGAGGCGGGCTGGATGACCACCATCCATTGCTATACCGGCTCGCAACCGACGATCGACGCGCCCCGGTCCTCCGACATGGCGCGCAACCGCGCCGCCGCGCTGTCCATGGTCCCCACCACGACCAGCGCGGGCCGGCTGCTGGACCGGGTTCTGCCCGAACTGGCAGGCGTGATCGAATGCGCGGCGGTCCGCGTCCCCACCGCCAGCGTCTCGGCGGTCGATCTGTGCATCGTCCCCGAGCGCCGCGTGGGCGTCGAGGCGGTGAACGAGGTCCTGCGTCATGCGGGCGGCGTGCTGGGCTGGGTCGAGAAACCCCTCGTGTCCTCGGATCTGCGCGCGCGGCCCGAATCCATCGTCATGGCCCTGCCCGAAACCCGCGTCACCGGCGTCGGGCTGATCCGAGTCTTCGGCTGGTACGACAATGAATGGGGCTTCTCGTGCCGGATGCTGGACATGGCCCTGCGAATGGGCGAGCGTCGCGCATGATCACCATCGCCGACGCCATCCTGCACGCGCTCGACCATCGCCAGCCGATGGCCCCCATCACCGACAGCGACCCGGATTTCGACCTGCCCCGCGCCTATGCCGCACAGGCCGAGCTGACGAAAACCCGCCTGCGCCGGGGCGCTCGGGTGGTCGGTATGAAAACGGGCTTCACCAATACCACGATCTGGGACGCCTATAACGTCCATGCACCGATCCATGGCCCGGTTTTCGACACGACTTGGCGGCAGGGGCCCATCGCCGCCGCGGACTTCGTCGAACCCCGGATCGAGCCCGAGATCGTCCTGCGCCTTTCGGCCGCGCCCGCGCCCGACATGGACGACAGCCAGCTCGCCGCCTGCGTGGACGGGGTCGCGCGCGGGTTCGAGATCGTCGACAGCCCCTTTCCCGGCTGGCGCTTTCGCGCCGCCGATACCGTCGCGGCGGGCGCCCTGCACGGCGCGCTGGTCACCGGCGACTTCGTCCCGGCCACCCCCGACGTTCTGGCCGCGCTCGCGCAGATCAACATCCGGCTGATCCGTGACGACCAAGTAGTGGCACAAGGGCGGGGCGCGAACGTGCTGGGCACCGGCCCGCTCGCCGCCCTGCGCTACCTCGTCGCCCAGCTTGGCGACGACCGGCTGGCGCCGGGCTGGATCGTCTCGACCGGAACCCTGACCGACGCGCTGCCTGTCGCGGGCGGCGAGACATGGACGACCCGGATCGACGGGATCAACCTGCCGCCGCTGACCCTGCGCGTCACCTGACCCATCTTTGTTCCGCGAATATCCTGGGGGGGTGAGGCGCGCAGGCGCCGAGGGGGGCTAGCCCCCCTTCTTTGGCCCGGCTAACACGGGCAAAACCACCGCAAAACCACCGGGGTGACGCGATGACCGCAACAGTGATGATCCAGGGCGCGGGCTCGAATGTCGGCAAGTCGCTGCTCGTCGCGGGCTTCTGCCGGGTCTTTGCGCGGCGTGGCCTGACCGTGCGCCCGTTCAAGCCGCAGAACATGTCCAACAACGCCGCCGTGACCCCCGATGGCGCCGAGATCGGCCGCGCGCAGGCGCTTCAGGCGATGGCCTGCGGGGTCCCGCCATCGGTGCATATGAACCCGATCCTGCTGAAACCCGAATCCGAGACCGGCGCGCAGGTCGTGGTGCAGGGCAAGCGCCTGACCACCGCCAAGGCCCGCGATTACGCCGCGCTGAAGCCGCAGCTCATGGGCGCCGTGCTCGACAGTTTCGCGCGCCTGAAAGCTGAGGCCGATCTGGTGATCGTCGAAGGCGCGGGTTCGCCCGCCGAGGTCAATCTGCGTGCGGGCGACATCGCCAATATGGGCTTCGCGCAGGCCGCGCGGGTGCCCGTGGTGCTGGCAGGCGATATCGACCGGGGCGGGGTGATCGCACAGATCGTCGGCACGCAGGCGGTGCTCGATCCCGAAGACAACGCGCTGATCAAGGGCTTCCTGATCAACAAGTTTCGCGGCGATCCCCGGCTTTTCGACGATGGCTACGACCTGATCGCCGCGCGCACCGGCTGGACCGGGCTGGGCGTGCTGCCATGGTTCACCCAAGCCCACCGCCTGCCCGCCGAGGATGCCGCCGACCTGCGCCGCAAGGGAGGTGCGGGCGCGTTCCGCATCGTCGTGCCGCAACTCAACCGGATCGCCAATTTCGACGATCTCGACCCGCTGATGGCCGAGCCCGGCGTCTCGGTCGAGGTCATCGCACCGGGCCATCCCCTGCCGGTCGAGGCCGATCTGATCCTGATCCCCGGCTCGAAATCCACCATCGCCGATCTGGCCCATCTGCGCGCGCAGGGCTGGGATATCGACATCCGCGCCGCCCTGCGCCGGGGCGCGCGGGTGCTGGGGCTATGCGGCGGCTATCAGATGCTGGGCCGCCGGATTTCCGACCCCGACGGGATCGAAGGACCGGCCAGCAGTGTCGAGGGGCTGGGCCTTCTGGAGGTCGAGACGATCATGCGCGGCGACAAGCGCGTGACGCTCACCGACGCTGTGCACGACGCCTCGGGCGAGGCCGCGCAGGGCTACGAGATCCATATCGGCGTGACCGAGGGCGCCGACCGTGCGCGCCCGCTCTTTCGCGTGGCCGGTCAGCCCGA
This sequence comes from Rhodobacter sp. NTK016B, assembly GCF_017303295.1. GTDB lineage: Bacteria > Pseudomonadota > Alphaproteobacteria > Rhodobacterales > Rhodobacteraceae > Pararhodobacter. The sequence goes on along the minus strand of NZ_JAFKOK010000005.1, from coordinate 215,066 downwards.
AGGCGCGATCAGCGCCGACGGTCAGGTGATGGGCAGCTATCTGCACGGCCTGTTCACCGCCGACAGCTTTCGCGCCGCCTTTCTGCGCGGGCTGGGCGCGGCATCCGAGGGCCATGCCTATGGCGCCGGGGTCGAATCCGCGCTCGAGGCGCTGGCCGACCATCTGGAAGAACACGCCGATTGTGACGCGCTGCTGCGGATCGCCCGCGCGCCGCTGTAGGGTGCGTGCTTGCACGCACCACTGCGCAAAGCCGGCGTGTCACGCCCGGCCTTACAACTTCAGCGCCGCCACAAGCCCCGTCTCGTCGGCGATCTGCAACCGCACCGGCAGCGTCAGCACCTTGCGCCGCTGCTCCATCGGCAGGCGCACGGCGTCCTTCTCGGTCGTGACCAACTGCGCCTTCTCGCGCCGCGCCTCGGCTTCCAGCCGCAAGAACAGCGCATGCGTCAGCGGCTGGTGATCGCTCAGCGCCTGCGTGCGCACGACATTCGCGCCCACCTGCCGAAGCGTCTCGAAAAACTTGCCCGGCCGTCCGATCCCGGCAAAGGCGAGAACGCGCAGCCCGGTCCAGTGCATCCCCGTTTGCAGGGGTTCGATCGTCGCGCTGAATAGGGGCGTGCCGGCAAGCTGCGACGCCCAGTCGTGGCGAAACCGCGCGACCGCGCTATCGGAACCGATCGCCAGAACGGCATCGGCGCGGGCCAGCCCCGCCGCGACGGGCTCGCGCAGCGGCCCCGCCGGGATACAGCGCCCGTTGCCGAAGCCCGTCGCCGCATCGACGACGACAAGCGACGCGGTCTTTTCCACCGACGGGTTCTGAAATCCGTCATCGAGCAGGATCACCTCGGCCCCCGCCGCCTGCGCGGCGGCGACGCCAGCGGCGCGGTCCTTGGCCACCCAGACCGGGCCAAAAGCCGCCATCAGGAGAGGCTCGTCCCCGGTCTGCGCCGCGCTGTGCTCGCGCTCGCTGACCCGAACGGGCCCGCTCAGCGTTCCGCCATAGCCGCGCGAGACGATATGCACGTTCTTCCCCTGCGCGCCGAGGCTCTGCATCAGCGCCAGCGTGGTGGGCGTCTTGCCTGTCCCCCCGGCATTGAGGTTGCCGATGCAGATCACCGGAACCGTGGCGCGATGGCCCGGCTGCGTCATGCGCCGGGCCGTGGCATAGGCATAGAGCGCGCCCAGCGGCGCCAGCAGCCGCGCCTGCCAGCCGGGCCGCGCGGGTGGGTTCGACCAGAAGCCCGGAGCCTTCATGCCGTGATCTCCCCTGTCTTGAGACACTCGCAGATCGACGCCACCAGCCGTTCGGTCGCCTCGGCCCCGTCGGTGGCAAGCGACCATGCCCGCAACGCCTGTTCCGCGCCGATATCGGGCGACAAAAGCGCGCTGATCGCGGGGCCCAGATCGGTCATCGCCGGGATCTGCCGCCCGGCTGCAATCGCGCGCAGTTTGCCCAGCAGATCACGTTGCTCGCCCTTGCCCTCCGGGCCGAATACCAGCGCCGATCCCAGCGAGGCGGGCAGCAAAGCGGGCGGGATCGCGGCGTCGCTGCTGAGCGTTCCGCCCAGATAGGTGACCGAGGCCAGCCGCAGGAACAGCCCCGGATCGTCCTCGGCATCGGTGATATAGACCTGCGTCGTCTCGTCGATCTCTTCATCCAGAAGACGCCGCGCGCAGGTGATGCCCACCTCGCCCGCGCGCTGCGCGATGGCCGCTTCGTCGTCGTTGCTGCAGGGCATGACGATCATCAGCAGCCGATGCGCGCGGCGAAGCGCGTGGATCTGCGCCAGAAAGGCACCGTCGAGCTCGGACAGCGGCAGGCCCTGCGCCAGCCAGACGGGACGTGCGCCGATCGTATCGCGCAGCGAATCGAGCTCGGCCATGTTGCAGCCCGGCGTGGCACCGAACCGCGCGGGGCGTCCCGTCGGCAAAACCGTCGAGCGCCCGCGCAGGTCGCGCCCGATCGACGCCGCCGAGGCCGCGTCGCGCGCATGGATCACCTCGAACCGCGCGAGCGTGCTGCGCAACGGCCCGCGCAGCAGCCGCCAGCCGCCTGAGACCATCGGATTGGCCGTATCCACCAGCATCATCCGCACGCCCCGCGCCCGCGCGCGGTCGATGATCGGCATCGGCAGAAGGTCCCCGGCCAGAACCAGTAGCCTCGCGGGGAAATGGTCAAGCACCGCGTCGATGCTGCGAAGATCGTCGCCCGGCCCCGGCGCGCCGGGACCGCCCGTCAGGTGGATACCGTCGCATTCCTTGTGCTCGAGCGTCTGCGCGGCAAGAACCGACAGCGGCTCGAACGACGCGGCTTCGCTGGCGTGGAACCAGACCCCCGATGTCACCGCGCTATCCGCCATCGACCCGGCCTCCTGCGCCCCCGAGACCGGCGATCAGGATGCCGTGCAGCGCCTGACCGGCGGCGACAACGCCCGCGCTGCGGGCTTCGGGCCGGTTGAAGGTCAGCGCGCGGCCATGGCGGTCGGTGACCGTTGCACCCGCCTCGGTCGCGATCAGCGCGGCACCGGCGATGTCCCAGTCCCAGGCATCGCGGATCGTCAGCATCGAATCGAACCGCCCTTCGCCCACCAGCGCCAGCCGCCAGGCCAGCGACGGGCGGAACTGGCGTTTCACCGGCGGCAGACCGCCGGGCCAATGCTCGGGGTCGAGCGCCGGACGCGCGCAAAGGATCGTCGCGCCTTCGGGATCACGCCGGGTGGTGGCGGTGATGGGCTCGCCGTTCAGCGTCGCGCCCGCGCCCTGCGCCGCGCCATAGGTCAGCGACAGCTCGGGCAGATGGACCAGCGCCGCGACGGGCACGCCCGCGCGCACCACGGCCAGTGCATGGGCGAAACCGGGCTGGCCGTCGATAAAGGCGCGGGTGCCGTCGATCGGATCGACGACAAAGGTCGTGTCCCGTTCCAGCCGCGACAGATCGCCCAGCGGATCGCTTTCCTCGCTCAGCCAGCCGTAATCGGGCCGCGCCTTGCGCAGACGGTCGTGCAGATGTGTGTTGACGGCCAGATCGGCCTCGGTCACCGGACCTTGGCCGTCGCCTTTGTCCCAGACCTCGGGCTGCGCGCGGAAATAGCGGTGGGCGATCTCCCCCGCTTCGAGCGCGACCTCGCGCAGAAGTGCCAGATCGGCGAGATCCGCCTCACGCGCCGGCAATCGTGAGCCCTTCGACAAGCAGCGACGGCACCAGAGTGGACAGATGCGGCCGCGCGTCATTGGCGCGGGTCATCCGCATCAGCATGTCGCGCAGGTTGCCCGCGATGGTGCATTCGTTGACCGGATAGGCGATTTCGCCATTCTCGATCCAGAAGCCCGAGGCACCGCGCGAATAATCCCCGGTGGTCGGATTGATGGTCGAGCCGATCAGCGAGGTCACCAGAAGCCCGGTGCCCATATCGCGGATCAGGTCTTCGCGGCTGGCCGTGCCGGGCGTCAGCGCCAGATTCGACAGGCTGGGCGAGGGCGGCGCGGTCGGCCCGCGCGAGGCATTGGCGGTGCTTTCAAGCCCCAGCTTGCGCGCAGTGGCCAGATCCAGCACCCAGCGCTGCAGCACGCCGTCGGTGATCAGCGGGTTGCGCGCGGTCTGCAGTCCCTCGGCATCGAACGGGCGGGTGCCCGGAATGCGCGCGCGCAGCGGGTCCTCGATCAGATCGAAGCCTTCGGGAAGGACCGCCTGCCCCATCGCGTCCATCAGCCAGCTGCTGCCGCGCGTGATGCTGACACCGTTGATCGCGCTGGTCAGATGCCCGATCAGCGACGACGAGACCCGCTCGTCATAAAGCACCGGGAACTGCCCCGAGGGCGGCTTGCGGCTGCCGAAACGCGCGCTGGCGCGGATCCCCGCTTCGGTGCCGATCGTCTCGGCATCGGGCAGATCGGCCTGAAAGATGCGGCTTTCGCTGGCCCAGTCGCGCTCCATCGCCGTGCCTTCGCCGGTGATCGCGACGCAGAACGTGCTGCGCGACGACCGGGCATAGCCGCCTTCGAACCCGTTCGAGGCCGCAAGATGGATCGTACGGCGCGCATAGCTGGCGCCGGCCTGATCGATCTGGCTGATACCCGCGACCGCACGCGCGGCAGCCTCGGCGCGGCAGGCATCGTCGAGCAGGGCTTCGGGATCGGGCTCGGCCGAGGGATCGACAAGCTCCAGCCCCTCGGCATCGCGGCGTGCGCCAAGCTGCGCGGCGTCGGCAAGACCGATATAGGGGTCTTCGGGGGCTTCGCGGGCCATCGCGACGGCGCGCGCGGCCATTTCGGCCAGCGCCTCGGGCTTGGCGTCCGAGGACGACACGCAGGCCTGCCGCTTGCCGATCAGCACGCGCAGGCCCAGATCCAGCCCTTCGGCGCGTTCGGCCTGTTCAAGCCGCCCCTCGCGCACATCGATCGAGACCGCGGTGCCGTCGATCACCATCGCGTCGGCGGCATCGGCACCGGCCTTGCGGGCGGCGTCGAGAAGGGCTTGGGCGATGTCATGCGTCATGGATAAGCCTGTGCAGGAAGAGGTTCGTGCAGGATTACCGTCATGACGGACGAAAGAAAACCCGGCACGCGGTCACAGCGTGCCGAGCCGGGCGGCGGAGCTCAGGAAACCCGGATCACCACCGCCATCGCCGAATCGCCCGCCGCGCAGCCCTGAAACAGGCCGATTCCCCCGCCGCGCATTTCCAGCTCTTCCACCAGTTCCATGATCCCGCGCAGGCCGGTCGGACCCTGCGGATGCCCCCAGATCAGCGACGAGCCGAAATTGTTCATCATCCGCCAGTCCAGCCCGAAAGCCCGCGCGAAGGCGATATCGTTCACGGCAAAGGGGTTATGCGCCTTGATCGCGTCGATATCGCCGATGCTCAGACCCAGCGCATCCAGCGCCCGCTGCGTTGCCTTGATCGGCGCAGCAGGCATAAAGCCCTTGTCCTCGCGCGCCTGAGTGACCGCCAGCACGGCGATGCGCGGACCTCCGGCCTTGCCCAGCTCGGTCGCGCGACCGGCATCGGCGCACAGCACCATGCCCGCATTGCCATCGGCAGGATGCGTCTGCCCGGCAAAGGTGACGCTTCCGCCTTCGCGCACTGGCTTCAGCCGCGCCATCTTTTCGGCATCGACCGGCTGGATGCCCTGATCGCCCGCCGCCATGCCCCGGGTCTTGCGGAAGCTCGCATCGGGGATGTCGAGATCGGCCATGAAGCGCTTCTGGAACGCCCGCTCACCCGCCAGCGCCTGCTGGTACTGGTCGTGACGATAGAGCACCAGCTCATCCTGCTCGGCGGTGTCGATACCGTCGCGCCGGGCGACATTCTCGGCAGTATCGACCATTGCGTTCTTGGCGAAGGGATCATGGTTGAAGCTGTCGAGCACCCAGTCTTCGCTGCTGCCGGTGCCGCCCGGCCCGCCGGGCGCAGGGTAATAGACATGCGCACCGTTCGACAGCCGGTCACCCGCCGCCACCAGCGCCACGCCCGCATTGCCCAAGGCCATCTCGCCCGCCGCCGTGGCGATCAGGCGCGGTCCCGTGGCGCAGGCCTGATTGACGGTCGGTCCGGGCAGGTTTTCGGCGCCGATCAGGGCCGAGAACCACGGCGCGCCGTAGAAGATGTTGGGCTGGATCACGGTGTAGCCATAGGCGCAGTAATCCAGCATGTCCGTCGTCAGCCCGCGCGCGGCCATCGCGTCGCGTGTGACATGGGCCGCGAACTTCACCGAATGCAGATGCGCGAAGGCCCCCTGCCAGCGCGCGAAGGGCGAGCACCAATAGGCGCCATAGGGAATATAGGCGATTGCCATGGTTCAAACCTTGATCGTCGCGGGATCGGAATCGTCGTAAAGCCTGTCGAGCAGCGCCTTGCGGGTCATCAGGATCTTGCGGAAGTTGAGATTGCCCTTCGCCGTGATCTCGCCCTCGGCCATCGAGGGCGGCTCGGCCAGCACCTGCACTCGGCGCACGGCATGGGCCGAACCTTCATTCGGCGCGGGTTTGAGCCGTTCGGCGATCTCGGCGGCCTGCGTGACCGCCAGCGCCCCGTCGTGATCCATGGCACCCGCGCGCAGGGCGTCGGTCGGCACGATCATCACGCCGATCTCGGCCCGGTCGGCGCCCGTCAGCACGACATCGGCGGCCAGCCCCTTGAGCTTGCCCAGAATTTCCAGCCGCAGCCCCGCCGCGCGGACCCATGTACCGGTATTGAGCTTGAACTCTTCAGCGATGCGGCCGTCGAACTTCATGCCCTTGTTCATGTCGGCAGGATCGACGAATTTCATCGCGTCGCCGGTGATGAAATACCCTTCGTCGTCGAAAGCCTCGGCGGTCTTTTCGGGATCGTGCAGATAGCCCGGCGTGATCGTGTCGCCCTTGACGCGGACCTCGAAGCGGTTGTCGTCATCGGCCGGCACCAGCTTGATGGTCACCCCCGGCAACGGCACGCCGATGATGCCCGACTGATCGGTGAATTCGTGCTGGATCAGCGCGGCGGGGGCGGTTTCGGTCAGGCCCCAGCTTGAGTTGAACAGCGGCATGTCGCCCCGGACTTCGTGCGCGATGGCTTCCAGATCGGCCCAGATATCCTGCGGCAGAGAGGCCCCGGCATAGAACAGCATGTCGAGATTGCGGAAATACTGCTGCTTGAGCGCGTCGTCGTTCTTCATCGCATCGCGCAGCACGCCGAAGCCCACGGGCACGTTGAAAGCGATGGTGGGCGAGACCATGCGCAGGTTCTCGATAGTGTGATGCGCCAAGGCGGGCGTGGGCTTGCCGTTGTCGACATACAGCGTGCCGCCATTCGACAGCACCAGATTGAAGTTATGCGAGCCGCCGAAGACATGGTTCCACGGCAGCCAGTCCAGCAGCACAAGCGGCTTCTCGGCCACGAAGGGCAGGCATTCCTTCAGCTGGGCCTGATTCGTGGTCATCATCCGCTGCGTCGTCAGCACCCCCTTGGGATGCGAGGTCGAGCCCGAGGTCAGAAGATATTTCGCCACCGTATCGGGGCCGACCTTGGCGTTGAGCGCGCTCACATCGCCCTGCCCTTTCAGCAACGCGGCGAAATCGGTCATGCCGTCGCCCGCGCTCTGGCTCACCACCTTCTCCACCCCGTCGAAGACCGGCAGCGACAGCGCCTTGCCATAGCGGGCGGCGTCATCGGCAAAGACCATCGCCGGACGGATCATCCCGGCGATGCGCTCGAGTACCGGATGCGCGCCCTCGATCAGCGCATATTGCTCGGCCACCGGGACCGTCGGCACGCCGATATATTGCGCGGCCAGCGTCAGCAGCGCGTGATCCACGCCGTTGCCGCTGACGATCAGGATCGGCGTCTCGGCGTTCAGGCCGCGTTCGGCCAGCGCGGCGGCGATGGCGCGCACCATGTCGAGCGCCTGCGCGTAGCTCACCTCGCGCCAGCCCGGGCCCGAGCGTTCGGCGACAAAGGTGCGCCCGGGCACCCGGGCGGCCCAGTCGACCAGCCAGTCGGTCGCGCAGCGCGCAACCGGGCCAAGGCTCAGGCCGCTGGTCAGCAGGATGGTGCCATCGGCGAGGTCTTCGCGCCGCGCGTTATGGGCGCGGTATTTCCCGCCTTGTGTCTCTTGAGTCATCCGGGCTCCTCCCGTTCGATTCGATCAGACGCAGGGCCTTGTGCAGGGCGGCGCGCTCCTCCGCGCCAAGCCCCCTTGCCATGCGATTGTCATGCTCGGCCACCGCCCTGAAGGCCCGGTCGCACAGGCGCCGCCCCTTCAGCGTGACCGTCAACTCATAGGCGCGCCGGTCATCGGGCGCGCGCGTCCGCGTCACCAGATCGAGCCCCTCAAGCTCGTCAAGGATCAGCACAAGGTTCGGGCGTTCGATCAGCAGGATCTCGGCCAGCCGCGACTGACGCAGGCCGTTATTGTCGCGGATCACCGCCAGCACCGAATAGGTCAGCATCCGCAGCCCGAAAGGCTGCAGCGTGGCGTTCACATCGGCCTGAATCGCGTTGAAGGCGCGCTTCATGTCATAGCCGATATTGTTACGCAGGATCGCATCCGGGCCCGTGCCGCCTTCGTCGTCGGGGGACGAAAGCGGCACGCCCACGGGATCGGCGGGGCCGGTCATCCGCTCAGCGCGGCGGCAGGCGCGTGGCACCGTCCAGACGGATCGTCGTGCCGTTGAGATAGGCGTTCTCGACGATCTGCGCGACCATCAGCCCGTATTCCTCGGGCGCGCCCAGCCGGTCGGGGAACGGGATATTGGCTACGATCTGCCGCGTCGTTTCCTCGGGCAGGCTTTCCATCATCGGCGTGTTGAACAGCCCCGGCGCGATCGCCATCACCCGGATGCCCGAGCGCGCCAGTTCACGTGCGGCCGGCAGGCTCATCGAGGCGATGCCGCCCTTCGAGGCCGAATAGGCCGCCTGACCCACCTGCCCGTCCTGCCACGCCGCCGAAGCGGTGTTGATCACCACGCCCCGCTCGCCGCCGTCCAGCGGATCCTGCGCCTGCATGCCCTTCACGGCATAGGACATCACGATATAGCTGCCGATCAGGTTGACGCGGATCACGCGCTCGAACAGGTCGATGGACATCTTGCCCTCGCGCCCGACGATCCGCGCGGCGACACCGATGCCCGCGCAGTTCACGGCGACCCTCGGCATCGCGCCCAGCCCGTCCTGCACCTTGTCAAAGGCGGCGGCCACGGCGGCCTCGTCGCCGACATCGGCCTGCACGCCCAGCCCGCCGATATCGGCCGCGACCGCATCGGCCTTGGCGCCGTCGTAATCGAGCACCGCAACTTTCGCACCGCGCCTGGCCAGCAGCCGCGCGGTCGCTTCGCCCAGCCCGCTGCCGCCGCCGGTGACAAGGGCGATCTGTCCGTCGATTTGCATGGAAACCCCTCCCAAGATTATCCTGTGTACTGGTTATAGATCATAACGATCTTGGTCAATCCCGCGCAGGGTCCGGCCCATGAAAAACGGGGGCCCGAAGGCCCCCGTCCAAGACTGCATGTCGCCGTGTTCAGGATATGAGGAACAGCGTGATGGCCGGGAAGGCGATCAGGATGCCCACGCGGATCAGGTCCGACAGCACGAACCACGCCACCGCCTTGTAGGTGTGGGTCATCGGCGTCATCCGGTCCATCGCGTTGATGATGAACAGGTTCATCCCCACCGGCGGCGTGATCAGCCCGGTTTCCACGACGATCAGCACAAGGATCCCGAACCAGATCGCCACATGCTCGGACGGCATGCCGAAATCGAGCGCCATGATCATCGGGAAGAAGATCGGGATGGTCAACAGGATCATCGACAGGCTGTCCATGACGCAGCCCAGCAGCAGGTAGATCACAAGGATCAGCACCAGCACCGCGACCGGCGCAAGGCCAAGGCTGACCACCCATTCGCTCAGCGCGTTGGGAACCTGCGTGCGGGCCAGAAAGCCGTTATAGAAGGCCGCGCCGAAGACAATGAAGAAGATCATCGCGGTCGAGCGCGCCGTCGAGGTGAAGCTTTCCAGCAGGGTGCGGAAGTTCAGCCCGCGATTGGCAAGCGCGATCAGACCGGTTCCCAATGCGCCGACAGCCGCGCCTTCGGTGGGCGTGAAGACACCGCCATAGATGCCGCCGACCACGGCGAAAAAGACCAGAAGCACGGGCCACACGCCGAAGAGCCGCTTCATGCGCTCGGCCATCGGCACGCGCTCGGCCGTGCCCGCGCGCTCGGGGTACAGGCGGACATAGATCGAGATGGCGATCATATAGCCGATGGCGGCAAGGATACCCGGCGCGAAGGCGGCCAGAAACAGCTTGGCGATATTCTGTTCCGCAAGGATCGCGTAAATCACCAGCACGACCGAGGGCGGGATCAGGATGCCCAGGGTGCCGCCCGCAGCCAGAAGCGCGGTCGAGATGCCGCCGTCATAGCCGAAGCGCCGCAATTCGGGCAGCGCGACGCGGCCCATCGTCGCCGCCGTGGCCAGCGACGAACCGCAGATCGCGCCGAACCCCGCGCACGAGGCGATGGCGGCGATGCCGACCCCTCCCTTGCGGTGGCCGACAAAGGCCTCGGCCGCCTTGAACAGCGCCTTGGACATGCCGCCGATCGTGGCGAAATACCCCATCAGCAGGAACATCGGCACGATGGCGAGCGATTCGCTGGCAAAGGTCGAATAGGCCGCGTTCTTCAGCTGCGCCAGCGGCACGCGGGTCGAGCCCTCGATCAGCAAATAGCCCCCGAAACCGGTGACGAACATCGACAGACCAATCGGCACGCGCACGAAGATCAGGCCCAGCAGGACAGGGAAGGACAGAAGTCCGATCACGAGGTTGCTCAATGGTCTGCTCCGGCGGTAACGACAAGAGTACGGTTGCCAACGGCTTCGGCAATGCGGACCAGCGCCATGTAGACGGCGATCACGGCCGTGGCGATGGCAGGGGCGAGCGACAGCGCATAGTTCCACCACAGCGGATATTGCAGCAGGAAGGTCGTCGACCGGCGCCGCGCGAGGGTGTTCATGCCGTCGTAGAGCTGGATCGCGATCAGCACCAGCGCGGCAGCGAACAGGATTTCAATCGCCGCCTGAAGCCAGCGACGCGAGCGGTCGCTCAGACCCGAGGTGAAGATATCCACCGTCGCGTGTCCGGCGGTGAGCTGGCACCAGCCAAGGAAACAGAAGATCGAAAACGCCATGCCCGCGACGACCAGTTCGTAATCGCCGTAGATCGGGCCGATACCGGCATCGAGAAGGCTTTGCGCCAGATCGGGCGCGTTGCTCTGCATCCACGCGGAATGCAGGATATCCGATGCCTCGCGACCAAGGATCGACAGGCAAATCATCAGAACCATCAGTGCCAGAACGATGCCGCCGATGACGGCCATCAGCCAGGCGACTGCATGGAAGACCTTGTGTATGGTTGTGAACATCGTTCCGTTCCCGTCAACGGCCGGTTGGTCCGGCGCTTGTCTGGGGCCGCGTCCCGCCCGGACGCACCGGGCGGGACGGGACAGGTGGCGTTACTCGGCCGGCTGGTACGCGTCCATCAGTTCGCGCGCCTCGTCGATCAGCGCCTGACCATCGATGCCCTGGCTTTCCATATCGGCGATCCAGGCTTCATAGACCGGCTGCGCGGCTGCGCGCCACTCGGCGACATCGGCCTCGGGGATCGTGATGATGTTGTTGCCGCGATCGACCGCAAGCTGGCGGGCCGGGATATCCGAATCCGCCTGCGTGCCACCGGCGAAGACCGAGAATTCGAGACCCGAATTCGCGTCGATGATGGCGCGCAGATCCTCGGGCATATCTTCATACACTTCGCGGTTCATCGCCAGCGTGAAGGTCACCGTGTAGGGATACGAGTTTTCGAACTCGGTGTGGTTCTCGACCAGTTCGGGGACGCGCAGCGCCTCGGTCACTTCCCACGGGATCACCGCGCCGTCGATCACGCCGCGCGACAGGCTTTCCGGGATCGCGGTGACCGGCATGCCGATGGGCTCGGCGCCGAGGATCTCCAGCAGCTGACCGACCATCCGCGACGGGGTGCGCAGTTTCAGGCCCTGCATGTCCGAGATCTGCTCGACCGGGGTGTTGGTGTGCAGCACGCCGGGGCCGTGGACCCAGGTGCCGATCAGGTGGACGTCCTGATAATCGGTGTCCGCCATGTGCTCTTCGAACATCTGCCAATAGGCCGCCGAGGCGGCGCGGGCATCCTGCACGAAGAACGGCAGTTCGAACACTTCCGAACGCGGGAAGCGACCCGGCGTGAAGCCGTTCACCGTCCAGGCCAGATCGGTGATGCCGTCAAGCACCTGGTCCATCAGCTCGGGCGGGGTCCCGCCGAGCGCCATGGCCGGGAAGCGTTCGATTTCGATCCGGCCTTCGGATTCTTCCTCGATCCGGTCGGCCCAGACGTCGAGCACAAGCGCGGGGACGTTCGCCTGCGGCGGCAGGAACTGGTGCAGGCGCAGGGTCACTTCCTGCGCCATTGCGCTGCCCGCAACCGTGGTCGACAGCGCAAGGGTAGCCAGAAGGCTAAGAGCGTTGGTCTTCGTGAACATGGGATCCTCTCTCATGTCAGTATGTTTATCCGGGAAATGAGGGCGCGGCTTGCGGCCACGCCCCCGAAAGGAATCGGGCGTCCTGACAGATGTCAGTGCGACGCCTCGTATTCCGCCATCAATTCGCGGGCTTCATCGATCAGCGCCTGACCGTCAATGCCCTGGCTTTCCATGTCGGCAACCCAGTTGGCATAAAGCGGCTCGACCACCTCGCGCCATTCCTGCGCGTCCTCTTCCGAGACGGTGACGATGTTGTTGCCGCGATCGACCGCGATCTGGCGCGCCGGGCCATCGGCATCCGACTGAACGCCGCCCGCGAAGATCGAGAATTCGAGACCCGAATTGTCGTCGATGACCTGCTGCAGGTCCTCGGGCAGCGAATCGTAGACGTCCTGGTTCATCGCGAACGAGAAGGTCAGCACGTACAGCGCCGGGCCCTCGAACTCGGTGTGGTTGTCGACCAGTTCGGACACACGCAGCGCGGTGGTGACTTCCCACGGAATCGTGGTGCCGTCGATGACGCCGCGCGACAGCGCTTCGGGCACGCCCGAGACCGGCAGGCCGACAGCCTCGGCCCCGACCAGCGCCAGCAGGTCGTTCACGCCGCGCGAACCGCCGCGGATCTTCATGCCCTGCAGATCCGAGGGATGCTGAACCGGGGTGTTGGTGTGGAACATGCCGGGGCCGTGGACCCACATGCCCAGCATGTGAACGCCCGCGAAATCGTCGCGCATATGTTCGTCATACATCTGCCACAGGGCCGACGACGCGGCGCGCGCATCTTCGACAAAGAACGGCAGTTCGAACACTTCGGTGCGCGGGAAGCGACCGGGGGTGTAGCCGTTGACGGTCCAGATGATGTCGGCGACGCCGTCCATGGCCTGGTCCATCAGCTCGGGCGGGGTGCCGCCCAGCGCCATCGAGGCGTAGCGTTCGATCTCGATGCGACCGCCCGACGCTTCTTCGACATTGTCCGCCCAGACGTCGAGGACGTCACGCGGCACATTCGCCTGCGGCGGCAGGAACTGGTGCATGCGCAGGGTATATTCCTGCGCCGAGGCGGTCCCGGCGGTCAAAGCCAGAGCCGCCGCCGCACCCAAGAGTCCCAAAGCCGATTTCCGATTGTTCATTGTGTTGCTCCTCCCAAAAAAACACAAAGCTGGCATTATGTTGCAAGTGATGGCACATGTCGCATTATATTGCTAACATTATTTCGTCACAGCCCACACCAACTTTTCGTTGCGGTCGCAAGGTTCCACGCGGGCACTATTTCCGCAAGTAAAATTTATCGACCGTTCGGTCACTCTTTGCCACCACAACCGTTGCGGCGACCACTCATTCGCCACCTAAATTGAAGAACGCGCCCCTCAGGACGCGTCCGGTTGTACCGACGGATGGGCCTGCGCGAAGGCAGCCATCTCTTCGCAGGCCGCATGAATCTCGCAAAGGCGCGGCATGGCCGACAGATCGACCTTGAACCGCTTGGCCGAGAACATCTGCGGCACCAGATAGACCTCGGCCATCCCCGGCTCGTCGCCAAAGGCAAAGCGGGTTTTCGGCCGCTTGGCGAGCAACGCTTCGCAGGTCGAAAGCCCGTCGCCGATCCAGCGCTGGCACCACGCTTCTTTGCCCGCAAGCTGCTGGCCGTAATTCTGCTCAAGGTATTGCAGCGTGCGCAGGTTCTGCAGCGGATGGATCTCGCAGGCGATCACCGCGCAGAAAGCGCGCACCGCCACCCGTTCGGCCGGATCCTGCGGCAAAAGCCGGGGTTCGGGATGGGTCTCGTCCAGCCATTCCAGAATCGCCGGGCTTTGCGTCAGAACCAGGTCGTCCACTTCCAGCGTCGGCACCAGCCCCTGTGGGTTCAGCGCCTTGTAAGCGTCGGACTTCTGTTGACCGCCATCCTTCGTCAGGTGGACCGAGACAAATTCCGTCTCGATCCCCTTGAGGTTAAAGGCAATCCGGCAGCGATAGCTGCTTGAGGACCGGAAATAACCGTGAAAGCGCATCATTCCGGCGCACCAATCGTCAGTTCGATCGGCGCGAGACCGTCGATACCGCCCGTGATGCGATCGCCGGCCACCACCGCGCCGACACCTTCGGGCGTGCCGGTCATGATCACGTCGCCGGGCTGCAGATGGTAGAATTTCGACAGATCCGCCACCACGTCGACACAGCTATGGATCAGCAGGTTCAGCGTCGACGATTGCTTGCTCTCGCCGTTCACTTCCAGATGGATCGCCTGCTCGTCCACGGCGCCGAAATCCTCGGCCTTGGTCAGTTCGGCAAAGACCGCCGATTGCTCGACATCCTTGCCCAGATCCCACGGGCGCTGCTTCGAGCGCGCGACAAGCTGCAGGTCGCGACGCGTCATGTCCAGCGCGCAGCCATAGGCATAGATCGCCGCCGCCGCTTCGTCTTTCGAGGCGCGGAACACCGGCTTGCCGATCACCAGCGCGAGTTCCATTTCGTAATGGTAATTCTCGGTGCTCGGCGGATAGGGAATCGTCTGCCCCGAGGCCAGCGTGTGCAGCGGGTTCTTGGTGAAGTAGAACGGCGCTTCGCGGTCCACCTCGACCCCCATTTCAGCGGCATGGGCGGCATAGTTGCGACCGACGCAGAAGATGCGCATGACGGGATAGCCGGCGGACTCCCCTTTGACCGGAATGGTCGGGAAGTCGGGCGTCGGGAAAAGAGTTGTCATCGGGCGCGTTCCTCGTAGTAACCCAGTTTGTCCTGCAGGGGACGGTCGTGCACGCGAATGAGGAAGGCTTCCTCACCGGCTTCGTGGTCAATCGTGGCAAAGGGCGCCGCGGTGAAGGTATCCTTCGGACCCCAGGCGACTTCCTTTCCGTCGATGACCGACGTCCCGCTGCCTTTCACGACATGGAACGCGGACGAACACGACCGGATCGGCGGATGATCCGCCTGCCCCTTGGCCAGCATCATCGCCGTAAAGCCCATCGTCGGCAACACGTCCATGCCGGTTTCCGGATTGATGAAATCGACCTCGGCCACGCCGCCATCCCCATATTTCGCGATTTCCCGAAGCGCTTCTTCGGTGCGGGCCCAGGGGAAACGGGTCATCGGATATTTGCGGGCGGTGTTGCGCGACCGGCTGGGGACCAGCCCGGCCGAGCGGTATTCGACCAAGGACGCATCGGGCCGGTTGCGCTGTGCCTGAAGCGGGCCTTCTTTGGCGTAGGACCCTTCGAGATAGACGAACAGCGGCAGGTCGAGCGCATCGAGCCAGACCACCGGTTCGGTCCCCTCATGGCCGTGATCGTGCCAGTCGCCGCCCGGCGTCAGCACCAGATCGCCGTCTTCCATCGGCAGTTTCTCACCATCGACAACGGTGTAGCCACCCTTGCCTTCGACAATGATCCGCGTGGCGGAGGGCGTGTGCACATGCGCGGGCGCGGTTTCGCCGGGCAGCAAAAGCTGCATGCCCAGATAGATCGACGCGGTCGCCTGCATTGCGCCGTTGCCCCGGCCCGGATCGGACAGGACCAGAACGCGACGCTCGGCTTTCTCGACCGGCGTCAGCTCACCGGCGCGCAACAGCAACGGGCGAACGTCGTCGTATTTCCAGAAACCCGTCCTCGTCTGAGGCTTGGGCTGTCCATGCGGCAGCACGTTGCGCATCATCGGCCAAAGCGGCGCGACCCCGGCCTCAGCCATGGCATCGCGGTAATCCTGCGGCAATTCCTCCAGCGTCCCCAGTTGGGCCATGCGAGTCGCCTCCCTTTCGCATCGTTAAAGGTAGTATGCTTACAATACGCATACTTGTCAAATCCCGTGTCTCGGATATTCTTTTCCCATGACGATTTTCCACGCGATGCCGGGCCACCTGATCCGGCGGCTCAACCAGATTGCCGTCTCGATCTTCCAGGACCGAATGCAGGGGCTGGGGCTGGATCTGACGCCCGTACAATTCGCGGCGCTCGACGCGCTCAGCGACAATCCCGGCATCGATCAGGCGACGCTGGCGGGGCTGATCGCGCATGACCGCGTGACGATCGGCGGCGTGGTCGATCGCCTGCAATCCAAGGGGCTTGTCACCCGAAGCGTTAACGAAAACGACCGCCGCGCGCGCCGGTTGGTCCTGACCGATGCGGGCGCAGCCCTGCTTGCCCGCATCGTCCCCGTTGTGTCGGACCTGCAGGACGAAATCCTCTGCGGTCTGGCCCCGGACGAGCGCAGCGCCTTCATCGCGCTGGCCTCGAAAGCGACCGAGGCTGCGAATGACCGCAGCCGCGCGCCGCTCAAGGTCAAAGCCTAATCCAGCGCAATCCGCCGTGTCAGGCCCAGCGCATCGAGAAACCGGGCATCGTGGCTGACGACCAGAAGCGCACCGTCGTATCCGGCCAGCGCCGATTCCAGCGCCTGCGTCGCATCGAGATCCAGATGGTTCGTCGGCTCATCGAGGATCAGCAGGCCGGGCGGCGTCGGTCCGCCCAACGTACAGGCCAGCGCCGCGCGCAGCCTTTGTCCGCCGCTCAGCGTGCCGACGAGTTTCAGCGCATCGTCCGCCCGGAACAAAAACCGCGCCAGCGTCGCGCGACATTTCTGGTCATCCGCGCCGGGATTGAGCCGACGAAACGCCTCGACCAGCGTCTCGCCCGGATCGAGCAGGCTGATCGCCTGATCCAGCAAAACCGGCGGCAGGTGTCGTTCGACCCGGCCCGAAAGCGGCGGCAGGGCGCCGGTGATCAGGGCGAGCAGCGTGGATTTGCCGGAACCGTTCGGCCCGGTCAGCGCCACCCTCTCGGGCCCGACAAGGGCAAGGCTGAAATCGCGGATCACCGGATGATCGGAATCATACCCGCCCGTCACGCTCGTCAGTGTCAGCACGCGGCGGTCGCGCGCCAAGCCACTTTGCGGCAGATCCATCCGCACGGGTTCCACCACCTCGATCCGGCTGCTGGCGTCGCTCAGCGCGGCGTCGGCCTGCGCGGCACGGGCCTCGCGCAGCCGGGCATTGGCGCCGCCGCTGGCCTCCGAGCGCTCCTTAGCCTTGTCCATCAACATCTTGCCCTGACTGCCCGACACCCTGAGCCGCCGCCCCGCGCGGTCGCTGCGCGCCTTGCGCTCGGCCGCCTGCTGCGCCTGCCGGGCGATATCGGCCTGCTGCTGCTGCGCCGTCGCCAGATCATGCCGCGCGGCGTCCAGTTCGACCGCCTTGCGCACCGCGTAATCCGAATAGCCACCGCCATAGCGCTGCGCCCCCAAAGTGGTCAGCTCGACGATCTCGTCCATATCCTCGAGCAATTCGCGGTCATGGCTGACGACCAGCGCGCCGCCCTGCCAGTCGCGCAGCATCTGCGCCACCGCCGCGCGCCCGTCGCGATCCAGATTGTTCGTCGGCTCGTCCAGCAACAGGAAATCGGGCCCGTCGAACATCGCCGCCGCCAGCGCCACGCGGGTCGCCTGCCCGCCGCTGAGATGATCCAACGGCGTCTGCGGTGTACAGGCAACGCCCGCCTGTCCCAGCGCGGCATCGATCCGTGCGGCCAGCGTCCAGTCGGCGCGCGACAGCTCGTCAAGCGTCGCCTCTCCGGCATCGGCCCGCGCCAGCACCGCCAGCGCGTCACGCGCGCCGAACAGATCGGCAACGGTTTCACCGGGGTCAAAGACCTGACGCAGCATCGACACGCGCCCGGAGACGCGACGCTCGCCCTGCTGCGGCGTCAGCGCCCCGGCGATCAGCCGTAGCAGCGCGGATTTGCCGGTGCCGTTGCGCCCGACAATGCCGGTGCGGCGCGGCCCGAAGACAAGATTGAGGTCAGAGAAAAGCGGCGTGCCGTCAGGCAGCGTCCAGAACAGGGAGGTCAGCGAAATCGTGGCGGGCATGGGTCATCATCACTCGTTGCGGCGCGAAGGGCGTGCGGGCAGCGGTGGTGAAATCCATGTCAGAGCTCCTTGTTCTCGACCCAGAGATAGGGATCGGGGCGGCCGGGTCAAGTTCTCGGGGCGTTTGGCCGATGGGCGGCGGGCGCTTCCTACGAATAGATCGCAGATGCGGACGCCCACGCAAGAAAGTTGTCTTGACAGACTCACGCCTGACGGGCATCTCTAAATGAAACATGAATCATCGTTCATGTTTAAAAACAGGGAGGGTTCCATGAAACTGCTGTTGAGCGCGGCCTTCGTCGCGCTGGCCACCGCGCCCGCTATGGCCGACGAAATCCGCATCGCGCATATCCACGATTCCACCGGCGCGCTGGAAGCCTATGCCGAGCAAAGCCAGATCGGCCTGATGATGGGCATCGAATACGCCACCGACGGCACGATGCAGATCGACGGCAACGATCTTGTCGTGACCGAATATGACAGCCAGCTGCGCCCCGATCTGGGCCGCGCGCTGCTGGCCCAGGCCTTTGGCGACGACGATGCGGCGATCGCCGTGGGTCCGACCTCGTCGGGTGTGGCGCTGGCCATGCTGCCGGTCGCCGAGGAATACGAACGCATCCTGCTGGTCGAGCCCGCCGTGGCCGATTCGATCACCGGCTCGGACTGGAACCGCTACATCTTCCGCACCGGCCGTAATTCCAGCCAGGACGCCATTTCGAACGCTATCGCTCTGGGTCAGGAAGGCGTCGTGATCGCCACGCTGGCGCAGGATTACGCCTTTGGCCGCGACGGCGTCGCCGCCTTCCGCGAGGCGCTCGCGGGAACGCCCGCCGAGCTGGTACACGAAGAATACGTCCCCACCGACACCACCGATTTCACCGCCGCCGCCGAGCGCATCTTCAACGCGCTGCAAGAACACGAGGGCGACCGCCGCCTGTTCGTGATCTGGGCCGGGGGCGGCAACCCGATGGGCCGCATTCAGGCGATGGACCCGTCGCGCTTCGGGATCCAGATGGCGACCGGCGGCAATATCCTGCCCGCGATGGCCGCCTATCGCGACTTCCCCGGCATGGAAGGCGCGACCTATTACTACTACGAGATCCCGCAGAACCCGGTGAACCAGTGGTTCGTCGAACAGCATATGGAACGCTACGGCACGCCGCCCGACTTCTTCACCGCCGGCGGCATGGCAGCGGGCATCGCGGTGGTGGAAGCCCTGCGCGCGACCGGCGGCTCGACCGATACCGAAGAGCTGATCGCCGCCATGGAAGGCATGCATTTCGAGACGCCCAAGGGCGAGATGTGGTTCCGCCCCGAGGATCATCAGGCGATGCAATCCATGTATCACTTCCGCATCCGCGTCGAAGATGATGTCGACTGGGCGATCCCCGATCTTGTCCGCGAGATCACGCCCGACATGATGGACGTCCCGATCCGGAACCAGTGACCGGACGGAGAAGGCGCCCCGCAGCGCCTTCTCCCTTCCCGCCGACCTCCGCCCCGCCGGGCGCCGCGCCTTCATCTTTATTCCATAAATATCCCGGGGGGTCCGGGGGGCTGGCCCCCCCGGTCCGCCCCCTGCCACCGGGAGCGACATCGCCATGCCTTCCCCCTCCCTCGTCACCCGCGATCTGACCGTCCGCTTCGGCGGCCATGTCGCCGTCGACCATGTGAGCTGCGCCTTCACGCCGGGCGAGCTGACCGCCATCGTCGGGCCGAACGGCGCGGGCAAGACGACCTATTTCAATCTGATCTCGGGCCAGATCCGCGCCACCTCGGGCCGCGTCGAACTGATGGGCCGCGACATGACCCGCCTGCCGGTCGCCGCCCGGACCGAGGCCGGGCTGGGCCGCGCGTTCCAGCTCACCAACCTGTTTCCGCGCCTGACGGTTCTGGAGAATGTGCGCCTCGTCGTGCAGGCGCGCGAGCGGCGCGGGTTCAATCTGTGGACCATGGCGATGGGGCATCGCGATCTGATTGCAGAAGCCGAGCGCGTGCTCGAACAGGTCCGGCTGACTCATCTGGCCGACCAGACCGTCAGCGCGCTCAGCCATGGCGACCAGCGCAAGCTGGAAGTCGCGGCAATGATCGCCCTGAAGCCCAAGGTTTTCATGTTCGACGAGCCGACCGCCGGCATGTCGCTCGAAGAAGCGCCGGTGATCCTCGACCTGATTGCGATGATCAAATCCGACCCGCAGGCCACCGTGCTGCTGGTCGAGCACAAGATGGACGTGATCCGCTCGCTCGCCGACCGGATCATCGTGTTGCACAACGGCGCACTCGTCGCCGATGGCCCGCCGGCCGAGGTAATGGCCTCGGACGTGGTGCAGGAGGCATATCTGGGCAAGGAGCTGACCGATGTCTGACGCAATTTCAGAAAAAGCGGGCACCGGTTTTTCGTCCGGAAATGCGCCTGAAAGCCTTCCGATCCTACAGTTGAAAGACGTCAAGACCGATATTTACCAATACCACATTCTGCACGGCGTCAGTTTCGAGGTGCCGCGCGGTGGCGTGACCATGCTGCTGGGCCGCAACGGCGCGGGCAAGACCACGACGCTGCGCACGATCATGGGCCTGTGGAAACCCCATGCGGGCGAGATCCTGCTGGACGGCGCGCATATCAACGGGCTGACTCCGGCGCAGATCGCCCGGCGCGGCATCGGTTTCGTCCCCGAGGATATGGGCATCTTCTCGGACCTTTCGGTCGAAGAAAATATCCGCCTCGCCGCGCTGTCGGGCCAGCCGATCCCCGAACGGCTTGAGTGGATCTTCGGCGCCTTTCCTGCGCTCAGGACCTTCTGGAAATCGCCCGCGGGCACGCTGTCGGGCGGACAGAAACAGATGCTGTCGGTGGCCCGCGCGGTGGTCGAGGACCGCGAGCTGTACCTGATCGACGAACCGTCCAAGGGGCTGGCCCCCGCCATCGTCGCCACGCTGGCCAAGGCCCTGAAAGACCTCAAGAACCGCGGCGCCACGATCCTGATGGTCGAGCAGAATTTCTCGCTCGCCCGCGCGCTTGGCGATCATGTCGTGGTGATGGATGACGGCCGGATCGTCTGGACCGGCGCGATGGCCGAATTGTCAGCCGATACTGCCCTGCAAGAACGCCTGATGGGCCTGAAGATGGAGCACGCATGAGCGAGTCCGCCCCGACCCACGCCCCGAAGATGGCGACCCTGTCGCTGTCGGACCGGCTGAAACCCTGGCTGCCGCTGCTGCTGGTCCCCGCGTTGATCGTGCTGGGCTATTTCGCCATCGACAGCACCTCGTCCTGGCTGACGCTGACCGTATCGGGGCTGGCTATGGGCATGATGATCTTCGTCATCGCCTCGGGCATGACGCTGGTCTTCGGCCTGATGGACGTGATCAATTTCGGCCACGGCGCCTTCATCTCGTTCGGCGCTTTCGTCGGCACTTCGGTTCTGCTGGCGCTTGGCACGATGACCGGCGCGCCCTCGCTGATGCTGAACCTGCTGGCCATCGCTGCTGCCGTGCTGGCCGCGATGATCGTCACCGGCGTGATGGGCCTCGCCTTCGAGCGCGTCATCGTGCGCCCGGTCTATGGCAGCCACTTGAAACAGATCCTCGTCACGATGGGCGGGCTGATCGTCGCCGAACAGCTGATCTACGTGATCTGGGGCGGGCACGAAATCGTCATAGCCCGGCCCGAAACGCTGAAAGGCGCGATCACTTTCGCCGGCGCCGCGCTCGAAAAATACCGCCTGCTGGCAGTCGGCGTGGGGCTTGTGGTCTTTCTGGCGCTCCGCGCGGTGATGCGCCGGACAAAGATCGGCCTGATCGTCCGCGCGGGTGTCGAAAACCCCGAAATGGTGCAGGCGCTCGGCTACAACATCACCCGCGTCTTCGTCGGCGTCTTCATCGCCGGGTCCGCGCTTGCGGGGCTGGGGGGCGTCATGTGGGCGCTCTATCAGGAGATCATCACCGCCCATATGGGCAACGAGATCATGATCCTCGTCTTCATCGTGGTGATCATCGGCGGGCTGGGCTCGGTCGAGGGCTGTTTCATCGGCGCGCTGACCGTGGGGCTGGTGCAGAATTATGCCGCCTTCCTCGAGCCCAAGCTGGCGCTGATCTCGAATATCGCGCTGATGGTGGCGATCCTGATGTGGCGTCCCATGGGGATGGTCCCCGTCATCAAGGCGAAATGAGCAGGACAGACTGACATGAACCGTCTCCTTTCCGGCGATACCCCGAAAAGCATCGTGCTCTCGGTCCTGCTGGCCGTGATCGTGATCGCGCTGGCCTTCGCCCCCTTCCTGTTTCCCGGCTCGCGGTCGCTGGAAACCGCCGCGCGGATCTGCATCTTCATCGTGCTGGTGGCCAGCTACGACCTGCTACTGGGCTATGGCGGCATCGTCAGCTTCGCGCATACGATGTTCTTCGGCATCGGCGCCTATGGCGTCGCCATCACCATCGACCGGCTCGGCACCGGCTATGGCGCGCTGGCACTGGGCGCGCTGATCGGGCTGGCCGTGTCGGGCGTGATCGCGCTGCTTATCGCGCTACTGTCGCTCAGGGTGCGGGCGATCTTCTTCGCCATGATCACGCTCGCGATCGCCTCGGCCGTGGCGGTGCTGGTCAGCCAGCTGTCGGGCTTCACCGGCGGCGAGGACGGGATGAATATCCGCATACCGCGCGAACTCACCCCCGCCAACCGGCTGGGCGAGGTGTTCGGCACCCGCATCACCGGCAAGACGCTGAACTATTACCTCGTCTTCGGCGGCAGCCTGTTTCTGTTCCTCGTGATGCTGCGGATCGTGAACTCACCCTTCGGGCGCGTCCTGCAATCGATCCGCGAAAACGCCTTCCGCGCCGAGGCGATCGGCTACCGCGTGGTCTATTACCGCGCGCTGGCCACCTGCCTGAGCGCGATGGTCGCGGCGCTTGCCGGTTCGCTCTTCGCCATCTGGCTGCGCTATGTCGGCCCCGCGACCACGCTGGGAATGGAGATTATGCTCGACATCCTGCTGATGGTGGTGATCGGCGGCATGGGCACGATGTACGGCGCGGTGGTCGGCACGGCGATCTTCGTGCTGGCGCAGAATTACCTCAAGGAACTGATGGGCGGCCTGTCCGAAGCCACCGCATCCCTGCCCGTCCTGCCCGAGCTTCTCAGCCCCGACCGCTGGCTTCTGTGGCTGGGCGTGTTGTTCATCCTGTCGGTCTATTTCTTCCCCACCGGCATCGTCGGCAGGCTCCGGGGCACCCGGTGACCATAGCGCTGCACCGCTGGGGCACGGAGCGGACCGGCGCCCCGGTGATCCTGCTGCATGGCTGGACGATGAGCGGCGACATCTGGGCTCCCCTCGCCCGCCATCTTGCCGCGCCCTGCTTTGCCCCCGACCTGCCCGGCCACGGCGCAAGCACCGCCTATCCCGCGACCGTCGAAGGCGGTGCCGCGCAGCTCGGCGCCCTGATCGCCGCGAACGGGCTGCACGACGCCACGCTGGTGGGCTGGTCGCTGGGCGCGCTGATCGGCTGGCAATACCTTGAACAGGGCGGCACCGGGATCGCGCGGATGGTTTCGGTCGATATGTCGCCGCGCCCCCTGCCCGCGCCCGGCTGGGATTTCCCGATGCGCAACCAGTCCGAACCCAAGGCCGCCCGCGCCGCCACCCGGTTCGAACAGGACTGGCCGCGCGCCGCGCGCGCCGTCGCCCAGACGATGTTCGCCCGGCCGCAGGGCTGCGCCGCCATGTCCGCCGCTCAGGCCGAAGCGCGTATCCGCGCCCGGAATCCTGCCACGATGGCGCGGTTCTGGACCTCGCTCACGCAGACCGACCTGCGCGGCGCCGTCGTCCGGCTGCCCGTGCCGCTGCTCGCCCTGCACGGCGCGAAGAGCCGCGTCTACACCCAAGCCACCGGCGACTGGCTCGCCCGCACCGCCCCAGATGGCCGGAACCGGACTCTCGCCGATTGCGGCCATGCGCCGATCCTCGAAGCCTCCGACGCCACGGCCCGGGCCATCACCGAGTTCATCCACGCCTGACCGCGCGCATCTTTAATCCGGAAATATCCTCGGGGGTGAATTTGCCGTCAGGCAAAGAGGGGGCAGACAGCCCCCTTCCCCGCTAGCCGCGCAGAACCGGCGCCGGGTCGACAGAAGGGTCGGCAGACGGCTCCACCGCCAACTCCTCGAAGTCGAAATTGTCGAGCCGCTTGGCGCGCCGCCCCGCCTTCTCGGCAGAAATCCGGATCTCGGCCACGTCCCGCGCCGCCTGTCCGAAATGCCGGTCGAGATTTTCCACCCGCGTCCCCAGCCGGTCGATATCGGCGCACAAAGCCGACAATTCCCCCCGGATCGCGCCCGCCTGTTCGCGCATCCGGGCGTCTTTCAGCACCGCGCGCATCGTGTTCAGCGTGGCCATGCAGGTGGTGGGCGACACGATCCAGACCTTCAGCGCGAAACCCTCGCGCACAAGATCGGGGAAATTCGCGTGCAGCTCGGCATAGACCGCCTCCGAGGGCAGGAACATCAGCGCGCCCTCGGCGGTTTCGCCGTCGAGGATGTATTTCTCGGCAATCGCGCGCATGTGGTGGCGGATCGCCGCGCGCATCTGGCGTTGCGCCTCGGCCTTTTCCCCATCATTCGTGGCGGCGCGCAGGGCCTCGTAGGGTTCGAGCGGGAATTTCGCGTCGATGGCGATCGGGCCGGGCGGCTTGGGCAGGTGTACAAGACAATCCGCGCGCTTGCCGTTCGACAGCGTCGCCTGCATCGTGAACGCGTCCGAAGGCAGCGCGCGCACGACGATGTCGTGCAGCTGGATCTCGCCAAAGGCGCCGCGGGTCTGCTTGTTGGACAGGATATCCTGCAGCGACAGCACATCGCCCGACAGCTTCTCGATATTCGCCTGTGCCTTGTCGATGGCCTCGAGCCGCGCATGCAGATCGCCAAGGCTGCGCGCCGTGCGCACCGACGAGCCTTCCAGAGCGTCGCCCATCAGGTCGGCCACATCGGCCAGCCGCTGCTCCATCAGCTGCACCATCTGCGCCTGCGCCTTGGCCTGCGCATCCGAGACATGGTGCAGACCGCCCGCCAGATGCTGCTGACCGTCCGACAGCGCCTGCACCCGCTGGCCCAGCTGGCTCATCTGCCATTGCAGCGGGGCGGCGACGCGGGCGGCTTTCAGCGTGGCGAACAGCACGATCAGCAGCAAAAGCGCGATCACCCCGGCGGCAAGCGCGCCCAGCACCAGAGGGTCGGACAGGTTCAGAATCATCGGCGACCGAACAGCTTCTCGATGTCGGAGAGCTTCAGCTCGACATAGGTGGGCCGCCCATGGTTGCACTGGCCCGAGAGCGGCGTCGCCTCCATCTCGCGCAGAAGCGCGTTCATCTCTTCGGCGCGCATCTGCCGGCCCGAGCGGATCGAGCCATGGCAGGCCATGCGCGACAGCACCGCGTCGATCCGCGCACCTAGCGCCTGCGACTGGCCCAGATCGGCCAGTTCATCAAGGATATCCAGCACCAGCCCGCGCGCATCGCAATTGCCCAAGGCGGCGGGCGTTTCGCGCACGGCGATGGCGTCACCGCCAAAGGGTTCCAGCACCAGCCCCAGCGTTGCCAAGGTCTCGGCGTGGTCGAGAAGCCGCTGCGCGTCAGACGGCGACAGCGACACGATCTCGGGGATCAAGAGCGCCTGCGCTTTGACGCCATGGGCGTCTTTCTGGGCCTTCAGCCGCTCATAGACCAGCCGCTCATGCGCCGCGTGCTGATCGACGATCACCAGCCCGTCGCGGGTCTGGGCGATGATGTAATTCTCGTGCAACTGGGCCCGCGCGGCCCCGAGCGGCGTATCGGTCGGCCCCTGCTCGGGTTCGATCCGGGCCGAAGTGGCGCCGTCGATATCCCAGCCCGGCGCGGCAGCGGGCTGCCAGGGCGCTGGGGCCTCGCCCAGAAGCGGATCCGTCGGATAAGGGGCGACCGGGGCCTGCGCGGCATAGCTGTCGCGCAGCGCGCCCGTCGAAGGGCGGCTGGCGAAATCCATCTGGTAGATGCGCGGCGCCGGGTTGCCCCCGGCGCTTTCTGGGCGGAAGGCGCCCAGCGTCTCGGTCGCCACGGTGCCCGAGGCGCGATGCCCGGCCGCCGCCAGCGCATGACGCAGCCCGCTGACGACCAGCCCGCGCACGATGCCGGAATCGCGAAACCGCACCTCGGCCTTGGCCGGGTGGACATTAACGTCGACATGATGGGGATCGCAATCGATGAACAGCACCGCCGCCGGGTGCCGGTCGCGCGACAGCACGTCCATATAGGCCGCGCGCAAGGCCCCGATCAGCAGCTTGTCGCGCACCGGGCGTCCGTTGACGAACAGGTGCTGCGCCACGGTCGAGCCGCGCGAAAAGGTCGGCAAGGCGGCAAAACCCGACAGGCGCACGCCGTCGCGCTCGGTATCGATCCTCAGCGCGTTCTCGGTGAATTCGCGCCC
Source organism: Rhodobacter sp. NTK016B (assembly GCF_017303295.1). GTDB lineage: Bacteria > Pseudomonadota > Alphaproteobacteria > Rhodobacterales > Rhodobacteraceae > Pararhodobacter. Next base: position 188,737 of record NZ_JAFKOK010000005.1, on the reverse strand, counting down.
CATCAGCCGCGTCAGCCGCGCGCCCAGCGCGTCGAACAACTCGCCCTGCTCGGCATCGACGCGCAGGATCTCGCGCCCGCCATCCACGTCGTACAGCGTGAAGCCCACGAACGGCTCGGCCATGGCGAGCTTGCGCATCACCTCGGCGATGGCCTGCGATTCGGCGCGGTCGGTGCGCAGGAACTTCAGCCGCGCGGGCGTGGCGAAGAACAGATCGCGCAATTCGACCTGCGTGCCCCGGTTCAGCGCCGAGGGACGCACCGCCCCGATGGCGCCGCCATTCACCGTGATCTCGGCGCCGTCATGGCCCTCGGCCCGGCTTGCGATCTTCAGCCGCCCGACCGCGCCGAGCGACGGAAGCGCCTCGCCGCGGAAACCGAAGGTGTGGATGTTCAGAAGGTCGCTGCCATCGATCTTCGAGGTCGCGTGACGGCTCAAAGCCAGCGGCAAGTCCTCGGGCGTCATGCCGTGCCCGTCATCGGTGACCCGGATCAGCGTCTTGCCCCCGGCCGAGTAATCGACCCGGACCCGCGACGCGCCCGCATCAAGCGCGTTTTCCACCAGTTCCTTCACCGCCGAGGCCGGACGTTCGACCACCTCGCCCGCCGCGATGCGATTCGCGGCGCTGTCGTCAAGTTGACGAATAATCGGAAGGGTTTGGCTTATATTGGGGCGGGCTGCATGCATGCTACTAGGCATAGCATGTCCGCCCGCCCCGGAAAAGCGCCGCCGTGGCGGCGTTTCCGCGTTATTCGGCGGGTGCGGCGGCGTCCTGCTCAAGCCCCACGGGCTGCCCCACGACCACGAAATGAAGCTGGTCGGGATGCGCCAGACGCTGTGCCACGCGCTGGATATCCTCAAGCGTCACTGCGCGGACAAGGTCGTTGCGGATGTTGATGTAATCCAGCGGGAAGCCCTGAAACTGCATCGACGCCAGAATCCGCGCGATCGATTCGTTGCCGTCGAAGCGCAGGGCATAGGCGCCGGTCAGATAGGTCTGGATCCGCTCCAGATCGGCCTGCGTGATGCCGCCATCGGCCAGCCACTGGAACTGCTCGCGTACCAGATCGATAGCGGCGGCGGCGTTTTCGTTGCCGGTGGACATACGCCCGACGAAACTGTCGCCGAACTGGTTCGAGGCCAGCGAGGTATAAACGCCATAGGTCAGCCCGCGCTCTTCGCGGATCTCGGACATCAGCCGCGAGGTGAAACCGCCACCGCCGAAGATCTCGTTGAGCAGATAGGCTTCCATGAAATCGTCGTCATCGGCGGGAATGCCGGGCACGCCGAACTGGATCACCGATTGCGGGCCGGGGAACGGCACCACGGTCACGCCGGGTCCAGCATCGAAAGCGCGATATTCGGGCAGCGGGCGATCGGCCTCGGGCAGCGCGCTCAGGACGCGGTCGACAATCGCGCTCAGCTCGGCGGGGGTGATGTCACCGGCAGCGCCGACATAGACCCGGTCCGAGGTGAACGCCGCGCGATGGGCGTCGAGGATGTCGTCGAGCGTAAAGGACCCCACGGTCGCGGGCGTCCCGTCCGTGGGCGTCGCATAGGGATGCCCGGCATAGCCCAGCCGCGCATAGGTCTGCTGGGCGATGGTGTTGGGGTTTTGCGCCGCGCGTTCAAGCGCGGCGATGGTCTGCGCACGGACGCGGTCGAGGCTCATCTGCCCGAATTGCGGTTCGGTCAGCGCCAGCATCGCCAGATCGATCACGTCGTCGCGGTTCTCGCTGAGCGCCTTGATCGTCAGCGACACCGAATCACGCCCGGCTTCAAAGCTGACATTCCCGGCGGTCGCCTCGAGCGCGGCAGCATAACCCTGCGCGTCGTAATCGCCCGCGCCCTCGGACAACAGCGAGGTCATCAGCGACACCGCACCGGCGCGACCGGCGGGGTCCAGCGACGCGCCGCCGGTGAAGATGATCTCGATCGAAACGAAGGGGATCGAATGCTCTTCGACCAGCCACGCGGTATGGCCTTCGGACGAGGTGACTTCCTGCAGGTCGATGGCGCCGGCCGGCATTGCCAGACCCAGCGTCAGCGCGATGGCGGACAGAAAACGTATCACTCTTCGACTCCCCTCAGCCAGCCGGTGACCGACGCATGCCGGTCGAGCCGCCGCGCGGCGGCCATGATTTCCTCGGGCGTGACCTGTTCGAGCAGGTCGAGCCATTCCTCGCTTTGTTCGACGGTGAAACCCAGCGCCAGATCGGCGCCAAGGCTTTGCGCGCGCGCCTGCGTGTCGTCGAGCTGATAGATCGCCTCGGCCCGGATCTGCATCCGCACGCGTTCGAGCTGCTCCATATCGACGCCTTCCTCAAGGAAGTTCGCCAGCACACGGTCCAGCGCGGCCTCGGCATCGTCGAGCGAGACGCCATCCACGGGCATGATGCCCAGCGTGAAGGTCCCGCTATCGAGCCCCGAGCCCGAATACCCGGCCCAGGCGCTGATCGCGATGCCCTCGTCATAGGTCAGCCGCCGCTCAAGGATCGAGGTCTGCGCACTGCCGCCCAGCAGGGCCGCAAGCACCTGATACGCCGCCGCCTGTCGCTGATCGTCGGGCGTGCGCGTCGGAGTCAGGTAGAGCCGGTGCACATAGGGCTGTGCGACGCGGGCGTCCTCCATGATGACCCGGCGTTCGGCCAGTTGCGGCGGTTCCTGCGGGCGGTGCCGCTCGGGCAGATCCTCGACCGCGGGGATGGGCCCGTAATATTCGCGCGCCAGTTCCAGAACGTCCTCGGCCTCGACATCGCCGGCAACGACGAGGATCGCGTTGTTGGGCGAGTAATGCACGCGGTAGAAATCGGTGGCGATCTCGCCGGTAAGCTGCTCCATCTCGTGGCGCCAGCCGATGATCGGACGGCCATAGGGATGGTTCTGGTACAGCGCCGCGCGCAGCTGCTCGCCGAACTGGCGGTCGGGGCTGGATTCCAGCGTCTGGCCGCGTTCGCGCAGGATCACGTCACGCTCGGGCAGCCAGTCGGAGCGGTCCAGCCGCAGGTTCACCATGCGGTCGGCCTCCATCTCCATCATCAGCGCCAGCCGGTCGGCAGCGACGCGCTGGTGATAGGCGGTGTAATCCCAGCTGGTGAAGGCGTTGTGGGTGCCGCCATTGGCCTGCACCACCCGGTCGAATTCGCCTTCTTCCAGATTGTCGGTCGCCTTGAACATCAGGTGTTCGAGGTAATGCGCGATGCCCGACTGACCGGCCGGATCGTCGGCCCCGCCGACGCGATACCAGACCATATGCACGACCACCGGCGCGCGGTGATCTTCGATCACCACGACCTGCATGCCGTTATCCAATGTGAAAAGCTGCGGGTCTTCTGCTGCAGCGGCAAGGGCGGTCACCGCCCAGGCCAACGCGGCAAGGATCAGACGCTTGGCAACGACCATAAAACACGCTCCGTCTCAGTTGCCGCGCAGAATGACGGGGCGGCCCGGACTAAGCAACGGGGTGTACGCGTTTGTGAAGCTGTCGGAGCGGACGGTGACGCAGGCGAAGTGCCCCGCGCCACCCTTATCTCACTCGGGCGGCGGCGGCGCGGCCGGGGTACGCACGCCCGCTTCGCGCCAGCGCAGCAATTCGGCCTGCGGATCGAGGATCTGATCCTCGTACGCGGCGCGGTACATGTTCGAGTTGAACACCCGCTCAAGGATCCGGCCCCGTCCGCCACGGCGCACCTGCTCGTCCTCGGCGGCAAGCGTGGCGCGAATATCGGCCGACAGGCCGTTGCGCCCGGCATATTGCACCAGCCCCGCATCGGCAGCCGGCACGCCCGAGGTCCGCTCGGCCGATACCCGACCGCCCAAGGCCTCGACCGCCGCGGCGCGGGGATCGGGATCGACCAGATTCCCGCCGCCCGGCGTGGGCGTGGGCAGCGCCTGATAATCGGGCGGCGCCTGCAACGGCTGCGTCGGCACGATCGAGAATTCGTCGGGCGAATCCTGATGCGACTGCAGGTTCATCAGGCGCGGAACCTCGCCGTCATTGGAACAGGCGCTCAGCGAAGCGAGGGCAAGGGCCGCGACGGCGGAGATGCGAAGAAACGTCATTGCGGTTCCGGTTGTCTGCGACAGGTCAGAAGTTCAGGCCTTTCTTATCCGAAGCCTCACCCTTCGTCACGGGTCGTTTTGGCGCCCGAGACAAGGATAAGCCCGAAGGCGCCGACAAATATCGCGATATCGGCCACGTTGAACGCCCATGGGTTGCGGATTCCGCAGCAGGTGACGTTCAGGAAATCCGCTACCGCCCCCCAGATCAGCCGGTCGATGGCATTGCCCAGCGCGCCGCCGATCAGGAAACCCGCCGCGATCTGCAGCCCGGTCCGCGCGCCTTCCTTTTTCACCCAGCGCCAGACCCAGACCGACACCACCACCGGCAGGATGATCAGGAACCAGCGCAGCCAGACGGAATCATCGGCGAACAGGCCAAAATTCACGCCCCGGTTCCACGCCATGGTCAGCGTCAGGTAGGGCGGCCAGAGATCGATCAGCAACTGCTCGCGCAGGTTCAGGCCGACGACGACCAGCCATTTCAGCGCCTGATCGACGGCCAGAACGAGGAACGAGGTCCAGAAGGCTGTGCGCATGGGCTCAGTGCCGGAAATGGCGCATGCCGGTAAAGACCATGGCAAGCCCGGCCTCATCCGCAGCTGCGATGACCTCGGCGTCGCGCATCGAGCCACCGGGCTGGATCACGCAAGTCGCACCGGCGGCGGCGGCTTCCATCAGCCCGTCGGGGAAGGGGAAGAACGCGTCCGACGCCACCGCCGAGCCAATCGTCAGCGGCTGGGGCAGGTTCAGCGCCTCGGCCATGCGCTCGGCCTTCTTGGCGGCGATCAGGGCCGAATCGACGCGGCTCATCTGGCCCGCGCCCACGCCCACGGTGGCGCCGTCCTTGACGTAGACGATGGCGTTCGACTTGACGTGCTTGGCGACTTTCCACGCGAACAGCAGGTCGGTCATCTGTTCAGGCGTCGGAGCCTTCTTGGTCACGACCTTGAGGTCCTCCATACCGATGAAGCCCGAATCCTTGTCCTGAACCAGCAGCCCGCCCGCGACCTGCCGGAACGTCTGACCGCCCGCGCGCACGTCGGGCAGCCCGTCGGTGGTCAGCAGGCGCAGGTTCTTCTTGGCGGCGAAGATCTCTTTCGCCTCGTCCGAGGCGCCGGGCGCGATGACCACTTCGGTGAAGATGCCGGTGATCTCCTGCGCGGTTTCGGCGTCGAGCGGCTTGTTCAGCGCCACGATCCCCCCGAAGGCCGAGGTCCGGTCGCAATCGAACGCGGCCTTGTAGGCCTCGAGCAGGGTCTTGCCGCGCGCCACGCCACAGGGATTGGCGTGCTTGATGATGGCGCAGGCGGCGCTGTCGGCGGGATCAAACTCGGCCACCAGCTCGAAAGCGGCGTCGGTGTCGTTGATGTTGTTGTAGCTCAGTTCCTTGCCCTGATGCTGCACGGCGGTGGCAACACCCTGACGACCCGAGCCATCGGTGTAGAAGGCCGCCGACTGATGCGGGTTCTCGCCATAGCGCAGCGTCTGGGCCAGCGTCCCGGCAAAAGCGCGGCGACGGGGGGCTGCAATCCCCAGCGTCTTGGCGAACCACGCGCTGACGGCGGCGTCATAGGCGGCGGTGCGGGCATAGGTATTGGCCGCGCATTCCTGCCGGAAGCGCGCGGTGGTGCCGCCCTGTTCCAGCTGATCGAGCAGCGGCGCGTAGTCTTCGGGGTCGGTGATGACCGTCACATAGGCATGGTTCTTGGCCGCTGCGCGCAGCATGGCCGGACCGCCAATGTCGATATTCTCGACGCAATCGTCGTAAACGCCGCCCTTCGCGACGGTGGCTTCGAACGGGTACAGGTTCACCACCAGCAGATCGATCGGCAGGATACCGTGTTCGTCCATCGACGCCTTGTGCCCGGCATCGTCGCGCAGCGCGAGCAGACCGCCATGCACCATCGGGTGCAGCGTCTTCACGCGGCCGTCCATCATCTCGGGGAAGCCCGTCAGCTCGGCGACGTCCCTGACCGCCAGCCCCGCCTCGCGCAGTGCCTTGGCGGTGCCGCCGGTCGAAACGAGGTCAACGCCCTTTGCGGCCAGCGCCTGACCCAGCTCGATCAGCCCGGATTTGTCGGAGACGGAAAGCAGGGCACGTTTGACGGGGACGAGATCGGTCATGGGGGAAGCTATCCTCAGTCGAGAGCAAACAGGTCCCGCGGCAGGGCCAGATCGTCGTCACGGCCGATGTCACGGATCGCCAGCGGGGTATCCTGTGCCTTTGCCAGTGTCCAGTTTATCTGGCTGCTATCGTCGAGGATCGCGGCCCGAACGACGATCTGCTGGCACGGACGCGGGGCCATACGCCCCTTTTCCAGATAGACCGAGGGCTCAAGCGACAGCCGTCCCGGTCCGTCGAAGCGGAACACCCAGATCTCGCCCGAAGGTAAAGCCGCCGAAATCGCGCTGCCGCCCAGATCGAGCGAGGCATCGACATCGGGGTGCAGATGGAACCGCAAGGCGTAAGAGATTCCACGCATTTTCGTTTTGACCAGCGCGGCCTCGAAGGTCGTCTTGTGCGCGGGTTCAAGCGCGGCCAGCGTATCCTCGCCCAGCAGCACGCGCCCGTCCTCGCCCAGCGACAGCGCGCGCACATGGGTAAGCCCGTGGGTCGCGACATAGCCGTCATGGCTGAGCAGCAGCGACGATCCGTCGCGCTCGTCGGTGCGGTGCAAGGTGACCAGCGAGGGGCCTTCGACCAAGGGCGCGCCGCCTTCCTCGGGGCGCGAGGGGCGACCGAACCGGGCCGAGGACCAGCCGTCGATCGATAACGTGGAATGCGAATTGGTCGCGCGACCCGCTTTTTCCCATTCCGGCCCGAACGGCACGCCCGATCCCGAATTGACGATCAGCGGGCGCCGGTTCGAGGTCAGCTCGAACGCCAGCATCGACGCATGCGCCCGCGTCGCGGCGGCATCGCGCGGGGGCTCGGACGCGTCCACGATGACCGAACAGCGCCCGCCTTCGAGCCGCGCATAGCCCATCGCCCGCGCCCGGTTCGGCCCGATCGGAACCGGCGCGACGGCAAGGGCATTCTCAAGCCGCCCCTCCATCCCGCGTCCGCCGCCATGAAACCGCGCCAGCCCGCCATCGGTATGGCGCAGCGTGCGCAGGCAGGGCGCGATCCGCGCCAACGCGGCATCGAGCGCATCGGGGATCGCGGCCTCGGCCTCGCTCAGCGCGGTCATCGCCCAGCTGAGCAGCGTGAAGACTTCCAGCAGGTCTTCGGGGCAGCGATTCGCCAAACCGCCATCGGCGGCGATATCCTCGCGGCAGGCGCGTTCAAGCGCGGCCAGCGCATCGGCGCGGTGGCGCTCCATCCCCTCCAGCGCGAAGGCCGCGTAGAGAAAGCCGGTGAGCGCCTCGAACCGTGGCAGACCGGGATCGGCATATTGCCAGCGCCGCGCCAGATAGGCCGTCTGCCGCCCCAAAGCGGCGAAGAACGGCGCGCGCTCGGCCTCGTCACGCGCGGCCAGCAGGAACATCGCGTGATTGAGCCAGCGCAGCACGCGACGCCCGGTCAGGTCGGGCTGCCAACCCGGTCCCTGCCCGAGGCCGAAGCGCTGGATCCAGTCGAACACCCAGCCCTGCGCTGCCAGCCGCGCCTCGCGGTCACCGGCAGCGGCAAGATGGTCGAGCCACGCCATGCCATGCAATTCCGCCGCGAATCCCTGACTGGGCGGCTCTTCGTCCCAAGGCTGCAGGGTTTCGACCATATGGCCGTGCAGCAGGAAATTCCCCGCCGCAAGCTGCCGCCCCTTGGCAAAAAAGCCCACGGTGCGGGGTTCGGGGATCGCATGGAAGCCCTTGGCCGCAGGCGCCCGGCGCATGGCACGCAGGGCAAGGCGATTGCCCCACCGGCGTTTGCGCGCTGCCCAGCCCTGCTCCATGCCATGATCCCCGTTGCGAGCGTTCTCTCAGGGCATAGCGCCCCGGCCCGCCGCTGTCATCCCGCCCGGTACAGCCGGGCCATGTAGAAACCGTCGATGCCGTCCGGATGATCGTCGGGCCGCGTGCGCCAGCCGCCCTCGCCCGTCGCCCGGCCCAGGGACAGCGCTGCCGTGTCGATCCGAAGATCCGCGTGACGCTTCAACGCGGCGGCGATCTGCGCCTCGCCCTCGTCGGGTAGCAGCGAGCAGGTGCAGTAGATCAGCCGCCCGCCCGGTTTCAAAAAGCCCAGCGCGCGGTCGATCAGCCGCGCCTGCAACTCGGTCAGCGCCGCGACATCGCCGGGTTTGCGCACGAAGGGCAGATCGGGATGGCGGCGGATCGTGCCGGTGGCCGAACAGGGCGCATCCAGCAGAACGGCATCGACCGGGGCGGGCGGCGTCCAGTCCAGCGCATCGGCGCAGACGATTTCGGCCGCCAGCCCGGTGCGGGCCAGATTGTCGCGCAGCCGTTTGAGCCGCCCGTCGCTCAGATCCAGCGCGGTGACCCGCGCGCCGGTCGCGGCCAGCTGCATCGTCTTGCCGCCGGGCGCCGCGCACAGATCGAGCACCGTCTCGCCCGGCCCGGCATCGAGCAGAAGCGCGGGCAGGGCCGCCGCCGCGTCCTGCACCCACCAATCGCCCGCCTCGAACCCCGGCAGCGCGCTGACCTGAACCCCGGCGGGCAACCGCCACGAGGCCCCGACAGGCTCGGCCCCTTCGGGCGCCGCGCGGCCCGGCTTCAGCGACAGATCCAGCGGCGCGCCCCGGTGATGCGCGGCCTCGATCGCGGCAACGGATTCGGCACCATAGACGGATTTCAACCGCCGCTTCAGCCAGCCCGGCAGCGGCTGCACCGGCAGCTCGGCCCAGCCTTCGAACGCCGCCGCCTTGCGCAGCACGGCGTTCGCCATGCTGGCCGCCTTCACCGCCGCGCGGTCGTGTTTCAGGCTCTCGACGGTCGCGTTGATGACACCGTGCGGCGCTTCGCCGATTTCCAGAAGCTCGACACAGGCCACCCGAAGCGCGGCCATCACCGGCGCCGGGGGCTCGTGACGCAGCATCGGCCCCAGCACGGCCTGCGTGCGCGCGAAGTTGCGAAGCGTGGCCAGTGCCAGCCGCTGCGCGCGGGCGCGGGCGGCGGGTTCGGCGGGCGGCAGGAACACGTCGGGCAGCATCTGGCCCTCGACAACGCCCGCGACCAGCGTAGCGGCCATCCGGCGGGGATCGGCATGTTGCGTCATCGGGTCCTCGGGGTTGCGAAGTGACAGGGGCAGGGCTACCTAGCCCTTACCCCGTTGCCCTGTGCGAGGAAAGCCGATGTCCGAAGCTGATCGCCGCGCCGATCTTCCGCCTGCCGCCCAGCGCGCGCTGGCCGAAGCCGATGAACGCCGCCGTAAGGCCGAAGCCGAGGCGACGCCAATGCCCAAAGAGCTGGGCGGGCGCAAAGGGCCGGAACCCGTGCGCTACGGCGATTGGGAAAAAAAGGGCCTCGCCATCGATTTCTGAGCGGCTGTAGGGTGCGTGCTGTGAACGCACCACCCCTTGGCGGTGTCGTCAGCGGATACGAAAACTGGCGCCGATTCCGGCGCCACGCTCGGTGACGAAACGCAGCCTGTCACCGTCGCGCAGGACAAGCTGGCAATCCGCGCCCAGATCGTCGCCGTCCCAGAACAGCGTGCGGCAGAAATACCCGTCTCGCCATTCCCATTCCCCGTATACCGGCTGCCCCAGCCCGGAGCCGGTGATCCGCCCGTCCGCGCGCACCTGCAGCCGGACGCCCAGCCGGGTCAGGTCATTGCCGAAGACAAGGCGCCGGAATTCGCTACCGTCCGTCAGCGGCTCGAACGCCAGCACGGCCGAAGGAAACACACCCAGAAACACAGCGAGAATACGGGTCATGCGCCGATAACGCGGCCCGGACACAAAGAGTTTCATCCGTTCCTAAGAAAATTTACCGCGCCGCTTTTGGCGATGTGCCAGATTGCCGCCCATGCCACGCGAAATCTCCCGATATGACGCCTTGCGCGGGCTCGCAGCGCTTTGCTGTGCGGGCTGGCGCTTTGGCTTTCCCCGCTTTTTCACGCGTCGATGCTCGATCTGTTAACGCGGGGCGGTGCCGCCGGGCATTTCCTTAAGCTTCACGACCGGTTCAATCCGACATTGCGCCCGCTCGGGCTGTTCATCAGCGACCGGGCGCTTGCGCGGCAGCTGCTGGTGGCCCTCGCCATCCTCGCCTTGCCGCTCCTGATCCGGGCTTTCGGCTATGCCCTGCCGCTGGGGGCAATGACCGTGATGCCGATCCTTGCCGCCGTCACGCGCGGCGGCGGGCTCGACGGGCTTCTGCCCGGTCTTTCCCAACTCGCCGCCGCGCAGCTCTTGCGTCAACCCGCCCTGCGACACCCCCGTCAGAGGCAAGCGGCGGCGATCAGGTTCCGCAGAAGGTAACGTAGCCCTCGGACCCGTCTGCTGCCGGGCTCTCAAGATCTTCGTATCCGTCGCGTTTGGTGAAGGGATCGGCAAATACCGTGAGCAACCGGTGCATCGGCGTCAGATCGTCGTCATTGGCGGCCGCCAGCGCGGCCTCGACCTGATGGTTGCGCGGGATGTAGAGCGGGTTCACGCGGTCCATCTCGTCGCCCGAGGCCGTGCGTTTCGACGCCCATTCCGCAAGCCAGCCCTCGAGCGCATCATCCGCGCCAAGATAGGCCCGCACCGCCCCCTTGCGGCCGCGCGCGGCCTCGCCCAGCGACCGGAAGCTGCCGGTGAAATCCGCACCCTGTCGCGCCATCATGTCAAGGAAGCCGTCGATCAGCGAATCCTCGGCCTCGGCCACGCCCAGCTTCGCGCCGAACAGACGACGCCTGTGGGCCGCATAGATCCCCTCGCCGCCCTCGATGACGACCTGCAATTCCGGCAGGGCCTCGTCAGGATTGTCGGCGATCAGCGGCAACAGCGTCTCGGCCAGCCGCGCAAGGTTCCAACGCGCCAGAAGCGGCTGGTTGCCATAGGCATAACGCCCCTGCGCGTCGATCGAGGAAAACACCGCCGCCGGATCGTAGCGGTCAAGGAAGGCGCACGGCCCGTAATCGATCGTCTCGCCCGAGACCGCCACGTTGTCGGTGTTCATCACGCCGTGCACGAAGCCCACCGCCATCCACTGCGCCACCAGCGCCATCTGCCGCTCGATCACCCGGTGCAGGAAGGAAAGATAGCGGTCGGGCTGACCCGCCAGATCGGGATCGTGGCGGGCAATGGCGTAATCGGCCAGCCGCCGCAGACGCGCGGTTTCCTGACGGGAATAGAAGAACTGGAACGTGCCCACCCGCAGATGGCTCGACGCCACCCGGGCCAGCACCGCGCCCTTTTGCGGGCCTTCGCGCCAGACGGTGTCGCCCGTTGTCGTGGCACTTAGCGCGCGGGTTGTGGGAATGCCCAGCCCGTGCATCGCCTCGCCGATCAGCACTTCGCGCAGCACCGGCCCCAGCACCGCCTTGCCGTCGCCCCCGCGCGAAAACGGCGTCTTGCCGCTGCCCTTCAGGTGAATGTCGCGCCGATGTCCCTGCCGGTCGGTCACTTCGCCCACCAGCAGCGCGCGTCCGTCGCCAAGCTGCGGCGAGAAACCGCCGAACTGATGCCCGGCATAGGCCATTGCCAGCGGCGAGGCACCCTCGGGCATCCCGGTGCCGGTCAGCATGGCCAGCCCTTCCGGCCCGCGCAGCGCCTGCGGATCAAGCCCCAGCTCAAGCGCCAGCGCCTCGTTCAGCCAGACCAAAGCGGGCTCGGGCGCCACCGCGCCCTGCCATGGCAGATACATGCCCTCAAGCTCGCGGGCATAGGAATTGTCGAAATCGATCGTCAGCATGGGCCACCTCTGCCCCAACAGATAGGCAGCGAAAGGCGCGGGAAAACCCCCTCAGCCCGCAGGCGCGACCAGCCCCACCATCGGACCCAGCGGCAGACCCCAATCCGCGCGCTGCAATTCCGGTGCGTAAAGCCGCGACACGCTGCCATCGAAATAGAGCGCGTTATTGGCGCCCAAGGCATCGCGGAAGTAGCGCGCGAAAAGATGGAAGGTCACCGGCTGATCCGAGATCACGAACCAGGCCTCCTGCCCGTCATCGCTGACACCCACGCCGTTGCGCACATACAGCGACTCCGAATCCGGCAGGAAACGCGGATGCAGCGTCCCGTCGATCACCAGCATCGGCCCCGATTGCGTGGCATAGCGGCAGGCAGGCGGCGTTTCGGCGAAAGCGCGGCTCTCGACGACCGAGAATCCGCCCTCAGCGATGCAGAAAACCCCGTTGGGCAGCAGCCCGAAATTGCCCGGCCCTTCGCGCGTGACGATTCCGGCGCGCTCTTCGCCGTCCTCGACATACAGGCCCACGGGCGCGCGGTCGGAATGGAACATGCCGGCATTCATCGCAAAGATCAGCCGGCTGCCCTGCCCTTCCAGCGCTGTCTCCAGCCGGTTGAAGGTGCCGAAGACCTCGCCCGTCTCGTCCGACAGGAACAGGCGCAGATCCTGATCGGCGCTGACCGTGCACAGGGCAAAGCTCTGGCCCTCGAACTCGGTTTCGCGGCAACACGGGTTTTCGGCCGCGTCGGCGGACTCAGGGGCCATGGCCCCCAGCACCGACACCAGCACCAGCGCCGAAAGCGCGGCCAGACCCGGCCTAGCGGCCATCGTCCCCGTCTCCGTCCCGGTCTCCGGCCCGGTCTCCGTCACTGTCGGTGGCGCCGTCCTGCGGGTCATCGCTGTTGGCGACATCGGCCTGAACGCGCGGATCGTTGAAGATCCGCCGCGCGTCGTCCATCCGGTCGAACGTGCCGTCGAGCTCGAATTTCAGATCCGGCGCGAATTTCAGACTCAGTTCGCGCGATACCTGCCGCCGCAGCTCGGCCTTGTTACGCCGCAGCGCCTTCAGCGCATCCTGCTCGCCCTGCCCGCCCAGCGGCATCACATAGGCGGTGGCGTGTTTCAGATCGGGCGAGGTCGTGACCTCGGAGACGGTGATCGAGAAGCGCGACAGCTCCGGATCGTGAACGTCGCCGCGCGCCAACACCTCGGCCAGCTTGTGACGGATGACCTCGGCCACGCGCAGCTGGCGCTGACTGGGTCCCGAACCCTGAGAGAAACGTTTTGCACACATGGCTCTGATCTAGGGCAAGACGGGTCCGGCGAAAAGCGGTTTTCCTGATCCCCGGTGCAGGTTATGCACAGCCCAACACAGGAGTTTGACATGACCGATACCGCCGGAATCGTGGTGAATGGCGTCTCGGGCCGGATGGGCCGGATGCTGCTGCAGGTGATCGCCGCCAGCGAGCGCGCGCATCTCGCCGGTGTCCTGGAACGCCCCGGCCATGCCTGGATCGGCAAGGATCTGGGCGAAATCCTGGGCGGTGCGGCCAATGGTGTCACGGTGTCGGACGATCCGGCGGCGACGCTGAAGGGCGCGCAGGCGGTGATCGACTTCACCGCGCCCGCCGCAACCGTGGCGCTGGCTCCGCAGGCCATGCAGGCGGGCTGCGCGCATGTGATCGGCACGACCGGCATGACCAAGGACGACCTTGCCCATATCGCTGAAGCCGCGCGCGACGGCGTGATCGTGCGGGCGGGGAATATGAGCCTCGGCGTGAACCTGCTGGTCGCGCTGACCAAACAGGTCGCGCAGGCGCTGGACCCCGATTACGACATCGAGGTGATCGAAGCGCATCACCGCCACAAGGTCGATGCCCCCTCGGGGACCGCGCTGATGCTGGGTCAGGCCGCCGCCGAGGGCCGGGGCGTGTCGCTGGACGAGGCCGCGGTGCGCGGTCGCGACGGCATCACCGGCCCGCGCGAACCCGGCACGATCGGCTTCTCGGCCATTCGCGGCGGCGACATCATCGGCGAGCATGACGTGATGTTCGCCGCCGATGGCGAGCGCATCATCCTGCGCCACGTCGCCTCGGACCGCTCGGTCTTCGCGCGCGGCGCGGTCAAAGCGGCGCTCTGGGCGCGGGGCAAACCCGCCGGTGAATACGACATGGCCGCCGTGCTGGGGCTCTGACCCCGCCACAAAGCGAATTCACCCCATCTTTGATCCGAAAATATCCTCGGGGGTGAATTGGCCGCAGGCCAAGAGGGGGGGGGCAGACAGCCCCCCTTCACGGCTTCAGCACAAAGCGCTCAGCCGTGCTCTTTCAGCAGGCGCCGTTTCTGGCGGTCCCAGTCGCGCTTGGCCGAAGTCTCGCGCTTGTCATGCAGCTTCTTGCCCTTGGCGATGCCGATTTTCAGCTTCGCCATCCCGCGGTCGTTGAAATACATCACCAGAGGCACCAGCGTCATGCCGTCCTTGGCGGTCGCCGCCCAGAGCCGCGCCAGTTCCTTCTTGCTGACCAGAAGCTTGCGCTTGCGCCGCTCTTCGTGGCCCCATGTCTTGGCCTGCAGATAGGGGGCGATAGCGCCGTTGATCAGCCACAGCTCGCCATCCTCGACCGAGGCATAGCTCTCGGCGATATTGGCCTGGCCTTCCCGCAGCGACTTGACCTCGGACCCCATCAAGACAAGTCCACATTCGAGATCATCCTCGATGAAGTAGTCGTACCGGGCCCGCCGGTTCTCGGCGATGACTTTGCTGTTGGGATCGTGTTTCTTCTGGGCCATCATGGCCAGATATTGTTTTGATAGCACCCTGTCCAGAGGGCGCCGGTCGGCGCCCTGCAAGACCGAAAGGAAGTTGACCGTGAAATCCATCCTTGCCCTTGGCACCGTCGCGCTGGCCCTGACCGCCTGCAACATGACCCCGATGACGCCCGCGCCCTCGTATCGGACGCCCATCGCGGCCCAGCCGCCGATGGTGGAAGAGCCGATGTCCAGCATACCCTCGTCGCCCGACATCTCCGGCACGGCGCCCGCGCAGCCGCCGCAACAGCAACTTCCCACCAGCGCTTCGGATCCCTGCGGCGCGCAAAGTCTGCAGGGTTTCGTGGGATCGGTCGCGCCACAGCCCTTCCCGGCGCCGGGTCCGGTCCGCGTCTATGCCGAGGGCGATCCGATCACGATGGATCACAACGAGAACCGCGTGAACGTCGTTGTCGATGCCGAGAACCGTCAGCGGGTGGTGTCGATCTCGTGCGGCTGAGCGGGGTTTCGCGCCGGGGCCATGGCACCGGCGCCACCTGAGAATACCGCCTGAACATTCCGCCTGAAAACGTGGGCCGGACGCGAAGCGCCCGGCCTTTTTCGTGCCCGAAGCGGATCCTGTCCGAGTGGGGGCTCGCGCAGCATCCCTATGCGCCGGTCACGCCGAAACGCTACCCCAAGAAAACGGCGATTCGAGGGCAGACGCCGCGCGTTGGCGACGCAGCCCATGGGAAAACCCCTAAAACTGCCACGATTGACGGCCCTGCCCTTGATTTCCCCCCGCACCGGCGCCACGATTTCCTTATGAACGTGCAACGCATTGTCCCGCCCAAGGCGTCCTATCCCGAACAGGTCAGCTTCGACCGTTTCGAACTTGGCGAAATCCTCTCGGTCTACGGGCGCTTCGTCGCCGCCGGTCACTGGCGCGATTACGGCATTTCGCCGTTGCGCGACCGCGCGGTCTTCAGCATCTTCCGCCGCGCCGCCGAGAATCCGATCTATCGCGTCGAAAAGATCCCCGCCTTGCGCAACAAGCAGGGGCTCTACGCGCTGTTCGGCCCAGAAGGTCAGACGCTCAAACGCGGCGCGACCCTGCGCGGGGTGCTGGCGCCGCTGGAACGCAAGCTTTTGCGCACGCTGGACTGATCGCGGCGCGCCCGATAAGCGGGGGCATGACCGAATTCGTCTATGCCCCGCCCCCCGGTGATCCGAAGATCCTGTATCTCGACGACGACCTGCTGGTTGCCGAGAAACCCTCGGGCCTGCTGACGGTGCCCGGCCGGGGCGAGGACAAGGCCGATTGCCTGATCGCGCGGCTCAGGGCGCAGCATCCGCAGGTGCTGTTGGTGCACCGGCTGGATCTGGACACGTCAGGCGTCATCGTCTTCGCGCTGACACCGCAGGCGCAGGCGCATCTGGGCAAGCAGTTCGAAGAGCGGCGCACGCAAAAGCGCTATATCGCCCTGATCGCGGGCCATCCGGACGAGAAGAAAGGCCGCGTCGACCTGCCTCTGTGCGTCGATTGGCCGAACCGCCCCCGGCAAAAGGTCGATCCGGTCGAGGGACGACCGGCGCAGACCGACTGGCGCGTGCTGAAAAGCGAAGGCGACAACAGCCGTGTGGCGCTGAAGCCAATCACCGGGCGCAGTCATCAGCTGAGGGTTCACATGCTGGCGATGGGGCACCCGATTCTGGGCGATCCGCTCTATGCCGAAGGCGCGGCGCGCGACTATCCGCGGCTCATGCTGCATGCCGAGGAATTGCGGCTGCGACAGCCGATGACCGGCGAAGCGCTGACATTCCGCTCGCCGGTTCCGTTCTGAGGTTGGTCTGAAAAAAGCCCCGGCAGCATCGCCGGGAACGGGCCGGTTCAGGCGGCCTTGGTATCCGTGGTCTCGGTCAGGATGCCAAACAGCGCATCCGATTCCTCGTTCGCGCGCAGCTTGGCGCAGACCGCGGGGTCACGCAGCGTGCGCGAGATCAGCGCCAGCGCTTTCAGATGCTCGACCCCGGCATCGACGGGGGCAAACAGGGCAAAGACCAGATCCACCGGCGCACGGTCGACCGAGCCGTAATCGAGCGGCCGGTCAAGACGCACGAACACGCCCCGGACGCGGTCGATCCCATCGATCCGTGCATGCGGCAGCGCAACGCCATGCCCGACGCCGGTCGGGCCCAGGCTTTCACGCTCTTGCAGAGCATCGACAGCAATCGATTCGTCGATCTCGTGTGCAGCGGCGGCGATTTCCGCAAGATCCTGAAACAGGCGCTTCTTGCTCTTCACGGCGTTGCAGACCCGGATCGCTCCGGGGGTCAACAGATCGGCCACTTCCATGCAGTGCTCCTGCCTACGTTCATTTTGGGCACGGCCCCCGGGTTATCCCCGGAGGCCGGACCGAAATCACTGCGGGTCAATCCACCCGATATTTCCGTCTTCACGCCGGTAGACCACGTTCAGGCCTCCGTGGCGCTCATTCCGGAACACCAGAACCGGGGCATGCTGAAGCTCCATCTGCATCACCGCCTCACCGGCCGAGAACGACGGAATACGCGCTTCCATCTCGGCGATGATCATCGGCTGCAGGGAGTCCGGCTCTTCCCCGTCCGACCCGTCGTCACCGGCGAGGATATACGAGGAAGCCCCGTTGAATTCAACCGGGCCCGTCCGCTCGCGGTGATGGTCCTTCAGACGGCGTTTGTAGCGGCGCAATTGCTTGTCCATGCGCTCCAAACACGCATCAAATGCAGCGTAGATTTCCGTCGCCTGACCCTTGGCCTGAGCGGTCAGGCCCGAGCTCAGATGCACCGTCGATTCGCAGACATACATGTGGGCATCGCGGGAAAAGACGATGTTGGCGTCGGTGGGGCGCTGGGAATACTTCTCCATCACATTCCCCAGCTCGCTGTCGACATGTGTCTGCAGCGCTTCGCCGACATCGATTTGTTTGCCGCTGATCTGGTACCGCATGGACCTCTCCTTCTTGCGGCGGGTGACCGGAAGCCGACATGACGCCCGGCCGATCCGCCTTCTCAACCTGTCGTTTCGCGGTCATTCCCTGCGCCGGTCGGCAGCCAGTCGCCGCCGCATGGCAGACGAGGGAATGTGCAGGCCTTGTCTGTATTTGGCGACAGTTCGCCGGGCGATGTCAACGCCTTGCGCGCGCAACAAACCGGCCACTCGCTCATCCGAGAGCGGTCGGCTCTCGGGTTCGGCGGCGATCATCTCGGCGACCCGGCGCTGCACGGCACGGGCCGACAGCAATCCGTCCTTGCCCGGCAGTGCAGCCGAGAAAAATGTCGAAAGCGGCCACAACCGGCCATCCACGTCGATCGCCTTGCCCGCCAGAGCGCGGCTGATGGTCGACGGATGCAGCCCCAGATCGGCGGCCAGATCCAGCCGCGTCGCAGGCGCCAGCGCGTCCAGTCCCCGCTCGAAGAACCCGGCCTGTTTTTCCAGCAACCATTCGCCGATCCGAGCCAGTGTCAGCCCCCGCTGATCTATGGCCGCCAGCATCGCCCGCGCTCGCGCCAGAAGTTCGGGCGCGAAGCCTTCGGCCTCGGCCTTGTGAACCAGCGTCTCATCCAGCCCGACGGAATGGCGGGCGGTATGCGCGGGCACGACGGCGATCCGCCCCGAATCATCGCGCGACACATGCAGATCGGCAACCAGAGGCGCGGCGCGGGCGGTTTCGCCATTGGCCAGCGGGCGCGGCGACAGCGTGCGAAGAAGGGCGGCGCGCGCCCGCGCTTCGGCCAGACCGATCCCCAAAGCCGACTGAATAGCCGGCCAGTTCAGCCGCGCGAAATCGGACAGCAGGGCCACCGTCGCCTGCGCGTCCGTCCGGGCCATGCCCTTGGCGGCAAGCTGCAGCGCAAGGCTTTCGCTGACCGAGCGCGCGCCGATCCCCACAGGCTCGCAGCTTTGCAGGACCTCAAGCGCGCGGACGAGCGGATCGGCGGACAGATCCAGCTCTGCCGCCAGCTCATCGAGATCGACCTCGAGAAACCCGTCCGCATCCAGTTCGGTGATCAGGTAAAGCGCCATCGCCCGCACCTGAGGGTTCAGTGCCTTGCGCTCGATCTGGCGGCGCAGATCGTCCTGAAACGGTGCCTCCCGCGCGGCGATCCAGTCCAGCGGGCCAAGCCCGGTGGCGGGGCCGACGGTGCTTGTCGCGTTGCGCTTGAGAAACGGATTTCGCGCGGCTTCGGCGGCAAGCGCCTCGTCAAGCTCGGCGGGGGTCATCCGCAACACGCTGAGCCGCGTGCGAAGCTCGGGGGTCAGCGCGAGACGCTGCTGTGTCCGCAGTTCCAGCCGGGAGTTCAGGGCCATAGCGGCATCCCGCAGGGCTCAGCGGAAAGTGTCACCAAGGTAGACGCGGCGTACATCGTCATTCGCCACAACCTCGTCCGGGGTGCCGCTCATCAGCACCTTTCCATCATGAAGGATATAGGCTCGGTCGACGATCTCAAGGGTTTCACGCACGTTGTGATCGGTGATCAGCACGCCGATCCCGCGCGCGGTCAGGTCCGAGACCAGCGAGCGGATGTCGCCCACGGCGATCGGATCGACCCCGGCAAAGGGTTCGTCGAGCAGAACGAAGGACGGGTTCGAGGCAAGGCAGCGCGCGATCTCGGCGCGCCGCCGCTCGCCGCCCGACAGGGCCAGAGCGGGCGATTTACGCAGCCGGGCGATGTTGAATTCGCTGAGCAATTCTTCCAGCCGGGCGGCGCGCGTCGCGCGGTCGGGGACCGAGATTTCAAGAATCGCGGCGATATTGTCCTCGACCGAGAGGCCCCGGAAGATCGACATTTCCTGCGGCAGATAGCCGATGCCGAGCCGCGCGCGGCGATACATCGGCCAGCCCGAGACATCGCGCCCGTCGATCGACACCCGGCCCCCGTCCGACGGAACAAGCCCGGCCACGCAATAGAAACACGTGGTCTTGCCCGAGCCGTTCGGACCCAGAAGCGCCACGACCTCGCCCCGGCGAAGATCCAGATCGATCCCCTTCAGGATCGGCCGTCGCTTGTAGCTTTTCTTCAGGTCGCGGATCTGCAATCCGGCAGCCGCGTCGGGACCGTCATCCATGGCGGGGTCATTCCATCCGGATGACGGTACGCACGCGACCGATCATGCGTCCGGTTCCGGCCCTCAGATCGGCGACGAAACGTTCGCCCGACAGCATGTTCGGCCCCTGCACCAGCAGCACATCGCCCTGCATTTCCAGCGATTGGGCATCCAGCGAATAGGTCGCCATGCGCGCTTCGAGCGCCTCGTTCGGGGTGGTCATCGTTACTCCGCCCGAAGCGATCAGCCGCGAGATCCGCTGCGTGCCGCTTTGCGCGCCGGTGGAATATTCCAGCCGGATCGCCCCGGCGGCGATGCGCATTTCGCCCTGCACCGCCATCACGTTGCCGGTGAACTCGGTCGAACCGCTGGTCTGATCGACGCTGAGCTGATCGGCCGTGACCTCGATCTCGGCCCCGGACAGGCGCAGGGATTCCCCGAACGTGATCTGCACCCCGTCCTGGGCCAGCGCCGTACCGGCACCCCCCGTCGCAGCGAGCGAAAGCGCTACGAGAAACGCATGGATCAGGCGAAGATGACGACGCGGCATGAAAGCCCCCTCAGTTTTCTGGCTGATAGTTCAACCGCACCCCGCCCCCGAAAACAAGCACATAACCCGTGCCGTCCCCGGAATCGCCGCGCAACTCCATACGTCCGGCGGTGATCGTGCCCGCCGGAGCGGTGCCCGAAACCTCGGACGGGGCGCGGATCAGCGTGGTGTCCAGAAGCCCGCTCAGCCTTTGGGTCTGCAAGGTGTAACCCGGCGTGACGCTCAGCTCCAGCCCGCCGCGCATGACGAAGGTGCCGTTGCCGCGATCGATGACGCCGGCCTCGGCCTGAGCCTCCATCCGCTCGCCATCGGCGCCCTCGATCAACAGCGACAGGCCCGTCACCTCGAAGCGGACGGTCGCATCCTGATCGGTGCGCGCGGTCTCGGCGCGGATGGTCAGCGCGGCGCCATCATCGGTCACCCCAGCGAAATGCGCACCCGACAGACGGGGATCGCGCGCGCGCTCTTCGACATCAATCTCGGCGTTGGAAATCGCTTCGGTCGGGTCGACGGTGCGCGCCAGCATGAAGACCAGCGACAGCAGGATCAGCGCGGCAAGCGGCAGCACGACCTTCAGGATGCTGACCAGCTTGCT
The DNA here is from genome assembly GCF_017303295.1 of Rhodobacter sp. NTK016B. Lineage (GTDB taxonomy): Bacteria > Pseudomonadota > Alphaproteobacteria > Rhodobacterales > Rhodobacteraceae > Pararhodobacter. The sequence continues at coordinate 167,902 of NZ_JAFKOK010000005.1, read as the reverse complement.
GTAGCGCGCAGGAGCTTTGCTGTCGGGATCCGTTATCGCCATATCAATGCGAGAAAATGTCGATATCCGGCCAACCGGCAAGGTCAAGCTTCGCGCGGGTCGGCAAGAAATCGAAACAGGCCTGCGCCACCTCGCTGCGGCCTTCGCGCGCCAGCATCCCTTCGAGCACCGCTTTCAGGCGGTGCAGATGCAGCACGTCCGAGGCGGCATAGTCGCGCTGCGCCTGCGTGATCTCGGGCGCGCCCCAATCCGAGGATTGCTGCATCTTCGAGATATCGACGCCCACCAGTTCCGACAGCAGGTTCTTCAGCCCGTGCCGGTCGGTATAGGTGCGCACCAGTCTCGAGGCGATCTTGGTGCACCAGACGGGCGCGGCCAGCACGCCGAAGCGGTGATACATCACCGCGATGTCGAAGCGCCCGTAATGGAACAGCTTGATCACGTTCGGATCCGCCAGCAGCCGCTTGAGGTTCGGCGCATCGTCCTGATCCTGGGTGATCTGCACCAGATGCGCATTGCCGCCGCCGCCGGAAAGCTGGATCAGGCACAGCCGGTCGCGATGCGGATTGAGCCCCATGGTTTCGCAGTCGATGGCGACAACCGGACCCAGATCCAGATCATCGGGAAGGTCCTGGGAATAGAGATGCGTCGCCATGCTCAAGCTTTCGATACCGCGGAAACTGGCGCTTGGCTTAGACCTGACGGCCCCGCACGTCAATTGTGGCCCCCAAAACGCAGCGGGGCGCCCCATGGACGCCCCGGTATGGTAATCGCGCAACTTCGCGATTTCAGCCCATGCGATCCGAGGCATAGGCCCCCGGCGAGGCCGGGAAGACGACGGTCTTGTTGCCGTTCTGGAACACGCGATGTTGAGCATGCGCATGCACCGCGCGCGCCAGAACCTGCGCTTCGACATCGCGCCCGAGCGACACGTAATCGCTGGCCGATTGTGCGTGGGTAATGCGCACGATGTCCTGTTCGATGATCGGCCCTTCGTCCAGATCGGCGGTGACGTAATGCGCCGTGGCGCCGATCAGCTTTACCCCGCGCTGGAACGCCTGCTTATAGGGGTTCGCGCCCTTGAAGGACGGCAGGAACGAGTGGTGGATGTTGATGATCCGCCCCGACATCTTGGTGCACAGCGCATCCGACAGCACCTGCATGTAGCGCGCTAGCACGATCAGTTCCGCGCCCGAGTTCTCGACAACTTCGAGCAGACGCGCCTCGGCCTCGGGCTTGTTCTGCTTGGTGACGTTGATGTGGTAGAACGGCAGATCGTGGTTCACCACGACCTTCTGATAGGTCAGGTGGTTCGACACCACGCCGACGATCTCGACCGGCAGCGCGCCGATGCGCCAGCGATAGAGCAGGTCGTTCAGGCAATGGCCGAAATTCGACACCATCAGCAGAACCTTCATCCGCTTGGCGGTGTCGTTGATGCCCCATTCCATGCCGAACCGCTCGGCGACCGGCGCGAAGCCTGCGCGCAGCGTCTCGGGGTCCGCGCCGGTTTCGGCGACGAAGGTGATGCGCGTGAAGAAGCAGGCGGTTTCCTGATCGTCGAATTGCGCGGCATCGGTGATGTTGCATCCGTTCTCGGCCAGAAAGCCCGAGATCGCGGCGACAATGCCGCGCTGCGTATCGCAGCGGACCGTGAGGACGTAAGAGGTCATCGAAAAAGTTCCTTATTCGGGCGTCTCGCTGGAAGTCTAGCCGATACTGCGGCGCAGCATACGCCCCTGCAGGTACGCCCGCGACGCAAATCGCGATACCAGCGACGCCGAAACGCAGCACCGGGACGCGGATGGTGAACTTTTTCCCTGCCTGCCGGCGCCCTGCCCGGAAAACGGCGCGGGCGCGGCTGGTGCGGCAGCGCGGCGCCCGCGCACGTCTTGGTTGACGAGCGACCGGGACGCGCCAGATTCCAAGCTGTCAAACCCGGAGACCCTGAAAAGATGAGCGCCCAGGATGTCGACGCCAGCGGCCTGCAAAGCATGGCCGAGGTCGTCGAAGACATACGCAACGCCGCCAAAGGCGATGACAAGACGACGCTGGGCGAGGTCCTGCGGGCGCTCGAACACGCGTCCTTCGTGCCGGTGCTTCTGGCCCCGGCGCTGATCGTGGTGACGCCGCTCTCGGGCATCCCGTTCTTTTCCAGCTTCTGCGGGCTGGTGATCGCGCTGGTGGCCGGGCAGATGTTCTTCGGTCGCTCGTCGCTATGGATTCCGCGCTTTCTGGATCAGCGCACGATCCCGTCCAAACGCCTGCGCGACGCCACCGACAGCCTGCGCAAGCCCGCGCGCTGGATCGACAAGCGCACCAAGGCGCGGCTGCAATTCCTTGTCTCGCCGCCCTTCGACCGGATCACGCATTTCTTGTGCATGCTCTGCGGTCTGGTGATGCCGATGCTCGAACTCGTGCCGTTCTCGTCCTCGATCCTCGGGGCAGCGGTGACGATGATGGCGCTGACCCTGTTGCTGCGCGACGGGCTCTTCGCGCTGATCGGCTTCGGCTTTATCGGCGTGGTGATCGGGCTGGTCGTCTACCTGCTGTGAGCGAGGTCAGCTTCCCGGCTGCCACATATCGGCCGAGATCAGCCAGCCGCCATCGACCCTGACAAGATACAGAAGCGACCGGCCCTGCACCTGTTGCGGCGCCTGCCCCGGCGGGGCGATGGTCGCGCGCCACAGCATGACCAACGCGGCCCTGTCGCTGCCGGTCTCGCTGCGTTGGCGCGTGACGGTCAGGCTGTCATAGCCATTGGCGAAGTTGCGCGCCCAGATCTCGCGGACCTGATCGCGGCCCGACAGGATCGGACCGTTGAACAGAAAGACCGCAGCGTCAGGGGCATAAAGCGCGGCGACGGCATCGGCATCGCGCGCGGCGACTGCCTCGGTCATGGCCGCCACCGCGTCGCGGGGCGTGGCGACTTGCGCGAAAAGGGGCGCGGCGGACAGGATGGCACTCGTAAGGGTGACGGTAAGGATTTTGAGAAAAGACATGCGGGGCCTCCGGGCAATGCCACGCGGGTGTACCAACGCGGCGCCGGGGCGGCTTCACCAATTCGGACTAAGGCCATCCATTCGGTGATCTTTGTTCTGTCGCACGCGGGCTGCACAACGCCCCCGTGAAAACATTTCGACGCGCGCCAGAGCTGGCGCGCGTCGTGAGCGATCGGCTTGGATATGCCGTCGGAAGATCAGGCTGCTCAACGCGTGACGTTGAACGGACGGTTGCCGGCATCGGCGCTGTAGTCGTTGACGGTCAGCACGTCGCTGGCGTTCAGGCCCGTCGCTTGCAGTTCGCGCGACGAATAGACGTCACCGGCGCGGACTTCGACTTGTTTGCGCGGGCCGACTTCGACGATGTCCGAGGCTTCGAGGCCAGCGGCAACCAGTTCGCGCGTGGTGTAGACGTCGCCGGCGCGGAATTCGATCTGGCCGTTGCTGGTGACTTCAGCGGCGTTCGAAGCGTTGCGGTTGGTCACGCCATTGGCGGCGAGGTCCGACGCGTTGGCGGCAACGGCGCCCAGAGCAACGAAAGCAACGGTGGCGGAGATAGCAAAGCGGTTCATTTTCAGTCTCTCTTTCAGGTCTGTCTGTGTGTGTTTTGGATGATCGTTTCCGGTCATGAACGGGAGGTAGGGTCGCCCCCGGCTGTCATCAATCCGTCGCATATCTTCCAAAATGAGCCGCCAAATGTGCAGCCCTGCACACAAAACAATCACCCGATAACCTTGATATGAGAAACGCACAGAATTACCGCGATTTCGCGGATTTAAATTGACGTCGCGCCCATAAGGGCCGGACGGCCTTCGCGGCCCCAAACCGTCCGCCGCCATCCCCCGGCGATGCCGGTTTCTCGACACCCGGGAGGCCCCCGAACGGGGCCGAAAATCCGGCTCTCGGGGCCGGTATGACAAGAGCGCAAATCGGGTATGTCGCGCCTTGACCATGAAGAAGGCCCGGCAGAAGCTGCCGGGCCGTTCATTTGTCGATTGTGACGGGTGTCAGAGGCTGGCGTCCAGCGCCGCGATGATCGCGTCGCCCATCTCGGCGGTCGAAACCGGGGTGCCGCCATCCGGGCCCATCAGGTCGGCCGTGCGCAGACCGTCGGCGAGGACTTTCTCGACCGCTTTTTCCAGACGGTCGGCCTCGGTCAGTTCGCTGAAGGAATAACGCAGCGCCATGGCGAAGGAGAGGATGCAGGCGATCGGGTTCGCCTTGCCCTGACCCGCGATATCGGGGGCCGAGCCATGCACCGGCTCATACAGCGCTTTCGGGCGGCCATTGGCCATCGGCGCCCCGAGCGAGGCCGAGGGCAGCATCCCCAGCGAACCGGTCAGCATCGCCGCGAGATCCGAGAGCAGGTCGCCGAACAGGTTGTCGGTGACGATCACGTCGAACTGCTTGGGCCAGCGGGTCAGCTGCATGGCGCCCGCATCGGCATACATATGCGACAGCTCGACATCGGGGTATTCGGCGTCGTGGATTTCCTGCACGACGTCGCGCCACAGGATGCCCGATTCCATCACGTTGGCCTTCTCCATCGAGCAGACCTTATTGCCGCGCTTGCGGGCCAGCTCGAACGCCGAGCGGGCGACGCGCGCGATTTCGGATTCCGTGTAGCGCTGGGTATTGATGCCGACGCGCTCGTTGCCTTCCTTGTGGATGCCGCGCGGCTCGCCGAAATAGACGCCCGAGGTCAGCTCGCGCACGATCATGATGTCGAGACCGGCCACCACGTCCTTCTTCAGCGAGCTGAAATCGGCCAAAGCGTCAAAGCACTGGGCCGGGCGCAGGTTGGAATAGAGATCCATCTCTTTGCGCAGACGCAGCAGGCCGCGTTCGGGCTTCACGCTGAAATCCAGCGTGTCGTATTTCGGACCGCCCACGGCGCCCAGAAGAACCGCGTCCACTTCCTGCGCCTTGGCCATCGTCGCGTCGGTCAGCGGGGTGCCATGCGCGTCATAGGCGCAGCCGCCCACCAGATCCTCGCTCACGTCAAAGCTGAGGCCGCGCTTGTCGCCGTACCAGGTGATGATCTTCTTCACCTCGCCCATGACTTCGGGGCCGATGCCGTCGCCGGCGAGGATCAGGATGGAAGGATTGGCCACGGCGGGACTCCTTGAATTACGGATGCGTGAGCGGCCTAGCCTGCCTGTGCCGTGTGGTCAAGATTTCCACACGCCGGGTCTCTCCGCGACAGCACCGTTCAACAGCGGATGAGGCCCGTTTTCGGTCTGCGCCGAACGCCGGTGCCGTGTTACCCTCGTCCCCGTGCATTTGAGCCCGAGGATTTTAGCGATGCGTTTTTCGTCCCTGATACTCTCCTCCGCAGCGTTTGGCCTTTTCTCTCCGCTGCCCGGTCTGGCCGATGTCGTCGAGGTCCGACCGCCGAATGTCGCCGAACTCTCGCAAGAGCGGCGACAGACCCTGCTTGATGACGTTGTGGCCATGTCGGTGTCGCTGGAAGTCTGCGACACCACGCCCAGCGATCTGACGGTCGAAGAGGCCGAGATCCTCTGGATCAGCGGGCTGGCCCTGGGCGAAAGCTTGGGCATCCCCGAAAACGACCTCTACGCCACGCATTACCCCCGCGCCCGCGCGATGTTCGACAGCCAACCCGCGCGCTGTGCGCAGGTTTCCGGCAATCTGCGCCCGCTGGTGATGACGCTTGTGGGATACGGCGCCGGGCCGGTCCTCAGCGAGTAAGGTCCATCGCCGAAACCAGCGCCTCGGCCAAGAGATCCCAGACCCGACGAACACGCGGCGTGCGGCGCATCGCTTCATGCGCCGTCAGCCAGACCGGCAGCGTCGGCAGGTCGATCCCGAAATCGAGCTCGCGCACCGTCGGATCGCGCCGCCCGAAGCTGCGCTGCGCAAAGCCGATCCCCGCGCCCGCGCGCACCAATTCCCATCCCGTCGCCACGTCGTCGCAGCGAAAGGCGAACATCTCGCGGGTGGCGGTGACGCCGAGGCTTTGCATCCCCTCGATCAGCAGCGTCTCGCGATCCTGACCTATGAGGTCATGCCCGGCCAGATCGGCGGGCGTGGCGGGCACGCCGTGTTGCTCGATATAGCTTTGCGCGGCAAAGGCGCCTATGGCGGTGTCGCCCAGATGGCGGGTAATCAGGTCCTGCTGCGTGGGGCGATACATGCGGATGGCGATATCGGCTTCACGGTAAAGCAGGTTCGACGACCGGTCCGACGGCACAAGGTCGATGGAAATGCGCGGCTCCTGCCTGCGGATCGCGGTCAGCACCTGCGGCAGATGCCAGACCGACACCGCGACCGAGGCGGTGATGCGCACGCTGCCCTCCAGCCGGTCCTCGCGCCCCGCTGCGGCAAGGGTCATCGCATTCGCTGCCGCGCGCATCTGCCGTGCGGGGTCGATCAGGGCGGCGCCGGTATCGGTCAGTTCCAGCCCGCGCGGCTGGCGGTGAAACAGCTCGACACCAAGCTGATCTTCGATCGCGCGGATCTGGCGCCCCAGCGTCGGCTGGCTGCGGCCCAGCGCCCGCGCCGCGCCCGACAGGCTGCCGGTTTCGGCCACCGACAGGAAAGCCTGAACCAGAGACCAGTCGAGAAAGCGGAACGCATCCATTCACAAATGAATACACGACATACGAAGTCATGCAATTCCGATGAGGCCTGTCCATGCGTACACCCTGAGGCATCGCAAGGAGACACCCATGACACAGACTGCTCTTATCCTCGGCGCCAACGGCAAGGTCGGTGACCATGTCGCACGGGCCTTCCGCGCCGCCGGCTGGTCGACCCGCGCCTATCAGCGCGGCACCGACATGACCAAGGCGGCCCTCGGCTGCGACGTGATCTTCAACGGCCTCAACCCACCGAATTACCACGACTGGGCGACGATCCTGCCCGCGATCACCACACAGGTTCTTGCGGCTGCGAAAGCCTCGGGCGCGACCGTGCTGTTTCCGGGCAATGTCTATGTCTATGGCAGTCAGCCCGGCCCGTGGGACGACACCACGCCGCACCGCCCGGTCACCCGCAAGGGCCGCATTCGTGCCGAGGTTGAAGCCCGCTACAGGGATGCCGCGGCGGACGGGGTGCAGACGATCATCCTGCATGCGGGCGACTTCATCGACCCCGACAGCGATCAGGACCTGATGAGCATCGTCATGCTGAGAAAGCTGGACAAGGGTATCGTGACGACCATGGGCGACCCGGATGCGGATCACGCTTATGCCTATCTGCCCGACATGGCGCGCGTCATGGTGATGCTGGCCGAGAAACGCGCCGAACTTCCCGCGTTCAGCGATACGGCCTTTCCCGGCCATACCCTCACCACGCGCGAACTGACCGAGGCGCTGTCACAAATGACCGGACATCCGCTGAGCATCCGCCGCTTTCCGTGGTGGGCGCTGCGCCTTGGCGCGCCGTTCTCGGAGCTGGCGCGGGAATTGTCCGAGATGCGCTATCTTTACGACACGCCGCACCGCTTGTCCGGCAAGGCCCTGTCCACGTGCCTGCCCGACTTTCGCGCGACGCCGCTCGGCGAGGTCCTGCGCACGATGCTGCCGCAGCAAGAGCGCTTCGCAACCGCAGCGTGACTTGATGGCTTGGTTGCGCTACCGTCCGGGCTGAAGTCGTATCGAAACGAGGAGGCTATCATGTCCAAGCATCCGCTGGATCACGACCACGGCCCGTCGAAAGGCCGGCTTGAGAAATTCACCGCGGCGGAAAAGGCAGGAATGCCCAGCGCCGCCACCAGAGAGCTGCAAAAACGCGAACGCACCAAGGGCGACGCGAAGCTCAAGGCCTATACCAAGATCGAAAAGGTGGGCGTTTCGGGTTAACCCTCGGACCCGTCCCCGCCCCAGTCAGCCGCCTGCATCTCGCGCAGGCGGCTGGCCGTGCGTTCGAATTCGAACGACCCGGCGCCCTCGGCATACAGGTTTTCGGGATCGTCTGCCGCCGATGCGATCAGCCTCACTTTGGCCTCGTAAAGCGCGTCGATCAGCGTGACGAAGCGCTTGGCCTCGTTGTAATTCGACGATGACAGGCGCGGAATGTCTTCCAGAATCAGCACCCGAACCCGTTCGGCCAGCGCCAGATAATCCGCGGGCCCCAGCGGCTTGGCGCACAGGTCCCAGAACGAGGCCCGCGCGACGCCGTTATGGTGTTGCGGCACTTCGACCCGGCGCCCCTGCACGTCCAGCACAAGCGGCGTCCCGTTGCTATGGCCGGTCAATTCGTCCCACAGGGTGTTGATCGCCGCGCGCGCTTCGGCCCCGGCGGGCGAGAAGAACACTTTCTGGCCGCTCAGCCGGTGCTGGCGGTAATCCGTCTCGCTCTCCATCTCGATCACATCCATCTTCTGGCGGATCAGGTCGATGAAGGGGACGAACAGCGCGCGATTGAGCCCGTTCTTGTACAGATCCTCGGGCACCCGGTTCGACGTCGTCACCACCGTGACGCCCGCATCGAACAGCATCTGGAACAGACGCCCCACGATCATCGCATCGGTGATGTCGGTGATCTGCATCTCGTCGAAGGCCAGCAGGCGGACCTCGTCGGCGACCTTGCGGCCCACCGGTGCCAGCGCGTCATCGACCCCGGTTTTGCGCGCCTCGTGCATGCCGTGATGCACTTCCTGCATGAAGGCATGGAAATGGACACGGCGCTTGTCGGGGATATCGACCGACTTTTCGAACAGGTCCATCAGCATCGACTTGCCACGCCCGACACCGCCCCACAGGTAAAGCCCCTTGTAGCCATCGGGCGCCTTCTTGAAGAACCCGCCCAGAAGCCCCTTCTTCACCGGCTGTTCCAGAAAGGCACGCCTTTCTTCCAGCGCGGGCAGAAGGGCGCGTTGCGCCGCGTCGGGGCGAAGCTCGCCTGCGGCTACCTTGGCATCGTAGAGTTCGGTCAGTGTCTGTCGCATGTCGCTGACTTAGCGCGACACCACCCGCCGCGCCAGCACCCAGGCGCATTCCGTGTTCCGGGGCCATTCAAGTCCGGTTTCACACCGGTTTCACGGGCCACGGGCCGCCGATCTCCCGTATCTGGCCTTGCCCTTACCGTCCCGCATTCGGTAACGGTGTTGCGTAGCTGAACAGGGAGCGAGAGATGGCGAGTGACGACCCGCGGACGCTGGTGTCCACCGACTGGCTGGCAGCGCATCTGAACGACCCGGATCTGCGCATCCTCGATGCTTCGTGGCACATGCCCGGCTCGGATCGCGATTCGAAGGCCGAATATCAGGCCGCGCATATTCCCGGCGCCCGTTTCTTCGATATTGACGAGATCAGCGACCAGCGCAGCGCGCTACCGCACATGGCTCCGCCGCCCGAGAAGTTCATCTCGCGGATGCGGGCGATGGGCGTGGGCGACGGGCATCAGGTCGTGGTCTATGACAGCGTCGGCCTGTTTTCGGCGCCGCGCGTGTGGTGGACCTTCAAGCTGATGGGCAAGATGGATGTCGCCGTGCTGGACGGGGGCTTCCCGAAATGGCTGCGCGAGAACCGCGAGACCGAGGATCTGCCGCCCGTCGTGCGCGACCGCCACATCACCACCCAGCGTCAGGCGCATATGGTCAAGGATGTGAGCCAGGTCGCCTCGGCCTCGAAGCTGGGTGACTGGCAGATCGTGGATGCGCGCGGCGAAGCGCGCTTCAAGGGTGAAGTCGAGGAACCCCGGCCCGGCCTGCGTTCGGGCCATATTCCGGGCGCCAAGAACACCCCCTTCGGCAACCTGCTGAACGAAGATGGCACGATGAAGGACGACGCGGGCCTGCGCGCCGCGTTCGAAGCCTCGGGCGTCGATCTGTCGAAACCGATCATCACGTCCTGCGGTTCGGGCGTCACGGCGGCGATCCTGTCACTGGCGCTGGAACGTCTGGGCCATCCGCAACACGCGCTTTACGACGGATCGTGGAGCGAATGGGGCATGTATCCCGACCTGAAGGTCGAGAAGGGCTGACATGACGCTCTACAAGGCCGGCGAAGCTGTCGATTACCGCGTCACGTGGCTCGAAATGACCCAGCGGCCGGGCTATGGCTGGCCCTCGCTGCCGGTGGGCCGCGATGTGATCCTGACCCACGCGGATACCCCGCCCGCATGGTGGTTCCTGACGCTTTATAACGCGGTCGGGCGCGACTATGCGTGGACCGACAAACACGCGATGGGCGACGCGGCGATCGCCGACTGGGTCCAGCATGCCGACGTGTCGCTGTACACGCTGATGGGCAAGGGCTGGCCGCAGGGCTTTTTCATGCTCGACTGGCGCGAGACGGGCACCTGCGATCTGGCCTATTTCGGGCTGGTCCCCGAAGCGGTGGGGATGGGGCTGGGAAGCTGGCTTCTGAAAACCGCGATCCTGACGGGCTGGGAGCGTGAAGGCACCACCCGCATGACCGTCAATACCTGCACCCTCGATCATCCCCGCGCGCTGGCGCAATATCAGCGCATGGGCTTCTCGCCGCTGAAGACCGAAGTGCATACCCGGACGCTGGCACGGGACTTTACCGCCAAGCAACCCCTGACCTGAGAGAAGAGAGAACGCCATGTTCCAGAGCCTGCCCGCCCCGGCCGCCGATCCGATCCTGAAGGTCATGACGATGTATCGCGAGGATGCGCGCGAGCGAAAGGTCGACCTCGGCCTCGGCGTCTACAAGGATGTCAGCGGCCACACGCCGGTCATGCGCGCGGTCAAACTGGCCGAAGAGCAGCTTCTCGCGCAGCAGGACACCAAGGCCTATACCTCGCTGTCGGGCGATCCCGCACATTCCAAAGCCGTGGCGGCGCTGGTTCTGGGCGACGCGGTTCCCGCCGCGCGTCTTGCCGGAAGCTCGTCGACCGGCGGCACCGGCGGTGTCCGTCAGGGGCTTGAGCTGATCCATCAGGCGAATCCGGATGCGACGGTGTGGATTTCGACGCCCACATGGCCCAACCACTTCGCGCTGACCAAGGCGGCGGGTCTGAAATTCCAGACCTACCGCTATTACGATGCCGAAAGCGGCAGTCTCGACCGCGCGGGCATGTGGGAAGACCTGAACGCCGCGAAAGCGGGCGACGTGGTGATGCTGCATGGCTGCTGTCACAACCCGACCGGCGCCGATCTGAGCGCCGACGACTGGGCGCGGGTGGCGGACTTCTGCAAATCGAAGGGCGTTCTGCCCTTCATCGACATCGCCTATCAGGGCTTTGGCGACGGGCTGGACGCAGACGCGGCGGGCCTTCGGGCGCTGGCCGGACAGGTGGACCGGATGATCGTCGTGGCGTCGGCCTCGAAGAATTTCGGGCTGTACCGCGACCGCGCCGGCTGCTGTCTGGTCATCAGCCCCGAGGACGAGCGCGCCGCCGTTCAGGGCACGCTCGAGACGATCAACCGGCAGGCCATCAGCTTCCCGCCCGATCACGGTGCGCGGCTGGTGACGATGATTCTGGAAGACGACGCCCTGCGCGCAACGTGGGAGCACGAACTGACCGAGATGCGCGACCGCATGAACGCCCTGCGCCGCCAGCTTGCCGACGCCCTGCGCAGCGAATGCGGCTCGGACCGGTTCGGCTTTCTCGCCGATCAGCGGGGCATGTTCTCGGTTCTGGGCGGCAACGAAGAGCAGATCGCCCGCCTGCGCGAGGAATTCGGCGTCTATGTTGTGGGCGGCGGACGGCTGAACATGGCCGGGCTGACCGAAGAAACCATCCCGCATGTCGCCAAGGCCATCGCCACGGTTCTCTGAGCCGCGACATATGAAAAATCGGGGGCCGCTTGTGCCCCCGATACGGTCTTCGCCCGCCCCCTGTGGTTTTCGCGTCCGCCCTTACACCAGGCCGGCGCGTCGTCAGATTTTCAGGAACGGCTGCAGCAAGCGCGGGATCAGCCCGTTGAAGCGCAGTGGCGCATCGGTCACGGCCAGACAGATGCAGGCCGACCCCGTATCGGCGACCGGGGTATGTTCAAGCGCCTCGTCGGCAATCTCGACATCACCGCGCCCGAAATGGTCGGTCTCATCATGGAAGGCGCCCTGTAGCACCAGCGTCAGCTCGGTGCCGTGGTGACCGTGATCGGGCACCGCCGTGCCGGGCGGAATGTAGAGCAGCCGCGCGCTGCTGCCCGGCGCCTGCGTCAAGATCGCCTGCCGCACACCGCCGCCGACGCTGCGCCACGCGACCGCATCGCTGTCCCCGCCGACATAGTCCTGCAAGGGCGCGGGGAAAATGCCGGGCGAGGCCGGGCGGGGTGCCGGGGTTTCTGGCGCGTCATCGCCGATCCGCGCAAGCGTGGCGGCCAGCGCGCCGTCGGCCATCGCCATCACGGCGCTGTCTTCCAGCAGCGCGCCGCCGACCGCGTCCTGCGCCTGCAGGCGGACGCGGCATTCGTCGCACATCGACACATGCGTGGCGACGAGCAGATTGAACGCCTCGGGAAGGGTTCCGGCCGAATAGCCGGTCAGCAGGGCGTCTGAGAGGTGATGACGGATCATCTGTTCTTGTCCTCAGGTCATGTGTTGGCGCAGCTTTTCCAGCGCCAGACGGATACGCGATTTGATGGTGCCAAGGGGCAGCCCCGTGGCGGCGGCGATCTGCGAATGGCTCAGATCGCCGAAGTAAGCTCGTTCGATCAACGCGCGCTGATCTTCCGGCAACCGGGCAAGCGCGTCGCCCAGCCGCTCGGATTCCTGTTGCATGACCAGCGTATCGAGCTGGTCGGGTTCGGGTTCGGGCCCCCATGGCAGCTCTTCCGGCTCGGGGCGCCGGTCGCGACGCAGCAAGTCGATGCGGCGGTTCCGGGCGATGGTGAAGATCCACGTCGCGACCGAAGCCCGCGACGGATCAAACATCCGCGCCTTGCGCCAGACCGTCGCCATCACGTCCTGTACGCAATCCTCGGCCATCGCGGGCGTGGCGCCCGACTTGATCAGAAACGCCTTCACCCTTGGGGCGAAATGCGTGAAAAGCGCCGCGAAAGCCGCCTTATCGGCATCGCGCGCCACGGCTTGCATCAGCTTGGCGTAGCGCAGGCTTTCATCGTCTCTGGTCACGTCACGCGGCCCTCCGTCGGCAAATCGACCCTCCGGCGCCCGCCCCATGGGCGGCACCGGCATGGCGAGTGTCTGCGGATCCCGAACGTCTTGCAACATGGGCTTGTTACGACATAGCGCCCGGACCGGATCACTCGCCCGTCGGTTTTTTTCATCAAATAGCGCCCGATTTTGCTTTTTTTCGGTTTTGCTTCATCCGTTTCCGTTTTTCGCGCGTACCCTTTGCAAACCATCGGGAGTGTAAGATGCCGTTCGAGTCCGTTCCAGTTCCGCCCAAGCGCATCGCCATCATCGGCGCGGGGATATCCGGGATGGCAGCCGCGTGGCTTCTGGCGCCCGGCCACCGCGTGACTCTGATCGAGGCCGAGCCGCGCCTTGGCGGCCATGCGCGCACTGTCATGGCGGGCAGATTCAACGATCAGCCGGTCGATACCGGCTTTATCGTCTTCAACCATGCCAATTACCCCAATCTGACGGCGATGTTCGAAGCGCTCGACGTGCCCACGGCGCCCGCCTCGATGAGTTTCGGCGCGTCTTTCGACAAGGGTGCCTGCGAATACGCGCTGGCCAATCTCGACACGCTGTTCGCCTCGCGCCGCAACATCGCCGATCCGCGTTTCCTGCGCATGGTGCGTGATATCGTGCGGTTCAACGCCAAGGCGGTTCATGCCGCGACCGACCGCGACATGAGCATCGGTGGCCTGATGGACCGGCTGGGCATGGGCCGCTGGTTCCGCGAACGCTATATCGCGCCGTTCTCGGGCGCGATCTGGTCGACGCCTACCGACAAAATCATGGATTTCCCGGCCCGCGCGATGGTGGATTTCTTCCGCAACCACGCGCTGTTGTCGAATAACGGCCAGCACCAGTGGCACACTGTGCGCGGCGGTTCGATCGAATACGTCAACCGGCTCGAGCGCGATCTGCGGGTGCGCGGGGTCGACATCCGGCTGGGTGCCCCCACCGCCGGCGTGCGGCGCCTGCCCGAAGGGGTCGAGATCCGGCTGGAAGGCGGCGATTGGGAGACCTTCGACGAGGTGATCTTCGCCACGCATTCGGACACGACGCTTTCGCTTCTCTCCGATGCCAGCGCGACCGAACGCGCCGCGCTGGGTGCGGTGCGCTATCAGGACAACCATGCCGTCCTGCATTGCGACGAGACGCTGATGCCCAAGCGCCGCAAGGTCTGGTCGTCGTGGAGCTATACCGAGCATTCGCCCGAGGACCGCGAGCGGATCAGCCTGACCTACTGGATGAACTCGCTGCAGCCGATCCCGCAGGACGATCCGATGTTCGTCACGCTCAACAGCACCCGGCAGATCCGCGAAGAATGCATCTATGACGAAAACACCTTCCGCCACCCGGTCTACGACATCGCCGCTTTCGCCGCGCAGGATGTGCTGCGGGTCCTGAACGGGCGGCGCAACACGTGGTTCTGCGGTGCGTGGATGAAGAACGGCTTCCACGAAGACGGCTTCGCCAGCGCGGTGGACGTGGTCAAGAAAATGGGCGCGGGCGCTGAAGCCGAGGCGGCATGAGCACTATCGAACATATCGCCGGGCACACGTTCCACGGGCGCAACGACACGCTGTCGAACCGGTTTTCCTATGGCGTCGATTACCTGCTGCTCGATGCCGAAAGCCCGCAACAGGCCCCGCGCCTGTTCTCGCGCAACCGCGCCAATCTGGTGTCGCTGCACGACCGCGACCATGGCGGAGAACGCGGCGCGGGCAAGGGCGCGGAATGGGTGCGCGCGGTGATGGCGACAACCGAGGCGCCGCGTATCGGGCGGATCGAGTTGCTCGCCCAGCCACGCGTGCTGGGTCATGTGTTCAATCCGGTCTGCTTCTGGCTGTGCCACGATCAGCAAGGCGCACTGATCTGCGTGATCGCCGAGGTCAACAACACTTTCGGCGACCGCCATTCCTATCTGTGCCACAATGACGGCTTCACCCCGATCGGGCCCGAGGACACGCTGGAAGCGCGCAAGGTCTTCCATGTATCGCCCTTCCAGCCGGTCGAGGGGGAATATCGCTTCCGCTTCGACATTCGCCCCGACCGGATCGCCATTCGCATCGCCTATAACCATGCGGGCGGCGGGCTGGTTGCCACGCTGACCGGCCCGCGCCGCCCTGCGACGACCGGCAGCCTGCTTCGCGCGATGCTGCGCCGCCCCTTCGGCTCGCGCCGGGTGCTGGCGCTGATCCACTGGCAGGCGCTCAAATTGTGGTGGAAGGGCGCGGTCTACCGCCCGCATCCCGTGCCGCCGGAACAGGAGGTCTCGCGATGACGGAGATTCTGCTTGCCCTTGCCGCTGTCGCGGTGCTGACGCTGGTGGCGCGCAATTTCATCGGCTTCACCGCCCAGCGCCCGGCGCATTACGCGACACAGCAGCCGCAATTCGACCTCCGCCACCATCTGGACGGCCCGCTTCTGTGCGAAGGCGTGATCTATGGCCCGCTGGGCCGCGTCAATTCGCGTTTCGTGGCCGATATGCAGGGGCGCTGGGAAGGTAATCGCGGCGTTCTGGACGAACATTTCCGCTATTCCAGCGGCGAAACGCAGATCCGCCAATGGCGCCTGACACTGGCCAATGACGGCGACATCCGGGCCGAGGCCGACGATCTGGCCGATCCGGGCCGCGGTCGTCAGGAAGGCGCCGCGCTGCAATTGTGCTATCGCATTCGCCTGCCGGAAAAGGCGGGGGGCTGGGTCCTGGACGTGACGGACTGGATGTACCTCACCGACAACGGCACGATCATCAACCGCAGCCAGTTCCGCAAGTTCGGCATCAAGGTGGCCGAGCTGGTCGCGACGATGCGGAGGGTTCCGGCATGAAGACGCTTGCGGGACAGACTTGGTGGCTGATCGGCGCGTCCGAGGGGCTGGGACACGCTGTGGCGACGGCCATGGCTCGGGATGGCGCGGATCTGCTGCTGTCCGCCCGCTCCGAGGACCGGCTGCGCGAGGTCGCGCTGGAAACCGGCGGGCGGCCCCTGCCCGTGGATGTCAGCGACCCCGAATCCGTGGCCCGCGCCGCCCGACAGGCGGGCGAGATCGACGGGCTGATCTATCTGGCCGGCGCCTATTGGCCGCTCAGCGCGCAGGAATGGGACAGCGCCAAGATCGAGACGATGATCGACGTGAACCTGACCGGCGCGGTGCGCGTCTTGGGCCATGTGCTGCCCGCGATGATCGCGCGCGACAAGGGGCGCATCGTGCTGACCGGCTCGCTGGCCGGGTTCCGGGGCCTGCCCGGCAGCCTGGGCTACGGGCAGTCCAAGGCCGGGCTGATGAACCTTGCGCAGGGGCTGCAGGCCGATCTGCAGGGCACCGGCGTGGCGGTTCAGCTGGTCAATCCGGGTTTCATCAAGACCCGTCTTACCGACAAGAACGAATTCTCGATGCCCTTCCTGATGCAGCCCGACGAAGCCGCCGGGCATGTCCTCAGGGCGATCCGCAATGAGCGTCCGGCGACGTCGTTCCCGGCTGTATTCTCGTGGCTGTTCCGCGCCGGGCGGGTATTGCCCACCGGCCTGTGGAACCGGATCTTCGCGCGCGGCTGATCCGGGTCGCTGCATCCTCTTGCACCCGTGCCCCATCAAGGCGATGCTGATCCCCAACGCAGGAGATTCCGATGACGCCCGAGATCAGCATCAAGAAAGTGGTCCATATCATCTTTCAGGCCCGTGAACGCGGCCGGACCGCGGAATTGCACGCCTTCATCGACGCGCTCAACGAAGATGAGAAAGCCAATCTCGTCGCCATCGCCTGGGTCGGTCGCGGCGCGTTCGAACCCGAAGATTTCGACGACGCGCTGAAGACCGCCTATGCCGAGGCGACGGCACCGACGGCGGATTACCTGATGGGTATGCCGCATCTGTCCGAGAACCTTGAATCCGGGCTTGAAGCCTTGGAAATCGATGTGACCGAGGCGGAAGAGGATTTCTACGACCGCTGATCCGGAGCGGGCGAAACGGCGCAGCCCGGAAGGCTGCGCCAACAGAGATCAGACGCGCTCGAGCGCGACGGCGATGCCCTGCCCCACACCGATGCACATCGTGCACAGCGCGCGCGTCCCACCGTTCAACTGCATCTCAAGCGCCGCTGTGCCGGTAATGCGGGCGCCCGACATGCCCAGCGGATGGCCCAGCGCGATAGCGCCGCCATTGGGGTTCACACGCGGGTCGTCATCGGCAATGCCAAGCTGGCGCAACGTGGCCAGCCCCTGCGAGGCAAAGGCCTCGTTCAGTTCGATCACGTCGAAATCCGCCGCCGACAGGCCCAGCCGCGCCATCAGTTTCTGCGACGCCGGCGCCGGGCCGATCCCCATCACGCGCGGCGGCACCCCGGCGGTCGCACCGCCCAGAATGCGTGCGATGGGCGTCAGGCCATAAGCCTTGACCGCAGCTTCCGAGGCGACGATCAGCGCCGCAGCCCCGTCATTGACGCCCGACGCATTGCCCGCCGTCACGCTGCCCTCGGCCGTCACGATGGGGCGCAGACGCTCAAGATCCGCCAGCGTGGTCGAAGCGCGCGGATGCTCGTCGGTATCGACGATGCTGGTGCTCTTGCGGCTCTTCACCTCGACCGGCGTGATCTCTTTCGCCAGACGCCCGTTTTCCTGCGCGGCGGCGGCCTTCTGCTGACTGCGCAGGGCGAAAGCGTCCTGATCGGCGCGCGCGATCGCATGGTCGACAGCGACATTCTCGGCAGTCTCGGGCATCGAATCGACGCCGTATTGCGCCTTCATCAACGGATTGACGAAGCGCCAGCCGATGGTCGTGTCATAAACCGCATTGTTGCGCGAAAACGCGGACTCGGCCTTGGGCATGACGAAGGGCGCGCGCGACATGCTCTCGACACCGCCCGCGATCATCAGATCGGCCTCGCCCGCCTTGATCGCGCGGGCGGCGGCCAGAATCGCGTCCATCCCCGAGCCGCACAGGCGGTTGATCGTGGTGCCCGACGCCTCGACCGGCAGCCCTGCCAGCAGCGCGGCCATGCGTGCGACGTTGCGATTGTCTTCGCCCGCCTGATTGGCGCAGCCATAGATCACGTCATCGACCGCCGCCCAGTCGACGCCGGCATTGCGCTCGATCAGCGCCCGCAGGGGAATCGCGGCCAGATCGTCAGCCCGGACCGAAGACAGGGCACCGCCAAAGCGGCCAATGGGCGTACGGACATAGTCGCAAAGATAAGCGTCGGGCATTCAGGTCTCCGGTTCGGTGGCGGGGCCGTGTTTGTGTCTGGCGGGTGGCGGAGCGCCCCCGGCCCATCGGCGTGCAGGCTATGCGCGGCCTTCGGGATCTGCAACGCTGAGCGGGCCGCGAGACGGCGCGTGACGGGGGCATTCCCCGATCCGGCGGGGCGCTGTGCCATGGGCATTGCCACGCGAAGGGTCTGAAAAGCAAAAACCCCGCAAGGCTTTGAACCTTGCGGGGTTTTCGTTCTTGCAATTGGTGCCCAGGAGAGGACTCGAACCTCCACTTCCTTACGGAAACTAGCACCTGAAGCTAGCGCGTCTACCAATTCCGCCACCTGGGCCGGTTGCGTGAGCGGCTGATTATCCGTGCCCTCGGGCACTGTCAACGGGGCTCGTGAAAAAATCGCGCGGTGGGGAAAGAAATCTCTCGCCGCATCGCAGCAAGCCCTTAGCCGGTTTCGTGGTTTTAACTTGTCCACGCGGGGGGCCAGAGGTATTCAGCAAGACAACGCTATGGACGCAGCGATCTCTGTACGGAGGGCGAAATGTCGAAACTTGTCACCATCCTGGGCGGTTCGGGCTTTGTCGGGCGCTATGTTGCCCGCCGCATGGCACAGGCGGGTTGGCGCGTTCGCGTCGCCACGCGCCGTCCCAGCGAGCATCTCTTCGTGCGCACCTATGGTGTCGTCGGTCAGGTCGAGCCGGTCCTGTGCAACATCCGCGACGACGCCTCGATTCGCGCCGTGCTGGAAGGCGCCGACGCGGTGGTGAACTGCGCGGGCATCCTGACCGAAAGCGGCAAGAACAGCTTCGAGGCGGTTCTGGCCGACGGCGCGGGCCGCGTTGCGCGGCTGGCATCCGAGGCGGGCGTGGGCCGGATGGTGCATATCTCGGCCATCGGCGCCAATGCGCAGTCGGACAGCGGTTACGCACGCGCCAAGGCGGCGGGCGAAGACGCCGTGCGTGACGCCTTCCCGAACGTCGTGATCCTGCGCCCTTCGGTGATCTTCGGCCCCGAGGACGAGTTCTTCAACCGCTTCGCCGGGATGGTGCGTTCGTCGCCGGTCCTGCCGATCACCGCCGGTCACACGAAGTTCCAGCCGGTCTATGTCGACGATGTCGCCGAAGCCGCCGCCAAGGGCGCGATGGGCGATGCCGCACCCGGCGTGTACGAACTGGGCGGTCCTGACGTGATGACCTTCCGCGAACTGATGACGATGATGCTGGATGAGATCCGCCGCAACCGCGTGATCGTGAACATGCCGCGCTGGATGGCAGGGCTGGTTTCGCGGCTGATGGGCGTGGTGCAGTTCCTGACCATCGGGATCGTCAAGAACCCGCTGACCCGCGATCAGATTGCCGATCTGCAAAGCGACAACGTCGTTTCGGACGAGGCGAAGACGCTGCACGATCTGCGTATCGTCCCCACCCCGATGGAATTGATCCTGCCGACCTATCTGTGGCGCTTCCGGCCCGCCGGGCAATACGCTGCGATCAAGGAATCGGCCAAGGGCCTGCGTCGTCAGGAATAAGCGAGCCACAGCAGGAACACGCCCAGCGCGATCCGGTAGATCACGTAGGGCGTGAAACTGACGGCGGCGAGGAACTTCATCATCAGCTTCAGCGCGACAAGCGCAGCGACGAAACTGATCGCCGCGCCGATGGCGCCGTCAATCGCCGCCTGCGCATTCGCCGTCTCGACAAGATCCAGCGCGGTGATCGCCCCCGAGGCGATGATCGTCGGGATCGACATCAGCATCGACAGCCGCGCGGCGTCATGACGCTCGAATCCCAGAAACCGCGCGCCGGTGATCGTGCTGCCCGAGCGTGACGTGCCCGGGATCAGGGCCACGGCCTGCCACAAGCCAAGGATGATCGCGTCGCGCAGATTCCAGCCCTCGGCCCGACGGGTTTCACGGCCCATCTTGTCGGCAACATAAAGGACGATGCCGAATCCCAGCATGGTCCAGCCGATCACCGTGATCGAGCGCATCGCATCGACCATCCCGGTGACTTTCAGGATCAGGCCGACCACGATCACGGGGAGCGTGGCAACCGCCAGAAGGCCCGCCATGCGCGCCCCGTCCGAGTCGAATCGCCCACGGATCATGTCCGGAATGCCGCGAAGCACCGCCATCACGTCGTCACGGAAATAGAGCATGACGGCAAACAGCGTCCCGACATGCACTGCCACATCCAGCGCGACGCCTTGGTCCTGCATCCCCGTCAATTGCGGAAAAAGGATCAGATGGCCCGAGGACGAGATCGGAAGGAACTCGGTAATGCCCTGAATCAATGCGAGAATCAGGATGTGGTAGAGCGGCATTCGACGAGACTCCGGCCTGTGCGCCGGCACCTTACTGCCAAACCCCGGGGGCTTCATCCGAAAACATAGGTATCACTTGCTGACCTATTAATCGCAAAAAAACGCCCGAAAGGCTTGCGTGAGCCAAAATAAAGTGGATATAGGTCACACATACTGACTTTTATTGCATCGCGGTTCAGAGTATTTGTGCGCGACACATCGGGAGGCCGTACCCATGGCAAAACAGCCTATGCTCAAATTCGTGACCACGTCCAAGGAAATGCCGACCAAACGGACGGCGGGCGAGCGTCGTGAGGATTTCGCCGAAATCTACCGCGAATACGCGGCGGAAAAGGCGCAGGAGCAAGCCAGCCGCTGCAGCCAGTGCGGCGTTCCCTATTGCCAGTCGCATTGCCCGCTGCACAACAATATCCCCGACTGGCTGATGCTGACGGCGACGGGCCGTCTGCAAGAAGCCTACGAGATGTCGCAATCGACCAATACCTTCCCCGAGATCTGCGGCCGCATCTGCCCGCAGGATCGTCTGTGCGAAGGCAATTGCGTGATCGAGCAATCGGGCCACGGCACTGTCACCATCGGCGCGGTCGAGAAATACATCACCGACACCGCGTGGGAAAAAGGCTGGGTCAAGGTCGGCGCCCCGCTTGAAGAGCGCGATCAGTCGGTCGCCATCATCGGCGCGGGTCCGGGTGGTCTTGCCGCCGCCGACAATCTGCGCCGCGCGGGCCTGCAGGTCACGGTCTATGACCGTTATGATCGCGCCGGCGGGCTGCTCACCTATGGCATCCCCGGCTTCAAGCTGGAAAAGGACGTGGTCATGCGCCGCGTCGAACAGCTGGAAGCAGCGGGCGTGCAATTCGTTCTGAACTGCACCGTCGGTCAGGACATCAGCTTTGACGCGATCCGCGGCAAGCACGACGCCGTGCTGATCGCCACGGGCGTCTACAAATCGCGCGACCTTGGCGGCAAGGGCGCGGATCTGAACGGCATCGTCAAGGCGCTGGACTATCTGACCGCCTCGAACCGCAAGAGCTTCGGCGACGAGGTCGAAGATTTCGACTCGGGCCGTCTTGATGCCAATGGCAAGCGCGTCGTTGTGATCGGCGGCGGCGACACGGCTATGGATTGCGTGCGCACCGCCGTGCGTCAGGGCGCGACGTCGGTCAAGCTGCTCTACCGGCGCGACCGCGACAACATGCCAGGCTCGCAGCGCGAAGTGCAGAATGCCGAGGAAGAAGGCGTCGATTTCGTCTGGCTGACCGCGCCCGCCGGGTTTGAAGGCAGCGAGATTGTCGAAGGCGTCGTCGTGCAGAAAATGCGTCTGGGTGCGCCCGATCTGTCGGGCCGTCGTTCGCCCGAACTGATCGAGGGTGCCGATTACGTCGAGCCCGCCGATCTGGTGATCAAGGCGCTGGGTTTCGAACCCGAAGAACTGCCCGCGCTGTGGGATGTGCCCGAACTGACCGTGACCCGCTGGGGCACGATCCGCTGCGACCACACCACCCACGCGACCAGCCTGCCGGGCGTTTACGCTGTGGGCGACATCGTGCGCGGCGCGTCGCTGGTGGTCTGGGCAATCCGCGACGGGCGCGAAGCGGCGCAGTCGATTCTTGAGTATCTGGCGGCGCCCGCTGCCGTGGCGGCCGAGTGATGGACGCCCGGCTCCGCCTTCTGGCGGTGACGGCCGCGATGACGGGCTTTGCCCTGCCGGCGCTCGCCGACGAATTCGTGCCGCCCGCAGGGTGCAGCCTGACGATGACCGAGCAGTCGCGCAACTGCACGGTGTCGCAGTATTTCATCTGCGAGAACGCCCCCGGTCATCGCTGGCGCATCACTTTCGATGCCGAAGGCGCGATCTACATCAACGAGATCGATGCCGAGGCCCAATGGCTGCGCGATCGATCACTGCCCGATGGCGGCTGGACGATCACCGAACAACCCGCCGAGGACCCGTCTTCGATCACCACGCTGTTTGAGACCGGGCGCGACGACTGGTCCTTTGTCCAGCGTCTTCCATCGGGACAGCGGGTGCGGGTCGAAGGCTATGACCGCCTGCTGGGCGAAACCGAAATGATCGACGGCGAAGAGCTTGAGCGCACGCAGTACAGCTTCCGCCTTCTGGCCATGGACGGCACCGAACTGAGCGAGTCGTCGGGCGAGGAATATGCCTCGCGCCACTACCGCCGCTTCTTCGGCGGCCTGCGCACGACCGAGATCGACGGCGCGAGCGTGACAACCGACAGCTCGCCCAGCCGCTTTATCCACGAAGGCGAGCCGGGTTACGGCTCGACCCTGCCGCTTCATGGCTGTGGCCAGATGATGAGCGGTGAGCTTCTACCGGGGGAACGGACATGAGCACGACAACCCGCACCGGCGGCTGCATGTGCAGCGCCGTTCGCTTCACGGCCGAGCTGGTCAATCTGGAATTCGGCGCCTGCCATTGCGAAATGTGCCGCCGCTGGACCGGCTCTGCGCTTCTGGGCATCACCACGCCCGTGGCCAATGTCACGTGGCAGGGCACCGAGTCGATCACGCGGATCCAGTCCTCGGACTGGGCCGAGCGCGCCTTCTGCAACAAATGCGGAACCCCGCTTTACTACCACCTGACGGCCGAAGGGCCGATGTCGGCATCTCTGGAGCTTCCCATCGGCCTGCTGGACGATGCGGGCGGGCTGACGATGACCAATGAGATCTACATCGACCAGAAGCCCGACAGTTTCTCTTATGCGGGCGAAGGACGGGACACCATGACGCGTGCCGAAGTCTTCGCCAAATACGCCCCCAACGCCGAAATCTGAACAGGAGACTTGCCATGACCGTCTATGACGAAAGCTGGGTCGCCGCCGAAGAGGCAAAGCGCCAGTGGATGGATGAGAACGGCCTCTACAAGGCCGATGACGAGCATGCCTCCTGCGGCGTGGGTCTTGTCGTGTCCATTGACGGCAAGCCCTCGCGCCAAGTGGTGGTGAACGGGATCAACGCGCTGAAAGCGATCTGGCACCGGGGCGCGGTCGATGCCGACGGCAAGACCGGCGACGGCGCGGGCATCCATGTGCAGATCCCCGTCCCCTTCTTCTATGACCAGATCCGCCGCACCGGGCACGAGCCCGATCTGGATGCGCTGATCGCCGTGGGTCAGGTCTTCCTGCCGCGCACCGATTTTGGCGCGCAGGAACGCTGCCGCTCGATCGTCGAGACCGAAGTGCTGCGGATGGGCTATTATATCTACGGCTGGCGCCACGTTCCCGTCGACACCTCGGTGCTGGGCGAGAAAGCCAACGCGACGCGCCCCGAGATCGAGCAGATCCTGATCCGCAACACCAAGGGCACCGACGAAGAAACCTTCGAGCGCGAGCTCTATGTCATCCGCCGCCGGATCGAGAAAGCCGCCGCCGATGCGCAGATCCAAGGCCTGTATCTGTGCTCGCTGAGCTGCCGCTCGGTGATTTACAAGGGCATGATGCTGGCCGAACAGGTGGCCGAGTTCTATCCGGACCTGAAAGACGAGCGTTTCATCTCGTCCTTCGCGATCTATCACCAGCGCTATTCGACCAACACCTTCCCGCAATGGTGGCTGGCGCAGCCCTTCCGCATGCTGGCCCATAACGGCGAGATCAACACGCTCAAGGGCAACGTCAACTGGATGAAGTCGCACGAGATCCGCATGGCCTCGTCGGCCTTCGGCGACATGGCCGAGGATATCAAGCCGATCATCCCGGCGGGCACCTCGGATTCGGGTGCGCTGGACGCGGTTTTCGAAGTGCTGGTGCGCTCGGGTCGCTCGGCGCCGATGGCGAAAACCATGCTGGTGCCCGAAGCGTGGTCGAAAACCACGGTCGAGCTGCCGAAAGCGTGGCAGGACATGTATTCCTACTGCAACTCGGTGATGGAACCGTGGGACGGCCCCGCCGCTCTGGCGATGACCGATGGTCGCTGGGTCTGCGCCGGTCTCGACCGGAACGGCCTTCGCCCGATGCGCTATGTCGTGACCGGCGACGGGATGCTGATTGCGGGTTCGGAAACCGGCATGGTTCCGACCGACGAGATGACGGTGCGCGAAAAAGGCGCGCTGGGTCCGGGGCAGATGATCGCCGTCGACATGAAAGACGGCCATCTGTACCGCGACGTTGCGCTGAAGGATCGTCTGGCGTCGAGCCAGCCCTTCGGGGAATGGATCGACAAGATCGTCGACCTGAACGAGCTGCTGCGCGACGTGCCCGAAGCGCCGATGTTCTCAGGCGAGGATCTGCGCCGCCGCCAGATCGCCGCAGGCTATTCGATGGAAGAGGTCGAGCAGATCCTCTCGCCGATGGCCGAGGACGGCAAGGAAGCCGTGGCCTCGATGGGGGATGATACGCCCTCGGCGGTGCTGTCGAAGATCTACCGTCCGCTCAGCCACTTCTTCCGTCAGAATTTCAGCCAGGTGACCAACCCGCCGATCGACAGCCTGCGCGAAAGCCGGGTGATGTCGCTGAAGACGCGGTTCGGCAACCTCAAGAACGTGCTGGACGAATCCAGCGCCCAGACCGAAATCCTGATGCTGGAATCGCCGTTCATCGCGAACGAGGAATTCCGCGTCATGGTCGAGCAATTCGGCGGCGGCGTGGCGGTGATCGACTGCACCTTCGACGACGATGGCGACGAAGACGCGCTGCGCAACGGGCTCGAGCGGATCCGCACCGAGGCCGAGGACGCCGTGCGTTCGGGGAACGCCCATATCGTGCTGACGGATGAAAAGCAGGGCCCCAACCGGGTGCCGATGCCGATGATCCTTGCCACCAGTGCGGTTCATTCGTGGCTGACCCGCAAGGGCCTGCGGACCTTCACCTCGATCAACGTGCGCTCGGCCGAATGCGTCGATCCGCATTACTTCGCGGTGTTGATCGGCTGCGGCGCGACGACCGTGAACGCCTATCTGGCAGAAGACACCATCGCCGACCGGATCGACCGCGGCCTGCTCGACGGGTCGTTGGTCGAAGCCATGCGCCGTTACCGTGACGCGGTCGATGCGGGTCTGCTGAAGATCATGGCGAAGATGGGGATTTCGATCATCTCGTCCTATCGCGGCGGTCTGAACTTCGAAGCCGTCGGCCTGTCGCGCGCGCTGGTCGCCGATTACTTCCCCGGCATGCACAGCCGGATCTCGGGGATCGGTCTGCACGGTATCCAGATGAAGCTGGTCGAGGTCCATTCCAAGGGCTGGAAGATGCCCGTGGGCCCGCTGCCGGTGGGCGGTTTCTACAAGGCGCGGCGCTCGGGCGAAAAGCACGCATGGGAAGCGCAGACGATGCACCTGCTGCAATCGGCCTGCGACCGCGCGAGCTACGACATGTGGCGCAAGTATACCGCCGCGCTGCAGGCAAACCCGCCGATCCATCTGCGCGACCTTCTGGACTTCAAACCGCTGGGCCGCGCGATCCCGATCGAAGAGGTCGAATCGATCACCTCGATCCGCAAGCGCTTCGTCACGCCGGGCATGTCGCTGGGCGCGCTCTCGCCCGAGGCGCACCGCACGCTGTCCATCGCGATGAACCGAATCGGCGCCAAGTCGGATTCGGGGGAAGGCGGCGAAAGCCCCGACGATTTCACGCCCGAACCCAATGGCGACAACGCCTCGGCCAAGATCAAGCAGGTGGCTTCGGGCCGGTTCGGCGTCACCGCCGAATACCTGCTGCATTGCGAGGAACTTGAGATCAAGGTCGCCCAAGGCGCCAAGCCCGGCGAGGGTGGTCAGCTGCCCGGCATGAAGGTCACCGACCTGATCGCCAAGCTGCGTCACTCGACCAAGGGCGTCACGCTGATCTCGCCGCCGCCGCACCACGACATCTATTCGATCGAAGACCTTGCGCAGCTGATCTACGATCTCAAGCAGATCAACCCGCGCGCCAAGGTCACGGTGAAGCTGGTAGCGTCCTCGGGCGTCGGCACGATCGCCGCTGGCGTGGCCAAGGCCAAGGCCGACATCATCCTTATCTCGGGCCATAACGGCGGCACCGGGGCCTCGCCCGCGACCTCAATCAAGTATGCGGGTCTGCCGTGGGAGATGGGCCTGACCGAGGCGCATCAGGTTCTGGCGATGAACAACCTGCGCGACCGGGTGACGCTGCGCACCGATGGCGGTCTGCGCACGGGCCGCGACATTGTCATGGCCGCGATGCTGGGCGCCGAGGAATACGGCATCGGCACCGCCGCGCTGATCGCGATGGGCTGTATCATGGTGCGCCAGTGCCAGTCGAACACCTGCCCGGTCGGCGTCTGCACGCAGAAAGAAGAGCTGCGCCAGAAATTCACCGGCAACGCGGACAAGGTGGTCAACCTTATCACCTTCTACGCGCAGGAAGTGCGCGAGATCCTCGCCAGCCTCGGGGCCCGGTCGATCGACGAGATCATCGGCCGCGCCGATCTGCTCACGCAGGTCAGCCGGGGTGCCGCGCATCTCGATGACCTCGACCTGAACCCGATGCTGATCACCGTCGATGGGGCGCGCAAGATCCGCTACGACCGCGACAAGCCGCGCAACTCGGTCCCCGAGACGCTGGACAGCGAGATCATCCGCGATGCCGCCCGCTTCTTCGAGGAAGGCGAGAAGATGCAGCTCAGCTACGCGGTGCGCAACACGCACCGGACGGTGGGCACGCGCGCGGCCAGCCATATCGTCAAGAAGTTCGGCATGAACAACACGCTTCAGGCCGACCACCTGACGGTGAAACTGGCTGGCTCCGCCGGGCAGTCGCTGGGCGCCTTCTCGGTCCGCGGCATGAAGATCGAGGTCTTCGGCGATGCCAACGATTATGTCGGCAAGGGTCTGTCGGGCGGGCTGATCGTGGTGCGTCCGCGCATGTCCTCGCCGCTGGACGCGGCCGAGAACACGATCATCGGCAACACCGTGCTCTACGGGGCCACGGCGGGCACGCTGTTCGCGGCGGGCCGTGCGGGCGAGCGCTTCGCGGTGCGGAACTCGGGCGCCAAGGTGGTGATCGAGGGCTGCGGCTCGAACGGGTGCGAATACATGACCGGCGGCGTGGCCGTGATCCTCGGGTCTATCGGCGCGAATTTCGGCGCGGGCATGACCGGCGGCATGGCCTATGTCTACGACCCCGAAGGGCTGGCGGCGGACATGCTGAACATGGAAACGCTGGTGACCTGCCCGGTGACCGTGGACCATTGGGAAGCCGAGCTGAAAGGCCTGATCGAGCAGCACGTGGCCGAGACGGAAAGCGTGCGCGGCACCGAGATCCTGCGCCGCTGGGATGTGGAGAAGTCGAACTTCGTCCAGATCTGCCCGAAAGAGATGCTGGTGAACCTGCCGCATCCGCTGTCGGTCGAACCGGCGGCAATGCCGGCTGAGTGATCGCGCGGCGGGCTTCGGCCCGCCACCACCACGACCACCACCACACAAGAAAAAGGGGCCGCTTTCGCGGCCCCTTTCGCATGGCGCATTGCCTGCGTCGCGATCACTCGCCGGTCATATCGACCATTTCCATCGTATCGCCGTCGATCCGGGCGATGGTGTGCCATGCGCCGTCGCCGACCTGACTGATGAAGATGTCGTTCGACCCCTGATGATCGGCGCCGTAACTGACATGCGTGCCCAGAAGCGCGTCATCGAAATCGAGCGATTCCATCGCCGCCACGAAGTTCTCGGTGGTCAGGTCAGGCCCGGCCTCTTCCAGCGCCATCACGAGGTTCTGCGCCGCCGTGTAGCCCAGCATCGCGAAGCCCGAAGCGGGCTGGTCGTAGCGCGCCTGATAGGCTTCGATGAAGGCGGCGGGCGCCTCCTCGTTCGCGCGGGCATAGAGATCCTGCCAGCCCGACGAGGCATAAAGCCCGTCCGTCACGCCGCCCGGCACCATCGCCACCGGCTCGAGGAACCCGGCCGAGGTGGTCAGGAACATCGCGTCTTCCCAACCCAGCCGCTTGGCGGTGCCGACGACCGTGATCCCGGCCCGCACGCCCAGAGCCTGCGTGATGATCTGGCAGCCCGCATCGCGCAGACGGCTGACAGCGCCGACGAAGTCCTGCTCGTCGGGGCGGTGCGTGGTCTCATCGACGAAGTTCAGCCCCAGACGTTCGGCCGCTTCGCGCGACGACGTCGCGATCTCTTCGCCGAAATCGGTGGGCAGGTACATCGCGCAGACATTGGTCGCGCCGGTCTCGGCATTCAGATACTCGATCCCCGCCTGCACCTGATCGTAATAGCTCGAGAACGCGACGAAGTTCATGCCCGGCGGCTCGGGCAGGATCGCCCGCGCGGCGGTCAGCGGGCTGATATTGGGAACGCCGCGGCGCTCCATCAGCGGGTAATGCGCAAGGTTATGCGGCGTGCCCAGATTGAGCAGCATCGCAAAGACGCCGTCGCGCTCGATCAGCTTGTTATAGGCCTGCGTCGCGCGCGGCAGCTGATACCCGTGATCCTCGGTGATGTAGCGGATCTGACGGCCATGCACGCCGCCATTCGCATTGACCTGCTCGAAGAACAGGTTGGCGCCGTTCACCGCCGGGGTCGACACCGCCGCGAACACGCCCGACAGGTCATGCGCGCCGCCGATCAGGATCTCGCTGTCGGTGACGCCGCGCGTCTGCGCGCCCGCTGTGCCGGCCACGGCCATGATGGCGGCGGCGATCATAAACTTGGTCTTCATGTCTTCCTCCCCTTCTCGGGCCACGAGGGCCCTGTCTTGATGTTTCAATACATCGCGTCGATCAGCGCCTTGTGGCGCGTTTCGACGGTTGCGCGTTTCAGCTTCATCGTGGCCGTAAGCTCCTCATCCTCGGCCGTCAGAAGCACGTCGATCAGGCGGAAATCCTTGATCTGCTCGACGCGCGCGAACTCCTTGTTGACCGCGTCCACCTCGGCGCGGATCAGATCGAGCACCGGCTCGGCCCGGCACAGCGAGCGGAAGTCGCTGAACGGAACCTTGTGGTCCTGCGCGTATTTCTCGACATTCTCCTGATCGATCATGATCAGGCAGGTCAGATATTTGCGCCGGTCGCCGATGATCACCGCATCGCTGATGTAATGGCTGAATTTCAGCCGGCTCTCGATCTCGGCGGGCGTGATATTCTTGCCGCCGGCGGTGATGATGATGTCCTTGATGCGGCCCGTGATGGTCAGGAAGCCCTGATTGTCGATACGCCCGACATCGCCGGTTCTCAGCCAGCCGTCCTCGGTAAAGGCCTCGGCGGTCTTGTCGGGCTTGTTGAGATAGCCCTTGAAGATATTGAGCCCCTTGAGCTGTATCTCGCCTTCAGCCGAGAGGCGCACCTGAACGCCGGGATTGGGGCGCCCGACCGAGCCTGTGGCATTCGCCTCGGGCAGGTTGATGGTGGCGACGCCCGCCGTCTCGGACATGCCGAAGCCTTCGTAAAGCGGCACGCCGATCGCGTGATACCAGCGCAGCAAGTCGGGCGAGATCGGCGCGGCGCCGGTCAGGCCGCGCTGGATCCGGTCCATGCCCAACATCCGCCGCAGATTGGCCAGCACCAGGAAATCCCAGACCCTGTAGCGCAGCGCGACACCCGACGGCACCGGCTTATCATCGAGAAGGTAATCGGCCCGCGCGCGCCCGGCCTTGATCGCTTGCCCGAAGGCCCAGCGGCCCAAAGCGGTGGATTCCTGCGCCATGACCAGAACGCGCGAATAGATCTTTTCCCACACGCGCGGCACGGCGACGAAACCATGCGGCGAAATCTCGCGCAGATTGTCGAACACGGTTTCCGGGCTTTCGGCGAAATTCACCGTCGAGGACACGATCAGCGGCGTATACAGCGACACGATCCGCTCAAGGATATGGCACAGCGGCAGGAAACACAGCTGCTCGGCGCGTTTCTCGAAGCCCAGCCCCGAGAGCGAGCATTCCATCCCCGCCATGATGTTTTCCTGCGTCAGCTGAACGCCCTTGGGCTGGCCGGTTGTGCCCGAGGTATAGATCAGCACGCAGACATCATCGGGTTTCGCCTTGTCGATCTCGGCGTTGAAGATGGCCTCGTCGTCGTGACGGCGGCCCAGATCGTAAAGATCGTCGAGGAACAGGCATTTCTCATGCGCGAAGTCGTGCAGCCCCTCGGGGTCAAGGATGATGACCTTTTCGAGCGACGGCATCTGGCCCGCGACTTCGAGGAACTTGTCGAGCTGCTCGTCATTCTCGACGAACAGGAACTTGGTTTCGCTGTCATTGACCAGATAGGCCAGCTGCTGGGCGCTGTCGGTGGTATAGACCCCCGACGAGATCGCGCCCATGCATTGCGCGGCCATGTCGATATACATCCATTCCTTGTTGTCCTCGGACAGGATGGAAATCGCGTCGCCCCGCTGCAGGCCCAGCGCCCGCAGGCCCATGCCGATCAACCGCGCGCTGGTCAGATAGTCGTTCCAGCTATAGGTCTGCCAGATGCCCAGATCCTTTTCGCGATGCGCGGTGGCCATGCCGTTTTCCTGACAGCGCGCGCGCAGCAGCGCGGGCACCGTGACATGGCCGTCGATGCGGATCGGGCGCTGGCCGGGCTCGGCATTGACACGAACGCCTTTGAGAATCTTCTCTCCGCTCATCGCCACGTCTTCCTTTTCTTCCAACGCCGCTCGCCCCGCGCGCCCTCGTTCGCGTGGCCCAGATAGAAGCTCTGAATGTCCTCGGATGCGGCCAGCTTTTCGGCGGTGTCGGCCATGACGATGCGGCCCAGTTCCATCACGTAGCCCTGATCGGCCAGATCCAGCGCCACGGCGGCATTCTGTTCGACCAGCATCATGGTGACGCCTTCATCCTTGTTCAGACGCCGCAGGATGTCGAAAATTTCCTGCGTCAGAAGCGGCGACAGGCCCAGCGACGGCTCGTCCAGCAGCATGATCTTGGGCCGCAGCATCAGCCCACGCCCGATCGCCAGCATCTGTTGCTGACCGCCCGACAGCGTGCCCGCTTCCTGCTCGCGCCGCTCGGCAAGGATCGGGAAATAGCTGAAGACCAGATCCCGGTCGCGCGCGATCTCGGCGCGGTCCGACCGGGTATAGGCCCCGAGGCTGAGATTTTCCTCGACCGTGAGCAGCGGAAAGACTTCGCGCCCTTCGGGAACCTGCACGATACCGCGCCGCACCACCTGATGCGGCTCGCGGCCCTGTATCTGTTCGCCTTCGAACAGGATCTGGCCCTTTTCCGGGTCCATGATCCCCGAAATGGTCTTTAGAAGCGTCGTCTTCCCTGCGCCGTTCGCGCCCAGCACGGTGACGACCTGCCCCTTGCGAACCTCGAGGCTGACGCCGCGAATGGCCATGATCGGGCCATAGAAGGTTTCCAGATTGTTGACCTCAAGAAGTGCGCTCATATCCGCTCTCCCTGTGCATTCGCGGTCTTCGACACCGCCGAGGTGCCCAGATAGGCCTCGATCACCGCCGGATGCGACTGAACCTCGGCGGGCGTGCCCTCGGCCAGTTTCGCGCCATCGGCCAGCGCCAGCACCCGATCGCAGACCTTGGACACAAGGCCCATGTCATGCTCGACCATCAGCACCGTGATGCCCATCTGCCGCCGGATGTCGTCGATCCACCAGCGCATGTCCTGCGTTTCCTCGACGCTGAGCCCCGAGGCCGGTTCGTCCAGCAGCAACAGGCGCGGTTTCGTCGCCAGCGCGCGCGCCAGTTCCACCACCTTGCGCACGCCGTAAGGCAGCCCGGCGATCATCTTGTCGCGGTAGACCTGAAGATCGAGGAAATCGATCACCTCCTCGACCGCAAGCCTGTGCGCGCGCTCTTCCGCGCGCACGCGGCCGGTGAAGAACAATTGCTCGGGCAGGGTCGAGCGCCGGTGCCGATGCCGTCCGACCAGCAGGTTCTCCAGCACCGTGGCACGCTCGAACAGCTCGATATTCTGGAAGGTGCGCGCGATGCCCAGATTGGCGATCTCATGCGCGCGGTGTGTCAGCAGATCACCGCCATCGAACCGGATCGAGCCGCGAACCGGCCGGTAGAACCGCGAGATCATGTTGAAAACGGTGGATTTCCCCGCTCCGTTCGGGCCGACCAGCGCGAAGACCTCGCCTTCGTTGACCGACATCGACAGGTTGTTCACCGCCGTGACGCCGCCGAATTTCAGCGTGACGCCGTCGAGTTCAAGCAGGCTCATCTCAGGCGCTCCGTCTTCAGATAGGTTTTCTGGCGACGGAACATGTCGCGGCGGGCGAAGGGGAACAGCTCAAGCCATGTGCGCATCTTCAGCCAGCGTCCGTACAGGCCCATCGGCTCGAACAAGATGAAGGCGATCAGGATCATGCCGAACACGCCGGTTTCCAGACCGGGGATCGAGGCCGAGCCCAGATTGTCGGTCAGGATCGACAGGAATTGCGGCAGGAAGGCGATGACGATGGCGCCCAGAAACGCGCCGTGGATAAAGCCCAGACCGCCGATGATGATCATCATCAGAAGCTGGATCGCGATGAGGAAGTTGAAGGTCTCGTTGTTGAAGGCCCCCGCGAACAGGCCCATCAGCGCCCCGCCAAGGCCCGCAAAGGCACAGGACAGCCCGAAAGCCATCGTCTTGGTGCGCGCCACGTCCACGCCCATCGCCTGCGCGGAAATCTCGGAATCCCGAACGGCGGCGAAAGCGCGGCCAAGGGGCGAGCGCAGCAGGTTGCGATACAGCAGCGCGACGAAGACCGATGTGCCCAGCGCGAGGTAATACCACGTCTCGGGCGCGGCCCAGCGGTTGATCTCGATGCCGAAGATCTCGATCACCGGGGCGAAATAGCCGTTCACGCCGCCCGTCCAGGGCTCGAGGATGACGATCAGGTCGTCGGCCAGAATTGCCAGCGCCAGCGTGAAGATCGCCAGATACACGCCGTGCAGCTTGAGTGCCGGAATCGCGATGATCGCGCCGATGATCCCGGTCACCACGCCCGCCAGCAGGAAGGCCGCAAGAAAGGGCAGCCCCAGCTCCATGAAGTTCACGCAGGAATAACAGCCCAGCGCCATGAAGGCCGAATGTCCGAGGCTCACCTGCCCGGTCTGCCCGGTCAGCAGCATCAGCCCCAGACCGGCGACCGCCCAGATCAGTACGTTGGTGACTTCGCCCAGATAAAAGCCGTCGATCAGCCACGGCAGCACCAGCATCAGAAGCAACAGCGCAAGGTAGAGCGAGAAGTTCCACCAGTCGGGGAACAGCCGGATGTCCTGATCGTACGATGTCTTGAAATGAAAACGCATGGACTCAGACCTTCTTGACGCGGACTTGCGCGAACAGCCCGTGCGGCCGGAACACCAGCACGAAGATGAGAATCGCGTAGGGGGCGATCTGCGAATAGCCGGTGGGCAGATAGCGCGCGGCAAAGGGTTCGATCACGCCGACGATGATACCGCCCATCAACGCGCCCGGCAGGCTTCCGAAGCCGCCGATCACCGCTGCAGCGAAGGCCTTGATACCGATGAACCCGGACGAAATGTCGATCGCCCCTTTCGAAGCGTAGAGAATCCCCGCCACGCAGGCGACGATCCCGGCCAGCGCCCAGACGGCGCCCTGAACCCGCTTCACGGGGATACCCATGTAATAGGCGGCCATCTGGTTTTGCGACGCGGCCTGCATCGCCAGACCCAGCTTGGTGCGCTGAAAGAACTGCCACAGCGCCAGGGTCATCAGCAGCGTGACGACGATCACCGCGATATCGGCCAGCGACAAGACTACGCCGCCGAACCGAACGTCGCCCAGTGCCAGCGGGGAATGCAGGCTTTGCGGCTCATGGCCCCAGATCACGCCAGCAATGAAGCGGATCACGAAACCCAGCGAGATCGTCAGGATCACCACCGCCGTCTGGCTCTGTCCGAACATGAACCGCAGCACGGCAAGATCCAGCAGATAGCCCAGCGCCCCCATGATCAGCAGCGCGATCGGTACCGCCAGCCAGAAATTCAATCCCATGAAATGGGGGTTCACCAGCCCCACCATGACGAACGCGCCGAGCATCATGAAATCGCCCTGCGCGAAATTGACGGCTTCGGTTGCCTTGTAGATCAGCACGAATCCCAAGGCCACGAGGCCGTAGACACAGCCGTTGGCGAGCCCGCTCAACAGCAGTTGCAACACATCCATGGACGGTCCTCCCAGACCCGCGCCTTTCCGACCCGACGTTGATCGCCGGTGCCGGCCTCCTTCGGCGCGTCCTGTCAGGATTGACAGAAGAGCGGGGCATTTCAACTACAGAAAGCCATTCTCTGACGAAAATTTCAGATGACCTCGCTGTCGGCGCGATGATCAGGCAGCTTTCTGCGCCGCAGCATGTTGCATTCTGTGAGTCATTTCAGAAGTTTGTTTCCATAAATGCAACATTCTTCTTCTTGTGCGTGCATTCAGGCGTTAACCTAGCGTTGTGATCGCACCCATTCAGGTTGCCAGTTTTGGATGGGGGCGGGGCGAATAGCAAAAAACGTCGAGACTATTGGGGGTTCACATGCAGGTAGCTGCTTTCGACAAATACAACTCCGAATTGCTGAATATGTTTTCAGACTCTACCCTCGGGCTGTTCCTGCCCGGGCGAGAGGCGGAACTGTTCAGCTTCGGGACGATCGATTATCTTGAAGCGGGCGACATCTTGCCCACGGACACGAACTCGCCACTTCATGTGGTGCTGGATGGCCGCCTTGCGGGCACCACGGATTGGTTCGGACCCGGCAACCATTTCGGTGAGGCGGATTGCGCGCTGCAGGCGCTGGACCGTCCTGCGCGGGTTTGGGTGGTGGATACCACGACCCTGCCGATGGATCTGCGTCGTGGTCTGACCAAGGCTCTGATGGCCGCCTCGCTGGCCGAAGCCGCCGCGACTCCGGCCCCTGAACTGCCCGAGGCCGATTCGCTTTGCGACGTCGACCACCCGGAAATCCGCCGTCAGGCCGCGCGCCTGCGCCGCGCGTCGCCCGTCAGCACCGCCGAGGCGATCCTGAAATTCGTGCACGGTTTCCCCTATCGCTTCGGCGCGTGGCAGGAACGCGCCTCGGACACGCTGAAGCGTGGCGTTGGCATGTGCACGACCAAAACCAACCTTCAGGTTGCCCTGATGCGCGCCGCCGGTCTGGAAGCGGGCTTCGTCGAAGTGCCGATGCCGACCTCGGTTCTGGGCAAGCTGATGCCATCGAGCTGGCTGGCGCTGCAGCGCCCGACCGTTCGCCACTACTTCGCCGCGGTGAAGCTGAATGGTGTCTGGCACGGCGTGGATTCGTCTTATGACTACGCCAGCTACCGCATCTTCCTGGAAATGTTCCCGTGGATGGCCCATCGCGAAGAGCCGGTCCTGACCGAGGGCGCGCCTTACATTCCCTGTCTGGAAATCCAGCACAAGGATCTGTTCGACATCTCCGTCGTCGACTCGATCGCCGGTGAGATGGGCAAGAAAAGCCGGTTCGAGACCCGGCATTTCGAAGCGCTCAACACGCATGTCGACCGGGCACGCGGCGTGCATCTGCGCTGGCTGGGCTCGGCCGCCGAGTCCGTCACCGGGAGCGAGGCCAGCGCATGAGCATCTACGACTGGGACTTTGGCGCCCCGACGCCCTCGTCCATGGGCGACCACGACGTGCCACGGGCCTCGGACCGGCTGGCGGGCAAGCGCATCGCGCTGCTCGTGACCGGCGGCATCGCGGCGATGAAGACCCCCGAACTGGCGCGCGGTCTGCGCCGGCACGGGGCCAGCGTCACCGCTTTCGCCAGCGAGGACGCGCTGAACTACGTCGCGCGCGAGGCGCTGGAATGGGCCACGCTGGGTCCGGTCGTGACCGGCCTGACCTGGCGCGCCGAGCATCTCAGCGACGAGCAGCCTTTTGATGCCTACCTTGTTGCCCCGGCAACTCATTCGACCATCGCCAAGATGGCGCACGGGATCGGCGACACCGTCGTCACCTCGACGCTGATCTCGGCTCTGGGCCGGATGGAACAGGGCCGCACCAAGGTGCTGGTCGCGCCGACGATGCATGGCACCATGCACAACGCTCAGCTTGTCGACAACGCGCGCAGGCTGGCGGCTCAGGGCGTTCAGCTGATCGCGCCGCGTGACGCCTATGGCAAGCACAACCTGCCCTCGACCGAGTTCCTGTGCATCGCCGTGGGGCGTGCGCTGAGCGAGTCGCCGCTGCAGGGGCGCCGGATCATGGTTACCGCCGGTCCGACCCCGGTTCCGATCGACGGCGTCCGCCGGATCGTCAACCGCTTTCGGGGCCGTCTGGGCGCGCAATTGGCCGAAGAGCTGGTCTGGCGCGGCGCCGAAACCGAGCTGATCCTCGGCGACGGCGCGTGGCGGCCCAAGACCCCGATGCCGATCACCGTGACCCGCACCTTTGACGAGTATCGCGATACCGTCGTCGCGCGGGTGAAATCGGGGCTCTGGGCGGGCGTGTTCTCGGCCGGGGTGGCGGATTACCGTCCGCGTCAGGCGGTCACCGGCAAGATCGCCTCGGGCCAGTCCAGCCTGACGCTGGATCTGGAACCGACCGAGAAGGTGATCGACCTTGCGATGAACGCGGATACGCGAATGCATACGGTCGCGTTCAAGTATCTCGAAGGCGTGACCGAAGAAGAGCTGGTCCGCGTCGCGTCGAAACGGCTGGACCGCGCGGGTCTGGTCGTCGCTACGCGGGGCGAGGATACGCGCGGCACCGATCAGCGCGCGCTGATGGTGACATCGGACGGCGTGACGCCGGTCGATGACAAGCGCGCCATCGCCCGCGCGATCTCGGATTATCTGGAAGGGCTGATCGACAGCCCGGCGATGCTGAACGCCGCCGAGTAAACACTCCCCCACAAAACGAAAGGGCGGCCGGAACCCCGGCCGCCCTTTTCGCATCGCGCGTCTGCTACGCTCAGATCATGCGGATCACGTCTTTTCCAACGGCCAGCATATAGCCCTGCCGGGGAATGTTGCGCACCAGAAGCTCGCTCACCATCTGGTTGCCCAGCGAATCCCGCAGACGCTTGATGCGCGTGGCGCCCGCCGCTTCCTCGCAATCGGACTCTCTGCGCCCCGAGATCACCGATTCCAGCTGCGCGCCCGACATCATCTCATCGTCCATCCGCGCCTCGGCCAGCACCGCCAGCGCTTCGACCGCGGCCTCGGTCAGGTTGAATTCCAGATCGTTGATATAGACCTTGCGCTCGCCCCTGCTGATAACCAGCGTCGAGACCTGAATCCCGGTCTTCTGCACCTGCGCCAGTTTGCGGTTGAGCCCGATCAGCACCAGCACCAGCACCAGAGAGGTGATGAGCAGCAGGCTGGCGAACACGATCAACACGAAGATCACCCCCCGGTAACTGACCAGCACCTCGGTAAAGGTCGTCCCCGATTGCGCAAGGATCTCAAGCAGCCGCAGCTCGGCATTGCCGGTCAGATCGGCATTGTCGTTGAAGATCTGCAGGACACGCGCGTTGAATTCGTTCGTGTCGGGCAGATTGATGAACAAAAGAACCGCTGCCAGCGCCAGAATCAGCACGATGGCAGCGATCCCCAGAACGATCGCGCGCGAACCCGCGCGCGTCAGGCTGGTTTCAGAAGCGGAGATAATGGCCATTCGTATAACCCGAATTTCCCGGTGCGGCGTTCGAGTTAACTGTGGACACAATATTCGACAAGGTCCAGCCAGAGCGGCCCAGCGCGTTGCGCAGATAATTGGCGGCGGCTTGCGCATTGCAGGCCCCGCCGCGGATCTCGGCCACGCCAAAGGCAAGCTGGACGGGATTCTGCCGCTGCGCCCGGTACTCGGCATAGCAGGCGGCATGCGCGGGCGCTGCAAGCGCCGTGAGCGTGGCGGCGGTGAGAATCATGGAACGGAAGGTCATGGCGATCTCGGGCTTTCGTAGGGCGGATACCTGCCGACCATGCGCAACCCGGCCCCGCTATGCAATATCGACCCCCTGCGGGGCGCTTTTTCGCCGAGGTTATCCGATAACCACCCCCCGATATTGCCTCTCAGGCACGGCTTGCGCAGGCTGAAGACATGACGGTCAACACGCGCGCCGCGTGCATCAGGGGTCTCAGACCCGATGCCGCGGCGCCCAGTGCCACCGACATTCCGCGTAACCGACATTCTGAAAGGTCTTGTCATGACATCCCTCTCCCGCACTCCCGCCGTCGGGATGCGCGCCTTGCCGCATCGGGTGACGATGCTGGTGGCCGCCCTCGCCGTTATTCTTGCCGGTCTCGGCGCCACCGCGCGCCCGGCCAAAGCCGATGCCGAAGACATCCTGCGCTTTCTGGCCGGGGCCATCGTCATCGGCGCCATCGTCAACGCGATCGACGACAACCACACGCCGCAATATTACGGCCGCTGGGCG
The DNA here is from genome assembly GCF_017303295.1 of Rhodobacter sp. NTK016B. Classification (GTDB taxonomy): domain Bacteria; phylum Pseudomonadota; class Alphaproteobacteria; order Rhodobacterales; family Rhodobacteraceae; genus Pararhodobacter. Next base: position 129,060 of record NZ_JAFKOK010000005.1, on the reverse strand, counting down.
CTGCCGAATTCCTGTCTGGAAACCATTCGCGTCAACCATCGCAACGTGCAATCCTACAACGCCCGCTGCCTGCGCCGCGCGGGGTATCAGGGCCTTCCCAGCCGCTGCAGCTATGAGTTCCGGCTGCGGGGCGGTCACACGCGGCGCGGCTATATCGCCGAATGCCTGTACGAGGCCGGCTATCGCGGTCAGGGCGGCTATTACTCGCCGCCGCGCCATCAGCCCTATTCGCCCCCGATTCAGGCCCAGCCGCCGCGCGTCTCGCCTCCGCAACACTATGGCCAGCCCCGGGTGCGGGGTGACATGCCCAACCGCTGCCTGATGTCCTATCGCCAGAACGGACGCAGCGTGCAGGGCTATTGGGCGCATTGCCTGCGCAATGCGGGCTATCACAACCTGCCGGGCCGTTGCCGCGTCACCGCGACCAATGGCGACCGAATCTATAACGCCACCTGCCTGCGGCAGTCGGGCTACTGAGTCACCGTCCCGGTCGCCGCGCCAAGCCTTTTGATAGCAAGCCCTTTTGAACGGCAAGGCGATCGGGATGCGTGAGCCGGGGAAACCCGGACAGGGGGCGGGCCTTCGGGCCCGCCCCTTTTGCCTATCGCACGGTCCTGTGGCTTGCCTGAACCCCTGTGGCGTGGTTTCTCGGCCCATGCCCAAGATCCATCCCAAACCCGACCGCCCGCTTCCCGACCTGTCGCTTGAAACCGCGCTTGGCGTGCCCTTGGTGGCCGGCGTCGACGAGGTCGGGCGCGGCCCGCTTGCAGGGCCGGTGACGGCGGCGGCGGTGATCCTTGACCCCGCGCGCATTCCCGATGGGATCGACGATTCAAAGCGCCTGCGTGAACCCGCCCGCCTGCGGCTCGCGCAAGAGATCCGCGACAGCGCCGTCGCCTGGGCCGTCGCCCATGCCAGTGTCGACGAAATTGACACCCTCAATATCCTGCAGGCCAGCCATCTGGCGATGGTGCGCGCGCTGGCCGCGCTGGCCCCCGCCGCGACCCATGCGCTGATCGACGGCAACCGCCTGCCGCGCGACCTGACCATCCCCGCGCAATGCATCGTCAAGGGCGACAGCCGCAGCCTGTCGATTGCCGCAGCCTCGATCCTGGCCAAGGTAGAGCGTGACGAAATAATGCGTGAACTTTCGCTCGCAAACCCCGGATATGGCTGGGAAAAGAACGCGGGCTACCCCTCGCCCGCGCACCTGAAGGCTCTGCAAGAGAGGGGGATTACCCCCCATCATAGGCGCTCCTTCGCCCCCGTGCGCAAGATGTTGTGTTAAGAACGCAAAATAAGGGACTGATTCAGAAAGGGAATTGACGCGGACTCCAACTTGAATCATCTTAAGTCCATCGGAGCGCCACCAAACAAAAAACCGGCGCCCGGAATGAGGCAGTGATGGCAATAAAGACCCGGGCGACGGTGGCTGAGAAGCTCCCGCTCGACCAGATACTTGCGGGCGATTGCATTGAAATTATGAACAGCCTGCCGGAAGGCAGCGTTGATCTGATCTTTGCGGACCCTCCCTATAACCTCCAGCTCAAGGGGGCTCTCCACCGGCCGGACAATTCGGCTGTGGATGCGGTGACCGACCATTGGGACCAGTTCGCAAGCTTCGCGGCTTACGACAAGTTTACCCGCCAATGGCTGAACGCGGCGCGCCGGCTTCTGAAGCCGGACGGGGCGATCTGGGTTATCGGCAGTTACCATAACATCTTCCGCGTCGGAACCGCGTTGCAGGACGCCGGTTTCTGGGTGCTCAACGATGTCGTCTGGCGCAAGTCCAACCCGATGCCCAACTTCAAGGGCAAACGGCTGACCAACGCGCACGAGACGATGATCTGGGCGTCCAAGGCCGAAGCGTCGAAATACACCTTCAACTATGAGGCGCTCAAAGCGCTCAACGAAGGTGTGCAGATGCGCTCGGATTGGGTGTTGCCGATCTGTACGGGCCATGAGCGCCTGAAGGATCAGCACGGCGACAAGGTCCACCCGACGCAGAAGCCCGAAAGCCTGCTGCACCGTGTGCTGATCGGCACCACCAATCCCGGCGACGTGGTCCTTGACCCCTTCTTCGGCACCGGCACCACCGGCGCCGTGGCAAAGATGCTGGGCCGCCACTTCATCGGCATCGAGCGCGAGGAAGGCTACCGCAAGGCGGCGCTCAAGCGGCTCGACAAGGTGCGCAAGCTCGACGCCTCGGCGCTCGAGATCTCGACCTCGAAACGCGCCGAACCGCGCGTGCCCTTCGGACAGCTCGTGGAACGCGGGATGCTTCGTCCGGGCGAGGTTCTTCTGTCACCGCGCGGCAAGCCCGCGAAGGTGCGCGCCGACGGCTCGCTGGTCTCGGAAGCGCATCGCGGCTCGATCCATCAGGTCGGCGCCGCGCTGGAAGGCGCGCCTTCGTGCAACGGCTGGACCTATTGGCAGTTCAAGCGCGACGGGCAGCTGATCCCCATCGATATACTGCGCCAGCAGATCCGGTCCGAAATGGCCCGAAACGGCTGACGCAATACAGTTTACCGCCAGCGTCCGTGCTTGTGAGCATGGACGCCACTTTCCCCCGTCCTTCGTGGCGGGGGCTTTTTTTCATCAGATAGCGCAACGCCGGGTCGGTCAAGCGATTCCGGCGTGTCCGTTTCAATCGGCCTGCTGGTTTTTCTCAGCCGCCTTCTTCATCCGTTCGATCAGCGCCGTCTTGTCGGCATCGCCGCCCAGCTTCCCTTTCGGATGCTCGTTCACCGTCTTGTTGCGCGGATGTTTCCCCGAGGCGCCACGGCCCCCGGATTTGCTGTAATCGGGCATTTGGTCGCTTACTCCCGCGCCAGTTCGTGTTGGTACCGCAGCCGCGCGACATCTTCGTTGCGATCTGCGCGCCGCAATTCGCCGAGCGTCTGCTCGACCTTGTTCATATGCGCCTCGGCGGCAAGCCGGGCGGCCTGAGGATCGCGCGCCTGAATCGCCGCATTGATCGCCCTGTGCTGCTCGAGCAGAAGATCCCGCGTCGAACGCTGGCGGAACATCTGCTGGCGGTTGTAGAAAACGCCGGCCTTCAGCAAGTCGAACATCACCCGCATCGTGTGCAGCATGATGATGTTGTGGCTTGCCTCGATGATGGCGAGGTGGAATTCCGCGTCGAGCTCGGCCTCGTCGGACGGGTTACGCTTCAGATGCGCGGCTTCCATCTTTCGGAACACGGTGTCAATGACCTTCAGGTCGGTGTCCGAGCCGAACCGCGCTGCGCGGTCGGCGCACATGCCTTCGAGGTCCCGCCGGAAGCTGACGTAATCGACCACCGCCTCTTCATGCGACGCGAACAGCTTGATCAGCGCGTCCGAAAAGGCCGAGCCCAGCATATCCGCGACGAACACGCCCGACCCCGCGCGGCTGACCAGCAGCCCGCGCTCTTGCAGATCGGCAATCGCTTCGCGCAGCGACGGGCGGCTCACGCCCATCCGCTCGGCCAGTTCGCGCTCGGACGGCAGACGCTCGCCCGGACGCAGCAAGCCGCGCAGGATCAGAAGCTCGATCTGGCGAACGACCCCGTGCGAGAGTTTTTCTTGTTGGACCGGCTGAAACGGCATCTTTCCCCCCTGATTGGTCAAAAGATATGACCGCCCCCGCCGCCGGGCAACTGGCTGCGCAGAAAACCGGACAGAATAATTGAGGGCCGGACAACGCGGTCCGGCCCCCGAAACAAGATAGCGCAGGTTCTGCGCGGGCAGATCAGTTCGGACGGATCGTCAGCACCACGCGGCGGTTCTGCGCGCGGCCTGCCGCGGTCTCGTTCGAGGCCACCGGCTGGCTTTCGCCCATGCCACGGGTCTGAACGCGCTGCGCAGGCACCCCGGACGAGATCAGCACACCGGCCACCGCATCGGCGCGGCGCAGCGACAGCGTCTGGTTATACGCGTCCGAGCCGGTCGAATCGGTGTGGCCCGTGACGAACAGCACGCTCAGCGGGTAGCTGTTGATGTTTTGCGCCACGGCCCGCAGGTTCGCCTGCAGATCCGGACGGACGGCCGAGCTGTCGGTGGCGAACAGGATATCCTGCGACATCGTCACGACGATTTCCTGACCGGTATTCACGACCTGCGCGTTCGAGCCCAGCGAAGCCTGCAGCTCTGCCGCCTGCCGGTCCATATGCGCGCCGATCATGCCGCCCGCGATGGCGCCGATCCCGGCACCGATCGCCGCGTCGCCACGATCCCCGACCATCGAACCCAGCAGGCCACCCACGGCCGCGCCGGTCAGCGCGCCGGTGCCGGTGCGATAGGGATCGCCGGTCGAGGTGGTGCAGGCAGCCATCAGAGCCAGAGCGGTCATCGCCGCCATCGCCTTCGTTGCGGTCATGGAAATCTCCTTTAAGTCCTTGGGGACAAAACTGTCGGAGCGCAGATTAGCCAATGCCGTGCGGCGCGCACAGTGGCCATGTTGCGGACCGCGCGTCACGATCGATTGATCGGCGGATTGCTGCCCGTGTTGCAGCCCGTGCTGCGACCCGTCACGCCGCGTCCTCGCGCGCGGCCTCCCAGGCCAGCATCGCCCGCTTCACCGGCAGCCCCCAGTGATAGCCCGTCAGCGCGCCGGATTTGGCAATCGCGCGGTGGCACGGGATGAGCCAGCTGATCGGGTTGCGCCCCACCGCCGCGCCCACCGCCCGGTTTGCCTTGGGGCTGCCGATCGCGCGGGCGATCTCGGAATAGGTGGTCACATGCCCCGACGGGATGGTCAGCAGCGCCTCCCAGACCTTGATCTGGAACGGCGCGCCGATCAGATAGAGCGGCGTCTCGCGCAGCCCGCCCTCATGGCCGAAGGCCGTATCCACCCAAGGCTTCAGCCGCATCGGGTCCTCGACGTAATCGGCCTTGGGCCAGCGGCGCACCAGATCGGCAAAGGCGGCCTCGGCCCCCATCTCGGCGGCAAAGCCCATGCCGCACAGCCCCTTGTCCGTCCCCATCACAAGCGCCGCGCCGAACGGGCTGTCGAACCAGCCCCAATAGATTCGCAGGCCCGCGCCGCCCCGCGCGTAATCGCCCGGCGTCATCGCTTCCCAGCGCAGGAACAGATCGTGCAGCCGCCCGGGACCGGACAACCCGGCCTCATGCGCCGCGTCCAGCACGGTGAAGCGCTCGGCCAGCAGGCTGCGTGCATGGCCCAGCGCCAGATATTGCTGATAGCGCTTGGGCGACACGCCCACCCATTGCGTGAAAAGCCGCTGGAAATGCGCGGCACTCATGCCCAGCCGCCCGGACAATTCCTCCAGCGCCACGCGCTCGCCGCCCGCCGCATCGATCTCGGCAATCGCGCGCGCCATGACGCCGTAATGATAGCTGCCTTCGTCCATCACCCCGTCCATCCCGCGCCCCTTCATTCTGCCGGAAATACTCACCTTAGGGGGCATCCTAGCCACCGGCGCGCGGGCTCTCGACCCGGAACCTGCGCATTCACGCGCCCCACCAGTCGCGGGGTTTCATCCGCTTCGCGCGCCCTGAACGGTCGTCGAGCCACAAGGCCAGCCGCCTGAACGGCGACAGCGCCAGTTTCAGCCACAAGCGGTTGCGGCGTTTGGAAAAATCGCGGTTGAACGGACAAACCCGCAAACAGATCGCGCAATCCGAGGCCAGCTTCGCCCAATAGCCAAAGCACTTCTCGGCATCCGAGGTCCATTTCACCACGCCCCGGATCGCGCTGCGATTGGGCGTTGCCTCCGAGGGCGCGCCGAAAGGCAGCGCCTTGACCGGGCAGGCATCGGCGCAGCGGGTACAGATGTCGCAGACCGCTTTCACGCCCAGCGGTTTCGGCGCGTCATGCGCCAGCGGGAGGTTGGTGAAGATCTTGGAAAACCGCAGCCTTGGGCCGAATTCGGGCGTGATCACAAGCTGATTGCGCGCGTATTCGCCCAGCCCCGCCTTCACCGCATAGGGGATCACCAGCCCGGTATCGTTCATCGAGGCCACGGCCTCGTAACCCAGATTGCGGATGAAGGCCGCCAGCTGCATGACGATGGCCGCCTCGTGGCTGTATTCGCGCCCCGTTGCGGCCCCCGCAAGGGCCGACGGATAGGTCTGCACCAGCGGCTGGTCCATCTGATGGCCCAGCACGATCACCGAGGTCATGCCGGGCGGCAATTCCACCGGCGCGTCGCTGAAATCGCGGGTATCGACCTGCGTCTCATAGATCCAGCGCGGATCGAAAGCCGTGATCCCGCACAGATCGGCGCCAAAGAAGGCCGCGACGCGCTTGATCTCACCGGCCATCCGGGCGGGGTCGTCCACCGCCACCTGTACCGGCGCCACGGGCGTGTCGGGGCGGATCGGGGCCTGAAACCCCTCGCGCACCCCCTCGCCCGCCGAGCGGTTCGAGACGATGTCGCTGACCAGCCAGGCCGCGTTTCTCAGCGCGAAGTCCTTTTGCTGGAACCCCTCGCCCTTTCGCGGGGTCGCGTCGATGCGGTAGCTGGCAAAGAACGCGTCCGTCTGTTTCGAATGGACCGTGTCGTCCCAGAAAGCGCGGGTGAAGACGTCGTCGCGCTGACGAAACCGCCTGAACGCATCGGTGACGACGATCCCGGCTTCCGCATCGAGCGGATCGGGCGGAAGGTTGTGGCCGGGCTGTGTCATGGCGCCACGCTACGCCCGGTGCCCGAGCGCTGTCAAAGCCTCTGGACGCATGACCCGGGCCGCGCCATGGTGGCGGACAGACGCTTTTCCCGGCTCCTTTCGATGTCCCTGCTCATCTCCTTCGCAGCGCTTTTCGTCTCGGTCTTCCTGCTGCAGCTGGGGCTGGGCGGGGTGGTGCCGCTGGATGCGCTGTCGGGCACCGAGCTGGGCTTCAGCGCCGAGCAGATCGGTGCCATGGGCTCGGCCCATTTTCTGGGCTTCTTCGTGGGTTGCTGGTGGGCGCCCCGACTGATGGGCAGCGTCGGCCATTCCCGCGCCTTTGCGGCCTTCGCCGCCGCCGGCACGACCGGCATCCTTGCGCATATGATGTGGGTCGATCCCTGGGCATGGTCGGCGATGCGGATGCTGTCGGGACTGGCCGTTGCGGGCTGCTACACGATCATCGAGGCGTGGCTGCAATCCAAGGTCACCAATGCCACGCGCGGGCGGGCGATGGCGGTGTACCGGATGGTCGACGTGACCGGTAATCTGGGCGCGCAGGTGATGATCGCTTTCCTGACCCCCGCCGCCTATGTCAGCTACAACCTGCTCGCGCTGTTCATGTGCTTTGCGCTTTTCCCGCTGCTGCTGACGCGGGTCGAGGCCCCCGCCGCCGGAACCGCGCCCCGGCTGCGTCCGATGCTGGCATGGCACAAATCGCCGCTGGGCGCGGTGGGCGTTGTGGTCTCGGGCGTCACCGGTGCGGCGTTTCGCATGGTCGGCCCGCTTTTCGGCGTCGCCATCGGGCTCGAGGCGAATCGCATCGCGCTGTTCCTGTCGGCGTATGTTCTGGGCGGGGCCATCGCGCAATTCCCGATGGGCTGGATCGCCGACAAATACGACCGCCGGTCGGTGCTGATCTGGATTTCGGCGGCCTCGATTCTGGGATGCGCGGGGATGGTCGCGGGGGCGCAGGGCAATATCGTCACGATCTTTCTGGCTGCCGGTTTCTTCGGCTTCACGACTTTCCCGATCTATTCGATCTCGACCGCCCATGCCCATGACTTTGCCGAGCAGAACGAGCGGGTCGAGCTATCGGCCGCGCATATGTTCCTCTACGCCGTGGGCGCCATCGCCTCGCCCGTCATCGCCTCAGCGCTGATCGGCGCTTTCGGCCCGGGCTCGATGTTCGCGTTCATTGCGCTGGCGCATGTGCTGCTGATCGGCTTCGGCCTGTTGCGGATGCGCGTGGGCCGCACCCCCGACCATCACACACCCTATGTTTACTCGCCTCGGACATCCTTCCTAATCGGACGCCTGCTGCGGCGCCGGGAAGAGTAAGGCTTGCGCCCGCCTGCCGGGCATTGCAAGGAACGGAAATGGCCGCGCAACTCGACTATCTCACGCTCAAGGAAATCTTTCGCAGGTTCCACGAGGTCGAGCCCGAACCCAAGGGCGAACTCGACCACACCAACGCCTATACGCTGGTGGTGGCGGTGGCGCTGTCTGCGCAGGCCACGGATGTCGGCGTGAACAAGGCCACGAAAGCGCTGTTCAAGACCGCCGACACGCCCGAAAAGATGCTGGCCCTTGGCGAAGAAGGCCTGATTGAGCACATCAAGACGATCGGCCTTTACCGCAACAAGGCCAAGAACGTCATCAAGCTGTCGCGCATTCTGGTCGAGCAATATGGCGGTGAGGTGCCGTCCTCCCGCGCGGCGCTGCAATCGCTGCCCGGCGTCGGGCGCAAGACCGCCAATGTCGTGCTGAACATGTGGTGGGGCGTGCCCGCGCAGGCGGTGGATACGCATATTTTCCGCATCGGCAACCGCACCGGCATCTGCCCCGGCAAGGATGTCGACGCCGTCGAGCGCGCGATCGAGGACAACATCCCGGCCGAGTATCAGCACCACGCCCATCACTGGCTCATCCTGCATGGCCGCTATGTCTGCAAGGCGCGCAAACCCAATTGTCCCGCCTGCCTGATCCGTGACCTCTGCCCCTTCGACGAGAAAACCCTGTGACCCGTACCAATGTCTCTTCCGGCTCGTATCTCGAACCGATCATCGGTTTCAGCCGCGCCGTCCGCATCGGGCAACATGTCTCGGTCGCCGGCACCGCGCCGATCGCCGAGGGCGGCGGCACGCATGGCGTGGGCGACATGGCCGCGCAGATGCGCCGCTGCCTGGAAATCAGCCTTGCGGCTCTGGCCGAGGCCGGCGCCCGCCCCGAAGACGTGATCCGCTCGCGCATCATCGTCACCGATATCGCCCGCTGGGAAGAGGCCGCGCGCGTGCATGGCGAAGTCTTCGGCAGCATTCGCCCGGCCTGCACGGTCATGCAGGTCAAGGGCTTCGTCGACCCCGACTGGCTGGTCGAAACCGAAATGGACGCGATCATCCCGGAGGATTCGCAATGAGCAAAACGTATCAGGTCGCCGGGATCGGCAACGCCATCGTCGATGTCATTTCGACCGTCAACGACCACTTTCTGGACCATATGGGTATCCAGAAAGGCATCATGCAGCTGATCGAACGCGAACGCGCGGAAACCCTGTTCGGCGCGATGCGCGACCGGCAGGAAGCCTCGGGCGGGTCGGTGTGCAACACCATCGCGGGCGTCGGCGCGCTGGGTCTGAAGACGGCGCTGGTGGGCCGGGTGCGCGATGACAGCCTCGGGCGCTTCTTCGCGCAGGATACCGAGCGCACCGGCACCGCCTTCGTCAACCCGCCGGTCAAGGGCGGCGAACTGCCGACCTCGCGCTCGATGATCTTCGTCACGCCCGATGGCGAGCGGTCGATGAACACCTATCTGGGCATCTCGTCCGAAGTGGGCCCCGACGATGTCGACGACGCGGTGATGGCCGATACCGAGGTCGTGTTCCTCGAAGGCTATCTGTTCGACAAGGACAAGGGAAAGGAAGCGTTCCTCAAAGCCGCCCGCGCCTGTCACAAGGGGGGCGGCCGGGTCGGCATCGCTCTGTCCGATCCGTTCTGCGTCGACCGTCACCGCGCCGATTTCCGCCGCCTCGTCGCGAACGAGATGGATTACGTCATCGGCAATGAAAAGGAATGGACCTCGCTCTATCAGGCCAACGACCTCGACGAAGCGCTGGCCCAGGCGCAGGAAGACTGCCAGATCGTCGTATGCACCCGCTCGGGCGATCCCGTCGTGCTGATCAAGGACGGCCACCGGGTCGCAGCCCCCGTGAACACGCGCGTTCCGGTCGATGCGACCGGCGCGGGCGACCAGTTCGCGGCGGGCTTCCTCTATGGGCTGGTGAGCGGCCATTCGATGGAAACCTGCGGCCGCATGGGCAATATCGCCGCGGCCGAGGTGATCGGCCATATCGGCGCCCGCCCGCATGCCGATATCTTGGCTCTCTACAAGGCCGAAGGCCTGATCTGAGGCGTCACGCCGGCACCGCCTGCGTCAGCGCCGCTTCGATCAGCGGCGCCAGGCGGATCGTCAGCAGGCAGATCCAGACCGCCCCGTAGATCAGCGGCACCCACAGATCCAGCTTGCGCCGCGTCGGCTGACGCGGCGTGCCCCCCTCGATGCCGAAATAGTCGCGCCAGACCTCGGCCCGCCGCGCCCGGTCGTCGATGAAACGCTGCTGGGGACAGAACGCGGCCAGCGCGCTCAGCCGATCCTCGGACAGGTCGGAGATGTAGCGATGCTTGTGGTAATCCGAGATCAGCGCCCGCGCCCGCGTGATCGGGTACCAGATCACCCACAGATGCACCTTGCTCAGCACGAAGATCACACCGAAGGCCAGGTCCGAGACCAGCGTCGGCTGCCCCAGCGTGGCGACCAGCGCACCCACGGTCAGCAGGAAGCTCTGCACTGTCATCCCCAGCGCGCGGTATTGCTGCAGCAACCCCTCGTTGACCTGCCACTGGGTGTTCGCCTGATCGTGTTGCGGACGCGCGCTCATGGTATTTGTCCTGTCTCGTGTTCGGGCTAACCTGCGCGGCAGGCGCTCTGTCCACGGGGACCCCCCGCCTTGAGCGGAACGCGCGGGGCGCCCATATGTTCACAGTGTATTGCCCCGAAAGGGGTGTTGCGGAAAAGGGCGCATCGACCATGGGTTACGTCAAGACCGGCATTCTGATGGCAGCGATGACCGCGCTGTTCCTGGGCGTGGGCTACCTGATTGGCGGCAGCTATGGCGCGGTGATCGCGCTGGTGGTCGCGGCGGGGATGAACGCCTTCGCGTGGTGGAACTCGGACAAGGCGGTGCTGAGAATGCACAATGCCCGCCCCGTCGACGCCCATACCGCGCCCGATCTGCAGCAGATGGTGATGGAGCTGGCGCGGAATGCCGATCTGCCGCCGCCGGCCGTATACATCATCGAAAGCGACCAGCCCAACGCGTTCGCCACCGGCCGCAGCCCCGACAACGCGGCGGTGGCCGTGTCGCGCGGGCTGATGGACCGCATGTCGCGCGAGGAGGTCGCGGCCGTGGTCGCGCATGAGCTCGCGCATATCAAGAATTACGACACGCTGACGATGACGATCACCGCGACCTTCGCCGGCGCGATCTCGATGCTGGCGAATTTCGCGATGTTCTTCGGCGGAGCGCGGCAACGCGCCAACCCGATTGCCATGATCGCGATGATGATCCTCGCACCACTGGCTGCCGCGCTGGTGCAAATGGCGATCTCGCGCTCGCGCGAATACGAGGCCGATCGCATCGGCTCGCAGATCGTCGGCAACCCGCTGTGGCTGGCCGAGGCGCTGCGCAAGATCCAGGGCTATGCCAGCCGGATCGACAACGACGCGGCCGAACGTAACCCCGCCACGGCGCATATGTTCATCATCAACCCGCTGCACGCCCATGCCCGCGACAAGCTGTTCTCGACCCACCCGGCGACCGAGAACCGCATCGCCGCGCTCGAGAAACTGGCCGCCGAGATGGGTGCGCGCAGCGCGACGGGCTTAGGCGGCCGCCCGGCCTCGAACCGGCGCGGCGCGGACCCGCGCCACGACCCCGGCCCCTGGGGCTGACGGAGAGGGCGGACGGGGGCGCTGCCCCCCGAACCCCCCGGGATATTTTTGGAACAAAGATGCACGATAAACGGCGTGGCCGAGAGTCGACCACGCCGCCGTCTTCGTTCACGGTCATCGGCATCCCTGCCTGTACCGTGCAGCCAGAGTGACGCATTAACCTTGATGACAGGTAAACGCGCCCCTCTTTGTTCCTCAAATATCCTCGGGGGGTGAGGAGCGCAGCGACGAGGGGGGCAGACAGCCCCTCTGTACGTCACCCGCCTCGCCCAACGTCGGCACAGGACGCGCCGAGACCGCTGGCTCCCCGTCGAAGACAAAGGGCGAGCGGATCCCGCGATGCGGGCCGAGATCCAGCTCCATCCCGCGGGCCTTGACCTGCGGATCGGCGAAGACCTCGTCCATCGTGTTGATCGGTCCGGCGGGAATACCCTGCGCCTCGCATCCGGCGAGCAGTGCGGCCTTGGTCCAGCCCCGCGTCTTTTCCGAGATCGCCTCGCAAAGCGGCGCGCGATTGGCGACGCGGCCGGCATTGTCGCGGTAATCGGGATGCGTGATCAGATCTTCCAGACCCAGCAGCGTGCACAGCCGGTGATATTGCGCGTCGTTGCCGGTGGCGATGATGATATGGCCATCCGCGACCTCGAACACCTGATAGGGCACGAGGTTCGGATGCCAGTTTCCGGTCCGGCCCGGCGCCTGTCCCGAGGACAGGTAGTTCATCCCCTGATTCGCCATCACCGCGACCGCGCAATCCAGAAGCGCCATATCGACATGCGCGCCTTTCCCGGTGCGCCCGCGTTCGATCACGGCGGCGAGAATGGCGGTGGTTGAATAGACCCCGGTGAACAGGTCCGTCACAGCGACCCCCACGCGATGCGGTTCACCCTCGGCCGGGCCGGTGATCGACATCAGCCCGGACATGCCCTGAATGATGTAATCGTAGCCCGCGCGATGCGCATAAGGGCCGTCCTGTCCGAAGCCGGTGATCGAGCAATAGATCAGCCGCGGGAAGTCTTCCTTCAGGGTCTCGTAATCGAGGCCGTATTTCTTCAGCCCGCCGACCTTGAAGTTCTCGATCAGGATATCGGCATCGGCCAGCAAGGCCCTGACCTTCGCCTGCCCTTCGGGCGTGCGGAAATCGGCGGTGACCGAGCTTTTGCCCCGGTTGGCGGAATGGAAATAGGCCGCGACCGGGGTGCCGTCGCGGTCGATGAAGGGCGGACCCCAGCGGCGCGTATCGTCGCCTTCGGGGGCCTCGACCTTGATCACCTCGGCGCCCAGATCGGCCAGCGTCTGTCCGGCCCAGGGACCGGCAAGGATGCGCGCCAGTTCAACGACGCGCAGCCCTTTCAGCGGTGTCGCACTCATCCGTCGGCCAGCAGCGGATCCAGGATCGCACGGAACTCGTCCATGCTCATGTTGGAATAGGTGGTGCCGTTGATCACGAAGGACGGGGTGCCGGTGATCTCGTATTCTTCCATGCCTTCCTGATAGACCTGCATCATGGCCGTGGCCATGTCGCGGTCGGCGAGGCATTCGTTCAGCGCCTCGTCGGTCAGACCGGCGCGGCGGCCGATGCGGCGCAGGTTGTCGGCGACCTCGTTGGCATCCGAGCCGCGCGCCCATTGCTGCTGCTCGTCATACAGGATGTCCGAGATGCCGAAATAGCGCATCTGCCCGCCGCAGCGCGCGACCAGCGCGGCCCACAGGCCATAGGCGTCGAAATAGACCTCGCGGTACTCGAAACGCACGCGGCCGGTATCGATGTATTCTTCCTTCAGTTGCGGCCAGACGGTCGCATGGAAACTGGCGCAATGCGGGCAGGTATACGAGGCGAATTCCATGATCGTCACCTCGGCATCGGGATTGCCGAGAACCAACTCTTCGACGCGCGAGGTATCGACCGCGGCGGCGTCCTCGGTCTGGGCATGGGCGGCGCCGGGTGTGATCAGGGTCTGGCCGGGCACGGGACGGCCGGTCAGATTTGTGTAGCCGGCATAGGCACCGGCGGCAGCCAGGGCGGCGCCCCCCGAAAGCAGAAGCGAGCGTCGATTCATTCTATATCCTTTCCTTCGTCCCGGCGCCGCGTTTCGGCGTGCCGGGCCTGTCGCATGAGAACTTGGGTGGCGAGACGATCCAGCGCGGCCTTGAGCCCGCCGTCATTCACGCCTTCGGTCATTCCCTCGACCACCTGTTTTGCGCGCGAGAGCGCTTCGGGCGAGGGTTTGGCGATATTCGGCCCCTCAAAGGGGCGTTGCGCTTCTGCCAGTTGCGGTGCCATGCCGCGCGCCGAGGTCTGGGTCACGCGGACCCGGCTGATCGCGGCATAGCCGTAGATCGCGTTGACCTTGTCGCGCAGTTTCTCAGTCTGCATCTGCACCAGCGGCGCGGCGGCGCCCGAGGCCAGCAGCGTCAGCGTCGCGCCGATGCCCTGCTGGGCGTAGCTGACCTTGACCGGGCGGCACATCGGCGCCAGATCCGGTCCGGCGATTTCGGGCCAGTGGGTCAGCAGGCGCGTGACCGCGAAGCCGCGCGACTCGCCCGCCTTGCGGATCGGGTCGCGCAACAGCCCGCTTGCCGGCTCGAATCCACGCATCCGGCGCGCGGCTTTCGCGCGCGGGGCATCGGAGGCTTTCGAGGCAGAGGTCATTGCGGGGCGGGCTTTCCTGTCAGTCTGCAATATCTTAGTGACTCTGTAAGCCTTGGCCAGAGGCCGCGCGACAGGAGGCGTCAAGAATGCGTGACGGGACTGCAACACGCCACGAAGCTGCGGCGCTTCTGCGCTGGTACGACCGGGCGGCGCGGGTGTTGCCATGGCGCGTGGGTCCGGCCGAACGCGCGGCGGGCGAGCGGCCCGATCCCTACCGCGTCTGGCTGTCCGAGATCATGCTGCAGCAGACCACCGTCGCCAGCGTGAAAGCCTATTTCGACCGTTTCACCACCCGCTGGCCCACGATCGAGACCCTCGCCGCCGCCGAAGATGCCGAGGTCATGGCCGAATGGGCGGGCCTTGGCTATTACGCCCGCGCCCGCAACCTGATCGCCTGTGCGCGGCAGGTCGCTCAGGGCGGGGCGTTCCCCGATACGCTCGACGGGCTGCGCGCGCTGCCCGGCATCGGCGCCTATACTGCCGCTGCCGTGGCCGCCATTGCCTTCGACCGGCCCGAAACGGTGGTCGACGGCAATGTCGAGCGCGTGGTCTCGCGGTTATTCGCGGTTCAGGACCCGCTGCCGAAGTCAAAGCCCGCGCTGGCCAGGCTTGCCGCCCGGCTGACGCCGCAGGAACGCCCCGGCGATTTCGCGCAGGCGATGATGGATCTGGGCGCGACGATCTGCACGCCGCGCAATCCGCGCTGCGAAACCTGTCCGCTCGAAGGCTTCTGCGAGGCGCGCGCGCAGGGCATCGCGGCCGACCTGCCGCGCAAGACGCCCAAGGCGCCCAAACCCACGCGGTACGGCACCGCCTATGTCGCGCTGCGGGCCGATGGCGCGCCACTGCTCGAGACGCGACCACCCAAGGGGTTGCTGGGCGGGATGCCCGGCTGGCCCGGCACGGATTGGGCGGACGCCCCCGATGCCGCGCCCCCGCTGCAAGCGGACTGGACCATCCTGCCCGGCGTGGTGAAGCACACCTTCACCCATTTCCATCTGGAGCTGACGGTCGCGCTGGCCCATGTGCCGCAGGACGCCGAGCCCGAGCGGGGCGACTTTCGCCCCGGCTTCGATCCGGCCGCGCTGCCCACGCTGATGCGCAAGGTCCATGATCACGCGGATGCGGCATCGGGTGACCTTTTCGCCCCGCGCAAGCAGGATTAGGGTGGCCGGGAACGGAGCTGTCCCATGACGACCGACCCCAGACCGATCTCAGGCTCGCTGGCCTCTGCGCTGCCGTTCTGGCTGTCGCTGGGCTTCGTGCCACTGCTGTGGATTGGTGCTTTTTGGGGCGGACTGTGGCTGGTGCTGGCGCCGCTTTATGCGTTCGGGCTGATCTCGCTCATGGATGCGATCGGCGGGCTGAGCAGCGTCAATCCCGATACCGAAACGCCGGTGCAGCGGCTTTTCTGGTATCGGCTGATCACGCTGATCTGGTTCCCGATACAGACCGCGATGATCTTTGGCCTGATCTGGTACATCACCCATCGCGGCGATCTGGTCTGGCACGAATTGCTGGTGCTGTTCTATGGGCTGGGCATGGCAACCGGCGGCATCGGCATCGTCTATGCCCACGAGCTGATGCACCAGAAAACCTCGCTTGAGCGCTGGCTGGGCGATCTGCTCATGGCGCAGGCGCTGTATTCGCATTTCCGCTCGGAACATCTGCGCGTGCATCACCTGTGGGTCGCCACGCCGCGCGACCCGGTCAGCGCCCGCTATAACGAGGGGTTCTGGCGCTTTTTCCTAAGGGTGCTGCGTGATTGCCCGCGCTCGGCATGGCGGGCCGAGGTGGCGATGCTGAAACGCGCGGGCAAGGGCCCACTCGACCCCGCCAACCCGTTCTGGCGCTATGGCGCGCTGCAGGCCGGTTTCCTGATTCTGGCCTTCGTGGTCGGCGGATGGCTGGGGCTGGCGCTGTTCGTCTATCAGGCGATGGCCGCGATCTTCCTGCTGGAACTGACGAATTACGTCGAGCATTACGGCCTGACGCGCAAATATCTGGGCGAGGGCCGCTACGAGCATGTCCAGCCGCGCCATTCATGGAACGCGGCGCACAAGGCGTCGAACTGGCTGCTGATCAACCTGCAGCGCCATTCCGACCACCATTACAAGCCCGACCGCCGTTTTCCGCTCTTGCAGACCTACGATGCCGCCGAGGCCCCGCAATTGCCCGCAGGCTATCCGACGATGGTCTTCGTAGCAGCCTTTCCGCCCTGGTGGCGGCGGATGATGAACCCGAGGGTCCGCGCGTGGCGCCGGCAATTCTATCCCGAGATCGACGACTGGTCCGCCTACAAGGCCGGGACCAACCCGATGCCGCGCGGGGCCGCCTGAGCGCTCGGACTCACCGCTTGCGCTTGCTCCACAGCCAGCCCTTGCGGTGGAACCAATAGGTCAGCGACAGCGCCAGTATCCCCATCAGCGCCATGGCAATGGGATAGCTCCATTTCCAGTGCAGTTCGGGCATGTAATCGAAATTCATCCCGTAGACGCCGACGATGAACGTCAGCGGAATGAATATCGTGGCGATCAGGGTCAGAACCTGCATCACCTCGTTCGACTTGTTCGACTGGCTCGACAGCAGCAGATCGACAAGGCCGGTGGCGATTTCGCGGTAAGTCTGGATCGTTTCGATCAGCTGCACCGTGTGATCCTGCACGTCGCGCAGATACAGGCGGGTATTGTCGGAAAAGCGCTGGATCTCTTCGCGCTGCAGCGTCGCCACCACGTCGCGCATCGGCCAGACGGCGCTGCGCACGCTCATCAATTCGCGTTTATGGGCGTGGATCTGCCCCATCTCGACCTCGCCCGTCTCGAAGACGATGTCATCTTCGAGCGCCTCAAGCTGGTCGCCCAGATGCTCGATCACCGGAAAATAGGCGTCGATCAGTGCGTCGATCAGCGCGTAACACAGGTAATCGGCACCCCGTTTGCGCATCTGCCCCACGGGGTTGCGAAGCCGCGCGCGCACCGGGTCGAACACGTCGCCGGGCTTTTCCTGAAAGGTGATGACATAGCCATCGCCCAGAAAGATCGCCACCTGTTCGGTTGTCAGCTGACCCGTGCCCCGGTCCGGCATGCGCAGAACGATGAAGTGATGCGCCTCGTATTCTTCGGCCTTGGGGCGCTGGTGGACGCTGACGACGTCCTCCATCGCCAGCGGATGCAGACCGAAGGTCGCGGCGATATGGCTCAGCGTCTTGTGGTCGCCCAGACCGTCCACGTTGAGCCACAGCACGCTGTCCTCTTCGGCGGCGAGGATATCGTCCTTCTCTTCCACGTTCTCGGCCGAGAAGCGGAACGAATGGACTCGGGTGGCGCGCGCGCCGGGATCGACGGACAGAGTGCCCGGGGGTGCGCCCGGGGGCGTACGACTGCGGCGGGAGTAACGCGGTTCCTTGCTCATGGCGGGTCAGATAGGCCGGGACGGCGCTTTGGAAAGTTGCACGGCAAGGATCCCGGCCATGATGATCGCAACGCCGATCACGTCGGTCAGGCCCAGCCCCTCGCCCAGCAGCGCCGCCGCGATGGCCACGCCGAAAAACGGGTTGAGAAAGTGAAAGGTCGCGCCCCGCACCGCACCGATCCGCTGTACCAGCATGAACCAGACCCAGGTCGCGGCCAGACCGGGCACCAGCGTGGTATAGAGGAAGGCAAGGATCAGCCGCGGCGTCCAGTGGACCTCGAAGGTCTCGAAAGCCAGCGCGGGGCCGATCAGCGCGACGGCGCCGACCAGCATCTGAAGCCCCACCACCATCATCACGTTTCCGCCCGACGATGCGCCGCGCAGGGCGAGCGTGGCAATCGTCAGCGCCATGGCCGCCAGCACGCACAGCGCCACGCCGAACGGGTCCAGCCCGCCGCCGAAGCGCGCGCCCATGATCAGGATCACGCCGCCGAACCCGGCAACCAGCCCCGCCACCGCGACGGGCTTGAGCTTGTCGCCCATGAACAGGAACCCGGCCGCAGCCACCATCAACGGCAGGGTCGAAGCGATGATCGCGGCGGCCGAGGCCTCGATCCACTGCATGGCGATGAAGTTGAGCCCCAGATAGGCCGCGTTCTGGCAGATGCCGAAAATGATCGTCGCGCGCCACTGGCCCCGCGTCAGGTTCCACGTCTCGCCCAGCATGCGGGCGATGGTGACGCCGATCAGGCCCGAAATCAGGAAGCGGAACGACAGCGAATAAAGGGGCGGCGCATCGGCGACGATCATCCGCGCCGAGGTGAAGGCCGAGGACCACATGAAGGCGAAGGCGAGGCCCATGAAGAGCGCTTTGAAATCCATGGGGACCCCTTGTTTCATTGGCCGGTTTCCCGGGGACCGGCGCGCCCCGACCGTTTGGATAACGGGGAAAAGCAGGCAGGGAAAGGGGTGTCCCGCGATGGCACGACGATGCCGGGAAAGGGATTTCAAAGGGTTCGCGGGATGGTGCCCGGGCCGGTCGAGCCGATTTCCGCCCGCTATCAGAATACCCGGCGCGAAGAATGCCGGACGGGCGGGTCGTCGTCGCCTGCCTGCGCGCTGTCAGCCAAGCTCTGCGCGCGCGGCGCTTCGGGCCAGCGTGGCGATCAGATCGGTGCGCGTGACAATGCCGATGATCCGGTCCCGATCGAGCACCGGAACCGCATCGGTGTCCCCATCGGCCATCATCGGCAGCAAGGCACCTACGGGCGTGTCGGCGTCAGCGCGAGGCCCCGCGACGCTCATGATATCGGCCGCCGTCATCGGCCCAGCCTGCCCCCTGCGCAACCAGTGGCGGACACTGCCTGTAAAGCCGCGATGGGCGGAAAGGGCGCTGGCGCGGGTTTCGCTGATAAGGTGGATTTGAAAGATAACCCCCTGAAACCCCTGATCTGCCCCGACGACGGGCAGGGACGTGAAGCGATGGTGCCGAAACAGATCGGCGATCTCGCTCAACGGTGTCTCAGGCCCGATGGTGACAAGGTTGCGCGACATGATATCCGCCGCGACTACCCGGCCCCCGGATTGCGCTGCGGCCTGAAGCTCGGCGGCGCCGATCAGCCGCGCCAGATCTTCGACACCGATGTTGAAAGACTGCCGATAGCGGTCGAGGATCGCGGTCAGGTCGTCCTCGGACAGCCCCAGCCGCTCGGTCGGGTTCCGATCTTCGGTGCCGTGCTTGCCGGGTGCGTCGAATTGCCGGAACGGATAGCGGCGCCCCGTCAGCCGGGCATAGAGGGCCGCGATCAGAACCAGCAAAGCCGTGCCCAGCGCGATGGGTGTCAGGGCGAACCAGAACCCCAGATCGGCGATCGCATCCGGGGACATCGCCGCGGTCATGGCGACCGCGCCCGCCGGCGGATGGATCGCGCGGCACAGAATGGTGGCGGTGATCGCAAGACCCACGGCCAGAGCGATGCGCAGGACGGGGTCGGTCACCAAAAGACACACCGCAACCGCGACAAGGGCCGCGACGGTATTGCCGACGATGGCCGACCACGGCTGCGCCAAGGGGCTGTTGGGAAGAGCGAACAGCAGGACCGACGTCGCCCCGAACGGCGCGACGAGATACAGGCCCAGATCCGCATCGACCGTCGGGGACAGCACGAACAGGCCTGTCAGCCCCAATCCGATCAGGGCACCAAGCCCAGCGCGCAGGGCCTCAATGCCCGAAACACGAGCAACCGCCGGGCCGATTGATCCTAGTCTGTGCACGATGGGGCCTTTGCGTGAGATCGTGCTGAAAATTCCACCAGCGGGGCGAAAGATCAACCGGATGATTGCGCGGCGTTGCCGGGGTCGGTCGGTCAAAGATTTCGGCTGGCCCGTCGTTTGCCGCGACCGCTACATCCTGCGTGTCAGGCCCAGGGGTTCGTTGCAGGACCCGTTCGAAGCGCGCGGGCGCGACAACGCGGACTCGACGCCCTGTTCCGGCTACGCAATGATGACGGCACCGCCAAGAGCAACCGCCAGAGCCGGGGACAGCAGAGCCGCATGGAAACCTCGCGCAGCGATCGCCTGAAGACCGTCATCCTGCTTTGGGCCGCAGCCGGGCTGACATCGGGGCTTGCGTTCTACTTCGCAGGCCGCACCGGCGTCGCCGATCTTCTGTGGGTGGCCGGTGTCGTTCCCGCGCTTGTCGCGCTCGGGGTCGAGATCCTGCGCAGCCTGCGTTCGGGCGAGGTCGGGCTGGATATCGTCGCCGCGCTTTCGATGGCGGCAGCGCTGGTATTCGGCGAGACGCTGGCGGCGGCGGTCGTCGCGCTGATGTATTCGGGCGGCACCTTCCTTGAAGCCTTTGCCGAGGGACGCGCCCGGCGCTCGATGCGGGACCTGCTTTCGCGCGTACCGCGCACCGCGACCCGGCACCGCGACGGCGGGCTTGAGGACGTGCCGCTCGACGACCTTGCCCCCGGCGACCGGCTGCTGATCCGGCAGGGCGATGTGGTACCGGTCGATGGCACGGTGGCGTCCGAGACCGCCTTTCTGGACACCTCGGCATTGACGGGCGAATCCCTGCCCGTGCGGCTGGCGCGCGGGGCCGAGGCGATGAGCGGCTCGACCAATGCGGGCGAGGCCTTCGAACTGACAGCAACGCACGAGGCCAAGGACAGCACCTATGCCGGGATCGTCCGGCTGGTCGAAACGGCGCAGGCATCAAAGGCGCCGATGTCGCGGCTGGCGGATCGCTGGTCGCTGGGGTTTCTTCTGGTCACGCTCGGCATCGCCTTGGCCGCGTGGTGGATCACCGGAGATCCGATCCGCGCGGTCGCCGTGCTGGTCGTGGCCACGCCCTGCCCGCTTATCCTTGCCGTGCCGGTCGCTCTGGTTGCCGGTCTGTCGCGCGCCACGCATTTTGGCGTGCTGATCAAGGGGGCCGGGCCGCTTGAGACGATGGCACGCATCCACACGCTGATCCTCGACAAGACCGGCACGCTGACCGATGGCCGCCCGCAGATCGTGTCGATCAACAGCCAGAATGGGATGGCCGAGGACGACATCCTGCGCCTTGCCGCCTCGCTCGATCAGGCCTCGAAACACCCGGTAGCGCAGGCCATCGTCGAGGCGGCAAAGGCGCGCGGCCTCGCGCTGCCCGTGCCGTCAGAGGTGGCGGAATTTCCGGGCGAAGGCCTTGTCGGCCATGTCGAGGGCCGCGACGTGGTTGTCGGCGGCGACGACTTCGTTGCGGCGCGGGTGGGGCGGCGCCCCGGCGACCGCACCAGCATCGCGGCGGGGTCGGTCCTTGTTGCTGTGGCAATCGATGGCCGCATGGCCGGGTATCTCGTCATGTCCGATCCGCTGCGCGAGGGCGCGAGCGCCATGCTCGACGGGCTGCGTCGCGAGGGGATCGCGCGCATCCTGCTGGCCACCGGCGATCGCGCGGATGTGGCCGAACGGGTGACCGAAGGGCTTGGCCTTGACGGTGTGCGGGCGGGCCTGACGCCGGATCAGAAGGTTCTGCTTGTGTTGACCGAGCACAAGCACGGACCCGTCATGATGGTGGGCGACGGCGTCAACGACGCGCCCGCGCTTGCGGCGGCCGATGTGGGCGTGGCGATGGGCGCACGCGGCGCGGCGGCCTCGGCCGAGGCGGCGGATGTCGTGTTGCTGGTCGACCGGATCGACCGGCTGGGTCCGGGGATCGAGATCGCGCGGTCCGCGCGCCGGATCGCCGTCGAAAGCGTGGTCGCGGGGATCGGGCTTTCGGTGCTGGGCATGATCGCCGCCGCCTATGGCTACCTGACGCCGGTCGAGGGCGCGCTGCTGCAGGAAGTCATCGACGTCGCCGTGATCCTGAACGCCCTGCGCGCCCTGCGCATCACGCCGCGCGAGACGGCGACGACCGCCGGGGCCGCGTAAGAGCCGCGCTCTCAGAACAAGGCCAGCGTCAGCACGGGGAACGCCGCGATCAGCGCGACCACGAGTATGGTCAGAGCGACGAAGGGTGTGATGTCCCGCACGATCGTCATCATCGGCAGCCCCGAGATCGCCGCCGAGATATACAGCCCCAGCCCCACCGGCGGGGTCAGCAGGCCGATGGCGAAGGTCATGCAGACGACGACGCCGAAATGCACCGGGTTCACGCCATAGACCCCGGTCGCCACCGGCAACAGGATCGGCACAAGAATGATCATCGCCGCGATCCCGTCGAGGAAAGCGCCCACCACTAGACAGAACGCAAAGACCAGCAACATGAACAGCGTGGGATCGGTGGTCATCATCTGCAGCGCCCCGGCGATCGCCTGCGGGACGTGGTAATAGGTCAGCACCCAGCCGAAGACCTTGGCCGCCGCGATCAGGATCAGCACCAGCGCCGATCCCTGTGCGGTGCGGCTCAGCATCTGCGGGAAGTCGCGCCATGACAGGTCGCGAAAGATCAGCCCGCCCACAACCAGCGCGATCGCCACCGCCAGAACGGCGGATTCGGTGGGCGTGACGATGCCGAAGGTGATGCCGATCACGATCACCGCCGGGATGCTCAGCGCCGCCAGCGCTTCGAGAAGAACGCGCATAGCGGGCACAGCCGGATCGCGCGCTGCCGCCTGCAAAGCCTTCAGATCCGCGTCGCGACGGGGGCGGCGCAGGGTAATCAGCAGAGCCAGCCCGGCGAACAGCAAGATGCCGGGCAGGATGCCCGCAAGGAACATGTCCGCCACCGAAACCTGCGCGATCACGCCATACAGGATGAAGGGCATCGAGGGCGGGATGATCGGCCCCAGAATCCCCGCCGCCGCCGTCAGCGCCACCGAGAAGCCCTTGGGATAACCGTCGCGCTCCATCTCGCCGACCATGGTCTTGGTCATGATCGCGATCTGCGCGGTGGCCGAGCCGACGATCGAGGCCAGCATCAGGTTCGCCGTCAGGCAGACATAGGCCAGCGCGTTGGGGATGCGGCCCAGAAGCAGGCGCGCGGCGTCGATCAGTTTCCGGGTGATGCTGCCCGCGTTCATGATCTCTCCCAGCAGGATGAAGAGCGGGATCGCCAGCAGGTCGAAGACCTCGAGCCCCGAGAACATGACGCCGGGCAGCACCGCCAGAACGCGGAAATTGCTTTCGAACAGCATGAAGGCGAAGGTCGCACCGATCAGCACGAAGGCGACCGGCATGGCCATGGCGATCAGGATCGCGAAACTCAGCCCGGTTTTCATTGCGAGACTCCGAGATTGGATGCGCCGGGTTCCGGCTCGCCGCGCAGCAACCGCAGCGCGCCAAGAAACGCATGGGCAAGCGCGTGCAGGCTTACGAGCGCGAAAAAGATCGCCATGATCGCGTAGAAGGGCCGCTTGGGCAGACCCAGTGTCAGGGCAAGGTCAAAGGCCGTGCCGGGCGCGTTCAGCCAGTTGATCGTCGCGTCGAGCAACACCACGCACATCGCCGCGATCAACAGGTTCACGACGATCTTCAGCACCTGCTGCAAACGAAGCGGCAGCTTGTCGGTCAGGATCGTCAGCGCGACCATATCGCCCCGCGCAATGGCGGCGGCGGCCGCCAGATAGGTCATCCAGATCAGCATGTAGACCGCAGTTTCCTCGGCATAATAGAGCGGCGCCGAGAACGCGTAGCGCAAGGTGACATTCACCAGGAGCAACAGCGCGAAACCGGCGACCAGAAACTGGCACACCAGCAGCTCGATCCATGCCAGTGCGCGGTTCACGCGTTCGACCTGCCGTCCCGTTCGCTCCAACATCGCCAAGGCTCGTCTCCATCCGCGGATCAGGAAGGGGGCGGCACGCTTTGCGCCGCCCCGGGTTTGTGTCAGCGTCCGGTCTGGGTGCGCAGCGCCTGCAGCAGCGGAAGCGCGCCGAATTCGGCCTCGTAGGCGTCGTTCGCCGGGGCGAAGATCTCGCGCGCATTGTCCAGCCGGGTGATGGCGATCTGGTCTTCAAGCGCGGCGAGGTTCGCGGCCTCGGCCTCGACCTGCAGGGCGTTACCCCAGTCGAAGCTTTCTTCGAAGACGGTGGTGATCGCCTCTTGCTGTTCGGGCGTCAGGCCGTTCCACGCGCTGTCGGACATGACCACCACACCCGGAAACGCGATATGGTTGGTTAGGATCAGATGCTCGGCCGCCTGCTGCATCGAAAACCCGACCAGCGCGTCGAGATCAATATCGACCCCGTCCAGCAGACCCGAGCTGAGCGCCTGATACACATCACCCAGAGCAACGGGTGTCGGCACCGCACCCGCCGCGCGCCACCATGTCAGCGCCGCCGGGAAGGGCAGGATGCGGATCTTCTGGTTGGCGAGATCCTCGAGCGAGGTAACGTCGCGGTCGGCCATCAGGATGTGGCGCATACCCGCAAAGATATAGCCCATGCCGCGCATCCCCTGCGGCGCGAGAGCGTCGAGCATCTCTTGCGCGGCCTCGGTATCGGCGGCGGCGATGGCCTCGGACACATCGTCAAAGGCGAAGGGGTCCTGCCACGCCGCGAAATTGGGCTCACGCAGGCTCATGGTGCCGGCGGTCATGATGCCCATTTCCAGCACGCCGGCGGCGAGTTGCTGCAGCATCTCGGCCTCGTTGCCCAGCTGACCGGCGGGGAAGACCGACACGGTGATCTCGCCCCCGGTCGCCTCGGCCACGCCTTCGGCGAAATGGTTGGCGAACTGCGTCCAGACATGCGAAGGCGGGGTCACCATCGCGAAGCGCATTTCCTGCGACTGGGCCATGATAGGCGTCGCGCCCAGAGCCAGCAGACCGGCTGCCGTTGCGGCCTTGAGATGCCTCGAAATCATCATGTCGTTCTTCCTTCTCTGTTGGATGTCAGTTTTGCCGGTCGGCGTAGACCGGGCGTTCCAGTTCGAACATCTGCGGCGCATGGGCGTACCAGCCCGCACCGTGCATCCGGGCGATCAGCTTGAGCGCGGGCGTATCGACATGGCCGCGCTCAGTGTTGAGCAGACAGGAATCGGCGATATGGATCGCCTTGACCTCGCCGATGATCAGGTGCTGCGCGGGGCCGGTATCCACGACCTGCTGCAACACGCATTCGATCGACACCGGCGCCGGAGCGATCCGAGGGGCCGCGACATGCACGCCGGGAAGGGTTTCGAGCCCGGCCAGATCGATCTCGCTCACCCCGGGCGGCGCGTCGATGCAGGTCAGGTTCATCGCCTCGGCCAGATCGCGGCTGACAAGGTTGACCACGAAGTCGCGCGTTTCCCGAATGTTGCGCGCGGTGTCCTTGGGCGCGCCGTCGGGCTTGCCCATGATCCCCAGCGCGACCACCGGCGGGGCGTCTCCCATCACGTTGAAGAAGCTGTAGGGCGCGGCGTTGACGATGCCGTCGGACGACACGCTGGTCACCCACGCGATGGGCCGGGGCGTCACCGTCGCGGTCAGCAGCTTGTATCCCATCGCGCGGGTATCGGGCGTCAGATCATACCGCATCGTCACGCTCCCCCCACGGCGTCGCCGTCACGGCCTTCTGCGCAGCGATATTGACCCGCAGGGCGAAGACATCGGGGCGGGCGTAATGGCCTGTGACGTCGAAATCGAACTTCCCGCGCGCCACTTCGGCGGGGTTCACCTGCGCGTAAAGCACCGTCTCGCCGTCGAAATCCGGCCCCGCCAGAACCTCGCCCAAGGGCGAGACGATGGCCGATCCGCCCCGCATCATCACCGTTTCGGGTGCGTCGCCGAGAGCGCTTTCATGCGCCTCGCCATAGGCGGCGCGGGTGATGTGCTGGCAGGCGGTCAGCACGTAGCAGCGGCCTTCGAGCGCGATGTGGCGCATCGAGGAAAGCCACGTGTCGCGGTCATCGGCCGTCGGCGCGCAATAGAGCGTGACGCCCTGATCGAACATGTGCATCCGAAGCGCGGGCATGTAGTTTTCCCAGCAGATCACCGCGCCCACGACGCCCAGATCGGTCGTCACGGCCTCAAGCGTCGAGCCGTCGCCAAAGCCCCAGATCAGCCGCTCGCCCGCCGTCGGCATCAGCTTGCGATGCTTGCCGACGATCCCCTTGGCGCCGTCGAGATAGACGACCGTGCAATAAAGCGTCGCGCCGCCGCGTTCGATGATCCCCACCACCGCGACCATCCCGGTTTCCGCGCAGGCATCGATCAGCGGGTCCAGCGCGTCGCCCGCCAGATCCACCGAGGCCGCGTAATACTGCGCGAAGGCGTCGCGACCCTCGGGTTTACGAACACCGATCGGCGCACCAAAGCTGGCGCCCTTGGGATAGCCGCCGATCACCGCCTCGGGAAAGACGATGAGGCGCGCCCCCTCGGCAGCCGCTTCGCGCACCGTGTCCGCCACCTTGCGAATGCTCGCCCCGGTATCCGTGGGGACCGAGGCGATCTGCGCCACTGCCACGGTGAAGGGGGCAGTTCCTGTCGCGCTCATGGTGTGATCTCCCTGATCGCTGCGGCCATCGCCCGGGTCAGCGCCCCGTCGGGGTCGGCGAGCGTGCCGGTGATGTCGAAATGGTTGTGCCCGGGCATTGCGACAGGCTGAACGTCATGCCCCGCTGCGGCGAGCGCGGTTTCGAACCGCGCGGTCTGATCGCGGAAAGCATCGGTCTCTTTGCCGCCGACCGACAGCAGGATCGGAGCCCCCGGCGCGGCGGGCAGATGATGGATCGGCGACAGATCCCGTGCGTTGTCGGCGGTCAGGCCGAGCCACCCGTTCACCTTGGTGTGTAAGAGCGGCTCAAGGTCATAGAGCCCGCTCAGGGCCAGCACCGCCCCCAGCCGCCCGGCATCGAGACCGGCTTCGGTCTGCCAGCCCGTGGACAGCGTCATCGCCGCCAGATGTCCGCCCGCCGATGAACCGCCGACATGGATGCGCCGGGTGTCGAGCCCTTGCGCCGCGCCGTTCTGTGCAAGCCAGACCACGGCCTGTCGGACCTGCCGCACGATTTCAGAGAGGGGGACGTCGGGCGACAGGGAATAATCCATCACCGCCACCGCGACCCCGTGCGCCACCAGCCCCGGCGCGGCAAAGCCGTTATCGGCCTTGTTCCCTGCCCGCCAGTACCCGCCATGGATCCACAACATGACCGGCCGTCCCGGCGCCGCGCCGTAAAGGTCTAGCGCCATCCCCGAGGATGGATCGAACACCAGATCGCGCAGCACCGGGATGTCGCGGCGCGCGGCCTCGCTCAATCTGACGAGCGAAGCGTATTCGTCCTCGAACGAGGCCACCGAACCGCGCGCATCGTAGTCGCGATCAAGATGCGGATCGACCTTTGGGGCGGGCGTCGCGCTCATCTCAGGAACCCGACGGGGTGCTGTCGACGACAGGATGGCGCAGGGTGCCCACACCTTCGACACAGGCCACGATAACATCGCCCGGCCACATCCATTCCTGCGGATCGCGGCCCGCGCCGACGCCCTCGGGCGTGCCGGTGGCGATGATGTCACCGGGCTCAAGCGTGATGCCGCGGCTGATATCGGCGATCAGTTCATCGACCTTGAACAGCATCTTCGCGGTGCTCGACCGCTGCTTTTCGACGCCATTCACGGTCAGCCACAGATCCAGCGCATGAGGATCAGGGATTTCGTCGGCGGTGACGATGCAGGGCCCGAAGGGCGCATAGCTGTCCATGCCCTTGGAAAAGATCCACTGCCCGGCCCGGCGGTTGTCACGCGCCGAAACGTCGATCATCACCGAATAGCCGAAGACATGCTGCAGCGCCTCGGCCCGGCTCACGCGCTTGGCGCGGGTGCCGATGATCGCGGCCAGCTCGACCTCCCAGTCCAGTTGCTTGGTCATGCTGCTGTCGTGCAGGATCGGCTCGCCCGGGCCGATCACGCTGGTCGGAGGTTTGGAAAACACCACCGGCTCGCGCGGAAGGTCGGGATTGGTGTCGAGCGTCTTGGCGCTTTCGGCCACGTGTTCGGTATAGTTCAGGCCGATGCCGAACACGTTCTTGCGTGGGCGCGGGATCGGCGCCAGCAGGGTGACATTGGCCAGCGCGGTGGCAGTGCCGGCGGGCAAGGCGTCGCCCACGCGAGCCATCAGAGCCCGCAGCGCGTTCAGCCCCGCCTGTCCGGCGTCGATCAGCCCCAGCATCGTGTCGGGCAGGCTTTCCCCCTGCGCTTCGGCCAGCGCGGCCACGTCGATCACCTGATCCCCTTGGCACAGCCCCAGCCGCGCCGCGGCTTCGACACCGCTGCGATACGTTACGAGTTTCATTAGTCTTTCCTTGAAGTAAGCGCGTCAGAGGATGGGCTGATGGCCGTCATTCTCGCCAAAAGCCTGTTCGCGATAGAGGCCCATGGCCCGCATGACCGGCAGGTCGTTCAGGCAGAACAGCACCGCGTCGTCGCGATCCGAGGCATTGGCATGTTCGTGCCATGCCCAAGACGGGACGCAGAAGATGTCGTGCTCGTTCCAGTCGAACCGCTTGCCGTTGATGATCGAATGGCCGCTGCCCTTGGCGACGTGGTACAGATAGCTGCCGGTGTGCCGGTGGGCCTTGGTCCGTTCGCCCGGACGCAGCATCTGCATGCTGGCGCCCAGCGTTTGCATCACCGGCCCATTGGTGACCGGGTTGACGTAATCCATCAGGATCCCGTCGAAGGGCGATCCGTCCGAGCAGCTGGCGAGCTTCGACAGTGCCTCGTAGGTCGGCGCCCATTCGTATTTGAACATCGGGCTGTAGCCCTTGGCCCAGTCGCCGCCGCGCGGGGTCAGGCCCGGATTGCCCCAGGTCTTCGTCATGTCATCAACCGGATAAGCGACGGCCTGCGTCAGGTCCGGATGAACCTCGTAGAAATTCGCCTCCATCGCGTTGACGAAGGGGATATCCAGCCCGTCCTGCCAGATACAGGGCGAGCCGTCCGACGACACCGCATGCTCGTGCCAGGTACCGTTCGGCGTCAGCACGAAATCATTGTGGCCCAGCGTCATCTTGTGGCCGTCGACCACGGTATAGGCGCCCGTGCCCTCCATGATGAAACGGATCGCGCTGGCGGAATGACGGTGCGCGCTGGCCTGCTCGCCGGGATGCATCACCTGCAGGCCCGCATAGATCCAGCCGACCGCCGCTGCGACATCGGTGCGCCCGGGATTGTTCAGATAGATCACCCGCCGCCCTGCCTTTTCGGGCGTCACCAGATCGACCGAGCGCAGCACGTGATCGCGCAGATCCTTGAACCGCCACAAGACCGGCTGCGAGCTGCTCTGCGGCTCCCACGGTTCGATCTTGTTGGCCACCGTCCAGAGCGCGCCCGCGTCATAGCTTTCAAGCTCGTCGTAATAGGCGAGAAGCTCGGGCGTATCCTCGACATTCGCGCGTCCGGCAACGTCTTCGCGGTAGCTGTCTCTTGGCTTGCTCATCGGATCCTCCAATCGCGTCCTGTCATGGACCATACCCACGCCTCATACAAAATCAACAGATTTTCGAAAATTTGTCATTCTTGCTATTTTTCTCTGAAGCGGCGAAAATATGGGCATCTTTCCGCGTTGACCGTTAGAATGCGGGCGTTGCGCAGGACCGAGCAGAGGGGGCCCATCGTGGTCAGAACGGCGAGTAAGTCTTCCAAGTCGCTGGGCGAGCAGGCCTATTCCATGCTGCGGCACGAGATCATCAGCGGCGTTTACGCGCCCGAACAGCCATTGCGGCTGGCTCAGCTGCAAGAGCGTAGCGGCATCGGGTTTTCCCCGCTGCGCGAGGCTTTGACGCGGCTCACGGCCGAAGGCCTCGTCACATCCGAATCAATGCGGGGGTTTCGCGTGGCGCCGCTGTCGCTGGACGATCTGCGCGACACGATGGAGACGCGGATCTTCGTCGAGACCGAGGCCCTGCGCCGCTCGATCGAGCGGGGAGACGACGATTGGGAAGCGCGCATCGTCTCGAGCCTGCATGCGCTGGGCCGCCAGAACGAGCGCAGCCATCCCGATGATCCCGATAGTCTCGCCGCGCTTGAAGATCGCCACCGCGATTTCCACGTAGCGCTGATCTCGGCCAGCGGTTCGCGTCGGCTCGAACAGATCGTCGATAACCTGTATCTCGGTTCCGTGCGCTACCGAATGCCCAGCCTGAGCAACCTTTCCTCGACGCCCGCGCGCGACCTGATGAACGAACATGGCGCAATCGCGGATGCCGCACTGGCGCGCGATGCATCGCGCGCGGTCGAGCTTCTGACCGCGCATTACCGCCTGACCGCAGATCTTCTGAGCCTCGCCCATTCCGACCGGATGGCCCGCTCCGCCGACGGCGCTGGGCGCTGGGCGCTGAGAACCCCGCCTTCGGCCGAACCCTAAAACGACAAAAGCCCCGCATTTGCGGGGCTTTTGTTTTGTCGATTTCCATGGATTGTTTGGTTGCGGGGGTAGAATTTGAACCTACGACCTTCAGGTTATGAGCCAAAATCGCAGCGATTCCAATTGCTTAGAAAATTCAACAACTTACGCAGTAAGCCTCTGATTTCGCCAGTTTTCCTTGATCGGATCGGTCTACTTTCAGCGAAATTGGGCAGCAAACTCGGTGCGAAACAGGCACTCGCGGGTTGATGTGACGTTGATGTAAGCCAATCAACAGGTTCATGAACTTAATCGCTTCCGGCCCAGATCTGTCGTTCACCTCATCCGGGATCACGGCTATGCCGCTTCACCAAAACGGCCATCCCTGCATCGTGCAGCATTCCCACCCATAGTATGACCGCAGTGCGTGTCTTCCTGCCGTTCGGCTACTCAGCGGTTAGCAACATGGAGAATCTTCAGTCTGGCGGCGTAGGAGCAACGACGCTCACCAATCGGGGGCTAGCAATCCTGTCGCCAACACTTCACCCCGACCCTTCCGGGCCCGCCGAACAAAGGCTAGATCGGCGTTCGCCCAGTCTAGAAGATGATCGGGGCGTTGATCGAGACTTCGCTCGACACCGATATCCCCGTCGCGACGCGGCTTTTGACTTCGCTCAATTTCATCAGCAATTGGCCTACCCAGCGGCGGTCGCCTACGATTGCTCGAAGGTGTACATTGAGACCTATTATTGACGGTCGATGAGCGCAGTCATCCCAACTGCTCGTAATTGGCGAACACCTCACCAGTCCCGTCATAGTTGATGAGGAGCACTTCGTAGGCTTCGCGCTCCTCTTCCGGCCCCATCCCGGGTGACCCATACGGCATTCCTGGCACGGCAAGCCCAATGACATCGGGGCGCTCCTCGAGCAGGCGGCGGATCTCCGTAGCTGGGACGTGCCCTTCGAGCACATAGCCATCGACCATGCCGGTATGGCAGGAAATCATCCGTGGCGGAACGCCGACTTCGGATTTGAAGGCCGTCAAAAGAGCGCCGTAGCGTTCCTCGTCGGTGACGCTGAATCCTTCTTCGCGCAGATAGGCGACCCAGGCGTTGCAGCATCCGCATCCGGTTCCCTTGACGACATGGATTGCAGGAACCTGAGCCCAACCGGGCGCGGCCGAGGCTGCCAGCATGGCAAGGCTGGACGACATCATGGATCTGCGGGAAAGCTTGTATGCGTGTGTCATGACTTTTTCCTGTTCACGTGTTTTCGGTGATATTTTGTTCGGTTACGGTCAAATCATCAGCCTATCGCTCTACGAATCTTCGGCACCGCGAAACGCCGGTCCTCATGATAATCGATGATGCTCGCAAACTCACCGTCCGACCGGAAAAGAAAAACCCCGGCCGTGTGGTTCATGGTGTAGTCGTCATCGCGGGCCAACTTTTCGAACCGGGCGCGAAAGCCTGATGCCGCGCGTTCAATCTCGTCCAGAGTGCCGGTAAGGCCGATAATGCGGGGATCGAAAGGCGACAGGTAGTCGCCAAGCACCTCCGGCGCGTCTCGCTCTGGATCGACGGTGATCATCGCAACATTCAGCCGGTCGGCATCGGTGCCAAGCTCTTCCAGCCAGCCAGAGATATCGCTCAACGTGGTCGGGCATACGTCCGGGCACCAGGTAAAACCAAAGAACACCATCGTCGGCCGCCCGATCCAGTCCTCCGGGCGCACCATGTTGCCGCGTTGGTCGGTCAAACTGAAAGACATATCTGCAATGGGCAATGGCAACAGATCTGCGCCCGACTGGCTGCGGTTGCGGGTTCGCCACCAACCAAGGCCGAGCGTGAACGCTATTGCGCCCGCCACGCCGCCAAGGCCAAGGATTACTGCCCGTCGGTTTCGCAATCTGGCCCCTCCGCTCGGATAGACAGCACCTCGACATTGATCGTGACGTCGCCGGCGTTCTGAAACGTCAGGGTCATGGGGAAATTGCCGCCTACTTTCAGCGCCTCCGTCAGACCCATCAGCATCCCATGGTAGCCACCGGGCGCGAGTTGAACAGACTGACCTGCGGCAATGGGAATGGACATGGCATGCGGCATAGAGGCTATGCCTTCGTTAACCACGGTTTGGTGCAGCATCGGCATGCTGGCCGCGGGGGTCGCGATCCCGATAAGGGCGTCATCGGAACTCCCGGCATTGGTAATCGCCACATAGAACACAGCGGGGCGGTTGGCGCCGATTGTCGCGCGAGACCAAGCGTTTTCGATGGCCATCTCGCCGGATGTGACGGTCTCGCATGCCAAGGTAGGCGACGCCAAAGTCAGAATTAGCGCAGTAAAGACTAGTAGTTTCATGGGTTTCACAATCTCGATTGTAGGTCGTCAAGGATTTCTGCAGCGGGGGTTCCGTACGTGAACTGGCGCAGCCAGTCGCCGTCCGGACCGATCAGGTAGAGCGCGGGACTGTGAGACATGGAATAGCCGTCCGGCGCTGTGACGTCGTCCTCACGTTCGAAAAATATGTGGAAGCTGTTGGCCGCCGCACGTGTCTGCGCGCCTTCCCCGGCCAATCCGATGATGGACGGATGGAATGCCGCAGTGAATTCGGCAAGGCCAAGCGCCCGGTCCCGTTCAGGATCAATTGAGATGAACAAAGGTTGCACCTCAACGGATTGAGCACCCAAGTCGTCCATGATCTGTGCGACTTCGGCAAGCGTCGTCGGGCACACGTCCGGGCAATTGGTGAAGCCGAAGAACACCAAAAGATATTTGCCCGCAAAGTCGGCAGGCGTTCGCATTTGCCCTTCCGCGTCCGGAAGGGCAAAGGTTGGGCGGAAGGGCGCTTCATCGACGCCCGATGGCGCGCGGGCGCCCGCAAACTGCCAAGCCCCAAAAGCCAGCGAGGCCAATGCGGCGGCAGCCCAGAGGATTTTCTGCAAATATGTCAGTCGCATTCGATTGTACATTCCAAGTATCTTGTTCGGCCTAAACCCTCTAGCAGCTTTAGCTTCAAGCCCATCATTTCGAATTCACGAAAGAATGAGCCACTTGGCTGCCCAAATAGGGGCAGCGAAAATCTTGGTCTCTCCGTAGACGCGCAGGCCGATTTCTGGTGCCGGTCGACCGCCCCCTAAGTCCGAGACAACCGACCTCCGGCTCAAATCTTGATCAATGCTGCCGTGGCGTACATGAAAGCGACCCCACCCAAGAACCCTCCAAGGACGGCCGGTGACATCAACGTCGCCTGCCTGTCAGCGTTCTGTCGCACAAGATAGGCGCTGACTTCGACCATGACTTGCAAGATTGCACCTGCCCCGACGGCCAGCGCCAGCGCGGACCATTGCGGTGCGTAGGCAAGGCTGCCCGCCCACATTCCAAGGATCGCCGGGCCACCGGCGAGCAGAGTCAGGGCCGCGAAGGTCCAGAGCGCAGGCCGGGCCCGAAGCATCGGGGCGGCGATGCCGATGCCCTCGGTGACATTGTGCAGGGCAAAGCCGAGGACAAGGAAGGTGCCAAGCCCGGCCGATCCGGCGGCGAATGCACCGCCAATCGCCAACCCTTCGCCAAAGTTGTGAAGCCCGATGCCGAGGGCGATGTAGAACGCAAGTGCGATGCCTTCCGGATTGCCGCGCCAACGCCCTATCGCCATCAGCAAGAGAAAGCTTGCCAGCGCCGCCAGCCAGACCATTGCGGAGCCCTGGAAAATCGCAGCCGCTTCTGTAGAAAGCTCCAGCGCCTCGGAAATAGTGTCTATCAGTAGGAAAGCCAGCAACCCGACCGTCAGAGCCAGCAGAAAGTTCATCCCGCGCCGACCGACTCCCTTCATGGCTGGATAGAACATCAAGCCAAGCGCCACTGGCAGAAGGCCGACGATCGCCCCGATCACCGCCTGGAGCCGAAGTTGCCCCCAGGTGGCACTTGGCGTCGACACAGCGACCTCGATCTCGTGCCCGAAGGTCGCACCGGAGTTGGACAACAAGTTGACATGATGGGCCTCGCCAAGAACCCACGGATAGGGAATTCGCAACCAGACTGCGTCGCCCCGGGCTATCGGCCCCGCCGGTTCCTGCGTGAAGCTCCAATAGGCATCATCCACGGCAACCTGCGCGACCACCATTGCATCCGATCCGCCAGCACGCACTTTGAGCGATATTCCCGACCCGTCTAGGATCGCCCGTTCGACCGTCAACGCCTCGACCGGCGGAGCGCCGTTGTTAAAACCGCGCAGGGGATCGAGCGAGGCAATCCAGACAAAGGCACCCAGCATGGCGGCCAGTGGCACGAGAACCAGAAGCAGCCGGATCAGTGGCGGGCGGCGGGTTTGGCTTTGGTCGGTCATGCCCCCGCCTCCTGGACGTCGAAAAAGCCCATCCAACCAAGTTCGGTAAACTCGGCCTGGTGGGCATGGAACATGTACAGCCCATCCTCGTGGTCGGCGAAGCTGAACTCGAGGATGCCGCGTTGCGCCTGACATTGCATGATCACATCGACCGTACGCAGGGTGGGCGTAAGTTGGGTGCCAGTGTCGTAATAGTCGAAGAAATTACCGTGCAGGTGGAACGAGTTGATCGGGTCGAACTCGGTCGCGTTCATGAGATAGATGCGTACCGGGCGCGACTTGTCGATCCGGATCGGCTCGTTCATGTAAGCTTGACCGACCGTGTTGACGGCATAGACCTCGTTGGCGCCATCGAAATTGGTGTCGAAGCCATTCATCACCATTGCCAGTTCCTGCCACTCGGCGTTTTCTGGACTGCCGAGAACGCGCGACGCCGCAATAGACGCGTGTTCGGGGTGGCGGGCCGGATCGGGGTCGACCACGAACAGGCCGTACATGCCCTTGTGCATATGCCGTTTCAGCGGCAGTGCGTGGCAATGATAAAGATGACAGCCGAAGGGCTTGGCATCGAATTCGTAGACAAACTCCTCGCCCGGGTCGATCAATCCAGCGCCTTGAATTCCGTCCATTCTCGCCGAATGAATGCCGTGAAAGTGCATGGAATGTGGGTGTGAACCGAGGTTACGAAAGATGATCCGCAGCCGCTCACCTTCCTTTGCGCGCAGCGCGGGGCCGGGCACGCGACCGTTGAACGTCCAGGCGGGAAAGAACACGCCGGGAGCGATCTCGATTTCCATGTCGATGGCTTCGACCTCGAAGGTACGCAACGTGCGGCCATCCGGAAGGATTTCGGTGCGGCCAGTATCCCAATCGGTCAACATGGAAATCGGGTCGAACCCGTTCCGGTCGTGATCGACGCGGCCGACCATCGTCATATTGCCGTGCGCCATGCCACTGCTATGGGCCGAATACGGATCGGGCGCCCCGCCGGACATGGCATGCCCCGCCATTGGGCCCTGCGTCGCCTGTGGTTGTGCGCGGCTCGCGGCCACGGCTGCCCCGCTGGCAGCCGCCAAACCGCCGACCAACAGCGCACGTCGCGACGCCGAAACTGGCTCCGCACCTATGACAGGTGGCGCTGTGGGTCGCGTTTTCTCCACGGCGGGCGATGTATCGCGCGCCCACTTCCCGGTATCGATTGACATAGGCGTGGTCCCTTCAGGTGAAACGCAGGCCAAAGCCCTGGTGCAAAAAGTTAGCTTAGGCTAATAATCAAGGCTAAGACTTTACGAGTCAATCCCGATCATGCGAGGGTGACGACATGACGAATGATCAGAACCTTGAAACAGCACCACAAGAAGTCGAGGCACGTGCCGTTGAAGCCCGCGTAGAGGCATTCATCGGCGTGCGCGAGGCGCGTCGCAGCGAAGTGGCGGAAGACTATGTCGAACTGATCGCCGAACTGATCCACGACAACGGCGAGGCCAGGCCGGTCGATATCGCGACCCGAATGGGTGTGACCGCGCCGACGGTCGCGAAAACTCTTGGCCGTCTGGCCCGGGACGGCCTGATAACCCGCGCCAAATACCGCTCAGTCTTTTTGACCGAGGAAGGCCGGGCGCTCGCCAAGGAATGCAGGCACCGCCACGAGATTGTCCTGCGGTTTCTCCTGAGCCTCGGACTTGACCCAGAGACGGCGGAACGCGATGCCGAAGGCATCGAGCACCACGTCAGCGAACGGACGCTTGCCCTATTCGCTGACTTTGCAGACCGGTCCTAAGCGCCGATCAGGCGTTTTCGACCGCGAGACGGACTTCGGCGATCAAGCTGTCGCGACTCAAATTCTCGATCCGCCGTCCGTCGAGGTAGAACGTTGGTGTCTGGCGAATTCCCAATGCTTCGACATCGGCTGTGTCTTGATTGATTGTCCCAGTGATTCCCGGAAAGAGCCGATCGTTTTGCGCGCGCTGGAGAACAAGGCCAGCAGCCCCCGCGATGTTCCAAGCCACATCCATCCTCGGCGTGCCATGCACGGCCCAGTTCGGCTGTTGCTCCAGCAAGGCATCCAGAACGGGTTCAAAAACGTCCTGCATCCGCGCGGCCTCGAGGATGCGTACCGCCTCATCCGACCCCTCGTGGAATATGGTATAGCGCAATACAACCCGTACTTGCGTCGGGAACTGTCGCCGGATTCCTTGGACAACCGGATGATAAGCGCGGCAGGCTTCACAGGACGGATCGAAAAACTCCACCAGCGTGACCGGTGCATCCACCGGTCCAAAACTCGGCGAATAGGCGCGAATCAAAAGCGCCGGGTCAGCACGGGGGATGGCCGCAGCAGCGGCCTCAGCTTCGGCCTCGCGTCGGCGAGACAAGAATACATAGCCGCCACCAAAGGCTGCTGCCCCAATTGCCGACGCCCCCAACAACACAGTACGACGATTCATGTCTGATTTCCTTTCGGTACAAGTAAGCAAGTAAGAATCGCGGCAAAAGCAGCCAACGACAGATAAGGGATGGGTAGCCCGAATATCATCTGCGACGGGCCACTGCAGGATGGTCCATCTGTTGTGCAGGGAACGATCGCCTCGGGCACGATCCCGAGATAAAGACCCGCGTGCCACCCCGCCAATGCAAGACCTGCGAGCGTCATCGGTACGGCGTAAGGTCGTGCTACGCCGTCGCCGCGCCACATCGACAAACCAAGGATCGGCACAAGTGGAAACATCGCGATGCGCTGATACCAGCACAGGGTACAGGGCATCTGGCCCATCACCTCGCCAATGAACAGCGCACCCAGTGTGGCTGCAAGCGCGATCAGAAACGCGGCAAGGAGGAGAATGTCTTCGCATGAAAGTGCCTGTGATTCAGGTTTGGCCATCGGCGGATCCCTTTCGGCTGCGTAAGGGGACGGCCGTTGCGATGATGCACATTGCGCCCAGAAAAATTGCGATATCTGCAAGGTTGAACGTCGGCCAGTGCCAGTCTCGCCAATAGAAATCAAGGAAGTCGGTCACTGCCCCCTGTCGCACCCGGTCAATGATATTGCCAAGCGACCCGCCGACGATCAGCGCAAAACCCGCGCGCTCCAAGGGATGCCGCGACCGAAACGCCACAACAGCCAAACCCAGCGTCAACACGCCCGTCAGTCCGGCCATGACCAAGGGCTTGCCAGACATGACGCCCGACAACATGCCGAAGCTCGCTCCTTCGTTGAAGCTAAGCGTGAGGTTGAAGCCGGGTAGAATCGAAAAGGGCATGCCAGCCGAAAGCAGCGACAATGCAAGAGCCTTAGTCACCTGATCGGCAACCGCAGCGACGGCGATCACAAACAGCATCAGGGGCGTTTTCATGATGCCTCCTTTCGGGGCAGCCCGATCCATCGCGGTACGGACCTCATATAGGCATCGTATTCGGACCCGATCGCCGCGCGCAGTGCGGTTTCTTCGGATCGGACCTGTGCAGAGGCCAACCGGATAAAGAGCAGCGGTGCCACGGCCGTTGGCAGTGATGGGATAGCCAAGGCAACACCGATTAGCAGTAAGAATTGTCCGACAAAGGTCGGGTTGCGGCTGAACTTGAAGATACCACCTGACACGAGATCTCCGGTTGCACCTTCTTTGACACCCACACGCCAAGAGGCACCCATCGAAAGCTGTGCCACCACAGCAATCAGGCCACCGCTACCCGCGAGAGTGATACCCAGAGTGCCGAGCACAGGAAAGCGGCCTTCCGTCCAAAGCGGGTCTAGTCTTTGCAACAGAGGTAGGGTCATCCAGACGAGCGGTCCAAAGAGGGCCATGGAGAAGGCAGCACGGTAACCCAGAGCGGCTAGTCGGTCGTGACCACCAGACTGTCCGATGAGCCAGACCGGCTTTCCAGCGGCCTTGGCTGCGCGATAAGTGCCCCAGTAGAAAAGCGCAAGATATGCGAGCAGAACAGCAAGCGCCGCCCAGCCAAACCAAGTGTTCATGTCAGGATCCTTGTCTTTCGTCCACGCGCGGCCATCCGAGAAAACGCGCGGTTCTTAATTTATAGGCGGCGAATTCGGCGCCGTGGCTGCGCTCGAGAGCGCGCTCCTCGAGAAAAACAGCGAAAATGTAAAACCCGGCCCAGACGGCGAGGGCCGCCATAATCGGGGCTTTGGGCAACAAGATTGCCCAACCGGCGAGACCCATCCAGGTAGCGACATAGACGGGGTTACGACTGAACCGAAACCAACCGCCTTCTTGCAATGCCCCGTCCTGGCCAAAGGCTACGCTCCAGCCAAGTTGCAGAGTCGCATGCACCGCGATCCCAAATCCGAGGATCAGCAGGACAATACCGATCCAGAAGCCTGGCATGCCGGGGCTAGGCGCGACCTCTGGAATGACCAGCAGCGAGACAACGATCAGGCCCCAAAACAAGATCCTGAACGGCCAGATGAACTTCGCGTATACAGGGCCATTGCGGTTCTTTGGGGGCCACAATTGCGCGGTGGGATCAAGCATTGCGCGAACCGAACGCACCAGCAAATAGGCGCCTGCAACGAAGGGAATCCATTCCAGTTCCGTTGGCAATTGCAGCATCTCTTAACTCTCGCCTTCCGGATTGAAACGCAAGAGCCGCAAGGCGTTCAGCGTGACAAGAACCGTTGCGCCGGTATCGGCCATGATCGCCAGCCATAGGCCGGTGAGGCCAAAGACCGAAGTCACAAGGAACACGGCTTTCAGCCCTAGCGCGATGGTCACGTTCTGGCGGATATTGGCCATCGCCCCACGGGCCAACCGGATCGTGGCGGGGATGTCCGTTACCTTGTCGCGCAGGATCGCTGCGTCAGCGGTTTCCAGCGCCACGTCAGTGCCCGATCCCATCGCCACGCCGACGCTGGCCTGTTTCAGTGCCGGGGCATCGTTGATGCCGTCGCCAATCATCATCACGCCGCCATTGGCGCTCATGGTTTTGATCGCGTCCAGCTTGTCCTCGGGCATCATGTCGGCTTTGAACTCCATGCCCAGCCCACCCGCGATGGCGGCGGCGGTCCGCGCGTTGTCGCCCGTCAGCATGACCGAGGTGACGCCAAGCCGCTTCAACTGCGCAACCGCCACGCTGGCATCCGCGCGCGGTTCATCGCGCATGGCAATCAGGCCCAATGGCTTGTGCTCACGGAACACCGCAACAGCCGTCTTGCCTTCGGTCTCAAAAACCGCTGCCTGCTGGACGCCCTTGTCATCCAGTCCACCGTTTTCCGAAGCATGGCGCGGCGACGCAACCCAGGCAAGTGCACCGTCCACCTCGGCCGAGACGCCCTTGCCGATCAACACCCTCGCGTCTTTGGACGGCAGCAGGGCAATGCCTTCATCCTGCGCCTTGTTTAGGATCGCCATGGCAAGCGGGTGGCTGGACCCAGCTTCGACACCGGCGGCGACGGCCAGAAGCTCGGCCTCGGAGGTCGTCCCAAAGGGGACCACATCTGTTACCACGGGCCGCCCGTGGGTTAGCGTACCGGTCTTATCAAAGGCCACCTGCTTTACGCTGGCCGCTGCCTCGATCACCGCGCCGCCCTTCATCAAAAGCCCGCGC
Source organism: Rhodobacter sp. NTK016B (assembly GCF_017303295.1). Classification (GTDB taxonomy): domain Bacteria; phylum Pseudomonadota; class Alphaproteobacteria; order Rhodobacterales; family Rhodobacteraceae; genus Pararhodobacter. The sequence goes on along the minus strand of NZ_JAFKOK010000005.1, from coordinate 88,720 downwards.
CTTGCACCCGTTGACAGCGCCGAGGCGATGGACGCCGGGACCGAGATTACCAGCGCACAAGGGCATCCGATCAGCAATAGCGCCAAGCCACGATAGACCCAGGTATCCCATGGCTGACCGAACGCCAGCGGTGGCACCAACACTACCAGCGCGGCGACTAAGACGATGGCGGGCATGTACCAGCGACTAAACCGGTCAATGAACCGCTCGGTTGGGGCGCGTGCCTCTTCGGCGTCCTCGACCAATCGGATGATGCGGGCGATGGTGTTGTCCTCGGCTGCCTTGGTCACGGTTACCCGCAACGCGGCCTCGGTGTTGATGGATCCGGCAAACACGCTATCGCCGGGGCCTTTGGTGACTGGCACGCTTTCGCCGGTGACCGGGCTGTCGTCGACGCCCGAGATTCCTTCGGCGATCTCGCCATCCGCCGGAACGCGGTCACCAGGGCGCACCAGCACCGTCTGACCAACGCTCAAGCTGGCGGCAGGCACTTCGCGTGTCACGCCGTCGACCTCAAGCAGCGCTGTCTTGGGCACCAGATTGGCCAGCGCCCGAATGCCGTCGCGCGCCTTGCCAGCGGCGACGCCTTCCAGAACCTCGCCTACCGCAAAGAGGAACACGACAAGCGCCGCTTCCTCGGCCGCACCGATGAATAGCGCACCAATCGCAGCCACGGTCATCAAGCTTTCAATGCTGAAAGGCTGGCCAAGTCGCAGCGCGGCGAAAGCGCGTCTGGCTACGGGTGCGACACCGATCAGGCAGGCCGCGATGAAAGGCCAAGCCCCAAGCGCCGGGGTCAAGAACTCTACGATCCAAGCCAGCCCCAGAAGCATCGCCGTGAAGATCACCAGCCTGCCCTTGCCTGTCTGATACCAGCTTTTTCCCTTATCGGCAGGATCATCATGAACATGGCCGGGACTGCCGTGGCCGGAATCGGATTTGACAGACGACTTGGGCGAGTGATCATGTTCGTGATCATGAGACTCCTCGGACCCGGCACCCGGCAGAACGAATTCCTTCTTCGCTCCGGCAGTGCGTGTCGCGATCCCGTAGCCAAGAGACTTTACAACACCCTCGATCTTGTCACGACCGGTCTTCGTTTCGTCCAGCCTCAGGCGCAGGCGTTCAGACATCAGGCCCACCTCGACATCGCTGACACCGGGTAGCCGTCCGACAGCGTCCTTGACCTTGCTGGCACAGGATCCGCAATCCATCCCAGAGACCGTCCAGTCGCAGGTTGCTTCGTTCTCAGGGTTTGTCATCGCAGTCCTCTTAAACGGGTCATTGCCTTCATCGAATCAGATATCTAATGTCTCTAGTAACTATAGCTTCAAGGGGAAATTGATGCTGACCATCGGAAAGTTGGGTGCAAAGGCCGGGGTGAAGGTTCCGACCATCCGTTACTATGAACAGATCGAGCTCTTACCAGAGGCGGAACGCAGTTCGGGCAATCAGCGGCTTTATGGCCAGAAGGCATTGGAACGGCTGGCCTTCATCCGACACGCGCGTGACCTCGGCTTCACGCTCGAGGCAATCCGTGACCTGCTCAGCCTGTCGGACAATCCCGACCAGCCCTGCGCCGCCGCAGATGCCATCGCCAAGGCGCAATTGCTCGAGGTGGAAAGCCGCCTTGCACGTTTGACGGCCCTGAAGGGGGAGTTGGAGCGCATGATTGTGCAATGCGCGGGCGGGCGGATCGCCGATTGCCGGGTCATTGAGATCCTTGGCGACCATTCCTTGTGTGCGACCGACCATCGCCATCCAAGAGGCGATGAGACGTCATGACGTTGCCAGGAACCCTCGCAGTCTACGCTGCCGCTGCACTGACCGAAATCGCCGGTTGCTTCGCGGTGTGGAGCTGGATGCGGCTCGGCGCAAGCGCGCTGTGGCTCATTCCCGGTCTGGCCAGTCTTGCAGCCTTCGCCTGGCTCCTGACGCTTGCCCCTTCGGATCTCGCCGGACGTGCCTATGCCGCTTATGGTGGCGTCTACATCGCCGCCTCACTGCTCTGGCTCTGGACCGTGGAAGGCCGTCGCCCGGATACATGGGACCTAACTGGAGGCGTGATCTGCCTGATCGGCGCTGCGATTATCCTGTTCGCGCCACGGACTTTTGGGCACTAAAGAACAAGCGAGCGGCGAAGATGAGGGGCATCCCGCAATAGCTTTGAGGCTGGCGCGGCTGTTCCGACCTCGTGAATTGTCCTTTTGAGAGTGGAGGAAGGTCGACCCGAGCATCGTCGCCTTCATGGCTCGGTTCGAAGGAAAAGTTTCCATGGCTCTCGTGTCAGCATGTGGAGGATCAGACCTATATGTTGGCTCGGCCAGTGCGCTATTTGTTTACATTGTGTACTCTGCGTGCAGTCGGGCCAGAAAACCAGAATGCCAGAAAGTGCAGTGGCGCAATCCTCGTAGCCGCCAACCGTACGGTAGGAAGGCCGGTACAGGGGACACAGACAACGAGCGTAGCAAGCGACCATTCCCGCCCGATGCGACATCAGTCAGCGTGATCATCTCCCAGTTGCTCGACCGCGCCACCAGATTCATCTTCACTTGTCCACAGGATCGTGAGCGGCCCTCTCTTGCCTCGAATCGGAACCCGATGCAGTTTGCACGCAAGAGGCGAGCAGGCTTCAACCAAAAGCGAATCAGGTCTACCGGAACATCAGTTTAGGCGACGAGAGGCGTTTCAACGCCCGATTCGTCGCTGTGTCCGATCACTTACCCCGCACCGTCAAGGCGCGGGCCGCAAGCGGTTTGAACACAGAAAATCCTCGCTTCTTTTGAGGATGTTTCAGCCATGGCATTGCCCCCCCGAGTCTATTTTACCCTTCACGAAGCCTCCGCGCGTTGGGGCTGCAACATCGCCGACGTCGCCGGTTGGGCAGATATCGGCAAGTTCCGGATCCTGACCGGCATCACAGCCGTACGCTGCGGCGACGAGATTGTCGCGGGCAAGGTCGTTCTACCCCCTATGGAACTGCTCCCGCTATTCCGCAGGTGTGGGACGGGTCCCACTGAGGGGATCATACGAAGGATCCAGCCGCTGAACCGACAAGACTGGCTCCTGATTACCGATCCCGCAGGCGGCATCCCAGTAGCCATCGCAGACATGCTGATCCTGGCCGACGAGGTTCATGCCTTCGAGGACGAGCATGACATGGTGCGGCGGGTCGCAACGGGGCCCGGCGTTTCGTCTCCCTACGATTGGGAAGGAATGAACGTCGCCTTGATACAGCGCATCCATGACAGCGGATTGCCCGCCACGCAGTCAGAACTGGTCGCCGAGATGCAGGACTGGTTCGACGAACGCTCAGATGGTGCCAAGATCCCCGACAGCCGCACCATCCGGCGACGGATCACGCCGGTGTGGAAGGCGCTGCGACGGGAAGAGACGTGACAAACAAAGCCCGCGCTGGGCCCTAGGCTGCTCGCAACGCGCTGGGCCGGATCATGCGGAATACCTGTCGCCCCGCGCATCTGCATCATGAACCAGCCTGGGCTTGGGTCGGAACGCGCTGGCCACAGCGTCAACACCCGCCCGCAATGGCGAGTCCATCAAGTGTGCGTAACGCAAAGTGGTCTGTGTCTGGCTGTGGCCCAGCAGCTTGCCGATCATTTCCAGCGACGCCCCGCCACTGACCAGCAGCGATGCAAACGTATGGCGCAGATCGTGGATGTGCACGTCCAGCAAGCCCGTCTGCTTTTGGATCTGCGCCCAGAACCGGCGCACTTCCTGAACCGGCTGGCCCGGCGTGTCACCCGGGAAGAGCCACGGCGTGCCGCTCGGCACTAAAAGCTGGCGCTGACGCACAATGGCGGCAGTCTCATCAGAGATCGGCACACGATGCACGCGCCGCTGTTTGGTCATGGTCGGCGGCTTCGACCAACTCAGGTGCTCGAGGTTGAACTGCTCGAACCGGGCCTGCCGCGCCTCGCCCAGCCGCGCGCCCGTCAACATACACACCCGAATGATATCGGCAGCGCGCCGATCCTCGGCGGCATCCAGCGCGGCGGCAAGGCTGGCGATTTCCGCCTTGGACAGAAACCTCTCACGCGGGGTTTCAATGCGGCGGTGGAAGCGCTGGGCAGGGTTGTCCTCGCACCAGCCCCACTCCATCGCCAGCGTAAACATCTTGCGCAAGATTTCCCCGATGCGGTTGGCCCGCACCGGCGTGGCCTTCGCCCCCTGCAATTTGCGCGCCCGGTTGTTGGGCTTTTCCTTATGGGGCCGCGCCCGGCCCTCAGCCACTTTGGTCAGCAGCTTGTCGACATCAGTCGGCGTGATCTCCGTTACCAGCTTTCGGCCCCAGACTGGGGCCACCATCTTTGCCAGCGCGGATCGTTGATCGGCGGCATTGCGTTCGGCCAGTTTCGGCAGGTGCTGGGCACAGTAGCGCTCAATGAGGTCGTCGACGCGCGGTGCCTCGCGCATTGTCCCCCGCTCCGCCAGAGGGTCACCTCCGGCGTCAATCTCGCGGCGCAGTTCCTTGGCGCGCTCCCGTGCTGCCGCGACCGACCAGTCCGGCCAGCGGCCGAAAGTCATCCGGCGCTGGCGGCCGGCATGACGGTAGTCGAGCGTGAAGGCGCGGCCACCGCCGCGGTAGATGCAGACGGCGAACCCGCGCAGGTCCGTGTCAAAAATCTGGTAGTCTCGCCCGGCAACGGGTTCGACCTCGCGGAGCAGTTTCTCGGTCAGCTTTTGGCGCTCGGGCATGGTTTCCGTCCTGTCTTGCATCCGACATGAGGCGTGGTTTCGCCTGGACTGCAAGGCAAGCATGGGGACGTGGGTGGCGGGGAGGCAGAGAGTGGCGCAAAGGTCGCGGCCTTTGTGCCACCCCTTGTTTTACAGGCGTTCCCGCGCGGGGCGAAGTGGACGCGGGCGACAGCCAACTCGATTCCTGGTCCCGATTTCTCGAGACTCAGTGCCGAAATTTCCGGAACCAGCGCGCCTGACCGCACCCGGTTTGTAAATTCCCAATAAATTCAAGGGGTGGCGCGGTGGCGTGCCGGGTGCCACCCCCTCTTTGCCCGCCAATGCAGGCCAATCACGTGTAAATCCGGCTGTTCGCAGGTGTTTGCCGTTTTGGCGCAAAAGTCGACCACAGGACCGCGCCCTGCGCATTATCCGCCGCCTCCCTTTCTGATGCCAAATTCCCAATAAACTATGGGGTGGCACAAAGGTGGCGTCCTTTGCGCCACCCTCCGCCTTCCCGCCACCCCTGCGCCTCTGCGCTCACTGGTCTCTGCAAACGCCCCCCGACACCAACCGTCACGGGGCCAGGACAGGGAGACCCACATGCTGCATCTCGGATCGATGCCAGACCCGCAAGAAAAACCCCGCACGCTTCTGGTCGGCTGGATCAGCCGCATAGACCTTGCGCTGGAATTCGGCCTGTCGGTCGACACATTGCGTCGCTGGGAGGCCCAGCGGACGGGCCCGCCCTGCATCCGTGCCGGGCGCAAAGTCTATTATCGCCGCACTGCGGTCGAGCAATGGCTGGAAGAGCAGGAGTTGAATGCGCCGCGACGCCGCCGTGCAGGAGGCCGCCGTTGATGCGCGCCCTGCCCCATCAAGCCGCCTGGCCCGCCGACCGTCTGGCCGAGGCCCGTGCCATCATCGCCGACGCCGCCAATCATTCTGATCACCTGATCCGGCTTGCTTGCCATGTCCTCATCACGCATGGCGAAACGTCCGCCGAGCGCAAACAGGCTCGCATTCTCCTGGTGGTGATCGACGCGCGGCGGCCGCTGCGCCAAGCCCAGCGCCAGAATGACGATGGGAGGGCCAAGCTATGAACAGGCGCGGCACTCCTGAGGCGGATCTGCAGCGCGTCGTGGTGCAGGCCTTGCGCCTCGCCCTGCCCCGCACGGCAATCATTCATCACTGCGCCAACGAGGTGACTGAGCCTGGTCCCCGCGGCGCAAAACGCCAGGCGATCCTCGTCGGCATGGGCATCCATCCGGGCTTTGCCGATCTGATGGTCCTCTGCGAGGGGCGAATTCTGTTCCTCGAGCTGAAGGCCCCGAAAGGGCGTCTGCGCCCGACGCAGGAGGCGTTTCGCGATGCCGTACTGGCGCAAGGTTTTGGTTGGGCCCTGGTGCGCAGCCTCGACGAGGCGCTGGGCGCCCTGGCCGATCACGGGTTCACCACGCGTATTGTGCCGCCCGTGCGGAGGTCCTTGTCATGAGCCATGACGCCACCAACTGGGCCATCAAACAGCGCGGGTTGAAGCCGACCACCAAGATCGTGCTCTGGCACCTCTGCGACCGGTTCAACCCGGATTACGGCTGCTTCCCCTCACAGCTGCGGCTGGCGCATGATTGTGAGATCAGCCGCTCGACGCTGAACAACCACATCGGCCAACTAGAAGCCGCAGGCCTTCTGCGTCGCATCCCGCGCATCGACCCGGTGACCAAACGACAGCTGCCCACCCGCTACATCTTGGGCTTCGAGCCGGGCTTCACACCCGCTGATGCGGTTCCATGTCCGGAAATAGGACACAGGGGTTCGGCACTCGGCGTTGATGCTGAAGCGGCCCCTGAAATCGACCACACAACCACCTTACCGGTCGAGCCGTGTCCGGAATTCACACACGGGATCGACGCGAAAGCCGTGTCCGGATTTTGCCCTGACCCGTGTCCGGAAAATGGCCAAAGCCGTGTCCGAAATCCGGACACTAACCTTGTAAGAGAACCTTTAAGGAAACCAGTAAAGGAGGAGGAGGACGCGCAAGCGCGCGAGATCGACTTTGATCGATTTTTCGCAGAGCTGCTCTCGGCGCTGGGCCTCAAAGCCAACGCCACCCTGCCCGCTTGGTGGCAGGGCTGGCCAGCGCGGAAGCACGTGCGCCGTTGGGTCAATGACCTCGGGTTGTCTGAGGATCGGATCCTTGAGGTTGCGGCCGAGAGCCGGGCCGATCATCCCAACCCGCCCGATGGGCCCAAGGCGCTGGATCGTTTCATGGAACGCGCTGCTGGGCGCGATGCGCAATCGATTGCGGCCGATGCCAGCAGAGCGAAAGCCAAGCGGCAGCGCAAGGGCGATATTGGCCCGCAGCCGAGCAAGGATGAGTTGGCAGCCTTCTACGCCGCCAAGGTGAACTCCGACGCCTACCTGCCCCAGAACATGATCAGCACCGCCATGTGCGGATTGATGCTAGCGCGCGGCCTTGTCACACCCGAACGCCTCCGGATGCGAGGTGTGCGATGACCTTTCAAAGACCGATCAACATTCGCGGCGGACGCACAAAACGTGCGCTGGGCGTGCAGGCGGCGCTGGAATGGGCATTCCGGATCGAGAAGGCGCATTTGGAACTGCCGCCTCGCATGGACGTGCCGGAGGAAGGCTTCGGATTCGGGCTCGAATATGTCCTGCTGCAACGGGCAGCGCTGGGCTGCAAGATCGACGGCGGCCAGCACAAGTTGGGCAGTTACACCCATGCAGATGCGGAGGTTATCGCTGCCACCGTTGCCGGGATACCAGACAGCCTCGGCGGCTTTCGTATGGCGATCAGCGTGGCCGAACTTGCCCGCGCGGGGCTAACGCCCGACTGGATGCCCGGCGTGGTACCCCGCTGTGTGCCGGTAGAGACCAAGCGCAATCAGCACGGCGAGCGGGCGACCACGGTGGTGGTCGGCACCGAACGCGTGCTGACCCGGGGCAAATGGCGAACGGTGGAGGTGTTGGCCTGCCCCGTCACCTGGCGGCCGCATCCAGAGCAGATCGCATCCGCCCGACGCGGTTATGAGGATTGGTGGCAGGCCTTGGACTGGTTGCGGGATGGGTTGGTGGCGGGCGAGATGCTGCGGGAGGTGGAGGTGACGACGGCGATGCCTAAGGTGCGGCCGTGGGAAGTCAAGTGATAACGTCGTACTGGACGGGAAACGGCCGGAAGAAGCCGCGACATCGCGCCCTCGTATTCAGTTGAAGCAGCCGTTCCGGGCAAGTCTCTCGAAAATGATCGGGCACCCTAAGCTGCTGTTGACGTACTTAAATGGGTAGATTACCCATTTGCTATGGAACCTGTCCAATTCTCTGATGCACTGCGCCTGACTGAGCTGTCTGAAAGCCAGCTTCGCGAATGGTGTGGCAAGCGTAGTCTTTTTCAGCCCACTGTTCCGGCACGTGGGCCGGGTCGGGTTGCCCTGTACTCATGGCAGGACTTAATCGCTCTTCGCGTTTTCCGCGATATACTTCAAGATTTTGGCGGAAAAGCTAGCAGTTGGTCAGTAGGCATTGCCGAGTTCAGGGTGTGCTTGTCGGGTCAATTCTTCCCTAATCTGTGGGGTCGAAGTGCCGTGTTTCCCAACCAGCATTCGGCATATCTCGGTTCAATCTCGACGTTGCCTGCGGTCGGGGCCGCCCTCTTCGTGCCCTTGAGCCCGCATCTAGAGGTTATTGCCAATCTGGCTACCCCTGAAGAAATGCAGGGTCAGTTGCCTCTGGTTACGCAAGTGGGGGCATCGCGATGACGGATGTCTCAATGGGCAAGGTGTGGAGTGAGCGCTTCGGGCTCGCAAGGTCGCCGATGTTTGAAGGCGAACAAGATGGTGCCGAGGGGCAACACGAAGTGCTTCTCGATGGCGGCAATGGCTCATTCGGCCTCTCAATAGTGGATGAGTTGAGTGCCCCAACCAAGGCAGCAGGCTGGGCGTGGTCGAGCGACCTACCTCACCATGTCGCGATCACGAAAAAGGAAGTTCAGGTTGTACGTTGGGACGCCGTCCAGGCCGCGCAAGTCTACTCTTTAGAATCCGTGTCCCGCGATCTCGACGGCTTTTACAAATTCTCTGCCGAGATCGTCTGCGCTCAAACAGGACCGTTGTCCAACATCTGATCAATCTGTTTGGCCGAGTGAGAGCACTGGTTGCCTACGCGCGCTTGCCGGATGAGCGATCAATCGATGCATTTGTCACGGTTCTGGCCGACCTAATCGCCGGAGATGACGGCCCCGCCCAGCCAGACGCTTTTGGGCTTCCCCAGGATGCATCCGATCTGCGACGATCACTCGCTGGTGCTTCGCTTGACGAAGCACCAGCGATATCCGCACGGCGCCAACGACCCTTTCCGCTTTGACCCTGCATCCAAACCTTGCGATCCGTCATGCAGGTGGACAGCTCTTTCAAGAAGCCCACTTTGATCTGGTGCGGGCGCCCGCTCCGGACCTGTTCGGCTTCGTCGAGCCCGCGACTTTGAATCGCGTCACACGTGGAGGTACGCACTTTACACCACCTGCCCTGGCCCGCAGCATAGTAGACTATACGCTTGCTCAATTCAGTGATCTCTACGGCCGTCCGACGTTAGTGCTGAGCGATCCGGCATGCGGTTCGGCCGCATTTCTTCACGAGGCGCTACGTGGCTTGCGCAGAGCGAATTTCGACGGTGCCCTTAAAATCGTCGGGCGAGATATCTCGGCTTCAGCAATTGCAATGGCCCGATTCACGCTCAAGCTGGCTTTGAGGGACTGGACCCCGAAGGGGGGTGCGGAACTCGACCTCGCCATCGCTGATTCTATGGCCGACCCAGAATTTCCTAGATCTGACGTTACGGTCATGAACCCACCTTTTATCTCGGTGATCGCCCAAACACCGGAGCCGCATGTCAATCGGCCTGCAAAACTGACCCCGTATCGGCGTCCAATTTTGACCCCCTGCGGTGTCGCGAAGAGGGCCTGAGCCGACGGAACCGATCACAGAGTGGAGGCGGCTCAGGCCCTCTTCGCCATTTTTCCAGACGGATCAGGCGCGGTTCTTGAAGCGCCAGGACTCGTTTCCGGTCTCGATGATTTCGCAGTGGTGGGTGAGGCGGTCGAGCAGCGCAGTGGTCATTTTGGCGTCGCCGAAGATTGTGGGCCATTCGCCGAAGGCGAGGTTGGTGGTTACGACGACCGAGGTGCGCTCGTAGAGGCGGCTGATCAGATGGAACAGCAACTGGCCGCCGGATTGCGCGAAGGGCAAATAGCCGAGTTCGTCGAGGATGACGAAGTCCAGTCGCGTGAGATACTCGGCCATCCGGCCCTGCTTGCCGCCGCGGATCTCGGTTTCCAGGCGGTTCACCAGATCGACGACGTTGAAGAAGCGCCCGCGAGCGCCGTTGCGAATGAGCGCCCGCGCGATGGCGATGGCCAGGTGGGTCTTTCCAGTCCCGGTGCCGCCGACCAGAACGACGTTGCGCTGATCGGCCACGAAGCTGCCGGTGACCAGATCTTTGACCAGACCTTCGTTGATCGGCGTGCCAGCAAAGTCGAACTCTTCGATGTCCTTTGCCAAAGGCAGCTTGGCGATTGTCATCTGGTACCGGATGGACCGCGCCTGTTTCTCGGCAATCTCAGACTGCAGCAGATCGCCCACGATGCGCGGGGGTTCGTGCTGGCGCTTGATGCCAGCGGCCATGATCTCGTCATAGGAGCTGCGCATTCCGTAGAGCTTGAGTGTTCCCATCAGGTCGAGGATTTGAGTGCGTTCCATGTGAGTTAGTTCTCCTGAGACTGTCGTAGCGCGCGCAGTCGGCCACGGGTTCGTGGGTCAGGCGCAGAGCGATAGGGGTCAGTAGGAAGGGCGGTGGCGTCGGATCGCGACGTCGGGCGAGGATGTTGATGATGACAGAAGCAGAATGGACGCCCTGATCGAGGGCTTCGCGGCAGGCCGCCTCGAGCGCCTGAAGTCCGTCATCGCGGACGCAGCTCAGGATCTGGACCATCCATTGCCCGGCAGGGCATTGCGGCACGCAATGTCCCGAGAGGAGGCCGGTCGCCGTCATCGCTGCCCTTCAGCTTGCGCCGGATTGCGGCCATGGCTGGTGGCAGCACCCAGTCCTTGAACGGCGCCCCGTTCCGCAAGGCTCCGGGTTTGCGGGCCAGAACAGGCACATAGTGCCAAGGATCATAGATGGTCTGGCCGCGGCCGAAGGCACGCGCATGCTCGCCGACGATCACCCCGTCCTGCCGGATGACGATCCGCTCGGCATAGGCATGCACATCGACGGGTCGGCCGACTGCCGTGGCCAGCACCGAGTATTTGTTGTTGTCGAAACGCACAGTGCAGGTCTTCGATACCGAGGCCGGCACGCTGTGGAAGCCGTCGAAGGGACCGATATAGGGGATGAGCTGCGGCCGCTCGGCCTCGAACATCTCCCAGATCGTCTTGTCGCTTTCTTCCGGGTGACGATGCGCCTTGGCATAGGCCACGCATTTGTCGAGCAGCCAGGCGTTGAGTTCGTCGAGGCTTTTGACCCGCAGCCGCGGCGTGAAGAATCGTTCCCGCACCAGCCCAACTTGGTTCTCGACCTGGCCCTTCTCCCAGCCTGATGCCGGGGTACATGCCACCGGCTGCACCAGATAGTGACTGCACATCTGCAGGAAGCGGCGGTTGTAATGCCGCTCCTTGCCGATGAAGATCGCCTCGACCGCCGTCTTCATATTGTCGTAGATCCCGCGGGTGCAGATGCCCCTGAAGAAGGCGAAGGCCCGATCGTGCGCGTCGAAGACCATCTCCTGGCTCTCGCGCATGTAGGCTCGGGCAAACATCATCCGGCTGTGGCAAAGCCGCACATGCGCGACCTTCACAGTCAAAGTGACTCCACTGATCACGATGATCTCGTGGCTCCAGTCGAACTGATAGGCTTCGCCGGGCGCATAGTAGAGCGGGACATAGGCCTCAGCGGTGACCCCGCCGCGGTTCTGCGACCATGACTTGGCAAACCGGCGCACCGCATCGTAACCGCCCTCATAGCCGAGACCGCGCAGCTCCTCGAAGATGCGGATCAGCGTCAGCCGTTCCCGCGACGGCTTGTCCGCATTCGATGACAGCAACTGCTCGAGCTGATCTTGCCACGGCCCGATCCGAGGCTGGGGCTGGCGGCTCCGTTCATAGCTGAAATCCGTCTCGCCTGTTCGCAGGATCTTTCGCACGGTGTTCCGCGACACGTGCAACTCCCGGACGATCTTCTTCATCGACCAGCCCTGAACGTGAAAGGCCCGTCGCACCCGCGCAATCGTATCCACCCGTTTCAACTCCCCCTCCGTTCGCTGTCTCGCAACGAACGGTCTGACAGAACAACTGGGGGGTCAAAATTGCACGCCGATCGACCCGCCTAGGGGGTCAAAATTGCACGCCGGAACACAGCAGAAGGCGCAACTCCGTTCAGTGGTCGGCGAAAAGGCGGGCAGCCGCGGCGATTACAGCATGGCGTTTGTCACCCGCGCATTGGAAGCGTTGAAAAATGGTGGAGCCATGGGGGCGCTGTTTCCCGCAAATTTGCTTACCCATGAATCTGCCACGCCGTGGCGCGAAAGTCTCGCCGCCGCGGGAGATGTCCGTTTGATCGCCAGAATTGGCGACTTTGGCCTTTTCAGCCAAGCGTTGGTTCACGTCGCTTGCATTGTTTTGACCAAAGGGGGAGCACCCAGTCGCGAGTTCACCGCGCTTGTAACAGGAAACGAGCCTGGAGTTACGGGTGATGCATTGCGCGAATTGCGTAAGACACATGGCTCACCACCCGCGCGTGCCACCGGTGATAAACAGTGGAACCTCTTTTCGGCTGACACCTCCGTACTTGGCCGCAAGCTTCCGTGGCGTATTCTGACGCCTGAACAGCGCAGTATCATCGATGCACTTGAAGCCGCACAGACGCCCACTGTTGGCAGTTTGTTTAACATCGCCCAAGGTGTTCAGACAGGGAACCTGAAGCTGTTCCTCTTTAATGAAGAGGAGTTTCGTCACCTCAAGCTGCCCGCCAAAGAGAAGCGCTACTTTCGAGATGCGCTGATGACTGACTCCATTGACGATGGGCGCATCTTAAAAAAGTACCATATGTTCTTTCCTCATGGTAAGAATGGGCCCATTTTCGAAGACGAGGCGGCGCTGTCGGAGGCAGTGCCGACTTTCTACAAATTGGTTCTCAAGCCGAACGAAGCGCTTCTGAGGAGTCGCGCGTCAATCGTGCGAGCCAACCGGCAGGATTGGTGGGGGTTGATGCGCCCCCGTACCGGTAGTTTCGCGCTTTCAAATGAGCCGAGGATCGTCTCCAAGTTCTTTGGTGCCGAAGGTAGCTTCGCCCTCGATGAGGTTGGTAGATATCTACCTTCTACGGGCCATGTATGGACACCAAAGCGAATCCTGAACTTATCGGTCGAAGAGCATGAGGAGGAATGGAGTGAAGGGGTTGCTGAAGCAGCTTCCATCGAAGTTCTTCGAGCCTATGTGACGCTGCTAAATTCCCGTGCGTTTGTTCGTCTGGTGTCGTTTCGCTCCGTCACAATTGCGGGCGGACAGCTCGATCTGAGCAGCCGCTTTGTCGCTCCAGTTCATATTCCGGATCTTTGGGAGAAGTCGCAGACCCCCCTGTATTCAGAACTAGTGCGAGCTTTGGCGAGTGCTGCCGTGAAGCGCGAGGCCAACTCAGGAGGCGATATCGATCGTATCGTTGCTTCACTTTATGGGGTTCCTGAACTTGGCAAAAGCTGAGGTCCAGGAGCCCAACCTTTCATTTGGCGCTTTTTCGAAGCGGGCGCAAACGCTCGCCGTGCGCTTTGGAGCTGCGATCGGATTGAAGACAGGAGAACTCGCCTTCGCACCAGAAATCAGCAGCACATTAGCCACTATTACCCTTGCCGGCCGCGCTAGTGAAACGATTACCCGTAATCGAGGCAAACCACATCGCGTAGTACCGATCGCTTCGTTAAACCATGAGGTGTGGATCTGGACAGGATATCGCGAGAATTGGCTAAAGCAGGGCTCGGAACAGAACTTCCGGTTCGTTGATGCGGGCTTCACGCTTCACATCGGGCGCATCGGGGAGTTGTCCAAGCCCCAATTTCTACGGAGTGAATGGGTCGGGCGGCGCAGTCGAGCTTTCGTAGAATTGGCAGGGCATCCACATTGGCAACTCGACATCCTCGAAAGTGCTCGCGCTAGCCCACCGCCGCCAATCCGGTTCGGCGGACCAGTTGAGCAACAAGCGATCTTGGAATTCGCCGCTGGAGGAGCTGTAGAACCGTCGGAACTGCTTCTTGGCCTCACAGTTGAGAACATGCACCTCGCCAGCGCTGCGTTATGGTGGCAGAGTTCTGGCGCTAAAGTGGCGCACGTGCCGGTTTCTGTTGAAGAGTTGGACCGGTGGATTCTCGGTTGCATCACATATCTTCGGCAGGAGGCAAATCGCTGCAAGATCGCGACGTAAACAGGCAACTCAAAAGTCAGGCATTATGTTCATTTCGATCACCTATCCGGTTGCTGATTTCCGCAACTTGCATCGAGAAAACGCCGGGCGCCTTGAACGACCGGCGTGGGGACGTGCTGACCCACAAGCGCATTTTGCTAGGGGGCTGGGCAGCATTCATACCCGCACCAAGTCAGCTAATGGATTTACCGGAGAAAACTATTATGCCGATTGTGACAATTTAGTTCGATATCCCAAACAGTTTTTCCTGACGCCAATTCCAAACCTCAATCGCACGGTTTTGGCATACCCATTCTATCGGCGTTTTTACTTTGATGGGCTGATGGCGGGGAGGTTTGAACTTGGCTTTCGGCTTAACGAGGGATCAATAGAGCACATCGCCGCTATCAACGGCAAGGTTGACTACAGTGCATCTACTGTAGCAAGGCAGATTTTGGAAAACGATCTTCGCGTGGAACTCACCGATGGGAGGAAGCTGACACAACCATTCTGGAATTCAATGGATGCACTGCGCGACGGTTGGCTATTAAGCAGCACAAAAACACAAGCCCTCAAAACCTTTGATATTGAAACCGTAGGGTCGAATTACGTGGGCGTCGGGCGCCCCTTTGCTTTTATTCGAGCAGGTCGAGAAACCACGCTCAGCAAAGAACACCAGATGCGAATGCTGTTAAAGCGGGACGATCTAAAGCTCTTTGTAACTAGATCGGGGGTGCACGGACAGCACTTTGATACGGCAGCAAACCCGTCCCTTATGGGTTTAGACAATGAGACGGCCAAAGAGCGCCTCGCCCGGCTTTTCTATTCCCAGATTAGGACTCTCGCGTTTGCCCACTCATTCTACCTGCGCCAAGTGTCGTCGGGCAAGATCGCTGGCCCGAAGTCCTTGGAACCGGCAGTACAATCGCTTCTTGATCGTCTGGCGGATTTGGAGCCTTTAGAAGGACAAGAAAGTGACGAGCTGACCTGTGAAGAACTGCGAAAGATACTAATAAGTGCGGATATCGATACCGGTCGCCTGACCCGCGAAATTGAAGAGCAGGTGAATCCGGGATGGTTTCGGCGCAACCTCGGATTTCTCCTCGGATATTTCGATCAAAAGGCCGATATAGCAATTGAGGCCGCCGCAAGCGCTGCCACTAAGCAACTCTTGTCTGGCGGCCCCTAAAATATTGGGCAGCACCGAATGCTCAGCCCGTCTATGCCGTTGAGGGGGTGTCCCCTCTTGCAGCAAAGATAATGGCACTCGTTTGCCTTTGCAAGTCCATTCGGAAATGACCTTGAGGGCTGGAAAGCCCGCGGTGCAGAAATTCGATATACTACCGGCGCTGCGCTGCACCTAGGTTGGTATTGCCGCTCTAGAAAAGCTGCAACCCAGCACGGCGCATAGGCAGAACGGCAATAATGGGCCGATGATGACGCGCAAGCCCCCCTGGCATGGTTCCTCCCCGGCCTCAAACGTATGCGGGGGGGCGCAGCGCGGGAGTTTCCTAGCGACTGGCCTTTTCACCGGGGAATCCACTTGGAATCCACCTCGCCGGCGACACGCGAAATTCTGACTCAAAATCAAACGCTTGCGCAGCGATGCCGTGGCCAAGGTGGATTCCTGCGCGGAATCCACCTTGGCCACTTTGGGGAAGCCACCCTGGCCAAAAGACACCGCCGCAGGCCACCTGCGTGAGTGGCCTTCGCGGTGTCCCCGGAACGCATTGATTCAAAGCACAAAAATGGTTTGACAAAGCTGCCCCCCTTGACCTATCCCTTGATCATCGAAGAGTTGCGCCCGCAGGATCCCCCTCGCGGGCGCTTTTGTTTTCCCGACATCATGGACCGTTTTTCAACCGCTCGCCGTGCCGGTGCAGCGTTGGGCCAGACACCTTTCACCTCATAGAGACTTGCCCCATGGACCTCGTCTTCGTGCCGAGCCAGATCGAGACGTGGTCGATCGATCGGCTGCGCCCCTATGCAAGCAATGCCAAGATGCACGGCGACGACCAGGTAGCAAAGATCGCTGCCAGCATGGCGAAGTTCGGCTGGACCGTGCCCTGTATGGTGGCCGACGATGGCGAACTGATCGCCGGGCACGGCCGCGTGCTGGCCGCCACGATGCTGGGGCTGTCCGAGGTGCCGGTGATCCGGCTCGGTCACCTCGATGAGGCCGAGCGGCGTGCCTACCGGATTGCCGACAACAAGCTGACGGAACTCGGCGACTGGGACGAGGCAATGTTGCGTGACGAGATCGCGGGGCTGCTGGCGGAGGATTTTGATCTGTCGCTGCTCGGCATGAGCGACGAGGATCTCGACGCCCTGCTGCGGGATCCCGAGGCGCTGGGCGGCGATGGCCCGATCGAAGGCGAGGACGAGGTCCGCGAGCTCCCGGTCACGCCGGTGTCGGTGCCCGGCGACCTCTGGCAGCTCGGCGCGCACCGGCTGATCTGTGGCGACAGCACCACGGCCGACGTGGTCGGGCGACTGCTCGGGGGCGTAAAGCCGATGCTGATGGTGACCGACCCGCCTTACGGTGTCGAATACGACCCGTCCTGGCGCAACCAAGCCGGTTCTGCCAAAACCAAGCGCACCGGCAAGGTTCTAAACGATGACCGTGCCGACTGGCGCGAGGCCTGGGCGCTGTTCCCGGGCGATGTCGCCTATGTCTGGCACGGCGCGCTGCATGCGGCGACTGTGGCTGAGAGCCTGATCGCCGCGGGCTTCGCCATCCGGTCACAGATCATCTGGGCCAAGGACAGGCTGGTGCTGAGCCGCGGCGATTATCACTGGCAGCACGAGCCTTGCTGGTACGCGGTGCGTGCCAAGGGAAAGGGTCACTGGGCGGGCGATCGCAAGCAGACAACGCTGTGGCAGATCGCCAACCGCGATCAGGATGCCGACACCGTGCATGGGACGCAAAAGCCAGTCGAGTGCATGCGGCGCCCGATCCTGAACAACTCCAGTCCCGGTCAGGCGGTGTACGAGCCGTTCATGGGATCCGGCACCACGCTGATCGCAGCCGAAACGACTGGTCGCGTCTGCTTCGGGGTCGAACTGAACCCAGCCTATGTCGATGTGGCCATCGAGCGCTGGCAATCCTTCACCGGGAAAGAGGCCTTGTTAGTGGAAACCGGCGAGAGTTTCGCGGCGCTCAAGGCCGAACGGCTCGCGGCATGAGCCAGTCCCGCCTCCTGTCTTTGGTTGAGGCTGCCACCAATGTTGCGGTCGGCTACGCGCTGGCGGTCGTCACACAGATCGTGGCGTTCCCGTGGTTCGGCCTGCATCCGAGCCTCGGCGAGAACCTGTCGATCGGCGCGCTGTTCACCGGGATTTCGCTTTTGCGCACGTACACGCTGCGCCGATTGTTCGAGCGCTGCCGTTGACGCTTAAATGCTCAGGCGTCGTCGAGTTTGTAGACAGTGCCTCTCCCCTCAACCTTCTCCGACGTGACGAGCAGGCCCAGCTTCTTCTTCAGCGCACCGGAGATGGCGCCGCGCACGGTGTGAGCCTGCCAGCCCGTCTCGGCAGCGATCTCGGCGATGGCCGCACCTTCGGGACGCTGAAGGAGCGCAATGATCTGCGCCTGCTTGGTGCCGCTGCGGATGGCCACTGGCTTCGCGGCATCGGAGGCCCCAATCGCGGTGGGTTGGCGCTGCGCCGGTGGGTTCTCCCCGCGCAATCCGGCCACGGCCTTCAGCACGACCGGCTCGATCCCGATGGCTGCGAGCCCGGCCTCGGTGGCGATCAGCGTGGTGCCATGCCCATCGCCGGTTTCGCGCCAGAGTGGTTCGCCCCGGCGGATGTCAGCGTCGACCTCCTCTAGCCAGCCGAGCTCGAGCATCCGCGCGACAGCCATGTTGGCGGCGGCACCGGCCAGCCGCTCGGGGAGCGGCAGGGCCAGATTGCCCGGGCGGGCTGCGGCGCGGCCGAGGATGGTGGTTTGGGTTGGGGTAAGTTTGGTCATGACGTCCTCCGGGCTCAGGCTTCGCGAGAGGCCGCTTGGCCCGCGGCGTAAGCGGCCTCCAGCGCGGCGCGGATCGACCAGACCGCAACATCATGGAAGTCGAGGCTGTCAGCGTTGCGCGTGTCCAGCGTCTCCAGGAAGAGATGCCTGGCGGCGATCTCCTGCAGCAGGGCTTGCGTGGCGGCGGTGGCGGCGGCTTCGGCGGGGGCTGCGGTTTTGGTGGTCATGGCGTCTTCTCCGGGGCTGAGTTGTTTCGTTTTGGTACAGTCAGAATCGCTCTTACCCGGAACTCAATCAACTGAATAACAAGCAATATCATTGCCTTAACCGGAACTGTCAGTGCCATGGAGGGAATGAGTGAGCGAGCCTACGCTGCCCATTCCGGGCTCTCGCGCGGGGCGGTGCAGAAGGCCCGCAAGAACGGCCGGTTGGTGCTGTTTGCCGATGGGTCGATCGACGCGGCCGCCTCGGATGCCCGGCGCGGTGCGATGACCGATCCGGATCAGCAAATGCGGTCACGGGGCGGGTTGGGCAGCAGCAGCGATAGCGTTGGCCTTGGCGGCAACAACGTCTCGGGCCCCGGCGAGACCTCGTCCTACCTCAAAGCCCGCACCGCGCTAACCGTCTACCAGGCGCAAGAACGCCAGCTGTCGATCCAGAAGAAGAAGGGCGTGCTGGTTGATCGGGCGCGGGCGGAAACGCTGGTGTTTCGCCTTGCGCGCCAGGAGCGCGACGTCTGGGTCACCTGGCCCACCCGCGTGGCGGCGCTGATGGCGGCGCAGCTGTCCGCAGAGATGGAGAAGGCCTCAGGCGCACCCGTGACACTCGAGACTGCGATCCTGCAGAGGGTGCTGGAAACCCATGTCCGAGAGCAGCTCGACGCCCTGGCAGACCTCCGGGTCAGCCTCAGTTGATAGTTATAGTGATCTGACAGAGGATCTCGACCTCGGCTTTGACGGGGCCGAGGATATCCTGCGCGCGTGGCGCCGCGGCATGCGGCCCGATCCGGACCTCACAGTGTCGGAGTGGGCGGATCAGAACCGGTGGTTGTCGTCGCGGGCCTCGGCCGAACCGGGACGCTACCGCACGGCGCGCACGCCTTACCTGCGCGCCATCATGGACGCGCTGTCGCCGAGCCACCCGGCGCAGCGGATCTCGTTCATGAAGGCCGCGCAGGTTGGTGCGACCGAAGCTGGGAACAACTGGATCGGCTTCGTGATCCACCACGCGCCGGGGCCGATGCTCGCGGTGCTGCCGACGGTCGAGATGGCGAAACGCAGCTCGCGCGGGCGGATTGACCCGTTGATCGACGACAGCCCGGCGCTGAAGGAGCGGGTGAACCCTGCCCGCTCGCGCGATGCCGGCAACTCAATGCTGTCAAAAGAGTTTCCGGGCGGTATCCTGGTGCTCACGGGTGCCAATTCGGCCACCGGCCTGCGCTCAATGCCCGCGCGCTATGTGTTTCTCGACGAGGTCGATGCGTATCCGGCCTCGGCCGACGAGGAAGGCGACCCGGTTACGCTGGCCGAGGCCCGCACCACGACCTTTGCGCATCGGCGCAAAGTGTTCATGGTCTCGACACCGACGATCCGGGGACTGTCGCGCATCGAGCGGGAATTCGAAGCCTCAGATCAGCAGCGCTACTTCGTGCCCTGCCCTCATTGTGGTCATCAGCAATGGCTGCAATTCGAGCGCCTGCGCTGGGCCAGGGGGCGCCCGGAAACGGCGGCTTATCATTGCGAAGGCTGTGAGCACCCCATTGCCGAGCACCACAAGACCGAGATGCTGGCACGGGGCGAATGGCGGGCGACGGCGGTGCCAACCGACCCCAAGGCGCTGGGGTTCCACCTCTCTGCACTCTACTCGCCGATCGGCTGGAAGAGCTGGGAGCAGATCGCGCGCGACTGGCTGGCCGCGCAGGGCTCGGACGAGATGCTGCGCGCCGCGCGCAACACGCTTTTGGGCGAGACCTGGATTGAGAGCGGTGAGGCGCCGGAATGGCAGCGCCTGGCGGATCGGCGCGAAGCCTTCGCAGCGCAGATCCCGACAGACGGGCTGTTCCTGACGGCGGGCGCCGATGTGCAAAAGGATCGCATCGAGGTTGATGTCTGGGCCTGGGGCCGCGGTCTGCAAAGCTGGCTTGTCGATCACATCGTGATCCCGGGCGGGCCGGACGATCCGGACTGCTGGAACGCGCTGACCGCGCTGTTGGGACAGACGTGGACGCACGAGAACGGCGCGATCATGACGATCGCCAAGCTCGCCATCGACACTGGCTACGAATCCGCCGCCGTCTATGGCTGGGCGCGCCAGCAGGGCATTGCGCAGGTGGCACCCGTGAAGGGGCTCGAGGGCTTCAACCGGGCAACGCCGGTGTCGGGCCCGACCTTCGTCGATGCTACGGTGAACGGGCGGAAGCTGAAACGCGGCGCCCGGCTCTGGACAGTGGCCACCGCCACCTTCAAGGCCGAGACCTATCGGTATTTGCGGCTGGAACGCCCGCCTGAACCAGACGCACCCATCCCTGCCGGCACGATCCACCTGCCGGACTGGGCGGACAGCGAATGGCTCAAGCAGCTGGTGGGCGAGCAGCTGGTCACGATCCGCGACCGGCGCGGCTATGCCCGCCAGGAATGGCAGAAGCTGCGCGAGAGGAACGAGGCTCTCGACACGCGGGTCTATGCCCGGGCGGCCGCCTGGATCCTCGGCGCCGATCGCTTTGACGAGCGGATGTGGCGGCAGCTCGAGAAGCAGGCCGGGGTGGAGACCGTCGCAGTTGCGCCGAACCCAGAGCCAGAGAAACCGTCCGAACCGCAAGCCGGGCGCATCGCAACCCCGCGGCGGCGCAGCTGGAAGATCAGCACGCCGCGATACATGGACTGACCGGATCCCCGATGACCCTTGATGAGCTCAAATCCCGCCACAGCGCGCTGCTGGCCGCGCGCTACAGTGGCACACGCTCTGTGAGCTATGACGGCAAGACGGTGACCTATGGCTCGGACGTGGAACTGGCGGCAGCCCTCTCCGATCTCGAACGGCGTATTGCAGCATTCGACCGGCCGCGCCGCAGAGTGCTGCGCCCCTTTGCGTCGAAGGATCTGTGATGAGCTGGCGGCAACGTCTCGGCGCCTTCATCGGCGGGTTCGATGCCGGCCAGCACCACCGTCGCCTGCGCGGCTTCCGCGCCACGCGCGCCCATGTCAACGCGCTGATCGCGGCCTCGGGGCCCGACATTACCGCCCGCGCCCGCTGGCTCGTACGCAACAATGGCTATGCGGTGAACGCGGTCGAGAGCTGGGCCGCCAATACCGTCGGCGACGGGATCAAGCCGATCTCGAAGATCGCGGACGCGGCCCGCAAAGAGGAGTTGCAGCGCCTGTGGCTCGCCTGGACCGACGAGGCCGATGCCGAGGGGCTCACGGATTTCTACGGACTGCAGCGCCGCGCGGCCCGCGAGGTGTTCATCGCAGGCGAGGTGTTCTTTCGGATCAGACCCCGCCGAGCGAGTGACGGGCTCAGTGTACCGTTGCAACTGCAGATGCTACCCGCGGAGATGCTGCCCCTCGAGCAGACCAGTGTTGCTGCCAATGGCAATGCCATCCGCCAGGGGATCGAGTTCGACCGGATCGGTCGGCGGGTCGCCTATCACTTCCTGCGCCGCCATCCCGGTGACAGCACCGATCCGGGGCTCGCCGGTGACATCGTCCGCGTGCCCGCCGCCGAGGTGATCCATGTGATCGACCCGGTCGAGGGCGGTCAGCTGCGCGGGGTCTCAAAGCTGGCACCGGCGATCGTGAAGCTGTTTCTGCTCGATCAGTATGACGACGCCGAGCTTGACCGCAAGAAAGTGGCGGCGATGTACGCGATGTTCGTGACCTCGCCCGCGCCTGAGAACCCCCTCGCCCCCGCAGACGACGAGGACGGCCCCGCCGGTGTTGAGATCAGCCCCGGTCAGATTGTGCGCCTTGATCCGGGCGAAGATGTCACCGTCGGCCAACCCGCGGATAGCGGCGGGACGTATGAGCCGTTCCAATACCGAACCCTGCTGCAAATCTCGGCAGCGCTCGGCATTCCCTATCCCTATCTTGCCAATGACATGGTGAAGGGCAACTTCTCGAACTCGCGCCTGGCCCTGATCGAGTTCCGCCGCCGGGTCTCGGCCTGGCAGCATGCGGTCATGGTCTGGCAGCTCTGCCGACCGGTCTATGCGCGCTGGATGGATGCGGCGGTATTGTCGGGGGCGTTGTCCTTGCCGCGCTATGAGGCGGATCGGTCGCGTCTGCTCACGGCGGACTGGCTGCCCACCAAATGGGACTGGGTTGATCCGCTAAAGGACGCCAATGCCGAGATTGCCCAGATCGAGGCGGGGTTGAAGTCCCGCACGCAGGCCATCGCTGAGCGCGGCTATGACGCAGAACAGGTCGACCGTGAGATTGCCGCGGAACGCGCCCGCGAACGAATCCTCGGCCTGGACTTCCGCCGGCCCGGTTCGCCTGCTCAGGGCGTGCAGGCTGTGCCGGCAGAGGGAGATGAGCCTTACAAGCCAGATGAAACTGACGGCGCAGACGACCGGCCGCGCGAGGAAGAGGACCAACCGTGATGCTCCATGCCCGCATTGCCGCGCGCGCCTTCAACACGCCGTTGCTGGTTGAGCCGTCCAAGGCCATGGCCTTCCTCTCAGGTCTCGGGCCGCGCATCCTCGGGCGCCGCGTCGAGATGACAGGGTTGAGCGGCGAGGCAGAAGTGCTCGGCGCCGCAAACCTGCCCCCACGCGCCAGCATCCTGGCCGGTGGGCTGGCCGATAGCTTGCACCAGCATGGCGACGCGCCCTTCCCGGTCGTGGACGGCATCGCCGTGATCGAGATCTCCGGCGTGCTGATCCACCGCGGCGGCTGGATTGGCCAGTCCTCGGGCCAGACCAGTTACGAGGGGATCGCCGCACAAATCGAGGTGGCCGCCAGTGATCCCGCGGTGCGCGGCGTCGCCCTGGAGATCGACAGTTTCGGCGGCGAGGTAGCCGGAGTGTTCGACCTTGCGGATCGGATCCGCGCCCTGCGGCGCGCCAAGCTGGTCTGGGCGTTCGTTGCGGAACACGCCTTCTCGGCGGGATATGCCCTGGCCTCCCAGGCGGACCGCATCCTGCTGCCCCGCACCGGGGCGGTGGGCAGCATCGGCGTCGTGGTGATGCACGCCGATCTGAGCGGCCAGCTCGATCAGCAGGGCGCGCGCGTCACCCTGATCCATGCGGGATCCCACAAGATCGACGGCAATCCTTATGCCCCGCTGCCAGTCGCGGTACGCGACGACATCCAGCGCGAGATCGATGTGCTGCGGTTTCTCTTCGCGGAGACCGTGGCAGCGGGGCGCGCCGGTCGGCTGAGCCAGGACGGCGCAATGGCGACGGAGGCAGCAACGTATCGCGGGGCTGATGCCGTCGCTGCCGGGCTTGCTGATGAGGTCACCGATCTGGCGCGCGGCCTTGCGGCGTTCCGGCAGCTGGTTGCGGGCAAACAGCGGCCGGCGATTGTGCGCGCCAGCACAAGTGCACAGCGCCAGACGTTCACGCAAACCGGCCCACAAAAGGAGAGAGCCATGACCCATGCGCCTGACCATGAAGATGCGACACAACAGGGCATCGATGATGTGCAGCGGGATGGTGCACGCGACACCGCGGGTGCTGCGCCAGCCGATGATGACGATCGAGCGCCGGACACCGCGCCAGCAGCAACCGCACAACCACCAGTCCCCGCGGCCGCATCTGCGGCGCCTGTCCCTGCAGCGGCACAACCGGGCAATCTGGCGGAGATCTCGGCGCAGGTACGCGAGGCGGCGGCGGAGATCGCCGAGATCGCGGCGCAAGCGGGCCGGCTCGGCATCGCCATCGACGCGGCCAAGGCGCTTCGCGAAGGCACGATGCCGGAAGCGCTGCGCCGCCTCGTCCTCGAGCGCGCCAGTGCCGCGGCCGATGCTCGGGACGTGATTGCTGCCGCGCCCTCACCAATCCTGCCGCCGTCGAAGGAAAGCCCCATCGTCGCGGCCGCAAAGCGCGCCGCCGCAACCGGCACTCGCGGCTGACGGCCGAGGCGTCACCGCGCCTCAACGACCGATTGCCTGACTGATCCCCCGCCGCGGTGCGCCCGGCGGGGGCTGTCCATTTGCACCTTTTGCACACGGAACCCTCACCATGACAGTCCTGACCCAGCCCGCCACAATGGGCGATGTCCTCAAATATGAGGTCAACCCGAACTACACCCGCGAGACCATCACCCTGCTCGCCGGCACCGCCTATCCCGTCGGTTCCGTGCTCGGCCGGATCACCGCAAGCGGCAAATATACCCTCTCGCCTGACACCGGAGCGGACGGTTCCGAAACCGCGCTGGGCGTATTGCTCTATGCCGTCGATGCCACCGGTGGCGATAGCATCGGCATCCTGCTGGCCCGCGGCCCCGCCATCGTCTCGCGCGTGGCCCTCGCCTTTGATGCCAGCGTCGATGACGCGCCCAAGATTGACACCAAGCTCGGGCAACTGACCGCGCTGGGCATCATTCCGCGCGACACCGCCTGATCAAACCCATCGCGCTGCGCATCGATCCTTTGTCCCCGATCTGACCTCTTCGCCCCGGAGTTCCTCATGACCATCACCCGCAACCCGTTCGACGCGGGCGGCTACTCGCTTGCCGAGATGACGCAGGCCATCAACATCCTGCCCAACCTCTATACCCGCCTCGGCCAGCTCGGCCTCTTTCGCTTCGAAGGGGTTTCCCAGCGCTCCATCGTCATCGAGCAGCGAGAAGGCGTGCTGAGCCTCCTGCCCTCGGTACCGCTCGGCGCCCCTGCGACTGTCGGCAATCGCGAGGCGCGCTCGATGCGCAGTTTTGCGCTGCCCTGGATCCCGCATGACGACGTCATCCTGCCCGCCGACATCCAGGGCATGCCCGCGCTGGGCCTGTCCGACGCGGCCGATCCTCTGGTCGAGGTGATGAACCGCAAATTGACGCTGATGCGGCGCAAGCATGCCCAGACCCGCGAGTACATGGAGATGAACGCGCTGCGCGGCATCGTGAAGGACGGCGCGGGCACCACGCTTTACAACTACTTCACCGAATTCGGGCTGGCGCAGATCGAAGTCGACTTCGTCTTTGGCACCGCGACCACCAACGTCCAGGGCAAAG
Organism: Rhodobacter sp. NTK016B; assembly: GCF_017303295.1. Classification (GTDB taxonomy): domain Bacteria; phylum Pseudomonadota; class Alphaproteobacteria; order Rhodobacterales; family Rhodobacteraceae; genus Pararhodobacter. The sequence goes on along the minus strand of NZ_JAFKOK010000005.1, from coordinate 63,415 downwards.
TTCGCACGACACTGCGCGCGATCGAGGACAATCTGATGGGCGAGACGATGACCACGGCTCATGCCCTGGTCAGCTCCGAGTTCTTCGACAAGCTGATCAGCCACCCCAAGACCGAGGACGCCTACAAGTTCTTCTCCGCCACTGGTGGCCAGCCGCTGCGCGACGACATGCGCCGCGCTTTCCCCTTCGCCGGGATCCTGTTCGAGGAATACAACGGCTCGGTCACGCTCTCAAACGGCACCTCGGAACGGCTGATCCCGACCGGCGAGGGCATCGCTTTCCCGATGGGCACGTTTGATACCTTCACCACCTATGGCGGGCCGGCAAACCTGCTGGAAACCGCCAATACCATCGGCCTGCCGCTCTATGCCCGCCAGATGATCGACGCCAAGGGCCGCTGGATCGATCTGATGACCGAGGCCTCGATCCTGCCGGTCAACAAACGCCCGCGCCTCGCAATCCGACTGCACAGCTCGAACTGACGGGCACGCGCATGTCCATCTTCGCGGCGGCGATCGACAATCTCTTCGCCGATCCCAACATCGCCCGCGACGCGGTCTACATCGCGGACGGGGGTGCGCCGGTCCTCATTCGCGTCGTCATGCGCCGCGCGGATGAGATCACCGGCTTTGGCGAGGCAAGGCTCTGGTCGGAGACGACCCGGGTTGACCTGCGCGTCGCCGAAGCGGCGAACCCGCGCCCCGGCGACCGGATCGAGATCGATGGCGAGGGGTTTCTGATTCAGGGCGAGCCGGTGCGTGATCGCGAGCGGTTGGTCTGGACGGTGGATTTGAGGCCTGTGTGATGGCGATGAGGCTGAAGCTCGACATCGACCCCGACATTGTCGCGATGATGGCGGCCGAGGTGGCGGCAGGAGAACGCGCCGTGACCGCCGCGATGCGCGAGGCGGGGACCGGGCTGAAGACCGCCTGGCGCGCGCAGATCACCGGCGCGGGTCTGGGCCAGCGGCTTGGCAACTCGATCCGCAACCAGACATTCCCGAGGTCAGGTGACAGCATCGAGGCAGCGGCCCTCGTCTGGTCCAAAGCCCCGGTGATCATCGGGGCCCACGATACCGGCCCGCTGATCCGCTCGAAGACCGGGTTCTGGCTGGCGATCCCGACCCCGGCAGCGGGAAAGTCCAGCCGCGGAGGTCGGATCACGCCCGGCGAATGGGAACGCCGCACCGGGCTGCGCCTGCGCTTTATCTATCGGCGGACGGGGCCAAGTCTGCTGGTGGCCGAAGGACGGCTGAACACCAAGGGCCGCGCCGTGGCGTCGCGGTCAAAGACCGGGCGCGGGCTGACCACCGTGCCGATCTTCCTGCTGGTACCGCAGGTCAAGCTGAGCAAGCGGCTGGATCTGGCGAGGGAGGCCGCGAGGGCGCATGAGGCCGTGCCGGGGTTGATCGTGGCGAGGTGGGTGGAGGGGCGGCTGGGTTGAAAAACAACGGCGCAGTCTGTTGCGGCAGTTTGCCTCTTTTCGCTATAAGGTCGGCTTTCGATCATCGCGCGGTTCGGTCGCGTTCAGGGCCTTACTAGGGGCGGTGGGGATCTTCTCCGCGTGCTATCATCATATGATGTGCTCGGTGATGATCTTGGCTCGCCATCAGACCGAAAAAGCCCAGTCCCTGAATCCGCGCTGCGACGGAGGAATCTTCACTTGTGACGCTCAGCGTAACGCTCACATCGTCCTCGGAAACAGCGACGATCCAACGGCTATCAGTTGCCAGTTGTGCCGCATGGGCAGGCACCATCCGGTGAAGGGTCGCCAGTGTATCCGGGTCACCGGTGGCGACGGCGCGAAGGCCGTCTTGCAATTCGGTTTCTTCCACCACCGTGCCGCTAATCAGGCGATCCATATCGACCAGATGATAGCGCAAGGCGCCCAGATCGACCCGTGACCAGTCAGTCTGGGGATCGGCTTCAAGAACGCTCACGATCTCGGACAAAGCGGCGAACGCACCCTGCCCCGGTTCGGTCAGCACCGAGCCGCCCGGTGTCGCGCTCTGCATATGCGCGTTGTGATCCATTGTAGGCGAGTGACCCATCTGGCTCGTCTGAGCAAAGCCAGTGGTGGCTGTGCCAACAAGAATGGTCAGGGCAATGGCAGTCTCAAATCGCATTGGAATCTCCGAAATGTGTTTTCAGGTTGACCCTATGACCTGCCAACAAAACCAAGTATGATTTCTATCATGTCGAGTTGGCAGCAATCCTTTGATGGCGCCCCGGTGCGCAGCATTGATGAAGGCGCAACACTGTTCCGGCGAGAAGATCCCGTGCGGTCAATTTATCTTGTGCGGTCAGGACAGATTGCCTTGGAGCGACCGTTGGCAGACGGCACCACGCTGACGCTGCATATTGCATCAGCTGGCATGATGCTTGTGGAAGCCTCGATATTCGCGGACGCCTACCACTGCGATGCGGTCGTCCGGGAACGGGCTGTCATCGCATGCATGCCCCGCTCGGCTTTCCTAGCGTCACTCCGAGAATCGCCAGATTCAGCTCTTGCTCTGATCAATGCCAATGCCCGCGAGATTCAGAGCCAAAGGGCACGTATCGAAATACTGCGGCTGCGTCGCGTGGCAGACAGGCTGGACGCATGGCTAGACCTTTACGGTGAGCCAGCGAAGGGCGAATGGATTCGGGTCGCAAACGCGATTGGAGTTTCGCAACCCGCGCTATATCGAGAGCTTGCTCTTCGGCGAAAGCACTAAAGTCAGAAATCGCTTCGACACATCAAGTCGGTGGGTTTGGGCTCTGAGCCGGCCGTCGCTGCGTTTTTCTTCAATGGCTGTCCTCGGATAATAACCCCTACCTTTAACATCGTGGTCAAGAACAGTCGTTCCTGACTGCGCGACCAATGTCACCAAGTCTGCTCGGTCAGAATCCTTGGCAAAACCTCTCAGGTTGCCGGTTCAGCGTATCGGAGCGCGAGCGGTGCAGCAGGCCGCAGCATGACGAACGGGCAAAAATACTCCCGTAACCTCGGCCAGCCCCTCCCTGTTGGAACAGACAATGCCCTCCCGCGAAACCATACTGACCGCGCTGCACGCCCTGCTACAGGCGTCGTCCGCCACCGTCCTGCGCGGCGATATCCTGCCCGAGCGTGTCCCACCCGCCGGTCTTCTGATCCTGCGCGATGGCGATCCGGGCGATCCCGGCGTGACGCTTTCGCCCTTGCGGTATCACTACCAGCACCGCGCCGAGATCGAGGCGGTCGTGCAGGGTGCTGCGCGCGACGCGGCCTTCAGCACACTTTGCGCGGGCATCGGCGTGGCTCTCTCGGCCGACCGCACGCTGGGTGGCCTGTGCGACTGGGTCGAGGCCGAAGCGCCCCGCCCGGTCGATCTGCCCGTCGAGGGTGCGGCGGCTCTGAAGGCCGCGGTGATCCCGGTGCTGCTCCATTATTCCACGGCCGATCCGCTGGCCTGACACGCTCCAACAAACTGAGGAAATTCCAATGGCACGAGCCCAGGGGGCGCGGGCGCAGATGGCGCTTGCGTTCGAGACGACCTATGGCACCCCGCCGGTGAGCGGCTTTACACGGATGCCGTTTGCCAGTGCGACGCTGGGGGCCGAGCAGCCGCTGCTGAACAGCGAGTTGCTGGGTTACGGCCGCGACCCGCTTCCGCCGATCAAGGATGCGGTGACGGTCGATGGCAACGTCGTCGTGCCCATCGACGCCCAGGCCTTTGGCTTCTGGTTGAAGGCGGCGTTCGGGCAGCCGGCCACCACAGGCATCGCACCGGGGCCCTTCACCCACGAGTTCCGCACCGGCGGCTGGACCCTGCCGTCCCTGTCGATCGAGACCGGCATGCCCGAGGTGCCACGCTATGCGCTCTATTCTGGCTGCGTGCTCGACACGCTCAGCTGGCAGATGCAGCGCTCTGGCCTGCTGACCGCAACGGCAAGCCTGGTCGCGCAGGGCGAGAGCGTAGCAACAAGTTCTGCCGCGGGCACGCTGGCCGATCTCGGCCTGCAGCGGTTCGGGCATTTCAACGGCGCGATCACCCGCGACGGCAACCCCCTCGGCAACATCGTGTCGGCCGAGATCACCTATGCCAACAGTCTTGACCGGGTGGAGACCATCCGTTCGGACGGGCGCATCGACGGCGCGGACCCCTCGATTGCTGCTCTTACCGGTCGGATTGAAGTGCGCTTTGCCGACCAGGTGCTGGTCGACCAGGCGATCAGCGGCGATCCCTGCGAGTTGACCTTTGGCTACATCCTGCCCTCCGGCGACAGCCTGACGCTCACCGCCCACGCGGTTTACCTGCCCCGCCCGCGCATCGAGATCTCCGGGCCACAGGGCGTGCAAGCCACCTTCGACTGGCAGGCCGCGCGCGACGCTACGCTGGGCCGGATGGCCACCGTCACTCTCATCAACTCTGTTGAGGAATACTGAGCATGCTGCGTCTTAACCTCGCCCGCGAGCCCGGGTGGCTCGATCTTGGCCTCGGCGTGCGCGTCCGTGTCGAGCCCCTAACCACCGCGCTGATGGTCGCCAGTCGCAGCGACCCCGCTGTGCGCACCCTGCCTGAGGGCACCAGCGACGACGAGATCGCGGTGATCTTTGGCAAGGCACTGGCCGAGCGCGCGATCACCGACTGGGAAGGTGTGGGTGACGCGGAAGGCGTGCCGGTACCTGTGAGCCCGGAGGGGATTGCTGCTCTTCTCGACATTTGGCCGATCTTCGAGCGTTTCCAGCTGGCCTATGTCGCCAAGGGGCTGGAGCTGGACGCAGAAAAAAACGCCTCCGCGCCCTCGCCGACTGGGTCTACGGCGGGGGCGATCGCTATTGCGCCGCCTGTCAGCCCTGCGAACCATGCGAGGGCGGCGGGCCCTGCGAGGGCTGCGAGCCCCGCGGCGCCACGTGCAAAGACTGCCCGCAAATCCTGAACGCCCCCCAGACCTGGGAAGGCTGGCAGGTCTGGGATCTGGCTGACCGCCTCGGGGGTCAGATCCGCGCTCTGCCCGGGGTGGTGCTGGGGTGGGATATGAATGCAGCCCTCGCCATGGCCGAAGCGCTGGGCGTTGATCGCCGTGCCGCCGCCGAATTCCTCCCCGTTCTTGAAGCGGTGATGGCGCGCAAACTCAACGAACAAATGGAAGACAGCAGGGATTCTGACCGATGAGCGAGAAACGCGTTTCCGTCCGCCTCTCTGCCGTCGGCGGGCGCCAGGTTCGCGCGGAGCTGGAAGGCGTCGGCGAGGCCGGCTCGCGCGGCTTTGGTCGTCTGGGGCGCGAGATGGAAGCAGCCAACGCCCGGCTCGCAGCCTTCTCGCGGCGCGTGCGGTTGGTGGCGGCTGCGGCCGTCGCCGCTGCCGCAGCGACCGGCGGGGCGATGATCCGCTCCGGACTTCAAACTGTCGATGCGCAGGCAAAGCTCGCCCAGTCGCTCGGCACCACGGTTGCCTCCATCCAGACGCTGGAGCGCGCCGGCGAACTGGCAGGCGTGTCGATGTCCGGTATCGAACAGGCGACGAAGGATCTGACCCGGCGGCTGAGCCAGGCCGCGGCTGGGACAGGACCCGCGGCTGATGCGCTGGAGCGGCTTGGCCTCACGGCCAGCGGATTGATGGCCCTGCCGCTCGATGAGCGCGTCGGCGCGATTAATGCGGCTATTGCGGAGTTTGTGCCGGTCGCCGAGCGCGCGGCCGTCGCCGGTCAGCTCTTCGGCGAGGAAGGCTCGATCGCTATGGCGCGGATCGATACCGCCACGCTGCGCCAGGCGACGCAGGATGTGCGAGACTTCGGCGTCGTGGTCTCCGAGCAGGATGCCGAGCAGATCGAGCGGACCAATGACGCGATCTCACGGCTGGGGCTGATCTGGCGGGGTCTGTCGAACCAGCTGGCCGTCGCTGCCGCCCCCGCGCTGGAAGCTGTGGCCAATGCCATGGCAACAGTGGCGCGGACCACCGGGCCGTTGGGCATCGCGATCCGGGGGCTTTTTGAGAACCTCGGACGGCTGAGCGCCTATGCGACGGGGATCGCCACCCTGATGGCTGGGCGGTTTGTCGCGGCGAAACTGGCCGCGGCGGTTTCGGTGCGCGGGCTGGCCATGGCACTGGTCGTGTTGCGCGGCGCGCTGCTGCGCCTGCCGATTGTCGGGCTGATCGTTGCCGCGGGCGAGCTGATCCTCTGGTTCGGGCGGTTGGTGCGCGGAGCGGGCGGCTTTGGGAATGCGCTCACGCTTCTCGGCGATTTGGCCTGGGAAGTGTGGGAGCGGATACAGCTTGGCGCCACCGCCATGGGTCTGCAGGTCATGGCAAGCTGGGCTGGGATCAAGGCCGCGATTGCCGAGGCGTTGCAGGCGTCTCTGGAAGCCGTGGTGAACTTCGGCAATGGCGTCCTCAACACGTTCGAGGGGGCGATCAGCGCGGTTCAGGTACTCTGGGGCGCCCTGCCCGGCGTCATTGGAGACTTTGCCTTCCAGGCAGCGAACGCGCTGATCGCGGGTGTCGAGGCGATGCTCAACGGTGTCGGTGAGCGGATCAACGGGTTCCTGGAGGGGATCAACACTGGTCTCGAGGCGCTGGGCATCGAGCGGCGGATCTCGCTGATTGGCACTCTGGAGCTCGGCCGTGTTGAGAACCCGTTTGCGGGCTCTGCCGCGGAGGCTGGCGCGCAGGCGCGTGAGGCGTTTCAGGCGGCCTTCTCTGCCGACCCAATTGCGCTGCCGGATCTGGGGCTTGGCGCCTCGGCGGAGGAAGCGCGCGGTCAGGCACAGGCGCTACGCGAAACGCTGGCCGGTGTGGTTGAGGCCGCAACCGCGCCGCTGGAATCCATCGCAGCCCTGCGCGAGGCCGTTGCCGTCTCTGGCGTCGAGGCCGAGGCCGGACTGAACGCGGCGCAGGTGGCAGCGGCAGGGTTGGAGGAGACGCTTGATTCTGCGGGCGAAGCCGCGGGGCGCGCGGGCGGGGCTGGTCGTGGGGCTGGCCAAGCCCTGCGCGAGGCCGCCGATACAGCGCGCAACGCCTGGGAGGCTACCGCCGACGCGGTGGGGGCAGCACAAGAGCGATCGCGCGAGATCGCTCAAGGTCTCGCGCAAGATATCCTTGGGCCAATCAAGGACGCGCTGAAGTCGGGTGAGTTCACCTGGGAGACCTTCGCCAGTGCCATCTCGCGCATCGCCCAGAACCTCGCCGCCCGGCTGATCGAGCTGGCCTTCCAGCCGATCGAGAACGCGCTGATGCGGGCGTTGTCCGGGGGCGGTGGCGGGGGTGGGTTCTTTGCCAGCCTCTTCGGGTTCGCGAGGGGCGGCGTTTTTGCCGGCGGTCAGCAACTCACCGCCTTCGCCCGAGGCGGCGTGGTCAACCGGCCGACGGTGTTTCCCTTCGCGCGCGGCATCGGGCTGATGGGCGAGGCCGGGCCCGAGGCCATTCTGCCCCTGCGGCGCGGCCGCGGCGGGCGGCTCGGGGTTGAGATGAACGGCGATGCCACGGCTCCAGCGGCGGCCCCGTCGACCCGGATCATCAATGTGCTCGACCCCTCGGTGGTCGGGGACTATCTCGCCACGCCCTCAGGCGAGCGGGCGATCCTCAATGTGATCCGCCGCAACAGGGGTGCGCTCAATGCCTGACGATGGTGGTCAGCCGCTGCTCTGGCCCTTCCCTGCAGCGCAGGAAATCAGCGAGGTGCTCGAATGGCGCACCGACGTGCTGCAGGCGCGCGCGGGCGAGCAGCGGATTGCGCTGAGGGCCTTGCCCCGCGAGATTATCACCGTCCGGCATCGGCTGGATGCGCTGGGCATGGCGCGCGTCGCGGAACTGGCGCGGGCTGGGTTTGCCGGGGAATGCAACGTGCCTCTCTGGCACATGGCGGTGCAGCCGGTGGTGGATATGGATCAAGGGGCGACGGAGATCCTGCTCGACACCTCTGTGTCTGACTTCCGCGGCGGGGGTTTGGTGGCCGTGGCGTTGGATGGGGGCGAGGTGGTTCCGGTGGCGATCGACACGGTTCAGTCGGATCGGTTGATGCTGGCGGAGCCGTTGATTTTGCCGCTGGCGGGCCTGCCGCTGCCCGGCCTGTCGATCGCTGCAGGACGGATCACGGTTGCACCGATCCGCGCGGGCGTGCTGACCTCGGCGGTCGAGATTGCTCGCCGCCGGCAGGGAGACGGAACCGTAACCGCGAGTTTCCTGCTGCGGGATGCGCCCGATCTGACCGCGCCGGTATTGCCGAGCTACCTCGGCCGCCCGGTGCAGACCGATCCGAGCCTTGTGCGGCGTCCGCTGACCGCCAGCCTGCGGCGCGCAGTCGAGTATGTCGACAACGGTTTTGGCCCCGTTGTGGTGGAGCCGCTCCGCGATGTCTTCGAGCGCGGTGAGGCCATCACGCTGAAGGCACAGGGCACGACGGCGCGCTGGGCGCTGCGCCGGTGGCTCTACAGTCTGCACGGCCGCCAGGCGAGTTTCTGGTTGCCGACTTGGGGCCACGAGTTGCAGCTTCGCGCCGCCATGACCTCGGGATCGGTCCTCATGCGCGTCGCACCGATCGCATCGGTCGCACCGGTTGCGCCGATCGCCTCGTATGTCGGGCGCAGGATAATGCTGGAGATGCCGGGGGGCCTGCGGTTTCGCTCGATCATCGCTGCGGCTGAAGACGGTGCCGAGCACAGGTTGACGCTCAGCTCGAACCTCGGCGAAGCGGTGCCGCATGGGACCAATGTGCATTTCCTGACCTGCGTGCGGCTGGACGCGGATCGGGTGGAGATCCAGCATGGGGCGGTGGCCAGCGAGCTGACCTTGCCAATGGTCGAGGTGGGGGAGTGACGGCGGGTGCGGCACTGTCTGCAGCCACGACGCGGAAATGCCTGCGATGTTCTACGAGGGTTCGGGGCACAAAGGGCTGCATTTCCGGATCGGAACATTTCTGCCAGAGGTCTCGGACGCTACCTTTATCCAACGCTTTTGACGGGATACACCTATGACCACGAGACGCGGTTTTTCGGTCAAGTTCAAAGCCACTGTAGCGCTCGCGGCGTTGCGTGAAGACAAGATGGTGCAAGTGCTTGCGCCAACCACAAGATCCACCCAACGCAGGTGACGGCATAGAATTGGCAGGCGATTGACGGCCCAACGGGTTTTTTTCTGACAAGGCAAAAAAGGTAGAAGTCAAAGAACTCCATGCCAAGATCGCGAAGTTGCCGGTCGAAACTATTTTTTGTCACTAGAGCTGAAGTGATGTGCTCGTCTGAACGCAAAGCTATGATCCGCAAGGATCATACGCAGGGACGATATCAACATGGTGCTGGATTGCTTCCGCTCGACTGGGCCCGAGCATAAACGGTCAGACCAACCCGAAGTCAGCCCTGAGAAGCGCAGAGTCGAATTTTTCCGGGAACCTTCCAGCGCTGGAATGTTGTTGTTTCGTAAGCAAACCGGAGGTTACCATGACATACAAACGCTTCACCTTGATGATCGTGGTCTCGACCCTTGTGATGTTCGGACTCATGTATCTCAACACTTTTGCGGTCGAACACGTCTTTTTCAGCGAGACGAGGGCGTGGATGTCCGTCGTCATGGGCGCCGCTATGGCCTTCGTTATGTTGGCCTTCATGGCGTCGATGTACCCAAGTCGTACCATCAACATCGCAATTTTCACGGGCTCGGTCGTGGTCTTTGCAGGTGCTTTGTGGCTGGTGCGCAGTCAGGCAACCGTGAATGGTCTCAGTTACTTAAGGGCAATGATTCCGCATCACTCGATCGCCATAATGACCTCTGGGCGCGCGCACATCGAAGATGCGCGCGTGCGGGCACTGGCCGATGGCATCATAGCCGCCCAGAACAAGGAGATCAGTGAGATGCGGGCAATGATCGCCGATCTTGAGTCAGGAAACATGGCAACCGACATCTATCGCGATCCGCCCCCGCGTGTCGGTGGCCTGCAGGACGCGCTGTCGAACACACTGCTGTCGACGCTCGACCCCGCGCCGCTGACCCAAGGTCAGGCCGAAGGTCTGCTGCCTGAGGGTGCGACCTGTGCGTTCCGGCGCACTCGCAGCGAAGAGCCTGTGCTCATTGCCGCGCGGGACGGCTCCGTTGCGGTCACCTTGCTGAACGGTGTCCTGCTGACGCTTCCCGCGGTGGCCGACGGGCGCTACGGGGTCGAAGGCATCGAGATGAGCGTCGCAACCATAGACGCCCTGCGGTCGGACAGCGAGTTGACCTTCCGTCTCGATCCCGGCCCCGAGGCACGGTTTCGCGGCTTCTGGACGTGTGACGCTTGACGGCATTTTCGAGAGTGGCGACCTTCCGGCATGGGAAGTCTTCTGCCGGGAGAAGCATCGTCCCCAAACCCTTCGCCAGCAGCTGATCCGCCCAATGCCACCGGTCACAATGCTTTCGGCATATTGCGGTATTTCAAACGCTTGATCGGCAGATTGGCGGAAAATAATAAGATTTCATCACGGTTCGACTGACATCGAGCATTATATCCCCGTGAACCCGTGAGTCCCCCCATGACCTACACCCTCATCGAATCTTCCCCCGCCGAGGGCCGCCCCTATTTCCTCTACCAATTCGCGGAAGGCACTCAGATCTGGCGCTTCACCAGCCGCGCTGCCGCCTGGACCAGCACGGATGGCGGTGCGACGCCGCTCACCTGGGAACCTGCTGCGGTGGCGCACGGCGAGGTCGTGCAGACGAGCGAGATCGAGCGCGGGCAATTAGAACTGACCTGGCCGCTGTCGCACCCCTTCGCGAGGAGGTTCCTGGCACCACTCGGAAACACCCCGGTGACGCTGACGCTGTTTCGCGGTCATGAGCAGGTTCTGGGTGAGACGGTCGCGCATTGGAAAGGCCGGGTGGTCGGCGCGTCGGTCGAGGGGCAGCGGATCCTGCTGACCTGCGAATCCGTGTTCAGCACACTGCGCCGGGCGGGCGTGCGGGCCAAGTACCAGCGGCTTTGCCGTCATGCGCTTTACGGGCGCGGCTGCGGGCTCGACATCGTGGATTATTGGCAGCCCGGAACCGTAACGAGTGCGAGTGGCAGTGCCGTAACCGTGCCGGAGGCGGCGGAACACGCAGACGGCTGGTACCGCGGCGGGGTGCTGCGGTTTGGCGCGCAGCTGGGTTTCATCATAGATCACGTCGGGGCTCAGATCAGCCTCTCGCGGCCAATCTCGGAGATCGGCGCGACCGTGGCGGCGCCAGACGTCGACCCCGAAACAGGCAACCCCCTCCCCGTGCTCATCGACATCGCTCCGGGTTGCGATCTGCGCGCGGCTACCTGCGCGGCAAAGTTCGGCAATCTGCTCAACTTCGGGGGCTTTCCCGAGATCCCGGGCCGCAATCCTTTCGGCGGCGGCTCCATCCTCTGACGCGCGCTCAACGCGCAATCCGGCAAACGGCACACTCCCATGGTCTGGACCTTCATCGCGCGGCTCGTTCTCGGGCTCGTGCTCTCCGCTATTTCCTATGCGCTGAACCCCCGCCCGAAGACTGAGCAGCCGCAAGCGGCGGCGCTGGACGACTTCTCGCTGCCCACGGCCGAGGAAGGCCGCCCGATCCCGGTCGTGTTCGGCACCGTGCTAATCACCGGACCCAATGTTGTCTGGGCCGGGGATCTGCTGGTTGACCCTATCAAGAAGAAAGGCGGCAAGAAGTGACGCGCGTAACCATCCAGGATCTGCGGACCGCGCGCTACTGCCTCCCCGGTGTGCGCCCGTGGTTTCGCCGCCACGGGTTCGATTGGCAGGAATTTTTGGAAACCGGCATCGAGGCAGAGCGGCTCTGCGCCACAGGCGACGCCTTGGTCGAACCCGTGATCGCGGTGGCCGTGACGCGCGAGACGAAAGCGCTGGCCTTGGAACCGGCAGCGACACTCAAACCAGCACCGTCATTGGCCTCGGTCTCTGCCACCCTGGAGGCCGACGATGGGTAGTAGCAAGTCCCAGACCGTCGGCTATCGCTATTCCCTGGGCGTGCACCTCGCCCTCTGCCACGGCCCGGTCGATGCCATTCGTGAGATCCTGGTCGATCGCCGAACCGCCTGGTCGGTGACAACCGGCAGTGATGCCGGCGGGGGCGGTGCCGCGGTAGAGAAGCGCCTCGGCTTCGTCGCGGACATGTCCGCCGCCTCTGCGCCCTTCGGCGATGGCGGTGCCACGATCACCTTTCCCGGCACGCTGGCAGGCGTGCGGGTTGGTCAGGCGTATCGTTTGCAATTCGCAAATGGCTCGAGCGAGACGATCACCCTGCAGAGCGTGGCCTTTGATGCGACGACAGAGACGACGTCCTGGACCGTGCTGCCCGCGACACTCGATTTCCCGGCGCAATCGGTCGAAACCCTGCTCGCGACAAACCCCGCCAGCAACGCGGGCGCGGGTGGCGGGCGCATCCGCATCGACGCGCCTGAGCTCTTTGGTGGCGAGACCCGCGAGGGCGGCATCGTCGGCGACATCGATGTGCTGATGGGCGCCCCCAACCAGGGACCGAACGAGTATCTTGCGGCACTCCAGGGTGCAGACGTCCCCGCCTATCGCGGGCTCTGCAGTCTCGTGCTGCGGCAGGTCTATCTCGGCATCAACCCCTACCTCAAGCCCTGGGCGATCCGCCTGACCCGTGTTCTGGCCGGTGAAGCGGGTGCCCAGCAATGGTATCCTGAGAAGGCAGCCATTGTTCCGGAGGCGAGCATCTCGGATGCGGCAATCTACATCGCGCTCGACACCTCGGGCTCAATGTCGGGCACGCGCATGGCCGCGCAGATAGCGGGCGTCGCTGCGCTGATCCGCGAGATTGGGGCCAGCGTCGATCCCGATCGGCCCAATGACATCCGCATCGTGCTCTGGAACGAGGCCGTGGCCGGAGGGATCGAGCGCCGCGATGTGACGCCCGAGGATTACGACGCGCTCAACGCCTGGCTGCTGGCGCTGCCGATCGCCAGTTTTGGCGGCACGCGGTTTGATACTGCCTTTGCCGAGGCTGCGGGTTTCTTCGCCGGCAGCGGTTCCAAGCGCCGGATTGCGATCTTTGTCACCGATGGGTTTCCTGAGCCGGCCTCGTCGGTTGATGCGGCGGAGGTCCTCATCAGCGGCCTGCCCCCGACCGATATCTTTGGCTTCAACATCGCGCTGACCGATACCAGCTGGACTGCGCGTATCGACAACACCCCCGTCGATGGCGTGCCGGTCATCCCGCCCGGCGACGCCCAGGCGCTGGTGACCTCCCTGCGCGGGGCCTTTGGCAGCGGGCCGGACATGAACCCTGCCCATATCATTCGCGAGTGCCTGACCAACCGCGATTGGGGGCTGGGCTATCCGTCGGTGGAGATCGGCGAGAGTTTTACCGCTGCTGCCGATACGCTCTACACCGAGGGTTTCGGGCTCTCGCTGATCTGGCAGCAGGACAGCTCGCTGGAAGAATTCGTCGCCAGCGTCCTCGATCACATCGATGCGACACTGTTCATTGACCGGCGCACCGGGCTTTGGGAGCTGACGCTGATCCGGGCGGATTATGTTTCTGCAACGCTGCCTCTCTTTGATGAGACCAACGTCGTTGATTGGGGCCGGTTGGGGCGCCGGGCGCCGACTGATTTGCTCAACAGCGTGACCGTGCGGTTCACCGATGCCAGTACCGATGAGTCCGGGGCGGTCAGCGTGACCGACACCGCACGGGTGCAGGCGATGGGCGAGGTGGTTGCGACCACGCTCGACTATCCCGGCATCCGCCATCAGAGCCTCGCGCTGCGGGTGGCGGAACGCGACCTGCGCGCATTGTCCGCCCCGCTCCTCAGTGGCGAGATCGTCGTGAACCGCGAAGGCTCAAACCTCGGGCCCGGTGATGTGATCCGGCTGCGCTCTGCGCGCCTTGGGCTGGACGACGTGGTCATGCGCCTGTCGGAGATCGGTCAGGGAGATGGGCGCGACAATGGCATCCGGCTCAAGATTGCAGAGGATTTGTTTGCGCTGGGCGCCAACGCCGTTGCCGGAGGAACTCTGCCACACCGCCCGGGCATCACCACCCCGCCGCGGGCGCTCGCACAGCGGATGGTTGAGGAAGCGCCCTATTGGCTTCTCGTGCGCGAGCTCGGGCATTCCGACGCCGACCGTCTTCTGGCCGAGGATCCCGATGCGGGCGCGCTGGTCGCCGCAGGCGAGCGACCGAGTGCCGACGCGCTGGCTGCTCAGCTCTGGATCGATCCGGGCACCGGACCGGAACAGGAGAGCGTGGTCGCCTTTGCGCCGACGGCGATATTGGATGCTGATCTGTCGGACAATGCGGAGGACCGGGCCTTCTCGGTTACCAGTTGGCGCGACATGACGGGGGTTGGCATTGGCACGCTCGCCAGCATCGACGGCGAGCTCGTGCGCATCGACGGGATCACGCAGTCCACGATCACCGTCGGCCGGGGGTGTCTTGATACCGTGCCGAGTGCGCATGCGGCGGGCACGCCGATCGTGTTCTTCGACGAGGCCGCGCGAATCACAGAAAGTTCCTGGGCCGCGGGCGAGACCCTGGCGGTGCGGCTCCTGCCCGAGACCGGGCGTGGCACGCTGGCTTACGCACTGGCGCCGGAAGACAGTGTCACGCTGGATCACCGCGCCATCCGGCCACTGCCGCCCGGTCGGGTGCAGGGCAATGGCAGCTATCTGCCGGACGCGGGCGCTCTGATCGCGGGCGAGCTGGCGCTGACCTGGGCGCATCGGGACCGCCTGACGCAGACCAGCCCGGTGATTGTCGATCACACCGCGGCTTCGATCGGGCCTGAGCCGGGGGTGGAATACCTGGTCGAGGTTCGCTGGATCGACCCCGATACAGGCGTGGCAAGGGAGCCGGCCGACATTCTGATCGGCGCAGGGACCGGCACCAGTTGGACCCTTTCCCCCGAGGATATCCCCGAAGGAGCAGCGCCGGAGCGCACGGCCGAGATCGCAGTCGCAGTCAGGGCGCGTCGGCTCGATGACAGCACGTGGCTCACCGACCGGGAGTCGCGGTGGTTTCGCCTTAGCGCGCCGTTCGCCGCTGGCTGGGATCGCGGCTGGGGATTTCTCTGGGGTAGCTGATTGCCGCGACCGGCGGGAACGTGACGGCGGACGCGGCGGACATGACCTCAGCGGTCGGCATGGCCAGCGCGGCCGACGCCAGAACCACCGCCCAGACCACAATGACCACAACATACGAGTACATGCATGCCGGAACGGATCATGCCGGGATTGAGGCTGCGCGCCTTCTACGACCCCGGCCAACGCGATTGGGGCACCAGCCTCAGTGAAGACCTGCGCTGCCTCTCGGTGATGGTGCAGGCAACTGTGCTCTCGCGGAGCACGCCGCTGCCGCTAGCAGGGAATGCGGGCGACATCACCATCGTCACGGCAGGGTCGCCCTCCAACGCCAACGCCATCGCTGTCTGGGACGGCGAACCGGGTGCGGAGGATTGGGTCTTCCTCACCCCGCAGGAGGGCTGGCAAGTCTGGGTCACCGACGAGGCACGCCGCTTGCGCTTCATCGGTGGCGCCTGGATCGACGTACCGCGCCCCGGCATCGTGCCGATCCGAACCCTTGCGGGCACGACGCATGTGCTGGAGCTGATCGACACTGGTACGATCATCGAGACAACTGGGGCTTCTCCCGTCACCGTGACCATCCCCGCGGAGGCCAGCGTGCCCTTCGAGATCGGCACGCTGATCAACGTGACGCAAACCGGCTCTGGCGTCGCGACGATCACCGCCGCCGCTGGCGTGTCCCTGAACGGCGTGATTGCCGGATCGGTTGACCTCGACGGGCCTTGGTCCGGCGCTGCCCTCACCAAACGCGGGTCCGATGCCTGGGTTGTTCAGGGTGCCCTCGCAGGGAGCGTGGCATGAGCCTGCTCCTGATGCGCGCGGCAGTTCTCGCTCAGCGCGGTGCTGCAGGACCGCCACCCCCGGACCGCTATGAGCCCCCCTCGGCAGACAGCATCCTCTTCGCCTTCAGCGGGGATCCTTTCAGCCCGCCAGACAGCGACGCAATTACCCTCACCTTCGGCGAGACCTCACCGCCTTCGCAGGGTCCCTACACGCCGCCCGAGGCGGGCAGCATCACCCTCACCATCCCCGACACCGCCTTCGCCCCACCGGCGAGTGACACCGTCATTCTGGAGTTTTGACACCATGGCACAATTCAAATGGCTGGCCCCGGCGCGCTGGGCCACGCCCGACAACGCCTTCTCGAACACCGAAGCCGATCTCGCCCTGCTGACCAGCGGCGGGTTCAAGAGCTTCTTTGGTCCCTGCGGTTTGCAATCGGTCTTTGGCCGCGCAGGCGGCGGCGGTGGCGGTTCGAGTTTCCGGATCACCGCCGATGACACGCCCAGCGAGACCAACGAGATCCTCGCCGTGTTTGCCAATCCCTTCAACAATCAGACCAGCGCGTGTTTCTGCCGCACCCCCGACGCCTGGACCCAGACCCCGAATGGCTCGATCTTCGCGGTTGCTCAAGTGTCGACGGTTGCGGTCCGCCGTCGGAGTAGCTCGGGCGGCGAAGGCGACCTTGGAACGATCAACCTCGCCGCACTAGGCCGCAATCGCTGGCCCATCACCGTGCGCCTGCGGGTCGAAGGCACCGGGACCGTCAGCGTCTTCGCCAAGGCCTGGCCGATCGGCGAGCCCGAGCCCGTCGCCTGGGATGTCTCTGCGTCCTATACCAGCACGAACGATACTGGCTTCTCGGTGATCGGTCGCACCGGGACAGGTTTCCCCGCGTACCTGTCGCATTTCTCGACAGGCACGGAGGGCGATAGCGCGCCACCCCTTTATGGCGCCCTTTCAGGCATCGTGCGCGCCGACGACGCGCCGGTCTCGCGACCCGTGGTCGCTGTCGCCCGGGGGGAGCAGAAGTACCTGTTCCACGGCCAGAGCGATGGCAGCGGGGAGTTCTCGCTGCCGGCCCTCATTGGTTTTGACTACACGGTCTTCGCCCTCGATCCGCTCGCGGGCCCCTATAACGCCGCCATCGTCGACAAGGTCGCCCTGACCTGACCTCGGATCAGTCAGTTCTCGCATCCTAACGCGACGAAACACCACTCAGGATTTTGCCACCATGACACCAAGCCGCTCCGGCGAGCACCATGTTCGCATGCCCGATGCCGAGTTCGAAGACCTGCTCGCGCGCGCCGCCGAGGCCGGTGCCCAGCGCGCCCTGGCCAATGTCGGCCTCGACGGCGAGGAGGCTGCCCTCGATATCCGCGATCTGCGATCCCTGCTCGACTGCATCCGGCTCGTGCGCCGCACCGCCATGCAGACGGCCGTCCGCATGATCACCACCGGCGTGATGCTCGGCCTGCTCGCCGGGATCGCCCTCAAGCTCAAGATCTTTGGTTCAAGCCCATAGCGCCGCACATCGCCCCTTTCCCATTGCCCACCGCAACCCGCCCCAGAGGCGGGTTTTGTCTTTCTGGAGGACATCATGACGACCCTGACCTATGCCCACTGGCGCGACGTGCCCGAAACCGTCTGGCATTGGCCCAGCTTCTCTCCGGCGGAAATTACCTGCCGCGGTACCGGTGCTATCAAGATCAACACCGAGGCGATGGACTCTCTGCAGCGCCTGCGCAACCGGCTCGCCAAGCCGCTCATCGTGCTCTCTGCCTATCGCAGCCCGGAGCATAACCGCGCCGTCGGCGGCGCGCCTGCGTCCAAGCACATGCAGGGAACCGCCTTCGATATCGCCATGACCAACCATGATCCGGTGGCATTCGAGGCCGCAGCGCGCGCGGTGGGGTTCCTTGGCTTCGGGTATTATCCGCGCTCCGGCTTCATGCACATCGATCTGGGCCCAGCGCGGTCCTGGGGAGAGCCGTTTGCGACCCGTGCAGTGCCGTTTGCCGCGGAGACCCCGCCCGCGCGTGAGGTGCTGGCCGACAGCCGGACCCTGCGTGGGGGTGGAGCGGCGGGCGTGGCCACCGTCGGGGCTGCCGGAGTGGAGGTGGTGCAGGAGGTTCTGGCTGAGGCGCAATCGTCGATCCAACCGCTGGTGCCCTATCTCGACACCCTGCGGTGGCTGTTTATCGCCGTGGCGCTGGGCGGGATCGCCGTCGCGATCCACGCACGGATCGATGACTGGAAGCGGGGGCGGCGGTGATGTGGGGCGGCTTGCTGGCCGGGATCCTCTCCCGGCCATGGACGCGGCGGATGGCGGCAATCGCTCTCGCCGCGCTCACAATCATCCTCTTCCTTCTCAATCTTCGCCGTGTGGGCGAGCGCACTGGCCGCGCCGCCGAGCGGATCAACATCCTGGAGCGCACCAATGAAATCCAACGCCGGATGCTTGACGCGGCCGCTCGCCGTCCTCGTGATCGCAATGAGCTTGTTGACCGGTTGCGCGACGGCGGATTCTGAAGCGATGGGCTTTGCGGCCTGTCCGCCGATCGTGGAATACAGCCGAGAGTTTCGGGCGCGGGCAGCAGAGGAATTGACGCTGTTGCCAAATGGATCAGCCATCGTCGAGATGGTGGCCGATTACGTTGTTTTGAGGGATCAGGCGAGATTGTGTTAACTATCGATCGAGATACGGTTGCACATGAAACTCCAATTCTGACGTTCTCGCCTGCTGAGCAGGAACGCGAGTTGCAGCCAGCACTTATCAAGCATAGAAAGGGCCTAGAACCCTTGCTTGCAACGAATGCCGACACCGATGCCGCGCAATATGCTTTTCATAGTCCTCATGATCGCCGCGGTTTTTCTTGGCGCTTTTCCGCATGGGTCCATGGCGAGTGGTGCAACCGAAGCTTCTGAGGCATGTTCCCACGACGAGCTCGGGACGGTGATGGATGGAAATCGCTCCCATCCGTGCGGAGATGGGGATCAGTCGATGAGTGGCGCTTGCGCTATCGGCTGTCAGGGACCAACCGCATTTTGGGCGCTGTCTGTTGGAATAGCGGCGATTGAGTTCAGCCAAGCCCCCCTTTGGATGCCGACACTTCTCGCATTGTCCGGTCGACCGATAGATCCTGCTGACCGACCTCCAAGAACCCTCTGAAGAGCTCGATATCTGAGCAGGACTGCAGTCTTTTCGCTGTGGCGTTGTGTCGACCTGTTGCCTATCTCCTTGGCTGCCTTCGTGCTTTCAAGACGGGTCATGCAGTAAACGTAATGCTGACGCAAACGGCCGCTTTTTCTGGTTCTGATGATATGCGAGTTCGCTTTGCCTGATTGTCAAACTGCTGCCGGAACGAAACCTATTTCCGGCGGCCAAATCAAGTGCTGGCGTTAACACCGCACCCGGTTCCGATGACTTGAAGATGATCGAGTATCGCGGCCGCAGGTTTCGCCGAAAAAAGAGACATGAAATCATGAACAAGAGACTTATTGGCGCGCTGGTGGTCATAGCTGTTGCTGGGGCCGGCTGGTATTGGACACAAACGCCCTCCATCGACAATCCGGCCCCCGTCTCAGTGGAGGCAGCCGCAGCTCAGGAACCGGGATCACCACTTGTGGAGGTCATTGTTCCCGCCACGCTTTCGGCACAGGCGCAAACCGGCGAGACCTATTTCAATGCCGTCTGCGCGGCCTGTCATGGCGCGAATGCTGCGGGACAGGACGGTGTCGCGCCACCGCTTGTGCACCGCATCTACGAGCCGTCGCACCACGGGGACATGGCCTTTGTTCTGGCGGCGCGCAATGGCGTCCGGGCGCATCATTGGCCGTTCGGCAACATGCCGCCAATCGAGCAACCTCTGACAGATGGCGAACTCGGCGCCATTGTTTCTTATGTGCGAGAATTGCAACGCGCAAACGGGATCAACTGATGTGGCATAAACCCAGCCGGACCCGTTGGTGCGACTCCGGTCTACAGAAATGAAGACCAGCATCCTTGTTCTCGCTGGCGCGGCCCTTGTGGGGATCATCGGGGCCGCCTTGCATATCTCCGCCCGCGACGGGGCCACATGGTCGCGCGGCCGGGCTTTGTACGATGCCAATTGCGCCGCATGCCATGGGGGAAACCTCGAAGGTCAGCCGAATTGGCAGAGCCCCGGGGCGGATGGGCAGTTGCCCGCGCCGCCCCATGATGCCACGGGCCATACGTGGCATCATTCCGACGCCGACCTGATCGCCTACATCACCTTGGGCGGCGCGGAGGCGCTGGCGCAGATGGGCGTAACCTATGACAGCGGCATGCCCGGTTACGGCAACCAACTGAATGCGGAAGAGATCGCCGATATTCTGGACTATATCAAATCGCGCTGGCCCGAGCGTGAGCGCCGCTACCAGGCTGAGCGGACTGCGTCCGACGGTGGACAATAGAGCAGATCACGGCAAGGCCGCGGGGTATCCGGCCTGTCCCAGCGCTGCCTGGATTTGAACAGCGTCAAGGGTGCTTTCGACCGAAATGCGCCGCGCCGCCATGTCAAAGTCGATCCGTGCCGCTGGGTCGAGGGCTTGGATGGTCGTCTCGATCGTCGCCTTGCAATGACCGCAGCTCATGTCGGGAATATGGTAGGTCGCCATTCTCAATCTCCTATTGAAGGTGTCTAAAGGTCAACGCGCCGCAACCGCAAGGCGTTGGAAATCACCGAAACCGAAGACAGGCTCATCGCCGCCGCCGCGATCATCGGCGACAACAGCAACCCGGTCACCGGGTACAGCAGCCCCGCCGCGATGGGCACGCCAAGCGCGTTGTAGGCGAAGGCGAAGAACAGGTTCTGTTTGATGTTGCGCAGGGTCGCCCGCGCCAGTTTGCGCGCCCGCACGATACCCATCAGATCACCGCCCAACAGCGTGATGCCTGCACTTTCCATGGCCACGTCGGCCCCGGTGCCCATGGCGATGCCGACATCGGCGGCGGCCAGCGCGGGGGCGTCGTTCACCCCATCGCCTGCCATGGCGATCTTGTGGCCGTCGCGGCGCAACTGGTCGATCAGGTCCTTCTTGGCCTCGGGCAGAACACCCGCGCGCACTTCGTCGATGCCGAGTTTACTCGCAACCGCTTGCGCCGTGCGTTCATTGTCGCCCGTCGCCATAATAACACGCAGCCCCTGCGCGTGCAGCTCCTTGATCGCCTGCGCGGTGCTGTCCTTGATAGGGTCGGCCACGGCCACGATGCCCGCCAGCGCCCCATCAACCGCGATGAACATCGCCGTCTTGCCCTCGGCGCGCAGGCTGTCGGCTTTTACCTCTGCCTGCGTCGTCTCCAGACCCAACTCCTTCATCATCGCCGTGTTGCCGAGCGCGACCGTGCGCCCGCCGACCTGACCGCGCACACCCTTGCCGGTGATGGCCTCGAAATCCTTGGCCTCTTGGCGGGCGGTGCCTGCCGCTTCTGCGCCTTCCACGATTGCTTCAGCCAGAGGATGCTCTGACCCGCGTTCAAGGGCCGCTGCCAATGACAGCAGGTCCGCCTCGGCCACATCCCCCAGTGTCACAGTGTCGGTCAGCTTCGGCTTGCCCATGGTCAGCGTGCCAGTCTTGTCGACGATCAGCGTATCAACGCCCGCCATACGTTCCAGCGCCTCGGCATCCTTGATCAGCACGCCCGCCTGCGCGCCGCGCCCCGCCGCCGTGGTGATCGAGATCGGCGTGGCGAGGCCCAGCGCGCACGGACAGGCGATGATCAGCACCGAGACGGCTGAAGCGATGGCAAAAACCAGTGCGGGTTCGGGCCCGAAGATCATCCACACGACGAAAGCAAAGACCGCGATACCAACGACCGTCGGCACAAATATGGCTGAGACCCGGTCCGCTAGTCCCTGGATTGGGGCCCGTGATCGCCGTGCGTTCGATACCATCGTCACGATTTGCGCCAGCACGGTATCCGCGCCAACCTTGCCCGCCTCGATCACCAAAGAGCCGTTTTTGTTGATCGTGGCGCCTGTCACAGTATCGCCGGGGCCCTTTTCCACTGGCATCGACTCGCCGGTCAGCATGCTCTCGTCCAGCGATGACCGCCCCTCGATCACCGTGCCGTCCACCGGCACCGCGTCGCCGGGACGCACCCGCAGGCGGTCGCCCTCCATGATGTTTTCCAAGGGCGCATCATATTCCGTGCCATCGGGCAGAATGCGCCGCGCTGTCTTGGGTGCCAGATCCAAAAGCGCGCGGATCGCGTCGCCGGTACGCTCGCGGGCGCGCAATTCCAGCACTTGGCCGACAAAGACCAGTGCGATGATCACCACCGCCGCCTCGAAATAGGTGCCGACGCCTTGACCCATGCGATACTGCTCAGGAAACACGCCCGGCAGGAACGTCGCGAAGATCGAATAGAGATACGCCGCCCCCACGCCGAGACTGATCAGCGTCCACATGTTGGGCGAGCGGTTTACCAGCGAGTCCCAGCCGCGCATGAAGAACGGCAATGCTGCCCACAGAACGATGGGCGTCGCCAGCACGAATTCGAGATAGATGGCTGTTTGGTGTCCGATCCAGTCGCGGACTGGCAGACCCACCAGTTCGCCCATTGTCAGAATGATCAGCGGCACAGCCGCCGCCGCAGAGATCCACATCCGCCGGGTGAAGTCGGTCAACTCATGGCTGGGTTCATCGGAGGGCACCATCGGCTCCAGCGCCATGCCGCAGAGTGGGCAGGCCCCCGGCGCATCGCGGACGATCTCGGGGTGCATTGGGCAGGTGTACTGAACGTTGGCCGGAGCGGCCGTCTTGTGCCTAGCGGCCCGCCCCGAGGCGTAGAACCAGGGATCACCCTTGAATTTTGTTTGGCATTTGTCTGAGCAGAATTGGAAGGTCTCGTCCCCGAACTCTGCGTGCCGTCCGTCGGGTTTGACCGCGACCGTCATCCCGCACACAGGGTCCTTTGCCGTCTCGGATCCTGCCGGGAGTTCGGTTGCTACTTGATGATGATCGTGGTCCATGAAGTACCAGCCTTTCAGTTGTTTTTCAGCCTAGTGCTTCCAGTCACTGGAAGCTCAAGTCCTTTCTCAAGGGTTGTCGTGAGCGCCTTCCGTTGCCGGGTTCCGCGCGAGAAAGATCCGCACGAATACAAACACCAGCGCCATGCCGACGAGGCCAATCACGACGATCATCGGGTCGGATTGTCCTTTCATCGCGGCGAAGGCGGCCAGCACCACAGCGTCGAGGGTGATAGCCGTCAGCAGCACCCATCCTTTCGCGCCGATCTCCTCGCGCAGATGCCGGAACACGCCCCAATGGATGATCATGTCCATGACCAGATAGAAGAAGGCGCCGAGCGAGGCGATCCGGCTGAGGTCAAAGAAGATCGTCAGGAAACCTGCGATCACAACGGTGTAGACGAGCGTATGGTCCTTGATCGTGCCCGGCATACCGAAATGGCTATGCGGGATCATCTTCATGTCGGTCAACATCGCCAGCATCCGAGACACCGCGAAAACGCTGGCGATCAGGCCCGACGCGGTGGCCACAAGTGCCAGCGCCACCGTCAGGTAGAAGCCTGTCTGCCCAAGGGAGGGCTCAGCGGCTTCGGCCAGCGCGTAATCCTTGGCCGCCACGATGCGGTCGAGCGGCAAGCTGGAGCCAACGGCGAAGGCGACCAGCAGATAGACGACCACGCAGATCGCGATGGACAAGATGATGGCCCGGCCGACGTTGCGGTGCGGGTCAGTGACCTCCGCGCCGCTGTTCGTGATTGTGGTAAAGCCCTTGAAAGCCAGGATCGAAAGTGCCACCGATGCCACGAAGCCGGTGGCACCCGCGTCGCCGCCGGTTGCCTCGAACGACAGACCACTGGCCCAAAGCGCAGAAACCCCAAACAGCGCGATGCCGCCCACCTTGAGAATGGCCATGACGACGGACAACAGCCCGACCGACCGGTTGCCCGAGACATTCACGAGATAGGCGAAAACGATCAGCCCGGCGCCGAGGACCGGCACAAGAACGCTGTCCGGATCGCCGCCGAATGCTCGGAGGGTGTAGGTTCCGAAGGTGCGCGCGACGAGGCTTTCGTTGATGACCATCGACAGCGCCATCAGGAGCGAGGCACCCGCCGCGACTGTCGTCGGTCCATAGGCCTTCTTCAGGATCATCCCAATGCCGCCCGCGGACGGGTATTCGTTCGACATCTTGATGTAGGTGTATGCGCTGAAGGCGGTCACCATGGCGCCCATAGCAAATGAGAGCGGGAAGAGCGGTCCGGCAAGCTCGGCGATCTGCCCGGTCAGCGCGAAGATGCCCGCACCGATCATTACGCCTGTCCCCATGGCGACTGCGCCCAAGAGGGTGATGCTGTTTTTCTTGTAACCGTCCACCATCGCCATGTTTCTCCTATACCTCTTAATGTCCGCGAGCGGCACAGCACATGTCGCACCGGGGATCGCCTGCCGACAGCGTCTGGCGCCGAACATAATGGCCACGCTGTCCATCATCGGCGATCAGATCGGCACCCGGCCAATCATACTTGCACCAGCTTTGCCGAAATGCCTCGAGATCACCACGATCCCCTTGGGTGGCGATGAGGGTGCGGACGAAGGTCTGCGGCGGGCAATGCGTGAAGTCGGTCAGGATGTCAGGACCTTCAGTGCGCACATTGACCGCGTAGCCGGGTGCTCCGGGTGCGCTGAACGGAAACCGAAGCAAAAGCCGGATCGTTCGTCGCAGGCGCCGCCCAGGATCGCGCGAGGTCAGCCGAAACGGAAGGGACGTCAGGCGCAGGAGCCGGGCGTAGTAGTCCCAACCCACATCTGCTACAAGAGCGCGAGCGCTGTCTGCCGGGACACCCTCATCGAGCAATACGCGATAGGCGGCGCTAGTGAAAATCGCCATTTCGACCATCAGCCTATTGCCAGCCTTTGGCAAAGCATCGAGATTTGCGACCGGGCGTAAATCCTCGGCCACAGCCGCGACTTTTGACAGGAACCGATCAACATCGGACGGCAACCAGCGGCGAGACGCTTGGCCGTTTTCCGAAATCTCACGGGTCAAGAGAACCCTGCTGGCAGACCGGCCGAGCGTTAACAGGATTATCCGGCGATTGACGGTCCATAGCCTGTCCCTCAGGCGTGCTCGTGGTGTCATGGTTTTCGCCATCAGGGTTCCTCTTTCTCCTGCCGCCGGGTCGCGATCCAGAGCAGCGGCAATCCGGTGACCAGGCCGAGGCCGAGGACCGCCCATGTCGCTTGCCCGAGGTCTCCGCTGACCGCTTCGCCGCCGAAATGGGCTAACAAGAAGCTTGCCGGAACGATCCCGGCCAGTGTCGCGAACGCGAAACGCCAGGCATGCAGGCGGCTGAGCCCCGCCGCATAACTGATCATGTCGAAGGACACGAAGGGCATCAGACGGCTGGCAAAGACCGTTGTCGTCAACGCGGTCTGCGACCCGAGCAGGCCGACGTCCACGCGGTCTCCGAATACCCGCCGCAAGACGTCATGCCCCAGAATGCGCGCCAGCGCGAAGGCGATCAAGGCGCCAAGCTCGGCGCCGATCACCACAAGCGCCGTTCCCCAGATATGTCCATAGGCAGCCCCGGCGGCCAGCGCGATCGGAGCGCTGGGGATCGGGCTCGCCACGACTGCAAGGGTCATGAGCGTAACGATTAGAACCGGCCCCCAAAGGCCTGCTCGGGCGACCAGCGTCCTCAGACGCTCTCCGTCCATCAATCCACGCGCCTCGGCGAACACCGAAGGGGCGAACTGCCAGACGCCGAGAAGGACGATCCCGAGGATCGCCAGCGCCACGAGGATGATGGCGCGCAGGGTCACCTCAGACCGCCGCGACAGCCTTGGCCAGTAGGTCGCGGACTTGACCCGCGACGGCCGTCAATTCGGGATTCTCAATCGCCTGCATCGATGCCACCGGGTCGATAGCGCTGACCTCTACTCCGCCCTCGACTTCGCGCAGGATGACGTTGCAGGGCAGCATCGCACCGACGCGCGGTTCCAGACCGATGGCCTGATGCGCCATCTTCGGGTTGCAAGCGCCAAGGATGCGATAGGCCGGCATCTCGACGTCCAGCTTCATTTTCATCGTCGCCTTGACGTCGATTTCGGTCAGGACGCCGAAGCCGTCCTTTGCCAATGCCGCACGGGTGCGAGCATCGACTGCGTCAAAATCCGCGTTCGCAATCAATCTGTTAATCGTATATGTCATTTTCTCATCCTCGTCTTATTTGCGCAGATACTTGATCAAAGCCGCGATCGACAGGCCGACAACGACCAAGAGCAAGATCATCCACAACCAGCCAAAGCCCATTCCGAACCCCATACCATACCCATCCATAACCCCGTCTCCTTGTGTGTGGTTCCTGACAAACGCCCGTGGGTGTTCATCAGGAACAGTGGGTTACTCAGTTGTCGTCCATCTGACCATGCCGTGACCGGGGCATGTCGCCTTGTGCCGCGTGGCCATGATCATACCCGCCAGCGGAACCCTGCCCATGGCCTTGCATCATATCAGCCAGCGCCATCATTTCGGCATCGGTCACTTGAGCGTCGCCATCGGCGTCATGCATCTGAAAGACGCGCACCATCATCGGGCGGATATGCGCGGCATGCATCGTGGCGAATTCGTCCAGCGACAAGGTGCCGTCAGCATTTGCGTCATAGCTGGTGATCTCGCCTGCGATCCCCGCGGCGCGTTCTTCGTCGCTGAGGGTGCCGTCACCGTCGGTATCATGCGCCGCCATCGTCGAGGTCATGCCGGCGCCCATCATGCCGCCCATCATGCCGTATTGACCGCCCATCATACCCATTCCGCCCTCCATCATTCCGCCATGCGGCATCTGGGATTGCTGGGCAATCACCGGCACAGCGGCGGCGGCAAGGCCAAGTGTGGCAACGGCTGCAAAGGCAAGTTTGGTTGAACGTTTCATTCTGTCTCTCCTAGACTTTATTTCGATGAGACCAATCTGGGGGGCAGGTGTCGCACAGGTTTGTCAGTCGAAGGGCTTTTTGTATCAATCTGTCGCAAGACCCGCCCTCGCGACATCTTGCGACACGAATTCTTTCGGCTCGCCGCGGTTGTCGGCTATGAACAGCGCAAGGAGCCGTCCATGACAAACACCCCGCATATCCTGATCGTTGATGACAACCGCGAAATCCGCGATGCGCTGGCGCGCTATCTGGACAAGAACGGAATGCGGGCTTCGGTCGCCAAGGATGCGGTTGCCATGGATGTAATGCTCAAAACCGGGCGCTATGACCTTGTCGTGCTGGACGTCATGATGCCGGGTGAAGACGGGTTGTCGGTTTGCCGTCGCCTTCGCGCCAAGGGCGAGATGCCGATTCTGATGCTTACGGCCCTCGGCGAAGACACCGATCGGATCGTCGGGCTTGAGGTTGGCGCCGATGATTACCTGTGCAAACCCTTCAATCCGCGCGAACTTCTGGCCCGGATCAAAGCGATACTGCGTCGCTCGGAGCGCACTCAAACACTTGGTGGGACGCTTGTTGGCCGCAAGCTTGCCTTCGACCGATGGGTCCTGAATGTTGACCAGAAAACGCTTGCTGACGACGATGGCCACGAAGTTGCGCTTACCACCGCCGAGTTTCGCCTTTTGTCAGTTCTTCTGGAACGCCCGCGATTTGTCCTCAGCCGCGATCAATTGCTGGATCTGACCTCCGGCCGCTCTGCGCAGGTTTTTGATCGCACGATCGACAACCAGATCAGCCGACTGCGCCGCAAGATCGAGGCCGATCCGGCAAACCCGGTCCTGATCACCACGATTTGGGGCGGCGGCTATAGCTTTTCTTCCGATGTGAGGGAACTGACATGACCAGAATGGGCCGCTTCATGCCACGATCCCTTGGCGGGCAGTTACTGGCCCTGCTGCTTCTTGCTTTGGTCGTGACGCAGACGCTCAGTTTGATCTTGCTAGCCGACGAACGCAACCGCGCCGTACGCGCCGCTTTGGGGCTCGAAGCGGCCGGGCGCGCGGCGAATGTTGTATTGCTGCTCGACGAGGCTCCAGCCGACCTGCGGTCTTCGATCTTGCGGGCCGCCAACTCGCCGCTCGTCCGATTTTCAATCGCTCCTGAGCCCGAAGCCACGCATGATAGCGACGACTCGCGCGGCGTTCGGGATCAGATCACCCAAATTCTTGGGCGGGATGACCGAACGATCCACGTCGATATCCATGCCCTGACTTTTCCAGCACCGCAGTCCCTGATCGACGTTCCCCCTGACATGCGTGCGATGCACGAGGCGATGATGGCAAGTCAGCCCGAGGCGGTGGAAATGACGCTGTCAATCGCACTGCCGGGCGGGGAGTGGCTGAATGTCCGAACGATGTTTCAGCGCCCCGGTCCGCAGCTTTCACCCCAGGCTTTGTTGCCGGTCTTTCTCATGATCTTGTCGCTGGGTCTGATCACGACGTGGACGGTGGGCCGCGTCGTCCGCCCGATCCGCGCCTTAGCAGAGAGTGCTGATCGGCTGGGGCGTGGTCTGACAACAAATCCACTGGATGAGGCTGGCCCAAGCGAAATTCGTGCGACGATGAGGGCGTTCAACCGGATGCAGGACCGCGTGACCCGGCATTCGAGTGAGCGCGCGCAAATGCTGGCAGCCCTGAGCCATGACTTGCGCTCGCCGCTCACGGCCATGCGCTTGCGCATTGCGCTCTTGGATGAAACCGAGGACAGCCTGCGTTTGGGAGCACTGGTCGACGACATGCAAACGATGGTCGAAGGAACGCTCGACTATGCGCGCGGGGTCGCGCAGGCTGAGCCCCTTGTCGCGATCGACCTTGCAAAGCTCCTTGCGGATCTGGTCAGTGACGTCGGCCCTGGCAAGGCGGTTCTGTCGGCTCAAGGCCCGATCCTTGCAACGGTTCGTGCCAACAGTATCACCCGCGCGCTTCGCAATCTGATCGACAACGCGGTGTCCTATGGGTCACAGGCACGCGTCACGCTGCGGGCCGAACCCGATGCCCTTGTCATCGACATCGCGGATGCGGGTCCGGGTCTGCCCGAGGATCAGTTGGAAACCGTGTTCGAACCATTCACGCGCGCAGAAACCTCGCGAAACCGCGAAACCGGGGGATCGGGGCTGGGCCTTGCGATCACCCGCGCCATTATCCAAGCGCATGACGGGACCGTCACATTGAGCAATGGAGTCGATGGCGGGCTGGTCGCCAAGGTCCGGCTACCTCGTGACGATATGTCAGGGTCGGCATGATCTATCGACGTCAACACGGTGGCTCACGAACGCGTCAGACCCGTCACGGGCGCGCCGATTCTGCATTGCAGGGAAAAATTTCGTCCGTTAGGTTCAGACAATGCATATGCGTGTGATACATCTTTTTGCGATTGTTTTGATTGCCTTTGCCTTGATTGGCTCAGGCGCAAACGCTGTCACGATGTCGCACGGCATGCCGTCGGTCGCGCAGTCAGATCACATGTCCGGTGACGACGTTACGCTGGTGCAACAACACTGTGCCGAGACCGGCACCTCGTCGCAGCCAATGTCTGATCACCATGACAGCGGGAGTTCTTGCTGTCAGGCCATGTGTGCAGCAGTCGTTCTGTTGCCGGTTTTTGCTGACCACGCAAACGCGCTTTCATTGTCACGCGCTCCTCGCGCTGACCTTCAAGATCTGCACCTGCCATCGCATGATGACGGGTCACTGCGTCGACCACCCAAAGCCTGATCTGTCTCGTCGCGCGGACTAGCTGATGCTGGTCCGTATCGGTTTGATACGATTCAGGACATTCCATGAAAATTCACCTACTGGCGGCATTGCCGCTGGCGCTGGCTGCCTGTGCAGCACCAGCCGCACTGCCTGATGGCGCTGCGCTGACCACAGCCGCCGATCCCGCTATCTCGCGTAGTGCGGCCACGATGCCCGCGCTTTTGACCAACTTCACGCCGCGTCCGGTTGTCAGACCCGGCGATTGGCAACGGCTGAACGACCTTCAGGCACCGGGCGGGGCGCAGAGCCGATGATGCGCCCGATTGTGATGAGTTTGAGCGCGGCACTGACTTTGTCTGCCTGCGCCAATCCAGACCTGACCGCGGCGTTGTCCGCCCGTGAACCCGGCTTTGAAGAGGTAAGAAGTGTCACCGAGACAGTCATGCGCCAAGACACCGTTTGGCTGCAGGATGCCGATCAGATCCGCCAGACTGCCGAACGCGTTCATGGAATGGTGCATGAACGCACCATTACGGCAGACCAAGCGGTGCAAGTTGCGCTTCTGAACAATCGGGGCCTGCAAGCGTCTTACGCCGAACTGGGCATGACCTCGGCCGAGATCTGGCAGTCCACATTGCAGCCAAACCCGGTGGTCTCGCTCGGCGTTCTAGGCATCGGGGCTGAGGGCGTCGGGGCGTGGCGCGCAATTGAAGGGATTATCGCCAACAACATCTTGTCGCTGGCCACTTCCGGGCGTCGCGACCGGGTTGCAGACGTTCGGTTTCGCCAAGCGCAATTGCGCGCCGCTGAAGCGACCTTGGCTGTCGGTCTTGAAGCGCGCACGGCCTGGATTGACGCCGTCGCCGCGTTTGAGACCGCCGGGCTGTTGCGCGATGCAGAATCCACCGCCGATGCTGCGTCAGAGTTGGCAGCGCGGCTGGGCGAAACTGGGTTCTTGAACCGGTCGGATCAGGCCCGCGAACAAGCCTTGCACGCAGAGTTGGCGGGGCAGCGCGCCCGGGCGCGGTTGGACGCACAACTGGCCAAGGAACGGCTGACACGTGCCCTGGGACTTTGGGGCACCGAGGTCGATTACTTTGTGCCCAACGCCTTGCCCGCCTTGCCACGCGCACCCAGCGCGCAGCGCGGTGTTGAAGCCGAAGCTTTGGCGGGCCGGGTAGATCTGGCAATTGCGCGGCTTGAACTGGAAGCTGTCGCGCGTGAACACAACTTGACCCAAGCCACCCGGATCGTCAGTGATCTGGAGATCATCGCCGGGTTCGAAACCGAGCGCGAAAATGCCGGAGGTGTGATTGAGACTTCCACCACCCCGCAGCTTGAAATCGAGTTCGCCATTCCGATCTTTGACAGCGGCGAAGCCCGGATGCGGCGTGCCGAAACGGCATACCTCCGCGCCGCGCACCAACTGGCGGAGCGCGCCGTCACGGTACGCTCGGAAGCACGCGCGGCCCACGCGGAATACGTCGGCGCGCACCGCATCGCGACTCACTACCGCGATACCTTGCTGCCGCTGCGCCGCACGATCGAGGCCGAGGCACTGCTCAGTTACAACGGCATGATCACAACAACATTCGAACTGCTTGCCGACACGCGTGAGGCGCTGAACGCCGGCCTGATGGAATCCGGTGCGCGCGCCGATTTCTGGCGCGCCGAAGCGGCCATGATGGGGGCGATTTATGGCGGTGGCGACGGCGGCTCTGGTGGCGGAGGCAGCGCGACTGCTTCGGTTGCTGGCGGCGGCGGTGGACATTGATAGGAAGGATAGGCCGATGAATAGACGTCAAATTCTGGGTGCCGGGGCCTCGCTTGTTGCGACAGGTGCCTGGGCACAAACCTCGAACCAACAGATCCCCGAGGCCCCGCTGGCCGTCAGCAGCCATACGCAGGTGCCACCGCGCCCCAATCAAGGCCGTGACTATAACCCCGTGGTCACGCTGAACGGCTGGTCCTTGCCATTTCGCATGAAGGACAATGTCAAAGAGTTCCATTTGATCGCCGAACCTGTCGAGCGCGAACTCTCTGAGGACACCGTCGCCCGGCTTTGGGGGTATAACGGCTCGTCAACTGGCCCCACGATTGAGGCCGTCGAAGGCGACAGAGTGCGCATCTTTGTCACCAACCGCTTGCCCGAACACACCTCGGTGCATTGGCACGGGTTGATCCTGCCGTCTGGCATGGACGGCGTCAGCGGATTGTCGCACCCCGGCATTCCGCCCGGCAAAACCTTTGTCTACGAGTTCGACCTGACCAAGTCCGGCACCTTCATGTATCACCCGCACGCCGATGAGATGGTGCAAATGGCGATGGGCATGATGGGGCTGTTCATCGTGCACCCGCGCGATCCGGCATTCATGCCCGTAGATCGCGATTTCGCGTTCCTGCTCAACGCCTTCGACCTGAACCCCGGCGCGCATGTGCCGCGCGTCATGACGATGACAGACTTCAATATATGGTGCTGGAACAGTCGCATTTTCCCCGACATTGACCCTTTGGTCGTGCGCCAGGGCGACCGGGTGCGCGTGCGGGTCGGCAACCTGACCATGACCAACCATCCAATCCACATGCATGGCTATGACTTTGAAGTCACGGGCACTGATGGTGGCTGGGTTCCCCCCGCAGCGCGCTGGCCCGAGGTCTCCATCGACATCCCGGTCGGTGCAATGCGGGCCTATGAATTCGACGCCATCCATCCCGGTGACTGGGCGATCCATTGCCACAAGTCGCACCACACGATGAACGCGATGGGGCACGACATTCCAACGCTGATCGGCGCGGATCAATCGCGCGCCACGCAACTCATCCGTCGCCACCAACGCAGCTTCATGCCGATGGGCTCGGATGGCATGGCCGAGATGGGTGAGATGGAGATGCCCCTGCCTGCCAACACCACGCCGATGATGACCGGCTGGGGACCGCATGGTGCGATTGAGATGGGTGGCATGTTCTCGGTGGTCAAAGTGCGTCCGGACATTGAGCCCGACGACTACAGCGACCCCGGTTGGTATGAAAACCCGCCCGGAACGCAGGCCGCCGAATGGACTGGCGATATGCCAGACGTCACCCGCAACACCGACCCAAGAACGACCCTCACGCCGCGCCCGACACGCGCGACCAATCTCTGACGTCAACAAAGGAAAAACCATGACACAGAAACTCACCACAGCCATCTGCGCCCTGCTGCTCTCGGCAAGCACGGCGTTCGCCTCGGGTACGCACTCAGATTCCCATGACAATGACATGGAAATCGGTCGGCCCGGTCAGGCGGCCGATGTCACGCGCACCATCGAGATTTCGATGATCGAACCGGAAGCCGGCGGCATGGCCTATGACCCCAGCGAACTGAGCTTTGCGCGCGGCGAAACCGTGCGCTTTGTTGTCACCAATACCGGCTATCTGGACCATGAAATCGTGTTCGACACGACCGAGGAAATCATGGACCACGCCGAACTGATGATGAACCAGCCAGACATGCGCCATTCCGACCCGAACGCGCTGACCCTCGCGCCCGGTGAAACCGGCGAGCTGATCTGGACCTTCAGCCAGGCGGGCACGTTTCAATATGCCTGCCTGATCCCCGGCCACATGGATGCAGGCATGCACGGCCCGCTGACCGTCAACTGAACCTTGGAGAAAAGCACATGACACTGACCAAAACCCTGACCCTCGCCGTCGCTTTTGCAGCATTCGCAATGCCCAGCTTTGCCGAGACCTTTGTAAATGGCGTAATCGAGGCCATCGACACCGACCGCGGGCGCCTAACCATCGCTCATGATCCCCTGGTGGACCTCGATATGGAGGCCATGACCATGGTGTTCCGCCTTGCTGAACCGACGATGATTGACGGCCTGACCGTTGGCCAAGCCATCCAGTTTGTCCCCGGCCGCGTCAACGGTCGTCTGACTGTTGTGCAATTGCGCAACGAGTAATTTTCAGAACAACGACCACCGCCAGTTGTGAATGCGCAACTGGCGGTGCCAAGGTGCCTGCATCGGTTTGGCCCAAAAACATAGCTTCCCTTTGATTATGAACAAACAAAACGAACTCATATGCCGCATACTAGTCTCGGCGGCCTAAGTGCTTGCTCTCGCTTGCCAGAACCGAGGCAAAGCGCGCAAGAATGCTCTAGGAAAGATCAAAATGAACCGACGCCAATTCCTGACTTCATCTGCTTCAATCCTGGCCGGGGCTGGGATCCTGCCTCTGGCATCCGCTCGCAATGCCTTTGCGCAAACCGGCACGTCAGCGCAGCGGCTCGCAATACCACCGATACTCGACACGCGCGCGACGGGTCGGCTGGCGTTGCAAGCACAGCCCGGCCGGACCAGTTTTGGCGACGGTCCTGCGGTGGTCACCGCAGGCTTCAATCAGTCCTATCTTGGACCAACCATTGTGATGCAAAATGGCGAACTGGCCACCGAAGTGACCAATGCCATCGCAGAACCCGTCAGCACTCATTGGCACGGCTTGCTCGCGCCCGGCTCACATGACGGCGGCCCGCACCAGCCCATTGACCCAGGCGCGACGTGGCGGCCCCCTCTGAACATCGCACAAGACCCAGCAACACTCTGGTATCACTCGCATATCCATGAGCGGACAGCCGAGCAGGTGTATTTCGGGCTGGCCGGGGTAATCCACGTGACTGACGGGCAAGACGATGCGCGCGGCCTGCCGTCAGGCTACGGTGTGGATGATCTGACGCTGGTTCTACAAGATCGCCGCTTCGACCGCGCTGGGCGCATGGTCTATGAACCGTCGATGATGGACGTGATGCACGGCTTTCTTGGCAACCGAATGCTGATCAATGGTCAGTCCGGGGCAACGGCAGTCGTGCCAGAGGGAATCGTCCGGCTTCGACTGCTCAACGGGTCGAACGCGCGCATCTACACGCTGTTCTTCGACGACACACGGCCAATGCATCTGGTGGCAACCGATGCTGGCTTCTTGCCCGCGCCAATAGCAATTGAGACCCTGCGGCTTGCGCCCGGCGAGCGGGCAGAGATCCTGGTCGATTTCTCGGCTGGCCCGGCGCCCGTGTTGATGAGCGATCCGGGGCAAGCGTATGGCGTCCTGCAATTCGCCACAGATGGCACCCTGCCCTCGCGCATCACACGCCTGCCCGAACGCCTGGACGGAATTCTAGAAGACCTTATCGGAGCCGAAGTCACAACACGACAAGTCTCGCTCGACATGGGCATGGGCGGCATGATGATGGGCGGCGGATTTGCCATCAACGGGCGCCCCTACGACATGCGCCGGATCGATTTTGAGGTCGCCCTCGGATCGGTTGAACGCTGGCACATCCGCAGTTCCATGGTCGCGCACCCGTTCCATGTCCACGGTGTCCGCTTCCAGGTGGTCACCGAGAACGGCGGCCCCCCGCTCCCTGAAAACACCGGCTGGAAAGATACTTTGTTGGTTCCCGGCGAGGCAGAGATCCTCGCCCGCTTTGACCAACCGGCCAGCGCCGAGACGCCATTCATGTTTCACTGCCATATCCTGGAACATGAAGACGCCGGTATGATGGGGCAATTCACAGTAACCTAGATGCAAAGCAATAAGCGGGCATCGCGGTCACTGGGTCTGGGCAACTTCGGGTCACGCTTTTTTGTACGTGGCTGCATGTCGCTGCCCGCTTATGCGCGCTGGTGCGGTTTTTATGCGTCAGTGTTGATGTGGCGTTGATGTAAACCGGAACGCCAAAATCCCGACGGTTTGCGTCGGGTTCTAACGTTCTGATATATTTGATGATTTTGGTTGCGGGGACAGGATTTGAACCTGTGACCTTCAGGTTATGAGCCGCACTGCGGCGAATTCCAATACTATTTCTTTTCAGTTACTTACAGAACAAGCCTTTGAAAGCGCAAAGATTTCGCCACGATTAAGCTCAGGACTCATAGCCAATAGATGACGATAGCGGCGAGAGCGATGGCTGAGAGGAAGACCTTCGGGCATCGGTCGTATCTGGTTGCAACACGCCTCCAGTCCTTGAGCCTGCCGAACATGATCTCGTATCGCTGCCCGGCAGTGCATTGCGTAGCAGTGTCACGAGAGGGGCGGTTGCGCCGTTTGTAGCGGCGCTTGTCGTATTTGATCGGGGAGTTGCGTTGCGTCCGGCCAGGAATGCAGGCGCGTATACCTTTGTCTTGCAAGGCTTCTCGAAACCAGTCAGCGTCGTAGCCCCGGTCGCCGAGCAGCCAATCGACGTTCGGCAGGCTGCTGAGCAGTGCCCGCGCGCCGATGTAATCGCTAACCTGCCCTGCGGAGACGAAGAAGGTGATCGGGCGGCCTTTGCTGTCGCAGATGGCGTGCCGTTTCGTGTTCATGCCGCCCTTGGTTCGCCCCCTCTCGGGACATTGCTGCGCAATGCCCTGCCGGGCAAGGGATCAGGCGACCGCGCCCCCCTTTTTGACGCCCAGACTGGACGCCGTTCGGTGGGCCTTCAAATACTTGCGCAAGCTCACTCGAACGCAAGGCGTTCGCCTGCTCACTTCGATCATCACCGTCTTCTTCTCGCCGTGCCCTGCCGCCAGCCCGGCCAACATCTGTGCGCAGATGCCTTTATCACTCCAACGCTTCCATCGGTTGTAGAGTGTCTTGTGCGGACCATACGTCTTCGGTGCATCCCGCCACCGCAACCCATTGCGGTTTATGAAGATAATCCCGCTCAGAACTCGCCGGTCGTCAACACGCGGCTTGCCGTGGGACTTTGGGAAGTCGGGCTCCAGCCGCGCCATCTGCGCATCGCTCAGCCAGAAGAGATCAGACATATCACCGCTCAGTTTCTACGCGGTGAATCATGCCCTTCCCCTGAAATCAATGGGTCCTGAGCCTAGACTTCAAAGCGCATATCCAGACAGTGCCAGATCGTTTTCACATGATCGGCTTTTCTCAGGCATCCATCTCGCTGCGCCGATGCCAGAACCCCGAGACTTGGTGCGCGCACATCAAAAATTCAGCTTGAAAAAGGGATGCTCGGTGCAGCGACAGTCAAGGTCTACGCCTCATTCTTCCCAAAACGATCAGGGGGTGCCGCCCCCCAAACCTCAACCTCTACCTTGAATTCCGGACGTGTGAAGCCCGAGACAATCAAAAGCGTAGAGCTCGGGAGTCGTCCGCTGCCTGCGGCGAATTCATCGCGCGCGCGCATGTAGCCCGCCATGTGCTCGCGGTCCGTAACATAGGCCGAAACATGGGCGACATCGGACGGGCCCATGTCAGCGGCGCGAAGGATCTCGACGATATTGCCGAAGCAGATCCGTGCCTGCTCATAGGCGCTTTCGGGGATCGAATCATCAACCGAAATACCCAGCTGCCCCGACGTCCGCACCAGACGCCAGCCCGCCGGGATCTCTGTCCCATGGGCATAGGCGGCGAAAGGCGGCCGCAAGCTTTCGGGGGTTAATTCCTTCATTTCGTGTCCCTTCTCACAAAGCGCCAAAAACACCTTGTCATAGACCGGAAGTTTTGACACCCTTTCGTCATTCTCTGGCACAGATCGATTGAGGGCCGCTGACACACCGTAAGAGGACGGGGTATGGCGGACGTATTGCTATGTGTGCGTTGCGGCGAAAACAGGTCGAATCCCTGTTGTGACGGCTGGTCGGATACAGTCGCCTTCGTGCATCATTTTTCCCAACCGCTTGAGACCAAGCCGTTTTTGACCACGCCCGCAAAGGCTTGGATGGTCGCTGAACTGCGTGGTCAACCCGCACCCGCTGTCATCGATACCCTCGTTGCCTATTCTGAAGTCATCTACGCGAACGGTGATGGTCATGCCGTAGCCCTTGGGCGTGCACGGGATCCATCTGACCGTTCAGGAGACTCGGCATGAGCACACAAGGATATTGGGCCAAGATGCCCGCCCCCACCTTTCTGGATTTGCCCGAGGACACCATTGCGGTGCTGCCGCTGGGCGCCACGGAACAGCACGGCCCCCACCTGCCCCTCTCGGTGGATACTGACATTATCGGGGCTGTCACGGCGCGCATGCTCACCCATCTGATGCCAGAGCAATCCGTGCTCGTCTTGCCAACGCTGAGCATTACGAAAAGCGATGAGCATCTGGACTTTCCGGGCACGCTTTCTCTGTCCGGCGACAGCCTTCTGTCGGCTCTCAAGGATATCGGGTCGTGCGTTGCGCGCGCCGGGGTCAACAGGCTGGTGCTTTTCAACGGTCATGGCGGCAACGCTGCCTTGCTGCAGGTGGCGGCGCGGGCGCTGCGCCGCGACCACAACCTGATCGTCGTGCTGGGCAGCTGGAGCGGGCTGGCCGACTGGACGGGGTGGGACGCCGACGCGCTGGCGCATGACATACACGCCGGTGAAAGCGAAACATCCGTCATGCTGGCCATCGCGCCTGACGATGTTGCGATGGACCGCGCACGGAATTTCCGGTCGGCGCTGGACGCGTGGCAAGTTGCCTTCCCGCAGATCGGTCTTGCCGGAAAACCGATGCAACCGGGTTGGCTGGCGCAGGATCTGCACCCCGATGGGGCCTGCGGCAATGCCGCGGCTGCCAGCGCAACGGCCGGTGGGGCTTTGGTGGACAGTTCAGCCCGTGGCTTTGCGCGGTTCCTTGCGGCATTCGCCACGTTCGATCATCGAAGGCCGCCGGCATGATACCGCGCAATGCCCTGAACTGCCGCCTGCCGGGTGTCCGCGTGCCGCGCAGCCTGATCGCGGAACCGCAGCGCTTTGGCGGACTGGTGGATGCTGACTGTCTGACGGGCGATCTGCTGGTTGAGCGTGGACGCGCGGTTGAATTGGTCGCGTCTGAAGCGCCCGTCCAGTCGATGATCTTGCCTCGATTCTGCGATCCGCATGTGCATCTGGACAAGTGTCATACCATAGACCGGCTGGGGACTGTCGGTGGCGATCTGGCCGCCGCAATTGAAGCCCAGCGCCACGACAAGGCACACTGGACCGAGGCGGATCTGCGCACCCGAGCCGCGCGCGGGTTGATGGAATTGCGCAATGCTGGCTGCGGCACCGTGCGAAGCCATGTCGACTGGGGCGACAGCCTGGACCCCGGCGCGGTTCCGCTGGCCTGGGAGGTTCTCGGCGATCTGACCAAGGATTGCGGTCTGGTCGTGCAGCGTTCGGCCCTGTGCGGGATCAGCCAGA
The DNA here is from genome assembly GCF_017303295.1 of Rhodobacter sp. NTK016B. Lineage (GTDB taxonomy): Bacteria > Pseudomonadota > Alphaproteobacteria > Rhodobacterales > Rhodobacteraceae > Pararhodobacter. The sequence continues at coordinate 24,798 of NZ_JAFKOK010000005.1, read as the reverse complement.
TGGCCGAGCCGGGCTACGCGGCGGCCTGCGCAAGGCGCATTGCGCGCGACGGCGGCGTGATGGGTGCCTTTGTATTCGACCAGCCGGATCGCGATGCCGGGATTCGCAACATGTTTCGTGAAGCCGGCAAACTCGGCATCGCCCTCGATTTTCACGTCGACGAGGGCCTTGCACCGGGTCTTGACGGCTTGGAACGGATTGCCGATGCGGCACTGCACATAGGTTTCGAAGGGCCGGTTCTGTGCGGCCATGCCTGCGCCTTGGCCAATTTGCCCAGCCACGACGTGGCCCGCATCGCCGACAAGCTGGCGCGCGCCGGCATAGCTGTGGTGACGCTGCCGCAGACCAATCTTTACCTTCAGGGACGCACTGCAGGCACGCCGGACCGGCGGGGCTTGACCCGGGTCCACGAGCTTCGCGCAGCGGGTGTAAACGTCGTGCTGGGCGCGGACAATGTGCGGGATGCCTTTTCCCCGATCGGTCGCCACGACCCCCGGCATAGTCTGTCGCTGGCCGTCCTTGCCGCCCATCTTGACCCACCCTTCGGGGACCATCTGCCGATGATCACCTCGCAGGCCCTGTCGGCCTTGGGCCTCGCCCCTGTTCATGTCGACGGGACTGCGCTGCAGGACCTTGTCCTTTTCCAGGCCAGCTCAACGTCCGAGCTGCTGTCGGGCGCCCCGATGCGGCCTGTCACCGATGTATTGGAGCCGATTTCATGACCCAGGCCCACGCCACCGACGCCGCCTGGTCGGCAATCGCAGCGCAACTCGCACCGGTCGAGGTCATCGACCAGCCGGTTCTGGTGAAAAAGCGCAGCCGCGATTTCTTCTGGTATTCCCCCATTCTCAACGCTCAGCTGCGGACGCGCTTCGGCGACCTCGTCGCCAAGCCCGCGACACGCAAGGAGATGGCGCAGTGCCTGGCCGTCGCCTATCGAAACGATGTGCCGGTCGTGCTGCGCGGCGGTGGCACGGGCAACTACGGTCAGGCCGTCCCGCTGAACGGCGGGCTGATCGTCGAAACCACGGCGATGAACCGGATTCTGGAGATTGGCGAGGGCTTTGTCCGCGTCGAGGCCGGCGCGCTGATGGCCGACATCAACGCGGCGCTGGTCCCCCACGGTTGGGAGATGGCGATGTTTCCGTCGACGCAGGATATCGCCACGGTCGGCGGTTTCGTCGCCGGGGGCTCGGCCGGGATCGGCTCGATCGCCAACGGGCCCTTGCGCGAAAAGGGCAACATCATCCAGATCAAGGCCCTGTCCGTCGAAGCCACGCCGCACGAACATGTCTTTGACGCCGAGGAAAGCCTGAGCATCCATCACGCCTGGGGCCTGAACGGCGCGATCACCGAGGTCACCTTGCGAACCGTGCCGACGCGCAACTGGGTTGGCTGCATGGCAGGGTTTGCGTCCTATGCCGATGCCTACGCCGCCGGTTATGCGCTGGCCTCTGCGCCGGATGTGCAGATCGCGCGCAAGCTGTGCTCGGTCGTGGATGCCCGCATCGCCGGATACTTTCCGCGCCTCGACCATCATGTGCCCAAGGGCCAACACCTGTTGGTCTCGCTTGTGCCGCGTGAACAGCTTGACGCCTTTCGCGACCTGATGGCCGAGCATGGCGGCACCGTTCACCTCGCCATGGACGAAACCGAACGTCAGGCGGCCAAGCTGCCGCATGTCTTCGAATTTGCTTACAACCACACCACGTTGCAGGTGCTCAAAAGCGACCGGTCCGCAACCTACCAGCAGATCGGCGTGCCCGATCCTGCCGACACCGGCGCGATCACAGCCATTCGCGCAGCACTGGGCGATGACGTCTGGTCGCATCACGAGTTCACGCGCGCGGGTGGCCAGATCTATTGCGCTGATCTGCCGATCATCTGGTTCAGGAGCGCCGAACGCCTCGCCGAGATCAACACGACCTACGAGGCCTATGGCTTCACGGTCTATGACGCGCACGTCAACGTGATCGAGGGTAACCACATGCAGCCCGACTATCGCCATCTAGCCTGGAAAAAGCGACTTGATCCCAAGGGTCTCCTGAACCCCGGAAAGTCGCTGGTCTGGGAAAAGGTGCGCCACCTTTCCGCCGACAAGATCGAGGCCTTGCAGCGCTCGACCAACCCTGAATGACTTGTCTGGAGAAACGCCAATGACACAGTTTGACCTGGTCCCGCTGAATCCGACCTTCGGCGTGGAAGTGACGGGCCTGAACCTGACGACCGTGAGCGCGGGGTCGCTTTTTCCCGAACTCCGGGCGCTTTTCGAAGAGCACTCGGCACTGCTGTTCCGCGGTCAGGACCTGACACCCGAAAAGCATCTCGAGCTTGCGCAGCTGTTCGGTCCGGTCGAGGACCGCGAAGCCGATGCGCGCAAACCGGGCGAGGCTTTCAAGATCCCTGAGGTTTCAAACGTGTTGGAAGACGGGTCGACCAGTGGGGAAATGGATCTCAAGACCCTGAATTTGAAGTCGAACTTTCTCTGGCACGCGGACAGCACGTTCATGCCGGTTCCATCGCTGGTGAATATCCTCGTCGGCCGCATTGTCACCACGACTGGCGGTGCGACGGAACTGGCCTCGACCCGCGCCGCTTGGGCGGAAATGCCGGCCGATCTGAAGGCGCGTGTCCAGGGGCGGGGCATCTGGCATCGCTTCAGTCATTCGCGCAAAAAGATTTCCGAGGAGCTGGCAAAGCTGCCGATGTTCAACAAATGGCCGGATACGCATTGGAACGCGGTGTGGAAAAATCCCGTGAACAGGCGCGAAGCGCTCTATATTGCCAGCCATTCCTTCCTGATCGACGGCTATGACGAGGCCGAAAGCGCCGTCCTGCTGGACGAGCTGACGGCGTTCTGCACCCAGCCTCGCTACGTCTATGCGCATCACTGGTCAGCGGGAGATGTGTTGCTGTGGGATCAGCGTGCAGTCCTGCACCGAGGGACGCCCTGGCCCTACGAGCAGCCGCGCAAGCTGTCCAGCATCTGTTCCAGCGTCAAGCCAAGCGACGGGTTGCCGAGTTTGCGCATCACAACCGAACCCGCCTGAAGGAGAGCAGCATGCAGAGCTTGTTGCTCTTGGTCGATGCGGCGCTGGTCGCAAGCCTTGGGGTCTGGATGGCGGTCGCGGTGGCCGATAACTGGCGTCGGCCAAAGCTGAATGAGGACTCGGTGGCAATGGTCGTCCGTTTCGACCTTATGGCGCAGGAATATCCCGAAGACTATGCCCTGCTTGCGGATCGCAGAATCGACGACCCGCGTCTGATACATATCATGTTCCACGCAATCCGGCTGGCCGAAACAGTCGCCGCGATTGCGCTGCTGGTGTCGGCGGGCTTGTTGGTCCTGGCCGCGGTCGGTGCAGTGGACGCTGGACTGGCAACCGGAATCGCGATTGTGTCGGCGACTGTGTTCACGCTGATCTGGGGCAGCTTCGTGACCGGCGGTAACTATTTCGCCTATTGGTATTGCCATCAATGGGCGCAATCCAACCACTTCATGCTGATGTATTGGGGCTTTTTTGTTCTGCTCGTCCTGATGCAGTGACGCGCGGACCCCCAGACCGCCAAATGAAAAACGGGGCCGCGCTGGCGGCCCTGTCTGCTCTCTCAACTCGTCAGCGCGGTCAGGCTTCCCAGTACAGCACGCGCGGGTCGATGACCTGGGCGACATGGATCTCACCGCCCCGCAGCCCGGTCTTTTGCGCGTTGTAGAGCGAGCGCCAGTATGGCTGGATGATGATGCCTTCGTCTTGCATGATCTGCTGAGCACGCAACATCAGTGCGCGGCGTTCCTCGACGCCGGGCGTGGTCAGCGCCTCGGCGATGATCGCATCCATTTCTTCGTTGTGGATACCCGTCTCGTTCCACACCCCGCCCGAAACATAAGCAACCGCAAAGGTCTGTACCGCCAGCGGCCGATGGTTCCAGATCGTCGTCGAGAACGGGTAGCTGCTCCAGTTGTTCCAGAAGGTCGATGACGGGATAACCGTCCTGCTCACCGGAATTCCGGCATCGCGCAACTGTGCCGCGCACGCATTCGCACTGTCGTTCATAAAGCCGACGTCCAGAGAGATCAGCTCGTGCTCGAAATCAGCCATGCCGGCTTCTTCCAGCAGCGCCCGCGCGGCTGCGGGATCTCGAACGGGTGCGGGCATCGGCGTGTATTCGGGATGGGCGGGCGCAACATGGGTGTTCACCGCAGCGACCCCCTGCCCCGCCATGCCCAATTCGAGGATGATACCGTTGTCCACCGCCATCGCCAGCGCGCGCCGAACCCGCGCGTCGGCATAGGGGCGGATGCCGTTCACCTCGGCCAACTGGTTGGGGCGAATGACGATCGTCCCCGCAGTTGCAACCGTCTCGACCCGCCAGCCTGCAAACGCGCCGAACACGTCGACAAAGTCGCTTTCCAACGCATAGACATAATCGATTTCATCGGATTCCGCAGCGGCAACCCAGGTGACCGGTTCCTCGCCCAGGTCGATGAACTCGATCCGGTCAAGCCAGGCGCCGTTGCCCTCGTTCCACCAGGTGTGATCGGTGTTGCGCACCAGTTCGCCCCGTACGCCGACATCGTAGACCGACGGCAGGTAAGGACCGGTTCCTATCGGATCTTCAAGCATGGTCGCGGCGTCGAAACTGGGATGCACGATCGCGGCCTGATAGTCAGACAAATTGGCGATCAGCGCGATATCCGGTGCCGAGAGGTTAAGCACTACGGTCAGGTCATCGACAACCTCGACGGCGCCGTCACGCACCTGACCATCAGCGGACAGCGCACTCAGGCGTGGCGCCAGCGAATTGCCTTCGATCGAACTGTCGCACATGCGGCGGATGTTGAAGGCCACATCCTGCGCGGTGAAGGGGTCACCGTTGTTCCAGGTTACGCCGGGACGCACCCGAAGGGTGTATTGCGAGGCGTCGTCGGTGACATCCCACCCTTCAAGAAGCATTGGCGTGAACGTGCCGTCGCTGTTGTAGAACACAAGGTATTCCAGCCAGCCGCGCGCGAAATTCGCCAGCATATTGAAATCAAAGGTCAGCGGATCCCGCATGCCGCGCAGAACCCCCTGCACACGGGCCGTCCCGCCCATCTGGGGCGTGGCCTGAGCGCGCGCAGGCGCTGCGAGTCCAAGCATCCCGTAAGCCGTGGCGGCGGTCGCGCCGAAAACGCTGGCCGTTGCCAGGAATTCACGGCGGCTCATGGCATCGCCTGATCGCTTCGCTGCGATGGCAGAGGCGCGAACGTGTTCGGGCAGTTCATCTTTGGTATGATAGGTCATGGGCGCGAAAACCCTCCCTGGCTTGAGCGCAGTGCGATTGCGCTCGGTGTCAAATGCAAGCATTCGCTCCCGCTGGTGGGAACAGCTTGGCCCTTTGAGACTGTGCCAGAGTCATTCACAGTATGGGTCAAATCGGCCGTGTTTGGAACCGAAAAGCAGGGCGTCTTTGGCGCAGCGATGGCGCGGGGCGGTGCGCGTCTATTCTCTGGGCACGCGTGCTGCCCTGGCGCTCATCGGAGAAAGTTCAGGGTATGACGCGCCACAACTTCTGCGGCCTCTTCGCCCAGATCATGCCCCATCCCGTCGATTTCCACGAGTCGCGCGCCACGGACACGGGCGGCGATATCGCGGCCGTGCTCAATTGGGACAAGAGCGTCCTGCGTGCCGTGAACGACAAGGAGCGGGATACGAATCCCCTCGATCCGCTTCAGCGCCGATTCTGACGCAACCATGGCGCGGTATTGCCGTGCCGCACCTTCCGGGCAATAGCATCGGTCCCATAGTCGCCCGATCAGGGCCGCACGCTGGCCCTCGTCGAAGGGCCAGCGCGGGCTTTGCCACAAGCGGTCGACCGCCAAACCATGGGCGATCACATCCTGACGGCGCGCACTCGGCGGTTCAGACCGCAGGGCCACAAGAACCTCGGGGCTGGCCTGCGGCAGGTGAGCGGCGCGGCTGGATGACATGACCACCGTCGCGCTCAAGATCCGGTCGGGATACCGCAGGGACAGGATCAGCGTGATTGAGCCGCCCATCGACATGCCCAGCACATGCGCCTGGCTCAGACCGAGGGCATCCATCAGGCCGATGGTATCCTGCGCCATGTCCACCAGAGTATAGTCCGTCGGATCGTCGCATTTCTGCGACAGGCCCGCATCGCGGTTGTCGAACGCGACCACCTGAAACCCAGCCGCCACGAATTTCGCGATCATCGGCGCCGGCCATTGGATCAGCTGCGAGCCCAACCCGCGGATCAGGATCAGGGCCGGTGCGTCGGACGTTCCGTGCCGCTCGACCTCGAAGGTGATCCCATTCGCCTTTACTTGCGACACGGTGGTTGCGCCTTACCTGAGGCTGGGCACTCTCGCCTGCCGGCTCACACGCGATATCCGGGCATTTCGGCATCCAGCCGACGGCGAATTGCGTGCCATTCCAGTTCGCCCTCATAGCCGTACCACTCGCTCGCGTCCATGTCGGCCAGGTGGCGGCGCTGCTCTGCCTCGGGGATCGTGCGGATCGTCACGCCAGCCATTGCCGCCTTCTGAACCTCAAGTTGGACCGCGCAAGCCTGATCCAGGTAGAACGAGCGAAAGAACGCCTCACCTGCCGAGCGGCCGAACACGAAAGCCCCGTGCCAGGCCTCGACAATCATCTTCTTGCCCATTCCAGCGCGAAGCAGGCCCGAAAGGAAATCATCGGTGCATTCAAACTCGTAATCGGTATAGCCGATCACATCACCACCACCGATCATGAGATAGGCTTGGCTGTAAGGGCCAACGCCTTCGGCCTGCGCGCTCACCCCCATGATTGCCTTGGTGTGAATGTGCATGATGCAGTTGATGTCAGGGTTGGCCTGAAAGAACAGCTTGCCGATTTCGGTGGCCGACGGGTTGGGTTCCCCGTTCTGAGGTGTCAGGTTGGTCCGGTCGAAACCGACCTTGATCAGGTTCGACGCTGTCACCTCTTCATGCATCCACCCGTAGTGGTGTGTCAGCAGGGCATCCTCACCAGGGACCCGCATGGCGTGCCACTGGTTGGTCAGATCGGTCAGCCGATACTTCACCAAGGCCGCGTAGATCGCGGCCAGTTCCTGCCGCGCCTCCCACTCTGCATCGCTGCAATTCGCCGGACGACCGGTCAGGGGGTTGGGGGTCAGAACGGTCATGGGCGGGGCTCCTCAGGGCTGAATTCCCCGACATATTGCGACCGGGTGTTCAGGAATGATATTCACTGAATTACCAAAACTGTTCATGAAACGACCAGATGCCGCACACCTGCTTTATTCTACACCCGCGGTTCCAGATGCTGGCCTATGTGCTGGCAAGCGAAACGCTGCGCATCGCGAACCGCCGTGCTGGTCGGCATCTTTTTACCTGGGAGACCCGATCCGCCGTGTCAGGGCCCGTCGCGGCCTCGAACGGCCGCGAGGTCCTGCCGGACGTTTCCGGCTGGGCCGACACCGTCGATGCGGACCTGGTGGTGGTAATGGCAGGCTACGAACCGCTGGCCGTCCGCCCTCAGGGCCTGCGCAGCTATCTCTCCCGCGCGGCGCGCCGCGGCGCGATTCTGGGCGGGGTCGATACAGGCGCGCTTCTTCTCGCATCGCTCGGGCTACTGCCCGAAGGGACCCGTGTGGTTCTTCACCGCGATGCCCACGCCGAACTGCGCGCCGCGTTCCCAGAGATCGCGGTCGATGACGGTATCTACGCGCTGGACGGGCGGATTCTGTCGGCGGCGGGCGGAACGGCAACGGGCGACGCAATGCTGGCCTGGATCTCGGGGCAAGTGTCGCCCGCTTTCGCCGAGGCGGTGGCCGAGGATATGGCGCATGGGTCAATCCGGCCCTCTGCCGATCCGCAAAGCGTAAGAGGTAATGACGATCCGGTTTTGCGGGCAATGCGCCACTTGATGCTGGCCCACCTCGATCATCCGCTCGGCATCGGCGCTATCGCGGACAGCCTTGGCCTCAGCGGCAAAGCCCTGCGCGGTCGCTGCCTTCGCCTGACAGGTCAAACACCGTCAGCCCTGTATTTGCGGACCAGACTGTCGCACGCGCGCGACCTTCTGCACTCGACGGCCCTGACGGTAACCGAGATCGCATTTGCCACGGGCTTTGGCACGCATGCCAGCTTCAGTCGGTCCTTTCGAGCTGCATACGGCGAGACACCGAGTTCAGTTCGCAAAGAGGCCTTTGGGGCCGTCGGTCCCGCGCTATTACCGGCGAGCAGACCCCCGCTTGCCTAAACGACCGCGTCAAACCAAATGTTCCGCACGCTCGTCGCCATCGATTGCGATTCCATCGCGGACGCGTTCAGGCGCAGAATTTAGTTGGCCATAAGCCCCGATCAAAAGCCATGCACACAACGGGCGGGCGGCGACCGGTCCTGGCTTCGCAGAAGCCGAAGCTCGCCCACCGTGCCATTGGTTGGTTCCTCCCTAGGGTCAGGATTCCTAACCAGTAGATGACGACCGCTGCGAGGGCGATGGTGGAGAGGAACACCATGGGACAGCGATCGTAGCGTGTCGCCACCCGCCGCCAGTCCTTGAGCCTGCCGAACATGATTTCGCATCGCTGCCCGGCAGGGTATTGCGCAGCAATGTCCCGAGAGGGGCGTTGCGCCGCTTGTATCGGCGCTTGTCGTATGTGACCGGGGTCTTGCGTTGCTTTCCGCCGGGGATGCAGGCGCGTATCCCTTTGTCTTTCAACGCGTCTCTGAACCAGTCGGCGTCGTAGCCGCGATCCCCGAGCAGCCAGTCGACCTTTGGTAGGGTGCCGAGCAGCGCCCGCGTGCCGATGTAATCGCTAACCGGCCCTGCGGTGACGAACAGGTTGAGCGGCCGACCCTTGCTGTCGCAGATGGCGTGCAACTTGGTGTTCATGCCGCCTTTGGTGCGACCTATCAGACGGCCACGCCCCCCCCTTTTTCGCGGCCATGCTGGTCGCTGTGCGGTGCGCCTTCAGATACTTGCGCAGGCTCACTCGAACGCATGGCGTTCGCTTGCTCACGTCGATCATCACGGTCTTCTGCTCGCCGTGTTCGGCCGCCAACCCAGCCATCATCCTGGCGGAGATGCCTTTCTCACCCCAACGCTTCCACCGGCTGCACAGCGTCTTGCGAGGTCCGTAGGCTTCGGGCGCGTCGCGCCAGCGCAAGCCATTGCGATTGAGGAGGATAATCCCGCTCAAGACGCGTCTGTCATCGACCCGAGGCTTGCCGTGGGACTTGGGGAAGAAAGGGGCAAGCTTAGCCATCTGCTCGCTGGTCAGCCAGTACAGGTCGCTCATATCACCGCTCCGTTTTCCAAGCCGTGAATCACGCAGCGCGTTGAAAATCAATGCATCCTGACCCTAGCACGTGGGAAACGGCACACTCGTGCGTCTTGGCTGAGCATAGACTCTCTGCTTCACCTACGGGCGGACGTTCGACGCGCTTTGCGTCACTGCCCGCATACTGGCCACTGTCTGAGAGAGTTTTCCGACCTTTGCTGATTATGCGAGACAGCGGCGCGCACTTCTTCGGCGTCGACATGCCCGAGGCCAACGACTTGACCTTCGGAATCATGGCCCTCGTCGGCGAAGCCGCGCGCGACGCTATCTCGCAGCGAACCGAATACGCGTTGGCACTGCCTTCAAGGCCAAGAGGATATCAGTCGCTCAATTCGGTCTGTGAAAGGCAGAGTGCTAGTGCCCGAGGGTTAAAGCGGGTGTCATAGAGACCGACGCGCGGAAAGTATCCGCGATCGTGATCTTCGAGCATGTCAAGCATCAGGGTCGCGCCCTTTGGCAATGCGCCCAACGCGTCCATCACGCGGGCGGCCTGGGCAGTGCCATCAGAACGCAACCTTGCAGGGTTGGGGTCGGTGAGCGTCAGATATACCATCAAAGCGCTTGGAAGGTCAGGCAAGTCGGCCAGCGCCCGTGCAGGTTCGACCTCCGGTCCAATATACAAGGTCAGCCCATCGGCCAGCAGAGCGGCCTCGGCCATCAGCGCATGTTCATGGGGATGGAACCCGTGGCCGATGGCATGAGAGAAGCTTACTGCCTCGGCCGGCAGGTCCGACGATGTCCACATGCGCGCGGCGAAGAGCGGCAACTCTGGCATGGCGGCGCGCCAGCTGCGCAGCAGGCCAGAAAGACGTTCGGGCCGACCGATTACCTCAAGCGAGGCGAACACGCCTTCGGCTTGCCTGAGCGTGCTGACCACCGACTCCGAGGGTGCATCGATCGTGAACAGCCGAAAGCGATGCCCCAATGCCGCAAAATCACGCATCCGTTCTCGCGTGAGGGGATCTAGCCAATCGTCGATCGGCACGCGCAGGTTGCGCAGACCTGCTTCCTGCAGTGCCACGAGCAGGTAGTCGTTGTGCACATATTTACGGCGGAATTCGTCCACCACGCCGGAATAGGGAATCGCCACCGTTTGCGCCCAGCCTTGCCGTAGATCAACACCGATCGGCCGCTCGAACAGCGGCTGTCGATAGGCACGATGCGGCTCGGGCTCGAATTCCAGCCGGGGGTCGCCCAACTCTGCGCCATCAGAGCGTCGAAAGCGCAGCCGGTACCCGTGCTCGAAAACCTCGCACAGGTAATAGCCAAGTTTCTGTGCGTCGTTGCGACCGAATTCATGCTCTGGCAACTGCGGTGCCTTGAACAGGTAGCTGTAGTCGGGCCGCAAGGCCGAGAGCGTGGGGACAACATGCTGGAACGGGCCACCCGCCGCCAGGCGCGTATGGAAGATGGTATGCACATGCGCGGCAAAAACCGCCTCGACCTTGTGATCGAGCAACAGGCGGCGCAACCGCTCGCGCGCCGGGTTGGCGAGGTTGTCGTAGTGCTCGGGTTCCTCGAGGTCCGTCAGGAACAGCGGGTAATGCGTGGCAAAGAACACGCGTTTTCCCGCCGAAGCACTCAGCGTCTCGTCCAGCCATTGCCATTGCGCCTCGTCCTCGGGCAGGCCTGAGCCAAGCAACGGGTTGCAATGCAGAACGAAGCGGCAGTCCTGATGGTCAACGATCTGCCAGAGCGGCCCGAATGTCTCTTGCCAGGTTGCCAGCGCCTCGGAGGTCACGGTGTGGGCGGGCATCCAGTCGCCGGGCTTGTCGCCGATATCGTGGTTCCCGGGCAAACAATGGAGCGGTACCTTCAACCCTCCGAAGATCGCATGAAACTGCGCCGCCGCATCGGAAAACCCGGCCTGCGCCGGAATCGGATGCACGAGATCGCCCAGATGCAGAACGAAATCCGGCTTGTCCCCGTTGAGTGCTGCCACTGCCCAACGCGCGCGGGCGTTGGCCGCGGCGTTGGTGCGCCACGGTGAACCGCTTTCACCGTCGCGCGGGTTCAGGTGGGTGTCGGCGATGATGGCGAAAGTGAAGAGCGGCTCGGTCATATCGATGCGACCGCCGCGGGCAGAGCGACAATGGTGCGCCCAGTGGCTTGGTTGTCGAGCATGCGCTGCATGGCGGGCAGAATTTCGTCAAGAGTGATGGTTGTGGCCCAATCGTCCAGCCCGACGGGCATCAAGTCGCCTGCCATGCGCGCCCAGATACGCCGCCGCGTCTCCATGCTGTTGTCGGCGTTGATACCGCTCAGCGTGACACCGCGCAGAATGAAAGGCAAAACCGTGGTCTCCAACTCGACCCCGGCGGCATTGCCCATGTTGGCGATGACACCGTCCTTGTCGCAGGCTGCCAGCATCTTTGCCAGCACCGGCCCGCCTGCCGCATCAATCCCACCGCACCAGCGCGCGCGCGACAGCGGCTTGTCGTCCAGATCGCCCGGCGCACAGACATCCGTCGCACCCAAGGCGGTGAGCCATGTCTCGGCCCCGGGCTTTGAACTGATCGCAGTGACCTTGAAGCCGAGACCGGCCAGCATCGCAACGCTGAAGGCCCCAACACCGCCGGTCGCGCCGCTCACGGCGACCGGCAGCTCGCCGGGTTTGACTCCCAGCGCCTGCAGCCGGTCCACGGCAAGAGCGGCGGAATAGCCCGCGACGCCGAGCGTCGCGGCGGCCTTCGGCGACAGCGGTGCGGCCAGCGGCAGCAGCCAGTCCCCCGGAACGCGTAGAAGCTCGGCCAGCCCACCGTCGTGGCTGACGCCGATCCCGCGCCCATGGCAGACCACGCGATCGCCCGGCGCATAGCGCGGATCCTCCGACGCTTCGACCACGCCTGCCGCGTCGATGCCGCCGTTGCAGGGATAGCGGCGCACAATGGGCGCGCCCGCCAGCCCTGCCAGCGCGTCCTTGTAATTGATGCCCGCGTAATGCACCCGGATCAGCACCGAGCCGGGGTCCAGCGCGTCAAGTGGCATGTCGACCACGGCGCCGCGTCCCAGCTTGCCTTCAGCCTCGATACGGAAAGCTTTCATGCGTCTGTCTCTTCGGTTCTGGTATCGCGGCGTTCATTCCAGTGGCGCCAGCCCGACCAAAGCAGGAACAGCGCAGAAGCCACAAAGAAGAACAGCGCGATCGGTTTACTGAAGAACACCACCGGATCCCCGCGCGAGATCAACAGGCCTTGCCGCAGGCTTTGTTCAATCATCGGACCCAGGACAAAGCCGATCACCACCGGGGCAAGCGGGAACCTGAGCAGACGCATGCCAAACCCGACGAGCCCCGCCAAAAGCATCACCATCAGATCAAAGCCGTTGTTGTTGACCGAGAAGGTGCCAATCGCCAACAACACCAGGATCAGCCCCATCAAGACCGGCTCGGGCGCGCGGATCGCGCGGGCAAAGAGCACGCACATGATCGCCCCCAGACCCAGAAGCAACAGGTTCACGATCAGCAGGGCCAGGAAGATGAACGCCATCAGGTCGCCGTTCTCGACAAACAGGCGCGGCCCCGGGGTGATGCCCTGGATGATGAGCGCGCCCAGCATGACCGCCGTAATCGGATCGCCCGGAATGCCCAGCGCCAAGGTTGGCACCAGCGCGCCGCCGGTGACCGCGTTGTTGGCGGTTTCCGAGGCGATGACGCCGTCTGGCTCGCCCTTGCCGAAATTCGCGCGGTTGGGCGACGAGCGGCGCGCTTCGGCATAGCTGACCATGGACGAGGCCGTCGCGCCAACGCCCGGCAGGGTCCCGATCAAGGTTCCGATCGTTGCCGACTTTCCGAACACGCGCCAGCGGCTCAGCATGTCGCGCAGCGGCGGCAAACGAAAGCCGGTCTTGCCAATCGGGCGATCATCCGGGTGGACATCCTCGCCCACGCGCCAGAACACCTCGGACAACGCAAAGAGGCCAACAAGGAAGGGCACCAACGCGATCCCCGCCATCAGGTTGAAGTTTCCGAAATGCAGCCGAACGTCACCGGTCAGCGGGTCTTGCCCGATGGTTGCGGCCAGAAGGCCCAGCAAACAGGCCAGAAGCCCCTTCGCCAGGTCGTCGCGCGACACGCTGACAACGCAGGTCAGCGCAAAGATGCCCAGGGCGAAATACTCGACCGGCCCGAATTCCAGCCCCAGCCGCGCCAGCATGGGGGCGGCAACGATCAGCACAGCGACCGAAAACACGCCGCCCACAGTCGAGGCCACGGTGGCCCAGCCCAAGGCAACGTCGCCCTTGCCCTGGCGCATCATCGGATAGCCGTCGAGCACGGTTGCAGCGGCCTGCGGGGTGCCGGGAGTGTTGATCAGGATGGCCGAAAGCGAGCCGCCATAGACCGAACCCGCATATAGCCCCAGAAGCAGTGCGATTGATGGCTCGGGGCCCATGACGAAGGTCAGCGGCAGCGCCAGCGTAATCGCCAGCACGGAGCCAAGCCCGGGCATGGCGCCAATCAGGATACCCGCAGCGGTGCCACCCAAGAGGATCAGCAGAATGAGCGGATCAGCCAGTGCTCCGAGCGCGTGCAGAAAGGCGTCCATTACATCCCCCCCAGCGCACGCAGAAGGTCATCCATGCCAAAGCCGGGCGGGCGGATCGAAAAGCCCTCGGCAAAGACATACCAAAGAAGCGGTGCGGTGATCAGCGTCACCGCGGCGATGACCAAAGGGTTGCGATAGCCCAACGACAGAAAGGCGAGCGGCAGCAACACCAGTGTCGCAGGGATGAAGCCAATCGGATCGAACGCCCAGAAATAGGCGGCCGCCAGCACAGCGATGGCCAGGACCTTGCGCCAGGCAACCGCGGGCCATGTGGTTCCGGCGCGCGACACAAGTCCGCGCACCAGCAGGTAAGCCCCGCCCAGAGCGAAAAGCGCCAGCAGAAAGCGCGGGACCGTCATCGGATTGCGCGCCAGCGCAACCCCGTCGAATTGTCCCGGCATCACCTGGGAATACAAAAGGGCGGAGAGGCCGAGAACGGCCACTCCCCCAATGATGCTTTCATGGTCTCTCTGCACGGCACCCATCGCTCAGTTCAGAACGCGCTCAAGGATCGCGCCGTTGGTTTCCGAACCCTGCATCACCGCTTCGTGGACAGCTTCCGAGCTCAGGAAGCGCGGGAACGAGCCCAGATTGCCAAGGATTTCGGTGAACTCGGGGCTTTCGGCGGTCTGCTGGCAGGCGTCTTCCAGTGTGGCGCGTACGTCCTCGGGCATGTTGGCCGGGCCGAACAATCCGCCCCACCAGCTTGCCGTTGTGGTGAAGCCTTCCTCGATTGAGGTCGGAACGTCCGGCGCGGCGGCGACGCGTTCATCAGCAAAGATCGCCACTGCGTTCAACTCGTAGCGCGGCACGTTCGAAAAGATCGCCATATACATGTCGATATGGCCGCCCATCAGCGCCGTGACGCCGGGTCCGTCGCCCTGGAACGGCACATGCGAGATCTCGACACCGACTTCATCAAGGAACTGCTCCATCGCGAGATGCGGCAGCGAGCCGGGGCCGGGCGAGCCATAAGTCAGTTGGCCGGGATTGGCGCGCGCGTAGTCAACGACCTCGGCGAGGCTCGAAAACGGCGAGTCAGGGGCCAGCGCCAGGGCCTGCGGCGAGTGAAAAAGCCCGCAGATATAGGTGAAATCTTCCAGCCCGTAGGGCGTCTCGCGCATGTGCGGCTGGTTGATGAGCGGCGCGGCCGGGATCACGCCGATCGTGTAGCCATCCGCACGCGCACGGGCGATCTGCGCGGTTCCCACGGTGCCTGCGCCGCCGCCGACATTGGTGACCGCGATGTCAGTCCCAAGGATTCCCGACATCACCTCGGCCGCGGCGCGGCCCATCGTATCGGTTGATCCGCCGGCCGGGAACGGCACGATAGCGGTGACGGCGCGTTCGGGATATTCGGCCCAAGCCGCTCCGGCCACCAGTGAAAGCCCGAGAGCCAGCGCGGTGGCGGTCTTGGTGGTTGTCTTGAAGAATGGCATGTATTCCTCCCTGAAATTGATGCCGGATCAGTGTGTGGACTTCGCTCCTTCCGCCACGCGGGTGACGCAGTCACCTGCGATGACGCCTCCACCCGGCTCCATGACGAAAACCGGGTTTATCTCTATTTCCTGCAGGATGCCGTCAGGTTCCGCGATGCGGCGCGACAGGCCCGCGATGGCGCGGGCCAGCGCGTCGATGTCGTGCGGCTCCTTCCCCCGGATCCCTC
Source organism: Rhodobacter sp. NTK016B (assembly GCF_017303295.1). GTDB lineage: Bacteria > Pseudomonadota > Alphaproteobacteria > Rhodobacterales > Rhodobacteraceae > Pararhodobacter. The sequence goes on along the minus strand of NZ_JAFKOK010000005.1, from coordinate 9,255 downwards.
TGAGGATGCGCGCAATGCGGGTCTCGTTGATCATCTCGCGGGCCTCGGCCTCGGTCACCGGGGCCAGCCGCAGGGCGACATCCTCGAAGACCTCGGCGAAGATGCCGCCACCGCCGACCATGATGATCGGCCCGAACGACGGATCGACGCGCGCCCCGAGGATCATCTCGACGCCGCCAGAGATCATGCGCTGCACCAAAGCTCCCTCGAAGGGCAGGTCCAACGGGCCAGGGATCGCGCGCAGTGCGTCAAAGGCCTCGGCCACGGCGGCGGCGTCGATCAGGTTTACCTTGACCCCGCCAAGGTCGGACTTGTGATCCAACTGGCCCGAGAGCAACTTGGCCACCACCGGATAGCCGATCTCGCCGGCGGCCGTGACCGCCTCGTCGCGGCTTTGCGCGACGGATTCGGCCGGGGCCGAGACGCCCGTGCCAGTCAGCCAGCGCTTCGAGTCAACCTCGTTGAGCAGTCGGGCGGGTTGCGCGGAGGGCCTCGGGCCCGGGGCCGCCAGAGCGCGCGATTGCCGCGCGGTCCAGATCGCCGCCAGCCCGCGTATCGCGCGGGCCGGTGTGGCGTAGACGGGCACGCCGACCTCCTCAAGCCGGGCATAGGCCTCGGCGTTGCGGTCGCGCGGAGCGTTCCAGGAGATCACGATCGGCAGGTCCGTGGCGGCATGGATGGCCGAAACAGCCTCGGCGATCGAGGCCCCGGCCCTGCCCGACGCGCCCGCGAAGGTCAGCGCCAACATGTCGACGCCCGGATCGGCGGCGACAAGTTCCAGCGTGCGCGCCAGCGCGGCAGGATCCATCACGGCATTGGCCGTGACGTCCAGCGGATTGGCGAAACTTGCAAATTTGGGCAGCACCGCACGCAGGGCCGTGACCGTCTCGGGCGTGAACTGACCCAGCTCAAGCCCCAAGGCTTCGGCGCGGTCGGCCATGGCCACCCCGGCCCCGCCCGACACCGTGACAACACCGACGCGCGGTCCCTTGGCGGCACGTCCCGTGGTCAGCGCGCGCACGCAGTCGGCCATCTCACCGATGTCGTCGACATCCACGATGCCGTATTGCCGGAATGCGGCGCGATAGAGCGTGTCGTCGCCCGCAAGCGAGGCGGTATGCGAGGCGGCGGCCTTGGCACCGGCCTTTGAGCGCCCGACCTTCCACAGGACCAGCGGCTTGCCCAGTTCCTGCGCGCGAACCGCGACCTCAGGCAGGCGGCCGGCATCGCGCAGTCCCTCGATATACCCGGCGATGACCGTCGTTTCGGGGTCTTCAAGCATCGCCTCGGCCATGTCGAGCGCCGTTGTTCCGACCTCGTTCCCGGTCGAGATATAGCCGCTCACACCGACCTTCTCGCTCGACAGGCCCATCAGCAACGAGTTGCCGAAAGCCCCCGATTGCGACACGACACCTACAGAGCCTTTGACGTAGTCCAGCTTGTAGGGCGGCCCAAAGCCGATATGGATACCCTCGGCTATGTTCATCAGCCCCTGACAGTTGGGGCCGATCACCCGCAGCCCGGTCTCGCGCACGGCGGCGGCCAGATCGTCCTGCAGGGCCGTCCCCTCAGGGCCCGCCTCGGCAAAGCCAGACGCGTAGATGATGGCGTTGGGAATACCAAGGTGCCCAGCCTGACGCAGGACTGCGGCCGTGGCCGGAGCCGGCACCGCGATAGCCACCAGATCCGCCTGTCCGGGCAGCGCCTCCAGGCTCGGATAGGTCTTTAGCCCCATCAGCGTATCGAGCCGCGGATTCACCGGATAGATCGCGCCGTCATAGCCCTTTTCGAGCAAGTTTTCGACCACGTCACGCCCAACCGAACCGGGCTTGTCCGACGCGCCCACAATGGCGATGGCGCGCGGATGGAAAAGGGTATCAATGGCCCGCGCATCGCGCCTGTCGTCCGGCATTTTGCTTGCTGGCGTGGTCATGCAGCACCTGCCGCGCGCAACCGCTGTGTCTGCTTGGTGATATTCAACTGATGGATCTGGCTGGTCCCCTCGTACAGGCGGAACAGCCGCACGTCGCGATAGTAGCGTTCGATCGACGAGTGGTTCGCGACAAAGCCAGCGCCGCCAAAGACCTGCACGGCACGGTCGGCCACGCGCCCGCACATCTCAGAGGCAAAGTACTTGCAGATCGAGGCTTGCAGCGCGATGTCCTCGCCCCGGTCACGGGCGCGCGCCGTTTCCTGAACCAGGGCGCGGGCTGCGTGGATCTCGGTCTGGCAATCGGCCAAGAGCGCGGCAACCAGCTGAAAGTCGACGATCGGCTTGCCGAACTGGCGGCGCGTCTCGGCATGCTCGAAGGCCATATCGAACATCCGCATCGCCGGACCCGTACACAGCGCAGCCAGGTGGATGCGCTGCTTGTTGAGCACGCGCATCGTGGTGCGGAACCCCTGCCCCTCTTGCCCGCCGATCAAGTTGGCGGCAGGCACCCGACAGTCTTCCAGAATAACCTCGCCAACCGGGGATCCGGCCTGTCCCATCATCGTGTAGGGATCGCTGGTGCGCAGACCCTTCATGCCGCGTTCGACGATAAAGGCGCTGAGCCCACGGGCGCCGGGTGTGTCGGGATCGGTGCGCGCGATCACGGTGAACAGATCCGCGATCGGCGCGTTGGTGATATAGCACTTCAGCCCATTGAGGACATAGTCGCTGCCGTCCTTGCGCGCGCTTGTGGTGACGGCGGTCGCCTCGGACCCGGCCTCGGGCTCGGTCAGGGCAAAGCATCCGGTCGCCCGTCCGCTTGCGAGTTCCGGCAAAAAGCGGCGCTTTTGCTCTTCGGTGCCATCCGCAACCAACGCCTCGGACCCGATTCCGGTGTTGGTGCCGACGCGCGCCCGGAAGGCCACGGCGCATTGCGACAGCTCGAAGGCCATCATGACCAATTCCTCGGTCGTGAGGCCAAGACCGCCATATTCCTGCGGGATCGACCATCCAAAATAGCCACGGGCGGCCATGTCCGACACGATATCCGCGGGGACTTCGTTCAAGTCGGCAACGCGATCCTCATTGGGATGAGCCACCGCGCGCACCCATGCGCGCACGTCAGCAATGAGGGTCGACAAGGCATCGGCATCACGTATCACTGCGTATGTTCCTGCAAGCGGGCGAGGGTTGGATCGCCAGTTTCAAAAAGTGCCGCTGCGCGCGCAGCAAGCGTTTCCCCCATGACGCGCATATCCGTCGCCGAGGTTCTGAATTTCGGCATCATGATGCTGATGACGCCCAAGGGCCGCTGGTTCGCGTCACAAACCGCAATCGCCACCGAGACCGCGCCTTCGACACGCTCGCTGTCTGATATGGCATAACCGCGTGAGCGGATCCTTTTCAGCTCGTCGAGCAAGGCAGGCTTGTCCAATTCGAACCGCGTCAGTTGCACAGGCTGCAACGTCGCCAGAAACTCCTCGGCGACCTCGGCATCCAGGCTGGCCATATGCGCCTTGCCTGCCGCACCAAGGTAAACGGGTTGGCGCGCACCGGTTTCGAGCACGTACCGGATTGGCTGCGTGCTTGGCAGCACTTCGACGACGACCTGCTCAAAACCATGGGGCACAAACCAACTGACGGTTTCGCCGAAGGTTTTGTTGAGGTCCTGCATCACCGGGCGGATGAACCGGGCGAGAAGCTGATCGTTCAAGAGCGGCCGGAAAAAGCGCATCATGCCGGTCGACAGGCGCCAATGTCCTGTCTCTGGATCGTTCTCGACCAGCGAGGCGGCGGACAATTTCGCCAGCGCGCGCTCGACTTGCGGCACGTCGACGGACAGACAGGCCGCAAGATCCGATCCGGACATCTCATGGCTGGGCGACGCCGCGATCAGGTCGATGATCTCGATGCCGCGCGTCAGGCCGATCTCCCGGCCGCCGCCCTGGATGGCGGAATACCGCTTCTGCGCATCGCGCACGACATGGCCGCTTTTCTCCAACGTCTTCAAAAATCGAAAGGCGTTGGACGTGTTGATCCCAGCCTGTGTTGCAACGTCTGACAAGCTCAACGGCGCCGGGGCATCCGCGACGATCCGCAGCAGGGAAAAAGCGCGATCGACGGTTTTCAAACTGTACGATTGATCTGACATTTTTTCACATATTGAAAATTTCCTATTTTCAAAAAAAGCACGCCACCGAGCCCCGTGTCAATCAAATTTCCGCTTGCTGCACCGTCCCTGAAACGTTGCTTTAGGCATCTTCGTTTTGGCCCAGTCCCCGAGAGGACTTGGCGATGCTTTCGACCCGGCGATTGAGGCTGAGAACGACAGCGCAAGATTATTTCATGGTTGCGTCGGGATAGATCCACCCGACCAACACGATGGGGCGAATTTTACTTTGCCAGTCGAAGGGCCGCTTTGGGCCAGAACTGTCATCAAGACCGCGTCCCAAATCATCTGACGACGGACAGCATCGATCGCGTCAAGGGGGCCAACCAACCACTCGAAGGCGCGACCGCGGCATGTTTGTTGAACAGCTCGCTTGGATCAGGAACCGGCACAGGCGTACAGCGATTGGCGGCAAGTGGACCCATCTGCGCTGCGCGTCAGCGGTGTCTTTTGCCTTTTCGGCGAGGCTTCGCAGGCCGATTGACACCCTGACTGCGATCTCAACGAGCTTGGCACCTGACGGGTTGATCCTAGGTGACGACTGCTGGACCAATCGTGACTCTAAGCACTTCGGGGTATTTCGCGCGGTGCAGCACATCTGCAGGATTGAGCCGTTCGAGATCATTCGGATCGATCATGACGGTCAGTGCGCCCTAATCAGGGGGAGAAGGTAGCGATCGCGAACGTGCCGCAGCGCGCCTGCTGCAAGTTTCCGTGTCAAGCTCTGCAAGGATTTCGTGGCGCGCTACGATGTGCGTTGACAACAATGCTTGCAGAAAAGCGGAACAGGTAGGAACAGCCGGTCAGAGATAGTTTGCGTAAGGAATTACAGAGGTTTGCCACTAGTCCGCGAAGCTTGAACCCCGACCGGCAAACTTGCAGAAACTCCTCGGCAAACCCATTTTTCGCTGCTCGCTGCACTCGGCCCACAACGCCCTCCAAGAGAACGAGCCGCCCGAGCACTCTGCAAGTTGAATGGCCTCTCTGCGGACACCTGTCTTTGCCACACCGCCATCATCCCGATCCGCGTCAGCCTCATCAACCGCTTCAATGCCATTAGAACCGCCGAGATCGTTCTCGTGGCCTGAGCCCAATGGGGAAAGGGGATGTCACGCTTCCCGCCTCAGTTACGCAACAATGCCTTCCAGATGGCACCGCACCCGGCGCGCTTGCCACGCCCGAAACCGACGATTATCGACCCAAAGACCCGCGTTTCAACTGATGGATGACCCGGGGCGCAGGCAAGGCGCCTTGAATCCATTGTCGATCCTGTTGTCACCCGCGCTTCAGCACAGAAGTAATGGCCGCGAGCAGATCGGGACGACGGAACGGCTTCGACACGTGCGCGGCGAAACCCGCGGTCAGGTATTCCTGGACCTGGTGGGCCATCGCATTGGCGGTAACCGCAACGGCAGGAACGCAAAGTCCGGCGCCACCCGTCGCGCGGATCGCCGCCAGGGCATCGATTCCGTCCATTACCGGCATGGAGATATCTAACAGCAGCAGATCGGCGGGAATATCGGCCTCTACCATCCGTCGCCATTCTTTCACAGCCTCGACGCCGTCGGTCACCATCACGACCATCGCGCCGCTGGCCTTGAGCATCTCGCTCAGCACTATCCGGTTGGTGATGGAATCATCAGCAACGAGAAGCCTGAACCCCACCAACGAGTTCGACGTGATCGCGTCAGCCACGCGGACATGCGCTGCCGGCGCTTCCTCGGCCAGCGGCAGCGGGAGAGAAATCTCCACACGCGTTCCGGCGTCGGGCTTGCTTGAGATCGCGATCTGGCCGCCCATGAGGCTGATCAGACTACGCACGATGGTCATGCCCAGCCCGGTGCCACCGAAGCGCCGCATGGTGCCGCTCTCGGCCTGCTCAAAATTCTCGAAGACGCGGCCGACCTGCTCAGGTGTCATGCCGATCCCGGTGTCCAGGACCTCGATCGTCAGCGGCGTATCGTCCGAGCCAGAAATTGACAGCGCCACCGAGCCGCGTTCTGTGAATTTGACGGCATTGCTGAGCAGGTTGTTCAATATCTGCTGGATGCGGAACGGATCACCCAGACGGGCACGTTCTGCCCCCGGGCTGGTCGAGACCTCCAGGAGCAAACCCTTTTCCTGCGCGCGCAGGCTGTGCATCGGTTCAATCTGGCGGGCAATATCCGCGGGGACAAAGGCAATGGCCTCGACAGTCATCTTGCCTGCCTCGATCTTCGACATGTCGAGGATCTCGTTGAGCACGTTCAGCAAGAGCTCGCCCGACTGACGGATGGTGCCGATCATGCTTTTCTCGGGCGGCGTCGTGATCCTCTCGTCCAGCAGCTCGGCCATGCCGAGGACGCCGTTCAGCGGGGTGCGGATCTCATGGCTCATGTTGGCCAGAAAGGTCGATTTCGACCGGTTTGCCGCCTGCGCCTGCTCAAGGGCCTGCTCCAGCCGCACCGCTTTGGCGAGGTCGTCGGTTATGTCGGCAAAGGACATGATGAAACGGGCCGGAGCATCCGCCGCCGGTGCAGTGCTGTGCGGCGCCACATTCACCGACAAGGTGCATCGGGATCCGTCCGCCCGGATGATCCCGATGCGTATGCCACGCACGGTTTCACCCTTGGTCAGGGCACGGCGCAGCGGATACGAGGAGACCGGCATCGGCGAGCCGTCAGGCTCGGTCAGTTCCCAGGAAATGGCATCAGCCCCCTCAAGATCGCGGTGGTCGACGCCCAGAATGCGCCCGGCTTCGGCATTTGCGTAGGTGATCAGCCCGTCGCGGTCGGTCACCACGATGGCCGACATCGAGGCATCCATCACCCCGTTCAGAAACGTTCGGCTGGCGGCGACTTCGTCTTCCAGTTGCTTGCGCCGCGTCACGTCGATGTGAATGCCGACCAACCGTCGGAACCGGCCGTCCGGAAAGCGTTCGGTGACCGAAGCGCGCGACAGGATCCAGGCCCAGCTTCCGTCCTTGCGCCGCATGCGCACGTAATGTTCGCGCATCTTCTCGATGCCATCCGCGGGCGGCGCCAAATCTCTTTCCTCGGTGGCGATGATCCGGGCCAGATCGTCGGGATGCGCCAGTTCCGTGAACGCGCTTGTCAGGGTTTGGCTAAGTTCATCGGGCGCGTACCCCAGCATCTGCGCATAGCGCCCGCCGGTGCGCTCGATGCCATCGTCGACGCTCCAGTCCCAGGTGCCGACATCGGTGCTTTCGATGATCTGGTTCAGCGTTTGGCGCGCCTCTGCCAGGTCCCGGTTGGCTGCGTCCAGCGCGTCCAGATGCCGGTGACGTTCCGTGGTTTCGATGCGCACCGTGATGCAACCGCCATCGGCGGTGCGCAGATCCAGTCGCCGTATCCAGCGTCCGTCGGCAAGGCGCACTTCGCCCACGTTACCCTTGATGAAAAGCGCGTGCTGTTCCGCCAGCCACGCTTGTTCGCGACCGCTGGCATTGGGATAGACGTTCCTCTCCACGCCTATGGCCAGCACGTGACCGAAGGCGACGCCGGGCACCAGCACATCGGCCAGAAGCGGATACATGCGCCGGTAAGCGGAATTGGCCATCACCAGCCGGTTGCGATCATCCCACACCAGCACCCCGTCGGGCAGCGCTTCTATGGCATTGGCCAGCTGCGCCCGGGCCCGCTCGGCCTCGTTCAGAAGGTGCTCGGCGTGAGCCGGGTGATCCGTCCGCGCCGGGATGTCGGTGTCGAGCACGGCAAAGCCCGATACCGCGCCGTTGTCACCCTGTAGCGGTACAAGTCTGACTTCGACCGGGTGCCGCTCTCCGGTTGCGTCACGGCTGAGTGTCTCGCACTGACAGGCCTCTCCGCGGGCCATGGCGGCAGTGATCGTCGCGATCTCTTCGGCCTGCGCGTCCCAGACAAGACGCACCAACTCCCGACCCCGTGCTTTTCCGAGCGACCAGCCGGTCCGCTCCTCCCATGCGCGGTTAGCCCAGGTGATGCGAAGCGCCGCATCAACAATGACGACCCTGCCGGCCATCGCTTCCACAATCTGGCGAAGATGCCGAGGAAGCGGGGAGTGTTGCGTGTCGCTGGTCATATGTCGCCTGTGAGAACCGCCTGTTGGTTTCTACCCCGACGTGTGCCGGTTTTTTTGTCGGGATGACATACATATGATTAATGCTGAGCGGGCCATCGCCGGGTCGAGGCATTGCTGGCTTACTTTTTTTCGCGAGTGCCGGATCAGCTGCTGGCCTTGAAGCGGACGCATTCGTTGCCGGTTTCCAGAACGAGGCAGCGCTGCGAGGCCGCTTCACGGTCAGTGGACACATTGGTATTGTACGCACTAATCGCAGGCGAAGAACGGGATCATCTCCTGCCAAGCCCGGCGCCGGCCCGGGGCGATGGACCGATATCTACCAGCGCATTTTACCTGGAACGCATCGAGCCGCCCAGCGGGCTGTTCGGCAGCGAGAGACCTGTAGATCGGGTGCAGATCAACAGGCACGAACTTGCAGTCCTTCCAAGCGTAGAATCTCGCATTATGACGAACAAGATGGACGGTACCGGTCCGGACAGCGGCACGAGGAAACGCCGCAGTGATTGTCTCGGGTAAGCCCTTGAGGCAATCAACTGGCATTCCCGTAAAGACCATCTCACCGTCGCTCTACCGCCGTCGTCTGCTGACAGATCGACGGCTACTCTTCATCCGTCCACAGCCACCTCGTCCGCCGCGCAACGCGTGCACCTTCGTGTCCACTAACCTTGCTGGACACTAACCGGCACCATCCCGCGGCAGCGCGGTCACACCGGACGCTTACTCCGATACCGATCGGTTAGGTAATTTCGCGGCAACTGGTTCTGGTGCCCTGTGATCCACGCGTCCTCGCACGCGGTTGCCTGTCGCTGCCCGCGTATGCGTAAGGGTGCAGTTTTCTGGTTTGGTGTTGATGTATGGGTGTGAATGCAAAAAGCGCCCCAGGGGGCGCTTTGCAAACATTTGATATATTTTTTTTGGTTGCGGGGGTAGGATTTGAACCTACGACCTTCAGGTTATGAGCCTGACGAGCTACCGGGCTGCTCCACCCCGCGCCAAGGTGTGTCCGCTCGTTGTCATCGTATATTAGAATGAGGTTTATCTGTTTCTTATCAGGTTTGGCGGTGACCTACTCTCCCACGACTTAGGTCGCAGT